>NZ_LNQC01000068.1 GCF_001651855.1 Sinorhizobium americanum | reverse complement strand
ATGAAACGCTTCATCCCGACCCCCGCTCAACGGGAATCACTCTATCATATCAACACGTTTCCACACAGGCTCGGTCGAACTTGGCCTTCCGCGTGGCTGGTAGCGGGCGCTTCTATTCGAAGCGCCGCTATTGAGTACTACAACTCAGCCTGCTCAAAGATGGCCAGGGCGTCGTCGACCTCGATCCCGAGATACCGCACGCTGCTCTCCAGCTTCTTGTGGCCGAGCAAGAGCTGGACGGCGTGTAGATTGCCCGTCTTCTTGTAATATGCGCTGCGCCGCCTTCATCCGTCTCATCGAGAGTGTGCGCTAGCGCCTGGGATCAAGCCCGATCCTCGAAACCCACCTTTCAACGACTCTGCTATGTTGCCGCGTCGACATATGTGGCATGCGTGCACGCGGCTCGGAAACAAATACTGCCTTTCACCGAGCCTGCGACTTCTATCCATGCAGTGACAGCCCGTTTGATCGGTGAGTTCGAATGCACGGCTCGGCCGGTCTTCTTCTGAATGATGATCGTCCGGTCGCCAACATTCGGTTCTACGTGTCCGCAAGCCCCAGACGCGCAGGTGTGGAGGAAATCGAGAATTGGTCTGCTTCACTTGTGGTGCACTGGCGCTTTTCATTCGGCCGGAATGATCCACTAGCATATTCCAGAGCGTGATGGCGCGTGCGCGACGTCGACGTAGGAGAGGCTGTCGTTTGCGCGGCTGCCTCAGGCGGGAGTGGTTCTAATGATTACAAACTTGGACGGTGTCGCGGAGAGCTACGATGTCATTGTCGTCGGTGCCGGCGGGGCCGGGCTTTCGGCAGCGGTTTTTGCGGCGCTAGCGGGAAAATCCGTTCTTGTCGTGGAACGTGCAAGACATGTCGGCGGCACAACGGCGCTGTCGGCCGGGACGGTCTGGATTCCGAACTCGCTGCATACTAGGTCGGTTGGCGCGCAGGACAGTCTGGAAATGGCGTCTGCATTTCTCTCGGGAGTCGTCGGCACGCATTCCGAGCGGAAGCTTCGCGACCAGTTCCTAGCCAGCGGACCTCACGCAGTCGAGTTGCTGGAGAGCCGGACTGAGGTCGCTTTTCGGGCGTATCCGACGCATCCCGACTATGAGCAGCAAGTCAACGGTGCTGTGCTTCGGGGCCGAGCTCTGGAGCCGCTTCCTTTCGATGGAAGAAGGCTGGGCAAGGACCTGCGCCTCTTACTGCCGCCAATGCCTGAATTCACGCTGTTCGGCGGAATGATGGTCGACCGTAGGGACATCAGTCACCTGTTCAATCTTGCGAGGTCATGGCAGTCGCTCCGGCATTCCATCGCGCTGTTCGTGCGCTACGCTGCCGACCGGCTCCGGGGCCCGAGGGGTACGCGTCTGGTGATGGGCAACGCGCTGGTCGCGCGGCTTCTGCAAAGTGTGAAGAAATTGAATTGTGCCATCGTTCTGGACACAACGGTGGAGCGCTTGCTTCTTGCAGGGGGCAGGGTCGAGGGGCTCGTGCTTTTGAACGGCACGCATCAGCGCACCGTACACGCGCGCGATGCCGTCATACTGGCGGCAGGAGGGTTCAATCACCATCCTAAGCACCGACAGCAGCTACTGGGTGACGCCGCCTCGGCGCTTAGCCTCACGACCCCGCAACATGACGGTGCGCTCCACGACCTTGCCATTGCAGTGGGAGCGCAGATCGGACATTCGAATCTCGACGGTGCATTCTGGGCTCCGGTGTCGCGACGCAAACGGGAGGATGGCTCGACCGCCCTTTTTCCGCACTTCATCCTAGACAGAAGCAAGCCGGGAACCGTTTGCGTCAACCAGTCGGGGCGACGCTTCGTCAATGAGGCGACCTCATACCATCGCTTCGCTCGTGCCATGATTGAGGCGCACAGGCACTCTCCCACCATACCTTGTTACATCATCACAGATGCCATCGGCTTAAAAAAATATGGTCTTGGAATGGTCCGGCCAGGTGCGCTGAACCTGCGACCGTTCCTGAACGAGGGCTATCTCACGGCCGGCGCCTCGCTGGCTGAACTTGGCGCCAAGCTCGCGATAGATCCTGGCCAACTCGAAGAAACGATTGCCCGCATGAACGAGTTCGGGCGCACGGGCAGAGATCTGGATTTCGGGCGCGGCGAAACGGAGTATCACCGGATCAACGGGGATGCCGCCGCCTCAGGACCTAACCCCACCCTGGGGTTGATCGAGAAGCCGCCGTTCTATGCCGTCAAACTCTATCCGTCCGATATAGGCGCCGCGGCCGGTTTGGTGACCGACGAATGGGCGCGGGTGGTCGACAAGCGGGGGGTGCCGATAGCTGGGCTTTATGCATGCGGCAATATGGCCAATTCCATTATGGGCGGAACCTATCCAGGCCCCGGGATAACCTTGGGGCCCGCGATCACGTTCGCCTATCGCGCCGTCGAGCATCTGCGGAGCGCACCGCGCGCGGATGGTTAATGATCCACGAAGCCGGTGATCATGGCGATGAGGGGCTTGCCCTTGGCGTCGGATCGTGACGGCTGCGGGCGCAAACGGCTGTAAAGGCGGCGCCTTGATTTGGCCGGAAGGCGGCGAGATCGGCGGCCGCCGCGAGGCCCCGACTCTCCTTAGGCAGACTCACGTCAGGACCTGGGGCGCAGGGGCTCCCATCCCATTTCGGCCAAGATCCCGTGGTTCGCGACGACCACAGGGTCGGGATTGGGAAGAAGAATCTCAAGCGAACTCATGCCCTTGTAGCCGATCTCTCTGAGCGCCTGTGCGACTGCGGCATGATCGATCGTTCCGGTGCCGATCGGGTCGTGCTTCCAGCTGTCAAACGGAGTGTCCGACACGTGAAGAAGGTCCAGCTTCGACGCGACGGTGCGAACACCTTGTGCGGGATCTTCCTTGATGAAGTGGGCGTTCGATACATCATAGCAGACGGTTAGCGCCGAGCTATTGAATTCGGTAATCCACTCCATCATCAGCTGGGCCGTCGGCAACACTCCCATCGGAATATTTTCTAGATAAAGCTTGACCCCGACCTGTTCCGCATACGGAATGATCCGATCCAGGCTGTCTCGGAGCCAGCCCTCTAGCTGCGCACGCGGCGGTGGGTTGAGCGGATTGTAGCGACCGCTGACGAGGACGATGCCGGGGATGTCGAGATCCGCGGCGATGTTCAGGATTTTTTTCTTGAAGCCCAGGGTCATATCGCGGATTTCGGCGCGCGGGCTTGCGAGATTGTGGTCGAGGCTCTGGAGCGTAAGGCAGCAGATACGGACGCCATCATCGGCCATGATCTGGCGCAAGCGGCGCAGATCGGGTGGCGTCAGGTTCTCGGTATCGAGATGCGTCGGGGTTACCGTCACGTCGAATTGGCTGTAGCCGAGTTTCGACAATCGCCTGATCGATTGTTCAAGCGGGGTGATCCAAGCGTCGCTGATTGTATTAATAGCAAGAGGAAAGCCTGCCATAGTCCTCACCTTAAGTTGAGTTGAAATTCGCAGAGCTTCGTCGGTTCGTTTGACACGGGCCAGCCGAACTCTTCGGGATCACTTGCGGAATTGAAAACGCGTGATCGGCCTCTTCCGTAGTGATTTCGACAACGCGAGTCCCGCAAAGCGGATGTCTCGGATCGCGATCTATGATCACGACAAAGTCAAGATCTCCTGCTCCAGCACGTCGTACTGCCACTTGCCCCGCCTCGGTCTCAAGGAGGTGGCGCTACCTCAGCCAGGGCGGCAGCTAGCCGTATTGCGTCGGCGGCTCGGAATTTGGGAAGATCGCGAATGAGGACCGCCGCTCTCGGCAAGGCGAGGAGGCCTTCCTGCAATCGCGATGTGGAGTCAGCCGGCAGGTCCCAGCAGGCCCGCCTCACTGAGGGAACCAAGCCTGACGGACGTCATGTGGGGCTATTCCAGCTCGTAGTTGACAGGCTCACCATGCCAGCCGGCGAGACGCTTTTGCCAATAGGTTTCACGGATCTTTTCACTGATCGGGCCAGGCCGGTCATTATTGAGTATGCGACCGTCGATTCGGCTCACGCCGATCACGCCGCCCGCCGTCGACGAGACGAAGATCTCATCTGCATCGCGCAGCTCGGCGACCGAGACCTTGCGAACCTCGAACGGAATGTTGAGCTCGGCGCATATGTCCATTGCCGATGCGCGGCTCACGCCTTCGAGCATGTTGTAGTCCGGCGTGGCGACCACGCCGTTTGTCACGGTGAAGACGTTGAAGCCGGGACCCTCGGTCACGTTGCCCTCCAGATCTAGGAGAACCGGATAGTCGGCGCCCTTCTCGTCCGCTTCGAACATGGAGAGGTTCAGGTCGCCCCAGTGGAAGTTCTTCGCCGTCGCGTCCACACAAGCATGCGGTATGCGCGGGATCGAAGACACCATCATGTGGATGCCGCGCTCGATCTTGTCCTGTGGCACCAAGGTCGAGAACGGAACCGCGTGGCACGAGAGGTAATTTCTTGCCTTCACCGGGCTGCGCACACCAGGGGCGGCCTGTCCCCGCAGGCAGTCCATTGCGACATAGGCGTTCCGCAGCCCCGACAGCGCCATGAGCTTGTGCAGAATGGTGCGGATCTCCTCGTCGGTCTCCTTGATGTTGAACTTGTAGCGGTTCATCGATCTGCGGAAACGGGCAATGTGGTCGTCGAGCCGAAAGAAGACCCCGTCCCATACACTGACGACATCGTAGACCACGTCCGACCGGCGATACGCCCAGTCGGTCACTGGGATCTTCGCCTCGGCGATGGGCATGAACTTGCCGTCTATATACCCTGCCCCTGCGGACCAGTTCGGTGTCCTAGTCTCTTGATCTACGTTCTTCGACATATTCTCCTGCCTGTATGTGTCCATAGCTTCGTCTCCACATTGGTAAACCGTCAAACATGAGAAGACGGCTCGACCATGTTCAAATCATAAGGTTCGACATAGTATAGTCCTAATTTAATATTAGCACTAAAACTATAGATCCCTCTATTCGGTTAGAGCAAGGAAATCACTAAGAGGGTGGATGCGGTAGGAATTCGCATACATACTGAACATAGAACAAGAATGACTTTTATGCAGCTGATCGTCATCCTCATTTCGCGTCCACTCAATGTAAGTGCAAGTCCATCCTCCTCTATTGGAGCTAGAAGATAGCCGGTGAGTGGCGTTATGAAAGGTCCAATTCTCTATGAAACGAAGGGTCCAGTAACGTTGCCCCAGCAGTCCATGGTTGGAAAAGAGCGGCTCCTCCCATGACGAATGTAAGCGGCCTTCGTCAACGATGTCGTCGCAGCACCGAATGTGTGCGCGGGCGATGCTGTGGGAGATGACTACCGCCTAGCAGCTTTTGATCTCTAATGGCGCGGACCATATCTGCCTTGAAAGCCGCGCCCGATGCACCGATAGACCTTGTTACGCTCGACCAGCGTTGGGCGAATCGAACCGTGGGGCGTCCCGTAGCTAGCAGGCGTCGCCTTTCAAGTCACGAAAAGCAAGCTTCGCTCAAGAAGGTAACTGGTCCCGTCGATTTGTTCGACTTTGGACCTTCTTCAGCGATGGTGTGACGCAATATCCTCTCATCACAGATCGTGTCCGCAGGAGATCTGATCGCTTCTGCCATGGGTGACGTTTTCGACTGACGCCTCTTGGAGGCATTTTCGGCAGGAGGGCGGTTTGGATCTTCAACTTCGTAACAAGACCGCGATTGTAACGGGCTCCACGGCCGGTATCGGCTTGGCCATTGCCCGCTCCCTAGCCTCGGAAGGCGCAACCGTATTCATCTCTGGACGCTCAGAAGACAAGCTTGACGCGGCCGTCGCCGCGATCGGCTTTCCGGTTCGGGCGGTGAGATGCAACGCGACGACCGCAGAGGGCGCGGCGCAGCTCATCGAAGCCGCTCCTGAGGCAGACATCCTGGTCAACAATCTGGGCATCTACGACACTGCCGAATTCGCCAATATAGCCGATGAAGATTGGCAAAATCTGTTCAACGTCAATGTGATGAGCGGTGTGCGTTTGTCCCGGCACTACCTGCCGAAGATGATGGGCAGGAACTGGGGCCGCATCATATTCATCGCCAGCGATTGCGCGGCGATGGTGATCCCCGACCTGATTCACTACAGCGCCACGAAGACGGCCCAGCTCTCAATTTCGCGAGGACTGGCAGAGACGACAAGAGGCTCCCGGGTCACCGTGAACTCGGTCCTTCCTTCGTCGACGCGCGCCGAGGGGACGGAAGGCTTCGTGCGGGAGGCGATGCGGGGTCGCGACATGACCGTTGAAGAGCGGGAGAAGGCATTCTTCAAAGAGCATAGGCCGCTTTCACTCATCCAGCGCATGATCGAGCCCGAGGAAGTCGCTGCGCTGGTGACGTATCTGTCGAGTCCGCTTGCCGGCGCGATCAATGGCGCCGCACTTCGCATCGACGGCGGGAATATTCCTACTCTCATCTAAATTCAAAGCTGCCCTTGCGAGGAGAAAAATGGTGGGATCAAGGACGATAAAAAAAAATCTGAAGTTTCTGATGACGAGGGCCGACGACTTTGTCGATCACATCGAGGTCGGGAATGATGTCACCATCGAGTGTGAGATCAATTGCAACAGCGGCATCCTCACGTCGCTTGATGCGAAGATGTCCCTCGATGATCTGCCGTTTCCGTTTGTCAATCCGCTGACGGGCCCTATCGAGGTGAAGGGCGCCAAAGCCGGCCAGATGCTTTGCGTCACGATTAGATCGATGGAGCTGGACGAACTCGGATATACCGGCTTCCGCTCGGACAGCGGTCTTTTCCAAAACTGGATGTGGGAGCAATCGTCTGAGACGAGTCGCTTCAAGCCGATGCGCATCGCTGACGGTTTGATACATTGGGACGAGAAGCGCACGATCCCGGTGAAGCCAATGGTGGGGGTCCTGGGCGTCGCGCCAGCATTCGGCAGCTGCCTCAGCATTGACAATGGCGAGCATGGCGGAAACATTGACGTGCAGGAGATCGGCCCGGGTGCGACGGCTTATTTCTCCATCAATGCGGACGGTGCCTACCTTTACATCGGCGACTGTCATGCCCGCCAAGGTGACGGAGAGGTCGCAGGAATGGGACCGACGGAAGTCGGGGCACGTGTCACGATATCTGTCGATGTCAAAGAACGTCCGTCGCGGATGCTGTTCCCGCGCTTCGAGACGGAATCGCATATTGGCACGATTGGACTGGCTCGCGCCATGGAAGACGCCATGCGGACATCTTACAAGGAGATGATCTGCTGGCTCACCGACGAATACGGCTTCACCGAGCAGGATGCCTACATGTTGCTGTCGTCGGTTTCAGAGGCTCGCGCCACGCAGGTCGTAAATTCTAAGATAACCTATATATGTAAAGTGGAGAAGTCACTTATTACTTAAATAGGTTCAAAATGTTCTTAAATAATGGGTTAACCTCGCCTTTTTGCCCCCTTGAACTCCCTAACGAAAGATGAGTCGAATGAAGCCTATCTTTGTTTTGAATGGCCCGAACCTGAATCGCTTGGGAAAGCGTGAGCCTGAAATATACGGGACCACCACGCTCGCCCAAGTTGAACAAACCTGCCGCGACGTGGCCGGCGAGTTGCCGGTTCGCTTCCTTCAGACCAATGGAGAAGAAGCCCTAATCAACTGGGTGCATGAGGCGATCGATGAGGCCGCCGGGATCGTGATCAACCCCGCCGGCCTGAGCTTTCAGGCGGTATCCCTTTATGATGCCTTGAAGATGTTTCCCGGT
The DNA here is from genome assembly GCF_001651855.1 of Sinorhizobium americanum. Taxonomy (GTDB): domain Bacteria; phylum Pseudomonadota; class Alphaproteobacteria; order Rhizobiales; family Rhizobiaceae; genus Sinorhizobium; species Sinorhizobium americanum. The sequence goes on along the minus strand of NZ_LNQC01000068.1, from coordinate 69,907 downwards.
CCGATTTTCGAGGTTCATATCTCGAACATCCATCGGCGGGAGCCGATCTACCATCACTCGCTGGTTTCGAAGGTCGCGACCGTCGTTATTGCCGGGCTGGGAGCCCGCGGATATGAAGTCGCGGTCGCCGAGATGGTCCGGATGCTGACGGACAAGAGCGAAAAAACCGCGAAATAGGCGCGATCTCTCGCCCAGGCGAACACCGCCGAAGTCGAAACAGCTGCAGTCCGGATGGGAGTAGACTTCCGCTACGATACTACTGTGAAGACGCTCGATGTAGAGGTCGGCCAAGTAAACGGTGTCGTCACCTCCCACGGGACGCTTGCGTGCGATGCCGTAATTGTGGCTCTCGGCAGCTACACGCCGCTGCTCTTGCGACCGTTCGGTATTCGCCTGCCCGTCTATCCGGTGAAGGGTTATTCGCTCACGATTCCGATTACAGACCAACGCGGGCCCCGGAATCCACGGTCATGGACGAAACCTACAAGATCGCCATCACGCGTTTGGGCAACTGTATCCGCGTTGGCGATATGGGTGAGATTTCCGGCTACACCAATGACCTCTGCGGTACCCGCCGACGCACGGCGCACGTTGGAACATTCGGTCATGGATCTCTTCCCCCGGCGGCGATGCCAGCAGGGGAGCCTTCTGGTCGGGTCTTAGACCCATGACGCCCGACGGGACGCCGGTGATCGGCAAGACGAGGATCAGGGGGCTTTATCTGAACACTGGTCACGGCACCCTGGCCTGGACGATGAGCTCAGGATCTGCACGGATCATCGGCAACCTCGTTTCGGGGCGGACGCCCGAGATTGACGCCCGCGACCTTGCAATCGCGCGTTACGATTGATCCGCGATCACGGCGGTCTCTGTCTCCTGACGCTCCGGGGACGGGTCGAGGGAATGTGACACTATATCCGCGAGCTGCGAGAGGTAGGACTGCATCCGGCGTTCATCGAGCGCCACATATCCGAGCAGAAATCCACGCAGCGGCTTGTCGCTTTGCGAGTATCGGGAGAGCGGAATGACATTGAGGTTAGCCTCATTCGCCTTGCGGGCAATCGCGGCGTCATCGACATCGCGCAGAAAACGGAACGCAATCTGTATTCCGACGTCTGCTTCATAGGGCTCCAGCCATTTCCCGAGGAGTTCGCGGCTGATCCTCAGAAAATGTTCCCGGCGTTGCGCATAGAGCCGGCGCATTCGGCGCAAATGCCGCGCGAAATGCCCTTCGAGAATGAAATCCGTGAGCGTCGCTTGAAGCGGCAGACTGACCTGGTGCCCGCAAAATTGGGCTGCTCGCTTTACGCTTTGACAAAGCGACCGCGGAAGCACCAGGAATCCAATTCGGATCGCAGGAAACAGCGTCTTGGCAAAGGTGCCGACATAGATCGTTCGGCCATAATCGTCGTGACCCTGCATCGCGGGGATCGATCGTCCCGTTGATCGATACTCGCTATCGAAGTCATCCTCGATGATCCAGGCGGCCTTGCGGTCGGCGATCTCGAGCAATCGCAGCCTCTGCTCCATCAGCATAGTCAAGCCAAGGGGATGCTGACATGAGGGCGTTGTATAAATGGCTGCGATTTCTTCGGGCGGATTACTGAGATCCCAACCCGTCGAGGCTACATTGAGGGGCTTTAGCCGGGCCCCTGCGGCTTGGAAAACAATCCGCGCGTTGACATAGCCGGGCTCTTCCATCCACACGACGTCGCCTTCGTCGAGCAAGGCGCGTGAAAGCAGATCGAGCCCGGCTTGGGCGCCGTTGGTCACGATAACCTGGTCTGGCTCGCATCGGACACCGCGATAGGCCTGTAGGTAGTTGGCTATTGCCTCCTGCAGCGGCGGGTAACCCAGAGTGTAGTTGTAATAGAACAGATCCAGGCTTCGATGGATCAGATACCGTCCAAGAATGCGGTTCCATGTCTTAAAGGGAAAGCTCGAGACATCGGGGGTGCTGGGACGGAGTGAAACGTAATTTTCCGAAAACTCGAACCGCTGCACATCATCAAAGGTTTTCAGGAAGCGGGACGTGTTCTGCACCACCTCTCTCTGGCCGACCACGGCAGCTGCCGGCGAGGCGGCCGGCAGATCAACGACGTAGGTGTTGGATCCCTGCCTGGTCTCGACATATCCTTCGCTGTTCAGCTGCTCATATGCGCGAACTACGGTATTGCGCGAGACAGTTAGGTATTTGGACAGTTCCCGGGACGAAGGGAGCTTTAGTCCGGCGGTCAGTACGCGTCTCAGGATCAGGTCTCTCAACGCCAGATAAATTTGCTGTTGGATTGGTTCACGGCTCGAGCGATCGATTACCAGCGCATCGAGCGGGAGACGGACGGTTTGCGAACTGGCCTTATTATTTGGCAACAAAGTGGACCTTTCGAGCATCCAATTTATTCTCTAGCATCCGTCTGAGTGCGATGCAAGGATGAAGAACATCCAGTCACAAAGTATACGGGCTAGGGTTCACCTTCCTCTGCAAGATGAGAAACACAAACCGAGAGAATGCTCTCATCGGCGCCTAAGAATTCATGCGGCTGAACGCCCCCCATGGGCCGTTGAGCGCGCTTCTGTTGTTGGACCAGGAGTTTAGGATGATCCATGAACTGAGAGTATACCATGCAGCACCCAAGAAGGTCGGGTTGGTTGCGCAGCGCTTTATAAAACATAACACGCCGATCTATCAGCGTCTGGGAATCAAGGTGGTCGGGAGCTGGACCGTGGCCATCGGAGAAGCGAACGACCAGTTTATCTACATGCTCGAGTGGGAAAGCCTTGCGGAGCGCGAGCAGAAGTGGACAGCTTTCCTGAAGGACGAGGAATGGCAGAAAATCTGGGCAGAGACGGACAAGGACGGTGCTCTAGTCCGCTTCGCGTCTAACCAGATCCTGCAGCCCGTCCAGGCAGCCTGAAGACGCCCTGGCGCTGCCGCGCATCCGGATTCGCCTGTGCGGCGGGAATCTGCGTCTGCGGGGAGGCTTAGGCTTCTTGATGGAGTTCGATCGAGCCAAATGACAAGCAACTCGCAAATCGCCCGGATACGCCAGCAGGAATCCGCGCTCGTGCTGGATCGTTTCGACGAGCATGTCGCCTTTGAGATTGGTTCCGCGCTTCGGATGAAGGCGCTTGCGGAGGGTCTGCCGATCGTGATCGACATCCAATCCCTCAACCGCCCGCTCTTCTATGCCGCCTTGCCTGGCTCCGACTTTTCGAACCGGGAATGGGCCAGGCGGAAGATCAACGTGGTAAAGCGGTATCTGCGAAGCAGCTACAGCCTGATGTTGGAGCGGGCAACCGAAGATCGCCTGTTCAGGCTCTCGGAGGGATTGGATGTTTCGGACTACGTCCTCGCCGGCGGCGGTTTTCCGATTAGGGTCGAGAATGCGGGTCTGGTCGGGGTAGTCGCCATATCAGGCTTGCCTGATCGCGAAGACCACGATGTAGTCGTGGCCGCCTTGTGCTCGTATCTCGGCCGAGATCCCGCTGAACTGCTCTGGTATGAACAGGTCTTGCCCGGAGTTCCCTGAGGCCATTCGTGATGCAGAACTTCGTCTACAATTCACAGCCTGGCCGCGTTCTGTTCGGTACGGGAACCTTGCATCAACTTCCCCAGGAGGTGGAGCGTCTTGGGCTTCAGTCTGTTCTGATCCTGTCCACGCCCCACCAGGAAGAGCAGGTGAGTTCGCTCGCGGCGCTGATAGGCAGCAAATCGGCCGGGATATTTGCCGGCGCAACGATGCATACCCCCGTTTCGGTGACAGAGCGTGCGCTCGAAATCGTGTCAGAGAGAAAAGTAGACGGTCTGATTGCGCTCGGCGGCGGATCGACAACTGGACTGGGAAAAGCCATCGCGCTCAGAACCGACCTGCCGCAGATAGTCATTCCCACGACCTATGCAGGGTCGGAAATGACGCCAATCTTGGGGGAGACGACGGACGGCCGGAAGATCACCCAGTCTAGCCCTAAGGTGCTGCCCGAGGTGGTTATTTACGACGTCGACCTGACGGTCACGCTCCCGGTTTCGCTTTCCGTGTCGAGCGGCATCAATGCCATCGCGCACGCCGTCGAGGCGCTTTATGCAAGGGACCGGAATCCTATCATTTCGATAATCGCCGAAGCCGGAATCCGATCCCTTTTCCGCGCCTTGCCGGCAATTGCACAAGATCCATCGAGCAGGAATGGGCGTTCGGCGGCGCTTTACGGCGCCTGGCTGTGCGGCGTTTGTCTTGGTTCCGTCGGCATGGCCCTTCACCACAAGATCTGTCATGTCCTGGGCGGTGCGTTCGGACTTTCTCATGCGGAGACCCATGTAGCTATTCTGCCGCATGCGCTGCGCTTCAACGAAACCGCGGCACCGGAGGCGCTGACGACGCTTCGAGAGGCGGTTGGCCACCAGGACCCGGCGCGGGCGCTGTTTGATCTTGGTCGGTCTCTTGGGGCGAAGATGGCCCTCAAGGACTTCGGGATGCCGGCCGAGGGCGTCGACAGGGCCGTCGATCTGACTTTGGAAACCCCTTACTGGAATCCACGGCCCCTCGAGAGGGAAGGCCTGCGCCAGCTCGTCTCCAACGCGTATGAGGGAAATGTTCCCTGATTCACGAAAGGTTCGGTACCGGCGCGATCCACCTTCGCCGCTCGGAAGGATGTAGCAGATCATGGACGGACAATTCACCGCTACCGGCCTCATTGTGGCGGCATTGGCAGCTTTCATAGTGGGGCTGTCGAAAGGCGGTCTGCCGGGCGTGGGTACTTTGGCTGTGCCGTTGCTAGCTTGGGTCATGCCGCCGCTTTCGGCAGCTGCCTTGCTGCTTCCCATCTACCTACTGAGCGATTGGGTGGGGCTCTACCTCTATCGCCGCCACTATTCCCCCGAGAACCTTCAGACTTTGATACCCTCGGCTCTCGTGGGGGTGGCGATAGGGTGGGTGGCGAGCGCCAGCTTGTCCGGGCCGTTCATCGGCATGATGATCGGCTTCGTGGGAGTTTGTTTCTGCCTAAACATCTGGCTTGCGCAGTGGATCCAGCCGATCGCATCCGACAAGCCCCGCAGCATCGTGGCCGGCGTCTTCTGGGGCGCCGTTTCAGGGCTTACCAGTTATGTGTCTCACTCCGGAGCGGCAGCGTTTCAGATTTACGTGCTTCCGCAGCGACTCGAGAAACTGAAATTCGCCGGAACGGCGACAATTCTCTTCGCCATCGTCAATGCGGCAAAAGTCGTGCCTTACTGGAGTCTCGCGCAGTTTCCGACCATGACCCTTTCCGCGACCGCGTATCTTGCGCCCATCGCAATCCTGGGAACAATAGCTGGCCGCAGAAGCCTCGACGCCATACCGACGAAGCTCTTCTTTTCGCTGGTACAGATAGTTCTTCTTTCCGTTTCCCTAAGTCTGATCGTCAGGTACGCGGCAGAATTATCGCCTTTGAAACCTATCCCGTAGAGACCTTGCATTGGAGGAGAGACTGGACATGCAAGTCGACTTGCGCAGTAAATATCAGGCTGAACAGGCGCTGACATGAACAGCTACGAAGCCGAGATGGGACTCAGCTGGCGTGCTTTCTTCGATGCGCTGCGATCAAGTGCCGATCCGTTCGTTCTTTCTGGATCGTGGCTCGCCGAGGCGAAGAAGACGGAGCCGGACGATGCTAACGCGATGGCGCTGGCAACGGTCGGTACCCACGGGCTGCCCCACGTGCGGATGATCCTTTTGAGCTCCTACGGCGCAGACGGTCTTGTCTTTTTCAGCCATCTGGACAGCGCCAAGGGTGCCGACCTGGCCTTGACGCCCAAGGCCGCAGCCGTGTTCTACTGGAAGTCTTTGCGCCGACAGGTTCGCTTGCGGGGTCCCGTCGAACGGGTTGAGGAAGCCCGGGCCGACAGCTATTTCGCGTCCATACCGCAGGCATCCAAGCTTGCGGCATGGGCGAGCAAGCAATCGAGCTCCCTTCAAGATCGTGCTACCCTGATCAACGCGATGTCGGAGCTGGAATCCCGATATGCATCGCGGGACCTGCCTCGTCCTTCCCATTGGGGCGGATACCGGATTATCCCGCTGCACACGGAATTCTGGATTAACCAACCGTCCCGGCTGCACGAGCGTCTCCTTTTCGAGCGCACTTCTTCCCGTGCGGCATGGTCCCAAAGCCAGCTCTTTCCATGATGGACAACCGTCCGGACCCGCAGGACCATATGGAGCGCGACGAGCCTTTCAGCCTTCGCTCCGGCAACGAATTACCGTGTGCGGTCCAGCTAACGAAGCGGGCCGTCCAAAAAGCCTTCCGACCCTCAATCCCATAGGAGAGATAAATGGCATCCAAGACGATCAAGAAGGCAAACTTGAAGTACCTCATGACCGCGAGCGACGACTTTGTCGCTCAGATCGAGCCGGGGGAGGACGTGAACGTCGAGTGCGATATCGCCTACAATGGCAGTGTCGTCTCCTCCTTCGACGTCAAGTTGACGAATAAAGATTTTAAATATCCCTATTTCAATCCGATGACCGGACCGATCGAGGTCAAGGGCGCGAAGGCCGGCCAGATGCTTCGGGTGAAAATCAAGGAGATCGAGCTGGACGATTTCGGACTGACGGGCCTCATGCCACACAGCGGGTTGTTCCAGGAATGGATCTTCGAGCGGCAGTCGGAATTCTGCAACTTCAAGCCGGTGCGTGTTTCCGACGGCTTCATCCACTGGGATGAGAAACGCAAGATCCCGACAGCGCCCATGGTCGGTGTGATTGGCGTGGCGCCAGCCTTCGGTAGCATTCTCAGCATCGACAACGGCGATCACGGCGGCAATATCGACGTTCAGGAGCTCGGGCCGGGCGCAACGGTCTATCTGCCGGTAAATGTGGACGGCGGCTATCTCTACCTTGGCGATTGTCATGCCCGCCAGGGCGATGGTGAAGTGTCCGGCGTCGGGGCCGTCGACATTGGCGCGCGCGTGACGATTTCCGTCGAAGTCGAAGATCGCCCGAAGCGAATGGACTGGCCTCGCTTCGAAGACGAGACGCATATCGGCACGATAGGGCTGGGCCGTACCATCGAGGAGGCGATGCGCATCTCGTGCCGCGAGTTGATCTACTGGATGGCAGACGAGTATGGCTTCAGCGAGCCTGACGCCTATACCTTGCTGTCATCCATCCTTGAAGGCCGGGCCACCCAAGTAATGAACCCGAAGACAACCTATGTCTGTAAGGTCCGCAAGGATTTCATCAAGTAGGAAGAGGCCACAACCGCCGTCGGGCGCCCGCGCAGCGTCGCGAATGTCGGACCGCCATGGACGGGCGACCTTCCGGAAGCTGGACTCGGTTCGGATCTATTCTGAACGCCGGAAGGTCAGCCTTGACGAGCGGCGGCGGCCTTCGCGATGAGACGCCGCGTTGCGTCTGCGGCCAGCTGAGACCGCTCCCGGACGGTCAGTTGCGCAAGCTTTTGGTTCGGGGCTTCCACGGCGATCGGAATAGTTGCGGGGAGGGCGTTGAGTAGTTCGACAAGCGGGAACTCACCTTCTCCGGGGTAGCTCCGTCCACCGCGCCCTTCCGCGCGCAGCGAGTCGCGGGGAGGTGACGACAGCGGCGCGTCGCTCAGATGTATGTATTTGATCAAGGATGGATCTACATCCTGCAAATCCGATAGCCGTGCGCCCGACCTGAAGAAATGCAACGTGTCGATGAGGAGATGGGCATTGTCCTGTCGCGCCGTTTCGAGAAGTCGTGTCGCCTGCCGCAGGGACCGCAGCTCGACATAGGACATAATTTCGAGCGCGACTTCGAGACCGAATCTGGCGCATGCTTCGCAAAGAGTGGCGAAATTTTCCGTCAGGCGCGAGAAATCGGGATCATGCCCGACGACGAGCAGATGTTTGGCGCCGAGGCGTTCGCCGAGCGCCAGCGCAGGGATCAGACTGACGATGTCGGCGTCGGGGGTCAGCCAGACCGCCTCGATGTCCCATATCGAAATCCCGGTGGCTCCCATGCGCGCGATGATCTGCCTGATCAGCGGCTCGTTGCCAATCACCTCGGCGATCTTGTCCGTGGCCATGGGCGGTATGATGCGAAGACCGGCTGCGTCGAAGCCGCCCGCCGCCGCCGCATCGATCAGTTCAAGCGGCGAGGCATCGAGCACAGTAAGGTGAGCAAGCGAAAGCTTCATGTCTCGTGGCGTGTCCTCAATATGAACGGAGATGCAGTCGCGTCAGGATTTCGGTTTTAGAACGAAGTCATAATGCAGGTGAACATAAGGCTGATTCATGATCCGACCGTCCGCCGCGACGCCGGGGCCATGTTCCACGAAGTCTGTGACCAGGGAGTTTTTCACGCCGAACACGACGTCACTGTCGAGATAGGGGTCGCCCCGCGAGAAAAGATGCGTGACGAGGGTTTCGTGGCCGGGTGCCGAAATCATGAAGTGGACATGCTCCGGACGATAGGGGTGTCGTCCTTGTGCCTTGAGCATGTCCCCGACCGGGCCGTCGTCGGGGATCGGGTAGTATTTCGGCCGGACTGACCAGAAATTGAACTTACCCTCCGCATCCGCCAGCAAATGGCCCCTCATGGCGAGATCGTCGCCTTGCTGAACGTCGTAGAAGCCTTCGTCATCGGAATGCCAGACGTCGATCCCGGCTAAGGAAAGTGCCTTCCCGTCCGTGCTGGCGGCGCTGCCGGTGACGAGCATCGGCGTTCCGTTGACGCCCTCAGAGATGTTGGCACCGAGGGGGAAGTCCTCTCGACCTTCCACGAAGAACGGGCCAAAGACTGTCGTTTCGGTCGCTCCCTCGGGCAGCCGATGGTTGATCGCGTCAACCAGCATCGAGGCGCCAAGAGCGTCGGACAGAAGAATGAACTCCTGCCGCTTGTCGGTACACATCTGACCAACCCGGGTGAGGAAGCGGATGCCGGCTTCCCATTCCTCCTGGCTAGGTTCGATCTCCCGAATAAAATCGTGCAGATGGCGGATTAGCGCCTCGCTGACCGCCTTTGTCCGCGGATCCCCGGCGCCTTGAACCCTCGCCAAAGCTTCCGCGGTTATAGTCGTCTCGTTGAGATCTCTCATCGCAAACTTCTCCGCAAACCCTTAGTCGGCGGCGCCTCCGGCCAGCCAGTTCTCACCGCGTGCGTAGAGTTTCTCCACGGCCTCTCCGACTAGTCCGGGCATATCCTTCTTGACATCATATCCGATCCCGGCTTGCAGATAGGCCAGATGTCTGTAACCGATAGGGAAGCCTTCCAGGACCGAGTGATCGAGCTTGGGGGCGAGTTGGGGGTCGACCGGATCGATACGATCCTTCTCGTAGATCGGCTGGCGCAGCACGATGCCCCACTTTCCCTGTCTCTTCTCTAGGAAGTCGTAGAAGCGACCTGTGCAGACGACGTCGCATTCCACGCCCTCGACGGGCGCGCGCTGGCTGATGGTCATCTTCGTTTGCGCGACCGCGCGGGTGCCATTGATCTCGATGGAGGACCCGCCCAGGAAGTGGAGGATGCGCACGCCTCGCTCAAACCCGGAGCGGCTCACAGCGATGAATTCGTCGGCGCTGCCCTGGAACCAGGTCGCCATCATTCTCCCGTCGGCGTGCCAGACGTCGCGAAACTTCTCCCACAATGCGGCATCACGCCAAACAACCCAATTTTCCAGGAGACCGCGAATCTCCAGCCGCTCGCTCTGTTCCGTTGACATAGAAAAACCTCGCCATTAACAGCATTGACGGTTCTATATGTGAACGCGTTCAATATGTAAACTAGCAATAGGGTCTGCTGTCATGCTTTTATGACGATTGCAATGTGTGATAGTGCGTTTGCATTTATTGAACTGGCGCGTCGGCCTATCGGCGTCGCCCGAGGTTTGGGAACGGAATATGTCAGGTCAAGACCCAAGCGAGGATTACGTCGGGCCGATCGCGCCGCAACCCGAGAGCGGGGTGGTAAAATCGGCCACGCGCGTCTTGGATCTATTCGAGTTTCTGAGTCGGTGGGATTCGGAGAAGATGCATGCCGAAATCGCCGAGGATCTTAGGATTCCCAAAAGCAGCCTGACGCAGTTGCTGAAGACCCTCGTGAGACGCGGTTATTTGAGCTATAACTCCGCTTCAAAGGGCTATCAGCTCGGGCCTTCAGTCGCCAAATTGGCTAAGCGCATCAATGAAGGCAATGAATTGATGGCGCTGGCGGGGCCTGTACTGGAGTGGCTCACCAAGGAAACCGGCGAAACGAGCGCGCTCAACGTGATGAAGGGCGACAAGTCAGAAGTCGCCGCGACTGTCATCGGAGCGCACCGGCTGACCTGTACAATGAGGCCGCGAGACGAGGCGCCGCTTTATGCCACCTCCGGAGGAAAAGCGATTCTCGCCAATCTGCCCGATGAGATGATCGATGAATATTGCGGTCGGGTAACCTTCGAAAAATTTACGGCAGCCACAGTCACGTCGGTGCCCCGTCTGCAAGAGGAGTTGCGGGAAGTCCGGCGCACCGGAATTGCTTTCGTCTATGAGGAATTCACACCAGGGATCAACGGCATCGCTGTTCCCATCCTGACCCAAGCCGGATTCCCATTAGGGTCGATAAATAGCGCCATTCCAGTGTCGCGCTACACTGACGAAAAGCGCGACCAATGCGTTGCTTCTCTCCAGAAGGCCGTCGACGATGTGCGGAGACAGATGCGGCTTCTCAAGTCGCTGCCCTAAGTCCGAGAAACGACGGGACTCACCGGTTGCCGACTTCAGCCTTGAGCAAATCACGTTGACAGCTTTGGCGCGATAATTTACCTCCTATTCATGTATGAGGTCGTGTTCGTGTATATGAACAGAAATCTGACGGCGAGGTGAGCGTGGCCCTTATTGGACAAGGATTTATGGTCGTCTGGCACGACATTCGGGAAGCTGACGAGCCGGAATATCACCGGTGGCACACACGCGAACATATGCCAGAGCGCCTCGGGGTGCCAGGCTTCCTGCGGGGGCGCCGAGGTGTCGACTGGGCTCTCGCCAGGCATCGTTACCTGACGTTGTATGAGGGCAAGCAACTGGAGGTCTTCTGTTCGGCGGCCTATTTGCAGCGGCTGAATAATCCCACTCCGTGGACGAATCGCTTGCAGCCCGCCTTCTACAATTTCATCCGGTCGGGCTGCGCGGTGGTCTCGACCACCGGAAGGGGCGTCGGTGGAGCGATGATCACCATCCGGCTCTCCTTCCACGGGGCCAGTGAGGCGAAGCTGGTCGTAGACAGCGCAGCGATCACGGAGCAGATCATGGCCCTGGACGGCGTTTCGAGCGTTGACATCGGAAGCGCCAGGCCGGAAATCACGAGCGCAAAGACCCGCGAGACGGAGTTGCGTGGCACGACAAGCGATGGGCTCTTTGATGCAGTGCTTCTTGTCGATGGCATCGGGCGCAGGGAACTGGAAGCTGCAAAACCAGGCGTCCTGGACATCCTCCAGGCCTTTGGCTGGAGCCCCAAGACGGATGATGTCGCCGTCTATGATATGGCTTATATGCTTGAGCCGGCGTAACTGCGATCATCGCGGTCTCCTTTCATATGGACCATGGCCGGCTAGGGCTGGTTTGAGGGCCGCCGGCATGTTGCCGGCGATAAAGCACATGCTGGGTCATGGTCGGACTTTCGTCGACTGGCATCACAGCCTGCCGGTCGCCTTGTCGGGGAGCTGAGATCGAAATTGAGGACTCAGATCGCCGTCGGTGAGGACATCCTCGACCCCTATGGATATGCGGACCTGGTTCAGAACGTCGACATTCTGCGGGTGGACGCCACCGCCAGCGGAGGCATTACGGCGGCAATGAATGCGCTGGCTCTCGCTTCGGCGCACGGCCGCCAGGCGCTGCCGCACGTCTTTCCCTATCTTCATGTGCATATCGCATGCGCGCATCCGACGATCATGGGCGTTGAATATATTCCCGAACACACTGGCACCGATCCGGTGCGTAGCCTTTTGCGGGACTTCCCGACGATCAAGAACGGTAATTTCCAGATGACCGACCAGCCAGGGGTAGGATGCGACCTGCATTGGGAGGCGGTCGAGAAGTCGGCTTCGGCGTCCTTCGTGTTTGAATGAGCCGTGATGGCGGCCTCGCGTTGATGTGGCCGCCAGCCAGCCCGCAAATTGGACTAGTCACATTGCGGGATCTTGGACCTTTTTGCGCCGTCTCGCGGCCGTTAGCTTTGGCATAAAGGGGGGCTGGAATGTGGGACTTCATCATCGTCGCTGCGGGGTCGGCAGGCTGTGTGTTAGCGAACCGGCTGAGCGCCGATAGCCGCAATCGTGTAGTGTTGCTGGAAGCGGGCGGAAGCGATCAGCACGCCGGCAATCCCCGAAGCTGACGACCACTCCTCCCGGCTCTAATGCGACGGGCACCGAATGGGGAGCGAACATGCCAATAACGCATGCCCTTAAACGTCACTTGAAGGCCCGTGAGAAGTTTGCGAGCCTGGACAAGTGTTCCTATCTCGGACATCTCTCTACCGATCGCAGTTTTGACGTCTTCAATCCTTCGACGGGAGAGCTTCTCGCCACGCTGCCGGATATGGGCCCGGCGGAGACGCGGGCGGCCATCGACCGAGCTTATGCGGCGCAAGCGGGGTGGAGCGCCATGACGGCACGCGACCGAAGCGACATGCTTTGGCGCTGGCACCAATTGATCGTTACGCACACAGATGACTTGGCGTCCATCCTTACCGCGGAAATGGGCAAGCCCCTCGGCGAGGCGAGGTCGGAAGTGTCTCACGCCGCCGCTTATCTGCAATGGTACGCCGAGGAAGCCAACCGAAACTACGGCGAAACCATTTCGGCCCCGTCGACAGACCGGCGAATGCTGGTAATCAAGCAGCCGATCGGTGTTATCGGCGCAATCACGCCCTGGAACTTTCCGGCGTCAATGGTGGCACGCAAGATATCGCCGGCGCTTGCCGCGGGTTGCGTGATCGTGCTCAAGCCAGGAGAACAGACGCCGCTCGTCGCCGGCGCGATGTTTGCGCTTGCCCAAGAAGCAGGTTTTCCCGAAGGCGTTGTGAACTTGATCTACGCCTCGGAGGGCGGTGCCGTCGGAAGCGAGCTCTGCTCAAATCTGAAGGTGCGTAAGATTAGCTTCACCGGCTCCACGGAAGTGGGACGGCTCGTGATGCGGCAATGTTCGGATCAGGTGAAAAAGGTAAGCTTGGAGCTGGGTGGCAATGCGCCTTTCATCGTTTTTGACGACGCTGATGTCGACGCGGCTGTCGACGGCGCCATCCAGGCCAAGTTCCGCAATGCTGGCCAGACCTGTGTTTCAACGAACCGGCTCTATGTGCAGGCGGGTGTTCACGACGAATTCGCGGAGAAATTTACCGAGCGCGTGCGCGGCCTCTCCGCCGGCAACGGGTTCAATCCGGAGGTTGCTGTCGGCCCGCTCATCGACACGCATGAGCTTGCAAAGATCGATGCGCATATTGCCGGTTCAGTTGAAAAGGGCGGCAGGATCCGGTGCGGCGGCCGAAGGTCTCGCATTGGGGGGACATTCTTCGTGCCGACGGTTCTCACCTCCATGTCTGCCGCCATGCGTATTGCGCAGGAGGAAACCTTCGGCCACGTCGCGCCCATCTTTCGTTTCGAGAATGCCGAACAGGTCGTGCGCGAAGCCAATGATACGATCTATGGGCTTGCTGCGTACTTCTACTCCTCGAATCTCAAGCGCATCTGGCGTGTAGCGGAGGCGCTCGAATACGGCATGGTCGGCATCAATACTGGCCGGATGTCTTCCGAGGCGGCTCCCTTTGGCGGCATCAAACAATCCGGCATCGGCCGCGAGGGATCCCGCCACGGGCTCGAGGATTATCTGGAGATGAAATATGTCTGCATGGGCGGAATATAAGCCACTTAGCAAACCGCACATTCTGTCAGTCTTTACCGCAGCAATGTCACGCCAATTTTTTGAACCAGATGCAAGTTTGTGGAGTGCAAATCGTGATGGATAGAGGCGCTATCATAAGGCGGGTCGAGATTGCGAGCTGCAGTCTGCCCCTGGAACGGCCTGTTTATTTGGGGACCGTTCCGGTGACCACGCGCGATTATGTCTGCTTACGGGTGGTGACCGAATCCGGACTGGAGGGATTTGCCATCGGCTACAAGAGCGGCAGCCAGGTCTTCGAGAGCCTGCAGGCGCTCGCTCCGCGCTTGCTTGGCCGAAATGCCCTCATGCGCCAAGAATTCAACGTCGAGAGCGAGTCGTTGCGTGTTCCGGCCAAGGCTTCCTACGTGCGAAGCTCGAGTCTGGTCGACATAGCTCTGTGGGATCTCACGGCCAAGACGGCCGGGCTGCCGCTTTATGTCCTGCTCGGCGGGTTCCGTCGAGAAGTGCGTTCCATTCCGATCTTGGGCTTCTCCTACAGCAATCGGCCTCTGGAGCAGATCGAGGAAGAGATCAGGCAGCACCGGGACCAAGGCGAAAGCCTGATCAAGGTCATGATTAAAGGCACGGATGCGGTCGCAAACAGCAAATATCTGCAAGTGCTCAGCTCTGACCTCGGTGATCTGGTGTCGTTCGCGGTAGATGCCCATTGGTCGTGGAGGACAATATCTGAGGCGCTGGAAACCTGCCGTCGGATCGATGATTGCGGCCTCGCATTCATCGAGGACCCGTTCCTGCCTCAGCAGTGGCGCCTTGTCGGGGAGCTGAGATCGAAATTGAGGACTCAGATCGCCGTCGGTGAGGACATCCTCGACCCCTATGGATATGCGGACCTGGTTCAGAACGTCGACATTCTGCGGGTGGACGCCACCGCCAGCGGAGGCATTACGGCGGCAATGAATGCGCTAGCTCTCGCTTCGGCGCACGGCCGCCAGGCGCTGCCGCACGTCTTTCCCTATCTTCATGTGCATATCGCATGCGCGCATCCGACGATCATGGGCGTTGAATATATTCCCGAACACACTGGCACCGATCCGGTGCGTAGCCTTTTGCGGGACTTCCCGACGATCAAGAACGGTAATTTCCAGATGACCGACCAGCCAGGGGTAGGATGCGACCTGCATTGGGAGGCGGTCGAGAAGTCGGCTTCGGCGTCCTTCGTGTTTGAATGAGCCGTGATGGCGGCCTCGCGTTGATGTGGCCGCCAGCCAGCCCGCAAATTGTCCCCACACCTTTCGAACGCGTTTGTAAAGGCCATGGAGGAGATGGGGGTCCCGTACAACAAGGCATATAATGGGGAGAATCCCATTGGCACTTCGATCGTTTACGCAACCCAGAAAATGGGGTTTCGGTTCAGCGCCGCGCGGGGCTATCTTCATCCAGTTCGCAACCGGCAAAATCTCAAGATCGTGACCGGGGCGCTCGTCAGGCGCCTCCTGTTCGAAGGCCGCGCGGCGCGCGGCGTCGAGTTTGAAGTCGACGGTCGCCTACTCACTGAAAACGCGAACCAGGTGATCATCAGCGCAAGCGTCTTCAACTCGCCTAAGCTTCTTATGCATTCCGGCATCGGTCCAGGCGACCACCTGCGCGACAACGGCATCGAGGTGCTGCAGAACAGTCCGGGAGTTGGGCGCAACCTTCACCACCATCCGGCAGTAGGAGGAAAGGTCTTCGTGAACACGCGCACCGCCAACATGGACGACAATCTGCTCGGCCAGATCAAGCATGGCTTGCGTTTTGCCTTAACTTCGGCGGACCGGCAAGCTATGTCCATTCGGCCCTTGCGTTCGTGAAGACACGAACGGATCTCGTCGATCCGGACATCATGTTCCAGTTCTGCGCCTTCGGTTTCGACTACACGCCTAGCAGTCATGCTGCAGCCCAATGTCAATCGCTCCCGAAGCCGGGGCGATGTAACCCTCCGCTCCGCCGACCCGCTCGATCACCCGAACATCGCGATGAACCTGTTCAGCGATCGTCACGATCTAGACACCCTGATGGCCGGAGCGAAGTTGGCGCTTCCGCGTCACGCCGAAGCGTTTGCCCCTATGTCGTGGATGAGTACAGCCGGGGCAGACGCGTGCAAAGTGACGACGAGTGGGCGGCGTTCGTCCGCGAAAACGCCAGCCGCATCTCGCACGCGTGCGGCACGTGCAAATGGGCATTGACCCGGAAGCCGTGGTCGATCCTCGCCTTCGCGTAATCGGAGTCGATAATCTGAGGGTCGTCGGTTCATCGATAATCCCACAGGTGCCCAGTGCAAACAGCGCCATTTCGATGGCGATCGGCGAGAAGGGCTCGGACATGATCCTGGAAGACGTTCGCCAGGCAGCTCGAACGAAAGCTTTCGCACTATCCCGTCGCGGCCAGTTCGGCCCGGTCCTCGACCGGCTTGTCGTACCGCATCGGCCAAATTGGAATGAATAGTCGACCGTCGCCGAGATGCGGCCGCTTAATTGGCCCTTCCCTTTTTGCGTTTCTTGGACCTAGCGCCAGCCGCGTCGCGTAGTATCTCCAAGAAATTCCGTGGGCTTTCCAGAAGGTCCACAAGCAGCAGTGTAGTCCGGGCGGTGAGTGCATGGGGCTGCGAAATCGGGAGACTGAGATGGCATCACCTAGCTTGCTCGCTTCTTGCTGGACGACGGCCGGCGCGGTTGGACCGCTCTCCACCAACAAAAGAAGTCCGGAAGCTTTCAGCGATCGCGTCAAGGCTGCCGCCGACGCAGGTTTTGTGGGCATTGGCTTGAATTACGATGATCTGGTCGCGGTAAGGGATAGTATCGGCTTTCAGGAAGCAAAGGCGATCATGGACCAGTTCGGACTCAGGCATATCGAACTGGAGATGCTGCGAGGGTGGTACGAGCAGGGATCGGCGCGCGAAAGGGCAGATCAGGCTTGCAAGGAGATTTTCATGGCCGCCGCTTCGCTCGACGCCATTCACGTGAAAGCACGCTGCGACTATAGCCCCCTGGGCCGTCCGTTCGAGGACATCGTGCGTGAATTCAGAACCCTGTGTTATCACGCGGCGGACGTAAACACGAAGGTCGCGTTCGAACCCCAGCCGATGTCCCCGCTTTCGACGCCGTTCGACGCGTTCCGGCTTGTCGATGCGGCCGGCCACGACGCCGGCGGCATAATCATCGATATCTGGCACGTCGAGCGAAGCGGCGCATCGCTTGAATCGTTGCGAGACATCCCAATCGACAAGATATTTGCCGTCGAGCTGAATGACGCTGCTTCGGAAGTGGCGGGGACGCTTGCGGAAGACAGCGCCAACAATCGCCGATTCTGCGGTGAAGGCGATTTCGACCTGCGCGGTTTCATCAGAACCATGCAGGCTTTGGAATACGATCGTCTATGGGGCGTGGAGATCATATCCGCGTCGGTGCGCGAAATGCCTATGCGAGAGGCTGTCAATCGCGCATTTCGAACCACGGTCGCGGAATTTCAGAACGCATAGTTCTTGGCCTTTCCAAGAGGGATGCGGAAATCCGTTAGTTTCTGGCTTCTGCCTGAATGTGACCTCTACGACTGCGCGAATATTCCCCCTCCAGACGGCAATCCAGCGTAGCGAAAAGAGGTCTACTGCCGTCGCGCGACCTCGTACCTCCTAGTGAGGCAGAAAAGGATCAGCTTGTCGCAGCGTTAGGCTGATGAGTGGATCATCGCTCATCGTTGTGATGGTCTCAAGGTCATGTTGCGGGAGCGCTGAGCAGCCCGCTCATCAATTTGCTCAAGCAAAACACTGGTGACTACTGGGCGGCGGCTCTCCGGCAAGCCTTGATGAGGCGGTCGAAATGCCGACCTCGAAGAGAACCATGAGCTTGATCGTCGATCCAGCCGAGCCCGGCTTGACAACGGCGATTAGAGAACTCCTCGAGACATCATCACGCGGTCCACGGATGGTTCCTGTTTTCGGTGGGTCGTCGCGCCAGTTCAACTGGACCCATGCTTTTGTAAGATATTGGACCTTTCTTAGAACAGCTCCCGCGATATGACTAACATGTCCGTGCGCTAATAGTCGCCAAGAAACCAACGCGGCGGGGATCAACTAAGTCGATGGATGTGATTTCAGTTCATCGACCGTCCTGGGAACGCGCCTTTCACCATGCCTGAGCGAAGCATGAGATGAGGCAAAAATGGGAGACTTACGATGAAGACTTTACGGCATCTTATTTGTGCAGGCTTGGCTTTCGCACTTTCGAGCTCGTCGGCTCTCTCGCAGGACGCCAAGGAGCCAATCAAGGTAGGATTCGCCACGGCTCTGTCGGGCTGGCTGGCTGCTTACGACGAGGAGCCGCACAAGGCTGCGGTGATGAAGATCGAGGAGATTAACAAGGCTGGCGGAGTTCTGGGTCGCCCAATTGAATATAAGGTTCTCGACACCAAGACCGACCTCACGCTGACGGGGTCTGTAGCCTCCGAACTCGTCGACTGGGGCGCGAACATGCTCGTCGTGCCACCCGACTATGACTACGGCTCGCCTGCGGCGCTGGTCGCCCAAAACGCTGGCCTGATTGCCATCTCGACGGGCGCTAGCGATCCCAAGATGGGGGCCCAAGGCGTCGGACCTAACGTGTTTACAGCCCATTCGGCTTCGCAGATCTCCGGCATCACCTCTGCCGAATATGCCTATGACAAGATGGGCGCGAGAACAGCTTACATGTTGGAAGATGTTTCCATTGAAGCAACGAAGGCCGCATGCGCGGGCTTCATAGCGGCATGGGAAAAGAAGGGCGGCAAGCTCCTCGGACGTGACACCTTTCAGAAGGAGGATGCGTCAATCGCCGCTCAGGTCACGCGGATCAAGGGGCTCGAGACCCCGCCTGACATGATGTTCCTGTGCGCTACGATGCCCCAAGGTCCGGCGGCTGTTCGCCAGCTCCGCGCCGCGAACATCGACATGCCGATATTCGCCGACACCGGCATGGGAGGCGATTTCTGGCTGGGCGGTGTACCTGGTCTCAAGGACTTCTATGTTCCCGCGATCATGTCCATCAAGGGAGATCCTCGTCCAGAGATCCAGAAGTTCCTAGCGGCCTACAAGGCGCGATGGGGTACTCTGCCGGTGAGCGAATTCTCGGTTCTCGGATACTGCACAATCGAGCAGTGGACGGCGGCCGTGGAGAAGGCTCAGTCCACCGATACGGAAGCTGTCCTTGCGGTAATGAACCAGTTCAAAGATCAGCCGACAACCTGCGGACCGACCTCGTATACCCCTGAAATGCACATTCAGGTCGATCGTCCGCTGCTGGTCTCGAAGGTCGTAGACGGAAGCTTTGAGGCGGTGGAAATCTTCCGCAACAGCTTTGCTCCCGATTTCAAACTGCTTTTCCGGGTCAGCCAGTAAGCCGCCTTGTGCCTGATTAGATTGCGCGGTTTTCGTCGCGCAATCCAACTGTCCGTTGTCCGTGACTTGATCGGGTGTTCGGACAGGCATCCGACGCATGCTTCGGTCGAACGCCTGTCTTCCCGAAACGGCGAAGCCTCCTCGCCTTGCTCGTGGGCTTATTGGAGCGGGCTGGTTGCAGGATTTCCACCAAGGACTTGCATCCGTAGCGACAGCTGCGACAAGCTTGGTCATCGTGTATTAGGAAGAACAAAGAATCGTTATGGCGAAATCCCCTAAGCAAAAGCTCCAGGCGAAGAACGTCCATGTCGTTTTCGGGGGCATCAAGGCTCTTACCGGCGTAACACTGACGCTGAACGCCGGCGACATCTTGGGTCTGATCGGGCCAAATGGCGCCGGAAAAACCACACTGGTGAATGTCCTCAGCGGATTTCAGAAGCCGAAGCCCGGAACGATCGAGTTGGATGGCCGGGACGTGTCCGACCTGAGCCCCCGCAAGATGGCGCAGGCCGGAATCGGCCGAAGCTTCCAGGCGGCGCGGCTTTTCCGAAAGCTCACGGTCCTGGAGAACCTGACGGTAGCTGGCCTTGGCATCGGTCTGTCCCGCAAGGCTGCGACCTCCCAGGCGCGGGACATTCTCGACTGGATCGGCTATCGGCACGGTCACGACCGTCAATGCGATTCATTGCCCTACAGCGACGAGCGCCGCATCAGCATCGCTAGGGCGCTTGCGTTGCAGCCGTCCTTCACCCTTCTGGATGAGCCTGCATCCGGAATGAACGAGCAGGAATGTGAGCTCCTCATGGAGACGATCACAGGCATACCGAAGAATTTTGGCTGCGGCGTCATGCTGATCGAGCATAACATGCAGGTCATTATGGGCGTATGTCATCGGATTCACGTTCTCGATGGCGGCCGAAGCCTTGCTGAGGGCTCTCCGGAAGAGGTCAGGAATGACCCCAATGTCTTGCGCGCTTATCTGGGCGATCGCGCTTCCCAAAAAAATGCAGTGATATAGGTTCATCATGGCTTACTTTATCCAGGTTCTTATCGACGCAGTCGCGCTTGGTAGCCTCTATGCGCTCGTGGCCCTCGCCATCGGCCTAGTCTTCGGGGTGATGAAGCTGATCAATTTTGCGCAGGCGGACTATCTTACGGTAGGAGCCTACTCGCTGGTGATCCCAACCGCCGCTGCGACCCCAAGCATGATGTTCGGCGGCTTGCCTTGGGCGCTGATGATTTTCTGCGTCGTCCTAAGCGTTACTGTGCTCGCGCTTATCACCGAACGGGTTGCATTCCGGCCGCTGCGCAATACCGATCCAACCACTCTTCTCATTTCATCGTTCGCGGTTAGCTACTTTTTGCAGAGCCTCATCATCATGTTCCACGGCGGCCGTCCGAAGTCGGTCAGTATCGGCGCCGCCCTGACTCGGCCCATTGATATTTTTGGACTTCGGGTCGGCGGTGTGCAATTCCTCACCATGACGGTCGCCTTGCTGCTGCTGATCGTGCTGGTGTTGTTTTTGAAGCGAACCTCTATCGGGATTCAACTGCGCGCCGCCGCTGAAGACTTCTCGATGGCGCGTCTCCTCGGGGTTGCAGCCAACAGGGTCATCGCTATCGCATTCGCGATCAGCGGTATTCTCGGTGGCGTGATCTCCCTGCTGTTCGTTATTCAGACTGGAACGCTTGACATCCGGATGGGTATTATGCCCACGGTCTATGCGTTTTTTGCTACCGTCATCGGCGGCATCGGATCTCTGCCGGGGGCCGTGTTGGGCGGTTACATTGTCGGGATCCTTAGCGTTTTCCTGCAGGCCTATCTGCCTGAAGAGATGCGGCCGTTCCGCGATGCCGGCGTATTCACCATCGTCATTCTCATTCTGCTTGTGCGTCCGCAGGGGCTGATCGTGACCAGCGCTGCGAAGGAGAGAGTCTAATGCGGATTTTTGAACGCCTGTTCCCAGTCCTCGCGCTGGTCGTCCCGCTTGCCGGAGTGGTTTGGACGATCGATCAGTTCGGATCGGCCGGCGTGGAACGCGTCTCCACCGAAGCGCTGATACGTCTTGTATTCGCCATCGGCCTCTACATCTTCGCCGGAAACTCTGGGATCGTCTCCTTCGGGCACATGACGTTCTGCGCGATCGCCGCCTATGCGACGGCCTGGCAAACGTGCTGCGCGATGCTCAAGCCCATAACCATGTCCGGATTGCCGGCCTTCATTCGGGATAACACGTTTCCTCTATTGCCGGCGGCGCTCACCTCAATCGGATTGGCAGGCGTTGTCGCCTTCACCTCCGGTCTGATTCTGATGCGCCTCTCGAGCCTTAGCGCCTCGATCTCAACCTTGGCTCTGATGTTCATCTTGAACGTCATCTACTCGAACTGGACGACGGTGACGATGGGAAGCTCCACGATCGTCGGACTGCCTGTCTATGTCACGATCTGGATAGCGCTTGGATGCGCCGCTCTGGTGATTGTCATCGCATATCTGTATCAAGTGTCGCGCTGGGGTTTGATGCTTCGCGCCACGCGGGAAGATGAGGTCGCGGCGCAGGCTTCCGGCACTTCGCTCTATTGGTCGCGCCTAATAGCCTTTACGCTGTCCGGTTTCGTGGCCGGGTTGGCAGGTGTGCTGTTCGCCCACTTCATGGGGACAGTATCCATCGCGAACTTCTTCTTGAACCATACATTCCTGATCGTGGCTATGCTGGTGATCGGCGGCATGCAAAGCCTCGCAGGCGCGGTGGTTGGCGTCACGTTCATCAGCGTCGTCATTGAGCTATTCCGGCGTGCGGAGGTCGGCTTCTCGGTGGGGTCGATGCAGATGTCGATCCCGGCCGGTTCTCAGGAGTTGATCCTAGCCGGCATCATGCTGCTGATCCTGATATTCCGAAAGGCTGGTATAATGGGCGGAAAAGAGCTCCGGTGGCCGTGGTCTGTTCGCGACGACGGAACCGTCGCCGGCGTCGGCCAAGTTCGATTGGCGCGCTCCGCAAACTGTCATCGGTGACGAAACAACCTTTGACGCAAGTTTCGGTAGGTGGAGAGAGTTATGCTCGAAGTAAAGCAAATGGTCGCCGGGTATGGCCGATTGACCGCCCTAAAGGGCGTCGACATCACAGTGAAAGAGGGCGAAGTGGTGTTCGTTGTGGGCCCGAATGGCGCCGGCAAATCGACGTTGCTGAAGACGATTTCGGGTCTGATGACACCTACGGCGGGGGAAATCCGCTTTCAAGGCGACCGCATCGACGGGCGGGGCCCGGAGACATTGTGTCGCCGCGGCCTAGCGCTGATCCCTGAAGGCCGGCATATCTTCAAGACGCTGACCGTACAGGAGAACCTCCAAGTCGGCGCGATGATCCGGAAGGATTCTGCAGACGTGCGCTCCGATATGGAGATGGTGCTCGATACGTTCCCCATCCTGCGGGAGAGATTCAAGGGAGTTGCGGGGTACTTATCTGGAGGAGAGCAGCAGCAGTTAGCGATCGCGCGTTCGATTCTGCAGCGGCCGGCGCTCCTCATGATTGACGAACCGTCGCTCGGCCTGGCACCGTTGGTGATCGATCAGGTGTATGACAGCTTGAGAAAGCTGAACGAGACAGGCCTGACACTGCTGATCGTGGAGCAGTCGACGGGGCGAGTAATGGAACTCGCCTCGCGGATCTATGTTTTGCGCAACGGCAAGGTGGTGCTCGAAGGTGATCGCGAGGAGCTGACAGACACGTCGGCGCTGGATGCCGCCTATTTCGGCTTCTCGTCGGACGCCGCCTGAGCGTTGACGATTGAACCGCAACGTGAAGCCGATAGACTCGCATCTTGGAGTGCCGCCCAGGGCGATTTCGCCGTGCGGCATTGGGCCGAGGCAGAACAACCATCAGAGCAATTTGAAAAATTCAGTTGCGCGGATTCCGGCAAGGAGCGTGTTGGCATGAAGATCGATCTATCCGGGAAGAAAGCCGTCGTGACCGGTTCCACGTCGGGCATCGGGCTGGCGATCGCGCGAGGGTTGGCCGGCGCCGGGGCAAATGTCGTGATCAATGGCCGAACGCAATCCGCCATTGATCGCGCTAGAGCTGCCGTTCAGACGGCGGCGCCCGGAGCATTGGTTCAGGGATTCGTAGGGGATCTCGGCACCGTCGAAGGTTGTACAGAACTCGTCGCGGCCTGCCCGGACTGTGATATCCTCGTCAACAATCTCGGAATCTATGGGCCCCGGGATTTCTTCGAAACCGACGATGCGCGCTGGGAAGAGCTATTTAAAGTCAACATTCTCTCCGGTGTTAGACTATGTCGGGCGTATCTGCCGGCAATGGAGGATAGGGGCTGGGGCAGGGTTGTGTTCATTTCCTCTGAGGCGGCGCTCAATATCCCGGCGGACTCCATTCACTATGCATTCACTAAGACGGCGCAGTTGGCAATCGGGCGAGGTCTGGCCAAGCGCATGGCCGGAACGGGCGTCACTGTAAACTCGGTTTTGCCGGGGCCAACGCTGTCCGAGGGCGTCGCGAGGATGCTGCACGTAGAAGGCGACGAGACAGGTGAAAAATTGGAGGCTGCGGCAGCCGATTTCGTGCTGTCGACTAGGCCGTCCTCCATTATTAGGCGAGCGGCGACCGTGGACGAAGTCGCCAACATGGTGGTCTATGTCTGCTCTCGCCAGGCTTCGGCCACCACGGGTGCCGCGCTGCGCGTTGAAGGGGGCATTGTGGACAGCCTGTAACGCCGCGGACCGCACTGTTACCCCATCAGGTCCACTCCTTCAAGAACATTGGTACTCTTCCCAGCCGTCTCTTGACGTCAAATTCGCCGTCGCCGCGCTTCCAATACGTGTAGCTGCCTGCCGCTTTACTTGAGACTTCGCCGACAACGCCAACCTCCTCGAGGGGCTCCCTCGCGGCGGAGTCCTATTGCTTCTGGCCTCCCTTTCGCCACCCTTTCGGTATGATGAGAGACGCGACACGGCAGGGCGGCCACCTGTCGTCTCGGAGTGACCTCGTCCCTCGGGTGCTGCTTCTTTTTCTTTGTTATCTCGACGGCCGCGCTGTCTTTCCCGTCGATTATGCTTCCATACTGTGGCACCGATATCGCGAGGTCTAGAGCATTGTAGGAAGCTTCTAGGTCTCCGGTATCCGGCTACGATTTCGCGCTGAAGCACCACATGGCGAGCGCCGGCGGCTACGTGCCTGCGAGCCATCGCCAGGTGATCTTCTATGAGGGCCAGTTCATCCATCATGAAGAAGGATGATAGCACCCGCCGTCTTCGCCTGAAAAGGTGACAGCTTGGCGCACAAAAGGAGCTGTGTGACTCTGGCTTCAGCCGTGGTAACCTACGCGCCTCCCGCAGTCTCGCTGCCCTCGTCCTCGTTGAGGGGCAGGTAAGCATAGGACTCCAGCCACTCGCGAACGAGCACGCGCATCAGCTCTTCCCGCGTCATCTGGAGTTCTTCGCAGGCACGAGCTAGCGCCGCCTCCACGTGTCATCGAATATCATCATGCTTCGAGTCTCGCTTGCTTCGGCGGAACTGCCGCGGCTAAGCAGTGCCCGCGCGTGAAACGGACACTGCCTATTTTACAAGCCATGAACTGGGAAGCCGCTGTGATAGCGGCGGGAGCGGCATTCTTTTGAGGGCGTTTAAAACACCGCTCCCTTATGCATATCTGCCATTTGCGAAACAAAACGGCTGGCTTAAACCGGACCTGGCGCGCTGTCGCGCCGGAACGGTAACCACCGGCGAAGAATCATTATAGTGTAGGGAACGAACAGGATGGGTTGGCGGTTCTGAGTACGACCTTTGAGGAGGTCCGAAAATGAAGGAAGCGCGTTGGCGTGGACCCCTGTGGGTAACGCTGCAAAACGGCATGAGACGTCAATTCTGCGGGCCGTATGATGCCCTCGATTTCCTGGAGAACGAATGGCCGAGCCATGGACCGCTGCACGCACGTGCCGTTCGAGCCTGTCGCGAAGCATTGCGTCACGCGGAATATGTGAGTTCCGCAAGGAACTGCTTTATGGCGGCATGCGTCGAGGCATCTTTTCTATGCACCGAAGCTGGAAATCTGCAATCTCGCGCCGGATCGAAGCTGATGGGCAGGTATCGCTGACTGGCCTGTCTCGACTGGGGATACCGCAATGCCGCCTCGGCGCCGGTCAGGCAGGACGTTTCATTTGGGGCTTGGTTCGGGTGTTGCGATTTCCGTGTCACCATGGCTCCCGCCGCCAGACCGAGCGCCAGTGCGACGTAGGTCAGTCCAATCGATCTCTTCGAGAGAACGGTCTCCCAACCGGGGGTCAGCCGCTTCGGAACCAGTTAGTCGACCAGGTAGGCAATCGCGGCAGTTATCGCCGCCTTGCGCAGTGTGAAGGTCGCTTTCCCGGAGCGGTCGGCCGAAAGCCATGCTTCGAAGGGCAGAGCCCAAAAGATCGCCGACAGGTGATGAGTGCAGTAGCCGAGCAACGTGTGCTTCGCGTCCGCGACCCTGACGTGGCCGGCATTCTCGCCATGAAGCCATTGGCTCGTGGCATTGGCTGGCTGGAAAATGCTTCGTCCCTCCAATCTGGCCAATACGGAGAGCACCGCCGTCGTCGTCAGACTCGCAATCGTTCAGCTGGCGATGGCTGATGTGAACGGGCTGCTCCGGCCGTGCAGCGACCGAAATTCAAGGCCTGCCGCACGGATCCGCTGGTCGGAGGGCAGGGTGCAATTTGCAACAGGACCTCGCGCAATGGCTAACATTCGACAGCCTCCCGGTTTGTACACCCAATCGCTGCAACGTCGCGATGTTCCGCGCGCGCTTCAGTCAGCTTAGCGGGAGTTCTGAAACGTGAAGTGCCACCGCTTGTGCTATGTTGCGACCTCACTCATTGAGGAGCACCTGCAGGCTCGGTCATAGCAGCTTCCGGCTCGGGATTCGGCCATTCTGATTAGCGAAGTCCGCACGCTGAAGCCGGTTCTCATTGGCCTTGGAAACCTGAACCTTTAAGGGCACCTTGGACTTGTTGTTTGCTGGGCTCGGTACAATTCGGTTTGGCCAATCCTCCATCTCGGTACTTTCATTATTAGACTTCTTGACCTAACTTATAGCCGGATGCATGACTGCTGTCTGATGATGCGACCGGGTACTCTCTGAATGTTGAATAAAGACACGCTGATCCCTGAGCCCTCCAATGGGTCGAAGCCGGTGCCGCTGCAGCGGCAGTCATCCGTCCGGCGTACGATGGAGATCGTCCTCGATACGTGGAACTTCCTCATTCTTCGCGAAGCGTATTTCGGGGTCCGTCGGTTCGATAAGTTCCAGCAGAGACTGGGCATTCCGCGGCAGACCTTATCCTCGCGCTTGTCCGCCCTGGTCGCAAACGAGATCATGAGCGTGGGACGGCGGCCCAACGAGCCCGGGCAGCAATATTTCCTGACGGAGCGAGGAAAGGATCTCTTCCCGACCATGCTGTCTCTGATGGAGTTCGGCGACAAATGGTTGGCGGGCGGCAGCGAGCCGCCCCTGCAGTTGATTCACAAGAGTTGCGGCTGCGCCTGCCGTCCGGTCACTGTTTGCGGCGAGTGCCTGGAGCCGTTCACGGCGCGAGATGTCGCTCCCCGCGATGGGCCTGGCGCGGGTTACGCTCCCGTTGATACGCGCCCGACTTCGCGCCGCAGTTCCGATCCCACGCTTCTGGAACGGGTGCGGCCCTGTTCTGTCGCGCGGACGCTGGGGATCATCGGCGACAGATGGAGCTTCCTGATCTTGCGGGAGGGCTGGTTTGGTGTCCGCCGCTTCGAGGAGATGCGGGAGAACCTTGGCATAGCCACGAACATCCTTGCCGACCGCCTTGCACGCCTCGTGCAGGCCGAGGTGTTTCGCAAGGTTCCCTATGGTTCAAGCGAACGGTTCGAGTATCGCTTTACCGAAATGGGGCTCGATCTCTATAAGCCGATGCTGGTGATGATGGCTTGGGGAGACCGCTGGCTTGCGGAGGGCAAACCTCCGATGCGCCTGCGCCACAAGACCTGCGGGCAGGACTTTTCGGCAATCGTCGTTTGCTCCGAATGTAAGAAGCAGATCACGGTGAAGGATACGGACTACATTCTGCGGTATCCGTTCAATCTGTGACGGCAGCAGCGGGATCACGGCGCGCCTGCAACATCTGGAATATCCGCTCCGGTGTAACGGGAAGTGTTTCCACCGAGATGTCGAGGTGGGAAAGCGCGTCGGATACGGCGTTTGCGATCGTCGCCGGCGCGCCGATCGTGCCTCCTTCGCCCATGCCGCGGAACCCGCCGATATTGTTGGGCAAATCCGCCTCAATATGCACAATGCCGATATCAGGCACATTGGTCGCCACCGGAACGAGGTAGTCCGCAAGGCTTGCCGCTACGGCCTGGCCCTGGTCGTCGTGCACGATCTCCTCGAGAAGAGCCGCGCCGATGCCCTGCGCCACCGCGCCCTGCACCTGGCCATCGACGATCATTGGATTGATGATTTTGCCGCAATCCTCAGCCACCACATAACGCAGGACCTTGACGCCATAGGTTTCAGGGTCGACCTCCACCATGGCGAGGTGGGTGGATGAACAGGCGGTGCCGAGATAGGGATCATAGGTCTCCGATGCGGCAAGGTCCTCGCGCTGATTGCGTGGAATACGCCCCATCTGCGAATAGACGGCCGATGCGATTTCCTTGAGCGTCATCGAGCGATTCGAGTTTCGACTGGTGACGATGCCGGCATGGATGTCGAGGTCGTCGATGCTCTGCTCCATAAGATAGGCGGCCGCGCGCAACACCTTGCCCTTGACGACACGCGCGGCGAGGGTTGCCGCACCGCCGCCGAGAACCGCCGAGCGGCTGGCATAGGTGCCGCTGGACATCGGCACCAGCGCGCTGTCGCCATGCTTGACCTCGATATCCTCGAGCTTGCAGCCGAGTTCGTCGACGATCACCTGAGCAAGAGTGGTCTCAAGACCTTGTCCGTGCGAGGCGATGCCGAAGGCGGCGGTGATCGCACCCGTCGCATCGATCTCGATTTTCGAGGTTTCTGTGCCGGTGTTGATGGGCATGCCGGGAGCGACGGAGATGCGCGAGCCGATGCCGGTCAGTTCCGCATAGCTTGCAAGGCCAATACCGACCCAGCGTCCATTCCGCCGTGCCTCATCCCTTTCGAGCAGGAGGTTGGGATAATCGACATGCGCGCAAGCGCCTGCCAGGCACTCCTGAAACGCCGACTTGTCCCAGATAATGCCGGAGGCGGTCCGATAGGGGAACTCTTCGGCGTTGACGAGGTTCTTGCGGCGAAATTCGACTGGATCCATGCAAAGCTTGCGCGCTGCCATGTCGATCAGGCGTTCCATCGCGAATGTGGAGGATGGCCGGCCGACGCCGCGATAGGGTCCGGTCGGCGGCTTGGGGGTGAGAACACCTCGGATACGGCCGCGGTAATGCTCCATCCTGTAAGGACCGGGCAGAAAACTCACCACCTGCACGGTTTCGAGGGCAGCGGTCCAGGGATAGATCGAATAGGCGCCGACATCGCCGATGACGTCGGCCCTGAGCCCGATCAGCATCCCGTCCTGCGTGACGGCGAGCTCGGCTCCTATCAGTTCATCGAAAGCCTGGCTGGTCGCGGACAGGTCTTCCAGGCGATCGCTGATGAACTTGATCGGGCGCTTAAGCTTGCGAGCAAGGGCGCAGACAAGGAGCTCCTCTCCATATAATGACCCTTTCCCGCCAAAACTGCCGCCGACATCCGGCGCGGCGACCCGCAGGCGCGTGCCGGGCAAGTCGAGGCATCCGGACAGGACATCCCGGATGACGCCGGGGATGTTCGACGAAGTATAAAGCGTCAGCGCCTGCTTTCGCGGATCCCATTCGGCAAGGTAGGATCGGTTCTCCATGGCGACGGCCGTCTTGCGCGTCATTCGGAACCGGCCCTTGACGGTCACCGCGGCGCTCTCGAATGCGGCATCGACGTCTCCGCGCTTGAATTCCCGGCGGATGATCGTGTTCGTGCCGGCCTCCTCGTGGAGCAGCGGGGCGTCGTCCTTCACCGCGTCGATTTGCCGGATCGCGAAAGGCAAAGGCTCGTAGTCGATGGTTATGTGCTCCAGCGCGTCCTCGGCGGCGTATCGACTTTCCGCGACGACGGCGACGACGGGTTCGCCAACATAGCGCACCTTGCCACGCGCCAGCGGCCAGATGGGCGTGGCGTAATAGTCGGGCATGCGGGAAGTGGGGATCGCCGGCGTGACGTCGTTATCCAGATCGCTCGCATCGTAGATGGCGATCACCCCGGGAACGGAGAATGCCCCGCCGACATCGATGTTGAGGATACGGGCATGTGGCTGGTCGGAGCGGCGCAGCGCGACATGCAGCATTCCGGCCGGCGCCATGTCGTCGACATATTGGCCTACGCCTGCAAGCAGCCGCGGGTCTTCGGTGCGCTTCACCCGTTGGCCGACAAGCTTGGGGCGGAGTTCGACGGAATGGTCGCTGAGGCTCATTCGTAAAACTCCCCGCCCTTCCGCAGGGCCTGCCACTGCGCATCGTCATGTCCGCAGATGATGGTCGCGCCCTTGTCCCGCAGGGCCTTCAAGCGCGCGAGCGCCGCCGCGGCGAGCTCCATGTTCCACGTGTTTCGCGGCGCGACGCCCGCATCGATATTGGCCTGAAGGGGCGCGGCGTCAGAGGCGAGGACGAAGGTACCGCTTTCCTGAAGCGATACGTGCGCGACGGTCATGCCGGGAGTATGACCTGGCATGGGAAGGAGAACAATGCGCCCGTCGCCGAAGACGTCGTGCTCCGCGCTGACGGTCTGAAAGCCTTGCGGTTGGTCCCATTCAGGTCTCAGATAGCCCTGGTTCTCGGCGCCGTCGGCTTTTGCAGCGGCGACCTCGGCCTCATGGCACAGGATCGTCGCGCGGCCGAAATGCTGGTTGCAACCGCAATGGTCGGGATGCAGGTGCGAGCAGATCACGACGTCGATGTCATCGGCCTCAAGACCGAGGGTTGCGAGTTGCCGGACGACCGTCTGCTCCTGATCGAATATCGGCGTCATTACCTTGGCCAGCCCGCCCCAGCGGGCTTGCGGATCCGTGGCAGCGTCAGGGTTGCAGCCGGTATCGAAAAGCACGTTTCCCTTCGGGTGCCTTATCAGGGTCGCATGGACGGGCAGCTGGATCGTCTCTTCCTTCGCCACGCCGGGCACGAAGATGGAGCGGCGCATGCGCAGCCGGCCGCCGGCGAGAAAATGCATCTTCATGTCAAAGGCCCTCTTTCTTTCGCCAGCTCCCGCACGGCGTTGACGATGTGTTCATAGCCCGTGCAGCGACAGATGTTGCCGGAGAGCGCCTCGCGGATCTGATCGTCGCTTTCGAGGGGATGGTGGCGCAGCATGTCGGTGATCGCCATGATGAAGCCGGGCGTGCAGAAGCCGCATTGCAGGGCGTGGTGTTGCCGGAACGCTTCCTGGATACGGCCGAGCCGGTCGATGCTTCCCTGTCCCTCGACCGTCTCGATCTCTACGCCGTCGGCCTGGACGGCGAGCGTCAGGCACGACCGCGCGCTCCGGCCGTCGAGAAGGACGGTGCACGCGCCGCAGACGCCGTGCTCACAGCCGACATGCGTTCCCGTGAGGCCAAGCTCGTGACGCAGGAAATCGCTAAGCAGCATGCGTGGTTCAACCGTCGCGGTGTGGACCACGCCGTTCACGCTGACGCTCAGAGTGATCTTCTTTTCAGGCATTTGCACCGTCCTTGCGAAGGGTTGCCCGCGCCCAGGCGTCGCGCAGCGCACGCCGTGCAAGCGCGCCGGCCAGGTGCCTGCGATAGTCGGCGGATGCATGGATATCGGTATTGGGATGCAGGAGCTCCTTAAGGGCTTCCGTAACGTCCTGCAACAATGTCTCCGAGATCGTCTGGCCTTCGATCAGCGTTTCGATGTCCGGCAGGCGTAGCGGCGTCTCCCCGACCCCCATCATGCCGAACCGGACGTCACGTGCGACGCCATCGATGATCCGCAATGTGGTCGCAACGGAGGCGAGGGCAAAATCGCCGTGGCGCCGCGAGAACTCTTCAAACCCCCATCCCGTTTCGGGCGGCAGCGTGTCGATTTCGATCGATGTGACGAACTCGTCCTGTTCAAGCGCTGTCATCAGCGAGCCGACGAAGAACTCCGAGGCCGCGATCCGACGCTCGCCTCTGATCGAGAGGGCGGTCACCATGCCGTTAAGGAGGAGCGTCATCATCGGCATTTCGGCGGCCGGGTCCGCGTGGCAGACGCTGCCGCAGAACGTGCCGCGATTGCGGACCGTCAGGTGCGCCACGTGATGCATGGCATCGTGAAGGATGGGGATGTGCCGGTGCACGAGCGCATCCGTCGCGGTCATGCGGTGCCGCACCGTCGCCCCGATGCCCAGCCGTTCACCGTGCTTTTCGATGCGATCGAGGCCGGCAATTCGGTTGATGTCGATGAGGATCGTGGGCTTCACCAGACGGACGTTGATCATCGGCATGAGGCTCTGGCCGCCCGCGATGATCTTGCCGTCGCCATTCGCAGCGGCAAGCGCCTCAGCCGCCTCAGCCGCAGACCTTGCAGCGAAATACTCGAAAGGTGCCGGTTTCATTTCGTCATCACCCATAGGGCTGATGCAAAAAGGTATTGCACGGAAAGCCTTGTCATTGCTGCTCCTCCCAGCCTTGCCACTCCCATGGCGCATCCAAATTTTACTTGCATTATTAGACTTAAAATAGGATTGTCAAGGAAATCCAGCCGCCAGGGCGCAAGACGGATTTTTGATGGGAATAAGGAGGAAATTCCATGGACATGACTGGCCAGCAACACATTCCCGCAAGCAAAGAGGACGTGTGGAGTGCTCTGAACGATGTCGACGTGCTAAAAGTCTGCATCCCCGGATGCCAGGAGCTGACGAAGTCGTCCGAGACAGAAATGTCGGCCGTTGCCGTCATTAAGGTGGGTCCGGTGAAGGCCAGGTTCCAGGGCGCGGTAACGCTTTCCGACCTCGATCCGCCGAACGGTTATCGCATCACCGGCGAAGGGCAGGGCGGTGTCGCAGGATTTGCAAAGGGAGTGGCGGTTGTTCGTCTGGAATTGGTCGAGGACGGAACCGTCCTGCACTATACCGTGGATGCCCAGATCGGCGGGAAGCTGTCACAGCTTGGTGGCCGACTGATCGACGCTACCGCAAAACAAATGTCGGGGCAGTTTTTCAAGCGGTTTGCCCAAGAGATTCTTGCCCGCCAGGGTGCCGGCCAATCGCTGGAGACCGCGGCTGATGCCGTTGCGCGAACCTCCCCTGGAACGCAAGCGACCGCCGTCGCATCGGCCGGGGAGAACGCTGCCGGCGCCTCGCGCATGCGTGCCGCGCCCACGCCAGCGCCAGCCGCCGGCAATTCCCTTAGCCTGCCGGTTCTCGCAGCCGTCGTTTTCGCCGCAGTTGTGGTGGCTATGTGGGCGATCCATGGGGGATTGCTTCCGAGCATCGCACCGCCGGCGGACGGTCCCGGGCGTATCTCCCCGGACATGGCGAGCGTTGTTCAGCTCGTCATGGCCGCAGCCATCGGATACCTGTTCGGGTCCCGCGCAAGGCGCGCAAGCTGAAGCCTATAATAAACCGGGGCAAAAAATCGGCCCCGGTAAAAATAGCTTGCATAAGAAGACTTCCTTTAAGGCTTCGAACGCTCGATTAGCACCTTCAGCTCGCCGAATACTCCCCGCCTGAACATCATCACGCACACGACGAAGAACAGACCGATGATGAAGGTGATCGGCAGGCCGCTCGTCGAAAGAAAGTGCTCCAGCCCGACAACAATGCTGGCGCCGACGATCGGGCCGATCAGGGTGCCCATGCCGCCGAGAAGGGTCATCAGAATGACTTCGCCGGACATGTGCCAGGTGACGTCCACGAGGGAGGCGAGCTGGAAGGCGATCGCCTTCAGCGCGCCGGCGAAGCCGGAGAGCGCGGCGGAAAGCGTGAAGGCGATCAGCTTGTAGCGTTCGGGCTTGAGGCCAAGAGAGGTGACGCGCGTTTCGTTCTCGCGAATGGCCGAGAGGATATGGCCAAAGGGCGAGTTCACCGTCCGCCAGATGATCACGAGCCCCAGGACAGTTCCGCCCAGGACGGTATAATACATCGCGGTGATGTTGCGGAGATCGACGATCCCGAGAAGATAACCTCGCGGCACGGCCTGGATACCGTCCTCGCCGCCGGTGAAGGGCATCTGCACCGCCATGAAATAGATCATCTGCGCGAGGGCGAGTGTGATCATCGCGAAGTAGATGCCGTGGCGGCGAATGGCCAGCATGCCGAACGCAAGGCCGAGAAGCGCCGCAAAGGCAGTTCCCGCGAGCACGGCGAGTTCAAGGGGAAGCTGCCAGACCTTGGCGGCGTGGGCGGTGATGTAAGCCGCGCCGCCGAAGAAGGCGGCGTGTCCGAACGACAGAAGCCCCACATATCCGAGAACCAGATTGAACGCAGCCGCGAACAGCGCAAAACAGAGGATCTTGATGAGGAACAGCGGATAGATCGCCAGCGGCGCACCTATCATCAGCAGGACCGCGAGGGCGAGAAGGAAGCCTCCGGTCGTCCGTAGCCGGCGTGGGGCCTCAAGGGAAGAAATCATGGTTGTGCTGTTCATGATCAAGCCTCGCGGGAGAACAGGCCGGACGGCCGGATGAGAATGACAAGGACCATCACCACAAACACCGCAATGGAGGATGCCGCAGGATAGAATGTTTTGGTCAGCCCCTCGATAACGCCAAGCGCCAGGGCGGTGACGATTGCGCCGCCGATCGATCCCATGCCGCCGATAACGACCACCGCGAAGACGACGATGATGACGCTGGATCCCATGCCGGGGCTGACCTGATAGAGCGGCGCCGCCAGCGCTCCGGCAAAGCCTGCAAGGCCGACGCAGAACGCGTAGGTCAAGGTCAACATGAGCGGAACGTTGATGCCGAAGGCCTGGACCAGGCCTGGATTCTCTGTCGCCGCCCGCAAGTAGGCGCCGAGCTTGGTTCGTTCGATCGCCAGCCACGTGGCGATGCAGACTGCGAGAGAGGCGGCGATCACCCAGGCGCGGTACATCGGCAGGAACATGAAGCCGAGATTGATGCCGCCTGTCAGTGACGGCGGTATCGGATACGGCTTCCCCGCGGCGCCGAAGATATGCCGAAAGAGCCCTTCGAGCATCAGGGCGATGCCGAATGTGAGAAGGAGGCTGTAGAGGTGGTCGACCCTGTAGAGGCGCTTGAGAAACAACCGCTCCACGACGGCACCCAGCGCCCCGACCATCAGGGGAGCGGCCATGAGTGTTTCCCAATAGCCGAGGCCGAGGGCCGACAGCAGCAGCCAGGCGGCGAAGCCGCCGAGCATGTAGAAGGCGCCATGGGCGAAGTTGATCACGTTCAGCATGCCGAAGATGATGGCGAGGCCGAGGCTCAGGAGAGCGTAGAAGGAGCCGTTGATCAAGCCGAGCAGCAGTTGCCCGAGCAGAACGGCAATTGGAACCCCGAAGATATCAGTCATCGGTTCTACCTATCTGAAAGGTGCGCATCATGGATCAGACTCCGAGATATCTGTTCAGCCGGTCCATGTTGGCGTCGAGTGCGTTGTTTGGAATTTCGTCGACGACCTTGCCCTGATCGAGGACGTAATGGCGATCCGCGATGGAGGCTGCAAACCGGAGGTTCTGCTCGACCAGGATGATCGTCATGCCGCGCTCCTTGAGGATGCGCAGGGCAGCGCCGATCTCTTCGATGATCACGGGGGCGATGCCTTCGGTCGGCTCGTCGAGCAGGATAAAATCGGCCCCCGTCCGGAGAATCCGGCCAATGGCCAGCATCTGCTGTTCGCCACCGGAAAGGCGGGTTCCCGATGTGCTGTCCCGCCCTTTCAGATTCGGAAAGAGCGCGTAAATCTCGTCGTTCGCCATACCGCCTGCCTGCCATGCCGGCGGAAACAAGAGGTTTTCCAGAACGTTGAGCGAGGAGAATATGCCGCGTTCTTCCGGCACATAGCCGATGCCGAGGCGCGCAACCTTGTGCGGCGCGATCTTCAGGAGGTCGGCGCCCTTATAGAGGCAGGCGCCGCGTCTCTTTCCAACGACGCCGATGAGGCTGCGCAACGTCGTCGTCTTGCCGGCGCCGTTGCGGCCGATGAGCGTCACGACTTCGCCCTTTCGCACATCGAAGTCGATGCCATGCAGCACATGGCTTTCGCCATACCAGGCCTCCAGGCCCTTGACGTTGAGGAGGGGAGCCTCAGCCATGACTGCCTCCCATATACGCCTTGCGGACTTCGCTGTCGGCGGAGACCTCCGAGTAACTCCCTTCCGCAATCACCTCTCCACGGCGCAATACGGTGATGCGGTCCGAAAGGTCGGAGACGACGCCGAGATTGTGTTCGACCATCAGTACCGTTCGCCCCTTTCCGACGCTGCGGATCAGGGCGGCCGTCCGGCCGATGTCCTCCGTGCCCATGCCGGCCATCGGCTCGTCGAGAAGCAGGACCTCGGGGTCGAGCGCCAATGTGGTTGCCAGTTCGAGGGCGCGTTTTCGCCCGTAGGACAGTTCGGCGGCTTTTGTCTGCGCCCGGTCGGCAAGGCCGACGCTGTCGAGTAATCTTGCCGCCTCCTCGTCGAAACGGCGGAGTGTCGCGTTTGAACGCCAGAACGCGAATGTTTCTTTTGCGCGGGCCTGCAGTGCGACCCGGACATTCTCATGGGCGCTGAGGTGCGGGAAGACGGATGAAATCTGAAACGACCGCACGAGACCCATGCGTGCGATGTCGGCGGGCGCCATTTGCGTTATGTCGCGATCCTTGAACAGGATCTGCCCACCGCTCGGCGACAGGAACTTGGTCAAGAGATTGAATAAGGTGCTCTTGCCGGCGCCGTTCGGTCCGATCAGCGCATGGATCGTGCCCGCGCGGATCTTCAGGTCGACATTCTTGACGGCGACGAAGCCGCCGAAGGAGCGCGTCAAAGCGCTCGCCTCGATGATGGGTGCGGTGTTCAGCACGATTCCTCCAATGCCGACTTTCTCATTCTCCGGGCAGGCGCCGAATGGGCCGCCCGCCTTCCCACTGTCCAGTGTCGGCATGATCAGGAAAACACACAAAGTCTAATAATGCAAGCTTGCGCTTTGCGAAAAAGTCTGCTTATCTTGCCGCCTAAAGCCTGTTGTGTCGCAAACTCTTGAAGAGGCTCAGCGCAACTATAGTATGATAACGCAAGTTTCAATGGCGTTCTGGGAGGAGCTCGGCGCGCCGAGATCGGGAGGCAGAGCAATGAACAATAGACTTTTGCTGATGTCGTGCGTCGCGGCTGTCGGAGCCATGACCATATCCGCCGGGGCGCAGGATGGCGCGCCTGTTCGCATTGGCGTGCTGACCGATGTCAGCGGCCAGTTCTCGCATGAGGCGGGCGAGGGGGCGATCACCGCCGTGAAGATGGCGGTCGAGGATTTTGGTGGCAAAGTTCTCGACCGGCCGCTTGAAGTCGTTGTCGCGGACCATCAGAACAAGCCAGAAGTGGCGGTGTCCACGGCGCGCGAATGGTATGAATCGCAAGGCGTGACAATGATCAACAACCTGATCAATTCCGGCATCGCGCTGGCAGTCACGCAGGTCGCGAAGGATGAGGACAGGATCGCGATCGTCAATGGCTCCGGCTCGTCCCGCCTGACGAACGACGGTTGCACGCCCAACAGCATCCATTATTCCTACGACACCTACGCGCTTGCGAACGGAACCGCCAACCAGCTGATCTTGCAGGGCATGAAGAACTGGTTCTTCCTGACGGCCGACTATGCGTTCGGCCATGCGCTGGAGGCCGATGCGACGCAGATCGTCAAGGGCAATGGCGGCGAGGTCTCCGGCTCCGTGCGATATCCGATCGAGACCTCCGATCACAGCGCCTTCATGCTGCAGGCACAGGCTTCGCCGGCGCAGGTCGTCGCCATGGCGGGATCCGGTACGACCTTTGTCAATGCGGTGAAGTCCGCGGCCGAGTTCGGTCTTGCGGCATCCGGCAAGACGGTTGCCGGCTTGCTCGTCTGGGATACCGACGTTCATTCGCTCGGCCTCGAGACCGCGCAGGGCATGATCCTGACGAACGCCTTCTACTGGGATCGCGATGATGCGACGCGGGCGTTTTCCAAGCGTTTCGAAGAGCGCGTCGGCCGCCCGCCGCATATGGGCGATGCAGGAGATTACTCTTCGACCATGCACTACCTGAAGGCCGTCGAGGCCGCCGGCACGACGGATGCCCAGAAGGTCATGGCGAAGATGCGCGAGACGCCGATCAACGACTTCTTCGCAACGAACGGCAAAATCCGCGAGGATGGCCGGATGGTGCACGATATGTACGTCTATCAGGTCAAGACGCCGGCCGAATCCACGGGTGAGTGGGACATCCTGAAGCTTGTCACCACCATTTCCGGCGACGATGCTTTCCGGCCGCTTTCGGAAAGCCAGTGCCCGCTCGTGAAGAACTGACGCAAACAGCGCCCGGCTACGGCGCCGGGCGCATCTCCGTGCAAGGCATCCCAACGGCAGTCCGAGGGCAGGCGAATGAGCGATATTCTCGTTGAAAGCAAGGGCGGGGTTGCGGTGGTCACCTTGAGCCGCCCCGGGCATAGAAATGCCGTTACCTATGCAATGTGGCGGCAGCTCGCGGACCAGTTCAGCGCCTTCGACCGGGAACCGTCGGTGCGGTCGATCATCCTGACAGGTGCCGGCGCCGATTTCTCCGCTGGCGCCGACATCAGCGAGTTTGACGCGGTGCGCAACGGGCTCGAGGACAGCAAATCCTACGAGGTTGCAGTCGATGCCGCAGGGGACGCGATCTACCAGGTGTCCAAGCCGACGATCGCCGCCCTACGGGGATACTGCCTCGGCGGCGCAGCGCATCTCGCCATGTCCTGCGATTTCCGGATCGCCGAGAAAAATTCGGTCTTCGGAATTCCAGCGGCCCGCTTGTCGATCGTCTACGGGGTCTCCGCAACTCGCAAACTCTATTCGCTCGTCGGGGTGACGGAAGCAAAGCGCATCCTCTTCTCGGCCCGGCGCTTCGATGCCGGGCACGCTCTCGATATCGGCTTCATCGATCAGGTTGCGGATAGCGCTTTGGTTGCCGCCCATGACCGGGCCGCAGAGCTGGCGGAAAACGCCCCCCTCACGATTGCGGGCGCCAAGTTCATTCTCAACGGTTGCGCGCACGGGACGCTGGATCAAGCAGCGGCCGACAGGTTGATTGACGAGGCAAGCGCGAGCCACGACTACAGCGAAGGGCGGCAGGCCTTCAAGGACAAGCGTCCGCCATTGTTTCTCGGAAAATGACTCGACATCGCCCCCCGTGAACGGGGCGCAACAGATCGCGCTGCGCTGCAGCCGCCAGACCTATCAAGGAGATCGTGAAATGCAGACCAATCTGAATGGCAAGGTGGCGCTGGTGACCGGCGGCGGCAGGGATGTCGGCGGAGACATCGCCCGGTCTTTCGCCGCGGAAGGCGCCATCGTTGCCGTGAACTATAGCCGGTCGCAGGCCGAGGCGGAGACGGTGGTTGCTTCGATTAAAGCCGCCGGCGGAAAGGCGAGGGCGTACAAAGCCGATATCAGCGATAACGATCAGGTCAAGGCGATGGTCGCCGCCGTCAAGGACGACTTCGGCACCGTCGATGTGCTGGTCAACAATGCCGGATATGTCAAATATCAGCGGTTTGTAGACTCGACCCCTGAAGAATGGAAGAAGCAGATCGATGTGTGCCTCTACGGCGCGATCAATTGCTGCCACGCCATTGCGCCGCTGATGATCGGCCAGAATTCCGGCCGTATCATCAATCTCGTCGGCGACAGTTCCCGCATTGGGGAAGCCAATCTCGCGCTCGCCGCGGCCGCGCGTGGTGGCACGATCGCGCTCGGCAAATCGCTGGCCCGCGAATTCGGCCGAAACAACATCACGGTTAACACGGTTTCACTCGGCCTGATCGAGACGTCCCATTCCGATCCGGAGTTTCTCGAAAAGAACCGCGAGAAGATCGTGAAGGCCTATCCTTTGCGCCGCATCGGCAGGCCCGATGACGTGGCGCCGATGGTGACCTTCCTCGCGTCCGAGGCATCGTCCTGGGTGACCGGCCAGGTGATCAGTGTCAACGGCGGTTTTTGCATGGTCTAACCGGAGGAGCGGGAGGATAACATGATACACTTCGAGCTTATCGCGCCGGTTGGAGCAATCCTTCGACGGAATGCGCACTTGTACCCCGGGAAAACGGCCTTCGAGGACAGGAGGCGGTCGGTTTCCTATCACGCCCTAGATCGTGAGACCGAGGACCTCGCGTCCCGCCTGGTTGCGCTGGGTCTCAGGAAGGGCCAGGCCGTCGCGATCTTTCTGCCGAATTCAGTGAACTGGGTCGTCGCTTGCCTTGCCGTCGTGCGGGCGGGAGGGACCGCCGTTCCGGTGAGCATCGAGGCGACCGAGGCCGAAATCGCCTACCGCATCGGCGATGCGGGATGCGTGTTCCTGATCATGCCGCCGGAAAAGCAGCCTATGGTGGACGCGCTGCTGCAGCGCTCTGACAAACCGCCCGTCGTGATTGCCGCGAACGAGGAGATCGGTTTTGGCGCAGCGGGGCGGGCGGCTGCATTCGAGGATGACCAGGACATCGATCGCGCGGCGTTCATTGTTTATACATCCGGCACAACGGGCCAGCCCAAGGGGGTCCTGCTGTCGGTGCGTTCCATGCTCTGGGTGGCGGCGGCATGCTGGGCGCCGATCGCAGGGTTGAACGAGAACGACGTCGTGCTCAACACCCTGCCGCTCTACCACTCCTATGCTCTGAATATCGCGGTTCTGTCCATCATCGCGACGGGCGCGAGCGAATATATTATGGAGAAGTTCTCGACCTCTCAGGCGACGGAACTGCTTAGGACGGGTCGCTTTACGTTCATGCCGGGGGTCCCGACGGTCTTCCACTATTTCCTGTCGGCCTGCCAGGCCAGCGGAGAAAGGCTGCTTTCATCCGTCCGCCTTTGCGTCTCCGCGGGGGCGATCATGCCGGGAACGCTGAACAGCGACTTTGAAGCGTTTTTCGACGTTCCGCTTCTGGATGGTTACGGCATCACCGAAACATCGACGATGGTGACCATGAACTGGCCCGGGAAATGGCGTGTTCCTGGTTCCTGCGGGCTGCCGGTCCCGGGCCTCA
The DNA here is from genome assembly GCF_001651855.1 of Sinorhizobium americanum. Classification (GTDB taxonomy): domain Bacteria; phylum Pseudomonadota; class Alphaproteobacteria; order Rhizobiales; family Rhizobiaceae; genus Sinorhizobium; species Sinorhizobium americanum. The sequence continues at coordinate 29,451 of NZ_LNQC01000068.1, read as the reverse complement.
CGGTCCGTCTGGTCGACCCGAAAACGGGTCTTGATGTGCCGGCGGGCGTAGAGGGCGAACTGATCTGCAAAGGCCCGAACCTGATGCAGGGCTACCACAACAAGTCGCTGGAGACGGAAAAAGCCGTCGTCAACGGATGGTATCATACCGGCGATCTCGCGAAGTCCGATCTGAACGGTTTCCTCACGATCACCGGCCGCCTCAAGGAACTGATAATTCGCGGCGGTCAGAACATCGCGCCGGCCGAGGTCGAGGAGACGATCCTCCTGCTGCACGACACGGTCATGGACTGCGCAGTGATCGGGATGCCTCACACCATGCTGGGAGAGGTCCCCGTTGCCTGCGTCGTCGTCAAGGAAGGGCAGGCCTTCGATCAGGAGGATCTGATGCGGCACTGCAAGGCGCGTCTCTCTCCTTACAAAGTTCCCGACCGCGTCTACGTCGTGGCCGAGATCCCGCGCACGGGATCGGGAAAAATCTTGCGGGTCAAACTTCGCGAAAGCCTGCCTGCGGCGTGACGCAGCCAAGGCACAGGAGAGAACCATGAATCCCTTTGTGTTCAGTACGACAAGTCAGATCGTCTTCCGTCCCGGCGGCTCGGCCCATATTGGCGGACTGCTCGGCACCAAGTTGGGCGAGCGCATCCTGTTCGTCACCGATGGCGGTCTCAGAAAGCTTGGCCTGTGCGACCCTGCGCTCGCCTCCCTCTCGGGATCGGGAATTGCGGTCACCGTATTCGATGCGGTCGAGGCCGACCCGTCGCTGACGACGGTCGAGGCCGCGGTCGAGGTGGCGAAAGCCGCAGGCGTGACAGGCGTGATCGGCTTCGGCGGCGGTTCGTCGCTGGATGTGGCGAAGGTCGTGGCGCTCCTATGCGGTTCGGGCGAAGATATCGATGGCGCATGGGGCGTCGGCAACGCCAAGGGACCTCGGCTGCCGTTGGCGCTCGTGCCCACGACGGCGGGAACGGGTTCGGAGGTGACGCCGGTCTCGATCATTACGGTGGGTGGTGATGAGAAACGCGGCGTTTCATCGCCGATCATCCTGCCTGACGTTGCGATCCTCGATGCGGACCTGACCCTCGGCCTTCCGCCGTCGACCACGGCCGCCACCGGCATCGACGCGATGGTGCATGCCATCGAAGCTTATGCTTCCAGAAGCGCGAACAACAATCCGCTCTCCAGGATGCTGGCTCGGCAAGCGCTCCAGTTGCTGGGCGCGAATATTGAGAAGGCTGTGTTTGAAGGGGAGGATCGGGCGGCGCGGGGCGCGATGCTCCTCGGCTCCATGCTGGCGGGCCAGGCCTTCGCCAATTCGCCGGTCGCCGCCGTGCATGCGCTCGCCTATCCGATCGGCGGGACCTTCCATATTCCGCACGGGCTTTCCAACGCGCTCGTACTTCCGCATGTCTTGCGCTTCAATGCGCCAGTGGCTGCCTCCGTCTACGCCGAAATCGCCGCTGATGCCTTTCCGTATCTCGCGTGCGAACAGGACGCGGGGCAGCGTTGCGCGGCCTTTGTCGAGCGTCTAGCCGAACTGTCGATGAGGCTTGGGCTGCAGCCCCGGTTGCGGGACGTGGGCATCGGCGAAGAGCACCTGGCCGGAATGGCGGGGGACGCGATGAAGCAGACCAGGCTCCTCGTGAACAATCCCCGGGATGTGAACGAGGCGGACGCCCTCTCTATCTACAAGGCGGCTTGGTGATGATGGAACGCGAGGGACCCGGAAAGCGCTCCGACTACAAGGTGTTTCGGAGTATTGGAACGCGCTGGTCGGACAACGACACCTACGGGCATATGAACAATGTCATCCACTACAGCCTGTTTGATACGGCGGTGAATGGCTTCCTCATCGAAAGCGGCGTGCTGGACATCAAGGGTGGAGCGGAGATCTTCCTCGTTGTCGAAACAGAGTGCCGCTATCACGCGGAAATGACCTTCCCGGACGTGGTCACGGCTGGAATCCGCGTTGCGAAACTCGGAAATTCGTCCGTCCGGTATGAGATCGGGCTCTTTCGCAACGACGACGAGACCGCCGCGGCCGAGGGCTTTTTCATCCATGTGAATATCGACCGCCTGTCGAGGCGCGCGGTGCCTTTCGGGCATGCCGTAAGGCGTCTGCTCGAGCCGCTGTTGGTCACGAGCTAGGAGGATTCCTGATGACGATGCCGAGCGAGGGTCTCATTTCAACGGAAGTCGCGCCGTTCGGAGGTATGAAAGAAAGCGGCAACGGCCGCGAAGGGTCGAAGTACGGCATGGATGATTACTTAGAAATCAAATACATGTGCATGGGGATTTGAGAATGGTGAACCTCGTTCTTCTAGGGCCTCCAGGTGCGGGTAAAGGTACGCAGGCCGAGCGACTCGTGCGGGATTATGATCTCGTGCACATCTCCACTGGTGATCTCCTGCGCGATGCGATCAAAGCCCAAAGCCCGCTTGGCCGGACAGCGAAAATGGCGGTCGATGAGGGAAAACTTGTTCCAGACGAAGTAGTTGTCGGCTTGGTGGAGCAGCGGCTAACCGATAAGGAGCCTGGCCAAGGGTTCATTCTGGACGGATTTCCCCGAACAATTGCACAGGCAGGTGCTTTAGAACGGCTGCTCGAGAGCATGCAGGTTCCGCTCGATCACGTTATCCTGTTCGATATTCCTATACGCCTTCTCGAGGAGCGAATTGCAAAAAGAGCCGAACAGACGCGCTCCGCAGGCGCGCAGCCACGTACGGATGACAGCCCAGAGGTCCTGAAGAAACGAATTGAAGAGTTTGCGCATGCGACGGCGGCATTGTCACCATTCTACGAGCAAAACGGACTTCTTCGTCGCGTCGATGCATCGGAAGACATCGAACGCGTTGCGACTCAGATCCGCGACTTTTTGCAGCAGTAGTCAAGGCGCAACCATGGTCAATTCAGAACGCTAAGCCGATTGAGATGAAAATCAGTTTTCAATAAATCCGGACCCTACAGGTGTGCGCCGCCTTCCCAAAAGGAAATGTCCTCAACGCGCCGATGAGCCGCCCTCAACGCCCAAGTATCTAAATGGACTTGGTGAGTTCTTCGCGCTGAGCCGGAGTCAATGGTCTCAGTTCCCGGCCATAAAGCATCAGGAACAGTTTCGCGGTCTCCTCCAGCTCCTCAGTCGCGTACTGCGCCTCCTCAAGCGACCTCCCAGCCACGACAGGTCCGTGGTTCGCCATGAGGACGGCGTTGCTTGTCGCGGCGGCCTCCTGTACCGCCGTGGCCAGCTTCTCGTCTCCGGGACGGAAGTAGGGCACCAATGGCAGGGTGCCGACCCGCATCACGTAATAGGCGGTCAGGGGAGGCAGCGCATCCTTTTCATCGACGTCTTTCAGTATGCTGACCGCCACCGAGTATGTTGAGTGGAGGTGGACAACGGCCTTGCCGTGCGGCCGCGCGCAATACATGCAGCGGTGAAGGAAGGCCTCTTTGGTGGGCTTGTCTCCGCCGAGGTGAACGCCCTCCGCGGAGAAGAGCGAAAGTCGTTCAGGCACGAGGCTTCCGAGCGAAGCATTCGTGGGCGTCATCAACATCCGCCCATCCGACATCTTCACGCTTATGTTGCCAGTCGAACCGAATGTCAGGCCGCGGTCGAAAATCGATTTTCCGGCCCCCACGATGTCGTCGCGGGTCCTGGTTTCCTCGGACAGTGCAGCCATCAGAGCTTGTCCCAGGCTTGGACGAAGAAGTCGGGAGCGCCGAAGTTCCCTGACTTCAGCGCAAGCGAAATTCGGCCTGCCGCCGTCGGTGAGCTGACCCAGGGGACTCCGGGTGCGATCTCGTTTCCAATGTCCAGTTGGTTGATCCCAATAGATTTCACGACGGCACCCGACGTTTCGCCACCCGCGACGATCAACTCGGAGACGCCCCTGTCGACGAGTTGCTTGGCGATCTTGGACAGTGCACCTTCGACCATGGTCCCTGCCTCAGCCACCCCGAATTTCGCCTGGTTTGCCTTCACCTGGTCGGGCGCAGCCGTGGCGTAGAATAGGACGGGCTTTTGTCCAAGTCGGCCCTTGGCCAGCACCGGCAATTGCGGGCGCTATGGATGAGCGGCAGCTTTGGGTCGTCTTTCGCCTCAGCGGCGGCCGGCGCTTCGAACCGAAGCGACGGCCTTGTATAGCATGGCGATCAGGATGATAGTCTCATCTTGATTGTCGCCGCGCAGGCCTTGAGCGCTACAGCTCCACTTGATCAGAGATAGCTAAGGCGTCATCCACCTCTATTCCGAGGTATTGCACGGTGCTCTCCAGTTTCTTGTGCCCGAGCAAGAGCTGGACGGCGCGCAGGTTGCCTGTCTTCTTATAAATGTGAGCCGCCTTCGTCCTCCTCATCGAATGCGTGCCGTAGCGCTTCGGATCGAGCCCGATGCTCGACACCCACCGTTCGACGATTCTGCCGTACTGCCGCGTCGACAGGTGCGGCTTTGCGTGCACGCGGCTGGGAAACAGGTAATCCCGTTCACCGAGCCCGTGACGTCCAATCCAGGCACCAACAGCCTCCCGCGTTTGATCGGTCAGTTCGAATTTTACTGGTCGACCTGTTTTCCGTTGGATGACGATCGCCCGGTCGCGAACCCTTCCGGAGATTGCAACATCGGCAACTGAGATCGCGACGAGATCACAAGCTCGCAATTTGCTGTCGATCGCGAGATTGAATAGCGCCAGGTCGCGTATCGCACCCGACATCTGGAGGCGAGTTCGGATGGCCCAGACTTCCTTCGGCTTCAATGGAGGCTTCTGACCGATGATGCGGCCCGAGTTCCAGCTAGACATAGCCTTGCTCCTAAGAGCCACCCTCCACTGCCGCAGCGCTCAACCTTCAAGCCGCTTAATGGTAATCCTCCTGGAAATGATTTCCGGGTGGAAAACAGCCATTCGGCGCGGTTCATCCGAACGGCTTCACAGGTGCCAACACCGGAAATTGGACTCAGGCATGTGCCGTTTCAGCGTAGGTCCGCAGTCTGCGAAAGAAACCACTCAAGGAGAATGTCGAGGTTCTCCTGTTCGGCTCTTCGTTCGTTGGCGACCAGGAAAAATGCTCCTCCCGTCCGCACTGAAACGTCCAGCGGTTTCACGAGAAGCGCCGAAAAGTTCCAGCCCAGCGTTCTCGTTCTGGCGACGTCCCCCAGGGCCAGTTTTCGTGCGGTCGTAGCTTGCGACATCGGCGTAGAAGCCGCGGCAAGGGCGCGGAAACGCTGTGAGCGCAAGTGGCCCGCTTACATGTCACCGGCGACGTATCCGCTTCTCCTTGATGGTAAGCAGACTGAATTCACCGCCGAAACCCCGACAATTTCCCACCGGGAGAAATGATTGACGCTCACTGATGCAGGCTAGGGAGCCCCGTGGGCCGTACAGCGGAGTGCGTCAGCTTGCGTCAGGAAAGTGTACAGTGCGAGCTTGCGTCCCTGGAAACACCAACTAGAACTGTCGTGACTAGGCTTCCTCGCCGCGCGGCCTCTACAATTCCCTCATTGTTAAATCTGGGCATTCTTAATGAATAGGCTTCCATTTTCGGTCAAAACCCTCCGCAGTTCGAAGCGCGTGCGGTGCAGCCTCTTCTTTCTCGCGGGCGGTGTCGGAATTGGGGCATGGGCTTCCAGTCTGCCGTTGCTTGCAGCGAAGCTGGGCTTGGACAAAGGGCAGCTTGGGACTTTGCTGTTGTGTTTCGCCCTCGGGGCGATCGTTCTGATGGTGAATGTCGGGCGTATTAGTGATCGCTTTAGCGGGAGCTACGTCTTGAGCCTGGGGGGGAGCTTGGTGTTCAGCCTCGCAATCCTCATGATTCCATTCGTTGATGGCCTGGTCATGGTCGGAGCGCTTGTGCTTCTGGCGGGCGCCGCCTTTGGAACGCTCGACGTATCGATGAACATCGAGGCATCGGATATCGAGCGAGCAACGGAAAGGCACTTAATGTCGTCCTTTCATGCCCTGTTTAGCATCGGGAACATCGTTGGGGCTTCGTTGGTCGGATTTCTTGCTTCCTACGGTGGTGGGTTGCGAGAATGTCTGGGAGGCGCCGGAATTCTCGTGCTTCTTTCAGCTTTGTCGACACGATTTGTCGCTCGTAACGACGCCAAACAACAAGCACGCACCACCGATCCTGTCGCTACTGATAGCCAAGCTACGTTGAACAGGTCACAGACAATGCTCGTCCTCTTGTTCGGCGTTATTGCCTTTCTGGCTTTCCTGGCCGAGGGCGGGATCATGGATTGGTCGGCCGTTTACATGGTTGACACACTCGGTTCTTCGGAAAGTGTGGGGGCCTACGCTTTCGCCATCTTCGCCGCAGCCATGGCAATCGGCCGTCTGCTTGGCGACGGCGTGACGAAACGAATTGGGCACGTGAACGTGCTGAGATTCGGCGGACTCATTTGCGCATTGTCCCTTTCAACGATGTTGATTGGAAACAGCGTTGAAATCAGTATGGCGGTTCTTGCGTTGTCCGGTTTCGGCGTCGCGAACATGATACCTGCGGTCTTCGCGTCGGCGGGACGAATTGGTTCTCATGCAGCCGGAAGAGCAATGTCGATTGTGACCACGATGGGATATAGCGGACTGCTACTTGGACCAGCGCTGTTGGGTTTCGTCGCGCAGGTTTCGAGTCTCACAGTCAGCTTGGGCCTGGTGACGCTTGCGTTTGCGTTGATTTCACTCGGCACCCTTTACTTGAAACGCCGCTTGTCGCAGTTCCACAAGCAAACTCAAACCAGCGAAAGCTTCGCGTGATTCCGGAAAACAAGAGGCGTTCGGAAAGATGTGAGCGATAGCCCGACGTGTGCGCGAACAGGGTCGCGGGGCGGCTCGTCATCGGAGATTGCGCCAGCCGATTAAGTTGTCACGTCTGTGCGATCGCCGACGGAGTTCTCGCATCCCCCGAAATCTTTAAGAGGTCAGCGTTCTTAGTGCACGCTCGTGCAGCGCTTCATTGGCAGATGCCAAAACGTGGCCACCAGCTTCCGGGCGCTGCCCGGTTAATCCGGTCACAACACCGCCCGCTCGCTCGATGATCGGAATCAGAGCGACGATGTCGTATGGCTGCAGGGACAATTCCAGACAAAGATCGATCTGTCCGGCTGCGAGCATGGCGAATGCATAGCATTCGCCCCCATAGCGCGTCATCTGAACGGTGTCCCGCAAGCGTTCGAAGCGGACTTCCGGGAATTCCCCATATCGTTCGGGAGAGTTCGTATGCAGGATTGCGTGCGGCAGATCCGTGGTCGATCTGGTCCTCATGCGGTGGGTGCCCGACACGTTTTTCGCCCAAGCCGCTTCCTGATCCGCCCAGAAGCGCTCCTGCGTGAAGGGTTGGCTCATCATCCCCATCACACTGCGACCTTCCAGTGTCAGACCGATCAACGTACCCCATACAGGAATGCCGCATATGAAAGGCCTCGTGCCATCGACCGGGTCAATGACCCACTTCCATGGTCCAGTCCCGGTCTCGCCGAACTCTTCACCGAGGATTGCGTGCTCCGGATACTCAGACGAAATCAGTTCACGCAGGACTCTTTCGGCTTCCTTGTCCGCCAAGGTCACGGGATCAAAACGATAGCCAGGCTTGAACTTTTCTTCGACTTCGAGAGTGGTGCGGAATCGAGGCAACGTCTCCATGGAAGCCGCGTCCGCCAAGCGATGGAGAAATGTAACGGGAGGGAACGTGTCCATGGCCTTGTCCAAACTGGTCCGTTTATGTGTAAGACCGCACCTGGCTGCTTCTAAATGGCAGGCCGGAAAAAGTGGCGGCGATGGGGAGAACCACCGCCGCCTGCCACCTTTTGCGATGTTGGTAACGTACAGCAGGTGGCGAGCGCATTAGCTAATTGCCTCGAAAGATGGTGATCACCGCATCTCTCTTCAGGGTGGCCTGAAGCTCGTAGAGGGAAGCAACCTGGGCGGAGAAGTTGCCGATGAGAGGGCCGCCCCACCAGAGGCAGAGCGCAGTCAGGATGGCGACAGCAATCGGAGTGCCTCGAACGCTAATTCTGTAAAATGTCAAGGTCGCCTCCGTCGCCAAATATGCAAGCAGGATAAGTCACAGCGGCTCGCAGGTGGATTTCTCATCCCTAAAATACCTGAAGCAAAGTGACGCAAATGCCTGCGTCTCTTGCGCATGGTGACTGCAACCATTGCAAATGGAGATCAGCCAGCGACCAGGGTCGACATCAGCGCGTGCAGTTCGCGGGCGACATCGTAGCTGTTCTGCTGTTGTTGTTTCCTGCAGAACAGCTCGCAACTCCACCACCCCTCGTAGCCAGTCGCCTTGATTGCATCGGCCCACAGCTTCAGGTCGATCACACCTGCGCCTGTAGGCACGTCCCTCAAGACCACTTCATCGGGAACTCCGCTGGAAAATGCCAACGAGTCGCACACATGGACGCCGTAAATGATGTTCTTGGGGAGCCGTGCGATATCGTCGGGGGTGTTTCCAGACGTATAGCAATGCCAGAAATCGATCACCATCCGGACGTTATCGCGCCCGGCGCGATCGATTATCATCAGTTGCTTTTCAATCGTGTTCAGGGGCGTCCAGGAAAGCGCTTCGAGGTATATGAGAAGCCCATCATTGGCAGCGAGGTCAGCGATCTCCGCAAGGTTCGTTGCGGTAAGGGCGATTTGCTCCTCAATGGTTCGACCGAGCAATCCGCTGTAAAGGTTCGTTGGAAGGCCTTCCCGATGGCGCTGCACTGCCTCCACGTCGACGGGACCAGTCAGCACCTGGACGCCTTTGGCACCGGCTACGGAAGCGAGACGAAAGAGCTCCTCCGCTTCTCGCATGAGCTGTTTCCTCGCCTCGCCCTGCCGCTCTATATCGACCAGGAAGCCCATACCCGGTACGTTCACATCCCGCAGCAGCGCCGCCAGCTCGGCTTCGGAAAAGCCAGACCCCAGAAATGCCCTCAGCTTGGCTGCGGATGCTTCTATGCCGTCGAAACCGACCTCTTCGGCGATGTCCAGATCGATCGCGAGCGTAGAATGTTTCGCGACGAGAGAGTGCAGCAGGAGCTGGTGCTTTTTGGTCATGATCCTAGCCTTTTCTATTTCACGTTTCAGCTCGCCGACAGCTTCGTAGGTGCGGCGGAATACGAGCATCCGATAAGCGCGATGTGTTCAGGCGCTCTCGTCAAATGGCCGGATCACCGTCGCCCGGCTTCTTTTGGCCGCTGAAGCCACCGCTTCGGTAGCGACGAGCGCTGCGCAACTGTCCATGCCAGTCGCTAGTGGGGACCCTTGGTGTCTTGCCGCTGCCACGAATTCCTCCAGGGTGGCGGTATGCAGATCGCGGTCACGCACTGGAACGAGTTCGTTCCGGCCCGCGAGCCTGCGCACCAGGACGCCGGAACCGCGCGAGCTCAAGGTTCCGCTGGCAATCAGCACGCCATCAGTGCCAGCCGCCACCACCATGCTTTCCATGTCGGCTGTGCCAAAACTCTCATGCGCCTGGAGAAAGCTGCCATCCTCCATGCGGATCGTATATGCCAGATGGTAAGGCGAGCCGTTCGATTCCTTGGCAAAGGCAATCGCCTCGATGGGCTCGCCACCGGTGAGAAAGCGCGCGAGATCGATGTCCTCGGCGCAAATGTCAAGAAATACGCTGCCACCATCACGGGATATCTCCCCCCTCCGATTTGGAGGAGGTTGAAAGGGGCCACCGCGCAGGATCGAGACCGACTGGATCGTACCAATTTCCCCATCAAGAATGAGGCGGCGCATAGTCTGGTGAATCGCGGAGGCACGAAGGGGCTGGTTGACGGCGAGCACGACTCCATTGTCTGAGCAGTTCTGAATCAGTCGTCTTGCGGTTTTGCTGTCTTCCGATAGCGGTCCATCGCAAAGAATGTGTTTTCCTGCATCCGCGGCTGCGAGGACGTAATACTGCCGGCGCTTGAGAGTGGCGCTGATGTAGACGAACTTGACGGCCGGGTCGGACCAGACCCGCTCCATATCCGTAGTGGCCTGCGGAATGCCCAGGTCATTTGCGAAATGCAGAGCATCGGTCTTGCTTTTGCTCACCACCCAAAGCGGCGAATGCCCGATCGCACGGATAGCCGTAACCATCTGCTCGGTCGCGATTGTTCCGGTGCCCATAACGGCCCAACCTTCGACGGCGCTCTGTCGCAATTCCATGGGTGCCTCGCGGATCGGCTTTCGAGCACAGTGCGGTAGGACCTCGCGTGGAGCAACTTCGCACCCAGTTGATGTCCTTCGCGAAAAGAAGTAGTATATGCTTCTCATTGCTTCAGTTCGAAAGGCTGCGAGATTGGATCATTTCGGGGGAAATGCCGCTGCTCTGGCGGCCAATCTTAGAACCCTGTGCGAGGGCCACGGTTCGATTGCGGCGGTCTGTCGAAAGATCAATGTCAACCGGCAGCAGTTCAACAAGTATCTTTCGGGCGCTCACGTGCCATCTGCATCCAATCTAAGGATGATCGCAAACTATTTCGGACTCAGCGTTCCAATCCTGTTTTCGGATCCAGACGAGTTTCGCACACTTGTCGACGGAAATTTCTTCCACGCCATGTCTACCGCTCGCCAGCTACCGGAGTTCTCGCGCTTCGTGTCAAACATGATCGTAGAGAACAATTCTCTGGATGACGATATCCTCGGTGTCTATGACAGGTATCAATTCTCCTCCATCTACAAAGGTTTCGTGCTGCGTTCCGCCTTTTGCATCTACCGCAACAAGGAGTTCCTTCAGCACTATTATGTCGAACGGTTCCCGAGCTTCGATGACCCAAAGAAAACTGAATATGTTTTCAAGTACTACGGCTTCTGTTTTCCCGTGGCTGACCGCATCTTCACGGCCGACTTTGAGGGAATCCAACGCAACGAATTGACCTTTGGAGTTTATGCTCAGGTAAAGCGTAATGCGAAGAAGTTCATGTTCGGCATAGCCAGCGGCATCGCCGCAAACATGTTCAGACAGCCATACTCCACCAAAGTAGCTCTCCACTACCGCGGGCCAGGCCTTTTGAAACGTGAGCACCTCAACAACCTGACCGTGATGGACCGGAACGATCCGTCGATACCCCGCGAAGCCTTGCAATATCTGGGTGATGGGTCTGACATGATCCAGATGGGGTGAAGCCCGACTGAAATGGCCGGCTCGTATTCGTCAGGGATGCAATTCCACAGCCAACCAGACGGAGTCGGTGTCCGCATAGTACCGGTGCCAAGGGTAGGTCCACTGGTTCTTTCCGGTCACCCTGCAGAATGGATCATGCGAATAGCCGACGGGCATCACCACGTCTTCGTATAAGGTGGATGGGTCGCGTTCTCTGAACTTCTGCATCCTGCCCGAACCATGGATCTGAGTGTGCGTCTCCAAAAACGGATGCTCGTGATGAATGAAGCAGTCCGTGTCGCCGGGTGCCCACCAGAGATTTAGCTTCAGCGTGAAGGCCTGCGGCGCCTCGTGTTCCGAGCGCTCGTTCGTGAAAACGCGGGGGTCAGTCGTAACCGTGCCGACCTCGTCTTGCTTCGAGATAAAGAGGGGCGTGTCCCTCGGGAAACTGCGTATCCGGTTGCCGAGCCAATCCCAGCCCCGGAACATGGCTCCTCCAAGATTGGTCGCACGCTGCACCTTCACCAGCGCGACCCGTTCGGCGCTCTTGATGCGCCCGCCGCGCAGCCAGGTGGATTTCCAGGCGGGAACGATCGCCGGATGCTCATCCCCGGTTACAAGCGGCCGCGGGCTCAGGTTGACGACGATTGCATCCTCGACCTCGTGGTCAACCACGTTATCGACGAGCTTCGCGTAAATGAACTCGTCGGCAAACGCGAGATCTCTAATTTTGTTCTCCACGGCGAACTCCTCCTGCAAGACTATTTTCTTCACAGGAAGCCACGACAAGAGCGAAATGCCTATTGCGCGGGATTCTGATTTACCGCGCAAGTATACGCGCAGCGTGCGTCTAGTTGCGAATCCTCTTGAGGCGGCCACCAAGCGGCATGGAGATCGTCTGGGAACAGAGCCGCGCGAAGAGCCAGCCTCTCGAGCGGAAGGTCCCAAAAGGGCGATGCAAAGCTCAGCAGGTCTTGCGTCAGTCTGCGTCAGCTAATCGTGCCCTGCGAACTTGTAAGGTTTGCACGAAACGCGGACTGTTCATCCCATGATCGAAAGAGCCGGCATCCGAAGGCTCGCTGGCAAGAACACTACCGAGGAGGGTTGATCAGATGAAGCTCACGGGCGGTCAAGTCGTCGCGAAGGCACTAAAGGAATACGGAGTGGAGTATGTCGCCGGTGTTCCGGGCCACGGCATCTGGTCGCTCTTCGACGCATTTCTTGAAGAAGGTTCGCAGCTTCCTTTTATCCAGGTCATGCACGAGCAAAGCGCCGTGCATATGGCGGATGGCTATTTCCGGGCGTCGGGACGCCCGATGGCCTGTTCGACCTCGGTGGGTCCGGGTGCGGCGAACACGATCATCGGTCTGGCAACGGCCTATTGTGACTCCACTTCGCTTTTCTATGTTTCCGGCTCGCCGCAGACCTACATGCATGGTCATGGCACCATGCAGGAACTGGAGCGTCAGCAGGACAATGCGTTCCCGCGCATTACCGAGCAGGTGACGAAGCGCGCCTGGCAAGCGAACTCGGTTCAGGTCCTGCCGAGCATCATGCATCGTGCCTTCAGCGCGATGATGACGGGCCGTCCCGGTCCCGTCCATGTCGAGGTGCCGATGGATGTGCAGGTCGAGGCGGCGGACGTCGCAATTCACCCGCTGGAAAAGCGCCTGCCGATCGGCGTGGCCTATCCGGACCCGAAGGCAATTGAGGCGGCCATCAAGGTTCTGCTGAACGCCGAGCGTCCGGTCATCGTCGCAGGCGGCGGGGCGATCACCGCCAATGCTTCGGCCGAACTGACGCGCCTTGCCGAAAAGCTCGGCGCGGCGGTATCGATCACCTGGAACGGCAAAGGCGCGATCTCGGAAGATCACGCATTGTTCATCGGAGCCGTCGGGCAGACCGGCACGACCTGCGGCAACACCATCACCGCTTCCGCTGACGTAGTCGTCTCGGTCGGTTGCCGTTTCACCGACTGGTCCGCCTCATCCTACGCCAGGGGCGTGTCCTTCTCGATACCGTCGGCCAAACTGATCCACATCGACCTTGATCCGCGCGAAATCGGCAAGAACTATGAGACCGAAGTCGGTATCGTTTCCGATGCCAAAGTCGCTTTGGAAGCGATGCTGGCCATGATCTCCGACGCAGACTCGACGAAGATGCTGTCGCGTCGCGAGACGTTCCTTGCCGACGTTCAAAAGGCCAAGGACGACTGGCGCGCCCAAGTTGAGCCGCGTGAAAACAGCCGCGAAACGCCCTTCACCTCCCAACGTCCGCTCATGGCCCTTCGCAGGGTTCTGGACCGCAATGGCATCGTCGTTGTCGGGTCCGGCAACACGCAAGGGTCCGTCAAGCAGAGCTTCCCGGTCTATGAACCGCGCACTCACCTCACTTCGGGTTCCTATTCCCCGATGGGCTGGGCAGTCCCGGCCGCACTTGGCGCGAAGCTCGCTTGCCCCGACCGTCAGGTCGTGGCGATCGTCGGCGACGGCGACTTCATGATGTCCCTGCCGGAAATGGGCACGGCGGCAATGAACGGCATCAACGTGGTGTTCCTCGTGCTGAACAACCAGGGCTACATGTCGATCCGCGGCGGCCAGCGCAAGTTCATGGGGCGTCACATTGCATCGGAGTTCAACCGTCACGCCGGCAATGGTCAGCCCTACTCGGCCGACATTGCGGCCGCGGCGCGCGCCTTCGGCCTGGAGGCCTGGAAGGTGGAGAAGGACGAGGACCTCGAAAGCAGCCTGAAGGCGGCGCTGGAATGCGGCGGTCCGGCCCTGGTTGAAGTCATCGTATCTCGCGATGCGGCAGGCCCGTTCGCAACCGGCTGGTGGGACTTCCCGTCGCCGGCCTACTACGAGAAGGAACAGGCTGCTTACGCTGAGATGCGTGCCCGCGAACAGCATCTCTAAGCAGATCTCGCGGGGGTGGCGGTAGGCCGCCCTCGCCACTCACCATCCATCACGTTTGAGAGTGCGGCGCTTGCGGCGACCGCAAACGAAGAGTCTTTGTCATGATACGGCACATCAAATCAGCGCAGGCCTCTATAGAAGAAGGCGGTACCGACAGCGCGGTGACCAAAGCAGTCGAGGGGCTTCTCGCAAAGGTCAAAAACGGTGGTGACAAGGCAGTACGCGAACTGTCGATCCAGTTCGATAAGCTCGATCGAGAATCCTATCGTCTTTCGAAGGAAGAAATCGACCGATCCATCAACTCCCTCACGAGGCGCGAGCGCGAAGACCTCGACTTCGCCCAGGACCAAGTCCGAAAGTTTGCCGAAGCTCAGAAGGCAACGCTGACCGACCTCGAAGTCGAGACGCTTCCTGGAGTGATTCTGGGTCATCGCAACGTCCCGATCCAGAATGTCGGCTGCTATGTGCCGGGCGGCAAGTATCCGCTGCTGGCCTCGGCGCATATGACGGTCCTGACCGCCCGCGTTGCCGGCTGCGAACGTGTCATCACCTGCGCACCGCCTTTCCAGGGCTGGATTTCCGAGAAGATCGTCGCTGCCCAGGCACTTGCAGGCGCCGACGAGATCTATTGCCTTGGTGGTGTTCAGGCGATCGCGGCGATGGCCTACGGGACGGAAACGATTGCACCGGTCGACATGCTTGCGGGTCCCGGCAACGCCTATGTTGCCGAGGCGAAGCGCTTGCTCTTCGGGAAAGTCGGCATCGATCTCTTCGCCGGCCCGACCGAAACACTTGTCATCGCTGACGACAGTGCCGATGGCGAACTGGTGGCGACGGATCTTCTGGGACAGGCCGAGCACGGCGTAAACTCGCCCGCGGTTCTCATCACGAACTCGGAAAAACTCGCACGTGACACCCTGACCGAGATCGATCGCCTCCTGAAGATCCTGCCGACGGCGGCGATTGCCGCAAAGGCATGGGAGGACTTCGGGGAAATCATCCTGTGTGACACGATCGACGAGATGGTCGCCGAAGGTGACCGGCTTGCTTCCGAGCACGTCCAGATCCTGACGCGCGATCCCGACTACTTCCTTAACAGCATGAGGAACTACGGCGCGCTGTTCCTGGGCGCCCGCACGAACGTCTCCTTCGGCGACAAGGTCATCGGCACCAATCATACGCTGCCGACGAACAGGGCTGCCCGCTACACGGGCGGTCTCTGGGTCGGCAAGTTCCTCAAGACCTGCACCTACCAACGCATCGAGACGGACGAGGCATCCGCTCTGATCGGGCAATACGGCTCGCGACTTTGCCTCATGGAAGGATTTGCCGGCCACGCAGAGCAGTCGAACATCCGCGTTCGTCGCTACGGCCGCAAGAACGTCGGCTATGCCATGCCGGCGGACCCCAGCTAACAACTTCGCGCAAAGAGCCCGCCAAGGGCCTGCGATCAACCGCAACCAGAGAGGAATACATAGATGTCGAAGTTTCTTGCAAGTCTTGTCGCCGCCACCATGCTGGTGCCGGCGGCCGCGCGTGCGGAAGGCACGATCGAGGTTCTCCACCACTGGGTTTCCCAAAGCGAAGTCGACGCCTTGAACGTCATCCGCAAGGACCTGGAAACGAAGGGCTTCCAGTGGAAGGATTCCGCCGTCGGCGGCATGAGCGGCGCTAACGCGCAGCAGGCTCTGAGGTCGCGTCTGACTTCGGGCGACCCACCGGGCGCGATGCAATTCCTGGGCTGGGAAGGTCCCCAGTGGGCCGAACAGGGCGTCGTTCGTGATCTGAACGACCTTGCCAAGGAAGGCGGATGGCGAGAGGCGCTTCCCCCGCAATTGCTTACTTTCGTAACCTCCGGCGACGCGTTCATCGCGGCACCGATCAACATGCACCGTCAGAACTGGGTGTGGGCAAACAAGAAGATCTTCGACGAGGCCGGCATCGCGCCCCCCAAGACATGGGAGGAACTGATCGCTGCCGGTAAGAAGCTCAAGGAGAAAGGCGTCACGCCGGTCGCGATGGGCGACGAGCCCTGGCAGATCGGCATCATCTTCGATGCGCTGCTGTCGGACTTGAACGGCCCCGAATTCTACAAGAAGGCAGCAATCGACCTCGATCCGGCGGCGCTGAACAGTCCGGAAATGACCAAGGTCTTCGACACGCTGCGCGAGGTCCGTGGCCTCGTCGACGACAACTTCGTCGGCCGAGACTGGGCAGTCGCGACCGGCATGGTCATCAACGGCGAAGCCGCGATGCAGTTCATGGGAGACTGGGCAAAAGGCGAGTTCCTCGCCAAGGGCCTGAAGCCGAACGCAGACTTCTACTGCTTCGCCACGCCAGCCAAGGTGACCTCGTTCCAGTACGTCATCGACAGCTTCGGCATGTTCACCGTGAAGGACGAGACTGTCCAGAAAGCCCAGGTGGCTCTCGCCGAAACGATTATGGATCCCAAGGTTCAGAAGGGCTTCAACCTGATCAAGGGTTCCATCCCGGCTCGAACGGACGTTTCCGTGGACGACTTCGACGAGTGTGCAAAGCTCGGCTTCAACGAACGTGCCGAGGCCATCAAGGCGGGCAGCATGCTGGGCGCGATGACGCACGGCTTTGCCGCCAAGCCGGAATTCGCATCGGTCTTTGGCGATGTGGCTGCCCAGTTCTTTGTCGGCAAGATGTCTTCGGAAGACGCAGTGAAGATGCTTGTCGAAGGCATCGACAACGCCCGCTGACACAGCGGCCGGGTGCCTGGCACCCGGCCCATCTCAATGGATCCGGTCATCGGAGCTAGCTCATGAACGCCGCTAAGAGTTTTTCATCACGATTGGCAGGCTGGCTTCCACGCATTGTCGTCGCTCCCAGCCTGCTGATCGTCATCGTCACGGTCTACCTGTTCATCCTTTGGACAGGCGTGATCTCGTTCACCTCATCGAAGTTCGTACCGGTCTACGACTTCGCGGGTCTTGAGCAATTTATTCGGCTGTGGGCGACGCCTCGCTGGCACACCGCCGTCGCGAACCTCTTTATCTTCTCCGCTCTGTTCCTGATGCTCTCGACGGGCATTGGCCTGCTCATGGCAATTCTGCTCGACCAGAACATCCGGGCGGAAGGATTCTTGAGGGCGGTCTACCTGTATCCGATGGCCCTGTCGTTCATCGTCACTGGGACGGCATGGAAGTGGATCATGAATCCCGGCCTCGGCATCCAGAAGGTTGTCAACGAACTCGGCTGGACGAGCTTCACGTTCGACTGGATCACCGACCCCAAGATGGCGATCTACACGGTCGTGATTGCTGGCGTCTGGCAATCCTCGGGTTTTGCCATGGCGATTTTCCTGGCCGGCCTCAGAGGGATCGACAACTCGGTCATCAAGGCGGCGCAGATCGAAGGTGCCAGTCTCCCGCTTATATATCGGCAGATCATCATCCCGATGCTGCGGCCAGCGATGCTGAGCGTGATCGTCCTTCTGAGCTACATAGCGATCAAGAGCTTCGACCTGGTGCTGGCGCTCACGAACGGTGGCCCCGGCTCGGCGACTGAGCTTCCCTCAACCTTCATGTTCTCAGCCACGTTCCGCAGGAACCAGATGGGGGTAGGCGCGGCGAGCGCGATCATGATGCTCATGACCGTCGCGGCAATCATCATCCCCTACCTCTACTCCGAACTTCGGGAGCGCAACAATGGCTAACGCCCTCTCGCAACAAAAGCCAACGGTGGAATCCATCTCGCGGCAAAATCGGATCCGTATAGGGCGGCTGTTCATCTATGGCCCACTCGCTGTTATGGCAGTGCTCTATCTGATGCCTCTGTGGGTGATGGTCGTGACATCGCTCAAGCCGCTCGATGAAATCTATGGCGGCTCCTTCATAGGACTGCCGCAGACCGTCACCCTCGATGCCTGGCGTTCCGCCTGGTCGCAGGCCTGTATCGGTACCGAGTGCACCGGCCTGAGACCCTATTTCGTGAACTCGCTGCTCATGGTCATTCCGGCCGTCGTCCTTTCGACTGGTATCGGCGCCATCAACGGCTACATTCTGACGAAGTGGCGATTTCCGGGCGCGAACTTTGTATTCGGCTTGCTGCTCTTCGGATGCTTCCTGCCATATCAGGCGATCCTGATCCCGATGGCGCGAACGCTCGGCCTGCTCGGCCTCGCCGGCAGCATTCCTGGCCTCGTATTCGTCCATGTCGCCTACGGCATCTGCTTCACGACGCTGTTCTTCCGCAACTATTTCGTCTCGTTGCCCGACGAGCTTACCAAAGCGGCCATGGTGGATGGAGCAGGCTTCTTCAGAATCTTCTGGAGCGTCATCCTGCCCACGTCGATTCCGATCATCGTTGTCTCCTGTATCTGGCAGTTCACGCAGATCTGGAACGACTTCCTGTTTGGTGTCTCGTTCACCTCCGGCGGCAACAGCCCGATAACGGTCGCGCTCAACAACATCGTCAACGTGACCACCGGGCGCAAACAGTACAACGTCGACATGGCCGCCGCCATGATCGCCGCTATTCCCACTCTTTTGGTCTACATCGTCGCAGGACGCTATTTCGTCCGCGGACTGACGGCCGGTGCTGTGAAAGGCTGATCCAATGTCCACTCTTGAAATCGATCGCGTTCGCAAGACTTACGGCAATCTCGAAGTCCTCAAGGAGGTGAGTATCTCCATTGGTACTGGCGATTTCCTCGTCCTCCTTGGTCCTTCTGGGTGTGGAAAGTCTACCCTTCTAAGCATGATTGCCGGGCTGGAAAACATCTCGGACGGCGAGGTCCGGATTGCCGGAAAGGTTGTTAACGAGCTGTCGCCGAAAGATCGCGACATCGCGATGGTCTTTCAATCCTACGCTCTCTACCCGACGATGACGGTTCGACAGAATATCGAATTCGGCATGAAGATCCGCGGGGTGCCGCCAGCTCAGCGCGACAAGGCCGCTCGATCAGCCGCGGATCTTCTGCAGATCACGCATCTCTTGGATCGCAAACCCTCGCAACTGTCGGGCGGTCAGCGCCAGCGTGTTGCGATGGGACGCGCCATCGTGCGCCAACCCAAGCTCTTCCTGTTTGATGAGCCTTTGTCGAACCTCGACGCGAAGCTCAGGGTCGACATGCGCACGGAGATAAAGCGCTTGCACGCGCGGCTCGGCACGACGATCGTCTACGTCACGCACGACCAGATCGAAGCGATGACGCTGGCGACGCGCGTTGCCGTGATGAAGGGCGGTGTGGTCCAGCAGCTAGACGACCCCCAGACAGTCTATGACCGCCCGGGCAACGTCTACGTCGCAAAATTCGTCGGCTCGCCGTCCATGAACATCATTCCCGGCAGGATCGAAGTCGAAGGCACGACCGCGACCGCAATCGTCGACGTTGCTAACCGGCCGGCCGCGCGGATCCCGGGCATAGGTCTGTCCAGCCAGGCCGCATCCACATATGCGAACCGCAAGGTTCTCATTGGCATCCGCCCCGAATTATTCAGCGTCGGAAATGGGCAGGCGCAAGGTGCAATCTCGGTGGACGTTGACGTGGTGGAGCCCACTGGCCCCGATACGCTTGCCGTGTTTCAGCTTGGCGGCGTGGAAGTCACGGCCCGATTGCCGCCCAAACAGGTCAATGCGCGCAGCTCGGCAACGCTCGCCGTCGACACTTCGAAAGTCGTCCTCTTCGATCAGGACAGCGAAGAGCTGATCAATTGACAGGATGTCTCATGGACCAGACAGCGGACATTGTCATCATCGGGTCGGGGGTCGGGGGCAGCTCTCTCGCCTATAGTCTTGCAACCTCTGGAAAGCGCATCGTCATTCTCGAACGCGGGGAGTACCTGAAGGACACGCCCGAGGCTCGGGACGACGTGGCGATTTTCCAGAAGGGCTTTTACAGGTCGACCGAAGAATGGGTGGGTACTGATGGAGAGACGTTCCTGCCGGGCAACTACTACTATGTCGGTGGCAATTCCAAGTTCTTCGGGGCGGTGATGTACCGCTACAGGGCCGAGGACTTCGAGCCCCGTCCCCACATGGAAGGCCGTTCGCCTGGCTGGCCGTTAGGCTATGCCGATATGGAGCCCTGGTATGAGCGGGCAGAGGAAATCTATGGCGTGCGTGGCGCGGCCGAACAGGATCCGACGGAGCCGCCCCGATCGCACCCGTACCGCTTCCCCGCCGTTCCCGACGAACCGGCCATTGCCGCGGTGCGCGCAAGGTTGCGCAAGGCCGGCGTCCACCCGGCAAGCCTGCCGCTGGCGATAGATATCGAGGAGTGGCTTCGACGGGCGAGAACAGGGTGGGACGCGTTCCCGAATACCGGACGCGGTAAGATCGACGCTGAGGTCGGACCGCTTGCCAGTGCCCTGGCGCACCCGAATGTGAGCGTAATTACGGGCGCAAATGTGGTGCGGCTGGAAACGGATCCGGTTGGCACGAAAGTGACGGCCGCCGTATTCATCAAGGATGGTGTGGAACAGCGGATCGCCGCCGAAATTTTTGCGGTAGCTGCCGGTGCGGTTCAGTCGGCCGCGCTACTGCTGAGATCCGGCAATGGCGCGCATCCTCGGGGCCTTGCCAATAGCTCAGACCAGCTTGGCCGCAACTTCATGAATCACAACACGACGGCAATGCTGGCGATCGATCCAAGCTCACCCAACACCGCCGTCTATCAGAAGACGCTGGCCTTCAACGATTTCTACAACAAGGACCCGGACACGGGCTTTCCGCTGGGCAATGTTCAACTGCTCGGCCATATCACCGGCAACATCCTCAAGGCGCAAACGTCGTTGGTGCCCGCCTGGATGGCAAGGCTCATGGCGCGTTATGCCTATGGATGGTTCCTCACAAGCGAGGACCTGCCCAATCCAGACAGCCGAGTAATGGTGAAGGACGGCAGGATCGTGATGCATTGGGTGCGCTCAAATATGCGTGCCCACGAAGCACTGATCAAAAGAACCCGCGACGTCATGCGTAGGGCAGGCTTTCCGATAGTCCTGACGCGCACGTTCGGACGGAAGACGACCTCTCACCAATGCGGTACCGCCCGAATGGGAACTGACCCGCAAGCGTCGGTTGTCAATCTTAATTGCCGCAGCCATGACGTGGAGAACCTGTACGTCACGGACGCGTCCGTCTTACCGACGTCGGCCGCCGTCAATCCGGCACTGACGGTCGCTGCGCTCGCTATCAAGGCAGGCAATTCGATCGCAAGGGGGCGATGATGGCGCGCTGGGACATTGGGTCGCCGGTTTTCGGAATTCGCTCGCGGCAGCCGGACGAGGTCAACACGTACGATTACATCGTCGTCGGCGGAGGCTCGACCGGGTGTGTCGTGGCCTCGCGTCTCTCGGAGGACCCCGCTGTTAGCGTATTGCTCATCGAGGAGGGGCCGCGCGACCACAATCCCTACATTCACATTCCCGGCGCCTACTACAAAACGGCGCAGGGTGACTTGTTGAAGCGCATTCCCTGGGAACCGATGGCCGATCAGGCACGTGATGAAAAGCCGACCATGGTGCAGGCGAGGGTGCTTGGCGGCGGCAGCTCCGTCAACGCGATGATCTACATTCGTGGCGTGCCGTCCGACTATGAGCAGTGGGTCAACCTGGGTGCCGAAGGCTGGGGCTATGCCGACGTCCTGCCGTTCTTCATGCGCGCCGAGGACAACAATCGCTTTTGCAACGGAGTCCATGGTGTCGGGGGGCCACTTGGAGTTTCGGATATCGACTATATTCATCCCCTGACCCGCGCCTGGTTGCAGGCCTGCCAGCAGGCGGGTCTTCCTTACAACCCCGACTTCAACTCAGGAAATCCGGCAGGTTGCGGCCTGTATCAGATAACGGCCCGCAACGGGCGCCGCAGCTCTGCCGCGGTTGCCTATCTCAACCCAGCCCGCAAACGGAGCAATCTACGTATCGAGACCGGGACCACGGTTGCGCGCGTGATAGTTGAGAAGGGACGCGCAGTCGGGGTCGAATGCGTGAAGGGGAAACGCACCGTGGTTTACAGGGCCGAGCAGGAAGTCGTCCTCTCCGCCGGCGCGATTGGCACGCCTAAGCTCCTGATGCTGTCCGGGATAGGTCCCGAAGACCAGATCAGACGCCAGGGGATAGACCTCCAGGCGGACCTGCCTGGCGTGGGCCAGAACCTCCAGGATCATATCGAAATCTCGATAGTCTACCAGCTCAATGGACCCCACAGCTATGACAAGTATAAAAAGCCTCTCTGGAAAGCGGCGGCCGGGCTGAACTACGCTCTCTTCCGTAATGGCCCGGCATCATCGAACCTGATTGAAGGGGGCGCGTTCTGGTGGGGCGACAAGGCCGAGACGACGCCTGACATCCAATATTTCATGGTCGTTGGCGCGGGCATCGAGGAGGGGGTCGATGCCGTGCCCGGAGGTAACGGATGCACGGTCAATCTGGGGCAGATCCGACCCCGCTCCAGAGGTGAGGTGACGCTTGCCAGCGCTGACCCGACGGCAAATCCGCGCGTAGCGCCGCGTTACTTCTCGAACCCGTACGATCTCGACGCCATCACCGACGGAACAATGACCGCGCTCGACATCATGGCGCAGCCGGCAATCGCCCGATACGTCGCCGCCCGGCACACGCCGTCGCCGTCTCTCAAGACGCGCGAGGATATCAAGGCATTTTGTCTCAAGGACGCCCACGCCGCCTTGCACCCTTCGGGGACGTGCCGCATGGGGCAGGACGAAATGGCGGTGGTCGATCCGCAGCTTCGGGTGAGAGGGATCGACGGACTGCGGGTCGCTGATGCCTCGGTCATGCCAACGCTGATCTCGGGCAACCCTAACGCCGTGTGCATCATGATCGGCGAGCGGGCGGCCGATTTCCTGCGCTCCGAAACTGCGCAGAGACATTCAAAGGATCACGGCTGATGACCCTCACACTAGATCAGGACGCGAGGGCAATACTCCTGCCGGCGTTCGACAATCTGGATTTTGCGGACGTCATGGAACCGTTTTTGGAAAAGGGCGGCCGTTCCGTTCTGATCGGGGAAACACGGGCCGAGTACGTGGCTCGACAGATGTCAAAAGAAAGACTGGCCACGGAGACCCCGGATATCTTTCGAACCGCTGTCGACAGGCTTCGGGCTGGATGTCCCGAGCTCATAGTCGCCGTCGACCAAGAGTTGGGCGGCATCCAGAGGCTGGAAGGACTTGTCTGTGCGCTCCCCGACTTGCAAGACGCGGAGGCGTTGTCTGAAAACGTGCTCGCCGAACGTTGCCAACAAGTCGCGGCAGCCGCTCGCGAACTCGGCGTCACCATGTTCCTGGGGCCGATCGCAGACGTCGTCGACGGCCGAAATCCATGGCTGCACAACCGGACGATGGGCTCGGATGCGCAAACCGTCGCGAGGCTTGCCGCGGCATACGTCAAGGGCGTCCAGAAGGCGGGGATCTCTGCAGTGACGAAGCACTTTCCGGGCTTCAACGATCTTGAAGCTGACCCCGCGCTGGTCGATGTTTCGCTAGGAACGACACTCGACCGCATTCTCGGAAGTGCCCTGCCGTTCAGGGCTGCGATCGAGGCTGGGACGAAAGCGGTGATGACAGGCCCCGCGCCCGTCGCCGCGTTCGACGCACAAAATGCTGCCAGCACGTCAGCGACTGTGATCGCGCTGCTGCGCGGGCACTTCGGCTTCAAGGGCCTCGTTGTCAGCGACGACCTTGACTCTCCTGCCACTATGCGCGGCGCATCGCTTCTGGACACCGCTATAGCCTCCCTCAATGCGGGGGTCGACCTCCTGCTCGTCGGAGGAGGGCCACACTTTCACGCCTTGTCCGACGGCATCGCCGACGCAGTGCGGGCTGGGCGTCTTTCTGCCGAGCGGTTAGCAGATGCGGCGCGCCGCGTGAGGGAAAACGCCGCTGGACGTTGAACGAACGGTATCGGATTGCCCGCGGGGCTTTTCCAGCGGTTGCGTAAAGGCCCAACTGAACATTCGTGAGTTAAAACGCAGTTGATTGCAGCCAACGCCGCCTGCGGCAGCGCGGTGCCGCCAACTGCCGCGCGGTGCCGCCAACTGCCGCAAGCGCCTATGCGGCTTTGTTAGCCGATCGACGCGAGCGCACGGACCCAAGACATTGGCAACGAGCTGTCCATGGTGGTGTGATTGGGTCCCACCAGTGTTGCACAGGCCACTCCACGAGAAGTTCGCATTATGCCATGGTCGACCAATCTCTCTGCGATCACACGGGATAGGAGATAGTTGTCGAGCCGCTCACGATGGTCAGCTATTGAGGCCAAAGCCGCCCAAGTCCGGATGATGCTGAAGGACCGCAGTGGGTCGACTCTGCGCGTTCGTGTAGGTCTCATCAGGGTGGGAAACCGAAGTTAGACGCTCCTCGGCTCAGGTCTGGTTCGCCGCGGATACCAAGTCGTCCCTGAATCCCGCGCAATACCCCTGTCGAATTCAGAACCATCGCGCCAGTCGGGTGTTACGTCAAAACGTTTTCAGCGGAGCAATCAGGTGCTCAATTTACCACCTCCGCAGCTCTCAACGACTGCTTGAGCGTCCTGAAGATCGAGCGTTCCATGGCCGTCCGAGAAACAGCCGAGAACGGGCTCGAGCAGCTCGCAAGCCTGTGCTCCATCACCCTGTGTTCGCCAAAGCCGCGCCAGACTCACCGCCGAGCGCAGTTCCCACATCTTGGCTTCCTGCATGCGGGCGACATTCAGCGCACGGCGGAAGCACGCCTCGATTTCGGCGGGGTCGCACTCTGAGCTCGAGTATATGAGTTCGCCCTTGAGCCGATGCAGCTCCGCCTCGCACCAGCGGTTGCCGGTGCGCGCGACAATGGTGAGCGCCTGGTCGATCAAGGTGCTGCCCTCGGCAAAACGATCGTCCTTTCCATGCGCCTCCGCGAGCAGGCCCATCGCCCAAGGCGCCGTCATTCCCGAACCGATCGCCTGCATCCCAGCCAACCCCTCTCGCAACCGCTCGATGCCTTCCCCGACGTGGCCCTCTTCGGCCAGCACCCACCCCTGCAGAAAGACCCCTTGTGTGTGCCAAAATGGAAATTCGTGCTCGGCCGCGAACTTCAAAGCCAGCTCCGCCGCCTCTTGCGCCTTGGCGATGTCGCGTCGATGCACGTGCAAAATCGCCGCCCATGTCAGTACATAGGCACGGCTGAACAGATGTCCGAGCCTCGCGGTCATGGCGAGCGCCTCGTCCATCAGCTCCAGCGCCCGGTCATCGTGGCCGAGATACCACAGCGCCATGCCGCCACGGCACAGGCAGATCGGTCCTCCATCCTGTCCATAGAGCGCGAGATGGGCCCGGTGCTGGGCGATGTCGTACCGGCTGATCCCGTGCTCGAAGTGCTTCCATGCCGAGGCGAATTCGCCGCGCCAGGAGCAGGTAATGCCCAGAGCATAGGACGCTTCCACTACGAGCACAGGATCCGAGATCTGCTGCGCCAACCTCAGAAGCCGTTCGCCAAGGTCCCGCGCCGCGGAAAGCTCGGAACGCACCGCATGATGAATGGTGAGACCGAGGAGCACCGGGAACAGCCTGGGCGTTTCCTCGATCCGCTCCGCCAGGCTGAGAGCACGGTTGTAGACGCGCTCGACCTCCGGATGGCCATAGCCCTTCGCGGCGGTAAGCACTCGTCCCATGGTGATCAACAACGTCAGCTCAAGCTCGAGGCGCTCCGGATTCTCCGGCACCTGGGCGAGCAGGTCGAGTGCCTTGGTCAAATGGCCGGCGGCCTCGGCATTCGCCGCCCGCTCGTTTGCGTGCTCGCCGGCCCGGTGCCAGAACACGACGGCTTGCGGAAGCTCTCCTGCCTCCGTCAGATGATGGGCCAGGAGCTCCGGCTGAGCGGACACGACATGTGGGGCGAGTTCTTCGAAGACCTGGACAATACGGCGATGCAGTTCCCGGCGGCGGCTCTTGAGCAGCGACTGATATGCGGTATCTCGGACAAGCGCGTGCTTGAAGCTGTAGATAACGTTAGGGGGACTTCCGCGCCGAAAGACCAGCTCGGTAGCAACCAGTTGATCAAGCCTCCTCTGCAACTCATGCTCATCGAGCACTGCTAACGCTGCAATTAGCTCATACGAGAACTCACGCCCAATGCAGGCACCGATCTGGGCCACCGCCTTGGCCTTGCCGAGGCGGTCGAGGCGAGCCATCAGGGAGTCGTATAGCGTCACCGGGACCGCCAGCGGCGGCATATGTGCAGCCAATCCAAACCGATTGCCGGCCACTCCCAAGAGACCAGACTCGAGCATGGTCTTGGTCAACTCCTCAAGGTACAGCGGTACGCCGTCGGTGTTGGTCAGGATGTAATCGAGCACTCCGGCAGGCAGAGCCTTTCCACCGGTCAGCCCTTCGATCAGCGATTGAGCGTGCACCCGGTCGAGACGTTTCAGGACCACCTTTGTCACGTGCGGGTAGTTGCGCCAAGGTGGGACGAATTCGGGCCTGTGGGTAATGACCAGCAGCACCGGGAGCTGCCGGATGTGATCCACGAACAAGTCGAACAGCTCAAGGCTACTCGCGTCCAGCCAGTGAGCGTCCTCAAGCACCAGGAGCACCGGCTGCTTCGCAGCCAGTATGGCAAGCTGGGCGATGAGCACGTCGAAGGTTCGATTCTTACGCTGTTTGGGCGCAAGATCCATTATCGGACAGCGGCTGGTGCCTGGAATTCCGAGGAGCTCGGCCAACAATGGGAGCGCTTCGGTCACCTCACCGACCTGTTCTGCGACCAGCGCCTCAAGTTTGGCGAGCTTCTCGACCGCTGAATCCTCGCGTTCAAATCCCGCCTCCTGTTCGAGTTGGGCGATCACCGGACGAAGCGCGCTGTTGACGTAGTAGGGCGAGGCGAAGTAGCGGCGCAACCTGTGTGGTTGTCGAAAGAGACGCTCGCGAAGGGCGAGGGCGAGGCGCGACTTGCCGATCCCAGCCTCACCTTCGAGCAGGACGACCTGGCCTTCGGCGGTCTTGGCCAAATTCCAACGATCGACCAACAGCGCGAGTTCCTGGTCGCGCCCGACCAACGGCAGCACGGTCGCGTGACCGACCTCGAAGCGGTCATCGCTGCGCACTTCGCCGAGCACCCGAAACGCTTCAGCCGCCCCGGAAAACCCCTTGATCGACCGCAGCCCGATGCTTTCGAGCTTGAACTGCCCACGCAGCAATGCGCGGGTCGCTTCGGCAATGACTACTGTGCCGGGCCCGGTCAGCGCCTGTAGCCGGGCGGCCAGGTTCGGAGTTTCCCCTACGACGCTGCATTCCTCGGCCTCGCCGGTGCCGATGATGTCGCCCACCACCACCAGGCCGGTGGCGATTCCGATCCGAACAGCCAGATGTTCGCCTGCCGCGTCCAGCCGGTCGACCGCCTCGACGACCGCGAGACCGGCCCTGACGGCCCGCTCGGCATCTTCCTCGTGAGCCTGCGGATAGCCGAAGTACACGAGGACGCCGTCGCCCATGTACTTGGCGACAAAGCCGTCGTACCGGCCGACGATCTCGGTGGCGCAGGCACGGTACGCTACGATCGACTGCCGTAGGTCTTCTGGATCTAGGCGGGCGGAGAGTGCTGTCGATTCAACGAGATCGCAGAACATCACCGTAAGCTGTCGCCGTTCCGCTTCTGTGTGGATCGGTGACGCGGGCGGCTTGGTCCCAACGCGTAAGGGCGGCGGCTGAGGCAGGGTCGCGGCCGCCCTGAGAAAACGCTTGCGGTCACCAAGGGACAGCCCGAGCTCCTTGAGGTCGGCATCGGTGAGATCGTCGACGACATCGAGATCGATGCCGTTCTTCAAGAAGGTTTGGCGATACCGCTCAAGCCTGATGCTGGCGAGCCAGTCTCCGATGTCGGGCATGACTAGCATCCTCTGACATGGTCGAATTTGGCTTGTTCTGATGCGCTTTCCCACGAGCCTCGAATATAAAAAGCTTACACCTGTGGCCCTGATCAGTCCTCGTCAATTCAGTCCCACGAGCAATAAGCGGTCGACCACCACCGCCTTTCCTGAAGGCTCGTCCGGGTGCGCGATTTGCCCGCGTGAAGCGAGATTACCGAAGCGGGAGGAAAGCATCGGAAAACGCGTCCACACCTGCCGCCTGATCCGTGTTGATAGCTACTTTATTATAAGACTGCGGCCGTTTCAGTTACATTGGGAACTTATATTACGAGAATCCTGGCTGCCGCATCGTTCTGCCGAGCTCGACCGGCTGATGTAGGAGCTAGAAGGAGCGTGACGTTCCGCGGTCGTTGGCAGCGAAACCTGGGCAACTTGAACGGGAGAATGTTTCTCCCGCGGATGCACAACCCACGAGACCCGCGATGCATCTACACCGGCATGAAGATCTGCACTCCCGAAGTGACGACGTGGTGGTGCGAGCTTCCCCAACTCTCAAGCCTAAAGGGCCGACGTGGCCAATACGAAATATGCGGGGCGGTGCCGGCTGTAGTCGAGCCCTCGCGTTTGGCCTCTCCCCTATTTCACCCCACCATGTGCGAGCCCGCTGATCAGATAGCGCTGCATGAAAAGCGCGATCAGGTAGATCGGGGCGATGCCGGCGAGGGAGGCGGCTGCCATCTGGCCGAAATTAACCAGCCTGTCTCCCTGGAAGAGCGAGATGCCGACTGGCAGCGTTCGCGTGGCGTCGGAAAAGGTGAAGGCGGAGGCGAAGAGGAATTCGTTATAGGACAGCACGGTTACGATGATCAGTGTGGCCACGACACCGGGTGCGATGATTGGGGCGACGATCTGAAGAAGCGTGCGAAGCGGTCCCGCACCGTCCATCGCGGCCGCCTGCTCGATCTCGATCGGCATCCGGCGCAGGAAGGGCGTCAGAAGCCAGAATGCGACGGGCACGTTGGCGAAGCCGTAAACGAGGACGAGACCGGCGCGCGTGTTGAGAAGCCCGGTTGCCTTCAGCAGGAAGAACAGAGGGATCAAGGCGACGATGGGCGGCGCCATGTAGCTCGAAAGCGTCACGTCCGCCAGCCACCTGCCGCCAATCTTGAGCCGCAACACCGCATAGGACGAGGGTAACGCCAATGCGATGGTGAGGAGGCCGCCAAGCACGGAAACCGCGACGGAATTGAATATGAAACCCGCAATGCCGGCCGCTTCGAAAGCGCCGGGCCAGTTCGCGAACGTCCGCACTGTCGGCCAGAAATTGCCGCTCAGCACATCGTCCTTGGTCTTGAGGGAAACGGCGGCGAGATAAAGGATGGGGAGGGCGAAGAAGCCGACTATCGGCGCCGCCGCCACGGCCAGCCAGAGATGTGGAACGCCGAGCCTCATGATTCCCGCCTTTCGAAATGCTGATGCAGGCGAACGACCGGGAGTGTCGCCAGACCTATGACGAGGCCGTAGACGATCGTCTCGGCCGCCGCACGGCCGACGTCGAATTGCTCGATCGCCCGCCGGTAGATTGAAAAGCCGGCAGATGTCGTCGCAAAACCCGGCCCGCCGAAAGTGAGAATGTAGACG
>NZ_LNQC01000067.1 GCF_001651855.1 Sinorhizobium americanum | reverse complement strand
GTCGGTGCTGTCGCTCGCTCAGACGATTTACCCCTACTTTCCGGTTGCACTCCTTATCAAGGATCCGTTCCGCTCCGATCTAAGAATAGCGAAGGTCAGGCAACCGAAGCTGTTTATCCACGGTCGGCGTGACCCTGTCATTCCGCTTTCCTCGGGCGAGGCGCTCTATGAAATCGCACCCACACCCAAGCAAATGCTGATCTACGACGGCTTCGGTCATAATGATC
This sequence comes from Sinorhizobium americanum, assembly GCF_001651855.1. GTDB lineage: Bacteria > Pseudomonadota > Alphaproteobacteria > Rhizobiales > Rhizobiaceae > Sinorhizobium > Sinorhizobium americanum. Next base: position 9,900 of record NZ_LNQC01000067.1, on the reverse strand, counting down.
TTTGGGAGGCCCCGATGGTCAACGACGTTATCCGGTTCGTGGAGCGCTTTAACGGCGCCTAGTGCGGCAGCGATGCCGCATTTTCTCGCCTGCGATCTTAGAAGCACATAACGGGAACATCCTCACAACACGCCGTGCACAGAGCCTGTGATGAACGGCTCCCATCGACCCTTTGAGGTCATTTATTCGCAGCGACCCGAATTACCGTGTTGCCCCCCAAGTGGACATTTGTGCCTCCTGGTCCGCCACGAACCCTTTTTCCAGTCGTGGTATTGTTCCTCTTTAGGAAGGCGACATGACGAAGCCCCACAGGGACGTGGCGACGCATATCCGGCAGGTGATGGCAACCGATTACAACGTCGCTTTTCTCCGATCACTTCCCGTGTTCAGAGTCAGACCTAAACTCCCAAGGAATATAAGAGTGCTCCTCAAGCGGTTGCATGATGTGGAGACGCAGGGAAATGAAGGCCGTTGACCACGGATGCTGGCCGGGGTCGGTATCACGTCCTCGACGGTAAGCGAGCCAACAGTCCCGACGCGCAACTTTCAGCAGGCGTGGTACGATCTCTGCATAGAGGGCCTGGTCTAGAGGCGAGTGTCGCCTGTTACCGGAGAACTGTGCGATCCGTTGCGTCATCCACGAGAAGATCATGCGACAAATAGCAAAGCGGCCAGCGCCCTTGCGCTTGGCTGCTAAAGGGCGCATGTTCTCGGCGTCAGCAGCCATTGTCAGGGCGCTGCTGCTTCGGGGCCTTGGTGTCCTGGCCCCAATGAAAGGAGGACAGCATGTCTTCCGACCTTCACCTTCACATCGTCGCTCGTAATCTCGTCAGCGTCAGCGATTTTGGTTACGGCGAAAACGTTCGGCTTCAGCATAATGGTAAAGGCGAGCCAGCGGCAGCGCCGCGCATCAAACGGTTCAACTTGGCAGCGCGAGCCGGCAGGCTTTCCTGCTTTCGAAGCGCAAAGCTTCGTCCTTGCTGAGTAAGAGTGCGGTGACGCCCCAGCGCAGCCGACGACCACCCGAAAATTCAGGAGCATCAGATGGCCAAAGGCCAAGCTAGAAGCAACCGCGAAACGCGAAAGCCGAAAAAAGACAAGACCGTGGCTCCGGTCGCGAGCCTACAGGGCACGACCGCAAAGTTTGCGAACAGCGGGTTAAGTCTCGGAAAGAAGAAGAAGTGACTGTCACCGGATCAGAGGCCGCCTGGCATATAGGTTCTACCGCGTCGGTGACGCCAGGGGCGTTGCGCTCTTCGGCGGGCAGCGGTCGCCGTCTTGAATGGACAGTACGCGTCACCAAATAAACACTGCGTTTCAGCCTTTCGGCTACCTGATCCCCCGGTTCGTCCTGCTGCTTGGCGACTCCCGATTTGCAACGTTTCGAACTCCGCCCCTGGCAGGAGATAAGCGCGCCGGACGTTAACCCGGCGCGCATCCAGTCTTAGGATACCCTTATGAAAGACACGACCCGCCACGTGGCGGAAAGCCTGTTCTCGCGCACGATGCCCGAGGGCTCAAATGCTGCCAAGCTGCAGGAGATACGCGCCCGACAAATCCGCAGGATGCGGGAACTCAGACCAGTTGAAAGGCAGAGGCGCCTTGAGAAGCGCATGAGGACCGCCAACGCTTTGTTCGCCCCCAAGGAGCGGCCCCATGGCGACGTTTGATTACAGTGCCGCCGCAGGACTTTATCCCTGTAAGACAGTGAGAAGAACGGGCCGCCTTCGGTACAAGAGGTTTGAATCGGCCGCCGAAGCACTTCGTTTTGCGATCGAGGATATGCCGGTTTCGATGCTTCGCGGCTCTATCCTGGAGGTCGACGAGGCCCGTTACGATGGTCAACAGATACGCAGGCTTTACGAAGCCGATGCATACCCTCTGCCGCGGCGGGGCATGTGACGTCACGACCTTCACGCGCTTCCCGGCGTCCCCCTTGCGTGGCAACGCGGCAGGGTGACCTCATTCGCCGACTTCTATTGGTAGTATATCTGCGAAACTCGAAACAAGAAGTTGACGCGACCGTCAAAAAGCTGTACTGGCGTCCATCGATACTTTGTTTGCCGATATTTGTTTTTGCTGCGCCTCGCGCTTCTTAACGAACTTCTCCTTTCAAAAGTCGAAAAATGCCCGCTGTGCGTCGCCCAGCGGTGATCAATGTTGCTAAGAAAGGATTCGTTATGACCACTGGCACAGTTAAATGGTTCAATGCCACCAAAGGCTTCGGCTTCATCCAGCCTGACGACGGCAGCGCCGACGTGTTCGTTCACATTTCGGCCGTCGAGCGCGCCGGAATGAACTCGATCGTCGAAGGCCAGAAGCTCGGCTTCGAGCTCGAGCGCGACAACAAGTCGGGCAAAATGTCCGCAGGCCAGCTCCGCGCTGCCTAAAGCTTTTAGCCGCCGATGACCACGGATGTACTGGCATGGCGGCAAGAAGTTCGAGAAGGCCAGGCGGATGTCTGGCCTTTTTCTGTTCTGAGGCTCTATTTGCCGGCACGACATCCGCCTTTTCTTTCCGAGAGCGTGACCGGCTCGTCACCCGCGAGAATTAAGGAATTTCCATTGAGACACCCGAACGACAATGGCTTTGCGGAGCGCCGTACTGCTGCGGCCGAAGCCAAGCGTCAGCTTCTGGCAAAATTCGCCGCCGCCCCCAAGGCAACTGACCCGGAGATGCAGGAGCGGCTTGCCGCCCGCGAAACGGTGGCGGTTGCACGCGAGGCGCGTCGTGCCGAACGCGAAGCGCTGAGGCGGGCGGAAGCCGCAGCAGAGATGGCGGCAGCCGAAGCCAAGGAGCGGAGAGAAGCCGAAGCCCAGCAGGCTGAAATTGCCGATCGCGCTTCACGAGACCTGGCGGCCGAGGCTGCCCGCAAAGCCGAGCGCGATCGTCGCTATGCGGCACGCAAGGCTCGTCAGGCCTGACACCTTCAGCCATTGCAACTGAAGCTCAGGCGCAAGGCCACAGGCCTGGCAGATGATTTATGAGTCGAGGAACACGGACCAGTTTTGATGAATGCACATGTCTGCCCGCCGGCTTCGCTTGCCAAAAATGATGCCGCACTTTGGTTGAAGACCCTCGCGAAATACCGTCAGCCCCGCATTGGACGCAGCGCCTTCGAGCTTCTTGTCACCATCGTCCCGTTCGCCGGCTTCTGGGCCGTCGCCTATTTTTCCCTCGCCAGCGGGTTCTGGTACGGGCTCATCGCAATCATTCCGGCCGCAGCCTTCCTCCTGCGGCTTTTCATGATCCAGCACGATTGCGGCCACGGCTCGTTCTTCGCTCGCCGAGGCCTCGACGATTGGACAGGGCGTGCCATCGGCGTGCTTACGCTGACCCCATATGATTACTGGCGCCGGGCGCACGCCGCTCATCACGCCTCGGCCGGCAATCTGGACGAGCGGGGTGTCGGCGATATCACCACACTCACGATCTCAGAATACCGTTCACTTTCTCTCACGAAGCGCTTCGGCTACCGTCTTTATCGGCACCCGCTGGTAATGTTCGGCATCGGCCCCGCGTGGCTCTTTCTCCTCAAGCAGCGCTTGCCGTTCGGAATGATGACCGGCGGTGCGCTGCCCTGGATCTCGACGATGGCCACGAACGTTGCGATCGGGATAGGCGCCGCCTTGATGGCTCGGGCGATTGGATTCCTGCCCTTCCTGTTGATCCACCTGCCGATCGTGCTCCTGTCAGGCACGGCCGGCATCTGGCTCTTCTACGTGCAGCACCAGTTTGAAGAGACGCACTGGTCGGCCGGCGAGGATTGGCGTTTTCCCCAGGCGGCCCTGCACGGTGCGTCCCACTATGACCTGCCGCTGGTACTGCGATGGCTGTCCGGCAATATCGGCATTCATCACGTGCATCACCTGTCGAGCAGGATCCCTTACTACAGATTGCCGGAGGTTCTGCGCGACCACCCACAACTCGCGCGTATCGGTCGCATCACTCTTTGGGAAAGCTTTCAGTGTGTCAGGCTGGTCCTTTGGGACGATAGAAACCAGAAACTCGTTTCATTCCGTGACGCCGCCGATGCCGCCGATCACGCAGCATAACCACCCCCATTTGCTGAGATGAATTTCCAGCGCCAACGTTAGCCGCTGGCGTTTCGCCTTTACCAAGACGTCGCAAGCGCAGGTCGGGAATACTGCTTGCACGGCTTTGCGGGTTGAGCTTTACGCCATATGAATTGAAAAAACGCCGTAGCGCTTCCTGACTGGACGCGCCGCGCTGCGGCATACCTCGGCTGAAGCCGCCTTTGTGTTAGGGGCTCGCTATTCCATGCTGCAGACGCCGCTGCGGAGCCGATACGGTCGGTTGCACTCCCAGGCGTTACCGGAAGGATCGAAATGCGCATTCTCAGGAAGCTTGACCTCTGAACACGTGGTCCCTTTCGATTCAAACCCGCGATCACACTTCCATTTCTGACCATAGGATGTGTCGACGAAGAATGCGTTTTCCGGAATTTGGACGGCAACGCAGGTTTCGCCCTTCTGTTCGAAACCACGATCGCAAATCCACTCGTTCCCGCTGGTCGTCAGATAAGCGTGCTCCGGAACGATCAACGCTACGCACTTGCGTCCGATATTCTGGTAACCGCGCTCACATTCCCATCCCTGATTAAGGGCCGTGTCCGACAAAAACGCATTATCCGGCACCTCGATGAGCTCACATCCAGTGCCGTTGCGGCGATGCCCCCGCATGCATTTCCAGCGATCGCCATAGGAGGGATCAAGATAGGCATTTGCAGGCACCTGGACGGCAAGGCACCGGTTGCCCTCTTCAACGAATCCGTAGTGGCATTCCCAGCCCTTGCCATAGGATTTATTCGTCAGGAACGCGTGGTCGGGAGCCATCACTGCGGCGCAGGAATTGCCCTGCTTTCTGAACCCGCGATCGCACTCCCAGCCAGATCCGTAGCGGCTTGCCTCGGCATTGGCCGGCACCGGCGGTGTCACTTGGCCAAATGCGCTCGAGCTGAAAACCAGAGTTGCTGATAGAAGGACGCTCATCCGGAGGTAAGATATTGAGCAGTACGGTTGGGGCATGACTTTATCTCCGAAGGAGCCGGTGGGCCGTTAGCTCGAGGTATAGTCCTGAACCGGCGGTGCCGATCGATCCGGGGTGACCCGAAAGGCGGTTGGCCACCGGGATGGAGAAATTTCGGCTTGACCGATTTTCCAGATCTCCTCCCCGGCAGGCCTCTACAAGCGTCTCCCGGAAGAACCGCAAAATGACCGAGCGCGAGGAACGTCGCTCATCTCGTGAGGCGTTGCAGCTCGAGCGGTAGACCTTGGATAGCGTAACGGCCCAACCGCGCTCCGGGCAGTTGCCTGTGCTTGCCGGCCATGCCCAATTGACATTCGAGCTTCGCCGCTAGCCCCGACCGGGATTCAACACCCGCAAGCAACAGCTTAGTGACCAGCAATGTGGCAGTCTCAAAAAATCTCGGATCATCGACAAGGACATCCGCGCGATAGCCAGCTTCGTCTAAGACTGACCGGATCATTTCCCTATCGGAAGGCGATATATTGCGTATGGTGGAAGACATGGCGCCCTCCTTGATTGGGGCCAGGGTATCTAGCCCTCAAGCAATAGCGCCCGTAACATTTGCTACTGAAGGTTGGACCCTGCGCCTTTATTTCGAGAATAGCAACTGCCCTCAGGTTTCATCCAGTGTCAGTCTCGGAGCGCGCCGCTCGGCGGATCACAAGCCAGCTCTGGATGCTGGATGCCGGGCCCGGGAGGCCATCGTAGGCAACGGGGCCAGGAGAGCGCGTGCGGCTGGTGCAAGACAGTTGGGTATTTTCCTGGCAAATCACTCCGCGCCCGTCGAATTGTTAGAGGCAAATTCCTCCGCTGTGCACTCAACGCTGTCATCAGCAGGCTGGCCGGCGCATGGCTCGATTCGACCCGAAAGGTCACTTCCAGGAGGATTATCATTGGGCGGCTTGACGGGTGAGCGCTGCGGCAGTGGAGGGTGGCTCTTGGGAGCAAGGCTATGTCTAGCTGGAACTCGGGCCGCATCATCGGTCAGAAACCTCCATTGAAACCGAAGGAGGTCTGGGCCATCCGAACCCGCCTGCAGATGTCGGGTGCGGCACGCGACCTGGCGCTGTTCAATCTCGCGATTGACAGCAAACTGCGAGCCTGTGATCTCGTGGCGATCTCGGTTGCCGATGTTGCAATCTCCGGAAGGGTGCGCGACCGGGCGGATCATCATCCAACGGAAAACAGGCCGACCAGTGCAGTTCGAACTGACCGATCAAACGCGGGAGGCTGTCGGTGCCTGGATTGGACGTCGCAGGCTCGGTGAATGGGATTACCTGTTTCCGAGCCGCGTGCACGCAAAGCCGCACCTGCCGACGCGGCAGTATGGCAGGATCGTCGAACGGTGGGTGTCGAGCAGCGGGCTTGATCCGAAGCGCCACGGCACACATTCGATGAGGAGGACGAAGGCGGCCCACATTTATAAGAAGACAGGCAACCTGCGCGCCGTCCAGCTCCTGCTCGGCCACAAGAAGCTGGAAAGCACTGTGCAGTCCCTTGGAATAGAGGTGGACGACGCCTTGGCCATTTCCGAGCAAGTGGAGCTGTAGCACTCAAGAGCGGCGCTTCGAAGCGAAGCGCCGCCCGCTGGCCTAGTTCTACCCTTCTCGGACGTCGGTTCCCACCCCCCCCCCCGCGCCACCGAGAATCAGGGTGTAGCGCGGCATCTCTGCCGCCCAGGCCGCATTAGTTCGGGCAGTCCGGATCGCCAGGTTGGCAGACAGATCGCTGCGGCCCGCGGCGGTCTTTGTCACCACCGCTGCGGCCACGATTGTCGTCGCCGCGGCGGATGACGCGATTGCCATCATCGCCTCCCCGTTCGAAGTTCCGGCGGTTGCGATCGCCGCCGCCGCGCAGATCACGGTCAAAGTCCTGCTGCCTGTCGATATCACGCCTGCGGTTGGGCGCGCGATCGAAATCCGGGAGGCGTTCCGGACGATCGTCAAAGTCCCGGCGTCGCTCAGGGGTGCGGCTAAAATCGGGCCTCGGCTCCAATCTCCGGTCGAATTCCGGGAGCGGAGCTGGACTCTGCTCGAATTCACGTCTGCGGCGCGGCGAGGGTTCCGCACGGTGATCCGGGCCGCGATAGAAGTTCGGTCCGCGACGCCAGCGATCGCGGTCGCGATAAAACTCACGGTCGCGGTAGTGACGATCCCAATAGCTGCTGAAGCTAAAGACGACGACAGGAATACCGAGCCGACGATAGTATTGGGGCCCGAGATAAACGCGGCGCTGTTGATAGAGTGCCTGGATATATCGGCCATGCACCCAGCCACGGCCGTCGTAGAACTCCACGTCGCACCAGGGCACGTCGGCAAGACAGCCGTAGATTTCGATGGATTCGCCAGCCGGGATTATGGTGACCGCCGGATACGCCGTGCTTGGGCCGGCGCGCATATTGACGTTCGCCGTCGCGAAGCCTTCTGCCGCCTGAGCGATCGCCGGAGCAAGCAAGAGAATACCGGTCGCGGCAATTTTCAAAAGGGCGCGTTTCACGTTTTCACCTCCCTGGAGGAGGGCAGGCGTCATGCGACAAACTGTCTTGATTTTACTCCGCCTATTTCCGGATTCCGGGCATAGTTGGAGCGCCTGCCAGTGTTGTTAGGCGACCACCATCGGTTTGTCTTTCAATGACTTATAGCGCGTTTTGCATGAATGCAGCTTGAACGGAAATCTGGTCCCTGCGCATTTGAGCTTGCCGGAACTCTCGCTGGCAAAGCCCGCTTCCGATCGGCTTACGGCTAATCAGCGCGTGAGCAGGCTGGCGATCAATACGCCTGCTGCTGATGGTCGCGATTGATGGCGATTGAACGGCAGCTCCGCCGACTTTGGGCGATGAACTTGCTATAAGGGCAGCCTGTCCGAACACGTACGTGTGCCTCGCCAAGAGGCAGGCCAGCCGGAGCGGTCGGGGGCGACCGACAATATTAGCGTTAGCTAATTATATCTGTGGTACACTTCCAGCATGCGCGACTTGCTGCTCTATATCGTTGTGCTCGGCTGCCTCGTGGCGATCGATTGGATCGCAACCGGGGAAGTACAGCCGCGCGGTTTGGCGAGCAGCGAGCGAGCAAGCCCACTCCGTGCGGTATCAGGTGGAATATTTGGTCGATGACATCGCCAAGCTTTAGGCCTGGTCCAATTCATCAGAGGGCTTGCAGCCGGTTTGCCTCTAGCATCAGGCGCACTAAATCTCTCTCGAAATGATAAAGAAAGAAAAGACGCAATCGACGAACGAGTACGCACAGCGCCAACAGGTGGCCGCCCTGCCGTTTCGCATTTCAGAATCCAAATCCATTGAAATCCTCCTGATCACGTCGCGCGATACCGGCCGGTTCATCATTCCGAAGGGTTGGCGAAAGAAGGGGCAGAAGAAGTCGGACTCCGCTGCCAGGGAAGCTTACGAAGAGGCGGGCCTTGTCGGCAAAGTGACAAGCAAACCGGCGGGAAGCTACACGTATTGGAAGCGGGGCGTCGGTAATTTTGAACGGCTTCAAGTGCTTGTCTATCCGCTCGAGGTGAAAAAGCATCGAGCAAGCTGGCCGGAAAAAGGCGAGCGAAGAATGGCTTGGCTAACGCCGCAGGATGCAGCCCTCCTCGTCGATGAACCGGATCTCGCCTCGCTGATCAGGAACTTCGCGGGGCCTGAAGATTGAAACCGGGTGGCTACAAGTGCCGGTTCCCGATCGGTCAGCTACACAGAAGGACTTACTGGACAACGTCAGCCGTTCTGTCACGATGAGGGCAGCCAAGAAGATCTTGGCCCCAAACTAGAGCCCGCCAAACGGTCCCCCTCGTACCCGCGGGCTCTTTCTCCATCTGTCTGCGCGGCCCCTCGGGTTCTCGCTACATTCCCACCCGTTTGGAACCCGTGTTCTTCACCTGTTCGCTAACCCTCATCCTTTCGAGTTATGACCAGGCCACCATCAGGGGAACAGATCGACGAGTCTGCGGGCACGGGCCACATCTACCCCCTTTTATTCGGACCTCCGGTCTGAACAAGCAACACAAGATGCCAGATTACGTTGGGTGATCGAGGTCTGCTCCTGGCGTACGATTTAGCCGTTCGGCAGAACCATGCCAAACGGCTGCTTCNCGGAGGCTGGGTGGGACCTATGGGGAAAGCGCGGGGCCGCGGGCGTCTGTTGTGGAATTGAGCGCTGACGACAGAAGCCAAAGCGCCGACCTGAGGGTGTGGGATGCGTTGATCGGAAGCAGGTTTGACGGTCTCGTCGCTGTCGAGTTTGACGGTTTTGCGGTGCTCAGTGTTATTGAGCGCAAAGCGATCCGATCCCGGAATGCAGGGTGTTTTCGGGTCGGCTTTGGCCAATGTGACGGGCGTCTTGTCATGCGGCCTGCTTTCGCGGTGGCGCCCGGGCTCTGGGTTTCTGACCGCGTCGGAAGATCTCGATGATGCGCATCGGGCCACCGCAGTCGGGGCATGGCTCTCTCAGAGTGCGCGGGATCGCCTCAGCGCTTGGCGGACCATCTTGTTTGGCCGTTTCCGCTCCAAGCAGAGCGCGGATCTTTGCGACCTTGGTCTTGCGGCCCGCACTGGCGAGCAGGCCGTAATGGCGGATGCGGTGGAAACCGTCGGGCAGCCCATGGAGCAGGAAGCGGCGAATGAACTCGTCGGTGGCCAGCCGCATGACCTTCTGCCGGTCGCCGGTTTTGATCCGGTAGTCCTTCCAGCGGAAGGCGACCGTCTCGGCATCGGCGCTGATCAAGCGGCTGTTGGAGATGGCGACGCGGTGGGTGTAGCGGCTGAGATAAGCCAAGACCGCGTCGGGGCCGCCGAACGGCGGCTTGGCATAGACGACCCATTCGGATTTGCGCAACGGGGCCAGCCAG
>NZ_LNQC01000066.1 GCF_001651855.1 Sinorhizobium americanum | reverse complement strand
GCGAGTGGAAATTGTGCCTTGCCGTTGCGTTACACCAGATCGGGCAAAGTGTCATTCACCCAAATGGGGGACGTGAGCGATTTGCAACGCATATCTGGCGAAGAAATAGCGCGGGACTTTTTGAGGGCGTCGACAGGCGTTTGACAGCGGGAGCCGCCTAATCTCCCTCTGTTTGATGACTTGTGTTTTGGCTGATTGGCGAAGCGGGGCCTTGCGAAAGCGGGCCCCCCTTTTTTGGTTGCAATGCTTGTGCAACGCTCACCGGTCGGCGCGTTGCAGTCTGCTCGGCATAGCCGTCGGCCGCCGGCTTCGGCATGAACACGTAGAGGTCATCGCAGCCGAGACCGCAGCGCTGATGTTCCGCCGGGTGCGTCCAGCGGTGGCAGCTGCGGCCGATGGTGTCGATGAAATCGCGGATCGGCATGTTATGCTGATCCTTGTTGATGCCGCGCTACGTGCGGCGCCGGACTTCCGCCGGGGAAGTCGGATGTGCTAAGTACTTTCCGGTCGGAAGCATCGCGGGTCGCCCTCCATCGAAAATCTCTGAACATTGGGGCGTTGTCGGCATAAGCACATTGAACCATGAAGGAACGCCGGCGCATCGGTCCTGAGAACGAAGTTGTGCAAACCTGCAAATCACATGAGGTTTGCCATGGATTCCGCTCTCGTCGTGATAAGGTGTTGCAGGGCGCCTCTGCCGATAGGCGGCTTTGTTAACCCGTCTTTCGCTCGGGCGAATACAGGCTTCGAACCACTCCCGGTCACAAAGATGACCGGGCGGGAAACAATAGCTCAACAGCATCTCCGTCCGGCTTGCTCAAGGTGGGATTATGAAAACACCGTGGAAATTCCTTGCCCAACTGACGTCGCGGCGACCGTCGGCGAAAGCGCAACAGAGTTCGATCGGGAATAGCGCCGATCCCAAGGCTTTCGAGAGCGAAGCGGAGCATACGCCCGCACTTCGGCTGAGTTTGAGGATCGCTGCCAGCCCACCCGCTCATGATGAGGAAGTCTCGGTTGATCAGGCGTCAATGGCATCGGAGTCGATGGCATCGGATAAGGCGAAAGAAGATGACGATGTCGCGCAGGCGCTAACACAGGCGATTGATGCTGAAGAGGCTCAAGCAACTGCGCGTCATGACGTCGACCATTCAGGTGCCGAAGCGAATTCATTGGTTCCAAAAAGCGCGGCAAGCACAAGGTCGCATGACAAACCGCGGGTCAGGCGTCTACGTGGTAAGAGCGCCAACGGCGGGTCGACTGCGCAGAGCGCCGTCGCCGCAAAGCCCCAGCAAAGCGTGCAGCCCTCGTCTTCACGGGACTTGTTCTTCCATGAAGCGGCAACACTCGATGAAGAAATCAAAACGCTGAGGATTCACCTCGCTCAAAAGCTTCAGCTGCAGAACGGTCAGCTTAAGAAGATGCTCGAGCGGTTCGACGTATCGTGAGCTTGGCGGCGCTCCCGATAAGCGTGCACTTGCGTCATCCTTACCTGGCGGCGAAGGCCTCGCCGCCGCCACTCACTTAAAAGAGTGCGAGAGCCTGCTGATCAGGCAGCATCAATCGGCTCAGTGTACTCGCCGCTGGGCGCGCTGCACTCTCAGGACAGCCCCGCGACAATGCTCAAGCCCAGGTCGTCGCGAACCCATGCTTGAAACTTATAGGCTGATCTCAGGCGCAGTATTTTGCGTGTCCAAAGTGCGTCGGTTGGAAAAGCGGAAGTAGAGGGCCAAGCAACTGAGTTGACGACCGTGCTTGCCGTGACGGCGGCATGATCTCTAGGAGGAGGTGCCCTGCGCATCCATACCGTTCGCGCTCGTGCCGAACCGTAAGGGTCGCCTCGATCGTCAAGTTGGGCGCTAGTGGCAAGCCAGGGCGCCGTTTATTTCACATGAGAGCGGGGAGCCTCAGCGTCGATCGTCAGCCAGGAACCAGCAAATTCAACGATCCGTAAAGCAGAACCATGATGGTTGTGTTGACTCTGTGGTGCACTCAGCCGAAAACAGACGATCACTAAAGGAGGGAAATGCTGATGGCTGACGAGAGTAATGCGGCACCAGTTGCTGTGGCTGGGGCGACGGACGCAGAAGTGAAAGCACCAACGGCTAAGAAGCAGAGGTCGCCACGGCCTCCGAAGGCGGCTGCCGAACCGGCGCAAGCTACATCAAAGGCGGCGGCCGCTAAACGCAGAGGGTATTCCGATCAAGAGAAGAGCGAGAAGCTCAAGCTGATCGAGAGGCAAGTCACCGAAGGCAGCACGCTTAAGGACGCTATCAAGAGCGCCGCCATATCGGAGCAGACCTACTATCAGTGGAAAGGTGCTGCCAAGCCCGTGGAAAAAAAGGCCACGAAGGTTACCAAGCCCGTTACGGCCGGCGATGAGTTGGCAGATCTTGTCCAGCTCGAAGAGGAAAACCAGAGGCTCCGCAAGCAACTGGCGGAGAAGCTGCGCGCCGAAAATGCCGAACTGCGCAAGAGGCTCGGTCTCGACTAACAAGGACCGGAAATGCGCGGGGGACAGTCTCTTCGGCGTCCTCCCGTGTTGCGCCAGACGCTTTTATCCCTATTTGGCATTGTCGCGGCAAACGAAAGCCCTGCTGTTCCCCGCACTTGTCGGGTGGAAGGCGTGCCGGCTGCGAGGCTGGCGAGCGGTTGAAGCGCGCGAGGAAGGGCTGTATTGGTGCGCCTGCAGGAACGCAGCGCGCCAATCGGCGTTTCAATTTTTCACGGTGCTTGGGATTGGAAGTAGATGAAGACGCCACAACGGAGATTCGTTGTTGAATTCAAGTCGGGGCGACGCCAGCCAAAAGCCCAGACAAGCTCAATCTGGGGAGACACAGATCTCAAGGCTTTGTCCCGCGAAGCGGAAGATACGGCGCCGCATCTGTTCGACTCAAATGAAGCACCTGTAACGCGGGCCTCAGCTAAAGCTCGGCCGGCTGATCCGCTCAATGCAGAGTCTGTCAGCGTACGCGCCGACTATGTCGACGGTGCACTAGCAGCGATAGTCTCTGCCGACGGCGTAGAGGTCGGTGTCTCGAAGCACAATGAGGCCGATCATCCGGCCGAAGCGGTTGTGCAAGCGCAGGAAAGCCAACCGCCATCACCGCCGCGAACGACATCAGCGGGCACTCCTCGAAAGCGCGCCAAGCGCGCCGCCGCCCAGACGATCGCGCACAACTCGAAGCGTGGCTACGAGGGTCGAAAGGCGGAAGCCAGGCCTATCGACAATCCGATCTCGCTCGACGAGCTTGCAGCCCTGGAAGCAGAGAACAAGCGTCTGAAGAGGTTGCTGGCCGAACAGCTTCGTGCACAGAACGTCCGGCTTAAGGAGATGCTCGAACGCTTTGATGCCGAATAGCGAGGTGGCACCGGGTCGGGGCAATGAAACCCGCTGAGGTGCAAGTTCCGCGGACAGCCTGCGCGAGCTGCGCTACCCGATGCCACCCCGGTTCTGGCACCTTTCACTACTGAGAGCTTGGGTGTGAGACGATTTGCTAAGCCGGACGGAACGTGGAGGTCGGCACCTGGAGTGCAGCGGCGATGCGCCTGAGCCTGCCGGGATCGACATCAGCACCCAGTTCAATCCTTGTGATTTCGGCGCCAGTGAGGCCGCAGGTCAGGGAGAGGTCCTCGACGCTATATCCCACGGCCTCGCGAGATTGCTTGACAGCGAAACCTATATCGACGCGGCCTCGGCACGTGCCAGCGTCCAGGTTGATGGTAGCCTTTGTCATGAAATGACTCCTTCGATAATGCGCCAGGAGCGCGCGCTCTTTTCCAAAAGGAAACCTGCAGCCACAAATATGTCGGCTGGCAGGATCATTGATGTTGCACCGCAATATAGTTCCAAGATATCGCGGTTACAAGGCACCCGCCAGGTGGCGTTCCGCGCACGCCTTGATCCGCGGGATCTATCCACCTCTGGAATTCTCCGTGGACAGGGAGTTAGCCTAAAGGCGGGGGATATCGGAACCCGAAATTGACCGGGCGAAGGCTTCGCGGATTCGTGGCTAAAGACGTTTCCTGTTTTCCCATGGGCAATACCAAACATTCATGCTAATTCATTGTGCACTGCAGCAAGCCCGACGACGTTCACCATGCCGACCGAACAAAAACGCAAATCACCATCCGCGCTGTTTCGCTATCTCTCGGAACGATGGCCCGGTACCTTCGATGCGAAAGAGCCGAAGCCGCTCAAGATCGGCATTCGTGGAGACATTCGGGCGCTTGATAGCGGATTGTCCGACGAGGATCTGAATAGGGCGCTCCGCGCCTATACCCGAAGGGACAAATACCTGGCCCAATTACGCACGGGCGTGACGCGTGTTGATCTCAACGGTGATGCCGCGGGGGAAGTGACGGAAGCAGACGCGGCAACGGCCAAGGCGTGGTTGCAGGCTCGTTTCGGCATGGCAGACACGACGCAGTTGCCCCAGCCAGAAGAGCTGGCAGCGTTGGCGAAACCGAATCCCATGCTCGACAGCAAGGCGAAACTTTCGCCCAGTAAGCCTCAGGGGTTTATCGTCGAGACGAAGCGCCGCCGCTTACCCAGCCGCCGCTTTGGTCCCTGACATTTCGTCGAGCGAACTCTGAACGAACTGGGCAGATGCTCCGTTGTGGGGCGCTGCGGAAAAAACAAGGACAACTATCTGTTCTTCGTCGAGATCGGCAAGGCGGAGATCCACGCTCGGGATCTGTCGCGGTCATCTTGGGAACAAGATTAATGCCGCGGCTGTGCCTCATGGCGCAACTTCCACTCGGGGCGGTGCTCGCTGCAGAACCAGTTCGGCTCGCCTCTGCCTGCCGCGAAACCGAAACTGCCCCATTTCGAGCAGCCGGGGTGCTCGCAGTAGTGAACGTAGAGCTCCATGTCCCGGCGTGGTTTGGCCGCCGCGTTGGTTTCGTCACTCATCGGAAGCGACACCTCGTGGTTCTGAGCTATGGCCGCCGGCATCGGCTTCAAGGCTCGAATTCCGCCGGCCGGCGCCGAACTGCTGCTCAAACGCCTCGTTCCAATTCGGATGGCACGAAGCGCTGACGTGTTTCAAACGCTCGAAATGGTATCGTTGCAGCAAGGCGGACGAGATCACCCGGGCCATTTCCTTGCGGGCGCATTCCGCTTTCAGCCGATCACGGTCACAGGCAGCGCGTCGCAGTTCGAGCGGAACGGCGTAAAGCGTCCGCGCCAGGTAGGGCGCGATCTGCGGATGCCGCAGCACTGTCTCGACGTCGAAGATCGCAAAGGCGCCGAAGGAATCGGCAATGGTGGTCGCGAGTTCCGGAATGCCGCGCGCCTCGACTGGTCGGCGATACTGGTCGAGACCGGCATAGGCTCGTCTTTGATGCGGTCGCAGGGTGGCGAGATCGACCGCGATCGCGGCTTCGATCTCATCTTCAAGGGTTCGCATGCTGCGCGCCTTTCTGGCTAAAGAGCCTCTCAATAATGGATTGGCGCGCCGCATCCGCCGAGGAATGTTCCTATTATGTTCTCATCATCCCGATTGTCAATGCGACGGTTTGCTGGAGACGTGCGTTAATCGTCGATGACCAGAGCACCATCGAAGAATACCGCAGATCTTCCTCCTTCGGATCCGATGCCGGCGCGCGTCGACCCATGCCTGGCGATCCTCGTCGACAAGCCACCGACGGGGGCCGACTGGGTCTTCGAGGTAAAATGGGACGGCTATCGGCTCGCCGTCCATGTCGAGCCGGGTCGCGTGCGGATCATCACGCGGGGCGGCTACGATTGGACCGACCGCTTCCCGACGATCGCCGATGACGCGCGCCGGCTGAAAATGGCAACCGCCATTTTCGATGGTGAGGCGGTCGTGCTCGACGACCAAGGCAGGGCGGACTTCGGCATGCTTCAGCGGGCACTCGGCCGCCGGCCATCGGCCTATGAAGCCGGGGCGATCGTCCTCTACGTCTTCGACCTCCTCTATCTCAACGGTCGTGACCTGCGCCGGCTGCCGCTCCGCGAACGCCGACGGCAACTGGAGCCGCTCATGGCCGGTGGGGAAGGTGCGATCCGCTTGTCAGAAGAAGTCGAGGCCGACGGGGAAGAATTCCTTCGGATCGCCTGCGAGCACGGTCTCGAAGGCATTGTTGCCAAGCGAATCGACAGACCTTATCGGTCCGGCCGGGCCGGCCACTGGCAAAAGATCAAATGCGTTCGCAGCGACAGCTTCGTGATTGTCGGCTACGAGCCCTCGACGATGCCAGGCGCCGTCGGCCGGCTGCTGCTGGCGGCGAGAAAGGGGGAAGGGCTTCAGTATGTCGGTGGCTGCGGGACGGGCTGGAGCTATCAGGAAGCGGTGACGCTTCGTGGGCTCCTCGATGGCCTTGCGACCAAAGCAGCGGCCGTCAAGTTGCAGCGCAAGGGCGCCGTGTTCACTGAGCCGCTGCTTATCGCCGAGGTCGAGTATCGCGCCTGGACGGAGGACGGCAAACTGCGGCATCCGTCTTTCAAGGGGATCAGGGAACGGGCCGACGATGCCGGGGTGTTTGCATTTTGAATGGATGCACGCCGAGAAATTCGCTGTCACACGCTCGCTCGTAAGTTTCGTCACCCTCTACAGGTGATAGGCAGATGATAGCAGGGGATATGAGCTTCAATCAGCTGCCGACGGCAACGCGCCACCCGGACTCGTTTGGAGGCCTGCTCTCCGCGATGGCAAGCGTCTTCAGCAACTCGATGTGGCGCACCGGTAGATGGTGAAGAGCCTTGCGGCGGGGGCTTCCGCTTCTTCGCCTCCCGAGGGATGCTCTTCGAGCAACACGGCAACCACCCAAGGGTCGAGGTCACCGCGCCCATCCTTGGCGGTTACACAGCCGCTGAAGTAGTTCCTCAGGAAGGCGCCCGATGAAAATGCCGGCAGGATTTATGCCCTGCGGTATCGCTGCCGATCGGGATCTCACAGTGTCCGTTCCAAGAGGATTTTCAGTGTCCTGATGACGTCGGCCGCATCCACCAGAGCATCCCTGACCTCTTCCGCCGAAAGGTCACGAGCCCTCTCCGATGATATCCGGAGATCGATCAGGACATCTCGTGCATGATGGGCGTCTTCAGCGCCAGTTTGCTCGCGCATGTCGCGGATGGTGTCTATCGAGCGGTCAAGGAGCCGGCTTATCTCATAGTGTGTCAGCTGGCCGGGCACATTCGCCGCCCTGATCAGCTCTGCGATGAAATCGGTCGTGAGGCTCATCGTACTGCAGCAAGTTGCTCTTGGTGGAATCTGTACAGTGCGAGTCCTCGGCAATCAGCCCCTGGTCTGTGGGGGACTCGCCCAACTCATAGCTGGGCAGTCGAGTCTCAAGCCCAACCGACGTGCTCGCGCTTCGCCAGCTTCAGGAAAAGGCCGAACCAGAAGCGGTACTCCGGCGTGTCGACGCCGCGGTACGATTCAAGAGCGCAGTAGGCGACCGATGTCGTGGCGTCTTTGCCGTGCTCATCCACCGCTGCGTCGATAGCATCTTCTTCAGTCAGGTCTCGCCAGTCGATCATTGGCTGTCCTTCTTTGTCGACATGCTCGCATATGATCCGCCAAGCTCGGGCCTCCCATCAGCCGAACTTCAGGCCTATCTTCTTGCGAACAGGAGTGGAGGCTTCAGCGGGCACTGATGCAGATTTCCTTCCCAGCCCCGTCGCACGCGCGAGTTCCGCGCGCTGTCGGGCATAGTTCGGAGCTGTCATCGGGTAGTCGGCTGGAAGCTCCCACTTTTCGCGATACTGCTCGGGTGTCAGACCGTAGCTCGCCATGAGGTGGCGCCTCAGCGATTTGAATTTCTTGCCGTCCTCCAGGCATATGATGAAGTCATCTGTCACGGATTTCTTGATCGGAACGGCGGGGCGTTGCTCCTCGATGTTAGGCTGGGTTCTGGATGGTCGAGAACTTCCCAGCGACTCGTAGGTTTGCTGGATAAGATGGGAGAGTTCGCTTGCGGGGATGACATTGCGGCTCAAATAGGCGGACACAATGCGGCTGGTGAGCTCAAGTCTCCGTTCCTTTATCTCTGAGGGCGATTCCGTCAATGTTCTTCTCCGCAGCATTTCCCAATTGTAATCTCGTGCGTGTAAGAAGCAGGTATTTCGGTCGGAAGGAAGGCGGCGCTCGAGAAAGGCGATAACTATCGACAGTTTTGACGTTTCTTGTTCTTCATTTCTGACGTCCTTGCGGATTTGAAACCGCAGAGTCTCTCGAGTTTTCTGTGGTGATTGCCTATTGGCTTTCGCCGAAGTTCACCGGCATCCTTTTGGCGCGGCGAGGTAAGCATCGACTTCAGAGATCAAGAGCGCGGCAGGGGCTTGTACCCGCGCGCTCGCTTCTGGCGAGCCAAGAAAAGGAAGTGTCCAATCGCCTGACGCTCATCCTTGAACAGATCTACGCGTTCTTTGCCTCGGGTGCCGATCCGGCCCCAGTGGCGGACGAGCGAAGCGCCGCCGAAGAGATCCGGCTCGATCGACATTGTGTAATAGCGCGCCATGTTCTTGGTCGCGTCAATTCGCTGAATATGCAGGCGGAACCAGTGCTGGGTCATGCTTGCGAGCTTGGCCGTTCGAGGATTCGCCGTCCAATGACATTTCTGAATCGATCTCGCTGACCGATTCGAGAATTTGATGCGGCGCTCGAAAGTCGGCGGCGCTCGCAACCATTGCGACAAAGCGCGAATTTTCGATGGCACTTTGGCCGCGACAGTTGTGCTGAGAAAAGTTCCGGGCCGCTCCCGTTTTCCACTCCGCCTTTGGGCGGAGCGAAGCAGGCGGAGGCCTGAACGCGCTCTCACATTGCGCCGAAGAGAAGGCCGAAGCCTGTGGTAAACGGGGGTGGGGCGGCTGCCGTTTTTTTCTGGCCGTACCGACCAGCTTGAAGGACGGCCGCTTAGCTGCCTTCACTCACGCTGGTGGCAACAGCTTCCGCCGCTTGTTCGCCTGGCATCATGCGTTTCAGAAGCCGGATCAGATCGTGCATGGTGTCGGGCGGCAATCCTTCGATAAGCTTCATCAATGTCAGGCGATCCTCTGCTTCTTCCGGCGTCTTGCCCCACAAGTGCGGCGCTGTGTCAAAGATCATATCGAGGGGCATAAAGCCCATGATCTCACAGAGATGAATCAGCCGCGGGACCGACATCCGAGCTTCTGAGCCTCGCTCGTACCGGCTGTAAACAGACACCGAGAGTCCTAGCAAATGCGCTAAATCGGCGCGCGAGATGCCTTTCGTCTCGCGCGTTTTCTTGAGCCAGGCGGAGATCTTTTCATCCATCTCCTTTGCGGTAAGGGTGCCGTCGAAACCCGACTGGCGGAAGACCGGCCTATCAAATTCCGGATCGGCTACTTCAACCAAACCTCGTGCGCTCATTAAGCTGACTGCATCCGTCACTCGACCTTACCCTTTCTGTAAATACCGTTCCGCAGCGACCACTATGCACCACATTGAAGTACTTTGGACCATGGTCTCCTAAGAATCACAGCGATTTTCCCTAACTTTTTGGGGGAAGTTGCGAGCGCAAGCTTGTTGCAGAGATGGATCAAAATGCTTCAGCACGCCCGAGTATCGAGCTATGAACTTCGCGCTTAGAATGGCGAAGCAGCCGTGAAAAATAATTACTTCGCGGCTATCATCTTCCAGTCGCCGTCTTTGCGTTGAAAAACCGCCTCGATGCGCGTTTCGACCTCGATCCACTTGAGGTGCGCGGAAAGCTCGCAAGCGATCTCCGGATCCGCAATTCGGATGCAACGATTGACGATCACTTTTGATCCGTTGCCATGCTTACTTATATCCCATTTGGATAGTCCGAAGAGCTGGACTTTGGCCTGATCGTCGGTCGGCCAAGTAGCATTTTCGGGTACGGCTCTCCGAATATCCAATCGAGGCAAATTGCTTTCTGAAAAGTGCCCCGTACCGGCGGTCGAGAGGCCGAGATGGGGAGCAATATATACGCCGAGGACGCAGCCAACGGCCACGCCAAGGAGGAAGCCGCGGCCTAACATCGGTTAATAGCCGTTATCTTTGAGGAACTGATCGATAGCGGCCTTCATGATGAGCGTCATCTTGACGTCATTCTCTATCGAGGCCTTTTGCAGCCGCATCTTCGTGTCGTAATCCAGGGGGCAGTTGACATAGTGCTTGGACTCCCGATCGCGCGCCCTCTTCAGGTCGCGCAAGCGAACTCTCGAATCCTCTCGCTGCAATGCTCGCGCGGTGGCCCGTTCGCGCCGAGCTTCTTGTGTCGGGGCGATCAGACGATTAGCCGGCTGATCAGTCTCAGGGCCGAGCAGTGCAGGCTCTTGAGGCTGATCTGCATTCCTGGTTTCTGTCGACAGCTCAGCCAGTTTCGTTGCTGAGTCTGCCGGTATCGCAGCTTGCTCCACTGAGCGGCTGCGACGCGGCGCGACTGCAAAGTCGGAGACGGTCGTTTGACCCTTAGCCATTCGCTGCTACCTCTTTCTCGCCAGCCAAAAGCGCTTCGCTGTCCCGAACCAGGTTCATCACTTCCACTCTCGCTTTTTTCACCGACTCTGTGAGCTCGAGCATTTGAACCGTCCCATAGCCGTTTCGAATTTCGCGATAGCAATTTCGCTCCATTAGCTCGGTCTTGAGCAGATAGGAGTCGTAGCCCCCTTCCTGCAGGTTCTGCACGAACGGCCTGATCAGGCGGTAGGCTTCCAGCAGTTTCGCCGGCATGGTGATCCTCGTGACGACGTTGGCGTGGGGGATTAACCGCCCTACCTTGTCGGATATATCGGCCGTGTCGGCCGCGGCCTGTCCTGCCGCCTTGATCTCGTCCTGGTTCGGCTGGATCGGCGTCAGCACAATATCGGAGCCCGCGATGATCGTGTCCCTTAGGACGGTGTCCTGGCCGGGCGAGTCCATCAAAACGACGTCGAACTTATTCGCCTCGTTCTCCAAGAGCTGCTGAACGGTGGTCTGGCGCGCGGCGGTTATGAGCTCAATGTTGGCAGGCAGGTTGTCCTTTGCTTCACAGCGCTTCCACCATTCCTGCAGATTTTGGCGGCCGTCTGCATCGATGAGAAGCACACGCTTCCCCTGAAGCGCATACTCCCCGGCGATCAAGATTGCTGCTGTTGTCTTCCCAGCCCCACCTTTGCCGCTCACGGCAGAAATAAATAGTGGCAAGCGTCGCAACTCCCTTTGCTGGTCCAAAGTCATTCCGGCAGTTCGTCGCGGACCAACGGAGCGTCCACGTCGCACTTGCACACGATGCGAGCAATCGCCCGTTACGAAGTGGAATCATTGCACTACCGCCCCGTGTAGTCAATCGAGCCAACTAAACCCCCGATACAGGATGTGAACAATTTTCCACATGATGAGAAAGCATTTCGCATCCGCCATTTAGACACATGATGTGGAAAGGTCGTGCTGCTAACTCGTGTGAAATATCAACATGACATTGGCATGGTGACGGACGGCTGTTTCATTCGGCGGCGTTCGGTGCAGCGTCAACCTAAACGCTCCGCCCGATCAGTGAACCCCGGAGCCGCGTAAGGCTTTGACGCTCGAAACGGAAGCGGCAAGGGCGGAGAGCGGAGCGTCCCTTGCCGCTGAGTACGAGGGGCAGACAAAGGCCTTCAAAAGCGGATTTCTGAGGTGAACCCTGGTGAGCGTTCCTCGTTCTATGACCGGGGCGAAGTCCCGGTCCGCAAAGCAGAGGCCGAGAGTAGCGAGGGCAGCTCGAGGTTGTTTTGGTTGAATTCCCCCTACAATTTGGAGGGGCAGGATACGGAAAAATGTGCTACGCCCTTTTCCTGCAATCGAGGGACGAGCCCTCGATCATCTGACGCAAGCGCCAGTAGGGGGCCAACGGCCAAATGGATGACGGGAAATTCAACGCTCTTCTCGAGCCGACGAAGAAGGATCGCACTTTGCATGTGCGCGTCACGGGTGACGAGCATGCGGCGATCGAGAAGGCCGCCGAGGATGCCGACATGACGGTATCCAGCTTTTTCCGGTCGCTGCTTCTGGAGGGGGCGGGGGTTCGGCCGATGTTGACCGGCGATGACCGCCTGGTCATGGCGGCTCTGCTCGAAGACATGCGGATGATCGGGATCAACCTGAATCAAGTCGCGAGGGCGCTCAACAGCGGCCGTGGTGTCCACCCAAGCGAATTGGACATCAACCTTGAGAACGTGCAGCGGGTTCAAGCGGCCGTGATGAGCGAGCTGCGTGCTCTGACCCGGCGAGCTGGTTATCAGCGTCGAGGGGAGAAGTAGCCCTTGGAAATCTTCTTTGGCGCATTCACCAGCGAATGGGAGCAGCGGCGCGCAGCGCTGCTGCACGAAATGTCGTCTGGCGGGCGAGGCGCTTCGGCCGAAGAAGAGATGCGAAAGCGCCTGAAGCAGTTGGCTCAACTCGGCGCTGCAGTTGGCGGCGGAGGCTCAAGTGGCGCACCCGGTGGACGTGGATCTGCATCGAAGGGCAGGGCGGGTCCTCGAGCGCAGGTGGCGACGGGCGCCCGACCGATGGAGGTGCGGCTAGCGGCCGTCGCAAAGGGAAGTCAGCCGGCAGTCGTCAAAATGGCTTCTTATGGCGGCGGTGCTCGCGTCGGTGCGATGCTGAATTACGTGTCGCGCGGGGGCGAGCTGAAGGTGGAGAATGAAAGCGGCAGGATCCTCGAGGGGCGGGAGGAATTGGCGCGCATCCGTGGCGATTGGGACCACCTTTTTCAGAACCGGGCAGAAAGCCGCGATATTGGGAGTTTTTCCGTCGAAATCGCTGCGTCCGGCTTTGCATCGGACGAGGCATTGCACGAGCAGGTGAGGAGCACCCTGACGAGCGGCTTTGGCGACCGGCGCTATGCCTATGCGATCGCGAAAAATGACGGCGGCTCCGTGACCGTTCAGGGGCTTGTCGTATTGCGAAGCGGGCAGGGGGAGCGGCTAACGGGCGACGTGAAGGCGGCCGGCATCATCCAGGGTCGATACGACGCCAGCGCGGCCGCGGGCGAGGCTGCGGCGAAGTTCTCGTTTCATGGCTACGGAAATGGCGTCGAGTTCGGCGCCAGCCGCTTGCGCGGGCTGGTCGATCGGCATGACGACGTTCGAGACGATCGCGGCCAGTCGATAGCGAATGAGAAGGTCGCGGGCGACCTGGTGCAGAAGGAGTGGCGCGGCGAGCTCCACAGCCGCAAGAGCCGCGACGTGATGCACGTCATCATGTCGGCTCGGGCCGGAACCGACGTTGCCGCATTCGAAGGCGCTGTTCGCGACTTCCTGGCGCATCAGTTTGCTGGGCATCGGTATGTCTTCGCCATGCACGATCCTGCCAGCGACCCGAAAGAGGCGGGGGAGGGGGGAAAGCGTCCGCATGTGCATGCCCATGCGATCGTGGCGATGAAATCGGATTCCGGTGATCGCATCGAGACGACGCCTGCCGTGTTTCGCGAATGGCGATCCGTCATGGCAGAGACGGCGCGGGAGCACGGCATTGAGATGGAAATGACCGACCGGCGCGAGTTTGCCGCCCCGCCGGCATTCACGCGCACCCAGGTCCGGCCGGTGAGCCGCGAAGGCCGCACAGAGCATGTCGGGACGAGCGAGGCTGCGCAGGCGCGATACGACGCCAAGCGTAGCGGCCGACGCACGATCGCAAAGAGCGACCGGAGCCGACAGTACATCATAAAGGTGCAGGAATCGTGGCAGAGGGTCGCCCTTGCGGGTGCCGACCGCCAAGTCGCGGCCTATGCCGCGCAGCATCGAGAATACTTAGAATTTGGGCTTTCGACAGCACAAACGGAGACGAGCGGAACTGTCATTCGCGCGGATTTTGGATCGAACTTCCGCATCAATTTGGCTACATTGCAGGAGATGGTTTTGGAGGGTCAGGAATTGCGCGAAATGTCACGAGCAGAGTTTGAGACCTACGAGAAGAAGGTCGAGACGGCCTTGTTCAAGTTGGAGCGGTCGGTCTCGGCGGACGATCAGGCGGACTTTGACGAAGTAGCCGGCCTGGCCCGAGATTTCGTCAATCAGAAGCGTGAGCTGGTGGACCTTTACGAGCAGCGCAAAGAGGCATTGGCGGAGCAAGGTGGCGAATCGCTTCGCAGCGAGCCGCGTGATCCGGTCAACGACGAGTGGGACGCTGCGGTCGCCAAGCACGGCGAGGCTGTTGTTGAGGCCGGCAACGAGGCCATTATCGAAATCGAGCACTACCGAGAGGGACTTGATCGGATCGAGGCTGGCGAGTTTTCGGCCGACCGCAAAGACGGGATGCAAGCCGGCCTTCATCAGGCGATGGAGAGGGCTGCGCAATTGGCCGTCGAAGGAAACAGCTACCTGCGAGAAGTTGCCGAGCAGGACCAGGACTTGCGAGGGGCCATCGATCGCGCGGAAAAACAAGCCGAAGTGCAGGACCGACAGAATGACGGGCGCGCAGACGTCATTAAGGCAGTGCAGACGGTCATAGCCGAGCGGATTGACCGCCTGAATGAGCGTTTGAGCGACATTTCAGAGGACAGCTATGCGACCCGAAACGAGGTATCTGCCGAACGGCAATTCCTCGCGGATATGAATGGGCAACTCGATAAGCTTGGACCAGGGGATGTTCTCGATCTCTCGCGGACGGAAACCGACTACGGCTATGATGAAGAGGAAGCCGCTTCCGATCGGGAGAGTGGCGTCGATTGCGTGCCATCGATCGAGAGGGATCGGCAAGAGCACGAAAGTCACATCGACAGTGTTGCTCCGCAGTTGGAGCAACTGAGAGCTTATGGCGTGACGATCAACACGGACTTCAAGATAGCAGCGCCGCCGCCCCAAAGGGATTTCGACGCCTATATGAACGAGCTGGCGAAAGAGTTTGCGGAAGCAGAGCCCGACCTCGACGATACGCGCGAAGCTCACGAGTTGGCGTCCGCAGTCGATGCTACAAATCGCCTAGAAGATCGTCTAAATAAGGATAAGGAAGCCGCCCAGCGCAGCGGAGAAACGACACGGACAGACCCCGCCCAACAGCATATTCCTCGTCTCGAGGAGCTGGAGCGCGAACAGATGCAACAGAGGGAACGCGACCGCGACGACCGGGACCGTTAAGAGGCAATGCGAGATCACCGTCACGAATACATCTATGACAGTACCGATCCCAAGGCCAATGAAGGGCTCGGAACCGTCATGGGCGCGCTTATCGTTTTTGTTGGTTTCCTTGCCGTGTTGCAAGTCGCACTGGATACAGTTTCCGCCTGGTATCGTGACACGATGGTTTGGCTAAACGACACAGCAAGCTATCTTGCCGACTTCTGGCCATTTTAAGGGCTCAGCTCTATTTCGAGATCGGCGTCAATCGTACCATTCCTAGTGCAGACCTGACGCCTTTGGGTGGAATGGACTAAGCCGCTCGCGCGGCAATGGCGCTTGTTGCTGGCGGTGCGTTTCCTGATCGACGGCGGTTCTTTGTGTCTCGAGTTCCTGGCCTGACGATTGAGGCTTCTCAATCTAATGGACAGGGGGGTCCCATGACAGAGGAGAAGACTACCCGGCTGCGTGAGCGGATGATCGAGGACATGCACATCCGCGGGATGGGCGACAAGGCGCAGAAAGGCCACATCCGGGCGATCAAGGATTTCGCGGCCTTTCTGGGGCGCTCACCCGACACGGCGACGCCGGAGGAGTTGCGGGCCTATCAGCTACACATGACCAATGCCGGGGTAACGCCCTCGACATTCAATGTCCGGATCATCGCGCTCAGGTTCTTTTTCGCGGTCACCTGCGGGCGCGAGGAGATGAAGCGGTACATGCAGTTCCAACGTAAGCGTCCGGTGAAGCAGTCTTGGAGAATTTGCCCAGTGCGCTGAAGTTACGTCGCTAATTCCGTAGTTAGCGACGTAGCCAAGGGTGAACTTATGGGGCGAGTTGAGATTCTGACGGGCGTCGAGCGCCGCCGTGTCTGGACGCACGAGGACAAGCTTCGGATTCTTGACGAGGTGGAGACGAGCGGCTCTGGCATCGCCGAGATTGCCCGCCGGCACGACATTCTCCCGCAGCAAATCTACACCTGGCGCAAGAAGCTTGGCCGAGATAACAGGCCGCCGGGTGGATCAGGCGTGACGTTGTTGCCGGTGGCGCTGATCGGGTCGAATGCGGATGGCGAAACGGATCGAGCCGCGCCAGCAGAATGGCTCGCACCAAAACGATCGGCAAAACCGTCGCGCATCGAGATCGGCTGCAAAATGTGGCCGCATCCTGAAGGTCGATGCCTCGATCGCGCCGGAAACACTGAAGGCCCTGATCCGGTCGGTGGAAGAAGCATGATGGGACCGGGTGCGAATGCGCGCGTCTATCTCGCCTGCGGGGTGACCGACATGCGCAAGGGGATCGACGGACTGACGGCACTTGTGCAGACGGCGCTGCGGCAAAAGCCGGCGTCCGGATCGGTGTTCGTCTTTCGCGGGCGTCGCGGCAACCGGATCAAGCTTCTGTTCTGGGATGGCCAGGGCTTCTGCCTCTATTACAAGGTCCTGGAGAAAGGCCGCTTCCCGTGGCCCTCGGTTGCCGATGGCACGGCCCGTCTGACGGCGGCGCAACTGGCGATGCTTTGGGAAGGAATCGACTGGCGGCGGCCGTCCTGGACGTCTGCGCCGACGCGTGTCGCATAGGATAAAAATCCAATCTTTCCATTGCGATAGCTGGTGAGCTGAGGCCAAATCAGCTATACGTTCCGGCCATGGGACAGCGCCTTGCCGACTTGCCGGATGACGTCGAAAGCCTGCGCGCGATCATCGCCGCACAGGCCGAGGAACTGGCGCGTCAAAGCCAGAAACTGCGCTCGCGCGACACTTTGATCGAGAAGCTGAAGGCCCAGCTTGCCGTTCTGCGACGGGCTCGCTTCGGTGCCTCGTCGGAGAAGATCGAACGTTCGATCGAGCAGCTTGAGCTGGCGCTGGAAGACATTGAAGCCGCGGACGCGGAGGTCGAGAGCTCGGTCCGTTCTACCTCAGGCGGCCGAGAGAAGGCGAAACCGAGCCGCCAGCCATTGCCAGATCATCTGCCGCGACAGGAGATCGTGCACCAGGCGGCTTGCGCCTGCCCCGTCTGCGGTGGTTCCGACTTCATCCGCAACGGCGAGGCCGTCACCGAGGTGCTCGACTATGTTCCGGCCTCCTTCCGGGTGGTGCGCCATGTGCAGCCGCGCTTCACCTGCAAGGGCTGCGACAACGACGTCAAGGCAACGATGCCGTCCTTGCCGATCGAGCGCGGCAAACCGGGACCGGGGTTGGTCGCGCATGTGCTCACCGCCAAATATTGCGATCATCTTCCGCTCTACCGGCAGTCGGAGATTTATGCGCGGGAAGGCGTCGATCTTTCCCGCTCGACCATGGCCGATTGGGTTGGAAAGGCCAGTGCGCTGCTCGAGCCGCTCGTCGCGAAACTACGCACGCACGTCTTCGCCGCCAGCCGCCTGCATGGCGACGACACGCCTGTTCCGGTGCTGGAGCCTGGCAGGGGCAAGACGAAGACCGGACGACTGTGGACCTATGTCCGCGATGGTCGCCCCTGGGGCGACGAGACGCCGCCCGCCGTCTCCTACTTCTACAGTCCGGATCGCAAGGGCGAGCATCCGAAGACCCACCTTGCAAGCTTCTCGGGCACGTTGCATGCCGATGGCTATGCCGGGTTCCGCGACCTCTACGAGCCAACCAAACCCGACGAACCCGCCGCCATCCAAGAGGCGGCCTGTTGGGCGCATGTCCGCCGCAAGTTCTTCGACCTGACCACCAACCTCGGAACCCATCCGATCGCCGAAGAAACGCTCGTGCGGATCGGCGACCTCTACGACTCGAGAATGCGATCCGCGGAGCACCGCCGGACAGGCGCAAGACTGTCCGGCAGAGCCAGGCTAAGCCGAAGATCGAGGCGCTACGTCGGTGGTGGGACAAGATGCTTTCGGAACTGCCGCGCTCGAGCAGCACGGCCGAGGCGATCCGCTATGCGATTACCCGCTGGGCGTCGCTCTGCCGCTTCCTCGACGACGGCACCATCGAGATCGACAACAACGCCGCCGAGCGGGCGATCCGGCCGATCGCGATCGGCCGCAAGAACTGGTTGTTCGCCGGATCGGACAAGGGCGGCGAGCGTGCCGCGGCGATCCTGTCGCTCATCCAATCCGCAAAGCTCAACGGTCTCGATCCCGAGGCCTATCTTCGCGACGTCCTCACGCGCATCGCCGACCATCCGATCAATAGGATCGATGAACTGCTCCCGTGGAGCATGCGGCATCAAGATCGATAGTATCTGTCGCGGCGGTACTAGATCACTCGCTGCGCGACGGGCGTCCTTTCAATATCAGGACCAGCAAGGCAACACCAAAGGCGGTAACGAAGGCAGCCCCCAAGCCACCAATTAGCGTCAGGGTGTAGAATGCGAAAGGTTCTTCTTTGGCGGTTGCGATGACCGCCCCGCGATTGCGGAATTCGCCGGCAATGATCGCCTTGATAACCCCATAGAGATACCCTGGCCCCATAGCCGCCAGACCGATAGCAGCGAGGATTTTCCTGAGGCGGGGAAACGGCGGCCCGGAGAGATGAAACGCGAAATTACGGACCCAATCCCGTAAAAAGCGCACTATACCTTTTCCAACTCTTGACAGCATCCCCCGACGTAGTGAGCGACGGTCACCTCGGAGCGCTTCGACCTCTCGGAGTTTATTCAGTAGCCGTTTTGTTGTTCTGGGCATTCGCCGATGTTGGCTGTTTTGACGCGATCAAACTGCAAGTTATCGCACGAGCCGTTTCGGTAAAGTAAAGGCGGGCCGTGAGCGCGAAGCTGCCTCACCGGACGCTTACGTTCCAACGCAAGCCGCAGAAGCTGCCGGTCGTCTTGAGCGTCGAGGAGGTCGCCGACCTGCTCGCNGTCTTGAGCGTCGAGGAGGTCGCCGACCTGCTCGCCGCGGCTCCCGGGCCCGGGCTGAAGTATCGTGCGGCGCTCAGCATCAGCTATGGCGCCGGGCTGCGGGCTTCGGAGGTGTGCCACCTGAAGGTCACCGACATCGACAGCGAGCGCATGTTGATCCACGTCGAAGAAGGCAAGGGCGGCAAGGATCGCAAGGCCATGCTATCGCCGGGCTTGCTGGATCTGCTGCGCGATTACTGGCGGGAGGCGCGTCCGCGGGGATGGTTGTTTCCCGGCAAGCCGAAGATCAATCCGATCTCGCCGCGCCAGCTCAACCGGGCCTTCACCGCGGCCAAGCACATGGCGGGCATCGCCAAGCCCGCGACGCTGCATACCCTGCGCCACAGCTTCGCCACGCATCTGCTGGAGGCGAACACCGACGTGCGGGTGATCCAGGTTCTGCTCGGTCATGCCAAGCTGAGCACCACCGCCCGCTACACCCACGTCGCCACCAAGTTGATCCGCGACACCATCAGCCCGTTCGAGCGCCTGAAGCAGTTGGAGGATCTGACCCTGAGGCGTCGGCTGGAATGAAGCGCGTGCCGGGGTGTCCCGGCAAAAGCTGGAGGTCGCTGACATCTTCCGAGCCTATGGTCCTGCGTGGCGGCGAGCCAATG
>NZ_LNQC01000065.1 GCF_001651855.1 Sinorhizobium americanum | reverse complement strand
ATGAGAGCTTCCCTTCTGTTGCTCGTTCAATGGCACATTCAGAAAGCCCCGATCTCGGCGCAAGTGATCGTCATCCGGTCAGTTGAGGGCGCGCTCGCGAGCGGCTTCGCTACCGCCGAGCTACACATGGGGTAATCGCGGTGCGACTGCCCCGGCAACTTTTTGCAAGATGATGCTGGCTGGGTTGGTTGCCCCCGATAAGATGGAAATACGGGCTCACGATTGGAACCGGGCCCAAACATCCCGCGGGCTTTTTGTCATTTCGCAGGAACGCTATCCCGATTTTGGTATTCTTATGGACCAATGCCCCAACGAGAAGTTCCAAGGAGGGGTCGTGGAAATCAGCGCGTGCTTGAGATCGGCATTGCTCGAGCCTCCTTTGATAAAAGAGAGATTTGCAAAGCCGGAAATATGTGCCCTTCAGTCAGGACACGAGCCGCGCTGCTTGTCCTTGCTCCGTCAACAGTTCGACCGCTTGCTTATCAAACGAGACAAAAGTTTCGCCGCCCAACCAATTGCCCTCATAGGCGATGATACCATCCGCAAAATCACCGCCAGCCTCGAGGATCGCAAGGCCGGCCTCAACTGCGGGACGGTTCATCACGACATTGCCTGCGTCCAGCAAGTCGCGGATTGTCACGGCTACATCTGCTTTTGGCAGCTTGGCGCCACGGCGCAGTATCCAAACGAGCTCGCATAGGCATGGTAAGGAAACGGCGATCAGTGAAGCCCCCTTCAGGAGCTTGCTGGCAGTCTCCGCCTGCTTCGCATCGTCCTGCAAAACAGCGCGAACCAAGACATTCGTATCGACTGAGATTTTCATTCTTCGCCCGACCAGCCGGAGGCGGCAATCTCATTCATTTCTTCGATCGTCAGCGGCTTTTTGATCTTACCAGCGTGCCGGCCGATGAAACTATCAATGGTCCCGGTTGGCCGGGCCGCCTTTATCCGAAGCTCACCACCCGGGAGCTTGTCGAAGTCGATCCGTTCTCCGGGCTTGATGCCAAGATGCTGCAGCAAATCCCGCTTTAGCGTGACCTGCCCCTTCATTGTGACGGCGATTGAGGTCATGGGGAAATTCCGTTCTGTTGAGACGAGTTATATAGTAATTGAAATTTTCATTACCAGCAAGAGGTGGTGTTAGTTGGCAGAGCCGCTGCAGCTTGGGATTTCACGCAAATACGCTAATGTCCTGATCGAACTGGTAGGACCCATCGGCTTTGGAATGAAGGATGCGCGATGAAGAAAGTTACGCCCGAAATGGTCGAGGCGGCGCTTAGGGCAACGGACTTTGCGGTCAACGCCACTTCGAGGCGCTGGATGAAGGCAGCACTTGTCGCTGCATTGACCGTCTCGAAAGTCGAGCCGTTTGAGCGGAGCTCGAAGCACGCGGACGACGACTAACAGTCCCCGACCGGTTTCTCGCATGGTGAGCGCACTTGGGCCGCGCTCCAGGAAGCTTCAGCGCCTCATGAATCCGGAGTTCAGGACCGAACTAGCCCGAAGCGGCGCGCCTCGTCCAGCAGTGCCCTGATGCATTTGCGGCCGCCACGCGGTGGTGGCTCCCGCATCTGGTCCAACTGGCGGCAATGTCGCGCAGCGACAGATCGGGGTCGGCGATCGATGCCGGCGACCAGTCGCATTGGATGATGTTCAGGGGGCCGACGCGGGGATCGGCTGAGCAGTTCCGGGTCTGCGAGCTTCTCGCGCACCATCCGATGAACCGCCCGGCGCAAGCGCTCGACCGTCCAGTCGTGACCTCGACGATTGAGAATGCGCACGACATCGCCCCAGCTGTGCCGCGGCCGCAGCTGTCGGACCGTCGGCAGCCATGCCTGCGCCGATGCAATCAGGTCATCGAGGTAGGCGCGCTCGCGCGCTGCGGCAACCGCACGGATCGCCTCCGGTCGCCGTTCCCGCAGCCCGGGATTGCCGGCAAGCCTGCCGCGCGCCTGGCGGCCTGCATACCGGACTTGGTTCGCTCCGCGATTAGCGCGCGCTCGAGCTGGGACCTGGGTCACGGACTTGTGCAGTGACTGCTGCTTTGCTTCAGGAAGCGGGATGCCGCGGTTGGCCGCCTCGGTGAGATAACCCGACCGCAAGCCATGCGCCGAAAAGAGCGCCGGGTCGAGGCCGGCCCGCTGGCAGCGGCCCTTCAGGAAAGTTGATCGACTGCGGCGTCAGCGCCCGTCGGTCGATGTTGCCCCATTGATCGATGCGGCGAAACACCGGTCCATCCTTGATCCCGGCGTCCGCCGGCCATTGCTTCAAGGCCAACACCGGCCGGCGGCTACTTGCGCAATTTGACAAGGAGGCGGAGCGTGGGCCGTTTCGCTAAGCCGATGCTGATGGCGTTGATGCGGGGAAGTGTGGGGCAAAAGAAAATGCAGCCTAAGTGCCGCATTTGCGATTGAGCGGTTGTAGTTTTCATCGGTTGATACTATTTTTTGCCTCAAGTGAGGTGTTAGCGATGTTGGCATTTGAAAAAGTAGCAGACGTACTCGGCCTTCCTCCCAAGGAAATCGGAGCGCGATCACCGCTCGGTTTGGTTTCCCGAATTGAAGGAGGGTTGCCGATCACGGTGCTAGAGCGCGTCTCGCATCTTCTTGCCCCGAATGATGGACATTTCAAATATCGGTTCGTACCCAAGGCCACTTTGGAACGGCGCAAGGTCAGCCTGCGTCTGTCACCTGAGGAGGGCATGAGGGTCGCCCGCGTCGCGCGGGTATGGAACCTCGCCGTTGACGTTTGGCAAGGGCCAGACGCGGCGCGGGATTTCCTGTTCCGGAGCCATCCCATGCTCGAGGATAGAGCTCCAATTGACGTCGTCATTCAAAATGAGATCGGGGCGGAACTGGTGTTGGAGATTCTCGCCAGTCTCAAATATGGAAGCGCTGCGTGACGGCACAGGTTCTTGATCGAACACTGTCGTCTTTCCGCATAGGAGATCCCAACGGGGCTTACCCGATCTTTGACGCCACGGGTTCTACGATTGCAACCGGGCGTTGGAACGCGCCCGGAACGCCTGTCATCTACACAAGCGAACATTATTCCACCGCTGTATTGGAAAAGCTCGTGCACGGCAGTGGGCGGCTACCGCCAAACCAGCACTATGTTCAGGTGACAATTCCAAGGGGGGTGACCTATGAGGTGTTTTCGACCGCTGCGATGGCCGGCTGGGACTCAATGCCGGCAGTCGCAAGCAAGGAATTCGGCGAGGCCTGGTGCCTGCAAAAGCGCAGTGCCCTTCTAATCGTGCCGAGTGTCGTGGCAAGGCTCGATCAGAACATAATCATCAACCCTGCTCATCCTGATTTTCCGAGAATCACGGTCAGCCTTCATCAGCCAGTATATTGGGATAAGCGGCTGTTCGGATCGTGATAGCGAATGGCACGCGCTGTTGCGTTTCTCAGATCATCAACCTAGCCGCGCGTCCCTGCTTTCGTTCCGCGTCGTTGTAGTAGCGGGCAGCCTGTGTCAGCGACTTGTGCAGCGACTGCTGCATGGCTTCCGAAAGCGAAATGCCGCGGTTTGCCGCCTCGGTGAGATAACCGGATCTCAAGCCGTGTGCCGAAAACAGCGCCGGATCGAGGCCGGCCTGCAGGCAGCGGCTTTTCAGGATCAGGTTGACGGATTGCGGTGTCAGCGCCCGTCGGTCGACATTGCCCCATTGATCGATGCGGCGGAACACCGGCCCATCGTTGATACTGGCTTCCGTCAGCCACCGTTTCAAGACGATTACTGGCCGGCCGATCAGCAGCACGTGGGCGTCGTCGTCGTTCGTCGTCGTCTTGGTACGGCCGAGGNCAAGCGTTCGCCGGCGCAGACAGCCAGCAACCTAGCGAGCACGTCGCCGGTCACCGCCTTTTTGCTCTTGCGCTGTCGCGGACGGTTGCTCGCCTTCACCGCGAGCCCCAGAGCGCTCTTCAGCGACGGTGCGCCGAAAGCGCCGCTAAGCCCCCGCCAGCGGGTCAAGATCGACCAGGAGGTCAGCCGCCGCCGCACCGTGCCGGGTGCGTGCGGACCCTTGGCCTTCAGCAGCCCCTCGAGACGCAATCCAGCCTCGACGTCGGCCGGCATGCCGTGGCCGGGATCCTCGCCGCGCTTGAGCGGATCCCAAAGATGGTGGGCAACGAATTTTAACAGCAGCGATTCCGGCGCCGGCCAGGGGAGGGGAGAGCCGGTCGAAAGCTGGCACCAAGCTTCGAGATAGGCGAGGTCGGAGGCAAGTGCCCTCAGGGTGTTTTCGCCCATGCCTTCGCCGGCAAGATGCTTGAGCGTCGCGACGTCGTCGTCGGTCAGCAGTCCTGCGAGCTGATCACGCCGGTCGAAGGGCAGGATGGCGTCGAGTGCGTCGAGCTCTTCGGCGCGGCTGGCGGCTGTTGATGGCAGGAGAGTCATCGCGGCAGCCCGTCTTCGTCGAAGAGATCATCATGCGCCGACGTCACTTTATGGTCTTGCTTCGGCTTGCCTCGCGCGGCGAGGCTCCACACCTCGTCGATCGTTCCACCCTCGATCAGTTTGCTGCCGCAGGCGGTGGGCCCTGTAACAGCAGGAGTCTTCGCGACTTCTTCCGAGGGGAAATCGTCATTCTTCTCTGACCAGGAGGTCAGCCGAGCGATAGGCCACCGGCCGCGGCACACATACACCTCGTCCTGCCGAGACGCCAAGGCGATCAACTCTTCGAGCCGTTCGGCGGCCTCCTCGACATCGACGAATATCTGCATCGGCATGGCTACCATACCCGTTCATGCAGCACCGCATCGAAGGCGCCGTCGACGGAAACAAAGGCGCAATGTTCCAGCCGCGCCTGTGCGGCGAGAATACGGTCCCACGGATCGCGGTGATCCCAGTCGAAACTTGCGGCCAGTTCGGCATGCAGATCGGTGATGGCAAGGGTCTGCAAACCGCTGTCCAATACTGCGGCTCGCAGTTCCTGTGGCTTGAGATCGAGCTTTTTCAGTCGCATCTTGTTGTCCAACTCGTAGAAGGAGACGGCGCTGACGAGGATGGTGTTTGCCTTGTCCTCGATCAGCAGCCGTGCCGTCCCCGAGAGGCGATGACTGCCGATTGTCCACCAGTAGACCGCGTGGCTGTCGAGCAGGACCTTCACTTGGAGGTCTCGCGGTCGCCGGCGCCGCCCTGCCAGATGCCGACAGCGTCATTCCAGTCGCCGGCTTCGATCGCGGCCTGTTCGGCGTCCACCGCGTCGAACAGGTCGTCCGGCAGGCCGCGCTGGCGCAAGAGCCCGAAGGGGCGCTTGCCGCTGTCGGCCGGGCCGATGCGGGCGTAGATTTCGTTGCCGCGCATGATGATGATCTCCTCGCCGTGGTTGGCGCGTTCGAGCACCTCGGCAAAATTCCTGCGGGCTTCGCTGATCTTATACACGGTCTGGGGCATGGCGATCTCCGCTACTCGGTGCGTGACCCCATCCTATCACCGCTTCAACGTGCGTACAACTGATGTGTACGCATCACTATCGATACTTGATCCGTATCGATAGTGATGGGCCACGGAAATAGGCGTCCGGATGACGGAAAGATTGGGCGATTTAGCTTCCGTTTATAAAATTTAAGACGTTAATTCATATGGTTAATGATTGGCTAAGACGGTCAAGGGCGATTCAATGGCGCGTAACCAGTTGTGGCTTTGCTTGCGGGGGATATTCTGCCCGGTGACAAACATAGGGCGGATGAAGAGGACAGCGAATCAATCTAACCAGCTATAGAAATCCCATACGCCAGATGAGGTCTTGAATGAGAATTGAATACAAAGGCTACAGGATCCACACTTGGGTCGACGACGACACAAACCATGCACAGATGCTTAAGGGGAAGAAGGGGGCGGAGCGACTTTATGTCGACATTGATCCGGTCGACGGCGGGGATGGACGCAAGCCGGCGAGCAAACGCTTCTTGAGCGATATCGTGAAGAAGTACCAGTTTCCAGGCAACCAGACGGAACAGTTGATCCAAGTTGCGAAACTCTGGGTCGACGACCCCGAGCAATTTGCCCCCGCGTCAGAGTCATTCGCTGCGCGCCTCACGGCAAGCACGCGTCCTGGTCCAACGCGAAGCTGACTGGATAAGCGATCGACAGGGGGCGGCGAGATGGGTGAGTTTCGACTTGAAATCGGATCGGAGACGGAATGTCAGAAGTGTGGTGCCGCCGTGCTCCTCAGCTCGGAAACGTGTCCAGGTTGTTCGTCAGCGGCACCTCACCGGCTGACCTTCGAGGAGTTCTTCATTGAACTCGAACAAGGGCGCATGCTCGACGCACGGCAGGGCGGCCTGGTCGTGGGCCGCTCCGGGCCGGAGGATGACATCCCGATGTACCGGCACTTCGGACGGGGCATCTTCGAGGTTGTGGGCTTGATGCAAGGCGGAGAATTTATCGTATCGAAACTCGCGACAGAGAAGCATCGTGACTGGCTCGAGGAGATAAATCAGGAGACGGGCGAGTGGCCCGCCGACCTTTCGCTGGAGCATTCGCCTGTCGCCTCGATCATCAACACGAACTTGCTGCCTGAATGGGGTGGCCTTTGGATCAGCTATCAGTTTGTGGTCAACCGCTTCGCAACAGCCAAGTGGCTGGATGAGCTTCTGTGGCGGAACGCGACGGCGAACGACAACAACGTTGTCGGGCAATTTTCCCGCTAGCTGCGGTCGAGGCCGAACTCTTGGGGCCGACTAGCGCGCGAGCGCTATCCGCAGGCGGCGAGCCCGGTCCTTGAAAGCAAGTTCTCCGCCCTCCAGAATGTCGCAGGCGATCTTACGAACGCTGACCTCTTCGAGGCCGCCAGCGCTATAGGTGATTGGAGGCAGGCCCTCGGTGTGTGCGCCCACCTCAGCGACGATGATCTGATCAGCGTCGGTGTTGATGACGAGGTTCGCGTTGTGCGTAACCATAATCACCTGTCGCTTGCGCTTTGCTGCCAGGAATAAGGGCACGAGTTCATCGTAGATCGATTTCGGGTCGAGATTTTCCTCTGGTTGATCAATAATGAGCGGCCGGTCATCCGCATCGTCGAGCGCCAAGTACAGCAGGACGAGTACGATGCCTCGGGTTCCGGGCGAAAGCTTCCGGATATCGATGCCATCATAGCGAATCCCATACTCGATCGAGATATGGTCGGTGCTGTAAAGCCACTGCGCGAAGCGAAGCGACCACGGGCGATAGTTCGCCTGGTCGGACCTCGGGAATGGCGCCTTGTCGAGGAGAGCCTCCTGATGCTTGTCGCGGAAGGCTTGCATCGCCTTGGATACAGCCGCTGCGTCCCCAGTCGTCCATGCGTTTGCGAGCATCGCATTGGCTTCCCGTTCGAGCGAGCCAATGCCCTTGAAGGGACCACCACGCAGATCGAACAAATCATTCTCACCGCGTGTCGCCCACGCCCGGACGTTCGCTACGCGTGTCACGGAGAAAGACAACTTCGCCAAGGTGCCTCCTGCAACCTGCAGGCGCTCCATCAGCGGTGCGTAAAGCTCGTTGAGAATGCGTTCCTCCGAAACGACTGCCTCGAAAACCCGCACATATCCTTGCTCGCGGTCGGCAACCAGCGCGTCTGCTCTCTCACGAGCCCCCTCGTGGTCCTTGAGCTTCTCGGTCAGCAGATCGAGCGCCGTGTTTTCCTCGGCAATGCGTTTCGTCACCGCCGAAAGCTTGTTGGCGGTCTCCTTGTCCGCCGCGACCAGCTTTTCGAGGCGATCAATTTCGGCCTCGAGGACTGCGAGCGGCATCTTGGCCGGTTTATCTGTGTCGCGGAGATACGACCCGCTGTCATCGACTGGCGCCGTCGGCGGGGTACCCCGCCATGACGTCATTCCGCGCTGCGCCTCGGTAGCCTTCTTCGTCACCGATTCATCGACATCGCCCGAATAGGTCAGGAGGAAACGCTTCCAATCGTCATCCTCGAGGCCGGAGCGTTGGTGACGCTCCTGCATGGACCGCAGCACGTCGGGAGCCCGATTCTGCCTGAGATCCTGGACCTCGTTCCTGACGCCAACGATGGCGACTTGCTGGTTGGCGTAGTAGCGGATGTATCCACGAACCGTTTCCGCAGCCACAACGATCTCTTGCAGCCGCTCAGCCGTCTTGTTCGGACCCTTCGGTAGAAGGTTCTTGCGATCACCCTGGTATCGCGCGACCAGCTTCTTCTTTTCCTCGATCTGCGACTTCAGCGAAGCGATCTGCCGTGTCTTCTCGATCTCGGCGCCGATCTGCTCCGAAATCGAGGCCAGAGCTGCCTCCTCACGCTTGCGGGTGTCGCAGTACTCCTGCGCCCGCAACTCGAGCAATTCCTCGAAATTGACCGCGCCGTCGCGGTCGATCGAAGGATGCGCCTCGAAGATAACCCGTTCGATCTCTTTGATGAGGGTTGGCATGCCCTCGATCGAACAGAGCGTTTCAACGAACTGCTGCGAAAGGTAGCGTGCCCGCGGATAGGCCTCGGAGGACCAGTTCACCGGCGAATCGAGCGAAGCAGTCGTGGGTTCGCCACTTCTCCACTCCAGCATCACACTTGCGCCAGCGAGGTGCTCGGCGGCCCGCCCGAGAAAGGATGGGCGCTCCTCCGATGGCTCATACGAGTCGCAACCGGCTGCGATGATATCCGCGAGGGCGGTTTTTCCGGACCCACGGGCGCCGATGACCGCGACCAGGCCCGGATTGAGTTTCAGCTTGGGTGTCTTGGCCCAAGGCGCTTCGGAAATCGTCACCTCATCGATAATCTGGGATGGCGCGGCCCATGAGGGGGCTCAGGGGCTACATAGGCACGTTCGGGATCGAGGCAGGCCTGCCTCAAGGCATCGAAAGTTGGCAAGCCCTTGATCCAACAGAATCGGTCTTCCGCGGGGTTCGCAACTCGAGAGAGATCGTGAGCATCCGATCCCCAGATGCAAGGTTTGCAACCAGCGTAGCGCTCGCGAAGCTCATTGACGGTTGCCTTGCCATGGCCGAGCCAGAAGTCCCTTTGTTTTAGGCTGCTGGCAAAGATGGCGTGAGCAGCCTTCTCGATCTCTTCGCGGAGTGTGGCGTCTGCCGCTTCCTTGACGCCGGATGTTCCGTCGGCATTTCCCGACACGGCAATAGGGATGTTTTCCCCAGCCCATTCTATGTCGCGGTGGGCATCTATGAGGTTGTCGAGCGATACCTTGAACTGGGTGCAGCCATGTCGGAGCGCGTCGTCGTCATCGGTCTTGGATGGATCAGCACGTCGGCCGAGTCGGATAAGGTCGGAAGGCGTGCAAGCAAACTTGTCGTTGAATGCTCCAAACACAAGTTGAGCAAGGAAGCGGTTGAGTTCGCCAACGTGGTTCGGATCGTCAGGGCACACCAGAAGGTGGATGTTGACGAAGTTTCCTTTTATTGTGCCGGTGTTTAGCCGCAGCTCGATGTTTGGAAACAATAGATTGCAGTCTGGCAGTCGACCGCCTTCCTTGTACGACTTGGCGCGCTCGTAAGATCGGGTGACGCAATAGTCGGTAATACCGATCGCCCTGAGCTTCGGCGTCACGGCTTCTAACGCCGTCAGATACTGTACCCAGCCATCGACAGGGAATTGGTTTTCGAGGACCGTGCCGGGAGCGTGGATATGCGGCTCCCATCTATGCCATTCCGATCCTCGCGAGATCTGTGCCATCCTTGCTCCCCCTTCAACCATCCACCGAGTGCGGCACCCTTCACGGCCGCCAGGAGTTCTCGTGGCGGCCGAAATCCCTCATGCCCGTTCTCAATTCCAGCGGATATAATCTGCAGACAAGCGTTTGAACTCCGTGCTGGTCGCGCAGCTGGGGTTCGCCTCTATGTTGTTGATGAGGTAGCTTAGGCACTCGATCAGGCGCTGATTGATGACGTTCGTGCGAGCAGCTTCCAATGCCTGTTTGGCTTGAGTGCGGCACACTACCCGTCCCAACTGACCTGCAATCTCATAATGGCCGAAAGCTGCCATGATGTGCGGGGCGAACTTGTCGCCGCCCAGGCTCAGAATCTTGTCGTAGTATGGCCTACCTCCGGGGGAGACACCGTTGTTGTAGGAAACGCCTCTTCCGATCCGGCACAACAGGACGGTCTTAAATAGGCGTTCGGCCAGATTGTCGAAAATAGAACTCTGATCGGGGACATACGACCAGAGATTAGCAGCTACGGGCGCCTCGTGATGGAAGTTGTCCCAACCATTGTGCTTATCCGACAGTTCCGCGATTAGCGTGTCGACAATAACGAGGCGCTCCGACGCCGAACGGTACGCATTACCGCCGACAAGGCCAAAGAATTGCTCTCCAAGGGTATATTTGTCCCTGTACAGATTGGTGTTGTAGCCCTCAAGAACGATTCCCAGCCGATAACGCGGCTCGTCCGGGCACGTATTCCAGAGCGCGGGAGCCAGGACGGCTATGTTCTTCCGTACACCTTGATCGGTGTCAGGAGCGACGTAGATACCAAACACCGTCCGAAGCAAATTTCCACACAAGTGGCTAGGCAGCTCTGTAAAGCGCCGCTCGATGTTCTGCCTCGCGGCTTGATCAAGCGGGGCAGAATGTCCTTTCAGATTGGTGATGAAGGCTTGCACCTGGAGTGCTGCTTCGGTTGGACGATCATGTAGCACGTCCTGTACGCAGGTTTGCAGCCAGCCCAATAGCTCGAATGCGTTGATGTTGTAGCTGTTTGGGTGAGATATGCCGATATCGTTCCGCATATCCAGAATGTGCTTGAGCTTCTTATAGGTCGTGTCGGAGATCAGTTCCAACTTGCGGCATGTATCGAGGAGCACAGCATCCTTGAGGGCGGCCAGGTCGTCCTCGGTTCTGTAGAATTCTCGCGTTTTGCTACCGCCTACGGCAGCATCGAAGAAAATATCGAGACCGTAGAGCGAAGCCTTCTTCCGGAGGTCTACAACGACTTCATTCCAAATAGCATTGAGCGCATAGTCGAACAGACCCGAGCCTGCCCCTATCACAAACTTAGAAAGATAGCGCGCGTCGCGTTTGACCTCTGCTGGAAGCGACTGAAGATATCCAGGAAGGTTGCTCGCGATAATCGATCGCTCCGATGGGTCAGCCATTATATTTTCATAGGGAAGACCAACGTCCCGGAGAAAATCGACTAGTCGTTGTGCCTGCGGGTCCACAAGGCTAGCTGAGCCTATCGGAGTGATGAAGTTGTTCATTATATTCGCTCAATACTTTCCGCTGCATGGTCACGCGGAGATGCCGCGATTGTATCTAGCATAACGTGCAAGTGCGAGCGCGCAATCGCGAAGATATTCATCCAACTACCAAGCCAACCCCTGTTTTTGTCTCATTGGCGGCGCTTGCCTTGCGGTAGTCGGCTCGAGTCCGGATGATCTCGAAAATGGAACCAGATCTTGTTCCGAGCCCTATCGGAAGGAGAACCGGCTCATGGCTCGCTCCTTCGAGCCCCATTAGGAGGCTGCCGTACTCAACAGCGACGCCTCAGCGACCAACGCCTCTAACACCTGATTGAGCTTGGACAGGTCGTATTTGCCAGATGTCAGCGCGGCGGTGTCCTGCTTCATGAAATGGCGGTCATAGGATTCCTTGTGCTCCAAGGCGCCGTGCCACAATCCTATCTCGCTTGAAATTGCTCCAGATCACCTGCGCCGGCGGATAGTCGGGCAAGTTTAGGTCGAGGTAGCATTCGATCGCCGCAGCGCGGCCGTTGATATCGCAGTTGCTGAGCCCCTCTGGGCCGAGAGCCGGAATGCTCCTCAGTTCTTCGACATCAGGCAATACCATGCTGCGCAGGTTTGCCGGCATCCTTAACTCCTTGAGCTTCCGGTACGCATCGATCCCCTCCGCATCGTTGTCGAGAAGGAACAGGACCTGGTTCTGGATGTCGATCCGGACCAGCCCCTCGGCAAACCGGACCAGGTTGCCGGTGCCCCAGAAATTGTGCCGTTCGTCGCCGTCGATAAAGCGGAAGAAATCTGCAACGTCAGGCCGAAGGAGCTCGAGAGCGCGGCGCAGGATACGAGCATCTGAAGCCCCTTCGGTCGCGACCAGG
This sequence comes from Sinorhizobium americanum, assembly GCF_001651855.1. Taxonomy (GTDB): domain Bacteria; phylum Pseudomonadota; class Alphaproteobacteria; order Rhizobiales; family Rhizobiaceae; genus Sinorhizobium; species Sinorhizobium americanum. The sequence continues at coordinate 52,995 of NZ_LNQC01000065.1, read as the reverse complement.
ATCGTCTGCCCTCGATCCGCGCCAGCGACAAAGGCCTCTCGCTCGACATAACCCGCACTCACGATATTGCCGAACTGCCACATCACCTCTGCCTCCGCATTCCGCGGATCCTGGGCGAAGATCAAGAGCATCGAAGCAGCGCTGAGGATGCAGACTTTCGCCGACAGGTAGCTTGCCTCGGACCAATATGAGTCGGAGTTCTCGGTCCAGGGAACACGGGCAAATCTCTCAGCATGGTCGGCAAAGCGCCCTTGCGAAACGATGTCGCGGTCGTCGGTCTCGTACTCCACATACCCCTGCGCAAGGCTCGTCAGTGGGAACTGGTTGGCGAGAGCACAGAATTCCGCAAAAGTCAGGTATTCCGCCCTCTCTCCGTCCATCTCGGAAATGCTGGCTGACTCAGCCGCGAGAGCCTCGTACTCCGATTTCGCGGTTGCCAAGCTCTGGCCAAGGATCTGCAACCTCGGAACGACGCGCGACAGCGGGCGCACGAAGGAGAGCTCGCTCTCCGCAAGTTCGCCTTCCTCCTCAGGATGAGCGGCATAGTAGTCGTAGTCTATGCCGTCGCATGGCCGACGCGCCAAATCCTGGCTCTGAAACAGGTAACCGAAATCGTGCCCCATGTTGTTCTTGGCATAGGCGAGGGAGACGCCACTCACCGTCAGTTCAATCGAAGTACCCATAGGTTAGATCTTTTCCCCTCCGGAATCCTTGCGAGGCTGTGACACGATCTCCTCGATCTCACGCCGCTGCTCAGCATGCTTCTCTGGATTCTGAGCCTTCAGCTTTTCGAGGTTGAGCAGCTTCCAGCGGACGGCGGGCAGCTCCGCCGCCTGGGGCAGGCCGATTGCCTTGAAATCTGGTTTGCCATCGTGGAGTGACAGCAGGAAGCGCATCGCCTTGTCGTCGAGCTTTGCGAGGATATCCGCCGTCATCCGGGTCCTCGCTGCTTTCAGATCGTCGAGGCCGACGGGCTCGATCGTCATCCCCTCGAACTCCTTCACGAAGGCTTCGTCGAGGTCTGCGAGCGAAGGCCTGACCAGCTCGTGCGGCGGGCGCCCGGAGCTGGCGACATAGATCAGGAAAGTCCGGAACAGGGCGTCGGTCAACTCCTCGTTTTCATAGAGCAGCTTCACATCGAACAGGTCTCGCGGATGCTGCCGGTCCACCGCCGCGTGCAGCTTTCCGCCGAACAGGTCCTCGAACGAGACGACCTGCATTTCGGCGAACCCGTATGCGTCCTCGACGGCCGCGCTCACACGTCGGCGTTCCGCCGGATGGACCGTTCCTCGCGCAACGGGTGACGTCTCGATCTTGATTTCCCTGCCGGACGAGAACGCGCGTGTCGTTGTTCCCGCCGCCGGCGATCCTCTGGACGCTCACACCGCGCAGATTGCGGATCAAGTCTTCACGGATGTGCTCCAGTGTCGTGTCGATGTTTTTCAGCGTCGTTTCACGGTCCTCGATCGGCAGATAGGTCAGATCGATATCGACCGAGAGCCGCGGCATGTCGCGATAGAAGAGGTTGATCGCAGTCCCGCCCTTCAGGGCGAAGGCCTCGTGGCGGGCGATGAAAGGAAGGGTCCGCACCAGGAGGTCGACCTGGCGCATGTATTGTTCACGGGCCATTCGGGGTCTCCTTTGGCATCAAGTCGGCCGGGACTGTGATGCGGTAGATAGGGTGCAGCCGGCCGCCCGGCGTCAGCGCCCGGTCACCCTTGCCGAGATCGACGGAGGAGATGTCGATGTGCCGGCGCCAGGCATGATTGTGCTTGTCGGCAAACACGAAGAAGAGGCGCTTGGTTTTGACGCTTCGGCATAGGGTGAGGAGCGTCGTCAGCAGTTTCGGGCGCAGATTGGCGAGGCTCTCGAACGCCACGTCCACCTTGTGGAAGCTTTCTCCTTTTGGGACCTCGTCGAGCATTTCGAGGATCGCGCGTTCGGGTGAGGACATCGGCATCGGCCAGCGCCATGGGCTTTGTGCCAGCTCCGGATCCTCGTCGTTGGAAAGGTCGAAATCCGCGTTTTCGACGCCGATCGCTCCTTCGCCGAACAGGACGTTGCTCCTGGTCTTCACGTCGGCGTCCGTCCGCAGCTTCGATAGCCATGCCGGGATATCGGATCCGTAGAGATAGAGGGCGAATTCGCCGCCGAACGACAGGTAATGAGCATGTCCTCGCAAGGAGAGGGAACTTGCTCCTCCGACATGAAATTTATGCCGCATGAGCCAGACGGCCGAGAGCAGGGGAATTTTCCAGCCTCCGACGGCTTCTGGATTGGGGTCCGAGGAAAACGGGCGGCGGTACACGCCCGACATGACCGGCTCGAGCCAGCCCTGTTTGACATAGCCCGAGACGGACTGCCGCGAGATGGCATGGCGAGCCATCCACCCCGAATCCACCAGGAAACCAGGGGGGACTTGCTGGAGGAGGTGCTTTAGCTTTGTCTCTGATTGTCCACTCATGTTTGACATTATGGCATAATGTTAAAGTTCGTGCGACTCCAACTTTACGGGGCGCCAAATTTGTCAATTCAGGCTTGACCGCATGCGTTGGTCTCAAAGTAGAAGTCAGGTGGGCGCCCTGCAGACCGGTCTGTCGGCATAGATGAAGCCCTGTCGGCTCTTCACCCATCCGGGCAGCCATCCCTTGGCGCTTGATCACATGGCGAGTAGGCGTGGTCTGAAAACTTGGCGGTGAGTAGTCGCAAATCGAACAGTCGGCGGTTCGATTCCCCTCAAGGCGAAGGATCGGAGACATCCGAACTGAGCGGCATTTTGCCGGCTTCCAGTTGTCTCAGGCGGATGGAGAGTTCGCGTTGCCGCCTTTGACCGGAACGCCCTAGAAGCGGGAACGGTCTTGGTCGGTATGAATCCGAGCGTCTCAATTGGGGCAGTTAGCGGAATCTGGCCCGCCGCCATGACCAGTTTTTGGTCCTGATTGGTCATGAAGTTTAGTGAGCCAACGCTCAAACGCAAGGTGATTTTCAGCGTTGTGCAATCACCCCTTGTAAAGCGTGACACATGGTGAGTATTCTGAGCCATAGAAATGCAGAGCTTGGGGGGCGCTGTGCAGGATTTTCGTGATTATTGGACGTGCCTTGTCTGAGGCCGATTCAATTGCCCTGGTGCCGAAGATTTGGCCGTCCATCGACAACGTTTCGCCGAAAGAGCAAGGCGGACCGATCGCAAGGCAGGGTTTTTCCTATCAGGACGAGATTGCTGTCGGATTTATGCTCGACATGATCGCGGATGCGGGTTTGGTCAAAATTCACTTTGAAACCCATGATGATCTTGTTCTCGTGCGTTCCAAGGGTGGTGACCGGGCTGAGGCAACCGCCGAGTTCGTGCAGGTGAAGGCCAGTGAACCCGACAAGCTCTGGTCTGTTGCCGATATATGCCAACGAAAGAAGAAGGATGCCGCGGGGACGTCGATCTTCGAGACTTCCCTTGCGCGCGATGAACACGAAGAGATCGCTACCTTTCGCCTTGTGACCCTCCGCCCGGTCGTGTCCGATCTTGCGCCACTTACATATACCTTCGGGTTGGAAGGACGAGATCCAAAATGCGATGCCATGAAGGCCTTGGAAAAGGCCCTGAACGACAAGTTCCCAGGACTAAGATCCGCTAAGGAAAATGACTGCGGCTACTGGTTGGAGAGTTGTTTCTGGGACGTTCGCCATGACTTGAATACTGTAAAGAAGGCCAACAGGCTTCGCCTTTTCACTCTCGCGGAAGAGGCAGGGCAACCACTTTTGCTGGAGCAGATCGAGGTACTTCTCACAGAGTTACGAGGCTGGGTCAAAGCGGCCGGCGATGCTAAATGGATACCGGATAAGTCAAAAAAAATTGTTGCACGCGTGGACGCGATTGCTTGGTGGCGGCAAAGTCTAGCAAGGTTGGCACATGCAGCAGATGCCGCTTCAGGTGGAACTCTTGTCGAAAAGATGAGAGGCGCCAGACTTCCTCAAGAGCTCATCGCCATGGCTGTCGAACTGCGACTGAGCTACGCAGCCAAGGTTCGAACCGCCACCTATATGGAGCCCGATCTCTCAGAGGCGTTGCAAGAGCAGGTGAAATCTACCACTCAATCGCTGAGCGCAGATCTAGCTGCTGGGCTACTAGATCTAAATGGCCCACAGTTCCATGCTCGTTGTTTGACGGAGATGAACAAAATTAACGCGGCGCGAGCCAACGGGACTAAAGACCATGCGGCATTCCTGAAAGGATGCCTCTACGACATTGCGGATCGGTGTTTGCTGCGTTTCGACAGGAGCGTTTCGTGAAGTCGCTGGTTCGTCTGGGAGCCCGGCCTGCGAGCCTTCCGCTCGCGGCTGACGATATCTTGGAATTTCATGCCGCAAGATTGTTGCTCCTCATGCACATCTGCGGAACCTCGGGGCGTATTGACGGCCTCACGAAGATGGCCAAGCTCGACTTCTTCACCAGGTATCCGGACTTTTTCGAAGCCGCTCGCGCAGCAATCGATAACACTACCGCAACTTCGGCTCCCACAGTCGACGCCGTGGAATCCTCCATGGTTCGCCATCACTATGGGCCTTGGGACAAGCGGTACTATCAGGTGCTCGGCGTGCTTGAGGCAAAGCAGCTGATAGCTGTCACAAAGCACAAGCAGTCCTACCAAATTGCCTTGTCACCTATGGGCAAGGAAAGGGCAAAGGCGCTCGCTGCAAAACCCTCCTTCCAGGATCTCGTTGCCCGCCAACGGGAGGTAAAGAAGGCGTTCGGCTCCAAGTCCGGCACTTTCCTAAAGGATCTCATCTATCGCCTTTTCGACCAGGAAGTCGGCAAGCGCACCCTTGGTCAGGTTATTACTCCATGAGCCGCCCTTACCTCTCCATCACTTCCCTTGATCGACGCTTGGCGACCGGCAATGTCGAGACCCTAATTTTTCATCCGGGGGTCAACTTTTTGTGGGACCTCCCAACACGGGCAAGACCAAATGGCTTCAAACGCTGGACTTCCTTTTCGGTGATGCGGGTTCTAATCCCTATGAATCCGCTGATTCGGAAGGCTTGGCTGAAAAGTACGATGCAGCCGGGGCTTGGTTGCAGATAGGCGAAGACAGCTTCCGCATCGAACGTCGCTGGAATGAACCGGGCGCCAAGGGAAAGATCTTCGTCGGTGACGAGGGTTTGCTCGCTCGGGATTTCCAGCATTGGCTGATGAGCAAGCTCGGCATCCCTGTGGTGAACTTTCCCAAGGGAAATCCCATGTCTGGCCAGACTTGGCCCGAACTGAGTTTCAGAAGCCTGCTTCGCCACATACACCGCCAGCAGCGGTTCTGGGGTGGCCTTGTTGATCAGCAGCCTGACGCTGAGTTCCATGCTGGCCTGCTGTCTTTCCTGGGACTGGCCGACCGCGTCTACAGCGAGGACTATGGTACGTTGGTGAAACTGCGTCTTGAAGCTATGAATTTGAAGGCTAGGCGCGATCAGTACAGTCAAACATTGAACGATCTCGCAATCGATCTGCTCGATACCGACGACGTCAGCCTTGGCGTCAACGAGATGACTATTCTCGGAGCCCAGCGGCGACTGCGCGATGCAATCGATAAACTTCAAGAAGAGCGCGTTCGCGTCCTCGAAGAGGCCAGCGCGAAGGCAATTCCCTACGACCGGCGATCTCGGATCGAAACACTCAGTCTTGCCCGGGCGCAAGCTCTTGAGGCACTGACCGCCGTCAATCAGAGGCTAGAGGCGGCGAACGAACGCCTCAAGGAGGTTCTCAGATATCGAAAGGACCTCTCCGACGAGATCGACCGGATGGCTCGTGCGGCAGACGCCGGTGAGATCCTGTCGGATTTGCGCGTCACTCATTGCCCCGCCTGCGATCAGGCGCTCAAGACCGCCCACGCCCCAGATCACTGCTTCGTATGTCACCAGCACCTGCCGGATGAACCCGACATCGAAGGCCTTGGGGCGGTGCGGCTTCGGTTTGAGCAGGACCGATTGAAGGCTGAACTCAAGGAGGCAGATGATCTTCTGGACGCCCTGCGTCGCGAGGTCGAAAAGCAGGTGTCGGAGAAGCGATCGACTGAGGAGGCCTTGCGCGCGATCGAAGTCGAGCTCGGCCCGGCACGCCAAGCCGTCGCCGCCCTCGCTCAGGCCGATGTCAGCGCGATTGACGTCAAGCTCGGCCAAGCCGCGGAGCGCGCTAAGCAGATGGGTCGCGTGACAGCTGCCCTAGAGCTAGGCAAGACGCTAACCTCCCAAGTCAAGGCTCTAGAGGACAAGATCGAGCCACTTGCGGAACGGGTCGACGAGTCCTTCAGGGCAATCGACTTCGACGGTGCTGCGCAGTGGCTCGAGGACGGCATGAACGCTTATCTGGAGGCCCTGAATCGTGAACGGAAGCATACTTGGAAACATAGCCGGGTCGAGGTCGATCTGACGCGAACCGGCGTCTCCTTCCGGATCGGTCGAAAGAAGTGGCAGGGCGCCCTAGGTGGGACCGACAGCCTTTATTTCCTGATGGCCTACAATTATGGCCTCCTTTCGCTCAGCCCGCGTCCCCAGACCCACTATCCGGGAGTGGCGATCATCGACGTACCTGGCGAATTTTCCGGCGAGTCCATCGGGGACAAGGAGAATTTCATTGTCCAGCCCTTCATCGATCTGCTTAAGGACGAGGCATTCAAAGGCGCTCAGTTGATTATCACCGGCGCCGCCTTCACTGGCCTGGTAGGAGCCCATGTTCAAGCCATGACCAAGGTCCACGTCGCCTGAGGATAGTGAACGTGAAGATCTGACCAATATCGGCCCTCACGTGGGCTAACCGTAGCGTGATCCGTGATCTGAATTTCAGGCACCTATATCGTCAACGGCCGTGTCAGCTTTTGGTAATCTGCCCAGGTCGCTCGTGCGGCTGTAATGGAAGGGCAATGCTGTCGTTTGCAGAGCTAAAGCGTGGACGCGCCTTACGCGCCGGACAGGATTGTGCTTCCACGAGCCTTGCAAGCCTTGTTGCTGTCATGTTCACCCTCTGGGCCACGAAGATCGCATAATGTATCGTCGGGAACTTCGAGCTCGAGCTCCGCGTCGTGGCTGAAACGTGCTTCGAAGAGTTCGGCTCGCCCAGTAGTTGCCAGCCGCGCTGGGACCTCAGTGTAGATCGAAATCGCCGTCGGAGGCCTGCCTTCATCACAAAGATTTCCGCGCCATTCCTAAACGCGCTTAGTCTCTTCAACGATCACGGGCTGGGGTCTGCTTCGGCGATTCTCGTATGCCCGTACCAGACCACGTCGTGGGGTTCGCAACGCACTTCGATATTGAGCTCGCCACAATATGCTAGGCGGCAGAGTCGAGTTATGTTGGCCAGCAACACTTGCGTGTGACGTTTCAGCACTCTGGGGTGGCACGATATGAGCTGCAAAATGCCGCCAACGGGACTCCAAGGCATAAATCGTAGCGATCGCGTCCAGAACGTGGAGTGGGAACATGAACTTCCGGTGAATTCTTTACTGCTACAATTCGAATTGCGACGCTTTATACCCGGAGCGGGATAACCTTGCCGGAGTCAGGGAGCGAGCTGGGGTTGATCTGCGCTATGCTCAGCCAACGTAAGGACGTCTATCGTGGCATTACTTACGATTTGGCGCTTGTTATCCGAATGCATTTTCTATACTATCGATCTTCAAGTTTTAGCACCTGTAAGATTTACTATTATCGGAAGGAGACGTCTCGTGTTGTTGAAACGTGTTTCCGTCCTCCTGTCGGTCTTTTTGACGGCGTGCGTGCCATCCTTCCGGTTTCCTGCACCTCCGACCCCCGAGGCAAGCAACTGTCAGAACACCCCTCCGAGTGCCGCCGAATCTGCGGACTGGAGCCGTGCACAAAGGCTCAATACACGCGAATCATACAGGGCTTTCCTCGCGAGGTATCCTCGCAGTTGCTACGCGGGCTCGGCCGTGAGCAGGATGAAGACAACGGTTCAAAAGCAACCTGTCGCCGTACGAAATTTGCCGGTTAAGTATCGGCGAGCCTGGTCCGGACGAACAGCTTACTAGCTCTTGGGCAAAGATGTTCTCACGGGTTGCGAATTCCGTGAGAGCTGCGAGCGGCAAACGGGGGACGCATGATTTTCTCGGAGTTGGAAACATCCTCTAGGTTGGCTGATGCACTTTGATGTTGTTCATGCTGCTGACCCACGATTTCATGGCGGGACGTCGAGCGCATTAAGAGCCGAATTAAAGGCAGCGAAACTTTGGGGGTTGAGCTGTGGTTTGCTGCCATTTCTAGGACATCAGCAGTCTCCCGTTGGCGTCTTCGAAAATCGCTTGGCGGCCGTGATCGACCAGTCGAATACTGTTTGGCTGACCGGATCGGAAGAGGCGACCTGCGACATTCTTCTGGCGCATCATCCTGCCGTCTTTGAACGAATGCCGCGTTCGCCGGTACGTTTACGGCCTCGCCGTGTCGTGTGTGTGGTTCATCATCCGCTTTTCGACGGTCAACGTATTCAGCAATATGAGCTCGCAGTTGTGGAGCGTGTTTTGGATCGCCTCTTCGGCGTTCCGGTCACCTTTGCTCCTGTCGGTCCGAAAGTCAGATCTCAGTTCGAAGGACTCGGCACGAGAGGGCCCACACTTCTGCGGCACGATTTATGGAACATGGTCGACCTCGCCGAATGGCCCCAACATCAGAGAGATGCTCCAAAAGACCGCGTTAATTTGGGACGGCACACGAGGGAGAACCCTCTGAAATGGCCTGATTGTGTGGATGACTTGCGGGCAGCCTATCCGGAACGGGATGATTTCAGCATTAAAGTCCTGGGCGGTGTTCCCGACGCGCTTCGGAACTGGATAGGCTCGAACTGGGAAATTCTTGCTTTCTCAGAAAACGATGTGCCCGACTTTCTCAGGCGCCTGGATTTTTACGTCTATTTTCACAGCAGGCATTGGGTGGAGGCGTTTGGCATTTGTGTCGCGGAAGCAATGGCCAGCGGTCTGGTGACAGTGCTTGATCCCTCATTTGAGAGCCTTTTCGAAGATGGCGCCGCCTATTGCAATGTTGCGGAAACGGGAAACGTCATCGAGCGATTCATCGGTTCGCCTTCAGCTTATGTCCAACAATCAAATGCCGCGCGAGAACTCGTCCGGAGAAAATTTGCGATCGATCAGTATCCGCAAAGGATGGCACGCCTTTACGATGATCTGGAACTGCCAACGGCTCCGGTCCTGAAACGCAGTCAAGCTATGGGCAGTCCTTACTCAGAGAGAAATACTGCAGAAGACAGACCGGTCCGTTTACCCCCCCGGCGGATAGGTCCGAGGCGACGGGTTCTTTTCGTGGCCACAAACGGGGTCGGGCTAGGACACATCACGCGTCTGATGGCTATCGCTGAGCGTTTGTCTGATGACGTGGATCCTATCTTCTTTACGAGATCGGCCGGAGCCGCCCTGGTCTTTGCGCGAGGTCACGCGGTAGACTATATCCCCTGCGGCCTCGCGATGGGGGTTACGGACGAAAGCTGGAACAGGGCGTACGCGCAAGAGTTGCTGAGCGCCGTGGAGGCCTTTGATGTTTCAGCTGTGGTGTTTGATGGCAATAGGCCATTTCCAGGATTAATTGCCGTCGCTGAGAGCCGTCGTGATGTGTCCTGGATCTGGATACGTAGGGCCTTGTGGCGCGTTGATCATGAGTTCAGTCCGGACTCCCAGGACGTGTTCGACATGGTCATAGAGCCAGGCGAATTTGCCCATGACGAGGACCACGGGCCGACCCGCGATTTGCCTGGTGCGGTTACCGTTCCGCCTTTGCTTCTTTTGGAGCCGGGCGCGGGCTTGCCTCGGAGCGAAGCTGCCGCCAAACTAGGCGTCAATTCAGACCGCTTCACTGTCGCAGTACAATTGGGCTCACAGCGCAATTTCGACTTTGCAGGCCTGCCCGAACTCCTTCTCGCCCGATTGGCAAGACGGGATATCCAAACGGTCCAGATCCTCAATCCCCTTGCCAGGCCTTCCGACGATGGTGGATCGGTGGTTCCACGCAGAAGCCTTTATCCCCTGACTGACTGTTTCAGTGCGATCGATCTTCTGGTGACCAACGCTGGATACAACAGCTTCCATGAAAGCGTCTTTGGGGGAATCCCCTCGATTTTCGTGCCTAATGAAGCGCCGGAAATGGACGATCAGCATCTTCGCGCTGTTTATGCCCAGTCGGCGGGATTAGGCCTATGTCTGCGATACTCCGAGTTGAACCGCGTAGAGACAATCCTCGACGTGGCGCTTTCCGATAACTTTCGGGCCGAGGTCCGGCGGCGGTCAGCGCGCTTGAGTTTCGTCAATGGTGCTGCCATCGCCGCGAAGTTGATCGAGCAGCTTGTTTTTAGTATTCGCGCTGACCGCCCTTTGCATGCCTCGATTGCTCGCACGTGAGCTGTTGGACGATGTTTTCGCCGATCTGATCGGTAAGAAACTCATCGATGCTCGACGACAGTGCAATTTCGTTGGAAATGTCCCATTTCGCCAGGATCAGTGCCCAGCGCTGGCGAATATATCGGCCATAGTTTTCCGGTGGCACTGATGGTAGGTGCCGATGCGTGGGAAGGAATTCCAACGGAGCGGAACGGGCAGCAATCAAATCCACCCGCAATTCTGACAGTACCACAATTGGAAATTCGGTGTTGCCTCTGCAAGCTTTTACCGTCGTGTCAAGAATCTCGACAAGATTGGCGGGCATTGTGCCCAAGACGGAGATCAAGCTTCTGGGATTTGCCTCGAGCGTGGGGTCCTGGAAGAGATAATTCAGGCTCCTCTCTTCCTCAACAGAATCGTTGGCGCTCACAATTCTGTTGGGCCTGCTCAACGAAAAGTACGAGCCGGCTCTGTCGATAATCCAGCGCACTGCCACTCCTGTGCTTCCTAAACCCACGTCATAACAAATACAATTTCAAAGCCCGTTCTGCTGAACAAATAGTTCAACCTCTTCCTCGACCGCTTTTCGTGCGGCGGCATCGAGTTTCTCGCCAACTGCTGTCCTCGTTTTATCCGCCCCTTCGACCTTGAAGCGGGTTGCCAGCGTTGCATTGAAATATGCGCGCCGCATGTCCGGCTTTCCACGCGCAAAGGAACCTTCCGCGTAACCTTTGGCGAGCTCGAGATAGGCGTCCTCAAAGCCCCGGCGCGCTGACAATTCAAACAACGAAAGTGCGCGATTGGCATCGCGGGGCACCTTGCCATCTCCCTTCAGGAGAAGGCGCCCTGCGTAGAGTGGCGCATACTGGTTGCCCATCTCCGTCGCACGGAGCATCAGATCCAGTCCTCGTTTGACGTCCTTTCGCACGCCCAAGCCGCTGACATAGGCACGGCCGAGATTATTAATCGCGTCGATCTGCCCGGCATCGGCGGCTGCAGAATAAAGTTTTGTCGCCTCGATATCATCCTTCTTCACACCCGTGCCGCGGCGGAAGCTGTCGCCCAGCGCGTTGATTGCATTCGACCAGCCACTCGATGCTGCAAGCCTGTACCAGAGGATCCCTTCCTCGGGGATTTTCGGCACTCCTTGGCCACGTATGTAAGCTGATCCGACATTCGTCCTTGCCCTGAGATTTCCGAGAGACGCCGCCTTCATGTACAGATCGAAGGCACGCTTGAAATCCACCTCACGACCCATCCCGACGCGCGCCATATATCCGAGGTTGACGAGTGCGGCGCTGTATTGTTGTTCGCTGGCGAGCTCGTAAAAGTGTTCGGCCCATTCATAGCGCCGGGCTATTTCCAGAACCCGGCCAAACTGGTACTGCAGGCGCGGATTTGTGGGATTTGCAGCAAGCGCGAAACCACAGGCTCGCAGCCCATCGCGGACATTGACGAGCCCGTTTGTGACACCAGGTACAACGCGTTGCGGGTCGTTTGGATCGGCTGCGTAGAGGTCGCAATCCGTGACAAGCGTTTTCATTCCGCTTTGCGTGGCTGGCATTTCGCGCGGCCAGACACGAAAAGTCTCACTTACGGCGCGTTCGCCGGCTTGCTGAAAAACAAACTCCTCACCAGCGGCTGCAGTCTTCGCACTCAAGGGCGCCTCGGTGGAAATCGGTGTGGCAGCAAGTGCGCCAGTGACAAATAGCCCACGCTCATGCAAGGCAGCAATCTGGAGTTTGCTTCGTTCAAGCGCTTCCGCCGCAAGCTGGCTCTTTGGAAATGCCTTTACGAAGCGTTCGAAATCCGTCGGGTCGGGACTGTCCTGAATGAAGTGCCAGAGCACCCGATCGAGCGTCAGTTCCCCGTTACGAGCCGAGCCCTCCGGTGCCGATTTGATGTCGCCCGGGCGAAAGACGAACCTTGTCTCAATCGAGCCAGTGATCCACGGTATCTGCGATCCGTTGGTAGCGAGCCGCACATCTCCGCGCACTGTTCTGAATGTGTCATAAACGTCGAGTCCGGGCTGCTGAAGCGCATTCGCAAGCGCCGAAGAATAGGGGCTGTTCACGCCTGTACCGTCATAAGCCACTTCGCCGGCGCCTGTGGCAAAGGCGATGAGAACCTGGCCTGCGCCGGCCTCGATATTCGCCAGACCCTCCTCCAGTCCCTTTTGGGAGGTGAGGGGATTGTTGCGGCAGGCGTCAAGGATGATCAGTTTGACGCCAACCGGATCGTCCTTCACGATGTCAATGAGTGAATTGAGCGCGATGGCGTCATCAATGACCTCCTTCGGCGATCCCGTTCTTACATCGACGGGCAGCAGCAGGTTTCGCCCTTCGTGCTGCAACGCATGGCCCGCATAGTAGAGGATAGCCATATCGGCGCCGAGAAGATGGGTGCGGATTGCATTTTCGAGGTCATCGACGACTGCTTTTTTGACGTCGTAGAAAAGTAGGACATCGAAGCCAAGCTCCGTCAGCGTCGCGGCGATCAGCTTCGAGTCGTTTTTCGGATTTGCCAGAGGCGCAAACTCGTATTCGCCGTTTCCAACCACGATAGCCGCTCGCCGTTCCGCGTAGGCCATCGATGAGAACGCCGCTAAGAGAAGCGCCACCAGTGGAAGCAGGAAAGTCCATTTCAGCCGAAAGGAAGAAATATTCTGTGCCATTGGCGCCGTCAGCCTAATTGCTGCTTCGTTCGATTGCTTAGCGAGAATATTTGCATAGCCATAGTAGTGCAAATTTTGCAGTTCCGCAGCCGGGAAAAAACAGGGTCGTTTGCAAATGTGAAAGGTTGTTCCCCGCTCATTTTCTGGCCGGATCTCGGTGCGCCAGCGTGAATCAGCCAGGTTTCGCCGCTCAGGCTCTGTCCTAGAGAGTAACCAAGTCGAACAGAAATGACTCCACCTGCAATTTTTGAGTGGAAGATTCGAGGTCGATACTTCAAACTGGGAGTATAGAGCGGTGCAAGGACATGCGTCTTTCGAGGCGACTGGTCTTTATGGTAGGTTGATTGTCGAAGACTGCCGGCGTCACGAGACAGGGGGCACTCTCCGCATGGCCGAAGACCGCAAGACAATCGTCCGGACGCCACTAGACCCCGGGACGCTGACCTTCACGCATCTCATCGGCCATGACGAAATCAGCCGCTGCTTTGCATTCACCGTGGGATTTGTCAGTTCCGACGAGAACGTCGACCCACTAAAGCTCCTCGGAAAGCCAATCTCGGTGGAGGGTGAGTCTCAGGATCCCAAACGCTGGTTCAGCGGGCTCATTACGGATTTTCGCCTGATCCGCATACAAGAAGGATTCGCATACTACGAAGCCGAGGTGCGGCCGTGGCTCTGGCTGTTGGGTAACACAACCGATTGTCGTATCTTCCAGAACATGAGTGTTCCGGAAATCGCCGAGGAGATCTTCTCTAAATACAAGCCGGCCAAGTTCGAAAAACGGTTGCAGGGTTCCTACGAGGCGCGGGAATACTGTGTTCAGTATGATGAAAACGACCTGGACTTCGTGCAACGCCTGCTCGAGCACGAAGGCATCATGTATTTCTTCGAGTATGGCGACGGCGAACACACCCTTATCCTTGCCGATGCCATGAACAAGCTGAAGCCTGCGCCCGGTTATGCGACGGTCAAGTTCCGCGCGGAAGGCGAACCGGTGCGACGGGACCTGGAATATATCACCGAATGGGTGGCGACAACCTCCGTCCACCCGGGTATCTATGCCCACACGGACTACGATTTCACTAAGCCCGCCGCCGATCTGATGGCGCAATCGGCGCAGCCCTTCAGTCATTCGGAATCACAGGGAGAGTACTACCGTCATCCCGGCGCGCACCTGACCGTCGGTCGCGGCGATTCCGTTGCCGTCGTAAGGCGCGAGGAAATCCAGGCTGCGCACAGGCGGATCGCAGCCGCCGGCACTGTGCGCGGGCTCGCTTCGGGATGCACGTTCAAGCTCGAAGACTTCCCTCGCAAGGATCAAAACGCGGAATATCTCGTGCTTCGCGCCGAGTACCGCCTTTTTGACCCAGGCTACCGGCCCGCCGCCTATGCGGAAGAGGAGACCTTCCGCGCCAGCCTGAAGGTCGCGCCCACGTCGCTGACTTACCGGCCGCCGCGCATCACGCCTCGGCCGATCATGCGTGGCCCGCAGACAGCGACAGTCGTCGGCCCGAAGGGCGAGGAAATCTTCACGGACAAATACGCTCGCGTGAAGGTGCAGTTCCACTGGGACCGACTTGGCAAGAAAGACCAGAACAGTTCCTGCTTCGTGCGGGTCTCGCAGACTTGGGCAGGCGCGGGCTGGGGGTTCATTCAGATCCCACGCATCGGCCAGGAGGTGATCATCGACTTCCTTGAAGGTGACCCCGACCGGCCGATCATCACCGGCAGGGTTTATAACGGGAAGGAAATGCCTCCCTACGAGCTTCCGGGAAATGCCACTCAATCGGGGCTGAAGACGAATTCCTCACCCGGCGGAGGAGGCTGGAACGAATTGCGCTTTGAGGACAAGGCGGGATCGGAGGAAGTCTATTTTCAGGCGCAGAAGGACAACAACCTGCTGATCAAGAATGACCGCAGCAAGCTGGTCCAGCACGACCAATCGGACCGCATTGATAACAATGCCAAGCATTCTGTTGGCGTGAACCTCGACGAGGATGTCGGCAACAACAAGACGACCAAGGTGGGCGTGGACCGCACGGTCAATATCGGCTCCAACGATACCGAGACGGTCGGGCTCAATCGCTCGCTCACCGTGGGCGTTGATGAAACGATCAGCATCGGCTCGAATTCCACCGAGACGATCGGCTCCAACCACACCCAGACCATCGGCATCGTCCAGACGGTGACAGTGGGGGCGTCTCGCGTCGACTCGGTCGGTGCGACGGAAACCAGGTCGGTCGGGACGGCACAGATGAACACCATCGGCGCGACGCGGTCGGTGAGTGTGGGCAGCAGCCAAAGCCATGACATCGGTGCGTCTGACAGCTGGGAAATTGGCAGCGACCAGAGCGTCCAGATCGGCGGCGGACAGATGAGCGAGATCGGCAAGGGCCGCAGCGCGAGAATCGCTGCGGACGATTCAACGCAGATCGGCGGAGCGAGATCGGTGAAGGTTGCCAAGAGCAGCCTGGTCGAAATTGGCCAGGATGGTGGTGTGAACGTCGGGAAGAAGCTGGTGATCGAGGCAGGCGAAGCAATCACCATCAAGACTGGCTCGGCAATGATCGTAATGAAAAAGGACGGCACGATTACGATCGAAGGCAAGGATGTTTCGGTCAACGCAAATGGCAAGTTTGTCGGCAAGGCTTCGGGCGAGGTCACTTGGAAGGGCAGCAAGATCAATCAGAACTAGGGGGCAATCATAGATGTCCGACACTCGGGAACGTATTGAAGGCGTGGTGATCGGGATTTTGCTGGGCTTTGAGGCAGGCGCACCGCTGGTAGTCTTTCCTGGCAATCCCCGCGAAACCGCACTGCCTGCGCGCAGCCTTGCCGACCTGACGTCCGTGACGATCGGAGCCGAAGTCGCGCTGCTCTTCGAGGGCGGAGACCCGGCACGGCCGCTCGTTGTTGGCCGGATCGTCGAACCGGCGCGCAAGACTTCGACGCCGAATGTCGTTCGGGACGGCGAGCGCGTGCGCATCACCGGCGACGAGCGCATCGAGCTTCGCTGCGGCAAGGCGACAATCATCATGGAAAAAGACGGCCATATCACCATCCGCGGCACCTATGTGACCAGCCACGCTAGCGCCGCAAACCGCATTCGTGGCGGATCGGTGAACCTCAACTGATGGCCGCCGTACCCATCCTTCGCGAAATTGTCCGGCAGCATGCCGAAATGGCCGCATTCCTGTGGACGGTCTACGACTGGCATCTGCTGCATCCGTATGAGAATCCCGACATGGACGAGGAGCGGCTCGACCGGTTGATCGAGCGATTGGAAGCGCATCTCGACGGTCTGCGCGTGGCGGGAAAGGCCGGGCTGGAAATTGCCAGCGAGCGCTACGCCGAATACCCGGAGGCCGGCGAGTTGTTCGTGATCCGAATGCTCAAGGCAGCACAGCCTATCCCGATCAGGCAATTGGACCTGGAGAAAGTCAGGGAATATCTCAGGGTAAACGGGGTTTTGCAACGCTGAGGACAGCGCTATTCGCTGGCGAGGGCCCACATGTCGTCGGGAATCGGTATGCGCTCCCAACGATCCTCCTTGAAGACAGCGACGCCGCCATAGTCGAAGAGGATGATATCGCGTCCGACTACCTCCATGCGGTTCGGCGTTGTAAGATCGGCGGGCAGCTCTATCGACCGCCTGTAGGCGAACGCCGTGTCGAAGACATGAATTCCCGCCTCGCTCAGGATCGCGATTTCGCCCTGCCACGGGCTGATGGTATAGAAATCGTCGGTCAGGCCGGTGGAGGAGAGGTCCTCCGTTGCGTTGAGACCGCTTGCGCGCACGATGATGCCGTGGTCACCCACCGCAACGATGTCACCGCCGGGCATGACGATACAGTCGTTCAGGCCGCCGCGAGCGTCCGTCGGGGCTTCCGTCCACCCACCATCGCGAAGGTATAGCGCCGCTGACGGCGGCACGCGGATCGTCCGGAACCGTTGTTGGAGAGCATCGGCGCCATCCGGATCGCCGCTCCTGCGTGCGCGGTCGATCTGCGCCTGTTGCTCCGCCGTAGGATCGTTGTACTGGACCCGCTTCTGGCCGCAAAGCGCCAGAGGACCGCTGCCAGGGCGGATCGCCATTCCGAAGAAGGCGCAATCCTCAACCCCCGGCATATCGGAATCGCACAAGCGCACCCAGTCGTCCTGCTGCCGGCGCTCATAAAGCTGCGAACCGTAACCGCAGGCATAGAGCCGGCCATTGTCGCTCGCGATCCGCGACATTGCTCCATAGCCTTCAGCGTCATCGCTTAGCACGCCGGCGCCCTCTATCTTTTCGACCGGGATGTCGCCGATCAGGAAGTATACGTCTCCCTCATTGCTCATCGGAACGAAGACCGGCTTGCCGTCGCCAGGGTCGACGATGGAGGTGATCGACTTGATCGTACGCGGTAATTCCGCATAACCCCACAAGATCTCGTGGCCTTCGTTGTACATGAGGACGATGCTCTGAGGGTCTTCGTCTCTTAGCTCGCCAATCGAGATCGCGAACTGCTGTCGCGACACTGCGTGCCCCGCCCATATCCTGATCATCAGCTTCGCTCCTTCCCAGAGCGCAATGCGCTCACATGCGTTCGCGCCACCGCTCTACCTATTTGTTTTTGCCGCATTTGTGCGACGTCAGGTGATTCTACCCCCCTGCAAAATGCCCTAGCGATTCATCATGCGGCCTTTGGCGGCCCGGCTGGGTAGCGCGTTTGACGTCCGCAGCGTCTGGTCGCCGTCGAGCGTCTTGGATTGCTTGGTGACAGCCCGCTTTGCCTTGCGGATGCATTCCGGCGAGAGATCGAGCTCGTCGAGCGTGGACTTGGCCACGTCGTGGACCTCCTCCGAGGTCCCCGTGCCCCACTCGCCGGATTTCTTCAGCTGCTCCTTTTTCTTCTTTAGCGCTTCGCCCTTGAGCGGCTTGCCCTTAGCATCGACTGCCCCCGCCTTGCCGATCGCGTCCATGCCCTCGCGTTCCGCTTCATGGATCTTGTCGTGGTTCTTCGGCGATAGACAGATGCAGACACCCTCGCCCAGTGTAGGCGCGCCGGCAACGCGCTTCTTCGGGTCGTCGGCCTGGTCTCTTGTCCCCGTGCGATAGGCCTTGTCGGGCACGATGTGATGTGCCTCGCCGCCTGCCTCGTTGCACTTGTCGGCGATGTCGTCGTAGCTGCCGACCATGCATTCTATGCCGGCGTTAGCCTTCGTTCCCGGCCTGCCCGCGCGGATCATCGGCGGTCCGCCACCCTGCGGGGAGGTGTGGTCGTTCGAGGCAATGTCCGAGAAGCGGTTGACCGGCTCCCCATCCATCTTCACGTCATTGGACCAGGCGTGCGCGTATTCCTTGCCTGTAATCTTCGAAGTTATGATGTTCTTTTTCGGCGCACAGCCCGCCTCGTCTCCGGTGCACTTTGAATAGTAGGATTTGTTCTTTTGGTTGACAGTTTCTCCCCCAATCTTGACCGTGCTCGTACCTTTGTCAGTATCCGAATCCATACCGAACGTCGGGTAGGGCACGGGCACGCCGGGCGGAGTGGCCGGGGTCTGCGGCGGCGTGAAAGCGACATAGGGAAACGCCGCGATCACCTTGTTTGCTTGCGCCTTGCAGGACACCTCCAGCCCGTTCGCGAAAACCGTCATCTATTCTATCTCCGTCTGGTCTTGCCGGTGGTGAACACGGCCGCGCCGCAGGCGCCATCGTCGCCCGAGGCTTCGATCAAAACCGGTTCGCCCGCATCATAACCCTTGCGCGCTGCCGTCATTGCCATTCCCGCCATCATCGGGACTACGGCGGCCCCGACATTGCCGACGCTTTCGGTGGGGCTCCAGAAATCCTGGAAGCCGTGATGGCCCCTGACCAGTCGCAGCGACGCAAGTGCAGACTGTTTGAAGAAATAGCTTTCGCCGATGGCGTCGGATATCCGGTAGCCGATGCGGTTCATCTCCATGCCTGCCTCGGCGAGGGCGGCGCGGTATGCGCTCGTCATGCCATCGCCGCGAAAGGGCAGGTCGGCGTGGTTGTAGATGTAGGCGGTCTCGCGGGCAAGGCCTAGGCCGAGGAGGCGCATGAGACCGCCCCCGCGGCGCGCGCAGAGGGCGGCGGCGGCGGCCTCGCCGGGAATAAAGCCATTTGGATTGTCCAGGGTCAGCAGGCGATTATCCGAGAGGTAGTGCCTAACAGCCCCTGCCGTCAGATAGCTGTCCACACCGGCGATCATCACATAAGGAGCCTCGCCGGCAGTGAGCATCCTTCGCGCCTGCTCGAGGGCGACATGTCCCGAGGGGCGCCCGTGGGCAACGATCCTTGAGCGGCCGTGCGGTGGACATTCCGCGAGCTGCGCAATCCAGTCGAGGAGGCGCGTGCCATCGGGCGCAGGGCGGCCGGGTCGGCCCTCCTCGGCAAGGCAGAGAATGAGCGCGGTCTTGCCGCGGGCTTCAGGCACTGACTCGAAGGCTTCGCAGATGGCACCTGCCGCCAGGTGGGCCATGCGCTTTTCGCCGATCCAGCTGCGTGGCAAAGGCACCGGAGCACCGATCAGCCAATCGCCGCCAGATCCCAGAAAGCGCGTCTCCTGAAAGCCGTCCAGATGGGCCCGCATCGCCGCGCAAGCGGAAGGGGCGTCGAGGCCGACGGCTGTCACCATGCCGATGGAGACGATGTCGATCGGGATGCTCAAACCGCTTCGTCCTCTATTTCTTCTATCCCATTGGCGCGGATGTAGCGTCGTCCCGTCGCACGTGCCCGCAGCATGGATTGCGTCGGCGGCCCAACCCAGCATTCGCTGAAGTCCAGGATTGTCCGGTGGATCCGCTGCGAAACCCGCCACACCAGCGAAAGGCGCCGGTGCTCCAGATCGAACAAGACAGTGTCGGGCAATATCGAGCTCTCGAAGGTTGCCTCAGATCCCCTGAACAGCGTCATTGGCAAGCTGGTGCTGGGGAGACGAAAGCTCTCGCGGCCAGCGGGGGTCAGGTTCACCAGCACCACCTCTTCGCCACCCTTTGGTGAGTTTATCTGCTGATCGGCTGGCGCCATCTGAAAATAGCGCTCGTCGAAATCCGGCGGCAGGAAGGGAAAGATTTTTTCAGTCCAGTTGTCGTCATAGGTTCCGCCATGCTCGACGCGGCCAGGCCAGCCACGTCCATACGGCCCGAAGCTCATTGGCCGGTAGTCGCCGAAAGGCGAGCGGATCTCCTCGCCGATGGCTTGCGTGTTGGGTAATTTCAGTCCGGGAATAAGATGCTGGTTATTCGGCCGCGCCCATCCTGTGCCAACGGGGTTGAGGTGGTAGCTGGCGGGAAGATCGTCATCGGGATCGAGGCGGTCGCTGCCGCCCCAGGCCGTATCGTAGGAGAATGGCTGGCGAAGGAAGGGCAGCGGTGCCGTTGCGGCAAAGAGCGGCCCGCGCGCGCGCCATTCGCGCTCCCCCACCACGTCGAAGGCCTTTGACCAGTCACCAAGCTTGATCCCGACCCGGACACGCTCGGCGGGACGCGCCCCCGGCGCATAGGCGCACCCATTGGCGATTACGTCGCAGAGCGGCTTGCGGAAGGCGAAGTCCGTCTCCCAGAGAGTGGCCGAAAAACCCGGTTTGCCGGTATGACTGTCGGCCATCACCAGCGGCACCTGCTCGGATGATTTGCGCAAAGGACCGCCCGGCGTCTCGGGGAAGTCGAATGTCCCCTTGACGACGATGAGGATGTACTCGTGCCCGGCCTTGTCCATGGCCATCGTGAATTCAGTCGGGAAGCCGGTCTGGTTCCAGATCTGCATCAGCCGGACCTCAGATCTGCGCAAAGGAGTTCGCGGAGGGTCAGTTCGGGTTCGTCCGGATTGACCTCAATCGGTTCGGACCCCCGAACCCAGAACACCATGCGCCGGACCAGGTTGCCCTTGGCCGGGAGCGCTGGAAAGGGAAGCGAGCTTAGGTGGGCGGCGAGGCCGTCGCCGTCGAGTTGACCCGCGCAGGCCGATGTTCCAGCTGCCTCCAGCGCATCGAACCACTCATGAGCAGCAGTCGCAATATCGCTTGCTGCAACCGGAGGTGCCGCAGCAATCGTCAGCGGAAACGGCCGACCCGCACGGTCGGTGCTGGCCATCACAACGCCGGTCATGGGCCCGAAGACCTCGCGCCCGACGAGGAACCGCAGAACGGGGTGCGCCTGCGGTGAATTGTGCGAAAATCGGTGAACCAGATGTCGGCTGATCCAGCGATCCCATGCGCTAACGAACGAGGCCGGTAGGCCGCGCGTGACGAAGTCTCCGGTCGACGGGAGCTTCCCGAAGAATCCCGGCAGGGTCAAAGCCGCGTCGGACACGTAAACCTCGCGAACATTTTCAGGTCATATGGATTAGCAACGCTCGCGGCCCGGAGTTCAAAGTCAGCGTAATGACCTTGAGCTGCAAGCCGCAGCCGGTAGAGTTCCGGAAGTTCGGTCCTGGTCAAGCGGCCGGCACGCAGCATCCGCAGTAGTGCCCAGCTTCCCGTCTCGCTGACCATGACCTCCGGCGAACCGTCGATCGGCTGGAAGGCAAGGGTGATAACGCCGGTTCCGTCCTTTCCTGGCCAAGTCATCGGCTGCGGTCGGGTTGGGTTGTTGTAATAGGAGAGACTCTGTCCATCGACGTTCAGTGTTACGCGGCCAACGGTCGGCGAAAGGTCCTTTGCCTCGAGTGTAAAGGTCAAGATCGGTCCGGCGCCGCCGGGGAAGAGACTGTCACGGATCAGCCGACTCTGCTCCAGAGCCGCCAGAGCCGATGAATCTAGCCGGATGTCGGCGCGCCACTTCCAAGGGTGTCGGGTTACGTCAATATAGCTGACCAGGTGATTGTTTATAAAACTGTCGATCAGTCCTCCGGGACTGAAGATACGGGCGAAGTCGACGACGTTGACATCGATTGCGCTCTCAGGAACGAACGGATAGCGGTTCGTGAGTGCGGCTTGGCAGAAGGGCAGCACGTCGGCGCGCCAGATGGCATTGAGTTCCGAGGTCACCGCCTCCGTTGTGAGACCGCTCGTGTCCCCGGCGATGCCCGCCAGCCAATCGTCGAGCGGGTCGGGCAGGGTCGAGGCCTGCTTTGCGACAGCCCCCGTCAGTTCGGCCAAGCCGCCTTGTCGCTTGATTGCATCTTGGGCATCAGGGCTTGCCGACACGGTCTGCAGCATGTTCGAAAGCGCAGTCAGGGCCGCGATCGCATCGTCGAGTGCTGGAGGTTGGCCGTCGACCTCGGCGATTGCGCCCTTGATCGGCTTGAAATGCTCGGCGACCAATGCGCCCGAGAGATCCACTTCAGACTTAGAGCCCGGAGTGGGCATCAGCTTCACGCCTTTTTTGGCGAGCTTGCCGATCTTGCCAAGCTTCGATAGGAGCTTGGATGCTCCGGCTGGTGCCTTGCCGCCACCGTCGGCTTCGGAACGGGTAAGTTCCGTCTCATGCACGACGGCGTTCAGCAGCCGCTTCATCGAGGAGTCCGCGCTGGAGAGATCCTTGAGATTCTCGCTTGCCGTCTGCAGGTCTCCCAGTTGGGCGAGCCGAACATCGCGTAGGAAGCTGTCCCACTGCGAGATGTAGTCGTCGTAATAGAGCTTAAGAATATCCTGGGCAAGCGAAGCGACCGATGGGCTAGCGCTTTCCGAGCAGCCGCCGGCAAAGACGGAACGATCGAGCGCGGCCTGCGCGGCCACGTCCTCCAGCCTGGCGAGGATCACGTTATGGAAGCCGTCATAGGTGAAGGCCCCGCTGATGCCTACTCTAAAGGTCTTCTCCGAGCGGCGAGCGAGAACCTTCGGTCCGTTCGGGCCGACATGATCCGCGGGGATCCATTCCTTCAGCGCCCTAACCTCCGAATCGGAGAGCAGTGCGTTATAGGCGCGCACTGGCAGTGGAATCGAGCAGATACTGCGCAATGCTTCGCCTACCAGCGCCTCATCGGGAGAGATCAGACTTTGATCCGCAGCCATATTGGCGATCGCGGCGAGTTGATGATCGGCAGCCATCTCGGTCCGGAATGGCGGCACGGGCGCGAATTCAGGCAATCGGTCCGTCCACCACTGCTCGGCGAATTCGGAGTCCATCGGCGATAGCCCGGTCATCATGCGATACGTCTTAAGTGCGCCGAGCTGGAATTCCGGGTCGCGGATCTGGCGCCACATCGTTGCCTCGAGCAGCGCAACCATTCGCGGTTCCAGTATATTGCGTAAAGTGCGGTGATAGGCGTCAGCCTGAGCCTGCCTGATCTCGGTTGCGGCGGAAGGGCCGATCAAGGCCGCAACTCCAGCCGGCGGCTCGCTACGGGCATTCGAAACCTCGGTGACAGCCTCGAGCGCCATGTCGAGATCGAGCGGTTCAAGTGGCGCCTGACGTGCAGCAACCGGGGTGAGCGGGAGTTGCAAAGCCTCGAGCTGTTCTGCTTGGGCAGCAAGAGCCGCGTAATTCTTTCGATAGGAGATCGTGAAGATCAGACCGGCGACGAGCACCAATCCGGCTGCGGCTACAACGGCGCCGCGCCATATCCAGATACGCCGTTCTTCTGCGGCGGGATCGAAAGTCCCGAGCCCCGCTTCCTTGAAGATTACTTTCGAAAGCAATTCCTTGAGGAAAAAGCTGCGCTTCTCGGTATGCGGAATGGGGGATACCGGCTGTGCCGGCAGGCCGAAGGAGGATGCGAGAGCGGCCGTCAGCCGATCGATTGCCGTACCTTCCTGCGTTGCGGAGGTAAGATAGATACCGCGCAACCAGGCGCTTTCCGCGTAGCGGCTTTCACCGAACACGGTTTCGACTAGAACACGAACCGGCTCGGAAAGGGTCTCGACCTGAGCGGGGAAACGGAATATCTCCGCCCGGGCGGCAAGGTTCTCCTCGTCTTCGAGACGCGGAATGAGGCGCCGTTCCAGTACACCGGTCAGCGCCGCGAATTCCCGTGAGACGTCACTGCCGTCGATGCGTGCCCCAGGCGGGAAGGTTGCTCCCCACACCTGCTCGCGATCGGCGGTCGAGAGCCCCCCGAAGAGGGTCTCGAAGCCCTTTATCAGATCCGCCTTGGTCAGCATCAGATAGACTGGCAAGCGGATCTTCAGGTGTTCCTGAAGCTCGGTCAGTCGTTTGCGGATTTGGCGGCCATGTGCGCGGATGGCCGCATCGCCTTCCGAAAGCGTCTCGACAGAGAGCGCCACGATTACGCCGTTCAAGGCGCGACGGCCCCGGTGCTTCTTCAGAAGATCGAGGAAGCCCAGCCATTCGGCTGCGTCGACCTCGGGCTGGCTCTCCTGTTGAACGTAGCGCCCGGCGGTATCGATCAGTACGGCCTCTTCCGAGAAGAACCAGTCGCAGTTGCGGGTCCCGCCGACCCCGTGCAAATCGTCGGTGAGGTCGATAGGGAAACTCAGTCCCGACTGCCGCAACGCAGTGGTCTTGCCGGTCGCCGGCGGGCCTATAATCACGTACCAGGGCATTTCCCTCAGAAACTTCCGACCCCCCACTTTGCGACGCTTCAGTTCGCTCATCACCTCCCGAAATTTTGCGCCCACGGCGGCAATGCCATCTTCTGCCGGACTCGGTGGCGCTTCCGGTTGAGCCGCGATTTCCGATACGAAGATACGATTGGCACGGATTGCCCGGCGCTGAGCCGCGATCCACCAGATGAGAAACAGAAGGAGCAGAACGCCGATCACGATCAGCCGCAACATCTCCGATGCCAACGGAGCGCTCTCTCCGACACTGACGATCGGGCCGAATATCCAGATGATCAGTGACAGCAGGATCAGGCCGATGAAAGTCCAGAGCCAGCGCGAGGTAAGGACGGCCCAGAGAAATCGGAAGAACTTCATCTCAGAGCCTCTTTGTGATTAGAAGCTCGATCCTGCGATTGGCGGCTCGACCTTCGCGCGTATCGTTCTTGGCCAGGGGTTGCGTCGCCGCACGTCCTTCCGAGCGCAGGCTTTCGGCCGGCACGCCGCTGGCGACCAGCAAAGCGGCAATCGTCGCGGCGCGGGCTTCGGACAGGCGCTGGTTGTTTGCCAAGGGATTGGTAGCCTGCAGTGGAACATTGTCGGTGTGGCCGACGATCGTGACACTTCCGATCAGTTCAGCATTGTCCTTGAGAACAGCGGCAATTGAGGCGACGAGCGGTTCGAAGCTTTTCGTCAATTCGGCCCGGGCAGACTGAAAAAGCTCCGGATTGCTGGATTGAAGCAGGAGTGTGACCGAAGAGGCGGTTTCATTTCCCTTCAAGGCAGGCCGCAGCGCTGCGGGCGCCGCGGTCCGAAACTCGGGCAAGAGCTCGAAGAGGACCGGTTGCACAGGTGGCGCATCCGGCGCTGGCGTGCGCTTGTTCGGTCGGTAGATTTCGGCCCGTTCGGGCGGCGGCAACGCCCGAACGAGGGTCGCCAGTTCCTCCGCCTTCGCACCCAGCCGCATCGATAGCGGTACGTAAAATGCAGTCGCTAGCATCACCGCCACGACTGCGAGCACCCAGATCGGAATGGCAAAGCGGGACGGTTCGTCGGCTGCCATGACGCCCTCCCACCGGGGCGAGAGCTTCGAATTCTCGCCGTCCGCGTCTCGCAGGAAGCGGGCAGCTGCGGCGCGCACGGCGTTCAAAGAACGATCGCCTGCACGGCCCGGAACGCGATATTTGCCCCGGAAGCCGAGCGCCAGGCAGAAGTAGTGCAGCTCGAGCAGTTCACGGTCGCGGCCGGGATGGCGTTCCAGCTCCTCCAACCGGGCGAAGAACTGTGCGCCCGCATCCACGTCGCCGCGAAGCATGACGACGAGAGGCTGGCGCGGCCACGCGCTGGAGCCTCCCCAGGGCGTGTTGAGCGCCAGGTCATCGAGAAGTGAGGCGACGGCCCAGGCGGCCGCGTCTGCCCGTGCGAGGGTCGCTCCGGAGGCCACGGCGGCATCGCGCGCCGTGACCAGCTCCTCCATCAGCCTTGTTCTGAGCGCTTCGGGGTTGCCCGGCGGTAAGGCATTCTCAAGCTCCGGCGCAAACTCCAGCAGCATGGCGAAGGCATTGATCAGCGTGTTGGGATGGTATCGCGCGCGCCTCGTCAAGGGGCCGGTCGGGATTGTCCGTATCGCCCCCGGCGGCGGACGGATACGCGTGCGGCCCTGATCTTCCGAAAGGCCGAATGGGTCCTCACTTGCCATGGCGCTACCTGCTGACCGAATAGCAGTCTACTTGCGGCTCGCTGGGCAAAATACCGGAGACGCCAATCACGAAGCCGGGCGAGCGCAGAAGTGATTCCCAATGCTCGCTGCGCTGATCCAGCTCCAGGCAGAGTCGGTCCCCGTCATATGGGATTTCCCGCGGCTGCGAGTGAAGGGGCTTGAGGCGTATGCCAGGGAGTCGAGACTTCCACAGCGCCTCGAATTCGTCCGCGGCACCGACGGTCACCTGGTCGACAAAGATCTTGCGGAGCGCTTCCTCGGAGACATCGCATCCGACGCGTATAACGATGCGGCTCGTCGTCAGCAGTTCGGGGTTGTCGATGCGTACCTTCCATACATTGGTCGCATGCTTCACGACGGGCAGCGCCCGCGACTTCGGCTCGACATAACGCAAACTCAAAATAAGAGACCGCAAGGTGTCTGCCAGCGCGGCAAAGGCGGGGCCAGGCGCCATATGCTCGTAAGTTGGAAGCTCCGTCAGTCGCCTTGAACCTGATCCGTAGGTCGCCATTCGTCCAGCCAGGCCGCTGAGCTCGAGAAAAAGCTCGGCTGGATGAAAGACCTCCTGTGGAAGCATGTGCGCCAATCGGGGTCGAGCCGTGTTGGCGAGATCGAGCACTAGCAGATTTTCCACGCTGCGGCCGGCGCCGCCGAGCACCATCTTTCCATGCGCTTCCGCGATGCGGTCGAGGCCGGTAATTACCTCCTGCAGGAGCTTGCCGTAAAAGGGCACAGCACCGGTCGTCAGCGCCGGCGGCAGGAAGTTTTCAGCGACCGCAACGCTTCCATCGGCGAGCAGTCCGTTGACGCTCGTCACAGGCATTGCCGTGTAGCCGCCCGCCGCCTGAGCCGGCGATAGAAGCAGGGCTTGCGGTCGGGCGATCTCGATCTCTTCAGGATCGGCGCCGCCATGGACGGCGTCGCGGATCCACTCGATCCGCCCCCGATATCGCGCTCCTGTCGGTTCCCGGTGAGCAGGATCGAAGCTCGCTTCGCCAAGAGGCTCCACCGGCAGAGCGAGCTGCACCGCACCGGCGCCCATGTCGCGCGTTATTGCAAGCGGTGTGGGGGCGTCCATCGTTTCAGGTATCGCGAACGGGGTGCCGTCCGGAAAAATGCCCCGCGCCGACGCCACGGCGACCCGTCCGGCTTCGAGTTGTGCGGCATCGAGCGTGAGAGATGCGAAGCCGAAGGTCTGGAGCCGACCGGCTTGCAGCGCGCCTCGCATCAAGCCTTCGGTATAACGATCCTGCTGCTGAAAATGCTGCGTGCGGAGGAAGAGTCCCTCCAGCCATACCACCTTGTTCGCGTCCGTCATGCTGAACGCCCTCCATTCAGGCGAGCGCGAGCGTCATACCGCCGCGGTTGAGGATTACTTTCGCCGTCACACTCGATTCGGGTTTGATCGGGGCGGTCCTTCGCCAGGTGCGACCACCAGGTTCTCGGAACAGAGCGACAACACCGAGGTAGGTGGCGTCGGTGGGAAACGCGACCGTCTTTGAGGCGGTCTTGCCGGGGGCAATCGTCAGTTGATCAGACCCGACAAGGTCTGCGCCGAGTGCGGTAGCCGGATCTTGCAGAGCAAAGCTATCCGCAGCGTTGAATTTTCCAACATCCTTGAGCCTGAGGATCAAGAGGGTGACTGGACGCTCTCCGCCGTCGGCGGCAAGATTCATGCCCGCCTGTCCCACCGCCGCAACGGTCACGGTTGAGGATTTCGGCGGACCACTCATGCAGCCCGAAATCAGGCCTGTCGCGCCCATCACCATGAGAAAGTCGCGTCGATGCAGCATCAGTCGTTCTCCCTCTCTTCATAACCATCCCGAAAGTCGCTACCGATCTCGCCGAGGAAGCGCGTTGTCGCGCTCTTGGCAATTTCTCGATAGCGGTTCTCATAAAGCTCCCAGAGTTTCGCCCGCCGTCCACCGGCGAGCAGGGCGTCCAGCGCTGAGCGCGATTTCAGCTCGCCCTCGAGCGCCGCCGGATCGAAGCGCTCGATCATTCTCGCAAGCGCCGCCTGGACGCCGCGCCATGTTCTCACATGATGGTGGGCGAGGTCGCGGATGGAACCGCTGATCGCTGCCTGAGGAGGAAGAAAGCCCACGCTGCGCTGGGCCAGAAAAGTCGCAATAACGTCGTCCACCGTGGGCAGGAATTTGAGAGGGTTGACATCGGATGCTCCGACGACGGTCTGAACGACCCTTGCCTCGTTCTTTTCCTCGGCACGCTTGCGCAGGAGATGCATCAGTCCTTCAAGCATCATCCGATACTCTCGGCCGAAATTCTCCATCTGGGCGGCCGGGTCGGAGGCCGGAAACTCTTCGGCGCTCAGCCCCAGCCCGCGCAGGAAGGCTTCCCGCAGTTCGAGCTCGGAGGGAGCCGCCACCGTCGGGGCCGGCTTCGCATGCTGCTCCGGCACGGGTGTCGCCGCGGCCTGGGTTTCAAAGACGGCCGGCTGCGGTGGTGGGCTCGACCATGGAAAATCCCAGGACTGCTCGTGTTGGCCCGATGCCGATACAGGATCAAGGCTGAATGGATCGTCAAACATCGGTGGGCGTTTTACTGCATGACTTTCGTGTGGCGTTTCGGCGGGTTGTTCGAATGGATCCGGCAAGCCGGTCGGCCGTTGGGGAGGTGGCGGCGGCTCGCTGCGCTCGGAGAAGAACGTGTCCTTCTCAAAGCCTATGGGCGGCGACGCCGTCTGTTCAGGAACCCGCTCCACAGGAGTGGCTTGAACGTCGACGCGGATGACATAATTGCCGAGTTGCAGCCGTGCCCCATCATGCAGTGCGGCGGAATTCCCCGCCCCGAGCGGTGTTCGCGAGCCGTCGATGAACAGCCCGCCGCTTGAGGTGTCGGTCACGAGATACTGACCGCGAACGCATTTGATCGTGCAATGAGCCCTCGAGACATACATGTCGGGATCATCCAGCCGCCAATCGGCCTCCGCGCTGCGTCCAATGACAAGCTCGCCCTCGACGAGGCTCATCTGGCGAACGGCTTGCAGCTGGGGCGATTGCTCGAGAGTAAGGATCAGCATTCGGCAGCCTCCAGCATTCCGGGCCGCCAGCCATTGACCGTGCGCATGCATAGATCTTCTGCGTCACTGCGATCTTTCCGTGGAGCGACCCACGCCGTGTGCCCGATCCGCGCTTCTCCCAATCGTGCCGGAGGAACCTCGTCTCGCTTGAGCACGAGCCTGACGTCGACGTCGAGCCCGTATCCCACCAGGTCCCCGATCGCCGTTTTCAAAGTTTCGCGCCGTTCGGTGCCGGGGAGGAAGGCGATGTAGTCGGCAAGCGTCAGCGGCCCCAGGCAAAGTTCTATTCTCTGCTGGCGTTGGAAGATGCGCGGGCCGATTGTGGCACTTCGGCCAAGTCGAACATGGGCGTCGGCAAGTCGGGACTGA
Organism: Sinorhizobium americanum; assembly: GCF_001651855.1. Classification (GTDB taxonomy): domain Bacteria; phylum Pseudomonadota; class Alphaproteobacteria; order Rhizobiales; family Rhizobiaceae; genus Sinorhizobium; species Sinorhizobium americanum. The sequence goes on along the minus strand of NZ_LNQC01000065.1, from coordinate 23,369 downwards.
AGCCGCGCCGGTATCGTGCTCCAGGTGCCGACAAATTCCCGAAGGCGAACCGGGACCTTTAAGAGATCGACAAGAAATCGAGTGAGTCTCTCGGGCCCTTCTATTTGATTGGCGAGCGCAGGCGCATGACGCAGCTTGGTTTGATCAATCACGGAAGGCTCACTGTGTCCTTGTCCACTGAGGCCAAGACCTGCCAATGCCGCCCGTAGTGCGCGAATGCGCCCGCCGCCCGGACGCCCGACCTGCACGGCCGGATGAGCGTCCGCCCACGCGCGGTAAAAGAGCGCAATCATTCGATGCTGGAGAACATTCACAAAGTCGAGAAAGGTCGTATCGCTGATCTCACGCATGTCGGCCGTTGCGAACCAGCGCTGCGAAAGACGATCCAGTACCCAACGCGTCAAGTAGAGGGGCATCGGACCTTCTGGTCCGAGTAACCCGATATTTGTCACTGTAACCCGGGCTGGCGCCTTTTCGGTTGCCATTTCAACGTTTGTGACGTCCTGTACCGCGAAGCCGAGCCGCACATGCTGTCCAAGCCGTGCTGGCTCCCGATCCGGTCGGCCGGCTTGGCCGAAGAACCTTCCGCCCTCTTCCAGGCGCCTGAGGAGCTCGAAAAAGTCGAACTCCGTCGGGAGCGGCTTGGCGTCCTTACTCAGATCAGGTTGCGATTGCCCGGCGTCATTGGCCATGGCACATCCTCCTGCTTCTGGATCACTCGCGCGCGGGTTCGCACGAACGCATTGATAGATGCATAGCGGGAAAAAAGCTTTGACAGCAGGCCGGAGAGTAACAACGCGCTGTGCCCGGCAAGCACAGTCTGATCGATATGAAGCGTAATCTCGGTGCCTCGCCCGAAGCACATCGGACCCGGAATGGGGAGGCGTTCGATCACAGAGCGCGACTCCACTCGTGCAATCGCGCGTACATGCCGGCTGAGGCTCGGATCTCCGCGGTGCGCGTAAAGCTCAAGTATGGCGTGAAGCGGGTCCACCCCGCGGCCTTCCTCTGCCAGGCTGAGAAAATTGAGCGAGAGCTGCGCCACAAGCCTCCAGGCTAGTTCATCAGCTCGTGTGGCATCCACAGCTCCGGCCGGAAGCGCGGCCGGAATGGAAGGCACCGGCGGGCGCACTGCTCCGAGAAGCCGGATACTCTCGACCGGATCGCCGCTTTCGAGGGAGAGCGACGGTGTGTCGTCCAAGATAGGCAGGTCACGATTTGTGCAGAGCGCCGTTACCTCGATTCGTTTCGGTGGCCGCGCCGCCTTCGCGTGGGACGGACGCGAAAGCGTCACGAAGACATCGTCACCACTATAGGAGGTTCGGGTTTGTCCCTGGCGCAGCTCGTCCTCGTTCGGTCGCCGCGGGCGGCGTTCCGTAAAATACACAAAGCCGCTTCCACGATTCTGGCCCAAGCTGAAGAGCGCCGAGATCTCGGCGTCCGGCCCACCGACGTCAGCATCTTCGACATGGACTGGGCGGTAGATTTCGAAATCGCTTGGACGGGTCCGATCGACATGGAGCACCTGTCGTGTGCGCCTCGGATCGAGTTCGATGACGTTACAGTTGCGTTCGAACAAATTGATGATTGGCGTTGCGAAAAGCTCGAGATCAGTTGTCGCCATATTAGCGAGCTCGGGGGCGGGACGCCGCAGGAGAAACACCAGTTCAAGCAAAGCCCCACAGCGACGAACGACCGGTTGCAGCCTTCTCACCCGCACATAGTGGAATCTCTCTGGCGCGACGAAGTATTCGCGCAGAAGCCTGTAGCCCTCGAAAGTTTCGCGCGTGCGCGGCAAAAGCGCCTCGTCGTCCGAGATTCCGACCATCTCCGGTTCGGCGAGTGCGCTCAGCGGATTATCACGGCCTTCCGGGCGAGCGCCGGTGGCACAACAGGCACCGAAGATCGTATCGAAAAGCGAGGGTGCCTTGCTCTTTTCAGCGAAATAGAGATCGAGGTGATCGAGCGACAAATCGCTGAGTCTGCCTTTGCCGGTTCGACTGAAAACGATGCTCAACGCGGCCACGCCGGATTGTCCGCCGATCGGGCCTATTCCGGCCGCCGCGAGGGCGCTTCGATCCTGGATGTAGGTGGCCGAGCTTATCGTGAGCGGCCAGAGAACCACGTCCTGTGCTGTGGTGTAAATGCATCGTGTCGAAATTCCGGGCCGGGCACTCGAAATCAGCCGTGTCCCTCGCTTTACGAGGTGCCCCGCAGCCATTGTTTGGACCTGCTGGCCGGGCTTCAGCAAAGCCATACCGATTGCCGGCGCGGGGCAGACGAGATCGGGATAGAAATTCTCGAGCACGCTTCGGGAGAAACGTGCGCTCTCGGCATCCACTTTCTGGCGGGTGCGAGCGGCAAGATAGGCCACACCGTCGAGCAGGCGTTCGACATAGGGATCGGGACAGGGGACCGTATCGAGGGAAAGATTGCGGGCGATCGAGGGATGCATGTCCGCAAACTCTGCGGCGAGCGCGCGGATATGTGTGAGTTCTTCCTCATAATATTCCAGGAAGACTCGATCCATGTCAGGTGTCCTTGATCTCGGTGCGTGCCGAACCGTTGTCGAGATCGAGAACGGTTCGAAGCCGTAGCCGCTCTGGCGCCGGCGCGGTGAGCAGCAGCGCATCAATGTCGATCCTGAGACCGGTGGCCCTGTCGCCGAGACTGACAGTCACCTTTGTTGCGCTTTCTTTTAGCCGAGGCTCAAATGCCGCAAGCACGCTTCTGATTTCCTTGGCCAGTTCGTCGCGGTCAAAGTCGCGAGACGAGCGGCCGGAGAAGGGCGGCACACCATAATTGATTACGCTGCGGCGAACCTCCGGAAAATCCTCGAGCGAGGGAGGGTTGTCACCAGCCTGATCGACCTCGAAGTCAGTCAAGAGTGGCGAGGATTCGAACCGTTGGGCATTAAAGAGCGCCTCGATGTCTCGCCGAACTGCTTCACGCAACACATCGCTCGAAACGACGACGCCGCGGCTTTCAAGTTCTGCCCGGCGCCGATCCAGCGAGACCAGGCGGTGCAGGTTCTTTTTTTGCTCGACGCTCAAATCTGTAGCTGCGTCGATTTGGCGAATACCCCCGGCAATCAACGCATCGAGCCGTTCGCCATTTAATTCGTTCTGCAAAGCCTGCCGAAGCTGCTTGATTTCCGAGCTCAGCCCCGGCAGGTCATTGACCAGCCGATCCCACAAGGATGGCTGGATTGCCTCGCGCGTCGCCCGCAGGTTCCCCCCGGGCGGTCTCGCTTCCCTTCCAAATCCTTTCTTTTGCCAGCTTTCACTTGCCGACATAGACATCCATCTCGACCTCGTCCTTATCGTCGTAGTTGAAATTGATGTTCTTGTAAGCGAAGCCGACCCGCTCTTCGATGAGGTCTGGCTCTTCCTCGCTCGGCTTCATGACATAGCTGGTCACCGACGCGTCTTTTAAGGTTATGACCAGGTAGTCGCTTGTCTCGCCTTCGATCGTTCTTCTCGCTGAAAACTTGACTTCGTCGAGGAGCGTGTTGTCGAAGAGAGCCTTTTTCAGATACGGCGAGGATTTGTCGTAGTGTTTGATGAAATTCACCATGCCCAGGCTGACGCGGCCCCTCCTCGACAACGAATTGGGATCGAAGGGAGCCTGCATTTCAAACTCTACGCCGTGCACTTCAATCTCTTCTTCGTGGCCATCGCGGATGCTCGGTCCGGTAATGTCGGGGACCTTTAGAAATCCATCAATTTTCATGAATAACCTCCATCAGCTCTCTGGTGTTTTCACGACTTCATAGACGGCAGCTCCGAAACGAGCCGGAGCGAAGCATTGATGCCTTCCAACTGATAATGTGGCCGGAGATAGAACCGGGCGTTGTACCAGCCCGGCCGGCCTTCTACGCTGTCAACCTGGACTTCGGCTGCCGCGAGTGGCCTCTTTGCTCGAGCCTTTTCGTCGGCGAAGGCAGGATTGGCGAGAACGTAGCGATTGATCCACTCCGACAACCAGATTTGCATGTCGGCGCGTTCCTTGAATGAGCCGATCTTGTCCCTGGCGATTGCCTTCAGGTAATGGGCAAACCGGGAAACCGGGAACAGATAAGGCAGGTTCGCGCTCAACCTTTCATTGGCCTGAGCGTCCGGATCGACCAGCCGGCCCGCTCGCGTCTCATCGTCCTGCAGCGAATGGGCTCCGATGAAGGCGGCTATATCGGTGTTCTTGCGATGCAGGATCGGCATCAGCCCGAGCTTGGCGAGCTCGGCCTCGCGCCGATCGTCGATTGCGACCTCTGTCGGGCACTTCATCGCTACCGTGCCGTCATCGGTGGGAAACGTATGGACCGGAAGATTGATGACGGCGCCTCCGTTTTCGACACCCCGAATTTGGGTCCCCCAGCCGAAGAGCTTATGGCTGCGGTTTATGTTCACTCCCATCGGGAAGGCCGCGTTCATCCAGACATATCGGTGATGGTCGCCCTGAACCTCTTCTTCGAAGGCAAAACCCTTCACGGGGACCGTTTCTGCTCCATAAGGCAGTCTCGCCAGCACTCGGGGCATGGTCAGTCCGATATACCGAGAGTCCTCGCTCTCGCGCAGTGACTGCCATGATGCATAGGCTGGAGACGACACGATTTGTTGCAGGTCCTGCGGGTTCGGCAGTTCCTGCCAACTTTCCATACGAAACAGACGCGGGGAGGCGGCCGCTATGAAGGGAGTGTGTGCCGATGCGCAGATCCCCGACATGTTGCGAAGAAGGGCGACATCCTTCGGGTGATTTGAGAACTCGTAGGCGCCAATCAGACATCCGTACGGGTTGCCACCGAGCATCGAGTATTCGTCGGTATAGACTTTCTTGAAGATGGGACTTTGATCCCACATCTGCCCTTCGTAGTCCTCAAGGGTATCCGCCAGTTCCTCCTTCGAAATGTTCATGACGCGGATCTTCAACTTCTGATCCGTCTCGGTGTTGTTGACGAGGTACCACAACCCGCGCCACGTACCTTCCATCTGGAGCACTTCGGGCGCGTGGAGGATCTGGTTGACCTGCTCGGTCAGAAGCTTGTCGATGCCGGAGATCAAGGACTTGATTGACTTGATTGCATTCGACGAGATGACAGCCGAATCCGAGCGGGACCGCGCGGCAAGCGCGAGATTTCGAACGAGGGCCTGAAGCTTCTCGCTGTCATCCTTCTTGACCTTGAAGTCCTTCTCTAGAAGCTCGCTGAATTCCCCGAGGTCGACTCCCTCCGCTTCCGCAACACCAGCAGCGGCGGCTTTTTCCTGTTCGGCCATGGCTCAGACCTCCGACTTGCTGCTATCTTCGATCGCCTGGTCAGCGATCTTTCCTAAGAGTGGCTCATTGTTCAAAAGTTGTGCGATGCGTTTTTCCGCGTCGATGCGGCCATCCATGAAGCCGAGCAGTTCCTCGAGCTGGCGGCGCATCCTCAACAGTTCGGCAAGCTGCGGAACTTGTTCGGCAACACGATCCGGCGTGAAATCGGCCATGCTTGTAAAGGTCAGGTCTACCGCAAGCTCTTCATCGCGTTCTTCGCCGGGAGGCTGGGGAAGAGTGTTCTTCACTCGCGCTTTGACGCGCGGGCTGAGGGCTTCCATGAAACGGCCGAACCGGTTTGCGTCCGTCTCGACAAAAGCGCGATCCCGTATGGATTTGCGCGCCTCTGGCGTCTCTGAGGCGCCGGCGAGATCGGCCATCACGCCCATCACAAATGGCAATTCGATCGTTGTCGGGCTGCCGTATGTTTCCACCTCATAGGCGATCTGGACGCGAGGCGCCCGGTTCCGTTCAATTACCTTCGCCTTAGTTTCGCTCATAGGTCACCTTTCGTCCCGAGATTTCTTGTTTTCTGGCACACCGGCCAGGAGCCGGAACTCTTTCAGACCGGAGGGCGCCAAGTCCTCCATCAGTTCCAGAAAATTCATCGGCACCATGCGTTTGATCCTGCGTGCCAGATGAGGAATGGGGCTCGACGGCTCGGTGCGGTCGTAGAAGTCAATCACGAGGTCGATGCACCTTGTGACCTCCTCGCGCGAGGCAAGTCGCGACGGAAAGACTGCCGCAGTTCCGGTGTAGGTCGATTCCGCGCCGGAGCCCGTTTGAGCAGGTGACTTGTCAAGAACGGCGATTTCCGCGCTTGCGACCTCCTGCTGCGCGGCGGGTTGCGCCCGCTCGAGCGTCGAAATCACGCGTAGAAGGAACCGACCCAAATCCGACAATGTAAAGCGCACATCCCCGCCCATCTGCCGGTTAAGCGATGTTTCGAGTTCTCCCAACGCAGCGGCCGCAGCACGTGCATTGGCGATAAGCTCGGCCGCTTTCTCCGAGGATTGCTCCGCAAATGCCGCGCAGCCTATTCTCATACGATCCAACAGGCGGTCATGCTCGCTTACAATTAATGATTTCTCAGCCTCGCTCAGTCCCGGTGCAGCCTCGGCAAGAGCCGTTCGGGTGTCGATCGATCCGCGCTCTAAATCCCGGCCGGTAAATGGGCCAACACCATGGGGCGCAAAAAAGGTCATCCTCCGAAGGTCGCCCAACAACCCATCCTTGTCGTTTTGAAGCTGGAGAAGCGCGTTGGTCCGACGCAGCGCCGCATCCCGAGGAGTTGAGTCTGGCCGAAGTTCTGGATGCATCGTTTCCCAATGCAGGTCGAAGGTCCGGGCGATCAGGCCAAGTCCCGAGGACAGGCCGGCAAAACCCTGTTCATTTGCAAGGGCGCGAGTGACGATCACCAGGAGCCGCAGATCCCGCCCGTGCTGACGCAGCTCCTCCGATTTCCGAAGGACGCTTGTCCAGTCGACAGGCACTTCGGCCCTTGCCACCGGGTTGTTCCGTTCGTCTCGGCTGATCTCGATTTGAGGTTGCATGAGGCGTTCCAGCTCGTGGAATCGCCCATCATTCCGCAAGCTTTCGCCAGAGGGGTTATTGCCATTCAGTGGACTTAGCCAGAGAGCGGAGTCGAACAACAGATCCCCCCGTTACCAACTAATGTTCTCCTCTCAGCGTACTTTTACCACAGTTTTTCAAGATGTTCTATTTCAACGTCGCTTCAAGGTAAGCGAATTTCTAGTTCCTGGTATCGATCAGCCGGGTGGCGATAGAGAGGACCGAAACACGCCCTGCGGCGATGACCGCACGCAAGTCTTCGGCAAAAGACTTAGTGGACTCGGTTGTAGGTCGAAGCTCGCGAAAAAGTGGTTCATTCGTCTGCAGGACGATGATCAGACTCCTGCCGAATGTGCTATCGACGGCGAAGGAGAGCTTCGCGGTATCGACTGCACCTTCGGCCGTCGGATAGGCAACCCGGATCGTTCGCATTCCCTCAGACACGGTTCCGAGGTCGGCAACCGCATGATTGGGTCTCTTGATATTCGGAAGAACGTTAAAGAGATTGCCAGTGACGTCGGCGATAGCGACCCACAAGTAGCCCTCGTCAAGCGTGGCCGGCGCCAGCACGTCGATAACCGGATTATCGCCAACCGAATAGATGCCGGACATGTTCGGTTCGGACTTGTCGCCATATCCGAGGACGATTGTCATCGGACCCTGCCTTGCATCCGGCAGCAGCTCCTGAACGACGCATAGCTGGCTATTGAGCACTGTGGCGTCGAAGCGCATCTCGCGATCTCCAAGATGCGGGGCAAGCGCCTGTTGAACGGCCTGGATGTCCCTGCTGGAGGCGACGTTTCCCCGGATAGACACCATCGCTCCAAGGGGGTAGGTACCCGTCTGCGGAGGCAGAATCACGAGTGGTCCGCAGGTCTGCAACGGCACCAGGAGGGATTTCAGTTGATCCGGCGACAGATCGCGGGGACCGGCGGCGATACGTAGGACAGGCTCATAGCCGGCCTCTTTGGCAGCCGCAGCAAATCGGATTACCGCGGCTTCGCGTCCTTTGACATCGCCCGCAAGTCCGGTAAGGCGAACCGTTCGATCAGCAACTTCCAGCTTCCACTCGTCCAACCGAGCGGCGAGCGCGAAAAAGGCGGTCAAGTCCTGTGCCCATCGTTCAGACGGAGCGCCGTCAGCAAGAGTAAGGGTGCCCTTGGGTGGTGCGCGCCCGACCGATTGTTCAAAGTTCGAAAGGATTGCCTCTTGCTGGTCGGCATCGGGAGCAAAGCCGGTGAGCATGGTTCGTCCTTGTCCGTCCACACCGGCAACTAGCTTGTAAGGGGTCGCGAGCGGGAGGGCCGTCCTCGATAATTCCTCAAATGCCCCCAAAAGCCAAAGCCCAGCGATTGCCGCCAGCGCCCCGAGGGGCAGGATGACAAGCCATGGTCTCCAGGTTGCTTTTTCGAAGCGCCCCCTCTGCGGCACACCGCCAAGACCGGGCTGCAGCAACCGCCCGATTTCCTTGACGACGGCGGCGGCGCTTGGCGGCCGGTGGGCAGGCTCGGGCTGAGTAAGATCGTCAATCAAGGTCTTGAGCGGTTCTGGTACGCCAGAGGTATCAAGCCGGCGTTCCTTATGGCGAATGACCTCGCCCGGGCTCCTTCCAACGTCCGGGATCTTCCCGCGAAACGTTGCGAGCAGCGATGCTCCCAGGGCATAAAGGTCTGAGCGTGGCTCCGCCTGACCGTGCATCTGCTCTGGCGCGGCATATTCGTACTTGCCCGCAAAGTCGTTGCCGACGATCGTGCGGGCACCTGCGGTGCTGTCCTTCGCGATGCCAAAGTCGATAATGACGGCTTCCTCCGGTCTGCCGTCACGCAGGATGATGTTATCCGGGGAAAGGTCCCGGTGAACGATCATGCGCTCATGCGTCGCGACCAGCCCTTCGGCCACCCTGTGTGCCACCACCAGTAGATCTCGGGCAGAAGCCCCGCCGCGTTCGAGCCATTCGCTGAGAGGGGTGCCTGCTATGTAGTCCATCACCAGGTATACGTGACCGTCGCCGGTCTGACTGCAGTCGGTGTAGCGAACGACCGCGTCGTGCGAGATGCTGCGCACCTCTTCCTCTCGCTTCATGAGCTCGAGATAACTGGCATTTGCCGACAGATCGCGCTTCAATGCCTTGATCGCCACCACACGGCCGGTGATGCGGTTGCTTGCTCGATAGACCTCGCCCGTCCCGCCGCGGCCCAGGACACCCTCAATCTCGTAGGTGTTGTTGAGCACCTGGCCTTTGCGAAATATGTCACCGGGCAGTGGATCGAGCATATGGTGTCTCCAAACGCACCCAATGGAAACCAGCTACCACAATATTCACTAAGAACGCGCTGCCTGATTATTTGTCAAGAATACTATAATGTGGCACGCTGTGACTAGTGATCCAAGACTAGAGGCGCCTACTCCAAAACACCGGCAGGAGCCGACCGACATGCAGCAGAACATGTCTTCTCCAAGCTTCAAGCGCAAGGAACTGGTCGGCAAGCTCAACCCGATATGCCTGCGCGCATTCAAGGCAGCGGCGGACGCCGCCAAGCTTCGCGGCAACCCTTATGTCGAACTCGTTCACTGGATTGAACAACTGACGCTTGTCGACCGCGCTGACTTTCAGTTGATTCTCAGGGACGCCGGCGTCGACCTCGGCCGTCTTGCCGCCGAAATGGCGAGAGCGATAGACAAGCTACCCTATGGCGCGACCTCCATCGAGGAATTTTCCGATCACATCTTTCACGCGATCCAGGAGGCTTGGAGCCTGGCCAGCCTGCAGTTCGGATCTGAAGTGGTGCGTGGAGCCTATGTCCTGTTAGCCTGCAGGAAGGTGCCGGTGCTTGACGGGCTCCTCTCGAAGATTAGTACTGAATTCGATCGGATCGATGCGGAATCGATCGTCGCTCGGCTCGATGACGTGCTCGCTGGATCACTTGAAAGCGCCCGCAATGAAGAGACGCCGGAACCATCCCGGAAAAGACGTCAGGCAGGCGGTGACTCTGCGTTGGCGAAATATGCCGTGGATCTCACTCGACGTGCACGTGACGGAAAAATTGACCCGATCCTGGGCCGTGATCCAGAGATACGGCAGATCGTTGACATTCTCATGCGCCGGCGACAGAACAATCCTATCCTGACGGGCGAAGCAGGTGTGGGCAAAACCGCGGTGGTCGAAGGGTTTGCTCTGCGGCTTGCAGCCGACGATGTGCCGCCACCGCTAAAAGGGGTGTCGCTCCACATGCTCGACATCGGCTTGATGCAGGCGGGGGCGAGCGTCAAGGGTGAGTTCGAAAGACGACTCAAGACAGTAATCGATGAAGTTCAGGCCTCGGAAACTCCCATTATTCTCTTCATCGACGAAGCTCATACGTTGATCGGCGCAGGCGGTGCGGCGGGAACAGGAGATGCGGCAAATCTTCTCAAGCCGATGTTGGCGCGCGGCGAGCTTCGCACGGTCGCCGCAACAACCTGGGCCGAGTACAAGCAGTACATCGAAAAAGATCCCGCGCTGACACGGCGTTTCCAGGTGGTCAAGGTCGAGGAGCCCGATGAGGTCGGCGCTGTTTTGATGCTACGTGGTGTGGCAGGCGTGTTGGAGAAACACCATCAGGTGCAGATTCTGGATGAAGCGATCGAGGCGGCCGTCAACCTCTCACACCGCTATATCCCGGCGCGCCAGCTGCCCGACAAGGCGGTCAGTCTCCTTGATACCGCCTGCGCGCGTGTGGCTGTATCGCAGCACGCGACACCGGCGGAAGTCGAAGATCTGCTACGGCGCAAGCAATCCCTTGAGATCGAGCAGGGGATCATCGGGCGTGAGGCCGTGATCGGCTTTGAGGTTCAGGAACGTCAGGCCAAGGTGGCAGCCTTTCTCGACGAAACGGAATCCGAGTTGCTGGTCGCAAAGGCTCGCTGGGAAAAAGAACAGTCGATGGTATCCGAAATCCTCGAACTGCGAGCAAGGCTACGCGGAAAGGGAGTTGAGCTGGACCATGCATTAGCCAGCGAGAGGGCAGGCGAGAATGCGGCGGCACTCGCCAATGGGGATCATCCCGCGTCGGAAGGGAGCGATGGAGCGAGCGCTGAACAGAGCTCGGACCTTGTGCGGCTCAGGGTCCTTATGGGGGAACTTGCCGAGGTGCAGGGGGAAACGCCGCTCGTATTGCTTTCTGTTGACACGAATGCCGTAGCCTCGGTGGTGCAGGATTGGACGGGTATACCCGTGGGACGAATGCTGACCAGCCAGACGGAGAAGGCGCTCCAACTAGCGAATGTTCTGGCAGAGCGTGTGGTCGGTCAGGACCTGGCGATGGAGGCGATCGCACGGCGGGTGCAGACCAGCCGAGCCGGAATGGGTTCTCCTGAAAAGCCCGTCGGCGTCTTTTTGCTGTGCGGCCCATCCGGCGTCGGTAAAACGGAAACTGCACTGGCTCTCGCCGAGGCCCTCTTTGGCGGCGAGCAGAATCTGATCACCATCAACATGTCGGAGTTTCAGGAAGCGCACACGGTCTCAACTCTCAAAGGCGCTCCTCCCGGCTACGTTGGCTATGGCAAGGGCGGCGTCCTGACCGAAGCGGTCAGACGCCGACCCTATTCAGTCATTCTGCTCGATGAAGTCGAGAAGGCGCATCCGGACGTACACGAGATCTTTTTCCAGGTTTTCGACAAAGGAATGATGGACGACAGCGAGGGGCGGCGGATCGACTTCCGCAATACGCTCATCCTTCTGACGTCGAACGTCGGCTCGGAGGCTATCATGAAGCTGACCGACAGCGGCCGGACGCGGCCTCCGCTTGAGGAGTTAGAAGTCGTCCTGAGGCCGCAATTGCTGAAGGTATTCCCGCCGGCATTCCTCGGCCGCGTTATCGTCGTGCCCTATTATCCGCTCTCAGACCTGATGATTGAAGCAATCACGCGACATCACTTCCGCAAGATTGCACGCCGGTTGCGCGCTAGCCATGACGCTGAGCTGGTTATCGAAGACGGCGTTTTGCAATTAGTCAAGGCGCGTTGTACTGAGGTTGAATCGGGGGGGCGCATGATCGACGCGATCCTGACCAACTCGCTTCTGCCGGCTTTGAGTAAAGGCGTTTTGAATTCGGCGCTCGAAGGCAAACGCCTGTCCAAGGTGACGGTCGGCGCATCTGCGGAAGGCTTCACCTACGCGTTCGAATAGCGGCAGCATTGCTGACGATCTTTTGTTGCGGCCGCGTCCTTAGCTAACTGCCTGGAACTCTACGCGCCTGTTCTCGTCGGCCTTCGGGTTTCCCGAATTGAGAAGAAACTGCTCGCCTACGCCAACCGCCTCCAGGCGTTCGAGAGCAATGTGGCATTCGTCGGCGAAGAACCGTGTCACTTCCTTCGCGCGCAGCATCGACAGCTGCTGATTGTAAGCCGCGCCTCCGACGGCATCGGTGTGCCCTATCACTCGGACGAGCTTGATGTCCATTTCCTCCATGATTCTGCAAAGCTGGCGAAGCGCCGGCTTCTGATCCAGGGCGATGGCGGCGGAATCGAAGGCAAAGTTCACGCGCACATTTATCTGGTCCGAAGGCGGCAGCTTCCAGTAGGTCTGCGGATCGGTGGTCGTCTCGGCCGTAACTGCCGATGTCGGCGACGAGTCCTTTGCTGCGGTTGCCGGAGGCTGAGCTACTTCGCTCTCATCGGGACCGGATTGGATGCTTTGGGCCTGAGTGGCAGGAGGGGATGGCGGAGCGACTTTTGCTTCACCCGTCGCGTCGATTGCCACCGGCGTGGCCGCTGCATTTGGCCCGGGGTTGGTAAGAACCAGGCCGCGCGGGGCCCCAAGCTTTGATGCCTCTGCAGCCTTGAACAACTTAATTTGGCGCTGAAAGCGCTCTTTCAGCGTAGAATCGGTGAGTTCCTGTGCCTCCAAGACACTTTGTGGAACGAAGAATAGAGCAAGAAACACCGCTAGATTCGCTGCCGGCAGGCGCATCATCTCAAGGCTCCCTTTGGCGAGGAGGTTTCGCCGTCTACAAAATTACTATAGGATAACTTGGGGGGCAACTGTTCAGGTAACGGCTTCGCGATGGAGCGAATGAGAGGGTTCATCTGCTCATGACCCAGGATTCGCGGGACGGTTCATCGACGCGTGTACCTAACCGGCTGGGGAGGCCGGAAGGAGCGGGGCTGAGCCACACTGGTCAAGTGCGCAACAGCAACGAGGACGCAATTCTCACTGATCCCTCCGGCGCACTTTGGGCCGTTGCCGATGGAATGGGCGGATATGGCCATGGCGATGTCGCTGCTGACATGGTCATCGAGCAGCTTGCATTGCTCCCCCACGCACCGATTACGTCTGCTCATCTCGTTGGAGCACTCCAGGCAGCCAACTCCGAAATACGGCGATGGGCGGCCTCTGCCAATGTAGAGCAGATGGGCGCAACAGTAGTGGCCGCGCTCGTCGACGGCCAGGCAGCGACAATCGCTTGGGTGGGAGACAGCCGGGCCTATCGCTTGCGAGGAGGGGAGCTGTCGCAGCTTACACGCGATCATTCGGTTGTGCAGGAACTTATCGATGGCGGACACCTCGCGCCAGCCGCAGTGTGGCAGCACCCGCAAGCTCATGTCGTAACTCGGGCAATCGGAGCTGGCGATCGCCTGGATGTGGACACGACCGAGGTCGCGCTGGAGCCGGGGGACATTTTGATTCTTTGTTCCGACGGTTTGACCGACTGCGTTGCAGAGGCGGAGATCACCTCATGCGTGAAATCGGTATCGACGCCTGAGGCTGCCTGTCGACGGCTGGTCGCCGCCGCTCTCGATCGCGGTGCTCCGGACAACGTCTCTGTGGTTGTGGTTCGCATTGACGGAGCTGCAGCGCCTTGAGGCCAATGAACCCAATTGCAGCCCTCGTCATCGGCATGAGCATCGTTCTTGCGGCGGCGACTTTTGCCTTCGTCGCTGACCTGCTTCGCAACGTAGAGCCGGATCCGAATGCTGCAAAGATAGACCGGCTCACTCAACAGCTTGCCCAGCAGGACGGAGAAATTCAGGCGCTGCGCGCCGAACTAAGCGCACTCAGGAGAGAGCTTGCAGAACTGGCGGCCGCCCCCCGCCCTGAACCCGTTCCGTCCACGCAGCCAGCGCCGCCGCCCGACCAACCTGCGACCGAGCAGTCATTCTCGCTGGACCAATTCGGCGGCATGGCGCCACCACAGGAAACTGAAGACCTGACGGAACCCATGCAGTTGGCAAAGAAGCGCTTCAATGACGGCATCCTCCGTCCGAAGCCGGGGGTGCTCCGCGAAATCCTGGGCGAGCCGCGAACCAGTTATTCCACAGCCTGCCAGCCGGTGACCAATCCGAAACTGGTCAGAGCTCTGGCGACCCGCAATTTTGGAAACTTCCGACTGACGATGATCAGGCCCGCGCTCGAGTCTTTGGGCCAGGTATTGGAGCGCCTGAAAAAGGAAGAGCCGGACATCTATGCTGCGATCGGAACGGCTGGTGCGCTTTGCGCACGTTATGTGCGCGGTTCTGCCAAGTCCGTATCCTCGCACGCCTGGGGGGCAGCCGTCGACCTGACGCTCAAGAGGAACCTCGACAGGATGGGCGATGGCAGCACGCAGTTCGGCCTCGTCGTGCTTGCAGAGTTTTTCAACGACGCGGGCTGGTACTGGGGTGCCGGCTACAGTCGCGAAGATTCCATGCATTTCGAGGTCGGCGAAGCGCTGCTTCGCAAATGGGCCGCAGAGGGCAAGCTGTGAAAGATCATGTCCGATCGCCCGGTCAGGATGGAATGCGAGCGGACGTTCTTCCTGCATTGGCTCAGCCGCTGCTAGCGCTCGCAAAGCGCGCCGAAAGCGAGAAACGGCCGGACCCAAACGAGTTGGCAGCAACCGCACGCACACTCGTAGCTGCATTCGAGATCGAAGCCCGCCGAAAGAACGTTCCGCCGGACTGGCTTCTGGACGCTCGCGACGCGCTCGTCACTTTGCTCGATGCCCGCGCGCGCAACAATCCGGCGCTGCCAGTGCGGCAATGGGAGCGCGCTTTTTCGGCCGCGCTTCCAATCAGCCGGAGCCTTGGTTCAAAACGCCTCGCAGAACGGGCGGCGGAGGCGGCGAGGGGCGGTCCGGCACGGCGCGATCTCGCCCGTTTCCTCGGTCACTGCGACGAGGCCGTTCAAGCCGCACATTCGGCGGGTGAGAAGCATAGAACGCGAGCAGATCGCGGCCTGGTATTTTTAGGCGTCGTGTGTTTCTTCGCAATATTGGTGGCTTGGGCAGCATGGGCCGAATGGCGGTTCCGCGAGCAGCTGATAGCGCAATTGCCCGACGTGGAGCGCGTTATCGAAGCGGGCATTGCCGCAACCCCGGCCGCGCGCGCTGCTCAGCTTGATGCCTTCGCCGCAGCGGTTCGCCTCGTTGAGCAGAATGCGTCGAGCTCACCGCTCGGCGTTATTCATTTTGTTGAGAGTGTCGATCCTGGTGCGACCGCCCGTCGCCGCTACAGCGAGGCGGCGGATGCACTTGCTGCAGGCCCCCTCGCCGAGGCACTTGCAGTTGCGCTCGCCACGGAAGGGGACGCCAATGCGCTCTACGATTCCCTGCGGGCCTGGTCGATATTGAAGGGTACATCGGACTGGCAGCCGCGTTTTCTGGCCGGCTGGGTCGCCGACCGGGCCCGGACCTTCCCCGAACTCGCTTATCTCGCCCAGCATGTTGCCGCTATGTCCAGGGCCCCGCCGGCCATCCCATCTGCGGATCCGGAGACGATCGCCCAGGCACGCCAGTTCGCTTCTGAAGGCTTGGCGAGCGAGCGCGCCTTGCTGGAACTGATCCGAGCTGAGGAGGCGGCGGAACTCCCATCATGGTCTCTTGACGAGGTAGTCCCTGGCCTTGACTCGATTTTGATACACAGTTCAGGTCTGGCGATCGAACGCGAGATATCGGGCCTGTATACGGAGTCTGGATGGGATTATGCGCGCTCCGGCGGCGCAAAGCAGGCGATCGAGCGGGCGAGCTCGCAGGCTGCAACGCTTCTAGCGGCTGAGGGTACGACAACGACGGAGGTCGTGATGGATCTCCTTCAAAAACGCACGTTGGAAGAATGGTCCAACTACCTCGGTGATCTTCGCGTCCGGCCGTTCTCCGATCAACCCACCGCCGTACTGATCAGCGGTGCGCTAAGCGCCAGCAATTCACCGCTTTCGGCGCTGATCCGAGAGGCTTGGCGTCAGTCGGGGGGCACCGACCGCAACCGAAGCCATGCCAACCAGCTTCGCGTCGCGGCCGCATTGGGGCCGGCCATACAGTTTGTCGAACAGGGGCGGATGTCGGAGATCTCCCATCTCTTCGTGTCGTTGAACGTGGCCCTTTCCGTTCTCGATGCAAATGCCGAGCTTGGAAAGAAACCGCTCATGGACGCCCAGGAGCGCGCCAACTCGATCGTAGCATTGCAGCAAGCCCCCCTTCTTGTGGTGCAGATAGTAGAGGATGTGATTGCCCAGACGGCTGCTCCAAAAGAGCCCGAGGCGACTTCGGAGTCTGTCCCGCAGGAGAGAGCCCAGCAGAGAGCCCAAGAGAGACCACAGGAGAAACCAAAGACACCATGGGGTTCAGAGATCGGGACCGCCTGTCAGGCGGTCGTGAGTGGCCGGTATCCTTTCTTCGATGGCCCCGACGCGGACCTTGCCGCAGTGGCACGAATCTTCGCACCTGACGGCTCTGTGGGGAGCTATTATCGTGCGCAATTGGCGCAATTGATGGACACGTCCACGACTCCGTGGCGCTGGAAGCCGGAAGCGCGCCTTTCTGGCTACACACCCGAAAGCGCTATCTTTTTCCAAAGGGCGCTTGCCGTCGGAGGCGCTTTTTTTGGCCAGGGAGCGACGCCTGACGTATCGGTAACGCTGGAGGCGCTCGCTCAACGAGGAGCGGCAACGATTTCGATTGGCGGTGCTCATGCTCCGGTCGTCACGTCGGGCGACGCCGTGAGGTTGAACTGGCCGGGGCCCTCACCCGCGCAAGGCTTCGAAATTTCGTTCGACATCGGCACTGCGGTCGAGAAGAAGAGCGCACCCGGTCCATGGGGCTTTTTGCGGTTCCTGGACGGGGCACATTTGCGGCCACGTGAGGGCGGCCGGCGCTTCCTGGTTGATGTGCGCGGCAAGGGCGCTCGGGCCTATCTTCAGATGTCTTTCGGCAGTGCTGCAAATCCCATAGCTGCGCGTGCACTTCTGCGGGGTTTGACCTGTCCGCTCACTCTTCAACCTTGAGTTTCCAAGCTGTGCAGTCCGGCTTGATAGGTTGATCAAGGGATAGGCACCGATCCACGACTTGGCGAAATTCTGGCGCGGTGAGGTTGCGTGGCGATTGTCCTCCGAGGACATGCTCAAGGGATGTCAAGGCAACTTGTCGCGAGCTATGTTTTAAGTTCAGGCTAAAAAGATGGTGTAACGGGCGGACCCCGGCCCGGCAGGTTTGAAGGGCCGGTGGTCGTCCCTCACAATGATGGTGTCGCGGAGTCAGGAGTGGCCTGCTCCATAGCATCACGGAGAAACGACCATGAAGCAGTATGCCGGCATCGACGTATCCTTGGAATACTCGAGTGTGTGCGTGGTGGATGCGGATGGCCGCATCGTCCGGGAAGCAAAGATCCTCAGCGAACCCGATGCGCTGATCGCCTGGTTTGGCGCACATGGCGTGGCGATGGAGCGAATTGGTCTGGAGGCCCGCCCGTTGTCGCAGTGGCTCTATGCCGGCATGGTGAAAGCAGGTCTGTTCGTCGAGCTGATCGAGACGCGCCACGTGCGTGCAGCCTTCAAGACGATGCCGGTAAAGACCGACAAGAAGGACGCACGGGGCATTGCGCAGTTGATGCGGCTTGGCTGGTTCAGACCGGTCCACTGCAAATCGCTGGCCGCCCAGGAGGTGCGGGCTCTGCTGACCGCCCGCAAGCTCGTTCAAGGGAAGCTTCACGACATCGAGATGAGCATCCGCGGCATCCTGCGCGGCTTCGGCCTCAAGGTCGGGCCGACGACGCGGTGCACGTACGCGGGGCGCATCCGCGCGCTGATTGCCGGCCATTCGACCTTGGAAGCGATCGCTACGGCGCTGCTGAAGGTGCGCGACGCGCTGGTGCAGGAATTTGCAGGGTTTGAGCGCAAGCTGCGTGCGATCGCCCGTCAGGACGACAACGCACTTCGGTTGATGACGACGCCCGGCGTTGGCGTCCTGGTGGCGCTGACGTTTGTGGCGGCCGTCGATGCGCCGGAGCGCTTCCGCTCCTCCCGCGCCGTGGGGCCGCACTTCGGATTGACGCCAAAGAAATATCAATCGGGCGAGACCGATCACAGCGGTCGCATCTCGAAGGTCGGCGACGGCAGCGTGCGCACCGCGCTCTACGAGGCGGCCCACGTCATCCTGACGCGTCCGGTCAAAGGGTCCGATCTGAAGGGCTGGGCGTTGGCGGTCGCCAGACGAGCCGGTCCCAAAAAGGCGCGCGTGGCGCTGGCCCGCAAGCTGGCGGTGGTGTTGCATTGCATGCTCAGGGACAGAACCAGCTTCATTGCTCATAAGGGAGCGCCCACCCCGGCGGCTTAAGGGAGGCGACAACACAGACTTTCGGACGGGCCCAGCCATCAGTCCGCCGGAGCAAGGTCCCTTCGCCGGGACGATGGATGGGTTAGGCCGTTATGCGATCAGCAGCACGCGGTGACTGCGCCTCTAAAAGATTGGCCAACCGGTCCTCAGCAGACCCCATAGAGCAGCGGCAAAGCTCCGACTGCGGACAGAAGCAAGCACTCGGCGAGGGATTACGCTCACAAGGGATTGACGCAACGCCCGTTACAGAAGATCGCATAAATGTATCAACAGGAACCGCACAGGGCGCAACTGCAGGGCCCACGCTTTGATTTGCCTTGAGGCGGTGCCATTCCCTGAATAGGGTTACCGCTGATATACATAAGTGCCGGGCGCATCATCGATAGGGAGATAGCCTTTTTTTGGCGCGCCGAAGTCCGGCGGTGGCACTCGTTCCGGCGCTGAATGGCTGGCGAGCCACTCGACCCAGTCCGGCCACCATGAGCCGTTCTTCGATTTGGCCGCCGCGGCCCATTCGTCTGCACTGACACTAGGATCGACATCACGTGTCAATGCGATGCGAAAAACTCTTCCGTGGTGACCTGGCTCAGAGACGATGCCGGCATTGTGGCCCCCGCTGGTCAGCACGAAAGTGACGTCGGTGTCGGTGAGATAATGTATCTTGTAGACGGAACGCCATGGTGCGACATGGTCTCGCTCTGTTCCGACGACGAACATGGGAATGCGGATGTCCTGGAGGTGAGCCGGGCGTTTGTCAATGATGAAACGGCCGGCGGCAAGCTCGTTGTCGAGATAGAGGCGCTGCAGATACTCCGCATGCATCCTGTAGGGCATGTGGGTCGGGTCGGCGTTCCACGCCATGAGATCGGTCATCGGGGTGCGTTTGCCGATCAGGTAGTCGTGGACGAGGCGCGACCACACGAGGTCATTGGTGCGCAGCAGCTGGAATGCCCCCGCCATCTGATCGGCGGAAAGACAGCCACTATGCCACATGATACTGTCGAGGAAATGCAGCTGGCTGTGATCGATGAACAGCGCCAGTTCGCCAGGTTCGGAGAAGTCCGTCTGGGCGGCAAACAGCGTGACCGAAGCCAAACGCTGGTCCTCGGTGCGCGCCATCGCGGCCGCCGCGATCGCCAGAAGCGTCCCTCCCAAACAGTAGCCTGTTGCGTGGATCCTGTGTTCAGGAACGATGGCGCTGATGGCATCAAGCGCGGCCAGGACTCCCAATCGCCGGTAATCGTCGAGCGTGAGGTCGCGGTCGTTCGCTGTCGGATTGCGCCAGGAAATGCAGAAAACGGTGTGGCCCCGCGCCACGAGATAGCGGATCAGGGAATTATGCGGTGAAAGGTCGAGAATGTAGTATTTCATGATCCAAGCCGGCACGATCAGGATTGGCTCGGCCATGACGTTCTCCGTCGCGGGCGCATACTGGATCAGCTCGATCAGGTGGTTTCGGTAGACGACCTTTCCAGGCGTGGCCGCGATGTCGCTGCCTACGCGGAACGCTTCCGTCCCGACCGGAGGTTGCTTCATGGCCATCCGGCTGACGTCTTCCAGCCAGTTGCGGAATCCCTGCGTGAAGTTCGCCCCGCCCGTCTCCATCGCCTTGTGGATCACTTCCGGGTTGGCAAAGGGAATGTTGGACGGCGAGAACATGTCCAGCAACTGACGCGCGGCGAAGGAGACGACGTCCTCGTGGTGCGGTGTCATGCCCGGAACGTTGCGCGTAACATTGTGCCACCACTGCTGGCACAGCAAGAAACCCTGCGCCCAAACTGTATAGGGTTGCTTTTGCCAGCCCTCAGCACGAAAACGGTTGTCTCCCGGCAGCGCCTCGATGCAGGGCGGCGCATCCGGACGCGTGGCGGCTGCGGCCATGTAAGCCAGCAGAAGGCCCCAATTCTGCCCGGCCTTTTCGGCGAGTTCCATGCGCTTGCCTGGGGCCGATGCGAGGTGGATCCACCAGTCGAAAAAGGCGAGTGTCAATGCCGCAGGTGAAAGACCTCCGGTCGCCATTCCACTCAGGGCCTCGCGCATCCGATCGATCGCCCGGAATGCTTCGCCGTCCGCGACCCCGTCTTCGTTTGGCAGCGCCGATTGAGCCGCGTTGACCGCCCCTGCTTTCGTCGCGCGGTCTAAGGCCAAACCTGGTCTGTCCCACGTCTTCATCGCGAAACTCCATTCAGCCTTAACGCCCGGGCGTTGGTCCCGATTAACGCCCGATCGCCGACGGGGCATAACGAAGTGTCCTCGACGGGGCTGCGGACGGAAGTTTTACTGCTCATGATGGTGCGCTGCTTCTCAGGTCTGTGCAAGTCAGCCTTTCGGGCGCTCCCTCAAGTGGGTCTCGAGGGACAGGTCCGGGGCGCCTGTGCCGTGGGACGGCGTATTAACTTGCGCAGAAGAGCCCAAAACCGTCAGGGTCGGGAGGCGGTGTCTGACTATGGTGCGCATCTCTCAGAAACCATATCGAACCAGGCGCCCCATACGATAGGGAGTGAGGATGGTGCCGAAGAGCTGCAACGCGATCTGGGCGGGCGGTGACATCCGCGCCACCTGTTCTGGGTCCCAATCCGAATGGTCCTGGATGAGCCTTAGCCCCGATACCTGCCGCTCCATCTCTGCTGGATCGTCAAGCGCCCAATGAAGACAGGCGCCGGTGGCGCGGATCGCCGGATTGAAGCGCAGCAGTTGGATTGCGAAGCTGCTATAGGCATCGAAGGCTATCTCGCCGGAGGGAAAGTGGCTGGCGATCCCCCGCAAAACCTGCGCAACCTGCTGTTCCTCCAGATATGGCAGAACGCCCTCGCCGACGATCATGGCCGGCCTGTCGGTGGGAAGTTTTGCAATCCAGCCGCGCTCGACGATCGAGCTGGCAATCATCTCGCAGCCCGCTCGGTCGGGGTAGATCTGCTGACGCAAGGCGATGACATCGGGGAAATCCAGTTCGATCCAGCGAACTCCCGGCCCGGGATCTATGCGGAAGATCCGACTGTCGAGACCACAGCCGAGATGGACAACAGTGGCCTCCGGGCAGCGCTGAAGGAATGCCTCCGTCCAGCGATCAAGCACATAGGCACGCAACGCGATGCCGATGGTCATGTCGTGACCAACCTTAAGGTGACGACTGCCCTGATCGATACGGTGCAAGGCATCTGCGGCGAAGCGGTCGCGCAGCAGCGAATCCGGCATGATGCTTTCAGCTGCCTTGGCTTGGAGCGTGATCAGCAGGGTCTCCCTTGCGCCGGTGAGGCGGATTTGCTCCTGTTGCATCGCTTCCTCCAAGGTGCCGAAACCAGGGAGGGTACCCTCTCAACCGCATCAGCAGCAACGATCTTGTTAAGGGCTTAGCGGTTCGTTGCGCGGTCCCCTTGTCCCTGCAGACTGTTCGAAGGCGCTACGGCTCAAGCAGCGGCTCGTGAGCGGCTTGGGTCTTCTGAATGCGACCCGGCTATCCCCAGGCGCCCTCACCGGAGCCGCGATGCTGCCGGATGAGCGGAAGGACCGTCTTGGGGAATGTCTCGAGGCAGGGAGTCGGGAATTAGGAGAGAAGGCAGTTTTGCCGTTCTGAGGATCCATGGGAGAAAAAAACTGCGACGAGATCGTGCTTCGTACCAACGTGGCGGTAGAGGCTGGTCTTCACCGGACGCAGCGGGTCACAGAGACGCACCGCTTGGCTGCGCTGAAGTCCTCCGCGCCCGGAAGCATGCATCTATTCGAAATCGAGGGGTCGGCGGTTCGAATCCAGTCAAGGTGAGGGACGCAGTCAGCTTGCCGTCGTGTCGCTTGTGCAAGTGCCGATCGTCTCGAGTGGGTGGAATGGACTAAGCCGCTCGCGCGGCATGGCGCTTGTGGCTGGCGGTGCGTTTCCTGATCGACGGCGGTTCTTTGTGTCTCGGGTTCCTGGCCCGACGATTGAGGCTTCTCAATCGATGGACAGGAGGGTCCGATGACAGAGGAGAAGACCACCCGGCTGCGTGAGCGGATGATCGAGGACATGCGCATCCGCGGGATGGGCGACAAGGCGCAGCAAGGCCACATCCGGGCGATCGAGGATTTCGCGGCCTTTCTGGGGCGCTCACCCGACACGGCGACGCCGGAGGAGTTGCGAGCCTATCAGTTGCACATGACCAATGCCGGAGTGACGCCCTCGACATTCAATGCCCGGATCATCGCACTCAGGTTCTTTTTCGCGATCACCTGCGGGCACGAGGAGATGAAGCGGTACATGCAGTTCCAACGCAAGCCGCAGAAGCTGCCGGTCGTCTTGAGCGTCGAGGAGGTCGGCGACCTGCTCGCCGCCGCTCCCGGGCCCGGGCTGAAGTATCGTGCGGCGCTCAGCATCAGCTATGGCGCCGGGCTGCGGGCTTCGGAGGTGTGTCACCTCAAGGTCACCGACATCGACAGCGAGCGCATGCTGATCCACGTCAAAGAGGGCAAGGGCGGCAAGGATCGCAAGGCCATGCTATCGCCGGGCTTGCTGGATCTGCTGCGCGATTACTGGCGCGAGGCGCGTCCGCGGGGATGGCTGTTTCCCGGCAAGCCGAAGATCAACCCGATCTCGCCGCGCCAACTCAACCGGGCCTTCACCGCGGCCAAGCACATGGCGGGCATCGCCAAGCCCGCAACGCTGCATACCCTGCGCCACAGCTTCGCCACGCATCTGCTGGAGGCGAACACCGACGTGCGGGTCATTCAGGTTCTGCTCGGTCATGCCAAGCTGAGCAGCACAGCCCGCTACACCCACGTCGCCACCAAGCTGATCCGCGACACCATCAGCCCGTTCGAGCGCCTGAAGCAGTTGGAGGATCTGACCCTGAGGCGTCGGCTGGAATGAATCGCGTGCCGGGGTGTCCCGGCAAAAGCTGGAGGTCGCTGACATCTTCCGAGCCTATGGTCCTGCGTGGCGGCGAGCCAATG
>NZ_LNQC01000064.1 GCF_001651855.1 Sinorhizobium americanum | reverse complement strand
GGAGCCTGCCCGGAAGACCGATCTCCCGCTACTCCCATGCAGGGAGGCCGCCGGAGCCCCAATCATCCGATCTTTTTTGTTCGCTCCAGCGGCCCTGGCTCCGGGGTCATCTTCGGGCTCCGAGCTCGGTTCACTAAGCGGAGGTCGTTCGGCAAGATGACGTCGGACGGGCAGGCTTGTGGACTGGCGTGCCGTTCATGGATCCTCGGACTTGACCTGGCTTGACCCCAGGATCCAGACGCAAGCCTTCTTGCACGATCTCTCGCAAAGGCCTGGAATAATCCTGCAAGAGTCTCCTGCACATCCCGGAAACAGAAAGCCCGGCGGAGGGCCGGGCTAGTCTAGAAACATCCTCGGGAGAGGCTGTTGGGATCAGTTGCCGCCGAAGGCGGTCTGCAACAGCTTGATCTGTGCCTTGACGCCGTTCTGGTTGTCCGGAACGAAGGCCGTCGCTTCCTGCGGCCGGTAGATCTCGCGGTCGAGGAGCGCGACGCGGTTCTGCAGGCGCAGTGAGCGTTCGATCAGGTCGCGGAAGCTGTCCGGCAGATCGTTCCAGCCCGGCGCGCTGCGGTCGACATTGAAGCTGTCGAGACGAACCTTGCTCTTTTCCGAAATAACCTGTTCGCGGCTCATCTCGCCATTGTTGACGGCGCGTTGCAGGAGGAGCCAGGAGGCCATCTGCATCAGCCGCGTGGTCAGCCGCATCGACTCGGCGGCATAAAGCACCGAAGCCATGCGCGGCAAGACCTTGGAGGCGGCACGGCCGGGACCGTCGAGGTAGCTCGCCGTTTCCTCGACGAGGCCCATTCCTTCGGCATAGAGCGCCTTGAACTGCGCCGAGGACGCAGCGTGTCCTGCGAAACTGACGGTATTCAATCCTCTCTCGGACATGGCCTGTTTTTTCCCTGGTTCAAAACGCATCACGGTCAGGTAACGAAGTGGCTTTGGGAAAAGTTTCCTTGAGGCCCCTCTATGCTCGAAGAATGATCTGATACCGCATTCCGCGCAAGGGTATTCTTAAGAAAGGGTTAATCTCCACAATTCTTTGAAATTAGCTGTCGCGAAACAAAAAAAGAGCCGCGCGGGGCGGCTCTCAAGGTAAAACAGGGAGAAAATCAGACC
Source organism: Sinorhizobium americanum (assembly GCF_001651855.1). GTDB lineage: Bacteria > Pseudomonadota > Alphaproteobacteria > Rhizobiales > Rhizobiaceae > Sinorhizobium > Sinorhizobium americanum. The sequence goes on along the minus strand of NZ_LNQC01000064.1, from coordinate 167,246 downwards.
CATTCGCCAATCGGTGAAAATGTCTGAGTCCGGAAGACCGGATGACGCGAGAATTACAGAAAATGCCTAATATCCCGTTAAGCGGCCGTCCGCCGGCGCTGGCTGAGGCTTGCCTAGCGATCAGCGGAACAGGCCTTCCGCCGCCGACCGGCTCGCCGATTTTCGGGTGCGCTCCGCCTCCAGCCGGTCGATTTCCTCCGACAGCAGCGCAATGCGCGCGGTGAGTTCGTCGACGGAGAGCTGCGAGAGGTCGCTGCCGATCTCATGCGCGGTCTTTTTCTTCGGTTGATCGTCGTCAAACAGGCTCATCGGTTCTTTCCTCCGCTTCGGGATCGTCGACGGTGTCTCCCCGCGTCTCTTCAAATGGTGCCGCACGCGGCGAGAGCTGCAGGCTTTCCGGCGTCGTCGGCGCACCTGCATTGACCGGCGAGAAGGTCTCTCGCTCGGCAACGGGCACCGGCGCGCGCCGGCGGCTGCGGACGATCGCATAGGCCGTGATCAGCATATGCGCACAGGCGGTGATCATGAAGAGGCCATAGGGGCCTGTCGCCGTCATCACCGGTCCTCCGATCGTCGGCCCGATGATCGTGCCGATGCCGTAGAGCAGCAGCAGGCCGCCGGAGACCTTGACGAAATCCTCGGGCATGGCGAAGTCGTTGGCGTGCGAGACGGCGATCGGATAGAGCGCGTTTGCCGCGGCGCCGTAGACGGCGATCAGTGTCAGCACGATCCAGACCTGCCCCGGCTCCACGAGGAAGAGGAGAAGACCCGCCAGGGCACCGACGCCGGCAAGCACCGCGAGCACATAGCGGCGGTCGATGCGGTCGGAAATGCGGCCGGCCGGCAATTGCATGACCGCCCCGGAGAAGATCGCGACGCTCATCATCGCCGCGACGGTGCTGTCGGAAAGACCCGCCTGGCGGCCGAAGACGGCGCCGAGTGTGCCGAAGGCCCCGTTGGCGATGCCGATCAAGAGGATGCCGAGAAAGGAAACCGGCGAATTGCGGTAAAGGCCGCGAAGGTCGAGCCGCACCTGCTTGAGCGGCGTCGGCGAGGCGGCCTTGGACAAAAGCGTCGGCAACATCGCAACACAGTAGAGGATGCCGCAGATCATGAAGAAGAATGTGGTCGTCGTCTCGCCGAAGGGAATCATCATCTGCCCGCCGACGACGCCAAAGAGGGTGATGGCGATATAGAGGGAGAAGATTACGCCGCGGCTTTCATTGGTGGCGCGCTCGTTCAGCCAGCTTTCGATGATCATCGACGTGCCGGCCGTTGAGAAGCCCGTCAGCGCGCGCAGGACTAGCCACCAGGTGGGGTCGATCATCATGCCGGTCAAGAGAGAAACGATCGCAATCAGCGCCGTAAAGACACTGAAGGCCCGCACGTGGCCAATGCGCTTGACGACATTGGGGGCGAAGAAGCAGCCGAGCACGAAGCCGGAAGCCCAGGACGTGCCGATGAGGCCGAGGATCGTCGTCGGGTATCCTTCCGCCGTGCCGCGCACCGGCAGGAGCAGACCGAGCAGACCATTTCCGAGAAAGAGGAACAGAGTGCCGAGCAACAGCGCGGCGACGGGGAGCAGGTTGTTTCTCATCGTTCCATCCGAAATCGTTCTGCAACCGGCAAGTCGTGGCGGCATGTCGTGCCGGCCCAACTGGAATCGCTGCCGCCGGTCATTGCAAATCGGCGGCGAAAACAATAGCCCTCTATGCGTCGAAAAGTGACGGCCGTATGACGTTGCAACCGTGGCCGCGGAATTCTCCGGAATAAATGAATGCCGAAGGCACTGACGCTTCTCCTCTTCATCGCCATGTGTGTGCAGATCATCAAGCCGCTCGGATATCCCGGTCTCAGGCACCGCCGGGATTTCTGGAAGATCGCCGTCTTCGCCATCGCCGTGATGATGGTCACGGTGTTCGTCCGGCCGTAGCCGCCGTCGCACTCACCTGCCGCGGATAGCACATGCCAGGGAATGCGCGACCGCCCGACGTTCCCTTAGAAACAGCTAACATTCCGCGATAGGGCTACACTTGGTACCTGAAATGCCCGAAGTCTGCGCACGACATGTAGTCAAGAAAAGGTTAAATTACCGTGCTCGGCCACCAGATGAAAATCGAGGCACTGTTGGAACGCCGCCTGACCGCCATTCTCGCTGCCGATGTCGTGGGCTACAGCCGCCTGATGGGAACCGACGAGGCGGGGACGCTGGCCGCGCTGAAGCGGCATCGCCGCGAGTGCCTGGAGCCGAAGATCGCCGAGCACAAGGGGCGCATCGTCAAGCTGTCCGGCGACGGCATGCTGATCGAATTTTCGAGCGTCGTGAATGCGGTTGCCTGCGCGGCAGAGATCCAGCGCGGCATGCTCGTTCGCAACGAAGGCCTGCCGAGGAGCCGGCGCATCGAGCTCAGGATCGGCATCCACCTCGGCGACGTGATCGTCGAGGAGGGCGACATCTTCGGCGACGGCGTCAACGTCGCGGCGCGGCTGGAGGGGCTCGCCGATCCCTCCGGCATTGCGGTATCGTCGTCGGTGCGCGACCAGGTCGGCTCGCGATTGGACCTCGGCTTCGTCGATAAGGGCGAATACAGCCTTAAGAACATCGCGCCGAATATCCGCGTCTATACGGTCGCGCTCGGCGAGGCGGCCGTCCGGCAGGAAAACGAGGCCCCCGACGCGACCCTTGATGCCGGCTACGAATTGTCGATCGGCGTCCTGCCCTTCACCAATATGAGCCACGATCCGGAGCAGGAATATTTCTCCGACGGCATCACCGAGGACATCATTACCGATCTCTCGAAGATCTCGCGCCTGCACGTCGTCGCCCGCAACACCGTCTTCACCTACAAGGGCAAGGCGGTGAAGGTAAAGCAGATCGCTCAGGAGCTCGGCGTTCGCTTCATTCTGGAGGGTAGCGTCCGCAAGGTCGGCGAACGCGTCCGTATCACCGGACAGCTCATCGATGCGCATACGGGCGGACATCTGTGGGCCGATCGCTATGATCGCGATCTGACCGATATCTTCGCCATCCAGGACGAGATCACCCATGCGATCGTCGACCAGCTGAAGATCAAGCTCTTGCCGGAGGAGAAGAAGGCGATCGAGAGCGATCCGACCACCTCCGTAGAGGCCTATACCTATTATTTGCGCGGCCGGCAGTTCTCGCATACCTGGACCCGGTCCTACCTGCTGCTTGCCCGCCGGATGTTTCTGAAGGCCGTCGAACTCGATCCGAATTATGCGCGCGCCTATGCGGGCATCGCCGAATGCGAGTGTGCGATCAGGGACTGGCACGAAAAGGAGTTTCCGCTTGAGAGTATCTTTGAGATGAGTTCCAAGGCGCTGGCGCTGGATCCAAATCTGGCGGAAGCGCATGCCTCACGCGGGCTGGCATTGACCCATGACGGGCAAACGGAGGAGGCCGGCCGCGAGTTCCGCCAGGCTCTGGCGCTGAGCCCTTCGCTCTACGAGGCCAATCTCTACTATGGCCGCTTCCTGTTTGCGCAGGGTCGGTTTCAGGAGGCGGTGCAGTTCTTCAAGCGGGCGGCGGAGATCCGCAGCGACGACTATTTTTCACCGATTCATTTGATGAACTGCTATCTGTCGCTCGGAATGGAAACCGAGCGCCAGCGCTGGGCGCGGATCGGCATCGAGCGGGCGAAGGCCGCGCTGGAGCGGCATCCGGAAAATGCCAGCCCGGCCCACCGCGGAGCTTTGGCGCTCGCGCATCTGGGCGAAGGGGAGCGCGCCAAGGAATGGGCGGCGCGAGCGCTGGCGGTCGATCCGGACGATATCGTCGCGCAATATAACGCGGCTTGTGTCCATTCCTTGTTGGGAGAGAGCGAGCGCGCGCTCGATCTGCTGGAAGCCGTCGTCCCGCAGAGCTCCAGCTATCACCTCCTTTGGTTCAAGCAGGACTCCGACCTGGATCCAATTCGCGACCATCCCCGATTTCGGGCGCTGCTCGAGTCGATGAGGGATTGCACGCCTAGGGCGCGCTGATCCGGCAGGCCAATTGCATGTGTCCTTAAAATCGACCTCGGTTTAAGGACAAAGACATGCAGCAATTCAAAGTGCTACAGCGACCCTTGCGCGTCTGATAAGACGCGCGGCGCTGTAGACGCTCAGACCTCGATCGATCCCCGCATCACCGCCACGCAATTGCCCGAAACGCTGACCTCGCAAACCGTGCCGTTCTTCTTGCTGACGCGGACTGTGATGATGCTACGGCGGCCCATTTCCACGCCCTGTTCGATGGCAATCTCGATTTCCGCATCCGTCTGCGGCAGAAGCGAAACGAGATAGGCACCGAGCGCCGCCGAGGCACTGCCGGTCGCCGGATCCTCGATGACATTGTCGAGCGGTGCGAACATGCGCGCCCTGATCTGCCAGGGGCGCTCGGGCGTGCGCGCATAGAGAAACAGGCTGAAGCTGTCGTCGGCGAATGGGTAACGGGCATTCGCTTCATGGAAGGCGCTGACATTGTGCCGCGCATTCGACAGGATGCCGATATCGCTAAGCTCGGCGACGGCAAAAGCAAGACCGACCGAGACGCGCACGGGCGGATGAGTGCGTTCGCTCACATCCTCCGGCTGCAGCGAGGCGCAGGCGGCGACTGTCGCAGGATCGATGACGGGTCCGACGCTGAGCGGCCGGGGAGCGACGATGCGCGCGGCGGTGATCTTGTCGCCTTCTCTGAGAAGGGCGACGTCGACCAGCCCGGCCCTCTCTTCGAAACGCAGTTTGTCGCCGGGCCTCCGGCCGAAGATCTCCCCCTGCCGGCCGAGCACGAAGGCGGTGCCGACGTTCGGATGTCCGGCGAAGGGAATTTCGGCAGTCGGCGTAAAGATGCGCACACGGGCGGTGTTCGCAGGATCGTCGGGCGGCAGTACGAAGGTGACTTCGGAATAGCCGAATTCGGCGGCAATCGCCTGCATCTGCTCGCCGCTCAAGCCCCGCGCATCGGGGATGACGGCAAGCTGGTTTCCGGTGAAGCGTTCAGCGGTGAAGACGTCGACAGTGACGTAGGAGACGGTTTTCATTGCAGTTCCCGGCAATCGGCAATGGCGCCGATGTAAAATCGTCATCGGCCCGGCCGAAACAGCAAACTTGTCTCCCTGACAATTGACATTCGAAATCAAAGGCCCGGCGACATCGCTGCCGCCGGGCCTTCTGCTCTCTCCCTCTTAGCTCTTGGTTCGCGCTGGCTCACCCATCAGGCAGCCTGCTCAAGGTCCTTCTTCCAGCTGCCCTTGGCGGCGAGGCTGCACATCTTGGCGCGATGCGAGAAGGCGCGCTGGCCAGCGGCGACGTTCTCCGGCTTGCCGTTCCAGGCGTTGAGCGCTTCCTGCTGCAGGGCGCGGCCATAGGAGAAGGTCAGCTTCCAGGGCAGGTCGTGGGCCGTGTTGATGGCGGAGAGATGCGCGGTCGCTTCTTCCGTCGATTGGCCGCCGGACAGGAAAGCGATGCCGGGGACCGCGGCCGGCACGGTGCGCTTCAAGACCTTGACGGTGCGCTCGGCCACCTCTTCGACCGAAGCCTTGCGGGCCTTCTTGCCGTCGATCACCATGCTCGGCTTCAGGATCATGCCTTCGAGGTTAACCCGCAGGGCGCCAAGTTCCTCGAACACCGTGCGCAGTACCCATTCGGTTACTTCCTCGGACCGTTCGATCGAGTGGTCTCCGGGGGCGCCGTCCATCAGCACTTCCGGCTCGACGATCGGGACGATTTTCGCTTCCTGGCAAAGGGTGGCGTAACGGGCCAGCGCATGGGCGTTGGCCTTGATGGCGCCGAAGCTCGGCAGGGCGCCGGAGATGGCGATGACGCCGCGCCATTTCGCGAAGCGGGCACCGGCTTCGTAGTACTTGGCGAGGCGGGCGGCGAGGCCGTCTAGGCCCTCGGTGACCGTCTCATTGGGGAAATGCGGCAAGGGCTTGGCGCCGGTGTCGACCTTGATGCCGGGGATCGAGCCGGCGCTCTTGATGACGTCGACGAGCGGGGTGCCGTCGGCGGCCTTCTGGAACAGGGTTTCCTCATAGAGAATGACGCCGGAGATATAGTTGCGCATCGCTTCATCCGAGCGCAGCAGCATCTCGCGATAGTCGCGGCGCGAGGTCTCGGTGGACTCGAGGTCAATGCTGTCGAAGCGCTTCTTGATCGTTGCGGTCGACTCGTCGGCAGCGAGCAGGCCCCGGCCGTTGGCGACCATGGCAACCGCGATATCTTCCAGTCTTTCGCTCATCTTTTTCTCCTACACAGAGCGCCGGACCCAGCGGAGCGGCGCAAGAAACCGTTTCGGTCTGAGGGCGCGAAATACATCTTTCGCGCCGCCGAACACGGGGGGCGCGATAACAGAAGATACTGTGCGGGAAAATGGCAGTAAAATCGACTAAAACGATTTAAAAAAATTTAATCGTTTGAAAAAACATAATTATTTTGAGGCGCCGACCCGAGGCTTAGAGATTTGCCCGGGTCGGCGCGTCCGGCTACTTCTGCTGGCGGAGGATGTCGACACCCGGCAGCGGCTTACCCTCCATCCATTCGAGGAAGGCGCCGCCGGCGGTGGAAACATAGGTGAAATCGTCGGCGACTTCGGCGTGGTTGAGGGCAGCGACCGTATCGCCGCCGCCGGCGACCGAGACAAGCGATCCGGTCCTCGTACGCGCGGCCGCATGCTTAGCGGCAGCCACCGTCGCCCTGTCGAAGGGAGCGATTTCGAAGGCGCCGAGCGGACCGTTCCAGACGAGCGTTTCGGCACGCGAGATCCAGTCATTGATGGCGGCGACGGATTTCGGCCCGACGTCGAGGACCATTGCATCGGCAGGTATCGCCTTGATGTCGACGACCTCGTTGTCGGCACCGGCCTTGAATTCGCGGGCGATCACGCCGTCCTCCGGCAGCACGATGGCGCATCCGGCGACTTCCGCCGCGGCGATGATCGACTTTGCCGTCTCGGCAAGATCGTGCTCGCAGAGCGACTTGCCGACATCGATGCCTTGAGCGGCGAGGAAGGTGTTGGCCATACCGCCGCCGATGACGAGCGCGTCGACCTTCTTCACGAGGTTCTGCAGCAGGTCGATCTTGGTCGAGACCTTGGCGCCGCCGACGATCGCGACGACCGGACGCTTCGGATTGCCGAGGCCTTTTTCGAGTGCCTCGAGTTCGGCCTGCATGGTGCGGCCGGCATAGGCGGGAAGGTGCTGCGCCAGACCCTCGGTCGAGGCATGGGCGCGGTGCGCTGCGGAGAAGGCGTCGTTGACATAGATGTCGCCGTTGGCGGCGAGGGCGGTGACCAAGGCCGGATCGTTCTTTTCCTCGCCCTCGTGGAAGCGGGTGTTTTCGAGGAGCAGCACGTCGCCGTCATTCATGTCGGCAATCGCATTGGCGGCCTTGTCGCCGATGCAGTCGGCGGCGAAGTGGACGCGCTGGTCGAGGATTTCCTCCACGGCAGGGGCAATCGCCTTCAGCGACATGTCGGCGACCGGCTCGCCCTTTGGCCGGCCGAAATGGGCAAGCAGGATGACCTTCGCGCCCTTTTCCGAGAGTTCGAGAATGGTCGGCGCGACGCGCTCGATGCGGGTGGTGTCGGTCACCTGGCCGTCCTTGACTGGCACATTGAGATCGACGCGCACCAGCACGCGTTTGCCGGCGATGTCGGTCAGATCGTCAAGGGTCTTGAAAGTCATCAGTTCGTCTCCAGTGATAGTCTCTGAAAGAGGGTGGGATAGTCGATGACGAGGCCGTCCTCGTCGACCGGCAGGTCGGCGGTGAAGCTGCGGTCTTCCGCCTGGTAGCGATGGAGCTTGCCGTCCTCGATGCAGGTGTAGTGCTGGCCGTCGACTGTGGGCTCGAAGCTGTCGAATGGCACGTAAAGCATCTTGAGCTTTACGGTGCCGGACGCCCGCGTGAGGTTCAGACGGCGGATCGGAAGCGTGTTGGTGAAGGGCGTGCCGGCGAGGTCGATGTCGATGCAGCCGTCGAACTCGGGGAGGGCAGCGCCTCGCGCCGTCGCCCATTGGCCCGGGTGATCCGAGCGCAGATGCAAGCTTCGGCCGTCTGTCGTGTCGACCATCAACTTCCGAACCAGCCATGTCTCATCGCAATCGATCCGGTAGCGCACGCCATAGGACGCACCGCCGCGGTTGCCGATCAGAACGCTGACGGCGCGGATAACCGCGCCGTCAGCTGTTTCGGTTTGCGACAACGTCAGATGTTCAAGCCCTTCCCCCTCGAGCGGACGCCAGCGCACCGTCGTTGAGGAAAGGGCCCGGAACATGGTCTTAGATGAGCTTGCTCAGGGCGACCGCCGTATCCGACATGCGGTTCGAGAAGCCCCATTCATTGTCGTACCAGGTGAGGATCGACACGAACTTGCCTTCCATCACCTTGGTCTGGTCCATGTGGAAGACCGAGGAATGCGGGTCATGGTTGAAGTCGATCGAGACGTTCGGAGCGAGCGTGTAGCCGAGAATGCCCTTGAGCGGACCGTCGGCGGCAGCCTTGATCGCCGCGTTGATCTCTTCCTTGGTCGTGTCGCGCTTGGCGACGAACTTCAGGTCGACGACCGAGACGTTCGGGGTCGGCACGCGCATGGCGAAGCCGTCGAGCTTGCCCTTGAGCTCCGGCAGGACGAGACCGACGGCCTTGGCCGCACCGGTCGAGGTCGGGATCATCGACAGCGCCGCGGCACGGGCGCGATAGAGGTCCTTGTGCATCTGGTCGAGCGACGGCTGGTCGTTCGTGTAGGAGTGGATCGTCGTCATCATGCCGTGGTCGATGCCGATGGCGTCGTTCAGCACCTTGGCGACCGGTGCGAGGCAGTTGGTCGTGCAGGATGCGTTGGAGATGACTAGGTGGTCCTTGGTCAGCTTGTCGTGGTTGACGCCATAGACCACGGTGAGATCGGCGCCGTCGGCCGGTGCCGAGACGATGACGCGCTTGGCGCCGGCTTCGAGATGAGCGGCTGCCTTGTCGCGCGCGGTGAAGATGCCGGTGCATTCCATCGCGATGTCGACGCCGAGGTCCTTGTGCGGCAGTTCGGCCGGATTGCGGATGGCGGTGACCTTGATCGGCTTGCCGTTGTTGATGATGATCGCGTCACCGTCGACCTTCACGTCGGCCGGGAAGCGGCCGTGAATTGAGTCGAAGCGCAGCAGGTGGGCGTTGGTCTCGACAGGGCCGAGGTCGTTGATCGCGACGACTTCGATATCCGTGCGGCCGGATTCGACGATGGCGCGAAGCACGTTGCGGCCGATGCGGCCGAAACCATTGATGGCGACTTTGACTGTCATGTCGGGTCTCTCCCTATCAGGATGGCGTGGGTAAACGAATGGAGGGCGCCACCAGGGCGCCCTCCGGCTTGATCAGGACAGCTTGGCTTCGGCGGCCGCGACGACTGCTTCCGGCGTGATGCCGAAGTGCTTGTAGAGCTCCTTGTAGGGGCCGGAGGCGCCGAAGCTCGACATGCCGACGAAGATACCGTCGCTGCCGATGATATGATCCCAGCCCTGGCGGACGCCGGCTTCGATGGCGATCTTGACCGGCGAATTGCCGATGATCGCCTGCCGATAGTCGTCGCTCTGCTCGGCGAAAAGCTCGATGCAGGGCACGGATACGACACGGGTCGAAATGCCCTTCTCCTGCAGCGCCTGGCTGGCCTTGACGGCGATCTCCACCTCCGAACCGGTGGCGAAGATCGTCACCTTCGCATCCTTCGCGGGGACCAGGTCATAGGCGCCGCGGGCGCAGAGGTTTTCTTCCTTGTATTCGGTGCGCACCGCCATCAGGTTCTGGCGCGTCAGCGCGATGGCGGAGGGGCGCTTGCGGCTTTCGAGCGCGAGCTGCCAGCATTCGGCAGTTTCGGTCGCGTCGGCCGGGCGGAATACCAGAAGGTTGGGTATGGCGCGCAGCGAGGCCAGATGCTCGACCGGCTGGTGCGTCGGGCCGTCCTCGCCGAGACCGATGGAATCGTGCGTCAGCACGTGGATGACGCGGATGCCCATCAGCGCGGCAAGACGGATCGACGGACGGCAATAGTCCGAGAAGATCAGGAAGCCGCCGGAATAGGGGATCAAGCCGCCATGCAGCGCCATACCGTTCATGGCGGCGGCCATGCCGTGCTCGCGCACGCCGTAGTGGACGTAGCGGCCGGAGAAATTGTCCGGCGTGATCGAATGGGTCTGGCTCGTCTTGGTATTGTTGGAGCCGGTAAGGTCGGCCGAACCGCTGATCGTCTCGTTGAGCACGCCGTTGATGACTTCGAGCGCATCCTCGGAGGCCTTGCGGGTGGCCGGCGACGGCTTGGTCTCTGCGAGCTTCTGCTTGTAGGCGCTAATCGCCGGGGCGAGGCTCGCTTCGAGTTCGCCGGAGAAGCGGCGCACGAACTCGGCCTTCTTCTCGGCGGCCTCAAGCTTTGCTTCCCATGCCTTGCGGGTCTCTGCCGAACGCTTGCCGGCGCTACGCCAGGCGTCGAGCACGTCGGCGGGGACAGTGAAGGCTTCGGCTTCCCAGCCGAGCGCCTTGCGGGTCGCGGCAATTTCCTCGGCGCCGAGCGGCGAGCCGTGCACCTTGTGGGTGCCGGCCTTGTTCGGGGCGCCGAAGCCGATCACGGTCTTGCAAGCGATCATCGTCGGCTTGTCGGACTTCTGGGCCTCCTCGATCGCCGCGGCGATCGCTTCCGGATCATGGCCGTCGACGGCGATCGTGTGCCACTTGGAGGCACGGAAGCGGGCGTGCTGATCGGTCGAATCGGCGATCGAGATCGGGCCGTCGATGGAGATGTTGTTGTCGTCCCAGAAGACGATGAGCTTGTTGAGCTTCAGATGACCGGCAAGCGCGATCGCCTCCTGGCTGATGCCTTCCATCAGGCAGCCGTCGCCGGCGATCACATAGGTAAAATGCTCGATGAGGTCGCTGCCGAACTCGTCGCGCAGCTTGCGTTCGGCGAGCGCCATGCCGACGGCATTGGCAATGCCCTGGCCGAGCGGACCGGTCGTCGTCTCGATGCCGGCGGCATGGCCGTATTCCGGATGGCCGGCGGTCCGCGAGCCGAGCTGGCGGAAATTCCTGATCTCGTCGATGGTGATGTCTTCGTAGCCCGTCAGATAGAGCAGCGAATAAAGCAGCATCGAGCCGTGGCCGGCCGACAGCACGAAGCGGTCGCGGTTCGGCCAGGCGGGGTTCTTCGGGTCGAAGCTCAGGTACCGGGTGAAGAGGACCGTTGCTATGTCGGCCGCCCCCATCGGGAGACCCGGGTGGCCGGAATTTGCCTTCTCGACGGCGTCCATGGAGAGGAAACGGATTGCATTCGCCATCCGGTCGTGTTTTTCGCGAGAGATCATGACTGTTCCGTTTGCGTTCGGTGGTCAGGGGACGGTCTCTATCCTCCAAAGACCGTATGAGAAGCGGCCGAACACATAGCAGGTGCGCCGCCCGAGTCAACAAATACAGGCCTTCCGCCGCCGGTGGCGGCTTGCTTTTTTGCGACCCTGCCTGGGCCGCAGGATGGCGTCGCAAGCGTAGCATCAGCGGATAAAATCGGCGATCCACAGCTTGCATTGTGCAATTGGCGAAGCCGCCATTGTTGAGCCTTACGGAATGGGTTTAAAAAGGGTGATCCGAACGGCTGGAACGCTGGACGATTCGGAGCGCGGAGCGAGAGAGGTTCAGGCGATAGGCGCGGGATCGGCTCTGCCCCTTGTTTCGGGCAATGAGAAAGCGTTCGGCCTTGCTCATCCCCTCTGGAGGTTTCGAAAGAGATGCCTGCAAAGACGGTCAATGTGGCGATCGAGGAATTGCGAAACGCGATTCAGTCCCTTGAAATCGCGATCGACGGCCGCTTTGACAAGGAAAAGGACGTGAGCGAGTTCGAGGGCGAGGTGCGCCGGGTCAATACGGACCGGTCGCGGCTGGCGCAGGAGCTCGATCAGTCGCAGTTCCGGGCCAATCGACTGGAAGAGGTCAATCGCGAAGTGTCCCGCCGTCTGGTGACGGCGATGGAAACCATTCGGGCAGTGCTGGATCGCTGAGGTTCTTCATGGCACAGGTGACGGTGACGATCGACGGCAAGGCCTACCGCATGGCCTGCGAGGAAGGGCAGGAGGATCACCTGAGCGACCTCGCCACCCGGTTCGATCAATATGTCGGCCATCTCAAGGGGCAGTTCGGCGAAATCGGCGACCTCAGGCTAACCGTGATGGCGGGCATCATGGTCATGGACGAGCTGAGCGAGGTCAACCGGCGGCTGAAGAACCTCGAGGCGGAGGTCGGTAACCTGAAGAACAGCCGCGACGCGAACCTTTCCGACCAGGCGAGAAGCGAGGAGGCGCTCGCCTCGGCATTGGCGGAAGTGACGGCGCAGATCCAGGACATCACCGCCAAGCTCAACGGTCGGCCGGCCGCTCCGGCGAATTAGGTCGCCCGGCTCGGAACTCCCAATTGCCAATGCGGGTGCGTTTTCCGTTGGAGCGGCTCTGGCGAAAACGGTCAAGACGTTCTATATCTGCGACGCGGTCTGCGCTTCCCGACAGGAACCACAATCCCCGGGGCCATACACGATCTCAAGGGAGCTGTCCCTGTTTGGACCCGTGGGTCTGGACACACGGCGCCCACCTACTTAGTAGGCACCCGGGATCGTAAACTCTCCACCGGTCGTCGTGGATCGCACTCCTTCCTTTCAATCGGTACCCCGAAAGGCGCGACGGATGGCGTCGGCCATCGCGTCGATCGTCGGGGAGCGATGGTCCGGTCTCGTGCGCAAGACGACGTTCGACATGTCGATGATGCCGAAGCCGTCGTCTTCGGTCAGCTCGCGGCAGCCTTCCGGTATGGCGCTGCGCGACAGTGCGGCGATGGCGAGACCTGAAACGACCGCGGCGATCAGTCCACTGCTGGTGCGGCTGACATAGGCGACGCGGCTGTCTATGCCGCGCTTCTTCAGACTGCGCATGGCCAGATCATCGCACCACCCGCCTTCATAATAGGTGTAGGTGGCAATGGGCACCGGTCGCCGCTCATGCGTGCCGTGTTGGTCCGAGACGGCCCAGACGGTCGGATCCACCATCAGGACTTCGTTCCTCGTTCGGCCGCCCGGCTCGAACACGACGGCGATGTCGATCTCGCCGGCGTCGAGCGATTTCAGATTGGACATCGAATGCCCCTGCTGCACCGTCACCTCGACATTCGGGTGACTGGCGGCGAAGGCGCCGAGCGCTTTCGGCAGGGTGGAGTTGATGTATTCCTCCGATATGCCGATGCGGACCGAGCCGTCGAGGGCCGGCTGGCGAAGCGCTGCCGCTGTGTCGTCGAGCAGCGCAACGATCCGCCGGGCATTGTCGACGAGGCGCCGGCCCTCAGCCGTCAGCACGACGCCGCGGGAATGCCGCTCGAAAAGTGGGAAGCCGAGCAGGTCCTCGAGCTTCTTGATCTGCATGCTGACGGCCGATTGCGTGCGTCGGACGGCATCGGCGGCCCGTGTCAGATTGCCCGTATCGGCAACCGCGAGAAAGGTTCTAAGCAAGTCGCTGTCGAGCGGAAGGGACATGGCGGCGCCATAAGAAATTCTGATGCCAGCTATGTTCGCAATTCGTTTGTCTCATGTCAACGAATGCCGGAAGATCGGATTGTTTCTTCTTTTGCGAGGCCCTGTCATGCCTGTACTGGTTGCGCCCGCTTCTCCGATTTCCCGGCAATCGTCGCTGTTCGCCGCCGCGGTCGAGCGTTTGCGGCTGCGGTGGGCGATCGAGGCCCATTGGAAACTGGTCCTGGACCGTGGCGACCCGCATCTCATCCGCGACGGCGGCCTCGCCGACATTGAATTTTCGCCGGCCGGGTGGTGGCCGGATCCGGTCCGGCATTCACACTGGATGCTATGAAATTAGCTCGAGCCTTGCGGCGCGGATGACGGCTTCGGCGAGATTGTTCGCGTTGAGCTTGCGCATCGCCTCTTCGAGGGCCCGGTCGATCCGTTCCACCGGAATATCGGTTTCGCGCATCATCTCCAACCGTGTCCGACCGCGGGCTGCCAGCGAGAGGCAGCGCAGTTCCAAAGCGCCGAGCCGGTCGATCCTGTCCGTCATGGACATGGCCTATTCTTTGAGAGCTACCGGCAGACGCCGGGTCGCACCTCTTCCAATCAATTGAAATCGTGAAGGTAATTGCACGAGCGAAGCCTCGCGCGAAGCCGAACCGCGGCAAAGGGTGAAGATCCGGTTAATGCTGTTTCGTTATGGGAGGGGTGGAGGACTGTCGCGAAATGTTGCACAAGCGACGGAGATACGGGTTCAGTTCGCCTGTCACTGCACTACCTCGTTGCAGGTTCGAACGGTTTGTCGGAAAGGATGCTTGATGTCGCCGAAGGACTTGAAAGCCGCGCTGCGGACGGAGCGTCTGGCGATGCGTGACGCCATGCCGGCCGAAGCTCGCATCGAGGCGAGCCTTGCGATGGCGGATCATGCCGGCGACATCATCGCGCTCGATCCCGGGCACGTCGTTTCCGGTTTCTGGCCGATCCGTTCGGAGGCGGACATCCGGCCGCTGATGGTGCGCCTCAAGGACCGCGGTGCGCGCCTCTGCCTGCCGGTGATCCTCGACAAGCGGACCATCGTGTTTCGCGAGCTCGCCGATGGCGTGGCGGTCGTCGAGACCGGGTTCGGCACGACAGGTCCGGGGCCGGACGCGCCTGAGCTCGATCCGGATATCATGCTGGTGCCGCTGTCCGCCTTCGATGCTGTCGGCCATCGCATCGGCTACGGTGCCGGTTATTATGACCGGGCGATCGACCGGCTGCGCCTCAAAGGCCACGCGCCGCGCCTGATCGGGATTGCATTCGACTGTCAGGAAGTGGCATCAGTGCCGGCAGAGCCGCACGACGTGCCACTGGATGCCGTGCTGACGGAAAGCGGCTTTCGACATTTTTGAGCGGGATTGAACGGCATGCGACTTCTGTTTCTGGGAGATATGGTTGGCAAGACGGGCCGCACGGCGGTCTGGGAGCGCCTCCCGGGACTGGTGAGCGATCTCAAGCTCGACTTCGTCGTCGTCAATGGCGAGAACGCCGCCGGCGGCTTCGGCATCACCGAGGACATTTTCCTGGAGACGATCGCCGCCGGTGCCGACGTGGTGACGACCGGCAACCATGTATGGGACCAGAAGGAGGCCGTGGTCTTCTGCGAGCGGCACGACCAGTTCCTCCGCCCGGCCAACTATCCGGCGGGCACGCCGGGTCGCGGTTCCAACCTGTTCTTTGCCCGCAACGGTGCCCGCGTGCTGGTCGCCAATGTCATGGGCCGGGTCTTTATGCATCCGGAACTCGACGACCCCTTCAAATGCGCCGAGGCGATCCTCGAAGCCTGCCCGCTCGGCGAACAGGCCGATGCCGTCGTCTTCGACTTCCACGCCGAGGCGACGAGCGAGAAGCAATGCTTCGGCCACTTCGTCGACGGGCGCGCAAGTCTGGTGGTCGGCACGCATACTCATGTGCCGACGGCCGATCACCAGATCCTGAACGGCGGCACCGGCTATATCAGCGACGCCGGCATGTGTGGCGATTACGATTCCTCGCTCGGCATGGACAAGGAAGAACCGCTCAACCGGTTCATCTCCAAGATGCCCAAGGGCCGCTTCGAAGCGGCCTCCGGTCCCGCCACGATCTGCGGCGTCGGCGTCGAAATTTCCGACCGCACGGGACTTGCCGAAAGGATCGGGCCGCTCCGGCTCGGCCCGCGGCTTGGCGAAACGATACCGGAATTCTGGTCCTGAGCATCGGGCGGCTTCGGCCGATGTGTCCGCCGGCGTGCGATTCGACGACCGCCTTCGACGCCGCGCGAGAACGCTTTTTTTCAAGTGACAGGCTTTGAAAATGGTGGCAGGTTAGCGCGCAAATCAGAGCCGTTTTGAGCGGCCGCTATCGCAAGTTCCCATGTCGATCTAGAAAGCCAGAGCGAAATGCGTGCGGGAAAACCGCGGGCACTCTTTCCTCTTCCCGCTCTGGCGCTACCCCGAGGCAATGCCCCGGGGCTCGAGACTGTCGCCACGGCAACTGGACCCAAGCCGCGCCGGGCGATCTTGATATTCAAGTGCCTGGAGAACGTGCATGTTGCGAAAGTGGCGTCTGCCGGCGATCGCCGGCGTTTCCATCTCCCTTCTCATGTCGACACCAGCAGCGGCGCAGGACCCGCAACTGCCGGCGGTGACCGTCGCCAAGCCGGTGGTACGGGACGTCATCGACGCCGATGAGTTCATCGGACGCTTTCAGGCGGTGGACGAGGTCTCGGTCCGTTCGCGTGTTGGCGGCTACCTGGACCAAGTGTTCTTTACGGACGGCGCGCTGGTGAAGAAGGGCGACAAGCTCTTCGTCATCGACCAACGGCCTTTCCGCCTGGCTCTCTCCCAGGCGGAGGCGTCGCTTGCCTCGGCGCAGTCGACGCTCTCCTTCGCCGAGGCGCAGTTCAAGCGAACCGAGTCCCTGACCGGAACCGGCACGCTTTCGATTTCCAAGCTCGAC
The DNA here is from genome assembly GCF_001651855.1 of Sinorhizobium americanum. Classification (GTDB taxonomy): domain Bacteria; phylum Pseudomonadota; class Alphaproteobacteria; order Rhizobiales; family Rhizobiaceae; genus Sinorhizobium; species Sinorhizobium americanum. The sequence continues at coordinate 150,745 of NZ_LNQC01000064.1, read as the reverse complement.
GACGACCGCCGCGCGCTGCTTGCCGCACAGGCGAATATTCGGGGCGCCGAGGCGGCCGTCGATCGGGCCAAGCTCGATCTCGAATACACGACGATCACCGCGCCGCTCAGCGGCCGCGTCGACCGGCGCTGGATATCGCCCGGCAACCTTGTCCAGGCGGACGAGACCGTGTTGACGACGATCGTCTCCCTCGATCCGATCGATTTCTATTTCGACGTCGACGAGCGGCGGCTGCTTTCCTATGCGCGCACCGCCCGCGACCGCGGCAGCGCGCTGCAGGAGGGCGCGGGCGCGCTCTCCGTGCACGTGACAATCGCCGATGCCACGGAACCGCCGTTCGAGGGAAAGCTCGATTTCTCCGAGAACAGGGTCGACACCCAAACAGGTACGATGCGCCTGCGCGCACGCTTCGAGAACCCCAACTTCATTCTGCAGCCGGGCCTTTTCGGGCGTGTCGAGGTCGAAGGCTCCAACACCTACCAGGCGATCCTCATTCCCGATGAGGCGATCGCCGCCGACCAGAACGAACGCGTCGTCTATGTGGTCGGCGAGGATGGCAGCGTTGCGACCAAACCGGTGCGCCTCGGGCCGCGGTTGCATGGCTACCGGGTGATCCGCAGCGGCCTGACTGGCGATCAGACGATCATCGTCAACGGGATCATGCGTGCGCGGCCAGGCGTCAAGGTGAAGCCTGAACTCGTCGTGCTGCCGCAGGAGGCAGCGCAAGCGGCGGAGAATGCCCAATGAGATTTGCGCATTTCTTTGTCGACCGGCCGATCTTCGCCTCGGTGCTGTCGATCGTTCTGCTGATCATCGGCGGCATCGCTTATTTCCAGCTGCCGGTGGCGCAATATCCGGAGATCGCGCCGCCCACCATCGTCGTCAGAGCTTCCTATCCGGGCGCGGATGCGGAGACCGTCGCCAATACGGTCGCCACGCCGCTCGAGCAGGAAATCAACGGCGTCGAGAACATGCTCTACATGTCCTCCTATTCGACCGCCGACGGCTCCATGTCGCTGACCATTACCTTCAAGCTCGGCACCGATCTCGACGAGGCGCAGGTGCTGGTGCAGAACCGGGTCTCGATCGCCGAGCCGCGCCTGCCCGAGGACGTGCGGCGCATTGGGGTCACCACCACCAAGAGCTCGCCGGACCTGATGATGGTCGTTCACCTGCTCTCGCCGAACGACCGCTACGACCAGCTCTACGTCTCCAACTATGCTCGCTCGCGCATCCGCGACCTTCTCGTCCGGCTCGACGGCGTCGGCGACGTCATCCTGTTCGGCGAGCGCGAATATGCGCTCCGTGTCTGGCTCGACCCGCAGAAGCTCTCCGCTTACGGCATGACGTCCGGCGACGTCGTCGAGGCGCTGCGCCAGCAAAACGTCCAGGTCTCCGGCGGCTCGATCGGCGGTCCGCCAATGTCGGGCGACAGTGCCTTTCAATATACCGTCACCACCGACGGCCGCTTCAGCGACGCGCGACAGTTTCGCTATGTGATCGTCAAGGCGACCGAGGATGGCAGGCTCGTGCAGCTGCAGGACGTCGCCCGCGTCGAGCTCGGAGCGCGCGAATATGTCACGAACAGCTACCTGAACGGCAGCCCGGCCGTGGCGCTCGGCATCTTTTCGCGTCCCGGCACCAACGCGCTCGCGGCGGCGGACGCCATCCAGGCGACGATGACCGATCTTGCCAAGGACTTTCCAGAGGGGCTCGAACATCGGATCATCTACAATCCCACCGAATTCATTTCGGAGTCCATCGACGAGGTCTACCTGACGATCGGTGAGGCGGTGATCCTCGTCGCGCTGGTGGTGATCGTCTTCCTCCAGTCCTGGCGCACGGCGATTATCCCGATCGTCGCCATTCCGGTATCGCTGATCGGCACCTTCGCGCTGCTCTTCGCCTTCGGTTTCTCCCTCAACATGCTGACCCTTTTCGGCCTGGTGCTGGCGATCGGCATCGTCGTCGATGATGCGATCGTCGTCGTCGAGAATGTCGAGCGCAATCTGGCGCAAGGGATGACGCCGAGAGAAGCGGCGCATGTGACCATGGACGAGGTCGGCGCGGCGGTGATCGCGATCTCGTTGGTCTTGACCGCCGTCTTCGTGCCGACGGCCTTCATTCCGGGCATTGCAGGGCAGTTCTACCTGCAGTTCGCCGTGACGATCGCGGTAGCGACGGTGATCTCCGCCATCAACTCGCTGACCCTGTCGCCGGCGCTTGCGGCGATCCTGCTGCGCCCGCATGACGATCACGAACATGAAAGCCGCAATCCGGTGACCCGTTTCGGGCGTGCCCTGGCCAACGGCTTCAACACCGGTTTCGACCGGATGGCGGACGGCTATGGCTGGGTTGTGCGTCGTCTCGTGCAGACGCGGATTGCGCTGGCCGCCGCGTTGCTTGTCTTTGTCGCGCTGCTCGGGGCCACCTGGTACATGGCACAGGTTGTGCCGCGCGGCTTTATCCCGACAATGGACCAGGGCTACGCGATCGTCGTCATCCAGCTCCCCGATGGTGCCTCGCTCGAACGGACCGATGCCGTCGTCCAGCGTGCGTCGGCGATGATCCGGGAAGTCCCGGGGGTGAGGGACGCCGTCGCCTTTGCCGGCTTCAACGGCGCGACCTTCACCAACGCCTCGAACTCGGGGGTGATCTTCACGCCCTTCGACAGTTTCGAGGAGCGGCTCGAACACGGCCAGAGTGCCACCCAGATCATTGGCCAGATCTTCGGCGCGATGCAGAGCATTCAGGAGGCCTTCATCATCGCCGTGCCGCCGCCCTCGGTGCGCGGCATCGGCAATTCGGGCGGCTTCAAGATGCAGATCATGGACCGCCAGAGCGCTGACATGCGTCGTGTTCTGGGTCTTGCCTTCCAGATGATGGGTGCGGCCAATCAGACCGAAGGACTGGTGGGCGTGTTCACCACTTTCTCGGCCTCGAGCCCGCAATTCTTCCTCGCAATCGACCGCGACAAGGCGCGGGCGTTGAACGTGCCAATCCCCAACATTTTCGAGACCCTATCGATCAATCTGGGCACGTCCTACGTCAACGACTTCAACGCTTTCGGCCGTGTCTACCAGGTCCGCGCCCAGGCCGACCAGCAATATCGGGTGGAGCGCGACGACATCCTTGCACTCAAAGTCAGATCGGCTTCCGGCGCGCTGGTGCCGCTCGGCACGCTCGTCGAGATCCGCGACACCAGCGGCCCTGCGCTCGTGCAGCGCTACAACATGTATGTCTCGGTGCCGGTCCAGGGCAATCCGGCGCCGGGTGTTTCGACCGGCACGGCGCTCGACAAGATGGAGGCGCTTGCCGGCCAGATCTTGCCACAGGGGACGACCTTCGAGTGGACCGAACTTGCCTTGCAGGAGCGCCAGACCGGCAACACCGCCGCATTCATCTTCGCGCTGTCGGTAATCTTCGTGTTCCTGGCGCTGGCCGCGCAATATGAGAGCTGGGTGCTGCCGCTGGCGATCATCCTGATCGTGCCGCTTGCCGTTCTCGCCGCCCTCATCGGCGTCTCGCTCAGGGGCATGGACAACAACGTCCTGACGCAGATCGGCCTCATCGTGCTGATCGGCCTTTCCGCGAAGAACGCGATCCTGATCGTCGAATTCGCGCGCCAGGGCGAGGAGGAGGGCAGATCGCCGATCGAGGCGGCGATCGAGGCAAGCCGGCTCCGGCTGCGGCCGATCCTGATGACCGCCTTTGCCTTCATCCTCGGCGTCGTTCCGCTGGTGATCGCGACCGGTCCCGGCGCCGAAATGCGCCAGTCGCTCGGCACCGCGGTCTTTTCCGGCATGCTCGGCGTCACCTTCCTCGGCCTGTTCCTGACCCCGGTCTTCTACGTGACGCTGCGTTCGCTCCGCCGCAAGCGGGCGCCGGTGCCGGAGGCGGCAGGGGCGCCGGCGGAGTGATGTTGGCCCCGCGATGACGCGAATGTGAGCGGAGGGCTGGCTTTGTAAGTGGACGATGCCGCGGGCTTGAATGATCCTGCTCGGCGCTGAAACTCAGCGTGAGAGGTGGAGGATGCTGCGATATCTTGCCTACGCCCTGCTCTTCATCTGGTTTGTCCATACGCTGTGGCCGGCCCATGCGCAGGATACCTCCGCCCCGATCAGCCAGTGCCAGGCAATCGCCGCAGCCACGCCGGCGGCGACTTTTGTCGCCTTCGCCGAGCCCGAGGTTGCACCCGTCGCGGCAGCGGCCGATGGCGAAGTCACCATCACCTATGTCGGTCACTCGACCTTCCTGATCGAAACGCCGGGCGGCATTTCGATCGCCACCGACTACAATGGTTGGTTTCGGACCGCGACGCCGCCGGATGTCGTAACCATGAACAAGGCCCATTCGAGCCACTATACGCTGGCGCCGGACCCAGCGATCCGTCACGTGCTGCATGGTTGGGGCGAGGACGGCGAGCCGGCCGACCACGATCTCGTCGTCGGCGATACCTATATCCGCAACGTGACGACCGACATCCGCTCCGGCTTCGAGGGCATGGAGCCGGACGGCAATTCGATCTTCATCTTCGAGGTGGCGGGTCTCTGCATCGGCCATCTCGGCCATCTGCACCACGAGCTCGACGACAGCCATTACCGGCAGATCGGCCGGCTCGACGTCTTGATGGTGCCGGTCGACGGCGGCCTGACGATGGGGGCGGAAAGCATGAGCCGCGTCACGTCGCGGCTGCGCGCCGCGCTGATCCTGCCGATGCACCGGCGCGGGCCGCCGATCGGCGATTTCCTGGCGATGTTCGGCGACGAGTACGACAAGAGCTTCGCCACCGGTCCGAGCATCACGGTTTCCCTGCGCACTTTGCCGAGCAAACCGCTGATCCATGTGCTCCAGGGCGTGTGATGCTGCCGTGTCCGGGCGACGTTGCGCTTGTGGTGCGCCGAATTGCGCGCGCCGAACGATGGCCCTGCTGGACGAAAAGCGGCAATGAAACTATAAGGCGCCCGATCCCAACAAATTCATGCATGCAGAGGGCGTCATGGCTGGCCATTCACAGTTCAAGAACATCATGCACCGCAAGGGCCGTCAGGATGCGGTGCGCTCGAAAATGTTTTCCAAGCTCGCACGCGAAATCACCGTCGCTGCGAAGACCGGCCTGCCCGACCCGGGCATGAACCCGCGCCTCAGGCTCGCCATCCAGAACGCCAAGGCGCAGTCGATGCCGAAGGACAATATCGAGCGCGCCATCAAGAAGGCGGCCGGCGGCGACGCGGAGAACTACGAGGAAGTCCGTTACGAAGGCTATGGCCCGGGCGGCGTTGCCGTCATCGTCGAGGCGCTGACCGACAACCGCAACCGCACCGCCTCCAATGTCCGCTCGATCTTCACCAAGGCCGGCGGCGCACTCGGTGAAACCGGTTCGGTGTCCTTCTCCTTCGACCGAGTCGGCGAAATCACCTACCCGCTTTCCGCCGGCGACGCCGACAAGGTGATGGAAGCGGCGATTGAATCGGGCGCCGACGACGTGGCGACGGACGAGGATGGCCATACGATCATCTGCGGTTTCGAAGATATCGGCGATGTCTCGAAGGCGCTCGAAGGCGCGTTCGGCGAAGCCGAGACCGTCAAGGCGATCTGGAAGCCGCAGAACACTGTGCCGGTCGATGAGGAAAAGGCGCAGTCGCTGATGAAGCTCATCGACAACCTCGAAGACGACGACGACGTCCAGAACGTCTATTCGAACTTCGAGGTGTCCGAGGAAGTGCTGGCGAAGCTTTCCGCCTGAAGTCTGTTCGGCGCTGGGCAAGCGGGCGTAATACCCCCGCTGCCCTGCCGGGCATCTCCCCCGCAAGGGGAGAGATCGGCAAGCGGCGATGTTCCGCTCAATCAATTGCTCGTCACGCGAACCGTGAACCCCCCCTTGTGGGGGAGATGCCCGGCAGGGTAGAGGGGGTGCCACCCTTTGCGGTCAAGCAGCCCGCGCCAAATCCGCTTGCGCCTGTGCGAACAGCTTCAGCGAGTGCAGCCGCTTCTCCATGTCGAAGATCGGCATGGAGACGATCAGCTCGTCGGCCCTGGTGAGATCGACGAATTCCTCGATCTTCCGGCGGATGGTTTCGGGACCGCCGACGACCGCATAGCGCATCGCATGGTCGACGAAGATTTTTTCGTCCGGGCTCCACAGCCCCTGCATCGACCGGACCGGCGGCGGGAAGCGGCCGCGGGCATTGCGGCGAAGCGCCACGAAGGATTGCTGCATCGAGGTGAAGAGATAGTTCGCCTCCTCGTCCGTGTCGGCCGCGACGCCCATGACTCCGACCATCACCTGCGGCCTGTCGAGCTGCGGAGACGGCGCGAAGCGCTCGCGGTAGATCTCGAGCGCCGAGACCAGCATGTCCGGCGCGAAATGCGATGCGAAGGCGAAGGGAAGGCCGAGCATGCCGGCAAGATGGGCGCTGAAGTGACTGGAGCCGAGCAGCCAGATCGGCACGTTCGCATCGGCCCCCGGCACGGCGATGATCTTCTGGTCTTCGCCGACAGGCCCGAGCAACGCCTGAAGCTCCACGACATCGTTCGGGAAATTGTTGGAACTGGCTTCCATATTGCGCCGGAGAGCCTGCGCCGTCCGCATGTCGGTGCCAGGAGCACGGCCGAGGCCGAGATCGATACGGCCGGGATAAAGAGCCGCAAGCGTGCCGAACTGCTCGGCAATGACGAGCGGCGAATGGTTGGGGAGCATGATGCCGCCGGAGCCGACGCGGATGCTCTGCGTCGCCGAAGCCACATGCGAGATGACGATCGAGGTCGCGGCGCTGGCAATTCCCTTCATGCCGTGATGCTCGGCCAGCCAGAAGCGGCTGTAGCCATTCTCCTCCGCTGCGATCGCCAGCCGGCGCGAGTTTTCCAGCGACTGGGCGACGCTGCCGCCTTCGGTAATCGGGGATAGGTCGAGAACGGAAAAGGGCACCATGGCGAACGCCTTCAATTAAGAGAAATTGATCGATCTCCATGTAGGTTTAAGTTTCTTTGCGCCAAGACCGCCCCTGTATTTTTCTGCCGGCAAGTATCGTTTCTGTGTAATGTTTTTGTTTTGTTCACTTTTTGCTGGCAGCGTCCCGTTGACCGACATAGGGTGAGCCATGCAGACCACGATTCGCATCATCGGCATCGATCCGGGCCTGAGGCGCACCGGCTGGGGAATTATCGAGACGCTCGGCAATTCGCTGCGCTTCGTCGCGTCCGGCACGGTGACCTCGGATGGCGAGATGGACCTTGCCTCGCGCCTCTGCCAATTGCACGACGGGCTTGCTGAGGTGGTGCATAGCTATCAGCCGCTCGAGGCGGCCGTGGAGCAGACCTTCGTCAACAAGGACGCGACGGCGACGCTGAAGCTCGGCCAGGCGCGCGGCATTGCCATGCTCGTTCCGGCGCGCGCCGGCCTGCGGGTCGCCGAATATGCGCCGAATGCCGTGAAGAAGGCGGTGATCGGCGTCGGCCATGGGGAGAAGCAGCAGATCCACATGATGCTGAAGGTGCTGATGCCCAAGGCCGAGTTCAAGGGCAACGACGCCGCCGACGCGCTTGCGATCGCCATCTGCCATGCGCACAACAGGCAGGCGGTTACGAGCCGCCTTGCAGCGCTTGCGGGGTAGTCATGGATCGTGAAGGGCGGAATGGTGACGGCAAAGGACAAGAACCCCTCCCCAACCCCTCCCCACAAGGGGGAGGGGCTTGGCGCCCGCGGCGATCTTCACAACTTCCACACCTTAACTAGAAGGGTGAGGTGGGGCCAGGAGGTCGCGGCAACGTAGCCCCTCCCCCTTGTGGGGAGGGGTTGGGGAGGGGTTCTTGCCGCTTGCGTTGAAATGCCCGGCGAGGCCCAAAGATGGAGGACGGGTCGAGTTTTGAGACCCAGAAAGACGGAAGCCAGATGATAGGCAAGCTCAAAGGCACCATCGACGAAATCGGCGAGGACTATGTCGTCCTCGACGTTCAGGGGGTCGGATATGTGGCCTATTGTTCGGCCCGCACGCTCGCCAGGCTCGGCTCGGCCGGTGAGGCTGCGGTGCTTTTCATCGAGACCTATGTGCGCGAAGACCAGTTGAAGCTTTTCGGCTTTCTGTCGGTCCTCGAGCGCGAATGGTTCCGCCTGCTGCAGACCGTCCAGGGAGTGGGCTCGAAGGTGGCGCTGGCGCTGCTTTCGACGCTGACACCCGGCGAACTCGCCAACGCCATCGCGCTGCAGGACAAAACGTCGGTGGCGCGCGCGCCAGGCGTCGGACCGAAGGTGGCGGTGCGCATCGTCACCGAGCTGAAGAACAAGGCTCCGGCCTTTGCCGGCGACATGGCCCCGACGATCGGCCTCAAGCAGGAACTGGGCGAGGGAGTTGCCTCTGCTCCGGTCGCCGATGCGGTGTCGGCGCTCACCAATCTCGGCTATTCACGCGACCAGGCGGCGAACGCGGTCGCCGCGGCCTTGAAGAATGGCGGCGAGGGGGGTGACAGCGCCAAGCTGATCCGCCTGGGATTGAAGGAGCTGGCGCGCTGAGGCGGAAAGCCTTTCTGCAGCCACAATGGAATAGGAGTGAGGTGTGAGCGATCGCACTGGATTGACCGACGCCCGCGCACTAAGGTCGAGACGCGCGGGCGCGATATCGAGCGGCCGCGCGATCCATCCCGCAACGGAAGTTTGAGATGACTGAAGCCGCACGCCTGATTGCGCCGGAAAAGCGGGGCGAGGACCTCGATGCGACGCTGCGCCCACAGTCGCTCGACGAGTTCACCGGCCAGAAAGAGGCACGCGCCAACCTCAAGATCTTCATCGAGGCGGCCCGCAACCGCGGCGAGGCGCTCGACCACGTGCTCTTCGTCGGGCCGCCCGGCCTCGGCAAGACGACGTTGGCGCAGATCATGGCGAAGGAGCTCGGCGTCAATTTTCGCTCGACGTCAGGACCGGTCATCGCCAAGGCCGGCGATCTCGCGGCGCTGCTCACCAATCTCGAAGAGCGCGACGTGCTGTTCATCGACGAGATCCATCGCCTGAACCCGGCGGTCGAGGAAATCCTCTATCCGGCCATGGAGGATTTCCAGCTCGACCTGATCATCGGCGAAGGGCCGGCGGCGCGCTCGGTGAAGATCGATCTTGCCAAGTTCACGCTGGTGGCGGCGACGACGCGCCTCGGTCTCTTGACAACGCCGTTGCGCGACCGCTTCGGCATCCCGGTGCGGCTCAACTTCTACACGGTCGAGGAACTGGAACTGATCGTCCGTCGCGGCGCGCGGCTGATGGGCCTCGGCATGACCGATGAGGGCGCGCGCGAAATCGCCCGCCGGGCGCGCGGCACGCCGCGCATCGCCGGCCGGCTGCTGCGCCGGGTGCGCGATTTTGCCGAGGTGGCGCGGGTCGAGGCCGTGACGCGGGAGCTTGCCGACGAGGCGCTGACGCGTTTGCTGGTCGACAATATGGGACTTGATCAGCTCGACCGCCGCTACCTGACTATGATCGCCCATAATTTCGGCGGCGGCCCCGTCGGCATCGATACGATCGGCGCCGGCCTATCGGAGCCGCGTGATGCGATCGAGGATATAATCGAACCCTATCTGATCCAGCAGGGTTTCATCCAGCGCACGCCGCGCGGCCGCGTGCTGACGGCGAACGCCTGGAAGCATTTGGGGCTCAATCCGCCGAAGGATGTCGAGGCGGCCCAATTTCGTCTGACACTCGAGGAGGATTGAGATGATCACCCGCCGCGACTTCATGAAATTCGTCGGCGGCGGTTTTGCAAGCGCCATGGCGCTTGGCGGCTATGCCTTTGCCTTCGAGCCGCTGGCGCGGCTGAACGTGACCCGCTATGCGCTGACGCCGCCGGGCTGGACGCCGGGCTTGAAGCTGCGTGTTGTTGCGCTCGCCGATATCCATGCCTGCGAGCCCTGGGTGTCCGCAAGCCGCATCGCGTCGATCTGCCGACAGGCCAACGACCTTGGCGGCGACATCACCGTGCTCCTCGGCGATTATGCGACCGGCATGAACTTCGTGACCCGCTATATCCATTCGAGCGAATGGTCGAAGGCGCTCGCGATACTTCAAGCGCCGCTTGGCGTCCACGCTGTCATGGGTAATCACGACTGGTGGGAGGACAAGACCGCGCAGCGAAACGGCGGCGGTACAACCTTCGCCCACAGGGCGCTTTCCGACGTCGGCATCAATGTTTACAGCAACCGGGCGATCCGGCTGGAGAAGGACGGCCGGGGCTTCTGGCTCGCCGGCCTTGAGGACCAGCGTGCCTTGATCGCCGGCAAGAAGTGGAAGCGCAAACACATCCAGGGGCTCGATGATCTCGACGGGACGCTTGCGCAAGTCGGCGACAGCGACCCGGTCATCCTGCTGGCGCACGAGCCGGATATCTTTCCGCGTGTACCGACTCGCGTCGCACTGACCCTTTCGGGCCACACCCATGGCGGCCAAGTGCGGTTTCTCGGACACTCGCCGATGGTCCCCTCGCGTTTCGGCGACCGCTATGCCTATGGCCACGTGATCGAAGACGATCGCACCCTGATCATCTCCGGCGGCCTCGGCTGCTCGATTGGGCCGATCCGCTTCGGGGTGCCGCCGGAGATTGTCGTGGTGGATCTCGGATAGTCGCGGTGAGGTTTGCCCGAATCGGGGAGAGAGCTAGGCTGAGGGGCTATCGCCAGCATGTTTAGCTAATCCTGCCAAGTCCCGGATCGTCGCCGCCAGCCGGTCGGCGCCGCCGGGCGCCCACCCGAGCGCACGGAGCTTGTCGGTCGACATCACCTTGAAATCGGACTCGCCCGCCGGCGGCAACGGATGCGGGCAGCCGGTTTCTGCCTCAAGAACGGAGAGTATCTCGCGGTTGCCGGTGAGCACGTCCGAGACGTTGAAGACCTGACCGGAAACTTTCGCCGGATCGGTTTCCAGGATAAGGCGTACCGCGGCGGCGACGTCATCGCCATGCACCTCCGTGGCGATGCGCGGCGGCACGGGGCGGCCGGCGAGATAGTCGGCGAAAAGCCCGCTCCACTTGTGCTTTCGGCCGAGGCCGGCCCGTCCATAGACGCCGGTGACGCGCAAGCTCGCCGTAACGAAACCGTGGCCGGTCATCGATTTGAGCGCGTTCTCGGCGGCTAGCTTGATGGAGCCGTAGAGCGTGTCGGGTTCGGCCGGCGTGCTCTCGTGGACGATGGCCGGCGCTCTCTCCCCATAAACTGCGCGGCTCGACAGGAAGACGCAGCGGCGGACGCCGGCGGCGCGCGCCTCTTCGAATAGCCGGACCGTGCCGTCGAGGTTGGCTCGGCGGAAGCCCTCCGGATCATTGCCTTCACCGCCGCGATACTTGCCCTCGACATGCTCGAAGGCGGCGTGGACGAAATAGTAGATACTGTCGAAAGCGGCGATCTGGTCGGCATCCGGATCGAGCCGAAGCGGCACATGGGGCACCGGACGCGAGAAGAAGCCGTCCGCCGGTTGCGTGCGTCCGCCGACCGAGACCCTGTAGCCGCGTAAAAGCAGGTGCTCGACGATGAAACGGCCGACGAAGCCTGTGCCGCCGGAGACGAGGACACGGGTCATGACGAGGCGGTATCAGTTCTTGCCGGATTCGCGAGAGTCGCCGCGTCTGGAATGTCCTCGCCCGTCAGGTAGGCATTCCAGAGCGCGATCAGCGGCCGCAGCGCGTCCGCACGCGGATGGTCCTTCTCCCACGGCTTTTCGTACTGGTAGTGCAGCACGCCGATCGAGCGCCAGTCCCACAGGTCCGGCAGGTTGAACCAGAGATATTGCAGCATGTTCATCGTCACCGGCAGGCCGTGCCAGTCGGGAAAGAAGCTCTGCAGGAAGGTCTGGTCGGTGCGCGGCCAGAAAGCACCCGGCGCGTCGAGTGCCGCCAGCATGTTCTCGAAGGTCTCGAGCGACGGCTTTGCGACGAAAACGCCTGAATTCAACCGGTGAAAATCGGCAAGGCTCTCATAGACGTTCGGCGCGGCGGAAAACTCCGGATAGAGGAAGAGCTTGTCGATATTGCGCAGCACGAGCGCGTCGGCATCGATGAAGACGCAGCGCTGATATTCGACCAGCTGCCAGAGGCGAAGCTTACAGAAGTTGTCGAGCGGTGAGTGGAAGTCGGGCTTGCGCCCCTTGGTGAAGGGGGCAAGCTCGTGGACGTTGCGGCGCTGATGCCGGGCGTTGAATTCGTCCGAGAGGGGCAGCAGCTCCGTTTCGATCAGGCGGCAGTCGAATTCCGTCAACGGCTCGAGTGCGGCGGGCTCCACCCCGCCGGTATAGAGCACGACGATATCCGCCGGCGTTCGCGTCAGCCGGATCGACCGCAACAAGGCCCGCGCGCCGAGCGCATAATCGGCATTGGTGACCAGCGTCACGAAAGCATCCTGGGCGGCGGCCGGGGAACAGGGGAGGCCTCCCTCCGGATGAGGCGTCGCGGGGTTCATGAGACGGATTTCAGCCGCTTGCCTTCGGGATCATGGTTGATCAACGGGGCGATGTCTTTCGTCCAGGCGGAGACGGCCGGCACGCGCGTACGGTCGACGCGATAGGCGAATTTCTTCGCCACATCGACGATCTCCGAAAGCAGCCCGTCCTGGAGGCGGATCGGGTCGAGCCCGAGGGCCAGGAACTTCTCGTTGTGCACGACGAGATCGTTTTCGGCCGCTTCCTTGCGCGGATTGGGCAGCCAGGCGATCTCCGAGCCGGTCATCCTGGCAATCATCTCGGCGAGATCGCGGACCCGGTGAGTTTCGGTCATCTGGTTGAAGATTTCCACTCGGCTGCCGCGCGCTGGCGGGCTGTTGAGCGCAAGCTCGATGCAGCGCACCGAGTCCTGGATATGGATGAAGGCGCGGGTCTGTCCCCCCGTGCCGTGAACCGTCAGCGGATAACCGATCGCCGCCTGGATCAGGAAGCGGTTGAGCACCGTCCCGTAGTCGCCGTCATAGTCGAAGCGGTTGATGAGCTGCGGATGCCGACGCGTCTGTTCCGTATGGGTCCCCCAGACAATGCCCTGGTGAAGGTCGGTGATCCTGAGCCCGTCATTCTTCGCATAGAACTGGAAGAGCAACTGATCGAGGCACTTGGTCATATGGTAGATCGAGCCCGGATTGGACGGGTAGAGGATCTCCTGGCTGACCGTCTCGCCGCCCATGGTGTCGATCCCGACCGGCAGATAGCCTTCGGGGATCGCCGCGCCGATCGTCGAATAGCCGTAGACGCCCATGGTGCCGAGATGCACGAGATGGGCGTCGAGGTCGAGCTCGACCAGCGCATTCAGAAGGTTATGGGTGGCGTTGACGTTGTTGTTGACGGTGTAGTTCTTATGGCGGTCGGTCTTCATCGAATAAGGCGCGGCGCGCTGCTCGGCGAAATGCACGATCGCGTCGGGGCGATGTTCGGCAAGCCACTTCTTCAGGAGCTCGTAGTCGCGGGCGAGGTCGATCAGGTTGAAATGGATGCGCCGGCCGGTCTCCGCGTGCCATATGCGGGTGCGCTCCTGGATGGAGTCCATCGGAGTCAGTGATTGCACACCGAGCTCGGTATCGATCCAGCGGCGGGAGAGGTTGTCGAGAATGTGGATGTCGTGGCCCGCATCGGACAAATGCAATGCGGTGGGCCAGCCGACAAAACCGTCGCCGCCGAGGATTGCGATCTTCATGCACGATTCTCCTGATCGGGAAGGGACACGGTGACCTGTTAGGATAGGATTGTGACAAAGCTGCAATGCTTGCAAATGTCTTTTTGTTCCTGCACAGGAAAAGCGAAAGATCCTCCCGGAGAATGCCATGTCACTGATTTCGCTTGCCGGCGAGTTGACCGAGACCGGCCACAGTTTGATCCAGCGCGTCTATTACGAGGACACCGATTTCTCCGGCGTCGTCTACCATGCCCGCTACCTGCATTTCATGGAGCGCGCGCGAACCGACTATCTGCGGCTGCTGGGCGTGGAACAGGCTTCGCTCGCCATCGAAGGCGATGCGGAAGGTCTCGTTTTCGTCGTTCACCGCATGGAGATCGACTTCAAGTCGCCGGCCCGGATGGACGACATCCTGACGATCGAGACCAGCACCGAGAAAGCCGGCGGCGCCAAAATGGTCCTGCAGCAGGAGATTCGCCGCGCCGGCGTGCTGTTGATCGCCGCCAAGGTGATCATCGCGGTGATCAATGGACAGGGCCGGGCAAGGCGTCTGCCGGAGGCGCTGGCGACGAAGTTCCTGGCGGCGCAAAGAGCGCCCGCGCAACCAGGCTAGCCGACCGCCGATTCCAGTACCTTCTTCGTCAGCGACTGCTTTGTCTTGGCGATCTCCGGCCAGGGATCGGTGCCCGTCTCGATGCGCTCCAGGATGTCGGCAATGTGAAAGCCGTTGGCGGCGTCAAGCCTCTCGAGCTCGTCCCAGCCGACCGGCGTAGCGACGGGCCCACCGGCGCGGGCACGCGTGGAATAGGGGGCGATCGCGGTGGCGCCGCGGTCGTTCCTCAGCCAGTCGATGAAGATCCGACCCTTGCGCTTCGCCTTCGACATGGTGGCGACGAAATGCTCCGGGTCGCGCTCGGCGAAAGATTGCGCAACCCGCTTGGCGAAGGCTTTTGCCTCTTCCCATTCTGCTTGCGGTCGAAGCGGCACGATGACATGGACGCCCTTGCCGCCGGTCACCATGGCGACGGTCTGGAGGCCGATACCGGCAAGTTCGTCGCGCAGCGTGGCGGCGGCCGCCTTTACCGTGGCGAAGTCGACGCTCGGATCGGGGTCGAGGTCGAAGACCAGGCGATCGGGTGTTTCCAGGCGGCCGATCGTCGCCCCCCAGATGTGAAACTCGAGCGTGCCCATCTGCACGGCCGCGACAAGGCCCTTGGCGTCGTGGACATACATGTAGTTCTCGGTGTCGCCGGACGATTCTTCGATCGGCACCTCGCGGATCGTCTCCGGGAAACCGTCGCTGGCGTGCTTCTGGTAGAAGCAGTGCCGCTCACCGCCCTGCGGGCAGCGCACCAGCGAAAGGGGATGATCGGCTGCGAAGGGCAGCATCCGCTCCGCGATCACGGCATAGTAGCGGGCAAGGTCGATCTTGGTGATGCCCTGGCCTTCGAAGAGGATGCGCTCGGGGTGCGAGATCCGGACGCCGAGGACGTCGGCGTCGCCATTGCTGGACGACGCCTTGCTTTTCGTGGCAGCGGGTTTGCCCTTCCCCGTTTTCGGCGCGGCGTCTGTCGGTCTCACTGCTTCCAGTTTCATGGCCTCGACCTCCGTGTCCCTCGCAGACTCCATCGAACAAATGCGGCGAAATCCACCTCCGCCACCAGCCGGCTTCAGCGCTTGAGAGCTTCGTCCTTATCGGCAATCGCGCCTGCCTTTAGATTGGCGGCGGTGCTCCTGTTGGAATGCCAGACGCGCGCCCGTTTTTCACCCTCGCCTCGAGCGATCTCGTCCATCGTGCGGCCGGTTACCACGCTGGTGACGTTCTCCTTGATCAGGCTCTCGCCATCCTCGGACGCGATCTCGTCAGTCTCTTTGACGAGCAGCCAGTTCTCGCGCTTGTCACCGTCGCGCTTCCGGATGCGCACGAGCGCCCAGCCACCTTTCATCCGACTGCCATGCAATTTGAAGGAAAGCTTGCCCTTCCTCAGGGCTATCGCCGGGCCGTCTTCCGGCTCCCACCAGCCTGTGTCCCAGAGCATCACCGTGCCGCCGCCATATTCGCCTTCCGGTATCGTGCCCTCGAAGTCACCATAGGCGAGGGGGTGGTCCTCGGTGCGCACGGCAAGACGCTTGTCTCCCGGGTTGAGACTGGGGCCGCGGGTGACCGCCCAACTCTTCAGTACGCCCTCCCATTCGAGACGAAAATCGTAGTGCAGGCGCGTTGCGTCGTGCTTCTGGACAAGGAACCGCTTCCGGTCCCCGCTCGTGGGCGCGACCTTGCCCTTGGGCTCGCGTGTCTTCGTGAAGTCGCGGCGCCGGTTGTACTCGGAGAGCGGTTCGTTTCGAGCAGCCATGGATGATCCCAAACCGATTCCGGTTCGGGTCGGAAACGTGCAAGAGCCGGCGAAGTTCCTTGCCGTGCCATCGGCAAGCATCGCTTCGGTAACACTCCCTTAACGATAATAGTGTCTTTATCTGTGTATCAGGATTTGTGCAGTGCACGTCATCCTTTGACCAAAATTGACGGCAAGAAGGCAGGCTGAAGCGAGTATATCGCAATTGCCGCGAATGGCGGCGATGCCGGGGCATTTTGCAGCAGGACGTTTGGGCGACCCGGTCACGAGCATGCGTTGCTCTTGCCGGGTGTTTGGATTCGGGGACTGAGATCGATGGAACAGGTTGGATTGGCCGCGACGAGCGATGTGACCCTCTGGTCGCTGTTCATGCAAGCAGGCTTGGTGGTCAAGCTGGTCATGCTGGGGCTGATCGCAGCTTCGGTCTGGACCTGGGCGATCGTCGTCGACAAGTCGCTGAACTACGGGCGCGTGCGCCGGCAGCTCGACAATTTCGAGCAGGTCTTCTGGTCCGGCCAGTCGCTCGAGGAGCTCTACCGCACGCTCTCCGATCGGCAGACGACCGGTATGGGCGCGATCTTCGTCTCGGCGATGCGCGAGTGGAAGAAGAGCTTCGAACGCGGCGCGCGCTCGCCGATCGGCCTGCAGATGCGCATCGACCGCGCCATGGATGTGACGCTCGCCCGCGAATCCGAATCGCTGGAGGCGCGGCTAGGCTCGCTCGCGACGATCGGTTCGGCGGCGCCCTTCATCGGCCTTTTCGGCACGGTCGTCGGTATCATGACCTCGTTCCAGGCGATCGCCGGCTCGAAGTCGACCAATCTCGCCGTCGTTGCACCGGGTATCGCCGAGGCGCTGCTGGCGACCGCCATCGGCCTGCTCGCCGCTATCCCTGCCGTCATCGCCTATAACAAGTTCACCGCCGACGCCGGCAAGCTCAGCGCCCGCATGGAAGCCTTCGCCGACGAGTTCTCCGCCATCCTGTCGCGGCAGATCGACGAGAAGCTGCAGCCTTCGCGCCAGGCCGCGCAATAACGACCTTCGAGCACGGAGACGACGCTGATGGGTATGGCAGTAGGCGGAGCCAAGGGCTCGGGCGGCGGACGCCGCCGGCGCAGAGGCAAGGGCGGCACGATCAGCGAAATCAACGTGACGCCGCTCGTCGACGTCATGCTCGTGCTGTTGATCATCTTCATGGTGGCGGCACCGATGATGACGGTGGGCGTGCCGATCGACCTGCCGGAAACGCAGGCGAAGGCGATGAACGCCGACACCCAGCCGATCACCGTCTCGGTCAATCCGGCCGGCGAGATCTTCCTGCAGGAGACGCCGATCGGCATCGACGAAGTCGTTCCGAAGCTCGAGGCGATCGCCACGACCGGCTACAACGAGCGCATCTATGTGCGCGGCGACACCAATGCCGACTACGGCACGGTGATGAAGGTCATGGCGCGCATCTCGGCGGCCGGCTTCAAGAATCTCGGGCTCGTAACGCTTCAAGAACAGGAAAAGTGATCCCCGGAGATGAAGGGCGGTCTTGCTACATCTGCTGTCCTCCACGCTCTGGTTCTGACCTGGGCGCTGGTGTCGCTTGGCAGCCCGGCCGAATTCGAGGTCGCGGATGTCGAGGCGCTGCCGGTCGACATCGTGCCGATCACCGACATGACCCAGATCCAGCAGGGCGACAAGAAGGCACCCGCCAAGGAAAAGGCTTCGCCCGTCCCAACCAAGAAGCCGACACCGGTCGAGAACGCCGAGAATATCGGCGACAACGACGTCGACCTGAAGACGCCGCCGAAACCTGAAAGCAAGCCCGTCGAGAACGAATCTGCCGCCGCCCCCGAAAAGACCGAGAAGGCGCCGCCGACACCCGATCCGGTGAAGGAGGAAATCCAGAAGGTCGAGGAGCCCAAGCCGGCTTCGGAGCCGGCGACCGAAGTTGCCGCACTCCCGGAACCGAAACAGGAAGTGAAGCCGGAGACCAAACCGGAGCCGGCGCCCGCCGAGGAACAGCCGGCCGAAAATCCGGAGGCCGAGGCGTTGCCTGACAAGGTCCCCACCCCGCAAGTCAAGCCGAAGGTCGAAAAGCCGGCCCAGACGGCGAAGACCCCGGAGCGCAAGAAGGAAGAGACCAAGAAGGAGCAGAAGAAGGCATCCTCCCAGAAGGAGAGCGACTTCAACGCCGACGAAATTGCGGCGCTGCTCAACAAGCAGGACTCCTCCGGCGGCGGCGCCAAGCGCTCGACGGAGGAAGCGGCGCTCGGCGGCAAGAAGACGACGAGCGGCAACACGCTTTCGCAGAGCGAAATGGACGCGCTGCGCGGCCAGATCCAGAACAACTGGTCGATCATTCCCGGCATGGCCGATGCGGCGGACGTGCGCATCAAGGTGACCTTCCAGCTCGATCAGAACGGTGAGTTGATCGGCGAGCCGGAAGTCGAAGCCACCGGCGGCTCGGAAGCGGCACGCCGGGCGCTTGCCAGCGGTGCGCGACGTGCCGTTCTTAAATCAGCTCCTTTCACGGGGCTGCCCCCAGACAAGTACGATTCGTGGAGCGAGGTGGTCGTCAACTTCGACCCAAGCTCAATGCTCTAGACAGGTTGGGCGTGATGTGAGCGGAAGGCCGCGCACAGTTTTCCTCGCCCGCCCAGAAGGATGAAAGGCTGAAAGGCTTTATGGAAATGCTGAGACGCAATCTTCTCCGTCTTTTCACGTTGATGTTCGCAGGCGCGCTTTTTGCTGCGCCGGCAAACGCGGTCGTGGAGATCGACATCAACAAGGGCAATGTCGAGCCGTTGCCGATCGCGGTGACCGACTTCCTCCAGGGCGAGCTCGCCCAGAAGATTTCCGACGTGGTCGCCGCCGATCTCAAGCGCTCCGGGCTTTTCGCACCGGTCGACAAGGGTGCCTTCATTGAGAAAATCGCCAACCCCGATGCCGCTCCGCGCTTCGAGGATTGGAAGGTCATCAATGCGCAGGCGCTGGTCATCGGCCGGGTAACCCAAGAAGGTGACGGCAGGCTGAAGGCGGAATTCCGTCTTTGGGACACCTTCGCCGGTCAGCAGATGCTCGGCCAGCAATTCTATACCCAGCCGGAAAACTGGCGTCGCGTCGCCCATATCATCGCTGACGCGATCTATGAGCGGATCACCGGCGAAAAGGGTTATTTCGACACGCGCATCGTCTATGTCGCCGAAAGCGGCCCGAAGAATGCCCGCAAGCGGCAGCTCGCGATCATGGACCAGGACGGCTTCAACGCCCGCGCGCTCACCAATTCGAACGACATCGTGCTGACGCCGCGCTTCTCGCCGAACCGTCAGGAAATCACCTACATGTCCTTCGAGAACCAGCAGCCGCGCGTCTATCTGCTACAGCTCGAAACCGGGCAGCGCGAAGTGGTCGGAAATTTCCCGGGCATGACCTTTGCGCCGCGCTTCTCACCGGACGGGCAGCGGGTGATCATGAGCCTGCAGCAGGAAGGCAACGCCAACATCTATACGATGGACCTGCGTTCGCGCACGACGACGCGGCTGACCAACACTGCTGCGATCGACACCTCGCCTTCCTACTCGCCCGATGGTGCCCGGGTCGTTTTCGAAAGTGACCGTGGCGGCAAGCAGCAGCTCTATGTCATGGGTGCGGACGGCTCCGGCCAGACGCGCATTTCCTTCGGCGACGGCTCCTATTCGACGCCGGTCTGGTCTCCGCGCGGCGACCTGATCGCCTTCACCAAGCAGTCGGGAGGCAAGTTCTCGATCGGCGTGATGAAGCCGGATGGCTCGGGCGAGCGCATTCTCACCACCGGTTTCCACAATGAGGGGCCGACCTGGGCACCGAACGGCCGGGTGCTGATGTTCTTCCGCCAGAATGCCGGCGCCGGCGGGCCGCAGCTCTACTCCATCGACTTGACGGGCTACAACGAACAGCAGATCCAGACCCAGGGCTTCGCTTCGGATCCGGCCTGGTCGCCGCTAATGGAATAGCGCAAAAGGAGATGTGGGCGGCTTTCCGCCCGCATCGCGCACCTTCAAACGACTGCCGCACATCAAAGTGCTACAGCGACCCTTGCGCGTCTGATAGGACGCGCGGCGCTGTCGTCCACAGGTGCGGCGGCAATTGTGGCCGACGTGCCGCTTTCTCGCCGCAAAGTGCTGTTGTAGCAGGCCCTCCGCCGCAGATTGTCGATTTGTTAACCATACCTGTTGAAAAGCAATTAACCGCTTCCGGTTACAGTCTGGCAACCGTGAATTCAGCCACTTCTCAAGGAGACCCGGCCCATGAGCCGAATTGACACCCCGGCAGCAAGCCGCATGCAGACCATTGCCCGCAATCCCGTCATGCTCGCTCTCGTCATGACACTTGCCGTTGCCGGCTGCGCTTCCAAGAAGAACCTGCCGAACGATGCCGCCGGCCTCGGCCTTGGTGCTGGCGCTGCGACGCCGGGCTCGCAGCAGGACTTCACCGTCAATGTCGGCGACCGCATCTTCTTTGATACCGACTCGAGCTCGATCCGCGCCGATGCGCAGGCGACGCTCGCCCGTCAGGCCCAGTGGCTGGCGAAGTATCCGAACTATGCCATCACCATCGAGGGCCATGCCGACGAGCGCGGCACGCGCGAATACAACCTGGCGCTCGGCGCTCGCCGTGCTGCCGCAACCCGCGAGTATCTCGCAGGCCAGGGCGTTCCCGCGAACCGCATGCGGACGATCTCCTACGGCAAGGAAAAGCCGGTTGCCGTCTGCGACGATATTTCCTGCTGGTCGCAGAACCGCCGCGCCGTCACTGTTCTCGGCGGCGCCGGAAGCTGATAGCCGGGCGATTGAAATGGATTTTGAAGGGGCGGCCGCGGGCCGCCCTTTCTTTTTTACCACACTTTGGCCGAACTCCGTTGCTTTTTCACGGCAATTGGAAAACTGTGCGGCACTCGCCCTATGGAATCGTCGAATGTACTGCGGAGCGCGCGGTCCGGGTGAGAACAATCTATCGAACAGGACAAATGAGATGAAGAAATTTGTCGTGGCAGGGCTGATTGGTCTTGCGGCCCTTACGGGTCTCGGCCAAACGGCAAATGCCATGCCGCTCTCGGGGCTCTTGCCCCGTGCGACCCATGCCGATGCCGCCAGCAAGGGCGACCTGCCGGTGGTGAAGGTGCAATCGACCGACGTCGGCCGGATCGGCCAACTCGAGGAACAGATCCGCTCGCTCAACGGGCGTATCGAGGAAATGAGCTTCCAGCTTCTGCAGATGCAGGAGCAGATCCGGAAGTTCCAGGAGGACAACGAGTTCCGCTTCCAGGATCTGGAAAGCGGCAAGTCTTCCTCCAAGAAAAGCGGCGCACTTGAAACGCCGAAGTCCAGCGATCAGGCGTCCGTCACCCCCGAGGTGACGGATAGCCCGCCAGCAACCGGGCCAGCAGACGGCACCGGTATGGCGAACGCCGATCCGAATGCGGCAGACGCGGCGCCGCCGCCAAGCACACTCGGCACAATCATCTTCGACGAAAACGGCAATCCGGTCTCGACGACGACGGACACCCAGCCCGGCGCCAATGCCACGCTTCCCGGTGTAGACACCGGGATTGCCACTCAAGGCAATGGCGGCCTCAACGCCAATCCCGGAAGCGAGCAGCAGACTGCTGCCCTCGGCAATCCGGGCGATCTCTATCAATCCGCCTACGGCCATGTTCTCTCCGGCGATTATGGAATGGCGGAGCAGGAGTTCCGCGACTATCTCGCGGCTTTCCCGGAGGGCGACAAAGCGGCCGACGCAAGCTTCTGGATGGGCGAAGCACAATATTCCCAGGGCAAGTACAACGAGTCGGCGAAGACGTTCCTGAACGCCCATCAGACCTATGGCAAGTCGCCGAAGGCGCCCGAAATGCTGCTCAAGCTCGGCATGTCGCTCGGGGCGCTTGACAACAAGGAAACCGCCTGCGCCACCTTGCGCGAGGTGAACAAGCGTTATCCCAAGGCATCGGCTGCGGTTAAGGCGAAGGTGACGAGCGAGCAGAGCCGCTTCGGCTGCTGAGGCCATCCCTATGCCAGAGGCCGTCATCGCTGCGGCAAGACGTTTTCTCAAATCCTTTATCAAGCCGGGGCGGATTCTCGTCGCCATTTCCGGGGGCAGCGATTCCAAGGGGCTGCTCATAGCGCTTCACAAAGCGCTCGAAACTCAGAAATTCAAAGGATTCTCGCTCGTCGCCTGCACGGTCGACCACGCCTTGAGGCCGGAGTCCGCCGACGAGGCCGCGGCCGTCGGGGCATTTTGCGCCGCCTTGGGCATTCCCCACCGGATCGGTCATTGGCAGGGCGACAAGCCACATTTGGGCATTCAGGCGGCAGCCCGTCGGAAGCGCTACGACTTGCTGGCCGAAGCAGCGGCCGCTTTCGGTGCAGACTGTATCGTCACCGGTCACACGCGCGATGATCAGGGCGAGACGATCGCCATGCGCGCCGCGCGCGGTGAGGGGCGGGGCCCGGGCAGCGCCGGAATGGCGGCAGCCATGCTTTACCGGCGCCGCGTCTGGGTGCTGCGACCCTTCCTTGGGGTACGTCGGGCCGACATACGCGCCTTCCTCGAGGTCCGCGGCATTGGCTGGCTTGACGATCCGAGCAATGAAAATCCGCTGTTCGAGCGCGCCCGGCTGCGCGCCAGCCTCACGGCCGAGGAGCATGCGCCGGGCCTTGAACGGGACGGCCAGCTGCGTGCCGCTTCATCGGCAAGAGCGGCTGCTTTGCTGCTGGAGCATCTGCGCGTTCACGAGGGCCTCGTCGCCGAGATCGCGCCGGCGCAGGCCGGACGGATGGACGATCCCGACTGGCGCCGCGCCTTGATAACCGTCGCGGCGGTGATCGGCGGTCGTGAGCATCTGCCGGGCCGCGCAACGGTGGAGCGGCTGTCAGGCTTTCTGCGATCGGGCGAGGCGGGACGGATGACCGCGGGCCGCGTCGTCTTCGACCGGCGGCGCAACGGCCTTTATCTCTATCGCGAGGAACGCGGTCTGCCGCTCCTGAGGTTAGGCGCAAGGGAGAGCGGCACCTGGGACGGCCGGTTCAACATCACGAGCCTCGGCCCGGCCCTGACGGTCAGCGCAGAACGTGGGGCCCGCGTGTGGCGGCAGAGGCTTATTGCCGCAGGCCTGCCGGAGGGGATTGCCAATCGGGCATCGCTGGTGGCACCTCGCGCCGAGCCAGCGGACAGCGCCAGCTCCGGCGCCGAGACCGCAGCGGCGAGGCTTGAATGCCGGATCGGCCCCTACGACACCTTTTTGCCGGGTTTCGACAGGAGCATGGCGGATGCGATCGCGCTGTTGTTCGGGCGCGACAGATACGCCCCGCCGCCGGTTGAAGACGTTTTGACAGAAATGGAAGGGTGACCGGCGGTTTTCCTTGGCAAGGCGATGCCGGAACCCTATGTTAAGGGCATAGAGCAGCCCGGCGAAAGCGCGGGCTGTCACAGGTTCCGGGGAGTTCGATGAACCCTAATTTTCGAAATTTTGCCCTCTGGGCAATCATAGCGCTTCTCCTGATCGCGCTGTTCAGCATGTTCCAGCAGCCGACAGAGCGCACGGGCTCGCGTGAAATTCCCTTCTCGCAATTCCTGAAGGACGTCGATGCCAGCCGCGTCAAGGAAGTTGTGATCACCGGCTCCAAGGTGATCGGCAGCTACACCGAAAGCGGTGCGACGTTCCAGACCTATGCCCCCGCCGTCGACACCGCCTTGACCGAGCGGCTTGAGGCGAAGGATGTAACGGTGACGGTGCGTCCGGAAACCGATGGTTCTTCTGGTTTCCTGAGCTACATCGGCACCCTGTTGCCAATGCTTCTGATCCTCGGCGTCTGGCTGTTTTTCATGCGCCAGATGCAAGGCGGCTCGCGCGGCGCCATGGGCTTTGGCAAGTCCAAGGCCAAGCTGCTGACGGAGGCGCATGGCCGCGTGACCTTTGACGACGTTGCCGGCGTCGACGAGGCCAAGCAGGACCTCGAGGAAATCGTCGAATTCCTCCGCGATCCGCAGAAGTTCCAGCGGCTCGGCGGTCGCATCCCGCGCGGCGTGCTGCTGGTCGGCCCGCCCGGTACCGGCAAGACGCTGCTTGCCCGCTCGGTTGCCGGCGAAGCGAACGTGCCGTTCTTCACCATTTCGGGTTCCGACTTCGTCGAAATGTTCGTCGGTGTCGGTGCATCGCGCGTCCGCGACATGTTCGAGCAGGCGAAGAAGAACGCGCCCTGCATCATCTTCATCGACGAGATCGACGCCGTCGGCCGCCATCGCGGCGCCGGCCTGGGCGGCGGCAATGACGAGCGTGAGCAGACGCTGAACCAGTTGCTGGTCGAGATGGACGGCTTCGAGGCCAATGAAGGCATCATCCTGATCGCCGCGACGAACCGCCCCGACGTGCTGGACCCGGCGCTGTTGCGCCCGGGCCGCTTCGACCGTCAGGTCGTCGTGCCGAACCCCGACATCAACGGCCGCGAGCGCATCCTCAAGGTGCATGTCCGCAATGTGCCGCTGGCGCCGAATGTCGACCTCAAGGTTCTGGCGCGCGGTACGCCGGGCTTCTCCGGCGCCGACCTGATGAACCTCGTCAACGAGGCGGCGCTGATGGCGGCGCGGCGCAACAAGCGCCTCGTCACCATGCAGGAGTTCGAGGACGCCAAGGACAAGATCATGATGGGTGCGGAGCGCCGCTCCTCCGCCATGACCGAGGCCGAGAAAAAGCTCACGGCCTATCACGAGGCCGGTCACGCGATTCTGGCGCTCAGCGTTCCTTCCGCCGATCCGCTGCACAAGGCGACCATCATCCCGCGCGGACGCGCGCTCGGCATGGTGATGCAGTTGCCCGAGGGCGACCGCTACTCGATGAGCTACAAGTGGATGATCTCGCGCCTCGCCATCATGATGGGCGGACGCGTTGCCGAAGAACTGACCTTCGGCAAGGAGAACATCACCTCCGGCGCTTCTTCCGATATCGAGCAGGCGACGAAACTCGCCCGGGCGATGGTGACGCAATGGGGCTTCTCCGATCAGCTCGGCCAGGTGGCCTATGGCGAGAACCAGCAGGAGATCTTCCTCGGCCATTCCGTGGCGCAGCAGAAGAACGTCTCGGAGGCGACCGCCCAGAAGATCGACAACGAAATCCGCCGCCTGATCGACGAGGCTTATGAAACGGCACGCAGCATCCTGACGGAAAAGCACCACGAGTTCGTGGCGCTCGCCGAGGGGCTGCTCGAATACGAGACGCTGACCGGCGACGAGATCAAGGCGCTGATCCGCGGCGAGAAGCCCGCGCGCGACCTTGGCGACGACACGCCGCCGCATCGCGGTTCGGCAGTGCCGTCGGCCGGCACGAAGAAGGAAGTCGGCAACAAGGGCGAAGAACCCGAAGGCGGCTTCGAGCCGCAGCCGCAATAGTTCAGCCGGTGGCAACAGGCTTGAAGACAAAGCCGCCGCTTCCGAAGGGAGCGGCGGTTTTTTGTGGCGTGAAGCAAGTGCGCTTGGTAACGGGCTGTAATGATTTCTGATGGTAGAGTTGCTGCCGTTTGTTGTGCATTTGTGCCAAAGATGGCCCAAAGCCGCCCCATTTACCGTTTTGACGGGAAGGGGCTTACTATAGTTGAAGCGAGGGGCGACGCGCGGCCGCGTTTCCAGTCCCTCTTGAAATGGCCTGCAGTCGAGGTCCCGGGGACATGAAAACCAGTCGTGGAACACGCAACCAGACGCGGCCGGCAAAAGAGATCCTGCCGAAGCAGGACGATGGAGTTCTTATGAAGCGCAAGTATTTTGGCACCGACGGTATTCGCGGCCAATCCAATATTTTCCCGATGACCGCCGATCTCGCCATGCGCGTCGGCGTCGCCGTCGGAACCATTTTCCGCAACGGCGCGCACCGTCACCGCGTGGTGATCGGCAAGGACACGCGACTTTCGGGCTATATGCTCGAAAACGCAATGGTGGCGGGCTTCACCGCCGCCGGTCTCGACGTCTTCCTGCTCGGACCGATCCCGACTCCCGGCGTCGCCATGCTGACGCGGTCGCTGAGGGCCGATATCGGCGTGATGATCTCCGCCTCGCACAATCAGTTCCGCGACAACGGCATCAAGCTGTTCGGGCCGGACGGCTACAAGCTCTCCGACGACATCGAGGAAAAGATCGAGGAACTCATCGACCAGGACATGTCGGGGCAGCTTGCCAAGCCCGAGGACATCGGCCGCGCCAAGCGCGTCGACGGCGACATCTACCGCTATATCGAGCAGGCGAAGCGGACGCTGCCGCGCGACGTCACGCTGAAGGGACTGAGGATCGCCATCGATTGCGCGAACGGCGCCGCCTACAAGGTCGCTCCCCTGGCGCTTTGGGAACTCGGCGCCGAAGTGGTAACGATCGGCACCGAGCCGAACGGCGTCAACATCAATCTCGAATGCGGCTCGACGCATCCGGAGGCATTGCAGAAAAAGGTTCACGAGGTGCGGGCGGACATCGGCATCGCACTCGACGGCGACGCCGACCGGGTGCTGATCGTGGACGAGAAGGGCACGGTGATCGATGGCGACCAACTGATGGCGGTCATTGCCGACAGCTGGGCGGCCGATGGCATGTTGCAGGGCGGCGGCATCGCGGCCACGGTCATGTCGAACCTCGGCCTCGAGCGCTACCTCCAGGCGCGCCGGCTGAAGCTCCACCGCACCAAGGTCGGCGACCGCTATGTCGTCGAGCAGATGCGCCAGGACGGCCTGAACGTCGGCGGCGAGCAGTCCGGCCACATCGTGCTGTCCGACTTCGGCACGACGGGAGATGGGCTCGTCGCGGCGCTGCAGATCCTCGCCGTCGTCAAGCGGCAGGGCAGGGCTGTGAGCGAGGTTTGCCGACGCTTCGAGCCGGTGCCCCAGGTCTTGAAGAATGTGCGCGTTTCGGCGGGCAAGCCGCTCGAGCATGAGGCGGTGCGCCAGGCGATCGCCGACGCCGAAGCGGAGCTCGCGAAGGGCGGCCGGCTTCTGATCCGCCCTTCCGGCACCGAGCCGCTGATCCGCGTGATGGCGGAAGGCGACGACCGCGGCAAGGTCGAGCGCATCGTCGACGAACTGGTCAACGTGATCGGCAGCGTGCGCAACGCCGCCTAGCGAATCGGCCCGAAAATCAGAATCGATTTTCGGAAAGCACGATGCGTAGATTTAAAGTGTTGCAGCGTCCTTTGCGCGTCTGAAAAGACGCGCGGCGCTGTAGAATCTTCGGGCAGCTACAATGCATTTCAGGGGCCGGCATCATTGCCGGCCCTTTTGCCGCATGGCGTACCTAAACGGCCTCGAATCTTAATAAACGAAGTAAATTTCTATACTTAATCCAATATTAACCGGGCCGTGCGAGTTTTGGTTGCAACAGAAGTTGTAGGCCTGCCGGGTGGAACTGTACCGCCGCAGAAAGACTATTCGCGGAGCATGTTATGAAGAAGACCTTGATTGCGGTTGTCGCTGCATGGTTGGGCGGCACTCCTGCGTTGGCGGCCGACCTCTACGTTGAAGATCCGGTGGACCCCGCACCAATCGTCGTCGGCGGCCTGTATCTGCGCGGGCATCTCGGCATGAGCAACCAGCGGCTCGGCAGCATGGATCACGAGCTGTTCGACCAAGTCGCGCTTCATGAATTCGTCGATGAGGGCAGCTTCGACAGCGCGCCGCTGGCAGGCGTCGGTATCGGCTACCAGTTCAATGACTGGCTGCGCATGGACGGTATCGTCGAATACCGCGGCAAGGCCGATTTCTCCGCTCTCGACCGCTATGACGGCGACGGTGACGGTGTTTTCGACAACACCAACGATTATGACGGCGCCAAGTCGGAGTGGCTGTTGATGGCCAACGCCTATGTCGACATCGGCGACTGGTACGGCGTCAAGCCCTATGTCGGCGCCGGTATCGGCGCGTCGCGCAACACGATCTCGGGTTTCCGCGACATCAACGTGCCGATGGCCGGCGTCGCCTATGCCGACGAAGACCCGACCTGGAACTTCGCCTGGGCGCTGCATGCCGGCGTCGCCTATCAGGCAACCGAGCGGCTGGCGATCGATTTCGGCTATAGCTATGTCGATCTCGGCGACGCCAAGACCGGCAATATCCGCAGCTACGACGGGACTGTGGTCAACGGCCCGATGCACTTCAAGGACATCACGTCGCACGACTTCAAGCTCGGCATGCGCTACGCGCTGCAATGATGGAATTTGACGGAGCGCATTTCCTGAGGGCCGCGTTTGCGGCCCTTTCCTTTGTGTAGGGAAATGCAAGCGGTTAACAAACATGCTTAACCGCCGGTTAACCTGTGCCTGCCAACAGTTAACGAGAACCGCCACGAGGCTTTTCGGGTGGCGTCGACGACTGGCGAGGGCATGCGACATGGACTGGCGAAACGGGATTCTCGGTATCGCTCTGAGCGCTGGCCTCCTCTTGCCCGGCGTTTCTGCGGCGAACGACGAGGATCTGCTCGACGCGCCGGAGATCACGATCTCGACCGAAAAGGAAGCTGGCGGCCGCCTCTATCTGCGCGGCGACATCGGCTACGCGGGCTGGACCGGCGAAGGTGATCCATTCTATCGCGATTTCGATGGTGGCACAGGCAGCTACAGCAATGTTCCGTTCGACAACGCCCGTTTCGATGAGCCGGTCTCCGGCACGATCGGCGTGGGCTATCGGATCACCGATGTCTTCCGCGCCGATCTGACAGCCGACTATTTCGAAGGCCGTTTCGACGGCTCGTCGCTTACCGCAGGCCCTTGTGCGGGCGAGGGGGCCGGAACGTCCTGCGCGCTTTCCCACAGGGGCAATTTCTCCGCTCTCGGGCTGATGGCGAACGGCTATGTCGATCTGGCGACGCTCGCCGGTTTCACCCCCTATGTCGGCGCCGGCGTCGGCGCGACGCATATCGATTGGAAGACCGTTCGGGAAACCTCGACCTGCATCGCCGGCGGGGGTGCCTGTTCCGGGGCGGCGGCCGGAGGTTCCTATGAGGGTCGCGACAGCTGGCGTTTCACCTATGCGGTGATAGCGGGCGTCTCCTACGACGTTACCGACCGGTTGAAGTTCGACATCGGCTATCGTTATTCCCGCATCGCCGGCGGCGACATGTTCGGCTTTGGCGCCGAGGCGCTTGCCGGTGCGAGCGGCAGCAAGGGCCACGATGACGGCGTTTCCCGTCATGAAATCCGCGCAGGCTTGCGGTTCGCGCTCTGGTAGGGCTCTGTCTGCAACACCGCACGATGTGCTCGAAGCGCCAAAAATCGTGTCATACGCGACACAAGCCGCTTGACATCCTCTCCTAGCCACAATATTTCGGATGGCGGGACACCCCTCCCCAACGAGGGGCTTCTATCTGAGAGGATAGCATATGACGAAGCCTGCCAAGCCGGCCGTGCGCCCGGCAAATACCCATTTTTCTTCTGGTCCTTGCGCCAAGCGTCCCGGATGGACGCTCGAAGCTCTCTCCGATGCACCGCTCGGTCGTTCGCACCGCGCCAAGATCGGCAAGACGAAGCTCAAGCAAGCGATCGATCTTACCCGCGAAATTCTTGGAGTGCCGGCTGACTACCGCATCGGTATCGTGCCCGCTTCCGACACCGGTGCCGTTGAGATGGCGCTGTGGTCGCTGCTTGGCGCCCGTGGCGTCGACATGCTGGCCTGGGAAAGTTTCGGCGCCGGCTGGGTCACCGATGTGGTCAAGCAGCTGAAGCTCGCCGATGTCCGCCGCTTCGAGGCCGACTATGGCGAATTGCCGGATCTCTCCAAGATCGATTTTGACCGCGACGTGGTCTTTACCTGGAATGGCACGACCTCTGGCGTCCGCGTCCCGAACGCCGATTTCATCCCGGCGAACCGCAAGGGCCTGACGATCTGCGACGCGACCTCGGCCGCTTTCGCGCAGGAACTCGACTTCGCCAAGCTCGACGTCGTCACTTTCTCCTGGCAGAAGGTTCTGGGCGGCGAGGGAGCCCACGGCGTCCTCATTCTGTCGCCGCGTGCAGTCGAACGGCTGCTCACCTATGCACCTGCGTGGCCGCTGCCGAAGATCTTCCGCCTGACCAGCGGCGGCAAGCTGATCGAGGGCATCTTTTCCGGTGAGACGATCAACACGCCGTCGATGCTCTGCGTCGAGGATTATATCGACGCGCTTCTCTGGGCGAAGTCGGGCGGCGGTCTCAAGGGCTTGATTGCCCGGGCAGACTCCAATGCCGACGCGATCCATCGGTTCGTCGACGCAAATGCGTGGATTGCCAACCTGGCGACCAAGGCGGAAACCCGCTCCAACACCTCGGTCTGCCTGAAGATCGTCGACAAGGATGTGTTGGCCCTCGATGCCGCCGGCCAGGCTGCGTTCGCGAAGGGCGTCGTCGCTTTGCTCGAAAAGGAAGGCGTCGCCTTCGATATCGGTCACTATCGGGATGCCCCTTCCGGCCTCCGTATCTGGGCGGGCGCGACGATCGAGACAGCCGATATGGAAGCGCTGATGCCGTGGCTGAACTGGGCATTCGAGACCCAGAAAGCGACCCTTTCGCAGGCCGCCGCCTGATCCGACGCGTTTTGCTTCGCTCTCCCTGAGGGCGAAGCCACTCCAATACCGTTCAGACCCTGTTTCAAGGAGGCCTTTCATGGCACCTCGCGTTCTCGTATCCGATGAACTGTCGGAAACCGCCGTCCAGATCTTCCGTGACCGCGGCGTCGAAGTGGATTTCCAGCCGAAGCTCGGCAAGGACAAGGAGAAGCTTGCCGAGATCATCGGCAATTACGACGGTCTCGCCATCCGCTCCGCCACCAAGGTGACGGAAAAGCTGATCGCCGCGGCGACCAATCTCAAGGTCGTCGGCCGCGCCGGCATCGGCGTCGACAATGTCGATATTCCGGCCGCCTCGCGCCGCGGCATCATCGTCATGAACACGCCCTTCGGCAACTCGATCACCACGGCCGAGCACGCGGTCGCGCTGATGTTCGCGGTCGCCCGTCAGCTTCCCGCCGCCGACAATTCCACCCAGGCCGGCAAGTGGGAAAAATCGAAGTTCATGGGCGTCGAGATCACCGGCAAGGTGCTCGGCGTCATCGGCGCCGGCAATATCGGGTCTATCGTCTGTGCCCGTGCGATCGGCCTCAAGATGCACGTGCTTGCCTATGATCCGTTCCTGTCGAAAGAGCGGGCGGAGGAAATGGGCGTCGTCAAGGTCGAGCTGGACGAGCTTCTCGCGCAGGCCGACTTCATCACCCTGCACGTGCCGCTGACCGACAAGACGCGCAATATCCTGAGTGGCGAAGCGATTGCCAAGACCAAGCCGGGCGTCCGCATCATCAACTGCGCCCGCGGCGGCCTCGTCGACGAGAAGGCGCTCGCCGATGCGCTGAAGTCCGGCCACGTTCACGGCGCGGGCTTCGACGTCTTCGAGGTCGAGCCGGCCACCGAAAGCCCGCTCTTCGGCCTGCCGAACGTCGTCTGCACGCCGCATCTCGGGGCCTCGACCACCGAGGCGCAGGAGAACGTGGCACTGCAGGTGGCCGAGCAGATGGCGGACTATCTCGTCAAGGGCGCCGTCACCAACGCCATCAACATGCCGTCGATCACCGCCGAGGAAGCGCCGATCCTGAAACCCTTCATCCGGCTCGCCGACGTGCTTGGAGCCTTTGTCGGGCAGGCGACGGAAAGCGCCATCAAGGAGATCGAGATCCTCTATGACGGGTCGACCGCAGCGATGAACACCAAGGCGCTGACGAGCGCCGTTCTCGCCGGCCTGATCCGTCCTCAGGTGGCCGACGTCAACATGGTTTCGGCACCGATCATGATCAAGGAAAAGGGCATCATCCTTTCCGAGGTCAAGCGCGACAAGACGGGTGTCTTCGACGGCTACATCAAGCTGACGGTGAAGACGGCGAACCAGACCCGTTCGGTCGCCGGCACTGTCTTCTCCGACGGCAAGCCGCGCTTCATCCAGATCAAGGGCATCAACCTCGATGCCGACGTCGGAAATCACATGGTCTATATCACCAACACCGACGTTCCCGGCATGATCGGCTTCATCGGCACGACCCTCGGCGATGCCGGCGTCAACATCGCCAACTTCCAGCTCGGCCGCGAGAAGCAGGGCGGTGATGCGATCGCGCTGCTTTATGTCGACGGCCCGGTATCCGAGACGGTGCTCGATAAGCTGCGCGCCAACGCGGCGATCCGCCAGGCAAAGCCCCTGGTGTTCAACGTCGATTGAACAGCCACGCTGTTCCGAGCTTGGAGATGCAGCGCAAACGCGCCGGAGACCCCGGCGCGTTTCTCTTTGAGCGCTCACGATGTGCCGCGTCACTTCGGCGGCCTCGGCCGGCCGTGCTCGGCGATCGCGATGCCACCGAGGACGAGCAGCAATGCCACCAGATGATAGGCGTGAAACGTCTCGCCGACGAGCAGGACGGAAAGCAGCGTTCCATACACCGGAATGGCGTTGATGAAGAGGCCGGCACGATTGGCGCCGATCATTTCGACGCCGCGGACATAGAGAACCTGTGACATCAGCGACGGAAAGATCGCCGCATAAAGAACGATGGCCCAGCCGGTCGCGTCCGGCACGATCGCGCCGCCGCTTCCGGCCTCCCAGATGAGCAGCGGAATGGAGCTGAGGAGAGCCCCGAAAGCGGGCGCGGCGATGAAGCTCTGCCAGTGCATCGCCGGTTTCCAGCGCAAGGTGACCGTATAGACGGCATAGACGATGCAGGCCAGGATCATCAGCCCGTCGCCGAAATTGAACTTGAGCCGCATCAGGCTCGTAAAGTCTCCGTGGGCGGCAGTGGTGAGCACGCCGATCAGCGTCACGGTGAAGCCGACGATCTGCGCGATCGACGCTTTCGTGCGGAAGAAGACGAAGTTGAAGAGGAAGATCAGCATCGGGATGCCAGCCTGCAGGATCACCGCATTGATGGCGCTGGTATACTTCACCGCCGAATAGAGGAAGGCGTTGAACATCGTGAAGCCGACGGCACCATAGGCCAGCAACTGCAGCCAATGGGTGCGGATCTTGTCCCAGTCCCGGCGGATTTGCGGCGTCATCAGAGCAAGAATGACCGAGACCGCGACGAGCCAGCGCAGCGTTGTCAGCATCATCGGGCTGATGTGTCCGACGGCCATCTTGCCGGCAACAGAATTGCCGCCCCAGAAAAGCGCGGTGATGGCGAGATAGAAATAGGCTTTGGAATTCACGGCGCTGCGATCCGGATTGATGGGCAGTGGGAATGGATTGCCGAAGCGGCGGAGAGATCGCAGATATAGGCGCTAAGGCCATCGCTTGTCATGCAAAAAGGGCCGGCCACGGGGCATAACGGGGTCGCTTTCCGAAAGACAACACAGTATAGATGCGCGGGTTTGAGAACAGCGCAACGTCCTGATGCGCGCGTGAAACAGGAAGAGAATTATGACGAACGTCGTGGTGGTCGGATCCCAGTGGGGTGACGAAGGCAAAGGCAAGATCGTGGATTGGCTCTCGGAGCGCGCCGACATCGTCGTCCGCTTCCAGGGTGGCCACAATGCCGGCCATACCCTGGTGATCGACGGCGTCAGCTATAAGCTGTCGCTGCTTCCCTCCGGCGTCGTCCGCCCCGGCAAGCTTGCCGTCATCGGCAATGGTGTGGTTATCGATCCGCATGCGCTGATCGCGGAAATCGACAAGCTCGGCAACCAGGGCGTCAAGATCACGCCGGACAACCTGCGCGTTGCCGACAATGCCACGCTCATCCTGTCGCTGCATCGCGAGCTCGACGGTTTCCGCGAGGACGCCGCCTCGAACAGCGGCACCAAGATCGGCACAACGCGCCGCGGCATCGGCCCGGCCTATGAGGACAAGGTCGGCCGCCGCGCCATTCGTGTCATGGATCTCGCCGACCTCGATACGCTGCCGGCCAAGGTCGACCGGCTGCTGACGCACCACAACGCGCTGCGCCGCGGCCTCGGCGAAGCGGAAGTCAGCCACCAGGCGATCATGGACGAACTCTCTTCCGTCGCCGCGCGGGTGCTTCCCTTCATGGATACGGTCTGGCTGCTGCTCGACAAGCAGCGCCGCAAGGGCGCGCGCATCCTGTTTGAGGGCGCACAGGGGACGCTGCTCGACATCGACCACGGCACCTATCCCTTCGTCACCTCCTCGAACACGGTCGCCGGCCAGGCGGCCGCCGGTTCGGGGATGGGACCGGGCGCGCTCGGCTATATCCTCGGGATCACCAAGGCCTATACGACGCGCGTCGGCGAAGGGCCGTTTCCGACGGAACTCAATGACGAGGTCGGACAGTTCCTCGGCGAGCGCGGCCACGAATTCGGAACGGTCACCGGTCGCAAGCGCCGATGCGGCTGGTTCGATGCCGCTCTGGTGCGCCAGTCGGTCGCCGCCAACGGCATCACCGGCATCGCGCTCACCAAGCTCGATGTGCTCGATGGTCTCGACGAACTGAAGATCTGCGTCGGCTATACTCTGGACGGACAAGAGATCGATCACCTTCCCGCAAGTCAGGCGCAGCAAGCTTCGGTAAAGCCAGTCTATATTACGCTCGAAGGCTGGAAGGAATCGACAGTCGGCGCCCGCAGCTGGGCCGATCTTCCGGCACAGGCGATCAAATATGTTCGCCAGGTCGAGGAACTGATCGGTGCACCGGTCGCGCTTCTTTCGACGAGCCCGGAACGCGACGACACGATACTTGTGACCGATCCTTTTGAGGACTAGTGTCGGCTCAAGGAAGTGGCGTCGCACTGCGGCTGCATGACTAGGATTTGAGAAAGCATCTGATGGCGGATTTTGTTGCAGTTATTCGCAGGACCGTTGACGGCCTGTCGGAAAACAATCCCGAAATGCGGGGCAGGGTCTACGAGAAGGCGCGCAGTGCGGTGCGTCGCCAGCTCGAAAACATGACTCCGCGGCCATCGGACGACATGATCAATCGCCAGTTGAACAAGCTGGAACTGGCAATCTCCGAGGTCGAAAACGAACACGCCGAGGCCCTGCCGGCAATCGAAGAAACCGAAGCGCTCGAACAGCCCGAACTGCTCGAGCCGGATGCAGCCGAAGCGCAAGCCGAACAGGAGGCTGCCGCTCCGGTCTCGCCGGAGCCGGAACCGGTTCCGGACGAGGCACCAGAAGTTGAGCAGGCGGCCGCCGAGGAACGCATCGAGGAGGCGGCGCCGGAAGCCACGCAAGCCTTCGAAGAACCGGCTCCGGCCGACGTACCGGCTGCCGAGCAAGAGTTACCGGAGCAGCGGGAAGCGGAGCCCACCCCTGCGGCCGGCCCGGACGAGCACCATCGGGAACCGCCTGCCGCAAGCGAGGAGCCGGAAGCCGTTCCAGCCGAGCCGCAGTGGGGCGCACCGGTAGAGGAACACGTTCCGGCGGAAGAGCCTCGGCCGGCCGAGGAATTCCCGCCGGCGGCGGAAGCCGATAGCTGGCATCAAGCGCACGTCGACGAGGCAAGCGAGCCGCATGCGGAGGAATTCGAACGCGGCGAGCCCGAGCCCGAGCCCGTGGCAACGGTCGGCCCTGAAGAAGAGACGGCTCCGGAAGAGCCGGTCGGCGAAGAAGCTCCACCGGCCGAGGCGGCACCGGTGAAACAGGAACCTTCCGAATGGGCGCTGCCGGAGTGGGAGGACGTTCCGCCCGCCGCAAGCGCCGGTGAAGAGCCGCCGGCGGCCAAGGCGCAGCGCGAGGAGGCGGCCGGCCCGGAACGGCTCGGCATGCATCCGGTGGAGCCCGAGACGAGCGCTCACCCTCAGCGGCCGGCTGAGGCCGAGACGGCGCAGGCCTGGTCATTCGACGATAGCGATCCCTTCGCTGCGCCCGCCGACACCAGAAAGGACAAGCCGGCTGAGCCGGAGGTCTCTGAATGGGCCTGGCCCGTGGAGAAAGCGCCGGCCGCTTCGAACGAAGAGGAGCGCGCCGGCACCGCATGGGATCACATCGATGATCTGCTCGGCCTCGATGAAGCCGGCCGAAGGGCGAACGGCTCGGACGCTGCCGCCAAGGAAGACGACCAGGTCGGCGACGTGGCGCCGGCGGCCGTATCGCCGCGGCCTGCCTCCTACCGCGTTGCTCCCAAGCCATCCCGCTTCAACGTGAAAAGCCTGGCAATCGCTGCGGTGATCCTGCTTCTCCTTGGCGGTGGCGGCTTTGCCTATTGGGTGAACAGGGAAGCGGGCAATGCCTGGCTTTCCGCAATGCTCGCGAAAATCATCCCCGCCGGTCCGGAGACGCAAACGCCGCCCGGCCGTGAGGGCGAGCCTGCCGTGCAGCCGGGCGAACAGTCCGGCGCCCAGGAAGGTACGGCATTGCCGGACGACAAATCGAGCAAGTTTACCCAGCGTTTGCTTGCCGATGGCTCCGAGCGCGACGAAGGGCCCGCCGGCGCGAACGGCAGCGAAATAGCGCAGGAGGGCAAGTCCGTCGCCCCGCAGACGGAGGCCGGCCAGCCGCAGGGCGCCGCGGCGGGGCCTGAGCAGGCCGCCGCCCAGCCCCAACAGCCCGCCACCAACCAGGACAGCGGAGCGCCGCAGACCGAAGTTTCCATCGCCGACGGCGAGAAAATGTTCCTCTATGAGGAGCGGCTTGGCCAATCTTCGCCCACGGCGGTTCCGGGCGCTGTCGCCTGGTCCATCAAGGAGGAGTCTCCAGGCGGCGACGCCAAGCCCGAGCCGGCGATCCAGGCCCAGATCACCGTTCCGGACCGGGGCATGACGGCGCTGATGACGATCAAGCGCAATGTCGATCCGTCGCTGCCGGCAAGCCACGTGATCGAATTCGTCTTTTCGCTGCCCGAGAACTTCGAGGGCGGCGCCATCGAGGGCGTGCAGCGCGTATCGATGAAGCGCACAGAGCAGGATCGCGGTGACCCGCTCATTGCCGTCCCGGCGAAGATCACCGACGACTTCCACATGATCGCGCTCAACGATTTCGCGGAAGCCGTCGGCAGCAACACCGAACTCTTGCGCAGCCGTAGCTGGATCGACATCCCGATCACCTACCGCAACGGCCGCCGCGCCCTCTTGACCCTCGAGAAAGGCGCAAGCGGCACGGAGGCCTTCAGCAAGGCGATGCAGGCCTGGAGTTCACTCGGCAGCGCCGCCGCGGCGAGCGGCCAGTAAAAGATCGAAACAAACAGAGAGCCCCGGCTGGATGGCGTCCAGCCGGGGCTTCGTTTCGTTCTGAAGGATGTGAGAGGCCGTTCAGGCGCCCTCAACGACCCGCAGCGAATTGGCGCGCTCGAGTGCCGCCTTGCGGACCGCTTCCTGGACCTTCTCGAAGGCGCGGACCTCGATCTGGCGAACGCGCTCACGGCTGATGTCGAATTCGGTCGAAAGATCTTCCAGCGTCACCGGATCTTCGGTCAAGCGACGCGCCTCGAAGATGCGGCGCTCGCGATCGTTCAGGACCTTCATGGCGTTGGCGAGCAGGGCGCGGCGACTTTCGAGCTCGTCCTGCTCGATCAGGATTTCCTCCTGGTTGTCGTGCTCGTCGACGAGCCAGTCCTGCCACTGTCCCGAGTCACCCTCGCTGGCCTTGATCGGCGCGTTGAGCGACGCGTCGCCGGAGAGGCGCCGGTTCATGGAAACGACTTCGTCCTCGCTGACCTTCAGGGTCGTCGCGATTTCCTTCACCTGCTCCGGCTTGAGATCGCCTTCGTCGAGCGCCTGGATGCGGCCCTTCAGCCGCCGCAGATTGAAGAACAGGCGCTTCTGGTTGGCGGTCGTGCCCATTTTCACCAGCGACCAGGAACGCAGGATGTATTCCTGAATGGCCGCCTTGATCCACCACATGGCATAGGTGGCGAGCCGGAAGCCGCGATCGGGCTCGAACTTCTTGACCGCCTGCATCAGGCCGACATTACCTTCCGAAACGACTTCGCCGATCGGCAGGCCATAGCCGCGATATCCCATTGCGATCTTGGCGACGAGGCGCAGGTGGCTCGTCACCAGCTTGTGGGCGGCGCTGCGGTCGTCATGCTCCTGATACCGCTTGGCGAGCATGTACTCTTCCTGCGGTTCGAGCATTGGAAATTTGCGGATTTCGTCGAGGTAGCGGTTGAGGCCACCCTCTCCGGCGGCAATGGTCGGCAGCGTGTTGCGGGCCATGAAGCACCCCCTTTGTGCATCTCCGGCCTCCGGGACGGCAGGCCGGGCGTGGGTCTTCGTCCAGACCCCACGAGGCTAGAAGATAAGTACGGCGAAAGCATGATTCAAGGAGTCCGGTTTCACGGTATCGTGAGACCAGCGGAAGGAAGATTTCCTATTGAAGCGCCCTTAAGATCGGGATTCTTCGCAGCAATTTCAAGAGCCTGTCATGCTCCGGCGCGAAGCGCAGCGACCAGTTCCTGCATGTCTGCCGGCATCGGTGCTTCGAAGTGCATCGTGTCGCCGCTGGCAGGGTGCTCGAACTGCAGCATGAAGGCATGCAGCGCCTGCCGGGAGAAGCGGTTGACCACGCTCTTGGCGGTTTCGGGCAACAGGTTTGCCTTCGTCCGGAAGGCGGCGCCATAGTCGGGATCGCCGATCAGCGGATGGCCGATATGGGCCATGTGGACGCGGATCTGGTGCGTCCGGCCGGTCTCCAGATGGCATTCGACGGTTGAAGCGAGACAGGTGCCGTTGGGCTTCTCGTGATAGCGCTCGACCACTTCGTAATGGGTGATCGCCTCACGCGCGTCGTCGCTTTCGTCGCGTTTGACGGCTCGTTTCGTGCGGTCACCGGCCCGGCCGAGCGCGGCATTGATCGTGCCCTTCAACTGCCGGGGACGCCCCCAGACAACCGCCTGATAGGCACGCTCCAGGGGCCCCGTGCGGCCGTGGTCAGCAAACTGGTCGGAGAGATGCCGGTGGGCGGCATCGTTCTTGGCGACGACCATGACGCCGCTCGTTTCCTTGTCCAGCCGATGGACGATGCCGGGCCGCCTGACGCCGCCGATGCCGGACAGGCTGTCGCCGCAATGGTGAATGAGGGCGTTGACGAGCGTCCCCGTCCAGTTGCCGGCACCCGGATGGACAACGAGGCCGGCCGGTTTCACCAGCACGATCAGATCATCGTCCTCAAAGAGAACATCGAGCGGGATGTCCTCGCCCTTGGGTTCGGGATCCTCGGGCGCGGGCAGGGCGATCTCGAAGCTGTCGCCCGGTTGCACCTTGCGCTTGGGTTCGAGCACCGTGATGCCGTTGATCGAAACGGCACCCTGTTCGATCAACGCCTTGATGCGGTTGCGGGAGAATTCGCCCGAAAGCGCCTCCGTCAGAAACGCATCCAGCCGCCCGGCGGCATTCTCGTCGGCGCTCAGGACTTTCCTATTGCCGGTCGCTTGTTTAAAGGGATCGTTCATTCCGTTTCAATTCCGACAGAAAGCCAGCCATGACCCCGATCGAGCCCGACGAACAGGAAGACAAGCCGCTTGACCCGGCGATGGAGAATGTCCGCCGCAAGATGGTGCGCCTGCAGCTGGTTTCGGCGGGCGTGATGCTGATCATGCTTATGGCCGTC
The DNA here is from genome assembly GCF_001651855.1 of Sinorhizobium americanum. GTDB lineage: Bacteria > Pseudomonadota > Alphaproteobacteria > Rhizobiales > Rhizobiaceae > Sinorhizobium > Sinorhizobium americanum. Next base: position 111,272 of record NZ_LNQC01000064.1, on the reverse strand, counting down.
CTCGGAACGATTGTCTACAAGCTGACGCGGAGCGACGAGGCCGCGGAGGCGACGCCGTCGGCAGTCAGCGTGCCGGGTGATGCGCCGCTGACCGCGATTGCGGCGTTGCCGGCCGGCTTTTCGGTGTCCGATGTCGCGCTGTCCGGTTCGCAACTGCTGTTCTACGGCAGCCTGCCGGGCGCCGAACCCCGCGCGATCGTCTTTGACATCAAAGCGGGGCGCATCGTCGCCGACGTCACTGTCAGGACCCAGTGACGAGATGATCTCGGCAGCGCCTCCGATCCGCATCGAGGATCCGTCGGACTCGCGCATCGCCGCCTTCCTATCGATCAAGGAGCGGGATCTCACCGGCCGGCAGGGCCGCTTCATTGCCGAAGGCACGGTCGTCCTGCGGATGCTGGCGGCGGCGCACCGATCCGGGCGCGGCATCACCGCCGAGGCAATCCTGCTGCTCGAAAACCGGCTCGCCGGCGTCGCAGAGCTACTTGCACAATTCCCCGCCGATGTGCCAGTCTTCATGGCCGATGCCCGGGTCTTCGACGCCATCGCCGGCTTCAACATGCATAGGGGCGTTCTGGCGCTAGGCCGATCCGATGCGATGCCCGCCCGCGACGCCCTCATCGCCGCCCTTCCTGCCGCAAGCCTTGTACTTGCCGCCTGCGGCATATCCAACCACGACAATATGGGATCGCTCTTTCGCAATGCAGCCGCCTTCGGCGTCGACGCAATGCTGATGGACGCATCGAGCTGCGACCCCCTGTACCGCAAGTCGATCCGGGTCTCCGTTGGATCGGCGCTGACGCTCCCCTTTGCGCGTGAGGGAACGGCCGCCGAACTGATCGAAAGGCTTCGGGCCGCAGGTTTCGCGATATGGGGACTTTCGCCGCGCGGCGAGACGGATATCACGGAAATTCCACCGTCGCCGCGCACGGCATTGCTGGTCGGGGCAGAGGGCGAGGGGCTGCCCCCGCCGATCCTTTCTGCAGTCCGCACCGCGCGTATCCGCCAGCGCCCCGCGCTCGACAGCCTGAACGTCGCCATGGCCGCGGGCATCGCGCTTTATCAGGTTGCCAGTGCCAACGGCCGTATCTGAGAAAAGCCCGAGCCGCCTTCATTCAGGCGGCAGCATTTCCTTGGCACGCGTCGCCAGGCTCTTGCTGGGTCCGGGCTTTCCCGTCTCCTCGCGGTCGAGAAGCCCGTGAATCGGCGAGGAAGAGCCTTCCCGTGCCGCCGTGAGCGCCACCATGCCGGCGGCGATCTGTGCCATCTCCTCGCGTAGCGCCTCGTCATGGGCCGCGGTTTTCGAACTGGCGAGGCGTTCCGACAGCGCCGTTGCGCGGTTGCGCAGGTCGTCGGAGAGGACGGTGGGATCCAGACTATGCTGCGCTTCATGCGCCCCCTCGACCGCAAGGCCCTGCGCGACGGGGTGCTGTTCCACCCGCTTCGGCGGCTTGGTGCCGGCCAGTCGCATCGCTTTCGTTGCGTCGCGGATTTCCTGGTTTGCCGCCTTCACCCGCGTCTTCAGCCGCTCGATCTCTTCCGCTCGCCGTTCAAGCGCGCTTTCGCGGTCGGCATTGGCGGTCGTCTCGCGGGCGAGCTTAGTTTCAAGCTGGCGTATGCGGTTTTCTTCGCGGCCGAGCCGCAGCTCCATTTCGCGAGCCCGAGCGTTTTCAGTCTTGAGACTGGCGCGCAAGGCCTCGCGCTCGTCGCTCAGACCGGCGGCACGGCTCTTCAGATGCTCCATCTGCGTTTCGCGCGCCGCGAGGTCGATGCGCAGGTTGTCGAGTTCGGTCGCCTGCCTGTCGATCTGGCTGTTCAAGGCGCGGATTGTCTCGTTCTTGGCGCCGGTGTCGCGCTGCAGGTTGTCGAATGCCGCCCGCATGTCGGCGATCCGCAACTCGAGCTGGCGGACGGTCGACCGCATGTCGGCGGCATCGACGTTCATGTCGGCGAGTTGCGTGTGGAGGTCGGTGTTTTCACCAGCCAACCGCTGTGCCTCGGTGAGCGCCCTTTCCTTCTCCAGCATCAAGGCCACGCCCTTGTCGCGCTCGCGGCGGAGCGTCTGCGACATCTTCGCGTTCTCGACGGCGAAGGTGGCGCGCGCGGCGTCTCTCTGGGCGCGAACTTCCTGTGGGCTGAGCGGCATCGTCGCTTTCAGGCGGTCCTCGGCGAAGCGGACGATGCGCTTCTGAATGGCCGGCGCCACCAGGAGGCCGAGAATGGCTGCCGTCAGGAAGCCCAGGGCAAAGAGGAGCGCATATTCAATCACGTGCTGGCCGTTTCAAGTCTGGATCGGATCCAATGCATCCATGCGGTTGGGCGGTTGCTTCCGTCTTCTGCAGTAAACACGACGGCTCGAAAGCTGCAACAATTACTGCAGGATTGCACGCCCTTCGCTCGCTCCAGAGGCTCGTATGCGGCCTTTTGGTATCAGAATGGGTTCCAGGTCGGCTGCTGTGTCAGCTTCAGATAGCCGACATTGAGACCGAGCCTTGCGCCGATGCCGGTGCGGATCGGCACGACGACGACGTGTTCGTCGGTCAGCACCGTCATGCCGACGCCAGCGACGACGTAGGCCGATCCGGATACGCCGCCGAAGCGCTTGTAGAGCGCCGGGACGCTTGGCAGGTTATAGACGAGCATCATCGCCCGGCTGCCCTGGCCGCCCCAGTCGAGCCCGAGTGAGGGGCCTTGCCAGAACACACTGTGCTGGCCGACATTCTTGGTGTGGAGCTCGCCCTCGCCATAAGTGAGACCGGCGATGAAGGCACCGGACCCTTCCTGGCCGAGGATATAGCCGTTCGGCAGGCCGTAGCGCTCGAAGGCGCGCTCGACGACCTTGGCAAGCCCGCCGGAGGTCTCGCCGAAGAAGCCGTGGCCGGCATCGACGATCTCCTGCATCGTATACTGGCTGCCGTTCGCAGATTGGGCGAGCGCGGCGGACATCAGGGCGCTGCCGAAGAGCAGGATTGTCGTCAGAATGGCGCGAACAGCCATTGCGGTTGCCTTCATGGTCGGCTGCATCGTTTCCTCCGTCAGGCGCGAATGCGGCTCGCGGGCCGGCCGTCATGACCAGCTCTTGCATCAGTTGCGCGGGCCAGCGCGGGTCTCGAACGAGTGCACCTGATCCGCTTTCCGTGGTTCCACTCGAAGTCCGGAGGTGCCCTGACAATTTGAACCGATCCTCTTAATAATCGGTTTACCAAATGTGATGTCATTATGGCCTATTGATCGGCGCGGGCCGCATAGCTATGCCGGGCTCGGGCGAAGGCCTCGCCGGAGATGGCACGAGTCCAGACGTCGATATGCTGATGGAACCGAACGGGAAGAATGATGGCAAAGAATCCGAACCTGACGTTGACGGGACCCGATCTGGCGGCGCTGCTCTGCAGCCGGGTGTGTCACGACATCATCTCGCCGGTCGGCGCCATCAATAATGGTCTCGAACTCCTGGACGAGGGCGGCGCCGACGCCGATGCGATGGACCTCATCCGTACCAGCGCGCTCAATGCATCGGTGCGGCTGAAGTTCGCCCGGCTTGCCTTCGGCGCCTCCGGCTCGGTGGGCGCGTCGATCGACACCGGCGAAGCGGAGAAGGCCGCCAAGGACTTCGCTGCTGCGGAAAAGAAGACCGAGGTCACCTGGAACGGCCCGCGGGCGATCGTCGCCAAGAACCGCGTCAAGCTCCTGCTGAACCTTTTCCTGATCGCCTATGGCGCAATCCCGCGCGGCGGCTCGCTTGACATCACCCTGAAGAACCCGGAGTTCGATGCGGTATTTACGCTTGTCGCCAAGGGGCGAATGATGCGCGTTCCGCCGAGGCTGACTGAGCTCCTTTCCGGCACCCCCGAGGAAGCCGTGGACGCCCACTCGATCCAACCCTATTACACGGTTCTGCTCGCCGAGGAGGCTGGCATGCTGATCGACGTCACGTCGACCGGCGAGGAGATCGTCTTCACCGCTCGCACCGAAGCCTGATCCACCCCGCCGCTGATCACTCCCATGGCATGAAACGAGGTCTCCATCGGTCGGCGATGGAGGCCTTTCTCTTATCTCGGGTGCCGGAAGGTACCGCTGCTTCCGACTCCGGCGAGGGTTTCACAGGGTCTCGGCGGATTATTGCTTTGCGAGAAATGAAAATAGGCCGTCAACCGTGGCGGTAACGGTTTCTTTGCCAAATCTCTCTAAGTTTTGCTTTATGGACGCCTTTTGGGGTCCGATGAGGCCTGAAGGAGTTGGACATGCGGCGCTTGATGATTGCCGATGGCTCGGATGTTGTGAGGAAGGTCGGGAAGCGCATTCTGTCGGGCATGGGTTTCCTGGTGTCCGAAGCGCCGAGCAGCCTCGAGGCGCTTGTCCGCTGCGAGGCCGAACTGCCGAACATCCTGATCGTCGACTCCGGACTCGAGGGCGCCCTCGATCTCATCGCCAATATCCGCCGGCTGCCCGAGGGCGCGTCGGTGCGCATCTACTATTGCGTCGTCGAAGCGGATCTCCGAAAGATGATGGCCGGCAAGCGGGCCGGGGCGGACGATTTCCTGCTGAAGCCATTCGATCGCAAGATCCTGACGAGCGTCTTTGCCAGCCAATCCATGGCCGCCTGACGCATTCGCATAGCCAGACCGAGCATTGCAGCCGCGGCACCGACCGCGGCTTTTTTCATTCACGGGAATGAAATCGGCGGGGGTGGTTTTCGAACTGGATCAAATTCCCGCCGCAAAGCAAAAACCCGCCGGTGCGGCGGGTTTGCGGGGGTATATATCGGTTCTTGGCGGCGGTACCCGCCGGCAAATCATGCGGTTTCCAGATAATCGTTGCCGTCGGGCTCGCGCAGCACATAGCCGCGGCCCCAGACCGTCTCGATATAGTTGGCGCCGCCGGCGGCGTTGGCGAGCTTCTTGCGCAGCTTGCAGATGAAGACGTCGATGATCTTCAGTTCCGGCTCGTCCATGCCGCCATAGAGGTGGTTCAGGAACATTTCCTTGGTGAGCGTCGTGCCCTTGCGCAGCGACAGGAGCTCGAGCATCTGATATTCCTTACCGGTCAGATGCACGCGCTGGCCGCCGACTTCCACCGTCTTGGCGTCGAGGTTGACGATCAGCTCGCCGGTGGCGATGATCGACTGGGCGTGGCCCTTGGAGCGGCGCACGATCGCATGGATGCGGGCGACCAGCTCGTCCTTGTGGAAGGGCTTGGTCATGTAGTCGTCGGCGCCGAAGCCGAGGCCCCGGACCTTATCCTCGATGCCGGCCATGCCGGAGAGAATGAGGATCGGGGTCTTGACCTTCGACAGGCGCAGCGTTCTCAACACCTCGTAGCCCGACATGTCCGGCAGGTTGAGGTCGAGGAGAATGATGTCGTAGTCGTAAAGCTTGCCGAGATCGACGCCCTCTTCCCCGAGATCGGTGGTGTAGACGTTGAAACTCTCGGACTTGAGCATGAGCTCAATGCTTTGCGCCGTCGCGCTGTCGTCTTCGATCAGTAGAACCCGCATAGTCTTCCCCTTTTCCGCCGCCCAAGGTCGTCGTGGCCCCCTTACGCGATACGGATCCAGTCGTTGCCTGATTTGGAGGCTGCCACCAAATGGTTAACAAATTCTGATTCACTCTGGCAAGGTGTATCGAAAATGTTAAATATTTTTAGCAGTCTCCTGATTCCAAAGGTGAATCTGAAATGGCACTCTTCATGCAAAAAATGAGGAAATGCCGCTATCCGACTCTTTCGACTCGCAAATGCGCAAGGCGCCACATTTCGTACCTCAGCATTTACGGAGCCTTAAATCATCGCACCTATGATTAACGATGCCCGTAAACGAAAGGTTACCAGCGGTAGGTATTTGTTAAGACCGCAGTCGTTTTTTGTTTCCGGCCCGCGCGGGCCGGCAGTCGGGCGCAGGAATCGGTAACCGGGGTCTCGCTATCCACGGGAGTATTGCGTATGAAAGCACGTGAGAGCCTTACCCGCCTGAAGGAATTTCAGGTGCGGGAGAAGCAGCGTCAGTTGAGCCAGCTTCAGATGATGATGTCCGAATTCGAGCGGATGACCAAGGACCTCGAAAGCCAGATCGTCTTTGAGGAAAAGAAGTCGGGAATCTCCGATCCGTCGCATTTTGCCTATCCGACCTTCGCCAAGGCTGCACGCCAGCGGGCCGACAATCTCCAGGTGTCGATCCGCGAATTGAAGGTACAGCAGGACGCGGCCGAACTGGCGCTTGCCGAGGTTCAGGCCGAGTATGCCAAGGCCGCAGCCCTGGAGGAGCGGGATTCGTCGGCGCGGCTTCGCGCCTGAGAAGAGGCCGAAGGCGATTGACGGGAACCTTGGCCGCAATGGCGGCCGGGGACTGCCTGCTCCGGGATAACAATGGCCCGCTTCTCCTTTGGGAGGCGGGCCATCGTGTTGCGAAGAAATGCCGGCTATGCCTGGACGGCGTCCTGCCAATCCGGATGACGCATCACCTGAGCGCGCATGAAGGGGCAGAGCGGAATAATCTTCCAGCCGCCCTTGCGTGCTTCCTCGACAGCGTATTTCGCAAGCGCCTGTCCCACGCCTTTGCCGCGCAATTCATCCGGCACGAAGGTGTGATCGATGATTACAAGCTGGGGCGACGATCTGGAATAGGTCATTTCGCCGGTGTGTCCGTCGATGGTCGCCATGTAGCGGCCCTTGGCTCCCGTCTTCTCCTCAGTTATCTGCATAGGCACTCCTTTGCCTTGGCCGCTCTGCGGGCCGTGCTAAGCAACGACCCGCAAAGCACAGCCGATTGTCGACTGCGGCGCGTTTTAGCGCGGGATGCGCGCACACGCTGTTCTTGCCACATTTGTGCGACGTCCGGTGATTCCACCTGACTGCAAAATGCCTAGAAACGACACCGGCGGCTGCGGGAAAATCCCGAGCCGCCGGTTCGAACTATGGCCCTGTCGCGGATGGATCAGTGGCGATATTGCTGGATGCGGGTGGTGCGCAGGCCGGCGAGACCGTGGTCGTTGATGGAGGATTGCCAGGAGAGGAATTCCTCGACGGTGAGGGTGTAACGCTCGCAGGCCTCTTCGAGGCTCAAGAGGCCGCCACGCACGGCAGCGACGACCTCGGCCTTCCGGCGGATCACCCAGCGGCGGGTGTTCGCCGGCGGCAGATCCGCAATCGTCAGAGGACTGCCATCGGGGCCGATGACATATTTCACGCGTGGACGCATCATTTCGGTCATGGGACTCTCTACACAAACTCAAGACCATATGGAGGCGACCTTAGCTTGCCACATTTAACATTTGCCTAAGTGGACGGTAACGATTTGCTCATAATTTGAGACACCTCGGAGCCACTGCAAACCGCCGCGAACGGCGGCCGACGGGCGGCCTCGGTCGGCAGCCCCCGCGGCCGGCACGCCTGCGCACTTGCCCCGCGAAGCACAAGTTTCTATATGTCGCGGCACAGAAGGCCGAAGGAATGCCGCCGGCGCAATCGTGATCAGCGCGCGGCCCTCCACCGCGCCGCGCGTCATCGGACGCGCAAGGTCGCTGTAGCACTTTGAATTGCTGCATGTTTTATCCTTAAGCCGACTATGATTTAAGGAAGCATGCATTGGGTAAAACAGGACGTTGGCAGCGATAGCGGCGTCCGGATGCCGGATTGGATCCCGTGAACAGTCTCGATTTTGACCGCAGGCCCGAAGATACGCGCGTCGTCGTCGCCATGTCCGGCGGCGTCGATTCCTCCGTGGTGGCAGGCTTGCTCAAACGCGAGGGCTACGACGTTCTCGGCATCACGCTGCAGCTCTACGACCACGGTGCGGCGGTGCACCGGGCCGGCTCCTGCTGCGCCGGCCAGGACATAGACGATGCGCGACGCGTCTGCGAAACGCTCGGCATCCCGCACTATGTCCTCGATTACGAGGCACGTTTCCGCGAGACGGTGATCAACCCCTTCGCCGAAAGCTACATTGCCGGCGAAACGCCGATCCCCTGCGTTGCCTGCAACCAGACCGTCAAATTCGCCGATCTCCTGGCGACCGCCAAGGAGCTCGGCGCCGACGCGCTTGCGACCGGCCATTACATCCGTTCCCGGCCGAGTCCGAAGCCGCGCTATGCCGGGCAGCGCGCCCTCTACCGGCCGACCGACGCGGAGCGCGACCAGAGCTATTTCCTCTTCGCGACCACCCAGGAGCAGATCGACTATCTGCGCTTTCCGCTCGGGAGCCTTTCCAAGCCCGAGACGCGCGCGCTCGCCGAGGAGATGGGCCTCGTCGTCGCCAAGAAGGCCGACAGCCAGGACATCTGTTTCGTGCCGCAGGGCAAATACAGCGACATCGTCTCGAAGCTGAAGCCGAATGCGGCGCTCGCCGGCGAGATCGTCCATCTCGACGGGCGGGTGCTCGGCAGCCATGAGGGCATCCTGCACTACACGATCGGCCAGCGGCGTGGCATCGGGGTCGCGACCGGCGAGCCGCTCTATGTCGTCTATCTCGACGCCCGCTCCCGCCGCGTCATCGTCGGGCCGAAGGAGGCGCTCGAGACGCGTCGCGTCTATCTGCGCGACGTCAACTGGCTCGGTGATGAGGAAATCGACGAGGCGGCAGCCCGCGGCTTCGCATGCTTCGCCAAGGTCCGCTCCACCCGCCAGCCGGCGCCGGCTGTCTTGAGGCGCGATGCCGACGGCATCTATGTCGAGCTTGTCGACGGCGAGGCGGGCGTGGCGCCGGGCCAGGCTTGCGCGCTCTATTCGGGCACCGGTGAGGACGCCCGTGTCTATGGCGGCGGATTCATCCGCAAGTCCGAACGCGAACCGGCTGCGGAGGCGGCCCTCCAGGCGCTCCTGCGCGAGCCCGCGGCAGCCTGAACGGCGGCGGTTCGGCGCATCGGCAAAAGTTCGCACTTTCCCGAAGACATTGCTTGACACTAGCCGGAACAGCACCTTATAAGCCGCCCGTCCAGCCGAGACGGGCTTCGCCAAGAAGCTTCCACGGCACCGGCGGCGGAGTAGCTCAGTAGGTTAGAGCAGAGGAATCATAATCCTTGTGTCGGGGGTTCGAATCCCTCCTCCGCTACCATTCAGTTCTTCGTCCAGCCCAGAGACATAGGTAACAGAACGTACTTAAGACATGGGTGACAATCTCGTGCCGAACGGGTTGTCGATGGATGAAGCCTCCTCCACCACGTCGCGACATGGCTGCTGCCGTTCCACTCCCGGATCAGGCGAGCACCGGGCGGGGACGGTGCGTCGCTCGGCGGTTCGCGGCCCAGTGTCTTGCTTGATCGCACTGAGAGCAGATACATAGGCGACCGCCGCCTACCGCATCGTCTGGCCGCTGCCGCCCATTATGAATAGGATTGCGGGAGTCTCCGAAATACCAAGCTCTCGTACGGCACGTCCGAAGATAAAGACGCTGGTCACGTGGTTTGTCGACGTTAAGTCCAGACTCGCCGTGGTGCACTGTCGTCGCGTTGGATTTTGCCACTCGCTTCACATCAACTTCGCAGCACGGCGGAGCAAGTTCTCAAATCCCTGAACCGTCGAGCTCTCGCTCGTCGTCGCCTTCCCAAGGTGAGGGCATCGAGGTGCGATCGAGATTGGCCGAGGGCATCGGCATCCAGCACTTCAATTCGGGTTCGGCGTATTCGATGATGCGGCCGGGCGAGGAATCAGAGGCGCGCCAGCCTTCTGCACCGAACTGGTCGCCATTCGACCAATAGGCGAGGTCAACTTCTGCCGCACCTTGTTCGGACGGGCGGATCGTCACGAGGATCCGACTGCCGTTTTTCGGTGCGCTTGTCATGGAGCGCCAGCTGTCTGGCTCGGCCATCAATTTTCCTCCTGCCTTGCTTCAGGGTGCAAGTGTCGCCTCGACGTCGAAAGCGGTCAACGCAAACTTTTCAAATCCCACCGTCAGCGAGGCCGCCTTCAATCGGGCTGTTCCGCGCATGGCGACCTGGGCGAAGGCAGGTCGGACGAACTGGTCGAACAGGATAGCCTGTTCGCCCCTCTGTGGAGAGGCCGGATTGGCGACTTTATCGCTGGTTGCGGCCATGGCCTGATTGGGGCAGGATGCCGCCACTGAAAAGGCAGCGCGATTGAACGGCTGGCTCATGCTGATCGGCTCATGTCATTGCGGGAAGGCGAGATGGACTCTTGAGGGGGACCCCGGCTCGGTCACCGCGTGCAATTGCACACTCTGCCGGCGCTACGGTGCGCTGTGGGCCTATGACTACGAAGGAGAGCGTATCGCCGTCACGGGAGAGACGGCCTCCTACACGCGCGCCGGCAGGGACAAGTCATCGCTTGAGATATTGTTCTGTCCATCCTGCGCCTGTGTTCTGAGCTGGCGCGGCCTGCGGCTTGAAAAGGATGGCCGCCGGCGTATGGCTGTGAACCTGCGGCTTGCGCCGCCAGATGCGGTTGGTGACCTGCCGATTGATCATTTCGACGGTCTCGACACGTTTGAGGACCTGCCGTCGAAAGGACTATGCGTGCGCGATCTCTGGTTTTGACGAGAATGACCCGTGCCGGCTCCGGCCAAAACCGTCGCGATCTGAAAGGCCAGAGACATTCTGCCGGGGAACTTTGAAGTAGGCGTGACTCCTTATCCGAGTCCTCGATGGATATTCGAAAGATTTTCCGACTGAGATGTGCGAAAATCCGCGGCGACCTATACAGGGAGTCGCGGCGACATGTCGTTTTCCCAATCGAGAATCTGCAAGGGCTGCTGGGAGCAGATGCGGATCCCTGTGCCTCTGCGCGGACCAGCCTCCATACCCTTCCGCGCCTTTGGCATCCGCCCCAGCCGGATGAACCCGAACACCTGCACGATTTGCGAGCTCATGTTCACACGCGTGATGAAGGCCCGCAAGATCACCGTTGACGTGACCGTGCTTTTTGCAGATTTGAGGGGCTATACGACGCTGTCGCAGTCGCTGTCGGCAGATACCGTCTCTTCCATGCTGGATGATTTTTACGACGAATGTGCCGAAGCCATTTGGGAATTCGACGGTCTTCTCAACAAGACGGTCGGTGACGCGGTGATGGCAATTTTCAATTTTCCGATCCCCCGCCAGGACCACGCGGAATGTGCTGTTCTGGCCGCGAGGGAGATCCAGCGCCGCTGCCGATTGCGCCGCGAGCTGCACGCTGCCGAAGGCCTGGACGGAAGCGAATTCGGCGTCGGAATCGGCATCGATTCGGGCGAGGCCAGCTTCGGAGAGTTCGGTCGATCGCATCGGGACCTGACGGCGATTGGAACGGTCGTGAATACTGCCACCCGCGCACAGGCGGCCGCTGAAGCGGGCGGGATTCTCGTCACCACGGCCGTTCGCGAGCGGGCGCACAGTCAGACGGCCGCAAGCATAGGCCGGGAATATCGCCTCAAGGGCTTTGACAAGCCGGTCGAGCTTTACGCCGTCTGAAGGATGGTTGAGGCCGGCGGAGGCGACGACAGGGTCGAATTTGCGGGATCGCCGACCTTCGAGGTTCGCGGTTACCGCATGTTGCCATAAGTCATGCCGATAGAGGCGTAAATCAGCGCGACCTTTGCGCATCTGATAAGACGCGCGGTCTGAAGCGCGTCGCGTTCAAACGTCTTCACGCGGCGCGCTCTAGGTCGCTGTTTTTGTGCATGCCGTCATCCCAAAACCGCTGCACAGGTTTGGGCGACATGCATTGGATCACCTGCGAGAACTTCGCAACACGAGCAGCGCACAAGCCGCCGCATTTCCCTCGCCACAACAGCCACTTCGCTGCACGCGCAGCCATCCTGCGACTCCCGACCCGAAGAGTCTCGAGGAAAATGTATTCTGTGCGAATAACGAATGTATACGCAGATAATACATTTTTCTTGACTCGCTGCTCCTTGGGTGCGACCTTGTGCGCATCAGCCACTTCCAGACGTCAGAGGAGGTCCCTGTGAAGAGCGGCAAAAACGGTCTCTACGAAGATCTGAAACGGCAGATCCTGACGATGGAGTTGGATCCCGACGAGGACCTGGACGAGGTGGTCCTTGGCGAGCGCTACGGCGTATCGCGGACTCCGGTGCGTGAAATCATCCGTCGCCTCGAGGGGGAGGGATACGTCGAAATTCGGGAGAATCGCGGGGCGCGGGTGGCCCCCATGAACCATTCGACGTTGAGGAACTTCTTCCTGGTCGCGCCGATGGTCTACGCGGCGATCGGCCGGCTGGCCGTCCAGAACTTCAAGCCCCGACAGATGACGCAACTGAAGGACACGCAGGAGCGGTTTCGCACTGCTGCTGGGTCCAAGGACGCGCCGTCGATGGTGCTGGAGAATAACCGCTTCCACGAGATCATGGGCGAGATGTCCGGCAACGTCTATCTGCAGCCGAGCCTCGGCCGCCTGCTGATCGACCACGCCCGCATCGGCCACACCTTCTTCCGTCCCCGCAACGAGGACATGGAAAAGCGGCTGCGCGTCGCCGTCGAACACCATGACGCGTTCATCGCGGCGATCGCCGCTCATGACGAGGACGCGGTCGTCGACCTCGTCTTTGAGCATTGGGAGCTCTCGCGAGAGAACATGGAGATGTTCATTGCGCCGCAAGGCCTGAAGGCCGACGCCCTGGTCGATGGCCCGGCCAAACTGCAGATGGAGAAACTGTCTTGAAGTTCGAAGGTATCTATACGCCTGCGGTGACGCCTTACACCAATGGCATGATCAACATGAAGGCGTTCGCGGAGGTCCTTGAATCTCTGATCGAGGCCAAGGTCCACGGGATCATCGTCGGCGGATCGACCGGGGAATACTACGCCCAATCGGCACAGGAACGCTTCGACCTTGCCGCCCGTGCCAAGGACGTCATCGGAACGAGGCTGCCGCTGATCGTCGGGACCGGCGCCACGCGGACGGAGGATTCGGTCGAGTATGCGAAGGCCGCCAAAGACATCGGGGCCGATGCGATTCTCGTTTCGTCGCCGCCCTATGCCCTGCCGACGGAGCGCGAGAACGCTGTGCATGCGCTGACGGTCGACCGTGCGGCTAACCTGCCGATCATGCTCTACAACTATCCGGCCCGCATGGGCGTGATGATGGGAGACGAGTATTTCTCCCGCGTCGGCAAGTCCAAGAACGTCGTGGCAATCAAGGAGAGCTCCGGCGACATGGGCAACCTGCACCTGCTCGCCCGGAAGTTTCCGCACATCTCGCTCTCTTGCGGCTGGGACGACCAGGCGCTCGAGTTCTTCGCCTGGGGAGCGAGAAGCTGGGTCTGTGCCGGCTCCAACTTCCTGCCGCGCGAACATGTCGCCCTCTATGAAGCCTGCGTCATAGAGAAGAACTTCGACAAGGGCCGCGCCATCATGACGGCGATGCTGCCGCTGATGGACTTTCTCGAGTGCGGCAAGTTCGTCCAGTCGATCAAGTTCGGCTGCGAGCTGAACGGGCTGAAGGTCGGCGAGGTGCGCGCACCGCTGCGCCCCTTGAACTCCGAAGAAAAGCGAAGCCTCCAAACGGTCATCAGCACCCTGAAGCGGTCCGTTGCCCACATCACATCGGGAGCCAATTATGCATGATCTTCTGACCGCAGCGGAATATGCGGCGATCGCCAAGTCGATGTCCTATCCGTCGAATGCCTTCGTCGATGGCGCCTTCCGCCCTGCCGCATCCGGAAAGACATTCAAGACGACCAATCCGGCGACGGGCGAAGTCCTGACGGAAATCGCCGCCTGCGATTCTTCCGACGTCGACTTTGCCGTCGCCAAGGCCAAGCAGGCATTTGAAGACGGCCGCTGGCATCTGCGCTCTCCCGGCGAGCGGAAGGACGTCCTTCTGAAGTTCGCCAGGCTGCTCGAGCGCAACCGCCACGAACTCGCCGTGCTCGAAAGCCTCGACAGCGGCAAGCCGATCCGCGAGGTCCAGACGATCGACGTGCCGGACACGATCCACACGATCCGCTGGCACGCGGAGCTGATCGACAAAATCTACGACAACACCGCACCGGTCGGCTCGAACGCCCTGACGCTCGTCGTGCGCGAACCGATCGGCGTCGTCGGCCTCGTGCTGCCCTGGAACTTCCCGCTGCTGATGCTCGCCTGGAAGATCGGGCCGGCGCTTGCGGCCGGCTGCTCCGTCGTCGTCAAGCCGGCGCAGGAGACGACGCTGACAGCGCTCAGGGTGGCGGAACTCGCTCACGAGGCCGGTATTCCGGCCGGCGTCTTCAACGTCGTCACCGGCAGCGGCAAGGATGTCGGCGAGCCGCTCGGCATGCACATGGACGTCTCGATGGTCAGCTTCACCGGCTCGACCGCGACCGGCCGGCGCTTCCTGCGTTACGCCGCGGATTCGAACCTGAAGCGCGTCGTTCTCGAATGCGGCGGCAAGAACCCGGCCGTGGTGATGAACGATGTCGAGGATCTCGATCTCGTCGCCGAGCAGGTCGTCAACGGCGCGTTCTGGAACATGGGCGAGAACTGCTCTGCGACCTCGCGCCTGATCGTTCACGCCGACGTCAAGGACGAGCTCCTGAAGCGGATCGGTGCTTACATGCGGGAATGGAGGATGGGCGACCCGCTCAATCCCGAAAACCGCATCGGATCGCTGGTCAGCAAGGCCCATTTCGAGAAGGTGAAGTCGTTCCTGGACGACGTCCAAACGGAGAAGCTTTCGCTGCTCTTTGGCGGCGACACGCGAGAAGGCGGCAATTTTGTCGAGCCGACCGTCGTCGACGGCGTCGGCCGCGACAGCCGCCTCTTCCAGGAAGAGATTTTCGGGCCGGTGCTGTCGGTCACGACCTTCAGCAGTCTGGCGGAGGCGATCAGGCTTGCCAATGACACGGTCTACGGCCTGACGGCCTCAGTCTACACCGGCAGTCTCCGCAACGCGATCAAGCTGTCGCGCGAGATCCGCGCCGGCGTTGTCACCGTGAACTGCTTCGGCGAGGGCGACGCGACGACACCGTTCGGCGGCTACAAGGAATCCGGCTTCGGCGGTCGCGACAAGTCCATCTGGGCGCACGACCAGTACACCGAACTGAAGACGATCTGGATCGATGTCTCGGATCGCTCGGTCGACGAGACGGTGCGATGAACCACCACACAATCAAGCGACTGCCTGTCGATACCGGAAGATCCGGCTGGGAGGCGATCAGCACCCGCCGGTTCCCGATGCAGACGCTTGAGAGCGACGTCCGCGCCGATTGGCTTATCATCGGCGCGGGTTTCGCGGGCCTTTCGGCCGCGCGGAGATTGTCGCAACTGCGGCCGGGCGACAAGGTCGTCTTGCTCGATGCAACCGAGGTTGCGAAGAGCACGGCCGGCCGCAATTCCGGCTATATGATCGATGTGCCGCACAATCTCGCTTCCGGCGAGTATTCGGTCGCCGACGAGAAGGCGACGGCGCTGGAAATGGAGCAGAATCGTCTGGCGATCGCATTCGCCGCAGAGGCTGCTGCCGAATACGGGATGTCGAAGGAGACCTTCGATCCATCCGGTAAGATCAACGCCGCGGCCAGCGAGCGAGGCCTGAAATTCAACAGGAATTATGCCGCTTCGCTGCAGCGGATCGGCGAGAAGCACGAGTTGATTGATCTCAAGCAGATGCGCGAGATCACAGGCTCCGACTATTATCTCGGCGGCCTCTACACGCCGGGCGCCGTGTTGATCCAGCCGGCAGACTATATCAGGGGGCTGGCGCACGGCCTGGGTTCCAAAGTCAATCTCTATGAACATTCGCCTGTCCTCGAACTGACCCGGCAGGGGAAGGATTGGAAGGCGAGATCCAACCGCGCCACCGTGACGGCGCCCCGGGTGATCCTGGCTGTGAATGGCCATGTCGAGAGCTTCGGCTATTTCCGTCGTCGACTGATGCACATCTTCACCTACGCCTCCATGACGGCTGCCTTCTCGCCGAAGGAGTTCGGCAGCCGGGCGAGCGGAGCCGACCGTTGGGCTTTGCTGCCGGCGGATCCGATGGGCGCGACGGTCAGGAAGATCAGCAGCAGCGGTCTTTCGCGGATCGTGATCAGGACGCGCTTCACCTACGACCCGAGCCTGCAAGTCTCCACGAAGCGCATCGCCGGTATCGCCGCCGAACAGAGGCGATCGTTCGACGCGCGCTTCCCCGAGCTTCAGCGGGTGCCCTTAGAGTTCAGCTGGGCGGGAGCGCTTTGTCTCAGCAGGAACCATGTCCCCGCCTTCGGCGAGATGGAGGAGGGGCTCTATTCCGCCTGTTGCGAGAATGGTCTCGGCACCGTCAAAAGCACGCTGGCGGGGATGATGGCCGCGGAACTCGCCACCGGCACCGGGAACCGGGATCTCGAGACATACAAGGATCAGCCGATCCCGAGCAGATTACCGCCGGAGCCCTTCGCCTGGCTCGGCATCAACTCGGTGATCCGCTGGCAGGAATTGCGAGCTGGTCGGGAGGGCTAAGCCGGCGACCACGCAATGACGAAGACTGAATGAGCAGTCTTTGAAAAACAACGGGAACCAAGAACAGGAGTGAACCGTGAAGACACTTTGGAAAGCATTCTGCGCCGCTGCGATGGTCGGCCTGACCATGATGCCGGCTCGCGCTCAGGAGAAGACCATCGAGATGGGAACGATGGCGTGGGAGGACCTGACGCCGATCGCAGGCATCACCAAGAAGGTTCTGGAAGACGCCGGCTATACCGTGAACGTGACTGAGTTTTCGGAGTGGGGCATCGCCTATGCGGCGCTGAGCAAGGGCGATATCCAGATCCTGGCCTCGCAGACCGACTATGTCGCCCAGGACTACTGGGACAAGAACAAGAACCGTCTGGAGAAGATCTCGCCGGTATCCCACGGCCTCTATCAGGGCATCGCAGTCCCCAAATACGTCAACATCGACTCCGTCGAACAGCTCAATGACAACGCCGACAAATTCGGCGGAAAGATCATCGGGATTGAGCCGGGCGCCGGCCTGATGCGCGACACCGCGAACGCGGTCCAGGAATACGGCCTCAAGCTCCAGCTCGTCGAAGGCAGCACCGCGGCGATGACTGCAGCGCTTAAATCCGCAATCGACAGGCAGGAGTGGATCGCGGTCACTCTCTGGGAGCCGTCGTGGATGATGCAGAAGTACGACGTGAAGTACCTCAAGGACCCGAAGGGCGTCTTCCCGCCGCCGCAGACCTATTATTGGATCGGTCATAAGGGCTTCTCGGAAGAGAATCCGCAGGCACGCGAGATCCTGGCAAGCGTCTATGTTCCGCTGGCTGACATCACCGCGATGAACGGCGCCGTCGGCGACGGCAAGAAGATGGAAGAGGTCGTCAAAGAGTGGACGGATAGCCATGCCGACCTCCTCAAGCGCTGGGAAAACATCAAGAAGTACTGAGGTTCGATACCGCAATTCTGGTCGCCTGGACTCGTCCGGGCGACCGCTGCCAAGGCTTGTGAGGACTTGAGCACTGCCAGCACGGGATTGGCTCGAAGGGAGTGAGGAAAATGGCAAGCATCGATGCAAACGAAGTGCTGATCGACTGCCAATCGGTCTGGAAGATCTTCGGCGACAAGGCACCCGCCGCTATGGAAGCAGTTGCCAAGCGCGGCCTGTCGAAGAAGCAGATCCTGCAGGAATACAACTGCGTCGTCGGCGTTTCCGATGCCAGCATCCAGGTTCGCCGCGGCGAAATCTTCTGCATCATGGGCTTGTCTGGCAGCGGCAAGTCCACGTTGATCCGGCTTCTGAACAGGCTGATCACGCCGAGCCTCGGCAAGGTGCTCGTCAAGGGCAAGGACCTCTCTGCCCTCGACGCGGCCGGACTTCGGCAGATGCGCGCCCAGAACATCGGCATGGTCTTCCAGAGCGTGGCATTGCTTCCGCATCGCACGGTGCTCGAGAATGCGGCCTTCGGGCTGGAGGTCCAAGGCATTGCGAAAGCCGAGCGCAACCGGACTGCCACGGCGGCGCTGGAGAAAGTCGGTCTCGGCGACTGGCTCAATCGCTATCCATCGGAACTCTCCGGCGGCATGCAGCAGCGCGTCGGACTGGCACGCGCCATCGCCTCCGATCCGGAAATCATTCTCATGGACGAACCGTTCAGCGCACTTGACCCGCTCATTCGCAGGCAGTTGCAGGACGAGTTCCGCCAGCTCACGAAAGAGCTCGGCAAATCGGCGGTGTTCATCACTCACGATCTCGACGAGGCCATACGGATCGGCGATCGCATCGCGATCATGAAGGACGGCGTGATCATCCAGGTGGGGACCGCCGAAGACATCGTCCTCAACCCGGCGGACCAATATGTCGCGGACTTCGTAGCGGGGATTTCCCGTCTCCATCTTATCAAGGCCCATTCGGTCATGGTCCCGGTTGCCGAGTATCAACGGCAGCACCCGGGCAGCGACCTCGCCTCGCTCGCCAAGACCACTCCGGAAGCAGACATCGACGAACTCATCGGGCTGACCATGCAATCGGATCGCGATGGCATTGCGGTCGTCGACAAGGGGGCCGCGGTCGGTGTCGTCACGGCCAAGAGTCTTTTGGCCGGCGTCAAGGGAACGACGACTGCCGAACAGGCCGCGGCGGCCTAGAGGAGGGCGCGATATGGAAAGTTCGGCTTTCGCGGACACATTCGACGCCTGGACGGACTCGGCACTGGAGTGGCTGAGCGACAACGGTGAGTTCCTCTTCGATCTCGTCAGAGCGATGCTCGAGGGACTCTATGACGGCATATTATGGCTGCTCGACCTTCCGCCTTTCTTTGTGGTGGCGGCGGTCCTGGCCCTTGCCGGGTGGCGGCTGGTCAATGCCTGGTTTGGCGTACTGACGGGGATCGCCCTCGTCTTGTGCTCGCTCCTGGGCCTGTGGCCGGAGACCGTAAGTACCTTGGCCCTGGTCATGACGGCGACGTCCTTGGCGCTTCTCGTTGGGCTGCCGATCGGGGTGGTGGCAGGATTTCTGCCGCAGCTCGACCGCTTGCTGGAGCCGGTTCTGGACCTTATCCAGACCCTGCCGCCTTACATCTACCTTCTCCCGGCGATTGCGCTCCTGGGCTACGGTCCGGCGACCGCGCTCATTGCGACCTTCGTGGTCGCCATGCCTCCGGCCGTTCGATTGACGTCGCTCGGCATCCGGATGACACCGCACGAGTTCATCGAGCTTGGCCAGTCCGTCGGCATCACACGATGGCAGATGTTCTTCAAGATCCGTCTGCCCTTTGCAATGCCGAGCATCATGGCCGGCATCAACCAGAGCCTGATGATGGCCTTCGGCATGGTCGTGATCGCCGGCATTGTCGGTTCCGGAGGGCTTGGCGAGACGATCTACAAGGCAATCCGGACGCTCGACATGGCCAGGTCGATCGATGCCGCCATCGCGATCGTCGTGCTGACCATGGTGCTTGACCGCATCACGCAGAGTGCTGCCAGCCTCGGCAAGGGAGGAACAAGATGAACCTGGACTCGTTTCAGTTTTCGCTGGGAACATACCTGGCGCCGGCTATCGACTGGCTCAATGCCAACTTCCATCCGTTCTTCGCCTTGATCAGCACTGTCGTCGAGGCGGTGCTTTCGGGAATCGAAGCGGCGCTGCTGGCGCTGCCGCCTTACGTGCTGATCGCCGCCGTGGTGCTTCTCGCCCTTGTCCTCGTCAACATCCGCGTGGCCATTCTTGCGGGACTGGCACTCGGCTTCTGCCTTGTGATGGGTCTCTGGGTCGCATCCATGCAGACGATTGCTTTGGTCACCGTCGCCGTGGCGATCTCCGTCCTGATCGCCTTTCCCCTCGGTATTCTCGCCTCTCGTGTAAAGGCCTTCGAAGCGGCGATCCGCCCTGTCCTCGACATCATGCAGACGGTGCCGCCGTGGGTCTATCTCATTCCCGCGGTGATGATCTTCAGCCTCGGGCGGGTGCCGGCGATTATTGCAACGATCGTCTACGGTATACCGCCGATGCTGCGGCTGACCACGCTCGCATTCAATCAGGTTCCGAAGGACCTGCTTGAACTCGGGCAGGCGATCGGTGCCTCGCCCCGCTCCATCCTCTTCAAGATCGAAATCCCCGCGGCAAAGCCGACCCTGCTCGTCGGCCTCAACCAATGCATCCTCCTGTCGCTCGCCATGGTCGTGCTGGCCGGCTTGGTCGGGGCAGGCGGGCTCGGTGCAGAGGTGACGCGCGGCCTGACGCGAATGGAAATGGGGCTTGGCCTGCGCGCCGGCCTCGCCATCGTCGCGGTCGCGCTTCTTCTCGACCGGTTTTCGCGTGGCGCACTTCAACGTAACCGAACGCGGCCAGCGGGCTGACTGGAGCGGATCATGCGGCACAGCTTTTTCTGTATCGACTCGCATACCTGCGGCAATCCGGTTCGCGTCGTTGCCGGCGGTGGTCCGCTGCTTCCGCATCTGCCGATAGCCGAGCGGCGCGAGATCTTCGTTCGCGACCACGACTGGATACGCCAGGCGTTGATGTTCGAACCGCGCGGCCACGATGTCATGTCCGGAGCGATCATCTATCCGGCCTTCCGGGACGATTGCGACTTCGCGGCTCTCTTCATCGAAGTCAGCGGCTGCTTGCCGATGTGCGGAGCCGGCACGATCGGCCTTTCGACCGTCGTGATCGAGGAAGGTCTTGTCCGGCCGAAAACTCCCGGGACCTTGTCGATCGAAACGCCGGCCGGAAGGGTGGACGTCAGGTACGAGATGGACGGCGATTTCGTCAGAAGCGTGCGGCTGTTCAACGTCGCGAGCTACCTTTACAGCGCCGATGTCGAAGTCGACGTGCCGGGTGTCGGACGGCTGGTCGTGGACATCGCCTATGGCGGCAATTTCTATGCGGTCGTCGAGCCGCAGCGGCACTGGCAAGGTCTCGACGGCATGACCGCGTCCGAAATCGTCAGCCTCAGCCAGAAACTCCGTACGGCGCTTGCAGAGGTTTGCGATCCCGTGCACCCGGAGGATGACAGGATTCGCGGCGTCCACCACGCGATCTGGTGCGATCGGCCGACCAACGAAAATGCCGACGGCCGCGGTGCGGTCTTCTATGGCGACAAGGCGATCGACCGCTCGCCTGGCGGAACCGGGACCTCCGCCCGCATGGCGCAGTTGCACGGAAAAGGGCGACTGAAGGTCGGTGACACCTATCGGAATGAAAGCCTGATCGGCACGGTGTTCGACGGACAGATCGAGGCGGCGGCCAAGGTCGGGCACCACGAGGGCATCATGCCGAGTATCGGCGCATGGGCGCGAATCACCGGCCACAATACGATCTTCGTCGACGACCGCGATCCTTTGGCCCACGGATTTCAGATCAGGTGATCGCAGGGGCGGGTGGGGGTCTACAAGGGACGCCCCCCAATTTGAGAGGAGCCAGAGTAAAATGGGACATTCCGTCCACTCATCGGCGCCGGGGGGCGCTCCGCAGCCGCAGCGCCTGAAAATCGGATTCATCCTCTCCCGATGGTTCACGCTGTCGGCCTTTGCGCTATTCGTCGATACCCTCCGGCTTGCGAGTGACCAGCTCGACCGATCGGGCCGCGTCCTCGCCGATTGGCAGGTCCTCGGCAGCACGAGGCACCTGATCACCTCGAGCTGCGGCGTCCAGGTCGCTCCTACATCGGACTTCGTCGATCCTGGCGAGTTCGATTACATTGCCGTAGTTGGTGGACTTCTCAGTGTCGAGCAGCCGGTCGACCATGAAACAATCCGGTTTCTGAAGCGGGCGGCTTCGAAAAGCGTTCCGTTGATCGGCCTGTGCACCGGCTCCTTCATTCTGGCGGAGGCCGGCCTGATGAAGGAACACCAGACCTGCGTGAGCTGGCTTCACTACCACGAGTTTCGCGAACGATTTCCCGATCATGACGTCCGACCGGACCGGCTGTTCAATCTCGACCGCAAGCGCGGTTCCTGTGCAGGGGGAAGCAGTGCCGCCGACCTTGCGGCTGCCCTGGTGCGGCGGCACATCAGCCGGGACGCCGAGCGCAACGCGCTCGAAGTCCTGCAGATCGAAAAGGCCCGGTCGCAGTTCGATATCCAGACGCGGCAGCCGCTGCACGACTACGTCAACGACAACCGTGTCATGGCCACTCTGATAAATATGGAGCAGCATCTCGAAGGTGGCATCACCATCGAGCAGCTTGCAGCCTCCGTCGGCTTGTCGCGCCGCCAGCTCGAACGCTTGTTTTCCGAAAAGGCGGGCATGTCTCCCGCTCTTGCTTTCCGACGCCTGCGATTGGACAGGGCGAGGCACATCCTGCTGACAAGCAAGAAGCCCATAATCGAGGTCGCGCTCGACGTCGGCTTTGTGAACACCTCGCATTTTACCAAGGAGTTTCGGCGGACCTACGGCCGAACGCCGGCGGAGATCCGAGATTCCGCGGCGCGCGAACGGCAAGGGGTCGAAAGCAGCCTGCCGAGAGCTATCTAGGCTAAATTAGGCGGTGTGTCCCGTTACGATGTTCCCTTGCGCCAGATGCCAGACGCACATCAGGCCGCCTCGAGCCGGCTGAACCGAACCGGGATCAGTTGCCGCGCCTTGAGGTGTCCCGCCGCATCCTTGTCGATGACTGTCAGCACCTGTTCTTCGGATCCAACAGGAAGAACCAGACGGCCCATCGGCTTGAGCTGCTCGAGCAAGGCTGGCGGCGCCTCCTCGGCTGCCGCGGTGACCAGGATCTTGTCGAATGGGGCATGCTCAGGCCAGCCGCGAGAGCCGTCGCCGACCCGGATGCCGATGTTCGACATGCCGAAGCCCTGTAGCAAAGCCTCGGCATGATTTGCAAATTCCTCGATGATTTCGACGCTCCAAACCTGCCCGGCGAGTTCGGCGAGAATTGCGGTTTGGTAGCCCAGGCCGGTGCCGACCTCGAGCACCGCCTCATGCGGTTGGAGATCAAGGAGATCAGTCATAAGGGCGACCATGAAGGGCTGCGACACGGTCTTGTCGAATCCGATCGGCAAGGGCGTGTCCTGATAGGCAAGAGGCGCAATCGCAGCGGGCACGAAGAGATGCCGGGGCACCCGCAGCATCGCCGCCATCACCCGTTCATCGAGCACCGCCTTGCCGAGTTCCTCGCTTGCAAGATCGACATAGATTGCAATCACCTCCACCATGTGCCTGCGCAGAACGGCGAGGTGCTCTTCGTTCATCGGCTTCATGAGGACGGCCTTTCCTCAGCTCGTGGGCACTCGGGCGGGCATCTTAGCATCAATGGGCAGGGAAACACCCGTTGCCGCACTGGTCGCATTTGGCCATCGCTATATCCTCCTGCTCAGTCCGACCAACCTCGCGAGCCGCGATAGGTTCCGACTTGGTACCGGGCCAAGCCTCGTGTCCGGTCGTTGACCAGCGATCCGCAACCACCGCCGGTTGACATACGACGGCGCTGGTGGCCGCAATGCGCCCCGCGAGGGAACGCGTGCGCACACGGAGTTTTGAGTGGACGGACAAGGACGGTGCCATATAGATGCGTCTGACGAGGCTCGTGATGGAACGCAAACTCGCAGCAATCATTGCAGGCGACATCGTCGGCTACAGCCGGCTGATGTCCGAGGACGAGTCCTCGACCTACGCGGCCCTGCGCGCCACCTTCAGCGAACTGATCATACCGACCGTCGAGAAACATGGCGGTCGCACCTTCAAGACCACCGGTGACGGCTTTCTGGCGACCTTCCCAAGTGTCAACGAGGCGCTCGATGCGGCGATCGAGATCCAAAACGGCTTTGCCGAGCGGCCGTTCCAAATGCGGCTCGGCATCAACCTCGGTGACGTCATAGAAGACAATGGCGACATGTTCGGCGATGGCGTCAACGTCGCTTCCCGACTGGAGGCCATGGCAGCGCCGGCCAGCATATTCGTCAGCGAGGCCGTCGTCCGCAGCGCCGACCGGAGCCGCAGCAAGCTTTTCTACAGTGTCGGGCGAAGGCAGGCCAAGAACATCGCCGAGCCGCTTGCCATCTACGCCGTTCGGCTCGATCCGGAAGAGGCGAGCGGCCGGGGCTGGACACGGAGGTTTGCGCTCCGCCGGCGTCCCGCTGTGGCTTTTGCGGTGGGGGCTACGGCGCTCGTCGCCGTCGCCGCTTTCACGCAGGTGCCCGCATTGCGGGCGATCGGTGCGGATGTGACCGGCAGCATTGTGCGTCTGACAGGCGCTGAGCCCTCAGATGCGCGGCCGACCGTTGCGGTGCTGCCTTTCGACAACATGAGTGGCGATACCGACCAGGCCTATTTCGCCGACGGGCTGACCGAGGACATCATCGCCAACCTTGCGCGTAATCCCGACCTTCAGGTCATCGCACGCAACTCGACCTTTGCGCTGCGCGGTCAGGCGGAGGACATCCGCAGGATCGGAGAAAGGCTCGGGGCCGGCTATGTGGTGGAAGGCAGCGCCAGGCGCGCCGGCGACCAGCTTCGCGTGGTGGCACAGTTGATCGACGCGCGCAGCGGCGCTCACCTCTGGTCGCGCACCTACGACCGCCGCGTCGAGGACGTCTTTGCGCTGCAGACCGATTTGACGGCCGAGATCGTCTCGCATCTCGTGTCCTATGTGCGCGAGTCGGAAGTCTCGAACGCGGCTGAACGGCCGACCGAAAATCTTCAGGCCTACGATCTCGTGCTGCAGGCGCGGGACCGCTATAAACACGGATCGAGGGATGCCGAGGCGCTGCTTGCGGCGCGCGCGCTGCTTCATCGTGCCCTCGAACTCGATCCCGGCTATGCCACGGCTCGCGCCAATCTCGGCATGACCTATATCGTCGACTTCGCACAGAACCTCACCGGCAGGGCGATTCGGATCGATGTGGAAACGGGGCTCAGCGAGGCGCGCCAGGCCGTTCGCCTCGACCCCAATCTCGCCGTAGGCTATCAGGCCCTGAGCTTCGGCCTTTCGGTCGCCGGCGACTACGCCAGCGCCATTCAGGCCGCAGAGCGTGCGGTCGAACTCAACCCGAACGACCCGGACAGCCTGATGGCGCTGGCCAAGGCGCAGGTCCGCTTCGGGAGCTATGAGGAGGCGGTCAGCAATGCCGAGCGCGCCCGCCGGCTACATCCGATGGCGCCGGAGTATTACACCTATGTCTACGGCCAGGCTCTCTATGCTGCCGGCCGCATCGACGAGGCTGACCAGGTGTTGCGGGAATGCCTGATCCGCGCGCCGCGCGAGGCGGATTGCCTCCTGATACATACGGCAGTCCTGACCCA
Source organism: Sinorhizobium americanum (assembly GCF_001651855.1). Classification (GTDB taxonomy): domain Bacteria; phylum Pseudomonadota; class Alphaproteobacteria; order Rhizobiales; family Rhizobiaceae; genus Sinorhizobium; species Sinorhizobium americanum. The sequence goes on along the minus strand of NZ_LNQC01000064.1, from coordinate 86,180 downwards.
GCGCGGAGACGCGCCAGGCGCGCAGCGGGCGATGGCGCAGCTGACGAACGTCAATCCTCAGTTTTCACTTGCCGAAGAGCGCGTCTATCGTCGCTTCGGCGATTCCCCGCTCATGGATCGGTTCCTGTCGCAGCTTGCGGAAGCCAAAGCGCCAGACGCGACAAGCGGCTTGCCACAGCCTCGCTCCGGACTACTGTTGTAGGCAGTCAGCCTGCGCGCCCCGCGCTCATGCGGCGGCGGGAGCTACACGGCCGCCTATTCGGCCGCCGAGCGCCGGGGCAATACCCAGTCGGGGCGTGGGAAGTGGCAGGTGTAGCCGTTCGGGTAGCGCTCCAGATAGTCCTGGTGCTCCGGCTCCGCCTCCCAGAAGTCCCCCGCCGGTTTGACTTCGGTCACCACCTTTCCCGGCCATAGGGCGGAAGCGTCGACGTCTGCGATGGTGTCCTCGGCAATGCGCTTCTGCTCGTCGTCGACATAGTAGATCGCCGAGCGGTAGGACATGCCGATGTCGTTGCCCTGCCGGTTTTTCGTCGTCGGATCGTGGATCTGGAAGAAAAACTCCAGAATCCGCCGGTAGCTGATCTTCTCGGAATCGAAGATGATCTCGATGCCCTCGGCGTGGGAACCGTGGTTGCGGTAGGTCGCATTCGGCACATCGCCGCCGGTATAGCCCACGCGGGTCTCGACGACGCCGGGGAGCTTGCGGATCAGGTCCTGCATTCCCCAGAAGCAGCCACCAGCCAATACAGCTTTCTCGGTCATTCAGATGTCCTCCACATGGTTGAGATAGGCGCCATAACCTGCGGCCTCCATCTCCTCGCGCGGAATGAAGCGCAGCGCGGCGGAATTGATGCAATAACGTAAGCCGCCGCGATCCCTCGGGCCGTCGGGAAAGACATGGCCGAGGTGACTGTCCCCATGCTTCGAGCGCACCTCGGTGCGGACCATGCCGTAGGAATCATCCCTCAGTTCCTCGACATTCTCCTCCACGATCGGCTTGGTGAAGCTCGGCCAGCCGCAGCCGGAATCGAATTTGTCGGACGAGGCGAACAGCGGTTCGCCGGAAACGATGTCGACATAGATCCCCGGCCTCTTGTTATCGTTGTACTCCCCCGTGAACGGCCGCTCGGTGCCGTTCTGCTGGGTCACACGATACTGCTCGGGTGTGAGATTCCTGACCGCCTCGGCAGTCTTAGCGTAGGTCATTGCCCTGTCTCCGTGATGGATCTGCTGCCTGAATATGGCGTTGGGCCGTGCAATTTCCCAGTAAGGGCATGCAGAGATTCGATACCCGCGCGAAAAGGTCGGCTTTCCGAGCATCGAGGTTCCAACATCATAAGAACCCAGGCGGAGGCGCAGAATGGTCGGCCTACCAGGGAAAGGTTGCCCGCTCAGCCGCGAAGGGCGGAGGCCGGAGACTGGCGGTAGGCAAAGATGGCGGGTACGGATGCGATCAGTGCCGAGAAGCCGAGCAACGTCACTGCGAAGGCGATGTCTTCCCGAGCGAATCCGACCGGCATGGCAAGGCCGCTGCCATCGACCACCGCCTGGGAAATGACCATTGCCGCGGTGTAACCGATGCCGAATCCGGCGAGGATGCCGATGGCCACCAGCACGAAGAGTTCCAGCCAGACGATCGCAAGCAAGGCGCCACGCGGCGCGCCGAAGGCCCTCAGGCCTTCGCACGTCGGCGTCCCAGATTTCACCGATCGCGGCGTCCGGGTCGGCATGAGGCTGGAGTTAGCCGAACTGCTGACGCCTCGCCGTGGCGGACTGTGGCCATCCTGGCAATGGATTGAACATCGGGGTTCACACCCTAGCTACGCAGGGCCGGGGCAACAGGGAGAGGCCAATGCGTCCGTTTTACCATCTTCTCGGCAACAACCTGATCGCTAACATCACCAACTTCACGGTCTGGTTCGCGCTGACCTTCTGGGTCTATATCGAAACGCAATCCGTGTTTGCGACAGGCATGATCGCCGGTGTCTACCTCGTGTTCACATCCGGCTTCGGCTTCTGGCTCGGCAGCATAGTCGACCACAATCCCAAGAAGCTGGCCATGCTCGGCTCGAGCGTGGTGTCGGCGGGCTTCTATGTACTGTCCCTGGCGCTGCTCTTGATGTCGCCGGAGGCGGCCTTCGCCAATCCCTATGGCGTTCACCTCTGGGTTTTCGTGCTTTTGGTGATGCTCGGCGTCATTGCCGGCAATATTCGCTCCATCGCGCTGCCGACACTGGTCACCGTGCTCATTCCCGAGAATAGGCGGGACAAGGCCAATGGTCTCGTCGGCATGGTGACCGGTATCGGCTTTCTCACCACCTCGGTGATCAGCGGCTTTCTGGTCGCCTGGGGCGGAATGGTGGCGTCGCTGGCTTTCGCCCTCGTTTTCACCTTCCTGGCCTTTGCGCACCTTGCCTTCATTCACGTCGATGAACGACGTTTGGGAGCCGCGCCCGGTCACCCCGCCGAACCCAAGCGCGTCGACATCCGAGGAACAATTGCGGTGATTGCCGCCGTGCCGGGGCTATTCGCGCTGATCTTCTTTGCCACGTTCAACAATTTCCTGGGTGGCATTTTCATGGCGCTGCTGGATGCCTATGGCCTCTCGCTCGTATCGGTGCAGATGTGGGGACTGCTGTTCGGCGTGCTCTCGACCGCTTTCATCATCAGCGGCATCGTCATATCGAAGAGCGGTTTGGGCAAGAATCCGCTGCGCACATTGCTGCTGGTCAATCTCATCACCTGGTGTGCTGCGTCTTCACGATCCAGTCCTCCGTCTGGCTGCTGGCGGGCGGTTGCTTCATCTGGATGCTGTTGGCGCCCTATGCCGAAGCGGCCGAGCAAACCGTCCTGCAGAAAGTGGTGCCCCTGGAACGCCAGGGACGCGTCTTCGGCTTTGCCCAGTCGGTCGAGCAGGCCGCTTCGCCGCTGACCGCCTTCCTGATCGGTCCGCTGACCCAGTTCGTGGTCATTCCGTTCATGACCGACGGGGCAGGGGCCGATGCCATAGGCGGATGGTTCGGGACGGGTCCGGCGCGAGGCATCGCGTTGGTCTTTACACTTGCGGGTGCGATCGGCGTGGTGGTGACGATTCTTGCTCTGAGATCCCCATATTACCGACGGCTATCGACAGTCTATGCGGCCGGTACGGCCAACGAGGCCCGGAATTCCGCGACAATTCATCCTTGACCAGCGTCGAGAGCTGTCGACGTGCCTCTTGTTTTCCCTGCCAGACGAATACCCGGATGGCCTCGCCGTTTTCGGGTGTCGAAGCGGAGCAGCATCGCGGCGAGTGATGCCCGCGCCAGAGTTGATACGGGCCGGAAGGATTGTTTGTGACAGCTTTTTAACGGACTATCCAATGCTTGCCAGCTTGCAGGGGGAAGCCGCACCGAGGGGGACTATGCAGGAAACGGAACTCAAGCTCGAGCTGGCCCAAGCGGGGGCATCGTTGCTTCTGAAGGAGAATCCCTTCGCCTGCACACCCACCATTCGTCGGCAAAGGTCCGTTTATTATGATACCCAGGAATGGGACCTGTCTCAGCGCGGGTTGTCGCTATGCATCCGGCAATGCGGGAATGAACGGACCCAGATCGTCAAATCCGGCGACGGCTCGGCGGCGGAAGCTCTCACGCGTGAAGAATGGGCACTGCCAGTTGCCGAGGACACGCCCGTTCTCGACAATCCGCAGATACAGGCCCAGCTCGCCGGGACGGCGGACAGGCTCGCGCCCCTGTTCGAGGTTCGCGTCAAGCGGCATCGCTGGAGCATCACGGAAGGCGATGCGACGATCGACGTCGCCATGGACGTCGGAAAAGTCGTCGCCGCCGATCGCGAGGCACAGCTCTGCGAAATCGTGCTGGAAAGGAAGACGGGATCGCCGACGGCGCTGTTTGCGTTGACCCGAAAACTCAATCTGATCACGCCGGCCTCGATCGGGGTGCTGACCAAAGCGGATCGCGGCTACCGTCTGATTGGTCCTGCGCGTGGTGCCGTCAAGGCGAGTGTTACGCCGCTCGCTGCCGATATGAATGCTGCAACGGCGTTCGCACGCCTTGCGTCAGCCTGCCTCAAGCAGTTTCGCCTCAATGAAATGGTCCTGTCCTGGTCGCGCGATACCGAGGCTTTGCATCAGGCGCGTGTGGCCCTGCGTCGACTGCGCTCTCTTTTCTCCATCTGTAAACCGCTCTTCACCGATAGCAGGTTCGATCATCTGCGCGATGAGCTGCGCTGGCTTGCCTCGGAGCTTGGCGATGCGCGCAATATAGACGTCATGATCAAGAGCACGACAAGCGAAGAGCTTTTGCGCTGTCTGCAGGAGGCCCGCAGCGACGCCTATGGCGCGGCAGGAGCCGCGCTTTCCTCCGTCCGCGCCCGCGCCCTGATGATCGACCTGGCCGAATGGATTTCGATTAGAGACTGGCGAAGCGACGAGGCCGGCAAGGCCTTGCTCGCCCAGCCGGCGAGGCAATTCGCCTCCAGGATACTCGACAAGCTTTGGAAGAAGGTGGCGAAAGGCGGCAGCAATCTGATCGATTTGGATGATGAGACCCGCCATGAAGTGCGCATTACGGCAAAGAAACTGCGCTATGCGGCGGAGTTTTTTGGCCCCCTCTATGAAAGCAAGCAGGAAACCAAGCGCCACAAGAGGTTCATCGTCGCGATGGGGGGACTTCAGGATCACCTCGGCAGTCTGAACGATCTCGCCACCGCTCCCGACATGCTGTCGAAGCTGCAGCTTTCAGAGGTCGCGGATACAGAACCGTTCAGTGCGGACGACAAGGAAAAGCTTCTGCATGCTGCGGCGGAAGCCCACGACATATTTGTCGACACGAAGCGTTTCTGGCGCTGAGGCGTTGCGTTCCGAGCGACGCGAATTCCCTTATCCGGCCTGCGGTGGAACCCCGATCGTCTCTCTTCGTTTGTGAGAGCAAGGAGGCGACGATGGGCAAGAAGAAGCGGCTTCCCAAAAAGGTCGCGGGCGTGAAGATCCCCAAGGCTTGGCGCAAATCGAAGATGCTCCGCAGCTTGATGAAGACCAGCTTCGGGCGTGACCTGCTCGCCCACTCGCTGACTGCCGGCGCGGGTGCGGCGGCGGCAGTGCTAGTCGGAAAGCAGCAAAAGGTAACCGCGGTCGCCAAAACCGTGACCCGAAAGGGTGCCCGATCCGCCGGGCTTTGGGCGAATGCTTTGGAGACCGCGTTTTCGGCTGCAAGGGAAGTGATCCGAGACGCCGATCCGCCGAAACGGCGCTACAAACCGGCGCCCTTGTCAGCGGACGGCGCCGATCAGGATGCGGCGTGGCGCGATGACGAAGAAAAGGGGGGCGGGCTTAAGTCCATCGAAGGCTTCCTGATACGCCAGTACGGCGACAAGTTCACCTCGCGCGTCATCGTCGCGGCGAGCGTGCGAGCAATTTCCGTGCTGATCCGCGAACACCCGCTGATCGCGGCGCGGCTGTTGGGCGTCGGCCTGGCGCGGGCGGCACAGGTGGGTGCGACCGACGTGTTTGACTATGTAAGCGGAGGCGAGCAGCAAGATGACCCCGAGCTCCCCTCGGGACTGATCGTGCCCCGACAGTCCCTGGTGCCGGAAGTCAACAGCAAGGGTAACCGGACAAGCGATGACGACTGAGCACAACTTTGCTCGTCGACGCCGGTCTAATGGACAACTGCCCGCCTTTGGGTTTTGCTCTTGGCTTTCTTCGGCTTGTGAGTCTCGGGAAATACGGAATCCTTCATCGCGTCCATCGCTGCCGAAAAGCCGCTTTGCATTGCCCGGCGCGCCAACCCGACTGCCTTCCTACCCTTCTTCGCGGTTCTGGCGTCGAAAACGTCGTCACGGTGGTCGACCAGTACCGCTGCGGCGGCTCCGGCCCCGGCGGTGATGGCCTTGGCCAGTACATCCCTGCCCACGTCGCTGCGTACCATGCTCCTCAATATCTTCGACCGACGAAGCCCCTTCGGAACCTTCACGCCTGCGATCTTCTTGGGAAGCTGCTTCTTCTTGGCCATTGTCGTACTCCTCGATGCCAGTCGGGAAACGTCGGAGGAGAAGTCCTGGTTCCTGCGGGCTTTAGCGAGTTCATGGCGCGGTCAAATCAGTCTCATAAGAAGATGCTATGCTGCCGCACCGGTTGAAGGATGGAGGATAGCATGGGGAAGCCGAACGACGAAGCTGAGCGCCTGGATTGGCTCGAAGCGGAGCTCACCGATACGCTCGACGAGGACTATGAGCTGGAACTGTCCGAACCGGCCTTGTCGGAGGAGATACGCAAGATTTATCGCAAGGCGCGTCCCCCGACGATTCCGCGAGCCGATTATTTCCGCGCCCTCCTGTCCCTGCAGGCGGAACTCATCAAGCTCCAGGATTGGGTCGTCTATCACAAAGAGAAGGTCGTGGTGATCTTCGAGGGCCGCGATTCGGCCGGCAAGGGCGGCGCGATCAAGCGCATCACACAGCGGCTGAACCCGCGCGTCGTGCGGGTGGTGGCGCTTCCGGCACCGTCCGACCGCGAAAAGACGCAATGGTACTTCCAGCGATACGTGCCGCATCTGCCGGCCGGCGGCGAGATCGTGCTTTTCGACCGCTCCTGGTACAACCGCTCCGGTGTTGAGCGGGTGATGGGCTTCGCGACGGAAGGCGAGGTGGAGGAATTCTTCCGAGACGTACCGGAATTCGAGCGCATGCTGGTGCGCTCCGGCATTCGGCTTGTGAAATACTGGTTCTCGATCACCGACGAGGAGCAGCAGTTGCGCTTCCTGATGCGCATTCATGATCCGCTGAAGCAGTGGAAGCTTTCGCCCATGGACCTGCAGTCGCGGGTGCGCTGGGAGGGCTACACCAAGGCCAAGGAAGAGACTTTTGCCCGCACCAACATCCCGGAAGCGCCATGGTACATCGTCGAGGCGAATGACAAGAAGCGGGCGCGTCTGAACTGCATCGACCACCTGCTGACGAAGATCCCGTATGAGGATGTGCCGCATGCGGATATCGCGTTGCCGGAGCGGGTCTTCAATCCCGACTACGAGCGGAAAGTGCTGCCACCGGAACTGTATGTGCCGTCGAAATACTGAAAGGACAGTCAAGGAAATGCCCGTCAACTTCCCGAAAAAGCAACTCCGCAGGTTGTAATGGGCACCGCTTGCGACCATGAGGTGTCGCACCCAAGCCTCCGGTTGGAAAGCGATGTCGTTGATGGCGCCGATGATGAAGGTCACCGGCGGAGACGAACTAATTCTCAGGGAACGCGCGCGACGCTGCGGCGGCCGGAGGGGGCCGGCCGTCGCCGGACAGATTGCCGCATGTCCCGGTTCGACTTTTGGAGTGACATCCGCAACGTCTATATAAGGGGGCGCAGATACGGCTGAACAGGGCGACGGAATGGAATTGCAGGGCAAGGCCGCGCATTCAGCGGCTATCCGCGAGCGCGCGGAGGCGGAGATGAAGGCGATCGGCGTCGATGAAGCGTTCATCGGTACTTTGGTCGACACGTTCTATGCCCGTGTGCTCGCGCATCCGGAGCTTGGACCGGTCTTCGACGCAAGGCTTTCGGGACGCTGGCCGGAGCACATGGAGAAAATGAAAAGCTTCTGGTCCGCCGTCGCCTTCCGCAGTGGCGCCTATGGCGGCAAGCCGGTCCAGGCGCATCTCGGCGTCGCCAACATGTCACCGGAGCTTTTTCCAAAATGGCTGGCGCTCTTTACTGCGACACTTGACGACATTGCTCCGAACCAGGAGGCGAAGGCCTGGTTCACGAGCACGGCTGAGCGCATCGCGCGCAGCCTGACGCTCTCGCTCTTCTACAATCCGGCGCTCGACGATCCGGCGCTCAAGCGTTCCTGATGTCGGAACCCCGCACCCCCGGCCGCAGCAGCGGTCGTGCATCGGCCTGGTAGTCCCCACCACCCAATACCCGCTGTTGCATGCTCCGCTTCAGCAACGGGCAAGTGATGGCGGGAACCTACTCCTATTCGGTCGGTTAGATGCGAAGAGGATCGACCATTGGCGAAATTGGGTGTCCTGACATTTCACCGCTGCATCAATTACGGCTCTTTCTGGCAGACACGGTGTCTGGTCGACGGGCTGCGGTCTCGCGGCCACGAGCCGATCGTTCTCGACCACCGTTCCGATCGCGTCAGCCGGGCCGAGTGGCGCTGTGCCTTGCAGCCGTTGCTGCCGGTCCGGACCTCGGCTGCCGACTCTCAGCTCTATGCCTCCAAGATCCGAAAGTTCCTGAAGGCTATCGAAGCGCTGCCGCTCAGCGGAGCGTTTGCGCTGGATGATCCGACGGGCAGCGAGAGCTGCGACCTCGTCATCGTCGGCAGCGACGAGGTCTGGAACCTGCGTCACCCCTGGTATGGGGGTTGCCGATTGTTCTACGGCGACCAGCTCACGGCGCGGCGGCTCGTCTCCTACGCCGCGACATTCGGGAACCATCCGGCGGCAACCGGGCTCGAGAGCTTCTGGGCGGAGGGGCTGCGGAAGTTCGAAAGCATTTCTGTGCGCGATGGGAACTCGAAGACGATTGTCGAGAATGCGATCGGCCGCGAGGCGACGCTCGTCCTCGACCCGTGCCTTCAATTCCCCGAGGCAATTACCTCGCACGAGGCAATTTCGCGAGAGGCACTGCCGCGTCCTTACGCTGCAATTTATGGCCACTCCTTCCCGTCCTGGTTCAAGGATCCGGTTCGGCGCTGGGCGGGATCACGGGCGATCAAGCTTGTCAGCGTCGGCTATCGCAACGATTGGGCCGATGAACAGTGGATCGACGCCGGGCCACACGATTTCGCCGGCTTCATAGCCGGTGCTGCGGCCGTGGTGACGAATTTCTTCCACGGCTGCGTCTTCTCCCTGATCAACTCCAAGGCCTTTGCCTGCGTCATGTCGGACTACCGCTGGAACAAGATCCACGACCTGATTGCACTCCTGGGCGCCGAGCGCCACGTCATCCCGGAAGGGGCGGGCGAGCGGGACTATGGGGCCGTTCTTGATGAAGCACCTGTTTCGGCCATCGCAGCCCGGCTTGCCGAGCATCGTCTCCGCTCACAGGCATACTTGGATCATGTCCTCAGCTGATCCGCCGAAACTCCTGTCTGACCATCCCAGGCTCACGCCGCGGTGGATCGGAAAGTCCGGCCTGTGCATCGGGTGCGGAGCCTGCGTGGCGCGCTCAAGCGGCAGTGATGCGACCATGCGCCTCGACCGCTATGGTCACTTCAAACCAAGCATTCCCAGCCTGCCGCCGAATGACAGTCCGCCAGACTTCGCCGCTCTCTGCCCCTTCTCTCCGCATGCCCAGAACGAGGACGAAATAGCCCGCGAGCGATTCCCATTGGCCAAATACCGGGACCCCCTGATAGGGCGGTTCGAAGCAGCCTTTGTCGGTCACGTGCGCGAGTCGAGCTTTCGGGCGGACGGCAGTTCGGGCGGCATGGCAAACTGGACGGCCGCCGAGCTTCTGGCAAGGAAGATGGTCGACGGGATCGCGCATGTGGTGCCGCGTTCCGACGGCGAGGGTGATCGCCAACCGCTCTTCCGCTACCGGATCTCGCGCACCGTGGAAGACGTGCGCGATGGCGCCAAGTCGCGCTACTACCCCGTGGAAATGTCCGAGATCATCGAAGAGATCAGGCGCCGTCCCGGACGTTATGCGATGGTCGGCATCCCGTGCTTCGTCAAGGCCGTGCATCTCCTTTGCAGGCAGGATCCGGTCCTGCGCGAGCGCATCGTCTTCACGCTCGGCCTCTTTTGCGGGCACATGAAAAGCGCTCGTTTCGTCGAAAGCTTCGCCTGGCAGATGCAGGCAAGAATGGGAGAGGTTGCGAGTGTCGATTTCCGGCTGAAGGATGCCCGGCGACCGGCGAACTGGTACACCGTCCACCTGCGGCTCAAGGACGGAAGCACAAGGAACAAGGACTGGTGGCATCTCGTCGACGGCGATTGGGGAGCAGGATATTTTCAGAACTCCGCCTGCAACTTCTGCGACGACGTGGTCGCCGAGACGGCGGACATTTCATTCGGTGACGCCTGGGTCGAACCCTACTCGTCCGACGGTCGGGGCACGAATGTCGTGGTCGTTCGCTCTCCATTGCTGCATCAGCTGATAGCTGATGCCGTCGAGAAACGACGGCTGGATCTCAGCGAGGTCGATGCCGATTTCGTCGTGCGAACCCAAGCGGCCGGATTCAGGCAGCGGCGCGAGGGGCTCGCCTTTCGCCTGAGCTGGCCGCGATACGGAATAAAGCCGAACAAGCGCGTTGTACCGAAATGGAGCGGGCTGCCGGCTCGGCGCATGCTGATCTACTGGCTGCGCAGTGCGATCAGCGCCCAGAGCCATCGCATCTTCCTGGCGGCAAGGGCACTCAAATTGCCGATCATCTATATCCGTTGGGCCTCGACGATGCTCGCCCTCTATCAGGGTGTCACCTATTCGCGCGGCTGGGTCGGGAAACTCGTCGATCGCATCGGCGGTCGGGGTGAGAGCTGAGGCTGATCGAGGACACCTACCGACGACGGGTGAGGGGCATAGCGCTCGGTCATCTCGGCGCAGAATTCGGCGAATTCCTCCGGCACGATCGGTGCGCTCGTATGGTGCGGGGCGAGGCCTCTGTGTTCCGGCGTGAAGCAATAGGTGACCGTGACGTCGAAATCCTCGAGCGCCTCCATTTGCCGATCGAACCATGCGAGCGCATCCGGCCGGAATCGATCGGCCCAGGAGAGGCCGGTGCGCAGGCAGGTGACCCCGAGGCGCTTCATCCATTGGACAGCGTCGTCGAGCCGCGGGTCCTCGAAATGGAACCATTGTACCAGCCCGACGTCCGGCGTGTGCCGGGCAAATTCCTCGAGCGCCAGCTTCGGCGTGCCGTCTTCGCGCAGAAGACCCATGTAGAAATGCCGGTAATAGGAAGAGCCCTCCGCCTCCTTGTGACGGGTGGTGGCCGGCCAGGCGCTCGGCAGGTCATAGAGGCTGTACCATTGAATCCGCTCGACTTTGCCCTTGAGCAGTTCGGCGGTTCTTTTCAGTCCCCATAGCTGCACCTCCTCAGCGCCGAAGGTGGAGACGCCGACCTCGCTTATCCAGATCGGGAGGTCGGTGACGCTCCGCAGCTCCGCGATCTTCCGCGGCCATTCGTCAATCTGCCAGAGGTTCCAGTCGAGCGGAAAACCGTGGGCGGCCACCGCATCGACGTGATCGAGCACGCCATAGGTATCCATGAGCGCCAGGAATCCTGGGTCGATCGGCGAGATGCCGCCGAGCACCCTTGTCAGATTGGGATTCACGTCGTGAATGGCGTCTGCGGCGAGCTTCGCCATATGCGCGAAACGGCTCCAATCGGGATCGACCTCCGGATCCCAATGGGACTTGTTGTTCGGCTCGTTCCAGATCATTGCGGCTTCGATCATCAATTCCTCCGAACTGCCGGAGACCGGCTGGTTGGTTGCGCTGTTCGAGGTCTTCGGCGCTCACGACACGTTCTCGTTCAACGCGACGATCTTCGCCCCCCAGTCGCCGGCGACGATGGTGGAGATGGAGGCGGGCGCAATCTCGAAGCGAGGCCAGGCGTCCGCCGAAAGGCCGAGCACATGGCAGACCAGGGCCTTGATGACGTCGGCATGGCTGACAAGGACGACTTTGCCGTCGCTCTCTTGCCGGCCGAGCGTTTCGACGAGCGCGATCACCCGCGACTGGACCTCCAGCATCGTCTCTCCGCCCGGTGCGCGGACGAGGCTCCTTATCGAATTCCACTGATGCCAATGCGGGTCCGTGTTCAGCACTTCGAACGTCTTGCCGGACCAGGTGCCGAAATCCACCTCGTCGAGGGCATCGGCCGTTTCAACCGCCGGAATCTCCAAGGCTGCGGCGATCGCCGCGGCCGTTTCCTGGGTGCGCTTGCGCGGACTGGCATAGATCGTGCCGATGTTCTCGCCGGCAAGCCGCGCCCCCAGACGCTCTGCTTGTTCCCGCCCAGCCGGGCCGAGCGGAACGTCTGCAGTGCGCCCGGCCAGGAAATTGCCGATCTTGTCGTGGGCGGCGTGCCGCACCAGCAGGAACGTGGTCGTCACTCGGCCGCTCCCCGGAGTGCGTCCGTTTCTCCTGCGATAAATTCCTCAAGCCGTATGCGCGCCTCGGCATCGGTGAATTGCCGCGGCGGCGATTTCATGAAGTAGCTCGAGGGTGCGATCAGCGGGCCGCCTAGGCCGCGGTCCATGCCGAGCTTGGCGCAGCGCACCGCATCGATCACCACGCCGGCCGAGTTCGGCGAATCCCAGACCTCGAGCTTCAACTCGACATTTAGCGGGACGCTGCCAAATGTGGTGCCCTCGACACGAATATAGGCGAACTTGCGGTCGGCGAGCCAAGGCACATGGTCGCTCGGGCCGACATGGATGTCTCCGGGAGCAAGGGGCATGTCCATTTGGCTGATGACCGATTGGGTCTTCGAGATCTTCTTCGATTCCAGCCGCTCCCGTTCGAGCATGTTGAGGAAGTCGGTATTGCCGCCGAAATTGAGCTGATATGTCCGGTCAATCCTGACGCCGCGGTCGCGAAAGAGATTGGCGAGCAGCCGGTGCACGATGGTGGCGCCGACCTGGCTCTTGATGTCGTCGCCGATCAGCGGCAGGCCGCGCTCGGCGAATTTCCTTTGCCAGGATCGGTCGGAGGCGATGAAGACGGGAATGCAGTTGACGAAACCGCAGCCGGCGGCAAGCGCCTGCTCGGCGTACCAGCGCGTCGCCACTTCCGAACCGACCGGGAGGTAGGAGACCAGCACGTCCGTTTCGCTTTGCCGCAGGATCTCGGCGACGTCGACGGCCGGAGCTTCCGATTCGGGGATTTCCTTGCGCAGATATCGGCCGATCCCGTCGAGCGTTCTGCCGCGCTCCACTGTAACCCCGGTCGAAGCAACCTCTGCAAAACGGAACGTGTTGTTCGGAGGAGCATAGATAGCCTCGGCGACATCGCGGTCGACCTTCGAAGCGGCGACGTCGAATGCGGCGGACACTTCGATATCGCTGATGTGATAGCCGCCGAGATTGACATGCATCAGTCCCGGCACCGGCTCGTCTTCCCTGGCGTCGCGGTAGAAAGTAATCCCTTGGACGAGGGAAGATGCGCAATTACCGATTCCGACCAGGCCGATTCGAATGGATTTCGATCGCATCGCCGCACTCCCGCAAGGCATCTACAATGCTCGCCAAACCCACGCACGCCGGAATGGTTCCCGCGTTCGGCTCCGCACGCATTCCGCGGATCGAAATCAGCCGCCGCGCGTTCAACGCCGATGAGGAGCGATGGGCGGAGCGATGCTGGTCTATGGTGACCCGAAGCGCGGCGAGCGGGCCGACACTTTGTGCGAGGCAATTGCCGCACGGCTGCGAGAGGTCGATGGTCGGCCGCCGGGCCTCGAGCGGCACGCAGCTTTGGTCGGCATCTTCATCAAGGCGGGCGAACTTGTGCAGGGACTGTCGGATTTCGAGTTCGAAACGCTCGGTGCCGACGAGCTCTCGGCAGGGCGCGAGAAGGCCGGCGTTCTGCTTCTCGATCTCGCTCGGCTCGTCGCCCAATCCTGGTCTTCGGGGTTCTCCGGTCACTTGGCGCTGCCGGATCGTATCTGGGCACTGCTTCAGGACCTTCGGGCGTCACGGCCGCTGTCGATCAAGGAGGGGGAGGGCTATGCCTTCTATGCGCTCTATCCCGAATGTTACATGGAAGCGGCCCGACGCTCCGGGCTTGGTGCAAACACCGTCGTCATCGGCCTCCGCTCAATAGGCACCAGCCTGTCGGCCGCGGTCGCCGCTGCGATCGGGGCGGCGGCACCGGTCACCTTGCGCCCGGTCGGTCATCCTTTCAGGAGGGAAATCCACGTCGGCCCGGTGCTCTCGCAACGGCTTTTGCAGGACAGGACGGCCGATTTCGTGATCGTCGACGAGGGGCCTGGCCTTTCCGGCAGTTCCCTCGGAAGCGTGGCGGATTGGCTCGAGGAGCATGGCGTCAGCGAACACCGCATCCACTTCTTTCCCGGCCATGGGGGAGAGCTGGGACCGCAAGCGAGCGAGGATCATTGCAAACGCTGGGCAGAGCGCCCCCGTCACGTCGTCGAACTGGACGAGCTTGTCTTCGGGGCACATCGGCCGCACCGGCTCGCCGCTTGGGTGAGCGAGCTTGTCGGGCCTCTCGGGCAGCCGCTGCAAGAGATTTCCGGCGGAGGCTGGCGTAGCGTGCTTGCGTGCAGCCGCCATTCCTGGCCACCCGCCGATCCGCGGTTCGAGCGACGCAAATTTTTGGCGCATGCTTCCGGCGGGACATGGCTCGTCAAATTCGCAGGCCTGGGGGACATCGGACAACGCAAGTTCGAAAAGGCACGGTTGCTGGCGAAGGCCGGCTTTACGCCGCCGGTCGCCGGCCTCTGCCATGGTTTCCTGGTCCAGAAGTGGGTCACGGCGGCACCGCTCGCGCCAAGCGATTTTCACGGCGCGGAATTCATTGAACATCTCGGCCGCTATCTGACATTTCGCGCTCGTCGGCTGCCGCAGCCGGCGACGCGCGGCGCCACAATGGCAATGCTGTACGAAATGGCCATCGCCAATACGGAAGAAGCGCTCGGCGAAGCCGTTGCGACCCGGCTGAAGTCACGGCTTTCCGATGGCCATGATCTTCCAATGGTGCCCGTCGATACGGACAACCGCCTTCACCCGTGGGAGTGGCTGGCCGGCGACGACGGGTTCCTGAAGGCCGATGCGCTCGATCATAGTGCTGGCCACGATCTCGTCGGACCTCAGGATATCGCCTGGGACATCGCAGGCGCCACCATCGAGTTCGATCTCTCGCCGGATGAAGCGGCCGCTCTTCGCGCGATCGTTTCCGACGGCTGCTCGCGCGCCGTCGATGCTAAACTGCAGGAAATCCTTGAGCTTTTTTACCTGACCTTCCAGCTTGGCCTCTGGAGCTTTGCAACGTGCGGTGCCGCCGCGGAGGAAGTGAAGCGGCTGGACTCGCTAGTGGCGCGCTATCGAGAGCTCTTGCTCCGGCGCCTCGAAGAGGGCGCCGGACAGGTGCGCAGCCGTCGCGACTATCTTCCGTAGATCCTGTCGAGGACATCGGCGACGGTGACGAAGCAGTCGTTTTCCGGATCGAAGCGCTCGCCTGCGGCAAGACGCTCGGCCCAGAGAGCCGCAGCGCGTCCTCCCCAATCGTCGGGGGGAAGCGCCAGAACCTCCCGCTGCGTCCCGCGGTACCGTTCCGCCAGGAAGTCGAGGTAGGAGCCGTCGACGTTTCTGAGGCTGGCACCGCCTTCGGTGCCGTAGAAATCGGCACTGATCACCGCGTCGCATCCCGCCTGCAGGTGCCAGGAGCAAGCGACCCGGGCAACGACTCCGTCAGCCAGTTCGAGCGTCGCGACGGCATAGTCCTCGACCTCGTCGCCATCGCGGCGGATGGGAACGCCCTTGGCAAACAGCCGGCTTTCGACGCGGGCCACCTCCGGAAATCCGAGGACCCAGAGCAGGAGGTCGACGAGGTGCACGCCGAGATCGATGACGCATCCGCCGCCGGAAAGCGCCTTGTCGTAGAACCACGGTTTGCTGGGACCGTAGGCGTTGTGAAACGTCAGATCGACTGCGAATACGGTGCCGAGTTCGCCCGAAGTGATCAGGTCCCGAATCCGCTGCATGCCGACGGTGTGACGATAGGAGAGATCAACGCCCAGCAGCCTGTCGGCGTGCTGCGCCGCTTCGACGACCGCCAGGGTCTCGTCGCGTGTTCGACCGAGCGGCTTCTGGCAAAAGACCGCCAGGCCCTGCTCCAGGGCCACGATCGACTGAGCGGCATGAAGGGCGCTCGGAGAGGCGATGACGATGCCGTCGAGGCGCTGGTCGAGCAGGGCTTCAAGGGAATTGACCAAGAGGGCGTCGGGCGTCAGCTCGCGCGCCGCCGCCGCCATTTCCGGCGTCGGGTCGAATATGGCAGCCGTTTCGACGGCGCCGGTTTCGACGATCGCCCGCATGCGGTGCAGGCCGATTCGGCCCACGCCGAGGAAGCCGACGCGTGGGCGGGTCGTGGCGTCCAGTTTCCTTGCCAGTGGCATCGCGTCACTCATCGTAGATCACCAGTGCCTTGATGAAGCCTTCGGGACGATCGCGCGTCATATCGAGCGCAGCGCCGAGCTCCTCGAGCCGGAACCGGTGCGTATAGAGCCTTGAGGGCGACAGGCGGCCGGCGGCCGTCGCCTCGATCGCCTCGCGGATGCCGCGCATATAGACGGCCGGGTCCCGTTCATGCGCATTGATCACGTCGAGGCCGCGCCAGTTCCAGAGCTGCATGTTCACCTGCCGCGGCCCGTCCTGGTGATACCCTGCAATGATGAGGCGGCCGCGCTCTTTCGTCAGTTCGGCGGCCAGGTCGAGCGGCCATTGCTTGCCCACCGCCTCGACGACGCAATCGCAAAGCGCGCCGGAGGTCAGTTGCTTCACCTTGTCGATGATCTGCCAATGGTCGTCCATGGCGATGACCTCGCTTGCGCCGGCCCGTTTGGCCGAAGCGAGCGAAGACGGTCTGCGCGATATGGCGATGACTCTTGCGCCGGCCGCGCTTGCGAGCTCCGTCAGGAGGATGCCGAGGAAGCCGATGCCGATGATCGCCACGGTCTCGCCGGGACGGATTGCGCTCCGCCGGAAGATGTTGAAGGCGCAGCCGAGCGGCTCGCCCGGAAAGGGCTGATCCGCGAGTGCAGCGGGAAGGGATGCGATCGCGGTCTGGTCCGCAATATCGTGGGTCGCATAGGCGTGATAGGAGAGCGCCGCGACTCGGTCGCCCTGTGCGAAACCATGCACGTCCTCGCCGATCTTGTCGATGATCCCCCAGCCCTCATGCCCGAGCGCGCCGGGTTCGGTCGGGAACCGCATCCAATCCGGTCCGGCCCAGGGTACGAGATTGGATGCGCAAACGCCGCAGCCTTGCAGCTTGATGCGGACCTGCCCGGGGCCGGGCTCAGGCACCGGCAATCTCTCGAGCCGCAACTCGCCCGGCCCGGTGATGATCGCCGCGGACATTGTGTCTGTCCTCGGCTGCGTCCTGATGTTCATGCCTGCCTCCCGCTGTTGACATGGAGCATGTCCGGCGGCTCGGCGCAGCGTGGGCGTTGAGTGGAAGAATACCCCCCGCCATACCCTCGTCGCGGCGCCTCAAAAAAGACGCTCGGCCGCCTTGGGCCCTTAACTTCATGTTCCGGCTTTTGTTCCTGCCCGGCCGATTGTCATGGAACCTCATGGGAAGAGCGAGGTTTGTAGCTTGGGCGTGCGCGGGCGATCGCCAGCACAATCATCAGCTATATAGATGTTCAAAGAAGAAGTCATAGATGAAGGAACCTTTGCTGCAGACGTTTGTTGGAGCTTTGTCTCTATCTCTGATTGGTCATAGTCAGGAGCGGTTATGACAAAGGTACTTGTCACCGGCGGCTGCGGGTTCATTGGCAGGCATGTAGTCGATGAACTTCTCTCGAGGAACTATGAACTCTCCGTGCTGGACTCGTTTCACGAGCAGGTCCACGCGGATGCACAGATCACCTTGCCGCCGGACGTCGACATGTGCCGGGGCGACATTCGCGATCCGGACGTGGTCAAGGAAGCGCTGACGGGGATCGATTGCGTCATCCATCTCGCCGCCGAGGTGGGCGTCGGCCAGTCGATGTACGAGATCGCCCGCTATGTCGGTGTGAACGATCTCGGGACGGCCGTGCTGCTCGAGGCGATGATCGAAAGCCCGGTCCAGCGGATCGTCGTCGCGTCGTCGATGAGCGTCTATGGCGAAGGTCTTTACGAGTCCTCGACGGGCGAGCGCATGCCGAATGCCAGGCGCTCACCTGCCCAAATCCGGGTCGGCGCATGGGATCCGCTCGCACCGAACGGAGAGACGCTCAGGCCCGTTGCCACCGACGAGCACAAGCCGGTCGACCTCGCCTCCATTTACGCCCTGACGAAATACACCCAGGAACGACAGGTGCTGATCTTCGGTGAAGCCTATGGCAGGGAGGCCGTCGCGCTCCGCCTCTTCAACGTGTTCGGCGCCGGGCAGGCGCTCTCCAATCCCTATACCGGCGTGCTCGCCAATTTCGCATCGCGGCTTGCCAACGGGCAGTCGCCGATGGTGTTCGAGGACGGCCGGCAGCGGCGCGATTTCGTCCACGTCCGCGACGTGGCGCGCGCCTTCCGGCTGGCGCTCGAGCAGCCGCAGGCGGCGGGTCACGTCATCAATGTGGGCAGCGGTCAGGCCTACGCCATTGCCGACGTTGCTTCGCTGCTGGCGGAAGCCATGGGGGTCCCCGAACTCGAGCCCGAGATCATGAACAGGGCGCGGTCCGGTGACATCCGCAATTGCTTCGCCGATATCTCCAAGGCGCGCGACCTGCTCGGCTTCCAGCCGGCGCACAGGCTCGAGGACTCGCTCGAGGAATTCGCGCACTGGGTGCTGAGCGTCGGTGCGATCGACCGTGGCGCCGAAATGAAGCGCCATTTGGAAACGCGGGGGCTCGTCCGATGAGCGCCGGGTCGGTTGACAGGCGATCAGGCGTGGCAGCGCCCGCCCTTTCCGGGAAAACTGCGGCAATCCTTGTCGTCGGCGGCAGCGGGTTCCTCGGCTGCAATCTCGCCGACAGCTTTCTGCGCGACGGCGAGAAGGTGATCGTCCTCGACAATCTGAGCCGCGCGGGCGTCGAACGCAATCTTGAATGGCTGGTGGACAATCACGGCGGTGCCGTCGAGGCCGAGATTGCGAATATCCGCGACCTTGCCGCCATCGAGCCGGCCTTCAAGGGCGCCAAGGCGATCTTCCATTTCGCCGCGCAGACGGCTGTGACGACCAGCCTGCTGCAGCCGGTCGATGACTTCGAAACGAATGCGCGCGGTACTCTGAACGTCCTCGAGGCGGCCAGGCGCGCGGGGCGCCGCGCACCGGTGATATTCGCCAGCACCAACAAGGTCTATGGAGCATTGGCGGGCCTGGAGATAGAAGAGGCCGGCGATCGCTACCTGCCTGCCGATGCCGTAACGCGCCGATATGGTATCGGCGAGGCGCAGCCGCTCGATTTTTCTACGCCCTACGGCTGTTCGAAAGGCGTCGCGGACCAGTACGTGCTGGACTATGCGAAATCCTTCGGCCTGCCGACAGCCGTGCTCAGGATGAGCTGCGTCTATGGTCCGCGGCAGTTCGGCACGGAGGACCAGGGGTGGGTTGCGCATTTTCTCATTCGTGCGCTCGCCGGTGAGCCGATCTCGATCTACGGCGACGGCAAACAGGTGCGCGATATTCTCCATGTCAGCGACGCGGTGGCAGCCTATAGGGCACTGCTCACGTCGATCGACCGCTTTCATGGCCGTGCCTTCAATTTGGGCGGTGGTCCCGACAATGCGGTGAGTCTCGCCGAGGTCCTGCACGAGATCGAACTCCTGACGGCACGGAGGCTGAGGACCGAAAAATGCGACTGGCGCGCCGGCGACCAGCTGTATTTCGTCGCCGACACGCGTGCACTTGCGGACGCTCTCGGGTGGAGGCCTCACATGGGCTGGCGCGCCGGGCTGCGCGACCTCCATGCCTGGCTGCTGCAGGATTGGACGGAGGTCAGCAAGTCTCGGTTTCAGCGCCGGACGCGGAGGGTCACTGCATGATCGCCCCCGCCCTATCCGCCTCGCGCCCATCCACCGATGAGGGCCCGGTGCGGCTGCCGCGACGCATCCTGATGAGCGTCGATGCGGTCGGCGGGGTTTGGCGCTACGCGATGGATCTTGCCGAGGCTCTCCGCAAGGCAGGCATCGAAACGGTGTTCGCTGGTTTCGGTCCGGCGCCGTCCATGGCGCAAAGCCGGGAAGCCGCCCGGATCGGCCGCCTCGAATGGCTTGCAACGCCGCTGGATTGGATGGCCGACGACGAAAGCGCACTCGAGAGCGCGGCGGATGGGCTTGGCGAACTTTCACTCCGGCATTCCGTTGATCTCATGCATCTGAACCTGCCGTCGCAGGCGGCCGGCCTCGCTTTGCAGGTGCCCGTTGTCACCGTCTCTCATTCCTGCGTCGCTACTTGGTTCGAGGCCGTGCGCAAGAGCGGTCTGCCGGAGGCGTGGCTCTGGCAAAAGCGGCGCAACCGCCTGGGTTTCGATCGCTCGGACGTGGTGCTGGCCCCGAGCTGGAGCCATGCGGCGGCGCTTGAGCGCTGCTATGGGCCGATCGACAATCTTGCCGTCGCCTACAATTCCAGCCGCGAACAGCCTGTGACTATCCCCAAGCAGGATTTCGTCTTTGCGGCGGGGCGGTGGTGGGACGAAGGTAAGAACGGCGCGGTGCTGGACAGGGCTGCCGCCGCGATCCGCTGGCCGGTCGTCATGGCGGGGGCGTGCAGCGGGCCGAACGGCCAGCACCTCGCCATCGCGCAGGCCGATCACAGGGGCGAGCTCAGTCACGAGCGGGTGATGGCGCTGATGTCGAGCGCTGCGGTCGTCGTTTCGCCGTCGATCTACGAACCGTTTGGCCTGGCGCCGCTCGAGGCGGCCGGCGCCGGAGCGGCGCTGGTGCTTGCTGATATCGCAACCTACCGTGAACTCTGGGATGGTGCCGCACGCTTCTTCGATCCGCGCGATCCGGAGGCGCTGGCGGATGCAGTCAACGACTTGACCCGGGATGCCGCGCATCGCGCAGAGCTTGGCCGGTCGGCTCGATCTCGGTCGCAATGCTTCACAATCGAAGCGCAGCGCGACCGGGTGCTCGATGCCTACAGCCTGGCGATGCAAAAATCCTCCCGATTGACGGCAGCGGAGTGAGCGATGCGGTTCCTGTTCTACACCCAATCCCTCGTTTCCGACTGGAACCATGGCAATGCCCATTTCCTGCGCGGCGTGATGCGCGAACTCGTTCGCCGCGGACATCAGGCGACGGCTCTCGAGCCGCGCGACTCCTGGAGCCGCCTGAACCTGATCGCCGACCAGGGCGTCGCGCCGATCGCCGCCTTCCGCAAGCAGTTTCCCGAATTGCGCGCGGAGAGCTACGAGCCGGACTTCGATCACGAAGCGGCGGTCGGTGACGCCGATGTGGTCGTTGTGCACGAGTGGACCGAGCCGACCCTGATCGCCCGGCTCGGGCGCCTCCGACGCAATGGCGGCCGGTTCACGCTCGCCTTTCACGACACGCATCATCGGGCCGTCAGCCAGCGGCGAGAGATCGCCCGGCTCGATCTCTCCGATTATGATTTCGTACTCGCTTTCGGGGAGGCGCTGCGCGAACGGTATCTGAACGCCGGTTGGGGCAAGCATGTCTTCACCTGGCACGAATCGGCCGACACCTCGTTGTTTCACCCGATGCCGGAGGTGGAGAAGACCGGCGATCTGGTCTGGATCGGCAACTGGGGCGACGATGAGCGCAGCAGCGAAATCGCCACCTTCCTTATCAAACCGGCGCGACGGCTGAGGCTCAGGACCACGGTGCGTGGCGTCCGCTATCCCGGCAGCGCGCTGAAGGCGCTCAAGGCGGCGGGAATCGCCTATGGCGGCTGGATTGCCAACGCCGCGGTGCCCAGAGCCTTCGCCGAGCATCGGGCAACGGTGCACATCCCGCGCCGACCCTATGTGGAGGCCTTGCCCGGAATCCCGACCATCCGCGTGTTCGAGGCGCTTGCCTGCGGCATTCCGCTGATCTCGGCGCCGTGGAACGATGCGGAGGGGCTTTTCCGCGCCGGCAAGGACTTTCTCTTCGCCCGCAATGGATCGTCGATGACGCGTCTCCTGCGCCAGGTGCTCGCCGACCCGGCCGTTGCCAAAGAGATGACGGCAAGCGGGCTGGAGACGATCCGGACACGCCACACCTGCGCGCATCGCGTCGACGAGCTCTTGGATATCGTCGCTTCCTATCGGTCGACAGGCGCTACGCGTGATCTCGTCACGACGAAGGAGGTGGCGCTATGAGGATCGCCTTTTACGGATCGAGCCTCGTTTCGGCCTATTGGAACGGTGCGGCGACCTATTACCGCGGGCTGCTGCGGGCGCTAGCCGCGCGTGGTTATCAGATGACCTTTTATGAGCCGGACGTCTATGACCGCCAGAAGCACCGTGACATCGAGCCGCCGGATTGGTGCAGGGTCGTCGTCTACGAGGGAACGGTCGCGGCGCTGAAGCGGGTTGCTGCGGCGTCGGCCGAGGCCGAGATCGTCATCAAGGCGAGCGGCGTCGGCTTCGAAGATGACCTCCTGCTCGAAGAGGTAATGTCAGCGGCACGTCCGGCCGCTCTCAAGATCTTCTGGGACGTCGACGCGCCCGCGACGCTGCAGGAGCTCCGGGCCTCGCCCGACCATCCGCTGCGGCGCGCCCTCTCATCGCTCGATCTCGTCTTGACCTATGGCGGCGGCGATCCGGTCGTCAGATCCTATCGCGCGCTGGGCGCCCGCCGATGCGTGCCGATCTACAATGCCGTCGACCCGCAGACGCATCATCGAGTCGCCGAAGACTCGCGCTTTGCGGCCGATCTTGCTTTCCTCGGCAATCGCCTGCCGGATCGCGAGGCGCGGGTGGAGGCGTTCTTCCTCGCGCCAGCGGCGCAACTCGGCAACCGGCGCTTCCTGCTCGGCGGAGCCGGCTGGCGCGACAAGCCGTTGCCGGCAAATGTCGCCTATGTCGGCCATGTTCCGACTGCCGATCACAATGCCTTCAACGCGACGCCGCGCGCGGTTCTGAACATTTCGCGCGACAGCATGGCCGAGAACGGTTTCTCGCCGGCGACACGCGTCTTCGAGGCGGCAGGCGCCGGCGCTTGCCTGATCACCGACGCCTGGGAAGGCATCGAACTCTTCCTGAAGCCGGGGGAGGAGGTACTGGTCGCCCGCGACGGCCGTGACGTGGCGGAACTGATGCGGACCTTGACGGCTGAGGTTGCGAGGGAGATCGGGGAGCGGGCGTTCCAGCGCGTGCTTGGCGAACATACCTATGCACATCGGGCGGCCGAAGTGGACCGCATTTTCCGCGAGCGGTCGCGCCGGGTGGAGGCAGCCGAATGAACCGTTCGCTCGAAATCGCGGTCCTCGGCCTTTCGCTATCCTCCTCCTGGGGCAACGGCCATGCGACGACATTTCGAGCGCTGCTTCGGGGCGTCCACGCCGCCGGCCATCGGGTGACTTTCCTCGAACGAGACGTCCCCTGGTATGCAAGCCACCGCGACCTCATCGAGCCGGAGTTCTGCGAGCTTGTTTTGTATGGCAGCGTCGAAGAACTGCGGACGCGGCATGGCGGCACGCTGGGCGGTGCGGACGCCGTCGTCATCGGGTCCTACGTGCCGGACGGGGTGGAGGTGATCGACACAGTCCTCGATCTCGGCCCCAAGCGGCTGTGTTTCTACGACATCGACACGCCGGTGACGCTCGCAAAGCTCGAGCGCGGCGACGAGGAATATCTGGCGCGCCGGCAAGTGCCGTTCTTCGATCTCTATTTCTCCTTCTCCGGCGGCCGGATGCTCGATCGGCTTCGGAGCGATCTCGGGGCGAGGCGACCCGTGCCGCTCTATTGCGCCGTCGACCTCGATATCTATCGTAACACCGGTGCGCCGAGAGAATGGGATCTCGGCTATCTCGGAACCTTCAGCCCCGACCGGCAGCCGATACTCGAACGTCTGCTGATCGAGCCGGCCCGGCGGTTGCCTGGAATGCGCTTCGTCGTTGCCGGCCCGAACTATCCGCCCGGCACCGAATGGCCCGCCAATGTGGAGCGCATCGAGCATCTGCCGCCTGCCGAACATGCCGAGTTCTACAGCCGCCAGCGATTCACGCTGAACGTGACCCGCGCCGACATGGTGGCGGCGGGCTGGTCGCCGAGCGTCCGGCTCTTCGAGGCGGCCGCCTGCCGCACGCCGCTGATCAGCGATTGGTGGGAGGGCCTGGACAGCTTCTTCCCGCCGGGACAGGCCGCGATCGTCGCGACGAGCAGTGACGACGTCGTCGCGGCACTTACGAACCTCGACGATCGTCAGTGCCGGGCCATCGCCGAGAGCGCCTATCACCGTGTCGCAAGCGCGCATAGCGCTGCGGTGCGCGCCAGAACCTTCGTCGAGGCCATCGAAAGCATCGCGCCCAAGACCGATCTCGCCACGAGACATTCCGAGCGGCGGCTTCGGGTATAACCGAAAGGAGAACGGCCTATGGCAAAGAGAAACGGAGCCAATCGCGGAAAGGTCATCCTGGTCGCCGGCGGAGCCGGCTTCGTGGGATCCCATCTTTGTTCAGCCCTGCTTGATGCCGGCAATCGGGTGATCTGCCTCGACAGCTATTTGACGGGCTCTCCGGCGAATGTCGCCGAACTTCAGCGCAACCCCTATTTCACCATGGTCGAACAGGATGTCTGCGACGGGATCGCAAGCGATGAGCCGCTTGACGAGATCTACAATCTCGCTTGCCCGGCTTCGCCGCCCTCCTACCAGGCCGACCCGATCCATACGATGATGACAAGCGTCACCGGAACCGGAAATCTGCTGCGGCTTGCCGCACGGCACGGTGCCAGGTTCCTCCAGGCCTCGACGAGCGAGATCTACGGCGATCCGCAACAGCATCCGCAGCAGGAGGAATATTGGGGCCATGTCAACTGCACCGGGCCGCGGGCCTGCTACGACGAAGGCAAGCGGGCGGCCGAGGCGCTTTGCTTCGACAGCCTGCGGGCCGGCAGCGTCGACGCGAAAGTGGCTCGTATCTTCAACACTTACGGCCCGCACATGCGTCCGAACGACGGCCGCATCGTTTCGAACTTCATCGTCCAGGCGCTG
Organism: Sinorhizobium americanum; assembly: GCF_001651855.1. Lineage (GTDB taxonomy): Bacteria > Pseudomonadota > Alphaproteobacteria > Rhizobiales > Rhizobiaceae > Sinorhizobium > Sinorhizobium americanum. The sequence goes on along the minus strand of NZ_LNQC01000064.1, from coordinate 61,400 downwards.
AACAACGAGCCGCTGACGGTCTATGGCAGCGGCGAGCAGACGCGGTCCTTCTGCTACGTGTCCGATCTCGTCGAGGGCTTGATCAGGCTGATGAATCGCAATCCCAATCCGGGGGTGCCGGTAAACCTCGGCAATCCGGGCGAGTTCACCGTCATCGAGCTGGCCGAGCTCGTGCTTTCGAAAGTCAGGACCGCGTCGACGATCGTCCACGCACCCTTGCCGCCCGATGATCCGCAGCGCCGCCGCCCCGACATCTCCCGGGCAAAATCGCTTCTCGGCTGGGAGCCGAAGGTTCCGCTGCAGGAAGGGCTGACGCATACGATCAGCTGGTTCCAACGGATGCTCCCGGAGCAAAGGCCGGTCCGCCGGCGCGGCCGTCCCACGCGTCAGCCGGAAATGTCGGCTCTTTCGCAGGATCTCTGATGATGGTTCAGCAGACGAAATACCGAACGACGATCGAGGATGAGATCGCCGCGCTCGGACCCTGGTTCCACAACATGCGCATCGCTGGCGTCGAAACGTCTCCCGATCATTTTCTCGGAGACTATCCCGCCGTGAAATGGAAGGCGTTCAAGCATGTCGTGCCGGAAGACCTCGGGGGGCGCAGCGTGCTCGACATCGGCTGCAATGCCGGTTTCTATTCGCAGGAAATGAAGCGCCGCAATGCCGGTCGGGTGCTCGGCATCGATTCCGATCCGCACTATCTGCGGCAGGCGAAATTCGCCGCCGAGCAGGCAGGGATGCGGATCGAGTTCCGGCTGATGTCCGTCTATGACGTGGCGCAGCTCGGCGAAAAGTTCGACCTGGTGATCTTCATGGGCGTTCTTTATCACCTGCGCCATCCGCTTCTGGCGCTCGATCTCCTCTACGAGCACGTGGTGGACGACGAGATGCTGTTCCAGTGCATGCAGCGCGGATCGAGGTCGGTCTCGCCGCTCGAAATCAACTACGATTTTCCCGAATGGGATGTTTTCGATCGTCCGGACTACCCCAAGCTGTTCTTCGTCGAACACCGCTTCGCCGATGATCCGACCAACTGGTTCATCCCGAACCGCGCCGGCGTCGAGGCGATGCTGCGCAGCGCAGGTTTCGTCATCGAAGCCAATCCGGAGCGCGAGGTCTATCTGGTGCGGAAAGGGGAGCGTCCCTTCATGGGCGAGCCAACGCCGCATGTCGGCTCGACGAAGCGGTAGTTCCACAGCGGCTTCAGGCGATCACTTCGCCGTGAGGCCGGCGCTTCCGCTTGAAACGACAGTAAGCCGCTCCAATTCCTTCCAGCAATTCAGCTTGCATTCGGAGGCGCCTATGGTCGTCTTTGCCGCCAAAGCCGGATTTCTCGCGCTCGCCGCTGTCGCGACCGTCGCCTTCGGCGTCGCTGCCCCCGCCCAAGCCGAACTGCTTGCCCGCGTTCCCGCCGCGCGCGAAATGGCGGTCTGCGGCGACATGTTGTTCGTCGGCACCAAGGGTTCGTCGGTCTATGCCGTGCCGTTGTCCGGCGGCCGCGCCCGGCGGGTGGCGTCCGGGTTCTCCGCTCCGAACGGCGTTGCGTGTTCCCGCGGCCGCCTGTTCGTCGCCTCGAGGGACAGCATCACCGTTTTCGATATCGGGCGCGGCGGCGCTCTCAGCGGCCGGCGCGATATTCGCCGAGACCTGCCGAATTCGGGCGCCCACAGTTATCGCTACATCGCCGTCGGCCCCGATGCCCGCCTCTATGTATCGTTTGGATCGCCCTGTAACATCTGCTCGCCGCGCGGGCTGCAGGGAACGATCGTCAGCATGAACCAGGACGGGTCGGACCTTCGACGCGTCGCCTGGGGCGTGCGCAACTCGGTCGGCTTCGACTGGCGCGGCGGCACCATGTTCTTCACCGACAATGGTGCCGACCGAATGGGCGACGACGTCCCGCCCGACGAGTTGAACGCGCTCCGGCCGGGCGGCTTCTACGGCTTCCCCTATTTCGGCGGCCAAATCCGTCTCACAGGATTTGAGGACGCGACGCCGCCCGCCCGTCAGATCGCGCCCGTCTTCAATTTCCAGGCTCATGTCGCAGCCTTGGGAATCCACTTCTTCCGCAGCCTCGGCGGCGACGCGCTGGTCGCCCAGCACGGCAGTTGGGACAGGTCCGTGCCGGTCGGCTATCAGGTCGTGCGGCTGCACTTCCGGGGCGGACGGCCGGTCTCGGCGACGACCTTCCTGAGGGACGTCGGCCGGCCGGTCGATGTCAAGGAGGCGCCGGACGGTTCCGTCCTCGTCTCCGACGACGCCGGAGGCACGGTTTACGTCTTTCGGCGATGAGGCCTGAGGGCTCGTTTTCAGGGCACTTCTCTGACGGCTCGGTCGCCCACGTGCTCCTTCCACTCGTCGATGACGTTTTTCATTGTTGAAAAACATCCTGTGGAATTCGGGCTTCTGATCACCGGTTTCCGGTGACATGGTTGGTGAGCACCGCATCATGAGGAGAATACCATGCTTGCCACCGACATCCCCGCGACTCTACGCAGACAATTGGGCCGGTCCGGCCTTTCGGCCGCGGCAATCGGCCTGGGCGGTTGGGCGATCGGAGGCTTCTTCACGCTCAACGGAAAGCCGGATGGCTGGGGCGAGGTCGACGACGAACAGTCGATCCGTGCGCTCCGCCTCGGGCTCGAAATGGGTGCATCGCTGATCGACACGGCCGATGCCTATGGGACCGGTCACAGCGAGGAGGTGATCGGCCGGGCGCTGAGCGGGCGAAGGGGCGAGGCAATCATCGCAACCAAGTTCGGCTATACCTATGATCGCGCCGCCCGGGCTCTCGTCGGCACCGATGTCACTCCCGCCTACATCAGAGAGGCCTGCGCGGCTTCGCTCAGGCGTTTGGGCACCGACTATATCGACCTCTATCAAATCCACGTCGGCGAGCTTTCAAGCGATCAGGCGGATGCGGCCGCTGAAACGCTCGAGAAATTGGTGGAGCGGGGCGCCATTCGTTTCTGGGGCTGGAGTACGGACAATGCCGCCGCGGCGAAGCGAATGGTGAAGTTCCCGCATTTCGTCGCCGTGCAGCAGGAACTGAATGTCTTCACGGATGGGCCGGAGATGCTTGCGATGTGCGAGGGCAACAATCTCGCCAGCCTCAATCGCTCGCCGCTGGCGATGGGATTCCTGACCGGCAAGTTCAGGCCGGATACGCGCTTGCCACCCACTGACGTCAGGGCGGCCGGGCACAGCTGGGTGCGGTTCTTCGAGGACGGCCGGCCGCGTAGCGAGCATCTGCAACGTCTCGCCGCGGTGCGGGAACTCCTCCAGACCGGTGGCAGGACCTTGGCGCAGGGGGCCCTCGGCTGGATCCTCGCCCGTTCCCCCAACACCTTTCCGATCCCCGGCTTCAAGACGGAGGCGCAGGTGCGCGAGAATCTCGCCGCACTCGAAAGGGGCGTATTGCCGGCCGCAGCGATGGCGGAAATCGATGCGCTTCTCGGCAGCGATCAGTAGCCGCTCTTGCGGATAGAGAGCTGCGGCGTCTCCGGATCGGCGGCCGCGACCCTTAAGAGAAGACACCGCTGGACCGGTCCGCCTAGGGGCCGGTCCATATTTTCTTATCGAGCGAAGACCGGCGGGAGACGATCACCGGCATGCTGTCGATGGAGCGCCAAGGTGTTGCTGTCTTGCAACGAATTGTCGGCAATTGCTACAATCCGAAATTGTGTGTTTGCCAATCGGCCGGACTCGTGTATGTTGGCGTCACTCTCAATTCAAGCCAGAGGAGGCGTGCAATGAATTCCATTCTCGTGACAGTGCGCCTCTCTCGCGGAACGGCTGCCGTGGCATCGATGCATCGCGCATCCCGCCAGAGCCGATTTGGTTTCCAGGGCTATTAAACCCCGGATTTCCGCCGATTGGCGCTATCTCCATCTGATCTGACGTGACCGGCTGACGAAGCGATTTTTCGCATCTTCGCCTTCGCATCCGCGCGTCTTCTGACCCTCGAAAGGACCTGGTCGCCTCGATGCGCCGGGACGGAAAAATCATGCGTGAAGCACAATTGCTAGTTGTTGATACCCTCGCCGCAACGGTCGATGACCTGTGCCGGAAATTCGGCGCCTGGAAGACTGCGCGTGCGCTGCTATTCGCCATCTGGAGACATCGTCAAACGACGAACCAGGTCTCGCATTTGTCAGACCGCATGCGCCGCGACATCGGCCTTCCGGGAAACGAGGACCGGCTCCTTGAAGCCAAGCTGTCCCTCTGGGATGTCCGGCTGTGAGGTGCCGCCGGCCGGTGCGACAGCGAGTTCGGGGAGGAGCGTCGTCGGCGCTCCTCCCTAGTCCTGACATGCCGACGGGCACTAACCCGATCGCATGAATAGCGCGCACAAAGGCCTCGCTGTATCATGGCGCCCGCTCCTCGCAGGAGGCGAGTGGAGCGAGGGAGGACCGAGCCATGCCTATGTCTCCGGTGCTGCGCCGTCTATGGACGAACTGTCTGGCGGCAGCCATTGCTTTCATGTCCGCACATGTGGTGAACGCGTCCGACAAGCTTCCGCCGGAGCTTGAAAAGCTCAAGGCGTCGCTTGAAAAATACCAGGATCCGGTAGTTGCCGTGCGCGACGGCTATTTCTCGACGCTCGGCTGCGTCACCTTCGCGACCGGCACGATGGGGGTGCATTTCCTGAACCCCGCCCTTATCGGTCCGGTGCCCGACCCGATGAAGCCCACTTTGCTGGTTTACGAGCCGGTTGGCGAAAAGCTGCAGCTCGTTGCCGTCGAGTGGCTGATCCCGCTCGCCACCGGCATCAAGTCGAAGCCCGAGCTGTTCGGGCAGCCTTTCGACGGGCCGATGGAGGGCCATGAGCCGCTTCTACCGGCGCAATTGCATCATTACGATCTGCATGCCTGGATATTCAAGCCGAACCCGCTCGGCCTGTTCCACCCGGTCAATCCGGACGTCAAATGCCCCGAGGGGCCTTACACATTCCTGGAAGAGGCGCCAAAATCCGTGCCCCACCATGGGGCGCAATGAGGCGAAATGGCAAGAGATGCCGGGCGCCCCGGCATACTCTCAGCGATCACGGGACGGGGCGGCGGCGTTCAACCGCCCGTCCTGGGCGGTTGTGAACGAGGGGAAGCGATATCCGTCCAGCGGCGAGAGGCCTTTGGTCTCGCCGGACTTGCGATTGCTGCTTCTGGGAGCCGACATCTCGGTGGCCAAGTTGTCGAGATAGTCCAGAGCATCCTTGGCCGCCTCCGCCGTGACCCGGCTGCCATCGGCCCCGGCCGCACTCCGCAGTTCTTCTCGCATGTCCTCCATGGCCTCTGCAATGAAACGCTGCGGGTCGTCCGTCTGCGCTGCAATCCAGTGCAGCAACCGGCATGTCACCATCTCGTTGACACGCATTGCGGCGACAGTCTGGCCGAGCATCAGGGTCAGTTTCTGAAGCTTATTGTCTTTCTGAGGCATCGGGAACCTTCTTCCGTCCTGAAATTGCTAAGCCTTCGGTCTGGGGATGACGACATCCAAAGAACGGAGAGCCAGGTGCATCGTCTAAGTGCGTTCGAACGCGATGCGCTCTGAGCTGAACGGCAGGCAGTCCGATTTGTTCCCCTCGTGCCGGCTGGGCGTAATCCTCGCTGGCAGGAACCAAGCAGGCCGGCGCCGCGTTGGCGGGTTTCGGAAGGAGCGCGCCAGATGCAGCCATTCTTTACTCGTTTCTCGAAGCGAATTTCGGAGCTCGCCGGAAGGCCGTTCACTTTCGCCGTCGCGTTCTCTGCGATCGTCATCTGGGCAATTTGCGGTCCGCTCTTTGATTTCTCGGCAAAATGGCAGCTTGCCGTCAATACCTGCACGACGATCACGACATTCCTGATGGTCTTTGTGCTTCAGAATTCCCAGAATCGCGACGGTGTCGCGCTGCAGGCCAAAATCGACGAGCTGATCCGCGTGAGTGACGCCGAGAACTGCTTCATCGGGATCGAGAATCTCGACGAGCAGGACCTGAAGGACGTTCGCCGCGACTGCATGCAAGAGGGCACGCAAGCGAGGGACGCGGAAAACGCCGTCTCAGGCGCGAATGGGAGCGCATGACGCGCATTCGGTCCCTTGCCGAAGCGGCGGAACCAAAACCGGCGTGGCGACGTTTTCTCGCTAGAGGTGGGAGGTGTAGAATGAGACACATGGACATCCGCAAGCTCGAAAGAACCGATGCCAAGCATGTCTGGGACGTGGCGGAGTACTGCAGGCGAACCGGCCTTCACAAGGCCGAGGAGCAGCGCCTGATCAAGGTGCTCGGCAGATATGCTTCGGCCCATGAGCTGCAGATGAATGTCGTGCGTCCTCAAACGCGCACACGCTGAGGCGTGATCGCGCAGTGGATTGCGGAGCAAGCGCGTGTGGCCAGTCCTCGCCGGTGCATTCCTGTTTATCTGCGGCGTTCTCGTCATGACATGGGAAGCGCTTGGCCGAAGGCGGCTGAGCGAGCCGCCGCATCCCCTCGACAATGATCCACAGACCCTGGAACCCGGACATCAAAGCCTGCGATTCCTCGGGCTGACGCGGAACTGGCCCGGGGTGGCAATGATGGCGCTGGGCGCTATACTGCTGCTTTTCGGTGCGATCCGCTACGCCCTGGTGCTCTAAGCGGAGCTGATCTCGACAAGAAAGACTTCCGAGGCGATGTCGGCCGAAAGCGTGACGGCGACGGGCTGCTGAAGGACTGCGGTGTCCAGCGCGTGCAGCGTCGCAGAGACGCCTTCGGTCGACAGCGCGACGCTGCCGCGGTGGCAGAAAAGGATGAGTTCCCGGGCGTGCGAGGTGATCGGCTGCGAGTGCTCGACATGGAGCTTTCGCACCCGGTGCCGGAGCGTCTGCCGGCGGCTCATCACATTCAGGTCGGTGATCGGGCCATTCGCGAGCTTGGCCGAGGTCGCAACATCGGCAGGGAAGGAGACGGGGGCGTCGGCCGTCGTCAACAGCTTCGGCGGCCGGCCCTCGATCGAGAGCGTCATGCCGGCGCCCTCGAGGATGGAGAGGGTCCGGTCGATGCCGGGAAAGCTGGAAAACAGGCCGTCATTGGCAACCGTCGCCATGCTGACGCGCCAGTCGAAATCGGAAAGCGGCGCGCGATCCGGCGACACGGCGATTTCGATGGTCTCGCCGCCGCCGTTCTTCCAGGGCATGTGCCTGTAGTCGTTTGAACGCAGGATTTTCATGGTGCCACTCCTCGCATGAGGTCGCGCATCCGGTCGAAGTCCTCGTTCATCGGCCGGTCGTCTGCATAGGTTGAGATTGCTCCGCGAATGCGGCCATAAAGAGCATCGGTGCGCGGCGCCCTGCCGCGCGTTTTGGGCTGCTTGTCATAGGCCTGGGCCGCCGCCAGCAATTCGATCGCGACGATCCGTTCGAGATTGTCGAGGATCGAAAGGACCTTCCATGCGGCGGGCGTGGCATGGGTCAGGATGTCCTCCTGCAGCGCCGAGGTGATGCCGCCGTCAAGGCTTGCCGGCGCAGCCAGCCGGCGGTTCTCGGCGACGAGGGCCGCGGCAGTGTACTGCGCGATCATGAAACCGGAGGAGACGCCGCTGTCATCGGCAAGGAAGGCCGGAAGACCGCTCACCAGCGGGTTGACCAAACGGTCGATGCGGCGCTCCGAAATCGCGGCGACTTCCGCGGCGGCGACGGCGAGACTGTCCATCGCAAGTCCGAGTCCAGCTCCGACGGCATGCGCCTGTGAGTGGACCTGGGGGTTCTCCGGCGAACCGGAAACGGCCGGATTGTCGGTAACGCTCGCAAGTTCCCAGTCGACGATTTCGGCTGCCTGGGAGAAGGAGTCGCGGGCCGCGCCATGCACCTGCGGTACGGCTCTCAGACTTAAAGGATCCTGCGTGCGGCTGCCGGCTGTCTCCGCGAGCATCGGGCTTTCGGCGAGCCAGCGGCGCAAGGTCTTGCCGACCGCCTGAAGACCCGGCGATTGGCGTAGTGCCAGGGGTGCCTCGGCAAAGGGCTCCGGTTGGCTGCCGAGATTCTCATAGGTCAGCGCCGCGGCCACGTCGGCCCAGCCGAAGAGCCGTTCCGTGCGGGCCAGCGCCAGCGCCGCCTGGCCGGTGGCGCAAGGCGTGCCGTTGACGAGGCTGAGACCCTCCTTCGCTTCGAGCCGCAAGGGCTCCAGCCCGATGCGGGCAATCGCCTCCGCGCCGGTGAGCTTTTCGGCCCCGTGCGCGGCCGTGCCATGACCGATCAGAACGAGCCCGATCGCGGCAGCGTGCGTGAGATAACCGACCGACCCGCGCGAGGGGATGTGCGGAATGATATCCGCATTCAGAAGGGCAAGCAGCGCCTCGACGGTCTCGATGCGAACGCCGGAGTAGCCATGCGCAAAATTGGCGATCTGCGCTGCCATCACGGCACGGGCTTCGGCCCGCCCGAGCGGCTCGCCGACGCCGCAGGCGTGGCTCAGAATGATGTTACGCGACAGGGCCTCCTGGTTCTCGCGGCTGATGACGACATCACAAAGCGCACCGACGCCGGTATTGATGCCGTAACCGCGGATGCCTCGCTCGACCAGCGCATCGACGATCCGCCGGCCATCGATGATCCGCTGACGCGTCCGCTCGGACAGGGCGAAGCGCGCACCGTCGGCAACGGCGGCGATCTCTCTCCACGTCAGCGAACCATCGATGGTGATCGTTTCAATCATGCTTCTCGGGTCTTCCCTGCCGGCGCTGGACGAAGCGCGCGACATAGTCGTTTGCCGGATTATCGAGAATATCACTGGGCGAGCCGACCTGCACGACCTGACCGTCTTTCAAGATCGCAATCTCGGATCCGATACGCAGGGCCTCGTCGAGATCGTGGGTGATGAAGACGATGGTCTTTGCAAGGTTCTGCTGCAGTTGCAGCAATTGATCCTGCATATCGGCGCGGATCAGCGGATCGAGGGCGCTGAAGGCCTCGTCCATCAGGATCACGTCGGTGTCCGCGGCGAGCGCCCGCGCCAGGCCGACGCGTTGCTTCATGCCGCCCGAGAGCTGGTGCGGGAACTTCGCGTCATAGCCTGAAAGGCCGACCGTCTCGATCCATTTCATGCCGATCTCGCGAGCATCGGCTTTCGAAACACCGCGCACGCGCTGTCCGTAGACGACGTTCTGCAGCACGGTCCGGTGCGGCATCAGCGCGAAGCTCTGGAACACCATGCTGACGCGGCGCATGCGGAAGGCGCGCAGCGCCTTTGCGTCGAGATCGAGGATATTGCTGCCGTCGAACAGGACCTCGCCGCTCGTCGGCTCGATCAGCCGGTTGATGTGGCGCACCAGCGTCGACTTGCCAGACCCGGAAAGCCCCATGATCACGAAGATCTTGCCGGCGCCGATCTTGAGACTGACATCGTTGAGACCAACGCTGCAGCCGGAGCGGGCAAGGATGTCGGCCTTGACCAAGCCGTCCTTCGCCATGGCGAGAGCCTTCTTCGCGTCCCGTCCGAAGATTTTGTAGACGTTGCGGATTTCGATATCAGCCATTGCGGGCGTCCTCCGTCCGGGGCTTGCCGAAGCCCTGGGTGATGCGGTCGAGCACGATTGCGAGAATGACGATGCCGATGCCGGCCTCGAGCCCCTTGCCGACGTCGAGCGTCTGAATACCGTTCAGCACCTGCTCGCCGAGGCCGCGCGCGCCGATCATCGAGGCGACGACGACCATCGACAGCGCCATCATGATCGTCTGGTTGAGGCCGGCCATGATGGTCGGGGTCGCGAGCGGTAACTCGACGCCGAACAGGATCTGCGTCGGGCTGCCGCCGAAGGCGGTTGCCGCTTCGACAACTTCGCCGTCGACCTGGCGGATGCCGAGATCGGTCAGACGGATCAGCGGCGGCACCGCATAGATGATGGTGGCGAGGATCGCCGGCACCTTGCCGAGACCGAAAAGCATCAGCGCCGGGATCAAATAGACGAAGCTCGGCATGGTCTGCATGACGTCGAGGACCGGCAGGGTGACGTTGCGCACGATGCGGCTCTTGGCGACCAGGATGCCGATCGGCACTCCGATCACCACCGAGACGATGGTCGCCATCAGCATCAGGGCCAGCGTCTGCATCGTCAGGTCCCAGAGGCCCAGCACGCCGACGGCGAGAAGCAGCGCACCGACGGCAAGCGTCAGCGTCCAGCGCTTCGAACTCTGCCAGGCAAGCGCCATGAAGGCGAGAATCACCAGCCACCAGGGCAGGCCACGCAGGATCCATTCGATGAACAGCACGGCCTTCAGGATGACGCCGCTGATCGCCTTGAACACCCAGCCGTAGTTCGTGACGAGCGCCTGGATGAACTCATTCACCGGGGCGCGGATCGAAAGATTAAGAGAGTCCGGAAACATCGGAAAAATCCTTGCTCGGATAGCCGCCGGCGATCATCGCCGCCTGTCCGCGGGCACCTTGGCAGATTGCAGGCGCCGCGCCTCACCATGATCGAAGGGTAAGGCGCGGCGAACGCAGACGGAGTTCAGCTCGTCTTACTTGAGGCTCGCTTCGATCTTGCCGCGGGCCTCTTCGGAGACCCACTTGCCCCAGACGTCGGCTTTGGCTTTCAGGAATTCCGCGGCGGCAGCGGCGGCATCGACCTTGTTGTCGGCCATATAGGCAAGGCTGCCGTTGACCGCTTCGAGCGGGAAGGTCGCCTTTTCGAGGATAGCGATGATCTCCGGAGCCTCCGAAGCGAAGGTGCTGTTCACGCCATAGGCGACATCGACCGAGGGGAAGGCGCAGCCCTGGTCGCGCTTGCCATTGGCGCTGCTCAGTTCCTTCCAGCAAGCCTCGTTGTAAGCCGGCTCTTCAAGCTGGACGAGCTTGAATTTGCCCATGATGGCGGTCGGCGACCAGTAGTAGAAGAGGATCGGCTCGCCCTGGAGATAGGCCGAGGTGATAGCCGAATCGAGCGCCGTGCCGGTGCCGGGGCGGAAGTTCACATAAGCCTCGCCGAGCTTGTAAGCCTCGAGCTTGGCGGTGCTGACACCCTCGCAGGTCCAGCCGGAGGGGCAATTCAGGAAGCGTCCCTTGGACGGCTCCTCCGGGTCGGCAAAGACTTCGACGAGCTTCGGGTCGGAAAGCTGAGAGACGCTCTTGAGATCCGGCGCCTTGGCTTCGATGTTGCGAGCGGGATCGCCGTGGACGACATAGTCCGGCACGAACCAGCCTTCGCTGGCACCGACGAAGGTCTTGCCGACAGCAACCACCTTCTTTTCCTCGACCGCCTTGTTCCAGATGTCCGAGCGGCCGAGCCATTCCTCGGCAAAAATCTGGACGTCATTGTTGGCGGTCGCCTGTTCGAGCGTCACGGAATTGCCGGGGATGGAATCCACCTGGCAATCGTAGCCCTTGGCGAGGATCGTCTTCATGACTTCCGTGATGAAGGCGCCGCTTTCCCAATCAATGCCGGCGAAGGTCACGGTCTTTCCGTCGCCGCAATAGGAGGCATTCGCCGTGCTCGCAGAAGCCGCAAGCATCAGGCCGGCGGCGGCGAAAGTGAGTTTAATTGTGCTGATCGACATGCGCATTCCCCTTTTTTGATCGTCGACTGGATTGCTATTTCAGCTTGGTCAGAACCCGCGCGAAGGCGCGGTCTATGTCTTCCTCCCGGTCATGGCGTCCATTGCGGATCTTCCATTCGCCCGCCACCATGACGTCGCGGACCGTCTCGCCGCCAAGCGCAAAGAGCCAGCGGTCGAGAATCTGATTGCCGCTTGCAGCGGCGATATAGGGATTGGCGCCGTCGAGCACGACAAGGTCCGCTCGCGTGCCGACCTGAATGCCCGCCGAACCGAGGCCGGCGGCCTGGGCACCGCCGGCGAGTGCGGCCTCGAAGATCGTCCTGCCAACCGAGGCGCCGGGAGCGGCGAGCCGGTTGCGCCTGCGGTCGCGCAGCCGCTGGCCGTATTCGAGAAGCCGCAATTCTTCCGCGACGCTGGTCGCCACATGGCTGTCGGTGCCGATGCCGAGGCGTCCTCCGGCTGCCAGGAAATCGGTGGCTAGGAAGATGCCGTCGCCGAGATTCGCCTCGGTCGCCGGGCAGAGGCCGGCAACCGCTCCCGATTTCGCCAGCCGCTTGGTTTCCTCCGCCGTCATATGCGTCGCATGAATGGCGCACCAGCGCTTGTCGACCGGCATCTCGTCGAGCAGCCACTCGACCGGGCGACGGCCGCTCCAGGCGAGGCAATCCTCGACCTCCCGGGTCTGTTCGGCGACGTGGATGTGGATCGGTCCGGAAACCGGTGCCGACCCGAGGATCGTTCGCATCTCGTCGGGCGTGGCGGCGCGGAGGGAATGGATGGCATAGCCGAGCTCGGCGCCGGCCTCGGCGCTCGCCGGAACCAGCCGTTCGAGCAGGGCAAGAAAGCGATCCGGATCGTGAAGGAATGGGCGCTGGCCCGGATTGGGCTCCATGCCGCCGAAATTGGCATGGGCATAGAAGACCGGCAGGTGCGTGAGGCCGATGCCGGCGCGGTGCGAAGCGTTGAGGATTCGCAGCGACATCTCCGCCGGATCGGCATAGGGGGTGCCGCCCTCCTGGTGGTGAAGATAGTGGAATTCGACGACGCGACCGAAACCACCCTTCAGCATTTCCACATAAAGCTTCGCGGCGATCGCCTCGACATCGTCCGGATCGACAAGGCCGACGGTGCGGTACATGGTCTCGCGCCATGTCCAGAAGCTGTCGTCGCCGCTACCGGCCACTTCGGCAAGGCCGGCCATGGCGCGCTGAAAGGCATGGGAATGCAGGTTCGGCACGGCCGGGACAAGGGGGCCGGCGATGCGTTCGTCGCCCGCTGCCGGCGCCTGGGCCGTTTCGACGGCGGCAATCCATCCGTCACTGTCGAGGGAAATGATCACGTTCTCCGCCCAACCGGTCGACAGAAGCGCCTGCTCGGCAAAGAGCCGGTGAGCGGAAAAGGCAGACATCGCTTCCTCCCTGTACGTGGTTGTATATGGAACTATAGATATTTTCTGGTGGCGCGCAACCTGAAAATCGTCGAAAACAAGTCGTGGTCGCCGGTCGCATGTCGGTCCGGCATCGACGAACGGAGCATTCTATGCCATCAATGGAGCGCAAAAGCGACGCATCCGCCTTCGAGGATGGACCCATCCCGCGCTATGAGGCGGTGAAGCAGTTCATCCGCAGCCGCATCGAAAGCGGCGAGTGGCCGGAGCATCATCGCATCCCCTCCGAAAACGACATTGTTGCCGATCTCGGGGTCAGCCGCATGACCGCGAACCGCGCCTTGCGCGAGCTGGCAAGCGAGGGCGCCATCACCCGGGTGCAAGGTGTCGGGTCCTTCGTCGCGCCTCACAAGGGCAGCACGGCGCTGCTCGAAGTCCGCAACATCGCCGATGAGATTCGCGAGCGGGGTCATCGTCACAGCTCTCGCATCGATCGTCTCGAGGAGATATCGGCAAACCCCGACATTGCCGGTGCGCTGGGGCTCTCGACCGGGGCGCGGGTCTTCCACTCGATCATCGTTCACGCGGAAAACGGCATGCCTATCCAGCTCGAGGATCGTTTCGTCAATCCGGTGATCTGCCCCGACTATCTGCAGCAGGATTTCGTGAGCACGACGCCGAACGCCTATCTGACGCTGGTGGCGCCGATCACCCGCACCGAACAGGTCGTCGAGGCAGTGCTGCCGCAGCCCTGGGAGTGCAAGCTGCTTTCGATCGGCCGCAACGAACCCTGCCTGATGATCCGCCGCCGGACCTGGTCGGAAAACAGGAATGTCACGGTCGCGCGGCTCATCTATCCCGGCACGCGCTATCGCCTCGAAGGCGTTTCATCGTAAGAAGCCTTGAGACGGACGGGAGCGGAATGATGGAAGAGGACTCGCTGAAACGCCGCACTGAGCTCGCAAGGCCCGACGTGTCGGTGGACGAGGCAAAGGCGATCCTGCTCGAGCATTACGGCATCTCCGAGGATGTTACCGAACTCGGCAGCCAGCAGGACCGCAACTATCGCGTCGATACCGGCGAGGGCCGCTTCGTGCTGAAGATAGCGAGGGCGGAATATGAGCGCGTCGAACTCGATGCCCAAAACGCGGCGTTGCGCCATGTGGGCGCCAAGACCAACGCGCCGATGGTGCCGCGGGTCATCCCGGCAGGCGATGGCGAAGAGATCGTCAGCGCCGCCGTGCGCGACGTTATCTACCAGTTCCGGCTGCTGACCTTTCTCGAGGGAACGCCGCTTACGCGCCGCAAACACCTGTCGGCAGAAACGGTCTCGGCCCTTGGCGACCTCGCCGGCCGGCTCGCCGTGGCACTCGCGGACTTCGACCATCCGGGGCTCGTCCGGCAGCTGCAATGGGATCTCCGACGGGCCGGTCCGGTGGCGCTCCAGCTGCTTTCGGCGATGACCGATGTCGATTTGCGCAAGCGCATCGCCGAGGCGATGGTGGGGGCGATGCGCCGCGTGCAGCCGCTGATGCCGGAGCTGCGCCTGCAGGCGATCCATCACGATGTCACCGACGACAATGTGGTGAGCAGGGCGGAGAAGGGCGGCCGCCTGATGCCCGAGGGCATCATCGATTTCGGCGACGTGATCCAAGGCTGGCTAGTCGCCGAACTTGCCGTCACCTGTGCGTCGCTGCTTCACCACGCCGATGGCGATCCTTTCCGCATCCTGCCCGCGGTCACGGCGTTCCATGCCGTCTGCCCGCTGACCGAGGCGGAAATCAAGGCGCTCTGGCCGCTGATCGTCGCGCGCGCCGGCATTCTCGTCGCGAGCTCGGCACGGCAGCTCGAGATCGAGCCGGAGAATGCCTATGTGCAGGGAAATGCCGCGCATGAGCGCGAAATCTTCGATGTCGCGGTCTCCGTCCCCTTCGAGCTCATGGATCACGCCATCCATCAGGCGATCGGCAAGGAGGAGGCATCGCCCGCCCTGCCGGAGACTGGCCGCCTGTTGCCGGACATCGACACTCACCGGGTCGGCATCGTCGACCTGTCGCTGCTCGGGCCGCATCTGCCCGCCGACCGCTGGCACTATGAGGATACCGAGGCGCTGCTCCTTCAGTCGGCGGCGCGGGCGGCCGGCACGGCCGCGACCCGCTACGGCGAATTCCGCCTGACGGAAACACGGCTCCTCCAGGCCAAGCCTCCCCAGACGCTCGCCCTCCACGTCGACCTCTGCCTGCACGGGCAAACCGCAGTTCATGCCCCCTTTGCCGGCCAGCTGCACCAGCGCGGCGGCAGGCTGATTCTTTCGACGCATGGCCTCCACCTCCATCTGCTGGGGATCGAGCCGGCAAGACTTGAAGATGGGAGCGTCGAGGCAGGGGACCGGATCGGCACGGTCCCCGGCGACGCTTCAGCGCTCGGCTTCATGCGCGTGCAATTCTGTACCGCCGCGGAAATCGACCCGCCGCCTTTCGCGGCCCCGCATCAGGCGGAGGCCTGGCGCAGGCTCTCTCCGTCGCCGGGGCCAATCCTCGGTTTCGATTGCGATGCGCCGCCGCCGCAAGCGGCGGCGCTGCTCGATCGACGGCAGCGCCATTTCGCGCGGCCGCAGAAGAACTATTACCGCGAGCCGCCGCAGATCGAGCGCGGCTGGAAGGAGCATCTCTTCGACGTCGAGGGGCGGGCCTATCTCGACATGGTCAACAACGTCACCATTGTCGGGCACGGCCATCCGCGCCTCTCCGCTGCGGTCGGACGGCAATGGTCGCTGCTCAACACCAATTCCCGCTTCCACTACGCGGCCGTCGCCGAGTTCTCCGAGCGGCTTACCGCTCTTGCGCCGGAAGGGCTCGATACGGTCTTTCTCGTCAACAGCGGCTCGGAGGCGAACGACCTCGCCATCCGCCTCGCCTGGGCCTATTCCGGCGCGCGCAATCTGCTTTCGCTGCTGGAGGCCTATCATGGTTGGACGGTCGCAAGCGACGCGGTCTCGACCTCGATCGCCGACAATCCGCAGGCGCTCACCACGCGGCCGGAATGGGTGCAACCGGTCGTCTCGCCGAACACCTATCGCGGCCCTTATCGCGGCGAAAGCTCGGCCGGCGACTATGTCGGGGCGGTCGCGGCAAAGCTTGAGGAACTGGATGAGAAGGGCGGGGGCCTCGCCGGTTTCATCTGCGAAACCGTCTACGGCAATGCCGGCGGCATCCCGCTGCCGCCCGGTTATCTCGAAGCAGTCTATCAGATGGTCAGGGCGCGCGGCGGCGTGTGCATCGCCGACGAAGTGCAGGTCGGCTACGGCCGGCTCGGTCACTATTTCTGGGGCTTCGAGGAACAGGGGGTCGTGCCGGATATCATCACCGTCGCCAAGGGCATGGGCAATGGCCACCCGCTCGGTGCGGTGATTACCCGCCGCGAAATCGCCGAGGCGCTCGAGAAGGAGGGCTATTTCTTCTCTTCCGCCGGCGGCAGCCCGGTGAGCTCCGTCGTCGGGCTGACCGTGCTCGACATCCTGCATGACGAGGCACTGCAGGAGAACGCCCGCACGGTGGGTGATCACCTCAAGGAGCGGTTGCAAGCGCTCGGTCAGCGATTCCCGATCGTCGGTGCAGTCCACGGCATGGGGCTCTATCTCGGCGTGGAATTCGTCCGCGACCGCGGGACGCTGGAGCCGGCGACGGAGGAGACGGCGGCGATCTGTGACCGTCTGCTCGACCTCGGCGTCATCATGCAGCCGACCGGCGACCACCTCAATGTGCTGAAGATCAAGCCGCCGCTCTGCCTCAGCCGCGAGAGTGCCGACTTCTTTGCCGACATGCTGGCAAAGGTGCTGGAGGAGGGGTGGTAGCAGCCTATCCCTCGCTCAGCAGTTCCGGCTCACCGGTCAAAAGATCGACGAGGCTTCGGCGAACCCGGCCGATGTCGCGCATCGGCGGCTCGCCGAAGTGGCGCGCATATTCGCGGCTGAACTGCGACTGGCTGTCATAGCCGACCTGATGACCGGCATCGCCCGCGTCGAGGCGCTCCTCCAGCATCAGGCGCCGGGCCTCCTGCAGGCGGAGCTGCTTCTGGTATTGCAGCGGGCTCATCGCCGTGATCGCCTTGAAATGATGGTGGAGCGAGGAGACGCTCATACTGACCCGGCTTGCCAGGTCGTCGATGCGGAGCGGGCGGGAATAGTGCTCCTTCAGCCAGGCGACGGCCCGGCCGATCTGGTGCGGCTGGCTTTCAGCGGTCGTCATCTGCCGAAGCCTCGCGCCATGCGGCCCCATCAGCAGCCGATAGAGGATTTCCTGTTCGATGAGGGGCAACAGGACGGGCATCTCGGCGGGGCGCTCAAGGAGCCGCAGCAGGCGCAGCGCCGCGTCTTCCAGCTCCGCAGTCAGCTTGTTGACCGTCATGCCCCGCGGCGAAGCGGGTGACCTTGCCGTCTGGTCGCCGACCCTGTCGAGAAGTCCCGGAATCTTCGCCGTATCGATCTGGAAATTCATGCTGAGATAGGGTTCTTCGCTGGAAGCCAAGGAAATTTGCGACAGGACCGGCAGGTCGATCGAGGTCAGCAGATAGTCCGAAGCGCCATAGACGAACAGCTCCCCGCCGAGCAGGACGCGTTTGGCTCCCTGGACGATGATTGCCAGGCTCGGCTTGTAGGCGGCACAATTCGGCTTGGCGGAGCTTGAATGGCGATGAACGCTGAGGCCCGGAACGATCGTCGGGTGATCGCCGTCCACCCCGGCAATCCGGGCAATGATCTCGATCATCTCCTGGCGCGGCGTCCGTTGCATATCTGACATCTTCGGTATTCTTTCCGGTGCTTGGGGCTTGCGAGATGGGGCACAGATAGGAGGAGGACGTTGCGGCGCAACGCCGTTCTCTCATTCTTGCAGGATTGTGCAAAAACTTTGCAGGATCGCACTAACGCAGTGTCGTACGGGAACAGCATAGTCCGCCTTGCCGCCCGAGGTCCATGCCTCCGCGCGGCGCGCTATTCCCAGACATGAAGGAAAGACCCCATGGCCATCGCAAGAGGATATGCGGCAACGGACGCATCGCAGCCGCTCGCCCCTTTCACCTTCGAACGTCGCGAACCGCGCGACGACGACGTCGTCATCGACATCCAATATTGCGGCGTCTGCCACTCCGACATCCACCAGGCCCGCAATGAATGGGGGAACTCGACCTTCCCGATGGTGCCCGGCCACGAAATCGTCGGCATCGTTCGGGCGGTCGGCTCCAAGGTCACCAAGTTCAAGCGTGGCGACCGGGTCGGCGTCGGCTGCTTCGTCGATTCCTGCACGACCTGTGCGACCCGTGATCTCGATCTCGAACATTATATGCCCGGCCTGGTCGTGACCTATAACGGTGTCGAGGCCGATGGGAAGACCCCCACCCAGGGCGGTTATTCGGATCACATCGTCGTCAAGGAGGGCTATGTCCTCTCGATCCCTGCGAACCTGCCGCTCGACGCGGCCGCCCCGCTGCTCTGCGCCGGCATCACCCTTTATTCGCCGCTCCGCCACTGGAAGGCAGGGCCCGGAAAGAAGGTGGCGATCGTCGGAATGGGCGGTCTCGGCCACATGGGCGTCAAGCTCGCCCATGCGATGGGTGCGGAGGTCACCGTCCTCAGCCAGAGCCTTTCGAAGAAGGAAGACGGGCTGAAACTCGGAGCCGACCACTATTATGCAACGAACGATCCGCAGACCTTCGAGAAACTGGCCGGAAACTTTGATCTGATCATCTGCACGGTCGGGACCGAGATCGACTGGAATGCCTATCTCAACCTGCTGAAGGTCGACGGCGATTTCGTGGTCGTGGGGATTCCCGAGAAGCCGGTGCCGGTGCATGCCTTCTCGCTGGTGCCGGCGCGGCGCAGCATTTCCGGCTCGATGATCGGCTCGATCAAGGAGACCCAGGAGATGCTGGATTTCTGCGGCGAGCACGGCATCGTCTCGGAGATCGAGACAATCCGGATGGAGGAGGTCAACGCCGCCTATGAGAGGGTGCTGAAGAGCGACGTGCGCTATCGCTTCGTGATCGACATGGCTTCGATCAAGGCATGATCTGATGAGCCGCTGCCGTCAAACAAGCGGCAGCGGCCCGTCGTTCTTGATCTCCTCCATCACCGCATAGGTGCGCGTCTCCTTGACGCCCGGCAGCGTCCAAAGCACCTGGCCGAGGAAATTGCGGTAGGCGGTCATGTCCTCGAAACGGGTCTTGACGAGGTAGTCGAAGCCGCCGGCGACCATGTGACATTCGAGCACCGCAGGCGCCTGTTTGATGGCGGCGGCGAACTGGTCGAAGACTTCCGGCGTCGTCTTGTCGAGCATCACCTCGATGAAGACCAGCAATCCGAAACCGAGCTTATGCGGATCGAGGCGCGCGCCGAACCCGGATACGTAGCCTTCTTTCAGGAGCCGCCGCAGCCGCTCGCTCGTCGCGGTCGGCGAGAGGCCGATGCGGTCCGCCAGTTCGAGATTGGTGATCCGCCCGTCGGCCTGCAGGATATTGAGGATCCGGCGGTCGGTCTTGTCGATCTGGTGCATCTGCCCGCCCCCGCTCGCGTCTCTCAGGCGGCGAGCCGCGCTTCGGCGAGCTTCACCCAATAGGTAATCCCGTGCGGGATCACTTCGTCGTTGAAGTCGTAGGCGGGATGGTGGAGGCCGGCGGATTCGCCGTTGCCGATGAAGACGAAGGCGCCGGGCCGGGCAAGCAGCATGTAGGAGAAGTCCTCGCCGCCCATCATCGGATCAAGCCCGGCATTGACGTTGCCTTGGCCGGCGACCGCCGCGGCGACGGCAAGCGCGTGGCCGGTCTCTTCGGCATGGTTGACGGTGACCGGATAGTTGCGGCCGTACCAGACGTCGACGGTCGCGCCATAGGCGCCGGCAATGCTTTCGGCGATCTGGCGGATGCGCGCCTCGCCGGTGTCGCGCACCTCAGGGGTCAGCGCGCGAACCGTGCCGGCCAGGACTGCCTGTTCCGGAATGACGTTGTGGGCGAAGCCGGCATTGAACTTGGTGACGGAGACGACGATCGAGGCAAGCGGGTCGACGGTGCGCGAGGCGATCGTCTGCAGCGCGCTGACGATCTGGGCGCCGATGGCGATCGGATCGATGGTCTTGTGCGGCTGCGCCGCATGGCCGCCGCGACCCTTGATGGTGATGGTGAACTCGTCCGTCGAGGCCATGATCGGCCCGACGCGGCTGCCGAAATGGCCGACCGGCATGCCCGGCATATTGTGCATGCCGTAGACCTCCTCGATGGTGAAGCGTTCCATCATGCCGTCCTTGACCATCTCGTTGCCGCCGCCGCCGCCTTCCTCCGCCGGTTGGAATATGACGGCGACGCTGCCGGCGAAGTTACGCGTCTCGGCGAGGTATTTCGCCGCACCGAGCAGCATGGCCGTGTGGCCGTCATGGCCACAGGCATGCATCTTGCCGGGGGTGGTCGAGGACCACGCCTGGCCGCTGGTCTCGGTGATCGGCAAGGCGTCCATGTCGGCTCTGAGCCCGATGGTCCGACCGGGGCCCAGATTGCCGCGGATGAGACCGACGACGCCGGTGCGGCCGAGGCCGGTCACGATCTCGTCAACGCCGAATTCCTTCAGTTTCTTTTCGACAAAGGCTGCCGTATTTTCCACCGCGAACAGGAGCTCCGGGTTCATGTGCAGATGGCGCCGCCACTCGGTCACTTCGTTCTGGAGTTCGGCGGCGCGGTTCAATATCGGCATGATGCTTCCCTGTGGGTCTGTTCGGTGGACGGGCAGGCGGAATGGCTTTGCCATCTCCTTGCCATATAGGCTAAATAGCCGGACGATACGAGGCAACTGCGGAAATTCGAGGTTAAGGTAGTGGTGACAGTTCGACTTCTGATGCGCAACAGGGCAGGCGCGGTGGGCGTTCTCGCCGGTGTTTGTGCGGCATTGGCGGCGGCGCTTCCGGCGTCGGCCAATCCGCGGCTCGTCGTCGATGTCGCAACTCTCAAAGTCTATGAGCATCAGGACATCTTCCAGAAATGGTATCCGGCCTCGCTGACCAAGCTGATGACGGCCTATACGACGTTTCGGGCGATCCAGGCCGGACAGCTGACGCTGGAAAGCCCGGTGATCATGACGAAGAATGCGGCGGCCGAGCCTCCGAGCAAGATGTTCTACAAGCCCGGGCAGGCGATGACGCTCGACAGCGCGCTGAAGATGATGCTCGTCAAATCCGCCAATGACGTCGCCGTGGCGATCGCGGAGACGGTCGGCGGATCGGAGCAGGCCTTCATCGACCGAATGAATGCGGAAGCGCGGCGGATCGGCATGACCTCGTCGCACTTCATCAATGCCAACGGTTTACCGGGGCAGGGCCAGTATACGACGGCGCGCGACCTTGCCGTTCTGGCGATCACGCTGAAGCGCGAATTTCCGCAATACGCGTCCTATTTCTCGCTGGAAGGCTTCACCACCGGCAAGAAGGATTATGCAAATTACAACATGCTGATCGGCCGCTTCGAAGGCGCCGACGGCATGAAGACCGGCTTCATCTGCGCGTCGGGTTTCAACCAGGTATCGTCGGCGACCCGTTCTGGCCGCAGCGTCATATCGGTGGTGCTCGGCGAGGATAGCCTCGGCGCCCGCGCCGACGAGTCGGCCCGGCTTCTTCAAATGGCGCTGACGACCCCTGCGGCCGAAAAACCGTCGCTGACCGCCATCGCGCCTTACGGCGAAGGCCGTGAAGTGGTTTCGGACGTCAGCAAGGAGATCTGCTCCAAGCAGGCGGCGAAGGTCCGCAGCGAAGGCCGCGACGAGGCCGGCCGGCAAAAGCTGCTGTCGCCCTATATCCACGAGTTCAACCGTCCGCTGAAGCTTGCCTTCGCCGGGCTTATTCCGGGCAGTGGCGACAAGACCGCCAAGGCGGGCAGTGATGTCGCCGGCCAGGGCGATGTCGCCGAGATCGCCAACGTCCCGGTTCCGGTGCCACGCCCCAGCTTCTGAGCGCGATGAGAATGCGTGCGCGATTTCCGCCTGGATCTCGCCCAAGTCTATAACGGAGTCCTTTCATGAACGGTCCATTGCCGGTCGTGCCGGTGTCGATCCTCACCGGCTTCCTCGGTGCGGGCAAGACGACCCTTCTGAACCGCTTGCTGAAGGATCCGGCTCTTGCCGATACGGCCGTCATCATAAACGAATTCGGCGATGTCTCGATCGATCATCTGCTTGTCGAGTCGTCGAGCGACGGCGTGATCGAGCTTTCCGACGGCTGCCTGTGTTGCACAGTGCGCGGCGAGCTCGTCGATACCCTTGCCGACCTGATGGATCGCATGCAGACCGGCCGCATCAAGCCGCTGAAGCGCGTCGTCATCGAGACGACCGGCCTTGCCGACCCGGCGCCGGTGCTGCAATCGGTGCTCGGCAACCCGGTCATCGCCCAGAACTTTCGCCTCGACGGCGTGGTCACGGTCGTCGATGCGGTCAATGGCGCGCAGACGATTGCTGGCCACGTCGAGGCGCTGAAGCAGGTCGCGGTTGCCGACCGGCTCGTCATCAGCAAGACGGGGCTGGCGAGCAAGGAGCAGCTCGACGCGCTTTCCGATATTCTGAAGGACCTCAATCCGCGCGCACCGATCATCGACGGCGACGGGCAGGAGGCGGGCCGCGCCGAACTGTTCGCCTGCGGCCTCTACGACGCATCGACCAAGGTCGCCGATGTCGGCCGCTGGCTGCAGGACGAGAAAGGGAATGGTCACGATCATGACCATCATCACGGCCATGGCCACCACGGCCACCACAGCCACCACCATCATCACGATGTCAATCGCCACGGTTCCGATATCCGTTCGTTCAGCATCGTTCATGACCGACCGATCGAGCCGATGGCGCTGGAAATGTTCATCGATCTGCTGCGCTCCGCCCACGGCGAGAAGCTGTTGCGCATGAAGGCGATCGTTTGCGTCGCGGATAGGCCGGAGCGGCCGGTGGTTCTGCACGGCGTCCAATCTGTCTTTCACGCGCCCGAACGGCTTGCCGCCTGGCCGGATCCGTCCGACCGCCGGACACGGATGGTGCTGATCACCAAGGGCCTCGAAGAGGATTTCGTGCGCGATCTGTTCGACGCCTTCACCGGCAAGCCGCGCGTCGATCGTCCGGATGCGCAGGCGCTTACCGACAATCCGCTGGCCGTGCTCGGCCTGAAGTTCTGATCATGCCGCCGCCCGAGCGCGGCAGTGCCGAGATCGTCACACGATGAAGAAGTCGGCAGAGGTAATTGCCGCCTTGTTGTCGAGATGGGCAAATTGCACCGCCTTGCCCGCGGCCGAACCATCGGCGTCATAAAAGAGAGCGCCGGTTCTGCTGTCGTAGAGAATCCGATCGCTTGTATCGACCTTTGCAGCCGCAACTTCCTTGAAGAGACCCGGCGACAGAGTGCCGGGCATCAATGTCGTGAAGATTTTGCTCGACAGTACGATCGTATCGTCCATGGCCGACAAGTCGCGGATATGATCGACATTGCTGGCGCCGAGCGCCGTGCTGAAGACGAATTGATCGCGGCCTGCATTCCCGGAGAGCAGATCGCTGCCGGCTCCGCCGTCCAGCGTGTTGGCCGCCGCATTGCCGGTGATCGCGTTTGCGAGCGCGTTGCCTTTGCCGCTGATGCTTGCGTTACCGGTCAGGACAAGGTTCTCGACATTGGCCGCAAGCGTCAGGGAAATGCTGCTTTTCACTAGGTCGGTCCCGGCATTCACCGCTTCGACGACTTTGTCGCCCTTGTTGTCGACGATATAGGCGTCGCTGCCCGAACCGCCAACCAGATTGTCCGCCCCCTGGCCTCCATCCAGCGTGTCGTTGCCGGCGCCGCCGCTCAGAATGTTGGCGGCGGCATTGCCGGTGAGCCTGTTGGCGAGGCCGTTGCCGGTTCCATTTATGCCGAGGGTGCCCGCCAGGAGAAGGCTCTCGACATTGGCACCCAGCGTGAAGGAGACGCTGCTCTTCACCAGATCCGTTCCGGCTGAAGCCGCCTCGGACACGCGATCGCCGCTGTTGTCGACGATATAGGTGTCGTTGCCGGTGAGGCCCTGCAACTGATCGGCCCCGCGGCCGCCGTCGAGAACGTTGCCGGCAGCATTGCCAATCAGGATATCCGCCGCGGCGCCGCCTTTGGCGTTTTCGATCACCACGCCGTTGGCGATGGTAAACCCGCCGGTCAGCGTCTCCGAGGTGGAAAGCCAGCCGCCGCCGCCGATCTCCGCCTTCAGCGTCGCGGCACGCAGGTCGATCTTTGCCCGGCTGGTGCCCGTATAGGCGATCGTGTCATTGCCGCCGGTGTCCCATAGCGTCGTATAGCCGCGGTTGAAGTCGACATCGTCGCTGAAGCGATAAAGGTCGTTGCCGGTGTTGTGGGCCTTGGCGCCGTACATGTGCTGGAGCGCGGCGATATCGATTGCGCCGAGCGAGCCCGGCTGCGCGTTCAGCGTCGCTCCGAAATCCTTGGCCGAGGTAAACGGGTTGTCCTCGCCCCAGAAGGCGTAGGTATAGCCCATGACCGAATAGATCGACGAGTTGAGCAGGCCCGTGCCCTTGTCGTCCTCGTCTGCGACTCCGGGCAAGGTTGGTCCCGCCAAGGAGTCATGCGTGTGTTTGAGGCCGAGGCTATGGGCAATCTCGTGCAGCCAGACGTCCGAGAAGGTGCCGAGGCGAATGATGTCGGCGGCTGCCTTCACACTCTTCGGGTCGATGCCGACGGCGGTCGTTACCGTATCTTCGGTCGGTCCCGGTCCGCCGGAGAAGCCGCCGCCGCCGGTGTCGAGCAGCGTCTGCTTCAGCGTGGCATTGGCGGCCGCGGTTTCGCGGAAGGTCACGTTGATGCAGGCCGCGATATCGGCGAACATCTCGCGATAGAAGTCCTTCCAGTCTCCCTCTGCGAAATCGTCTACGCCGTTCTTGTCGATGTCCTGCTTGGTGAACCCGAAGGTCAGCGTCTTCGACGTCCAGGCGTAGCCGCCGATCACACCGTCGGTGACCGCATTCTTCGAGGAAGCGACGCGCTTGTAGGTTGCCATCGACGATTTCCCATCCAATCTGCTTCAATCGGCAGTTGGATACAGACGGCTCAGCAGAGCAGCAACGGGACGTCACCAATCTTCCGCGCTAACCGGATAGAAGATGCGCGATCAGGCGATTTTCCCTGCAGAATTTTGCGGCATGTCGACAGCGGCGTGCTCGCGCCGGGCGCCGGTAAAGGGAAGACTGGGTGGGCCGCCGGAAGGCCGATACGCCTTTCTCTGCGCGCTACAGCCAGCGACGGACGCGGGTCTTGTAGGCGCGGTAGAGGTCTCCGAACTTGCGCTCGAGATAGGCTTCCTCGCGGGCCACCACCCCGTTGCGGATGACGAAGTAGAACGGCACCAGCATGAAGAGGAGCCACAGGCTGTCGAAGGCGAGAGCGAGGCCGATCAGGCCGACGAACATGCCGATATAGATTGGGTTGCGACTGTAGCGGTAAGGCCCGTCTTCGACGATTTTTGTCGTCGGCTCGACAGTCTGGATATGTGTGCCCGCCCGACGGAAGGTCGCCGCCGCCCAGATCAGCATTGCCAGCCCGGCGAGAAACACGATGGCGCCCAGCCAACCGGCGGGCACGTCCGGGGACAGGAACGGCAGAGGGAAGACGGCGTCGAACACGATCCCAGCCACGACCGCAAGAACCCAGGCGATCGGTGGCCGTACCACCGCACCGGAACTGTCTCGGAAATTGTCATTCGCCTCGTTCATCCACCGCCCCCTCTCGGCTCGAGATGATAGCAAGAATTCCGATTACCTTGGAGCCCGGTCTGCCGAGGCTGAGGCAAGCCGGCGCCGGGGCCGTGCTTGCGGCAATTGGCTAAGTCTTCTTGCGAATGAGAAAGCGATGGCCGCCGGCGGTCGATGCCGCCTGCTCGAGCCGGTGCCCATCCTCGTTGCAGAAATGCGGGATGTCGATCACCGCCAGGGGATCGGTCGTCTCGACCTCGATGAGCCCGCCGGGCGCTATCGTTTCCATGCGCTTGCGCGTCTTCAAAACGGGAAGGGGGCATTTCAGCCCCCTCAAATCATAGACGATCCTTGACTCGTCCGGCATCAGTTGCCCCAGATCTTCCAGAACGGGCGCTTCTTCGGCGGCTGTTCCGCCGGGGCCGTTTCGCTGCCGGCTGCAGGGGCGGTGGCCACCTGAGGATCTGCCTCGGCCGGCGCGGCTGTCTGCTGCTGACCGGGGGCGGGCTGCTGAGCCGCCGCCTGAGCTGCGCTCGGCTCCGCGGGCGCCGCGTTGACGGGTGCCGACGCCTGTGCTTCCGGCTCGCTCTTCGAAAACAGGTTCCAGAAGGATTTCCGAGCGGGTGCCGTCTGCAGCGCCGCCTGCTGAACCGGGCGTTCGATCGGGCTTTGCTGCGGCACGGGCACCGCCTTGCCGTCGCGCGTCGCCTTCTCCAGCGCTTCCTTCTGGATCAGCGCGGCCTGCTTGGCCTCTTCGGCCTCCTTCTGCGCAGTGAGCCGTTTCTCGAGATCGCTCACCTTCATCAGCTTGCCGGCGTCGAGCGATGTGCCTGTCGGCGCATAGGCAAGCTCGCGGCCCTTGCGCTGCTCGGCAACGATCGCCTTGCGTTCCGCTTCGCTCGGCTCGTACCAGACCATGCCGTCGTATTTCCTCAGCGCCTTCTGATAGTCGCGCTGGTAGTCCTTATCGAAATTCGCCATGGCCACCTGCAAGGCCGGCGGCGTCGACATGGCGGGGCACTGGCCGGCCGGGTTGAAGCTGCCATCGGACTCCTGGTTGAAGACGTATTTCCTCTCGCAGACATTGACCTGCGGCGGGCGCTTGGTCACCTCGAACTGGTCGTAGCCGACCTTCAGCATCCTCCAGAATTCGATGTTCGGATTGTCCCGGTGGCGGGCCATGTTCTCGGCCGTCATGCGGAAGGGGAAGGCCTGCAGTTGGACGTTCTCCTGGCCGCCCTTGAAGGCGTCGCGGGCGAGCGCGAAGATCTCGATGATCTGCTCGTCGGTCATCGAATAGCAGCCCGACGATGAGCAGGCGCCGTGGATCATCAGATGCGTGCCGCTGCGGCCATTCGCCTTGTCATAGGTGTTGGGGAAGCCGGTATTGATCGCCAGATAGTAGTTCGAATTGGGATTCATCTGGTGCGGATAGAGCGGATAGAAACCCTCCGGCGCCTGACGATCGCCTTCCTTCACCTTGGGGCCGAGCTTGCCCGACCAGGCGCAGATCTTGTAGCTCTTCAGAAGCTGGAAGCGGCTCGACGCATTCGCCTTCCAGACCTCGAGCGTTCCCTCTTCCTTGAAGATGCGCAACAGGATCGGGGATGTCTTCTGCATCCCCAGTTCCTTCATCTTGCCGACCATCTTGCCGGACAGCTGGTATTCGGTCTTGTTCTTGACGGAGGAGAGATTGACCGAATCGAGCGTTTCGTTGGTGCAGCCGGCGAGCGCGGCTGCAATGACGGCGGTGGCAACAAGATTCCTGAAACGCATTGGCAAAGGCCCGTTTTAGCCAGATTCCATCCGTACACGCCCTTCCGCGAGGGAGAGGTGTCAACGAATCAGTAAGTCATTATCCTTCACGAAATCTTAACCGTGCAGGCGCCCCCTGCGAACGGCCGTTTCTCATGACGTCATGAATATGGCCAAGATTTGGCCACAGTCCCGATTTCCGGTTGTCGAGAGCGCCAAGTTGATCGCAATGGTTAACCTTGGGCTCCGAACGAGGTTAAAGCGAAAGGCCGCCGCTGATCACGCCGCACCTCGCCGGTCAGAGATTGCGGCCAATGTTCAGATATTTCTGCCGGCGGTCGGCGCGCAATTCTTCGCCATTGCGTCCGGACAACTCCTTCAGCGCATCGGCAATGACCGTGCCGGTGCGACCGATGACGGCCTGCGGGTCGCGGTGGGCGCCGCCGACCGGTTCGGGAATGATGCCGTCGATGACGCCGAGGGACTTCAGATCCTCGGCGGTGATCTTCATGTTGCTGGCCGCTTCTTTGGCGCGCGTCGAGTCGCGCCAGAGGATCGAGGCCGCCCCCTCTGGCGAGATGACGCTGTAGATCGCATGCTCGAGCATATAGACACGGTTGCCGGTCGCAATCGCGATCGCGCCGCCGGAGCCGCCTTCGCCGATCACAACGGTGACGATCGGCACCTTGACGTTGAGGCACATTTCGGTCGACCGGGCGATCGCCTCGGCCTGGCCGCGCTCCTCGGCGCCGACGCCCGGATAAGCGCCGGCGGTGTCGACGAGCGTGATCAGCGGCAGGCCGAACCGGTCGGCCATTTCCATGACGCGGACCGCCTTGCGATAGCCTTCGGGACGCGGACTGCCGAAATTGTGCTTGATGCGCGACTTGGTGTCGTTGCCCTTTTCCTGTCCGATCACCGCGACCGGCGCGCCGCGAAACCGCGCGAGGCCCGCCTGGATCGCATCGTCATTGGCGAAGTTGCGGTCGCCCGCAAGCGGCGTGAACTCGGTAAAGAGTTCCGCAGCATAGTCGAGGAAATGCGGCCGGGACGGGTGGCGCGCGACCTGCGTCTTCTGCCAGGGCGACAGCTTGGAATAGATCTCCATCATCGCATCGCGAACGCGCCCTTCGAGCCGCGCGATCTCGTCGGAGGTGTTCACGCTCTCGTCTTCGCCGGCAAGCTTCTTCAATTCGAGGATCTTGCCCTCGAGATCAGAGATGGGTTTTTCGAAGTCGAGATAGTTGTGCATGAGATGCGTTTCCGATCGTTTTGCGACAAGGACCGTCCGGCAAAGCCAACCTGCCCGGCGGTCCTAATCCTGTTTTTTCGCCTGTTTGGCAAGGGGGTGGTGGTTTTGCACCAGCTCGTGCAGCCGTTCTTCAAGCACATGCGTATAGATTTGTGTCGTCGAAATGTCCGAATGGCCGAGCAGTTCCTGCACGGCGCGCAGGTCGGCGCCATTGGCGAGGAGGTGGCTGGCGAAGGCATGGCGCAGCACATGCGGCGAGATCGCCGCGACCCTGATACCAGCACGAGCCGCGAGGCTCTTGAGGTCGCGGGCAAAGACCTGGCGCGGCAGGTGGCCGGATTTGCCGGAGGAGGGGAACAGCCACGGGCTCTCCGTTTCCGCCTCTATCGCACGCAGCGCATCGCCATAGGTCCGCATGGCGCGGATCGACGCCTGCGACAGCGGCACGAGCCTTTCCTTGTTTCCCTTGCCGCGGATGACCAGGAAGCGGCCATTCTGCGCAAGCACGCTTGCGGGCAGCGAGACGAGCTCGCTGACGCGCATGCCGGTTGCATAGAGAAGCTCCAGGAGGGCGTGCATGCGAAGCTTCGCGAAGGCGTCCTCGCCGCCGGAGCCGGCCTCCGCCTCGGCCTGGCCGATCAGCCGGATGACATCGTTGATGCTGAGCGTCTTCGGCAGGGTGCGCGCCTTCTTGGGCGCGTCGAGAATCCCGGTCGGGTCGTCGCCGCGCAGCCCCTCCGCATAGAGGAACTTGTAGAATTGCCGGAGGGACGACAGTCGGCGTGCCTGCGAGGAGGATTTGAAGCCTTCGCCGGCAAGATGCGAGAGATAGCGTCTCAGATCGTCGGCAGTGGCCGCATTGAGCCGCGTGCCGCAGGTGCGCAGGAAGGCGCTGGCATCCCTGAGATCGCGTTCGTAGGATTGCAGCGTGTTGACCGCCGCGCCCCGTTCGGCGCTCATCATTTCCAGGAAAGCTTCGAGGTGGGCCTCCGAAAGATCGGTCATTGCGGCTTGTTGACCCGTTCAGACGGAATGCGCACCGTCACGTCCCGCTCTACCGGTTCGACGAAGGTGACGAGTGCCACCATGGTTCCATAGATCATGCCGGCCACCACGGCGCAGAAGAACAGGAACCGGAACAGGGTTGGCATTTCAGTCTCCAGTACGCGGGTAACGCCATTGCGGACCGTGATCTATATGAACGGCTCGTCCGGCAAGTTCAAGAAGCGTGGCCCGGCCGGCGCGACGACTTGACGCCCCCCGCCGATTTGTCGATACGGAAGGGGAATGGGGACTGTGACGCCTAATGAACGATGTGACCGAACCGGATTCCGCGACGCTCGCCGAGCGGGCGAAGCTCGCTCTCGGTAGACGCAACCTCATTTTTATCGGGCTGATGGGGGCGGGAAAATCGGCGATCGGTCGGCTGACCGCACAGGCGCTCGGGATACCCTTCGTCGATTCCGACCACGAGATCGAACGGGTGTCGCGGATGACGGTGAGCGAGCTTTTCGCCGCCTATGGCGAGGAGGAGTTCCGTGCGCTCGAGGCGAGGGTGCTGAAGCGGTTGCTGAGATCGGGGCCGCGGGTCGTCTCGACCGGTGGCGGCGCCTATATCAACGAACGCTCGCGCCGGCAGATCAAGAAGGGCGGTTTGACCGTCTGGCTGAATGCGGATCTCGACGTGCTGTGGGAGCGGGTGAACAAGCGCGACACCCGGCCGCTCCTCAAGACGGAAAACCCCAAGCAGACGCTCGAGAACCTGATGCGGGCCCGCTACCCGATCTACGCCGAAGCGGACCTCGTGGTCCTGTCGCGCGACGTGAAAAAGGAGACGATGGTCGAGGAGGTCCTCGCCGCCATCGCCGACTGCAAGAAAGCCGAGATGCCATGATGAACCATGTGACGCCCGCCGAGCGAAAGGTCCGGGTGGACCTCGGAGACCGGTCCTACGACATTCTCATCGGCCCCGGCTTGATCGCCGCGGCGGGTAGGGAAATCGCCTCCCGCCTTAAAGGCCGCCGGATGGCGGTGATCACGGACGAAAACGTGGCACCGCGTTATCTGGAGCCGCTGATGGCGAGCCTTAAGGAGAGCAGCATCGATGCGGTCTCGCTCGTCCTGCCGGCGGGCGAGAAGACCAAGAGCTTCGAGCATCTGATCCCCGTGTGCGACGCCATTCTCGCGGCGAAGATCGAGCGCAACGATGCGGTGATCGCGCTCGGCGGCGGCGTGATTGGCGACCTGACCGGCTTTGCCGCCGGGATTGTCCGGCGCGGCTCGCGCTTCATCCAGATTCCGACCTCGCTTCTCGCACAGGTCGATTCTTCCGTCGGCGGCAAGACCGGCATCAACTCGCCGCACGGGAAGAACCTGATCGGCGTGTTCCACCAGCCGGATCTGGTGCTCGCCGACACCGACGTGCTCGATACGCTCAGCCCTCGCGAGTTCCGCGCCGGCTATGCAGAGGTTGCGAAATACGGCCTGATCGACAAGCCGGATTTCTTCGATTGGCTCGAGCGCAATTGGCAGGCGGTCTTTGCCGGCGGGTCGGCTCGCATTGAGGCGATCGCCGTCAGTTGCCAGGCGAAGGCCGACGTCGTCGCCGCCGACGAGCGCGAGAACGGCCTGCGCGCGCTGCTCAATCTCGGACACACATTCGGTCACGCGCTCGAAGCCGCGACCGAATATGACAGCCGCAGGCTCGTGCACGGGGAAGGCGTTGCGATCGGCATGGTGCTGGCGCACGAGTTCTCCACCCGGATGAACCTTGCAAGTCCGGACGATGCGCGGCGCGTCGAAGCCCACCTCCAGGCGGTCGGATTACCGACGCGCATGGC
This sequence comes from Sinorhizobium americanum, assembly GCF_001651855.1. Taxonomy (GTDB): domain Bacteria; phylum Pseudomonadota; class Alphaproteobacteria; order Rhizobiales; family Rhizobiaceae; genus Sinorhizobium; species Sinorhizobium americanum. Next base: position 29,919 of record NZ_LNQC01000064.1, on the reverse strand, counting down.
CGACATTCCCGGCGACCTCCCGCCGGCCGAGCGGCTGATGGAGGCGATCGCCCAGGACAAGAAGGTCAAGGGCGGCAAGCTCACTTTCATCCTGACGCGAGGCATCGGCCAGTCCTTCGTCGCCGACGACGTTCCGGCTTCCGAGGTGCTGGGCTTTCTCAAGGAAAAGCATCCGCGATGAGCATCGAGGCGGCATGGCTGTTCTTGGCGGAGCACTGGCTGTCGCTTCTCTCGGTCGTCTGCCTGTTGCTCCTCTCCGCCTTCTTCTCCGGTTCGGAAGCGGCCTTGACCGCAACCTCCCGGGCACGCATGCATTCGCTCGAGGTCAATGGCGACCGGCGCGCCGGCCTCGTCAACCGGCTGATCGAGCGGCGTGACCGGCTGGTCGGAACGCTGCTCCTCGGCAACAACCTCGTCAGCATCCTGGCCACCTCGCTGACGACCAGCCTGCTGATCGGCCTCGTCGGCAACTTCGCCGTGCTGATCGCGACGCTCAGCATGACGGTGCTGCTCGTCCTCTTCTGCGAGGTGCTGCCGAAGAGCTGGGCGATCGCCTCTCCCGATCGGTTCGCCCTTGCCGTGGCGCCCATGGTGAGGCGCTTCGTGGCGATCGTCGGCCCGATATCGGCACTTATAAATGGGATCGTGCGCCGCCTGCTGAACCTGTCCGGCGTGAATGTTTCCTCCGACCGGCCGATGCTTTCGGCCCAGGAGGAATTGCGCGGTGCCGTCGACCTGCTGCACCGGGAAGGGGCGGTGGTCAAGGCGGATCGCGACCGGCTCGGCGGCGTCCTCGATCTCGGCGAGCTCGAGGTATCGGACATCATGATCCACCGCACCGCCATGCAGGCGGTCAATGCGGAGGAGCCGCCGGAGGTCTGCGTCCGGGAGATCCTCGGCAGCCCCTTCACGCGCCTGCCGCTGTGGCGCGGCTCGACCGACAACATCATCGGCGTCGTCCATTCGAAGGATCTCCAGAGAGCGCTCGCCGAGCCGGGTGTCGAACCGCATACCGTTGACATCGTCAGGATCGCGCAGAAGCCATGGTTCGTGCCGGACACGACCAATCTCAAGGACCAGCTCAACGCCTTCCTGAGGCGAAAACTGCATCTGGCGATCGTCGTCGACGAATACGGCCAGGTTCAGGGCCTGGTCACGCTGGAGGACATTCTCGAGGAGATCGTCGGCGACATTGCCGACGAGCACGACCTCGACATCCAGGGCGTTCGACAGGAGGCTGACGGCTCGATCGTCGTCGACGGCTCGGTGCCGATCCGCGACCTCAACCGGGTGCTCGACTGGTCGCTGCCCGATGAGGAGGCGACCACAGTCGCCGGTCTCGTCATCCATGAATCCAAGAGCATTCCGGAGGAGCGGCAGGCCTTCACCTTCTACGGCAAGCGTTTCATCGTCATGAAGCGGGTGAAGAACCGGATCACCAAGCTGCGCATCCGCCCGGCCGAGGAGGAGGCGGCAGGGCTCTGAGGTCTACCAGCGGGTCGGTTCGCCGGGGGCAAACGGCTCGACGGCCAGGGCATGGAGACCGGCATCGAGTTCGGGCTTCAACAGGTCGTTGATGGCCCGGTGGCGCGCCACGCGGCTCATGCCGGCAAAGGCGCTCGAGATGATCCGGATGCGCAGGTGGGTTTCGCCGCCGCCGTCGAAGTCGGGCTGGTGGCCGGCGTGCAGATGGCTTTCGTTGATTACCATCAGCCGTTCGGGATGGAAGGCCTTCTGAAGCTTCTCTTCGATGCGGCTTTGCAGCGACATGCTTCCGTCCCATTTTCCTGTTGCTCTGGCGCCTCGATATAGCGTCGGCGATGCAAAATGCGCGCACAAAGCCAGCAACATTCCGCTTTGTCAATTCTTGTTGTGACCCGTCGCAAACCCCATAATGGCTGTCATGAAGCTCGATTCAAAATACTTCGATCGCATCCGCACGCGCCCCAAGGGGGCACAGGCGCGCGTGGAGCCGACTACGCCGACGTGCCAGTGGGACGGCTGCGACAAGACGGGCGTGCATCGGGCTCCGGTCGGCCGCAATGCCGAGGGCGAGTATTTCCTGTTCTGCTTCGAGCACGTGAAGGAGTACAACAAGGGATACAATTATTTCTCCGGGCTCTCGGACACCGAGATCGCCCGCTACCAGAAGGAAGCGGTCACCGGGCATCGCCCCACCTGGACGGTCGGCGTCAACAAGAATACCCGTAATGGTCCGACACAATCGCAGATGCGTTCCGGCAGCGCCGGCGCCCAGGCGCGGATGCGGGATCCGTTCGGCTTCTTCAATGAGGCGCGCGCCCGGCAGGCGCGGCACGAGCCGCGGTTGCGCAAGCTGAAGACGCTCGAGGCCAAGGCGTTCGAAACACTTGGGCTTGCTGCCTCGGCAACCTCCGCCGATATCAAGGCCGCCTACAAGGATCTCGTCAAGAAACACCACCCCGATGCGAATGGCGGAGACAGGGGCTCGGAAGACCGTTTTCGGGCCGTGATTCAAGCCTATCAATTGTTAAAACAGGCTGGTTTCTGCTAACAACGCGGATTAAGACAGAAAACACTTTTGCAGGCGAATGCGCGGCGGCCGTTCGGCGGCCGCTCTGGAGACATGATGAGCAAGATTGACCTCGACATTTCCAACCTCCCCGACACGACGATCTCGGTCCGGGAGGCTTTCGGCATTGATACGGACCTGCGCGTTCCAGCCTATTCGAAGGGTGACGCCTATGTGCCCGATCTCGATCCCGACTATCTTTTCGACCGGGAAACGACGCTCGCCATTCTTGCAGGCTTTGCGCACAACCGACGCGTGATGGTCTCCGGCTATCACGGGACCGGCAAGTCGACCCATATCGAGCAGGTGGCGTCGCGGCTCAACTGGCCCTGCGTGCGCATCAACCTCGACAGCCATGTCAGCCGTATCGATCTTGTCGGCAAGGATGCAATCGTCGTCAAGGACGGGCTGCAGATTACCGAATTCAAGGACGGTATCCTGCCCTGGGCCTATCAGCACAATGTCGCGCTCGTCTTCGACGAGTATGATGCCGGCCGGCCGGACGTGATGTTCGTCATTCAGCGGGTGCTGGAATCCTCCGGCCGCCTCACCCTGCTCGATCAGAGCCGCGTCATCCGCCCGCACCCGGCCTTCCGCCTGTTTGCCACCGCCAACACGATCGGCCTGGGCGATACGACCGGCCTTTATCACGGCACCCAGCAGATTAATCAGGCGCAGATGGATCGCTGGTCGATCGTAACCGCGCTCAACTACCTGGCGCATGATAAGGAAGTCGACATCGTCGCTGCCAAGGTGAAGGGCTTCACGGCCGACAAGGGCCGCGAGACCGTGTCGAAGATGGTGCGCGTCGCCGATCTCACCCGCGCCGCCTTCATCAATGGCGATCTCTCGACCGTGATGAGCCCGCGCACGGTGATCACCTGGGCCGAGAACGCCCACATTTTCGGCGACATCGCCTTCGCCTTCCGCGTGACCTTCCTCAACAAGTGCGACGAGCTGGAGCGGGCCTTGGTCGCCGAGCACTACCAGCGTGCCTTCGGAGTCGAGCTCAAGGAAAGCGCTGCCAATATCGTGCTGGAAGCGACTGCCTGAGTTCGCCCAGGCGCCGGCCCCGGCCGTACCGGGCCGGCTGTCGGGTAGATTGGTGATGCGCTCGGTATCAGCTGGACCTGGCTGAAGAAGGAACTGTCGTGAGCTCGAATTCCAAGGCGAAGCCGCAAACGAGGGAAAACGCCGCCGAGCCGTTCAAGCGGGCGCTTTCCGGCTGCGTCCGGTCGATCGCCGGGGATGCGGAGCTCGAAGTCGCCTTCGCGAACGAGCGCCCGGGGATGACCGGCGAGCGCATCCGGCTCCCGGAGCTTTCCAAGCGTCCAACCCGGCACGAGCTCGCCGTGGCGCGCGGTCTGGGCGATTCGATGGCGCTGCGCAAGGCCTGCCACAACGACCGCATCCATGCGACCATGTCGCCGCAGGGCGCCGATGCGCGGGCGATCTTCGATGCCGTCGAGCAGGCGCGGGTCGAGGCGATCGGGTCGATCCGCATGCCCGGCGTCGCCGACAATCTGTCCTCCATGCTGGAGGAGAAATATGCCAAGGCCAATTTCGGCGCGATCGAAGCGCAAGCGGATGCGCCGCTTGAAGAGGCGGTGGCGCTGCTGGTGCGGGAAAAGCTGACCGGCAAGAAGCCGCCGGCGGCGGCCGGCAAGGTGCTCGACCTCTGGCGCGATTTCATCGAGCAGAAGGCTTCCACCGACATCACGAACCTGCCGGCGGCGATCAACGACCAGCAGGCTTTCGCCCGGGTCGTGCGCGACATGCTCGCTTCGATGGATGTCGCAGAGAAATACGGCGAGGACGACATCGAGCCGGACGAGCAGGAAAGCGAAACCGACGAGGACCAGCCGCGCAGCCAGGAGCAGGACGAGAACGCCAGCGAAGAGGAGGAGGGGTCCGACGCCGCCCCCGCCGACGAAAACCAGTCTGCCGAAGAGCAGATGGAAGAAGGCGAGATGGACGGCGCCGAGATCTCCGACGACGACCTTCAGGACGAGGGCGACGAGGACAGCGAGACGCCCGGCGAGGTCAAGCGGCCGAACCACCCTTTCGCCGACCTGAACGAAAAGGTCGACTACGCGGTCTATACGCGCGAGTTTGACGAGACCATCACCGCCGAGGAACTTTGCGACGAGGCGGAACTCGACCGGCTGCGCGCCTTCCTTGACAAGCAGCTCGCGCATTTGCAGGGGGCCGTCGGCCGCCTCGCCAACCGCCTGCAACGGCGGCTGATGGCGCAACAGAACCGCTCCTGGGAGTTCGACCTCGAGGAGGGGTTCCTCGATACTGCCCGCCTGCAGCGGATCATCATCGATCCGATGCAGCCGCTCTCCTTCAAGCGGGAGAAGGATACGAATTTCCGCGACACGGTCGTTACGCTGCTGATCGACAATTCCGGCTCGATGCGCGGCCGGCCGATCACCGTCGCCGCCACCTGTGCGGACATCCTCGCCCGCACGCTGGAGCGCTGCGGCGTCAAGGTCGAGATCCTAGGTTTCACCACCAAGGCCTGGAAGGGCGGGCAGTCCCGCGAGAAATGGTTGGCGGGCGGCAAACCGCAGTCGCCGGGCCGCCTCAACGACCTGCGCCACATTGTCTACAAGTCGGCCGATGCCCCCTGGCGCCGCGCGCGCCGCAATCTCGGCCTGATGATGCGCGAGGGATTGCTCAAGGAGAATATCGATGGCGAGGCGCTAATGTGGGCCCATGACCGGCTGCTCGGCCGGCCGGAACAGCGGCGCATCCTGATGATGATCTCCGACGGCGCGCCGGTCGACGATTCCACCCTGTCGGTGAACGCCGGCAACTATCTCGAGCGTCACCTGCGGGCCGTCATCGAGCAGATCGAGACGCGCTCGCCGGTCGAGCTTCTGGCGATCGGCATCGGGCATGACGTGACCCGCTATTATCGCCGCGCCGTGACGATCGTCGACGCGGACGAACTGGCCGGCGCGATGACCGAGCAGCTTGCCGCCCTCTTCGAGGAAGAGAGGCATGGCCGCGTCGGAGGCCTGCGCCGGGCCGGCTGATCGGTTTGCCACGCCGCAAATTCGCCTGCATCTCCATCATCTGCTAGGAGGCTGCCCGTCCGTCAGCACCTGCGTCGCCTCCTTGGAAGGTTGTGCCTAGACCATGCTCCGCCGATCCCTTGCCGTTCTCTTCCTATTGGCGTCGACCGTCGCTGCGGAGGCGGAGGCACTCCGTGAGATCGTTCCGATCCACAGCCGGCAGATCTCGCAGTTCAAGGTCGGCTCGGACGCCACGACCTTCGGCAGGCTTGAATTCATCGGCGGCATCGAGATGACCTCGCCCAATGCGCTGTTCGGAGCGGTTTCGGCGATCCGCTTCCGGCCGGACGGCGAATCCTTCGTCGCCGTTCTCGATACCGGACATTGGGTCGAGGGCGCCGTTATTCGCGATGCGGCGGGCAGGCTACAGGGCCTGACCGACCTTGCCATCACCGCGATGACCGATGCCAATGGCGGGGCTCAGCTCAAGAAATGGAAGGTGGATTCCGAAGGGCTGGCGCTGCGCGACGCCGCGGTCATCGTCAGCTTCGAGCAGGCGGCGCGGGTCGACGTTTATCCGGACCCGGGTTTTGCCGCATCGCGGCCGATCGGCCAGATGAGCCTACCCTTTCCGGTCGAGGAGCTGCGCAGCAATGGCGGCCTGGAGACGATCGCAATTGCGCCGAAGGATGGGCCGCTCGCCGGCGCTGCCGTGATCGTCGCGGAACGGAGCGTCGATCCGTCCGACAATCTCCTGGCCGGCATACTCGACGGTCCGCTGCGGGGCGCCTTCGCGGTGGTGCGCAACGATCCCTATGCGGTGACCGACGGCGCGTTCTTGCCGAATGGCGATCTGCTCGTCCTGGAGCGCCGCTTCAATCTCGCCTCGGGACTCGGCATGCGCATCCGGCGGCTCGCCGCCGCCGATATCCGCCCGGGCGCCGTGGTCGACGGCGAGGTGCTGCTCGAGGCCGACATGGGCTACCAGATCGACAACATGGAAGGGCTCGATGTCGTCGTCCGGCCCGACGGCGAGACCCGGCTGATCCTGGTTTCCGACGACAACCATTCGATCCTCGAGCGCAACCTGATGCTCGAGTTTCGGCTGAGGGACGCTTACACCAACTGAAGCGCGACCGGGCCAAACCGGCCCGGTCTGTTCATCTCTTCAACTTCACGCGGTGGCCTTGACCGCCGGCATCGGCTTGATGACGCTCATCAGCGCGCCATAGGGCAGCAGAAGGACGATGCCGCACAGGATCTTCACCGCGAGGTCGCCGAGCGCCCAGGAGATCCAGCGCGGCGCTTCATCGGCGACGAGGCCGAGGAGCGGTGCTGCTTCGAGTGCGAAGCTGTCGTTCGGGCCGAGGAAGACGAAGAACGGTGCGAAGGCGAAGGAGAAGAACATCGCCGTGTCGAGGCCCGAGCCGATCAGCGAGCCGGCGAGCGGCGCGCGCCACCAGGTCTGACGCCGCAGCCGGTTGAATACCGAAATGTCGAGAAGCTGGCCGAGCAGGAAGGCCGAGCCCGAGGCGATCGCGATCCGCGGCGTCGCGGCGAAGAAGGAAAGCGCGACGGCGACCACGAAGCCGGCGACAACGACGCGGCGCGCAATGCGCGGGCCGAACTGGCGATTCGTGAGATCGGTGACCAGAAAGGCGAAGGGATAGCTGAAAGCGCCCCAGGTCAGGAGGTCGCCGAGCTGCATGCCAGCGATCGAGCCGGGCAGGGGATACTGCACGAGGATGTTCGACGCGACGACCACCAAGGTCATCAGCGCGACATAGACGAAGAACGTACGGTTGATCAGCATTTTTTTATCCTGGGAGATGCCACCAGTGAGAGGATCTTACCGAATGCAGGCACCGGCCGATGAATCGAACACGAGAAAAAGGCTTGCCGGATGGATCCGCAAGCCTTTCAAGCCGTGTTCGGAAAGGTTCCGGCGCCGATCAGGCGGCTTCGGCAGCCTTCTTGACGATCTGGCGGCGCAGCAGGCGGGCGCGCATGCTCAGCTCGTTCTCGTCGGCCTTCAGCAGGAAGGCGTCGAGACCGCCGCGGTGTTCGACCGAACGCAGAGCGGCAGCGGAGACGCGCAGCCGGAAACGCTGGCCGAGCGCGTCGGAGATCAGCGTGACATTGCACAGGTTCGGCAGGAACTTGCGCTTCGTCTTGTTGTTGGCGTGGCTCACATTGTGACCCGACTGGACGCCCTTGCCGGTCAATTCGCAACTACGGGACATGGTACACCTATTTTCTTTTCGCCGCCGGACAATGCGGTAGCGGGCCCAGAGCCCAGGCCGCGTTCCTACTGGCCATTATTGGAAAGTCGCGGTTCTATAGTCAGTGATGGCCTGCCAGTCAAGCCAAACCTGCGCTTTCCTGAAAATCCGTGCCTCGCCTAGGATTACCAAAAAATCAGCGCGGTTGCGAGCCGTCATCTTTCCGGCCGTGCCGTGCCGCGCTATCTCCTCCTGGCGCAGGCGGAATCAAGCCCTTGGTCTCGCTTGTGGAGTGATTGTGACGAACCGGGCGCAGAAATGCCGCAAACCGCTTGCATCTCAGGGGATTGCGGCAGGGCCGCGCCGGTCGTCGTCGAGAAGCAGAAAGACGCTGTAACATTTTGAGCTGCTGCATGGTTTCGTCCTTGAACCGGTTGCGCTTCACGGATCCTGCAGGAGATTGGCAATGGGGCTTTCGGGAATGATGTTGCGCACTGGTATTCGCGTGCCGGCACTCCTGGCCGCCGCGACGTTTTCCACAGCCTGCTTCGCTGCGGAGATCGAGCATCAAACGGACTACAGCATCGCGCTCGCCGGCCTGCCGCTGGCTCGGGCCTCGTTCCACACCGAGGTCGAACAGAATCGCTATACGATCTCGGGAACGTTGAATTCCGCCGGCCTGGTGAACATCATCAGCCCGACCGCCGGCCAGACGCGGGTTTCCGGGCTGATCGGCCGCGACCGTCTCCGGGCGACTCAGTATTCGATGTCCTATCGCAGCGGCAAGAAATCCCGGGCGATCAGCGTCAGCTTCCGCAACGGCAATGTGGTCCGCGCAAGCATGGTTCCGAAGCGCACGCCATTGCCGAAAAACTGGGTGCCGGTGACGAGCCGCGACATGCGCAACGTCCTCGATCCGCTCTCCGGGCTGATCATTCCGGCGACAAGCCGCGTCTGCCCCAATACGCTGCCGATCTTCGACGGCGAATCGCGGCTCGACATAAGGCTGTCGGCCAAGGGGACGCGCAACTTCAAAACCAAGGGCTTCGACGGCGAGGTGATCGTCTGCGGAGTCCAGTTTGTGCCGAAGGCGGGATACAGGAAGGGTCGCGAGGACGTCGAATATCTGCGCCGCCTGGCAACCATGGAAATCTGGTTCGCCAAGTCCGAGGCGGTTGACGTCTATGCCCCAGTTTATGTCCGCATTCCGACCAAGATCGGTCCCGTGACCGTGTCGGCGACGCGGTTTGGCGGGTAGTCACGCGAGCCGCTCGCCTCTTTCGAAAATCGCACGGGCGCGATACATCCAGGACAATTCGAAGGGCGGCGGTACGCGGCCGTACCGGTGCCGGGCGTCGCCTTCGAGGGATGCGTGAGGGGAAGTGGGATGAAGTTCAAGGCAACGCTGGTCGGTTTTTTGGCGATCCTAATGTGGTCACTGCTGGCACTCTTCACCGCGGCCTCCGGCCAGGTGCCTCCTTTCCAGCTTTCGGCGATCTGCTTCCTGATTGGCAGCCTGCCGGGCATCATCGTATTGGCGTCGAAACCCCAACGCCTCGCGCTTCTGAAGCAGCCGGCCAAGGTCTGGATCACCGGCATCGCCGGGCTTTTCGGCTACCATTTTCTCTATTTCACGGCGCTTCGGAATGCCCCGGCGGTGGAAGCCGGCCTGATCGCCTATCTCTGGCCACTTCTGATCGTCGTCGGTTCGGCGCTGCTGCCGGGTGAGAGGCTGCGCTGGTACCATATCGCCGGCGCGCTTGCGGGGCTCTCCGGTACCATCATGATCGTGGCACGCGATGGCGTCGCCTTCGACGACGCCTATGCGCTCGGCTATGGAGCTGCTCTCCTCTGCGCCTTCACCTGGTCCGGCTATTCGCTGATCACCCGGCGTTTCGGCGCAGTTTCGACCGACGTGGTGACCGGCTTTTGCCTGGCGACCTCGATCCTTTCCCTTCTCTGCCATCTCGGCCTCGAGACCACGGTCTGGCCGCAGACGTCCTTGGAATGGCTGGCGGTTGCGGGCCTCGGCCTTCTGCCGGTCGGCGCCGCCTTTTATGCCTGGGACTTCGGCGTCAAGAACGGCGACATTCAGTTACTCGGCGTTGCGAGCTATGCGGCGCCCGTGCTCTCGACATTGGTCCTCGTCCTGTTCGACTTTGCCGAGCCGTCCTGGCGGATCGCCTTGGCCTGCCTGCTTGTCACGGGCGGCGCCGTGCTCGCGGCGAAGGATATGATCCTCGGAAGCGGCGCGACAGCGACACAGGCGGCCGAGTAACACTCAATCTCGCGGCGGTTGCCAATCCGGTGCGGCCATCTCGAAGGCGGAAAAGTCGAAGCCCGGCGCGACCGTGCAGCCGACGAGCGTCCAGTCTCCGAGCGAGGTGGCCGATTGCCACCAGCCGGCGGGGACCACCCGTTGCGGCCGTTCGCCGCCAAAAAGGCCTGGCCCGAGCCGATGGCGCGCTGCTGGCCTGTCCGGTTCGGCAATGCTGAGTTCGAGCGGTGCCCCGGCGTAGTGATGCCAAACTTCGGCGGCGTCGCGGACGCGGTGCCAATGCGAGCGGTCGCCCTTTTCGAGAAGATAGTAGATTGCCGTCGAGTGACCGCGCCGCCCGCCGTCGGCATCGCGGAAGGTCTCGGCGTACCAGCCGCCTTCCGGATGCCTGACAAGCCCCAGAGTCTCGATGATCGTGGCCGCCGTCATCTCTCGCGCGGCGTTCATCAGAAATTGTCCTTGCGCTTGCGGATCTCCGCGAAGACGGCGGCATCGCTCGCCTTCTCCATTCCGAGGCGAGCGCGGATTTTCGAATCGGCGGCGCGCAGGAACGGGTTCGTTCTTTTCTCAAGGCCGATCGTCGTCGGCGCCGTGAAGCCGCCGTCCGAACGGGTCTCCTCGATTTCGGCGGCGCGCTCTTTCAGCGCAGTGTTTTCGGGATCGATCGTCACGGCGAAATGAGCGTTCGACAGCGTGTATTCGTGGCCGAAAAAGACCGCAGTATCGTCGGGAAGCGCCATCAGCCGGTTCAGCGACTGCCACATCGTCTCGGCCGTCCCTTCGAAGAGCCGCCCGCAGCCGAGCGCGAACAGCGTATCGGCGGCGAAGAGCAGCTTGTCCTCCGGGAGATGGAAACAGATGTGCCCCGCCGTATGACCGGGCGTTTCGATCACTTCGACCGGACGACCGGAGAATTCGAAGCGCTCCCCATGCGCCACTTGCTTGTCGATGCCGGGAATCTTCGACGCCTCGCCCTTGGGGCCGATGATCGTCACGCCGAAGCGTTCCTTCAGGCTGACATTTGCCGCGACATGATCGCCATGGTGATGGGTCGTCAGGACGTGGGTGAGGCGCCAGCCGCGCCGCTCCAGCGCCTCGAGGATCGGTTTCTCTTCGGGTGCGTCGATTGACGCCGTGGCGCCAGTTTCCGGATCGTGGACCAGAACGCCGAAATTGTCGCTACGGCAGAGAAAGAGGTCAAGTTCGAGCGCGGCCATGGCTTGGTCCTCCCTTGGAGCATGCGGCGGGCATTCGGGGTGCCTGTTTCCAGTCTAGCCGAATGTAGCGAGCATCGCCTTGAAGTCTACCGCTTCAAAGCTAACATGTTGCGCATGCATACAGATATCGTCGATCTCCGCCAATTCTATCATTCCGAGCTCGGCCGGATGGCGGAGCAAGCCGTCAGCATGGCGATCGCTTCCCTCTGGGCGCGCATGCCGGAAGAGCGGCTGGTCGGCCTCGGCTACGCGGTTCCCTATCTCGAGCGTTTCCGCGCCGACACTGAACGTACCTTCGCCTTCATGCCGGCCGGCCAGGGGGCAGTGAACTGGCCGGTTGCCGAACTCTCCTCCACCGCGCTCGTCTTCGACGAGGAACTGCCGCTGCCGGATGCCTCGATCGACCGGGTGCTGATGGTCCATGCGCTGGAATTCGCCGAGAGCCCGCGCGAGACGATGAAGGAGATCTGGCGCGTCCTTGCTCCCGGCGGGCGGCTCGTCATCGTCGTGCCGAACCGTCGCGGCGTGTGGGCGCGGATGGAACACACGCCTTTCGGTTCCGGAAGGCCCTATTCGCGGGGACAACTGACTGCACTTTTGCGCGAGACCAACTTCACGCCGGGAGCCAGCTCCGAGGCGCTCTTCTTCCCGCCATCGAGAAGCAAGATGATCCTGCGCCTGCGCCACGGTCTCGAGCGGTTCGGCCGCTCGCTCTGGCCGGTTTTTTCCGGGGTGATCATCGTCGAGGCGCAGAAGCGGCTCTATCAGGGCCTGCCGGTGGCGGCGCGCGCCTCGCGCCGCGTCTTCGTCCCGGTGCTGGCGCCGCATGGCGTTCCCAGCACCCGCATTTGGGCGTCAGAGATCAAAGCTCCGTAAGCGCGGCAGCGACGTCGCACTCGACAAATTTGCTGCGCCCCGGTATTGGCTGGACCGCATTCTTCCCGCGAAAGCCGATCCGATGAACCTTGCCCTGAAGAGCCCCGAGCCCCGTCCCGGCATCCTGGACATTGCCGCCTATGTGCCGGGCAGGGAACATGCGCCGGGCGTTGCGAAGGTCCACAAGCTGTCGTCGAACGAAACGCCGCTCGGAGCGAGTCCGCGTGCAATAGAGGCATTCCAGCAGGCGGCGTTCAACCTCGAGCGCTACCCGGATGGCCAGGCTCACGCGCTGAAAGACGCGATCGCGGCAGTTCACGGGCTGAACCCGGCCAATATTCTCTGCGGCAACGGCTCGGACGAACTGCTCGGGCTCCTCTGCCACACCTATCTCGGCCCCGGCGACGAAGGGATCGTCACCGAGCATGGCTTTCTCGTCTACAAGATCCAGATCACCGCGGCAGGCGGCACGCCGGTGACGGTCAAGGAGAGCCACGCGCGCGTCGACGTCGACGCGATCCTCGCTGCCGTCACCGAACGGACGAAGATCGTCTTCATCGCCAATCCGGCGAACCCGACCGGCACCTACATCCCTGTCGACGAGGTGCGGCGCCTCCATGCCGGGCTCCCGTCCGGCGTCGTGCTGGTGCTCGATGCCGCCTACGCCGAATATGTCCGGCGCAACGATTACGAGGCGGGAGTGGAGCTGGTTTCGGGCAACCGAAACGTGGTGATGACGCGGACCTTCTCGAAGATCTACGGCCTAGCGGGCCTGCGGATCGGCTGGATGTATGCGCCGCGCGACATTGTGGAGGCGGTCGACCGCGTGCGCGGTCCCTTCAACCTCAATGCACCGGCGATCGCGGCCGGGGCGGCGGCGATCCGGGACCAGGCATCCGTCGCCGCGGCGGTCGATCACAACCTTGCCTGGCTCGCAAGGGTGAGCGAAGCCCTGACGGCGATTGGTCTCCGCGTCACGCCGTCGGTGACCAATTTCGTGCTGATCCATTTCCCGGAAACGGGCGGCAGATCGGCCGAGGAAGCGGATGCGTTCCTGACGGGCCGCGGGTTGATCCTGCGTGCCGTCGGCGCTTACGGCTTTTCCAATGCGCTGCGCATGACCATCGGCTCGGAAGAGGCGAATGAGGGCGTGATCGCGGCGCTAACCGAATTCATGGGACGGAAATGATGGCTCAGCAGTTCGAAACCATCGCCCTTATCGGCATCGGCCTGATCGGCTCGTCGATCGCGCGGGATATCCTCGACAGGCAACTCGCCGGGACGATCGTCGTCTCGACGCGCAGCGAAGCGACCCTGAAGCGCGCCGGCGAGCTCGGTCTCGGACACCGCTATACGCTGTCGGCCGCCGAGGCGGTGAAGGATGCCGATCTCGTTATCGTCTCCGTCCCGGTCGGAGCTTCCGGCGCCGTCGCCGCCGAAATCGCCGCGCACCTGAAGCCCGGGGCGATCGTCACAGATGTCGGCTCGACGAAGGGGTCGGTGATCGCGCAGATGGCGCCGCACCTGCCGGACAGCGTCCACTTCGTGCCCGGCCACCCGATCGCCGGCACCGAGCACTCCGGTCCGGATGCGGGCTTTGCCGGGCTGTTCCGCGGCCGCTGGTGTATTCTGACGCCGCCGCCTGGCACGGACGAGGAGGCGGTCGCCAGGCTCAGGCTTTTCTGGGAGGCGCTCGGCTCGATGGTCGACGAGATGGATCCGGAGCACCACGACATGGTGCTGGCGATCGTCTCGCACCTTCCGCACATCATCGCCTACAACATCGTCGGCACGGCGGACGACCTCGCAACCGTGACCGAGTCGGAAGTGATCAAATATTCCGCCTCCGGCTTCCGCGACTTCACCCGCCTTGCCGCCTCCGATCCGACCATGTGGCGCGACGTCTGCCTGCACAACAAGGACGCGATCCTCGAAATGCTGGCGCGCTTCTCGGAGGACCTTGCCTCGCTGCAACGTGCGATCCGCTGGGGCGACGGCGACAAGCTGTTCGATCTCTTCACCCGTACGCGGGCGATCCGCCGGTCGATCATCCAGGCCGGCCAGGATACGGCGATGCCGGACTTCGGCCGGCATGCCATGGACCAGAAGTAGATCTGACTTCCGGATTCAAAGAGCCGGCAGGATACCGATCGGAACGAACGCCAGGAAAGCGGTGCCGTCGCGCACATTGAGCTTGACGGTCGCCTCGTTCTTGCCGGCGGCGAGCGCCGCCAGGACGTTGGCGACGTTGTTGATGAGGTCGGTTTCCTCGGGAACGGCTTTCACCAGGTTCTCGCGCCATGCGTCGATGTTCACCAGTGTCAGGGAGAACTCGCCGGAAACGAGCCCCTGGTCGTTGACCAAGAAGGGCCCGGAGAGCTTGGCGGTCATTCCGCTTCCTGCGTCCAACGTCAATTGTCGCAGTTCGCCTCTGGTGCCGCGCATCATGTGCGGGTTGATCGCGCCGCCTTGCAGCCATTCGGCCTTGCCGGTGACCGTAAGGTCGGCCGCAACATTGGCCGGCGGTGCGAGGCTCGGCCCTTCCTCGGGCCGCAGGTCGAGCTTATCGACGCTCAGCGCCGCGTCGAGATCATCGCCGTTCTGTCGCAGATGAATCTCCCCGTGGCTGGCACCGAAGCCTATGCCCTTGCCGAGAAGCGGCGAGCGGACGGTGCCGGTCAGATTGTCATAGGCGATTGAACTTCGGTCGACACCCGAGAGCGTCGCCGCGAGGCTGGCATGCAGCAGCGTCCAATCGGCGGACACCGAAACGCCGGGTGAGACACGAATTTCCGCGGGGCCGTCGAGTTCGACGACGGCGCGTCCCGGCTGGTAGACCTGTGCCGCCGTCCTCAAGGCGCCGAAGGATGCGGACGCACCATGGCGGGTGTCGTCGACGCGCACCTTGTCGCAGAAGAGGCCGATGCGGAATGGAAACCCGCGCACCTCGGGTTCGCTACACTCGCCGCCAAGGCCGCTCGCCTGCTTTTCCGCCAGATAGGCCGGCAGCCGCTTCTCGATCTGGTCGGCGGCGACGAACCAGGCGCCGGAATAGATGCCGGCGACAAGAATGATGCCCGTTGCAAGCCAGAGAAACTTCCTGCTGGCTGGCCGTCCCTTGGCGACCTCGGTTACCGTCATGGTATCGCGTACTCCACTCTTGCGTCGAAAGCGGCTTTTCGTGTGGCCGGTTCCGTTCCACAAACTAACTTCTGCGCGGCAGACGCGGGGGCCTTTCTTCCGCGCTGCGTCGTAGTTCTCAAGATCTTAGGGCAGGATGAAGGCGGAAAGCCGCTTCACACCTTTGCCGATCCCGCTCTAGAAAGTTCTGGACGGCCGCTGCCATGCTCATGGGTGATTCGGCGATAGCGGCAACATCGGTTGAATGGCAGCGGATATGGACGAATTTTGGGTCTTTGGCTACGGGTCGTTGATGTGGAATCCGGGCTTTCGCTTCGAGGAGAAGCGGACGGCAAGGGCCTTCGGCTATCGCCGCTCCCTTTGCGTTCATTCCTGGGTGCATCGCGGCACCGAGCGGCATCCAGGCCTTGTCCTCGGTCTCGACCATGGCGGCTCCTGCATCGGCATGGCATTTCGCGTCCCTCCTGCCGAAAGGACGGAGGTGGTCGACTACCTGCGTGAGCGCGAACTGGTTACGCATGTCTACAAGGAGCGGACCATGCGGGTGCAACTCTCCGACGGACGCCGCGTGCCGGCGCTCGCCTATGTGATCGACCGCAATCACGTGCAGTATGCGGGGACGCTGAAAGCGGAGCAGGCGGCTGCGACGGTCGCCACCGCCGTCGGCAAGTCGGGAAACAATCGCGAATACGTGCTCAACACGCTTGCCCATCTGAGGGAGATGGGCATCCGCGACCATTGGCTTGAGGAAGTCGCCGCCAATCTTACCGACGGTACAGCCGCATCGGCTCAGGCCTGATCGGTCGTCAAAAATTTAACGCCGGATGCGCGCGGAAAACCGCGTACACTTTTCCTCATCCCGCGCCAAGCTCGCGCAGACGCTGTTTGGCCGTCGGCGGCAGCGGCAGGTGCGGATTGGCCTTGGCGGTCTCGACGAGGAGCTCGTCGCTTGCGGCCTCGGTCACCTCGACGAGCTTCGCCAAAAAGGCGTCCGGATCCAGGCCGGCTTCGATGGGCGGCAGCACCCGCACCTTGAAATGGCCGGGGAAGCGCAGGAACTTGCGGCGTGGCCAGAAGAGGCCCGGATGCATGGCGACGGGGACGACCGGCACCTGCAGGTCGCGGTAGAGACGGGCAATGCCGTACTTGTACTCCGGCGGCGCGCCGGGCGGCCGCCGTGTGCCTTCCGGATAGATGATCAGCTGGCGCCCCGTGGCCATTTCCCGCTTGGTACGCTCCATGACCTCCGTCATCGCCTTGCCGCGGGCGGCGCGGTTTACCGGCACCATGCGTTGCTTGATGATGTACCAGCCGAAGAGCGGGATCCAGGTCAGCTCGCGCTTCAGGATATAGAACGGATCGTCAAGCCAGGGCAGAAGCGCATAGGCGTCCCAGAACGACTGGTGCTTCGGCGCGAAGATGTAGGCGCCCTGCGGAATGTTATCGAGGCCCTCGATCTCGAAGGTCGTTCCGACGATCTTCTCCATCAGCCAGTGGTTGCTGCGCACCCAGTTCTTCGGCACGAACCAGGCTGTTTTGCGCGGCACGAGGAAATAGACCGGGGTCAGCACGATCATCTGGGCGATCAGATTGGCATAGAAGACCAGGTTGAAGAAGATCGAACGCAGGATGATCATCAGGCAGGCTCTCGATGGGAAGGCGACGCTGGCCGCAATGCGGTTGCCGTTCCGCTGCCTACACGAAACTCGCAGCAAGGAAAACAGTTCTTGCAGGATCGAGCGCGCTACTCTTCCTGCGGGGCTTGGCGAGGGGCGTCGACTTCCGAATCCGGCACCAGGTGCTTGCGCGCAAACTCTCGCAGCGACGCAACCGAATATTTGGCGTATTCGAGCAGGATGGCCTTGATGAAGAGCGGATTGCGCAGCCAGTTGGATGTCTTCAGATCCGAATTGACAACCGGATAGGCAATGAACTGCGTGTCCGGCCGAACCCGGCGCAGCTCAAGCAGGCTGCGCGGCATATGGTAGTTGTTGGTGACGACGAGGACGCTTCGATAGCCGCGATCGAGGATCCACTGTCCCGCCTCGGTCGCATTGCCGATCGTGTCGACCGCTTCATGGCCGATATCGACGCAGCACTTGAAGAGGTCAGCCGAACTTTGCGTGTTGCGGCGTATCTGGCTTTCCGTCGTCGCCGGATTGACGCCGGAGATCAGAAGCCGGTTGCCGGCGCCGGATTTCAGAAGCTCGACCGCCTGGTCTATCCGCTGGAAGCCGCCGGTCAGCACGACGATCGCATCCGCCTTGGGTGTGGCAGGCGGCTGCAGCGAGGCGACCGTATCGGCGAAGTGCAGGAAACCGGCGACGAAGATTGCGAGAAAGGCGAGCAGCACGAAAAAGCCGCGCCGCAGGATTTTGCGCAGCAGGCTGCGAGACCGACGGCGGCGCGCGGCCCTGTCTCGCCATTTGCCCCTATCGGCCATTCCGCTCTCGCGAAGCTCCTCAACCATCGTGATTCTCTCACATAGCCGCCGATTGCGGCAGGGGATAGATCGGTCGAGGGAGATTCACGGTTTTGCAGGGTCCATGAAGGGGTTAGCCCTGATAGGTATCCGTCCGGCCCGGGTCAGACCGGATGAGGTCGATCTCGTAGATCGTGCGGGTGACGGTCAGCCGCGCCGTCAGCGTCGTCAGCAGGGCGATGACGATGATGATCGCGAAGATGCCGAGATAGCCGGTATAGCCGATCGCAAAGGTGCCGAAGAGCGCGGTCGCCTGGTCCGTTTCCGGAGTTGCGAGCGTCTGCGATTGCCAGAAACTGGCGATGGCGAACGACAGCGCCGCAAGCAGCCCGCCGGCGCCGGCGCCCTTGAGGCTGATCCTGAGGAAGTGCTTCTGGAACTCGGACGCCACGAAGCCCGCCTCGGCCCCGACGAAATGCAGGACCTCGACGATGTGGCGATTGCCGGAGAGGGCACCGCGCGTGGCGAAGACGACCGTCAGCACCATGGCCGAAAAGACCAGCGCCAGAACGCCGGTCCCGATCATCGTCGTTGTGTTGGCCATGGCGACCAGACGGTCAACCCAGGTGCGGTGATCGTCGAGAAAGGCTTCCGGGATCGTCTCCGTCAAGGCCTTGCGCATGGCGGGAAAATCTGGCGGGTTGTTTTCATCGATGGTTATCACCACGAGCCGCGGCACCGGCAGTTCGTCGAGATCGAGGCTGCCGCCGAGCCAGGGTTCGAGCAGTCGGGCCGTTGCGGCGCGGTCGATGATGTTGCCGCCCGTCGTGCCGGGGAAGGTCAAGGCGAGGTCGCGCGCGTCGGCGAGCGCCTTCTCCATATCCAAGTTCTCGTCCGGCTTGATCTGGATGGTGATCTCGCGAGAAATCTGCGATTGCCAGCTTTGCGCCGTCGCCCGCACCATACTGACCCCGCCGAGCGTCAGGCAGGCGAGGAAGGACATGATGGCAATGACGCACATCAGGGCATGACCGGAGACATTGGCGGAGGGTACGATCGGCCCGGTCGGGCGCACGCGCATTTCGCTGCGGCGCTGCTGCGGCGGCGGGTCGGGCTCGCGGCGGGGGCGCTGCTCATTCATAGATATCGAGCCGCCCCTGTGAAAGGATCATGCGCCGGGCCTCGACCTGGTCCATCAGCGACAGGTCGTGCGTGGCGATCACCACGGCGGTGCCAAGCCTGTTCAATTCGAGGAAAAGGTTCAACAGCCGTCTTGCCATCGGCGGATCGACATTGCCGGTCGGTTCGTCGGCCAGCAGGATTTCCGGGCGGTCGATCAGCGCCCGGGCGATTGCGGCGCGCTGTTTTTCGCCGCCGGAAAGTACCGGCGGAAGCACGTTGATGCGCTCGCCAAGGCCGACCCATTTGAGAAGCTCGAGCACGTCCGACCGATAGCTCGTCTCTTCCTTGCCGCGGACCCTCAACGGCAGGGCGACGTTCTCGTAGGTCGTCAGGTGGTCGAGAAGACGGAAGTCCTGGAAGACGATGCCGATGCGGCGCCGCAGCATCGGAAATTCCTCGCGCGGAATGGAGGAGATGTTGCGGTCGAACATGCGAATGAGCCCGCGCGTCGGCTTCAGCGACAGAAACAGCAGCCGCAGCAGCGTCGTCTTGCCGGCCCCCGATGGGCCGGTGAGGAATTGAAAGGAACGGCGCGGAATGTCGAATGTCAGGTCCCGGAGAATTTCCGGCCCCATGCCATAGCGCAATCCGACATTCTCGAAATGAATCAACGGGACAGCCCAATCTCTCGTCACGATCCTCGACAACCGCCGCAGCCGGCCGTTCGCACATCCAGCGTCGTTACATCCCGCCGGGCGCACGAAGCGCGCTGCATCGCTTTGAACTGCGGTGCCGATTGAAGGACCATGCAGTAGGACAGCGCGCCTGCCAAGGCAAAACCGAGTGCGGAACCATGGTTAAGCGACGGTTAATGTCCCAGGAAAACACGCCACTTTCGCGGCTCTTTCCGAAACATTAACCATTCCGATTTACGTTCCGTGAGGATTTGATGCAATGCCCTGTTTTTTGCAGGGTCTTGCGGCAGCGAGCTTGCCGCGCCCGGTGTAACAGAGGCGCGGCACTCCGATGGGAGAGCCCCATGCAGGCGTTTCGCGCGAAGACCGCAGATATCGACCTCCTTCCGCCGGAGCGCGTGCCGCGCGCGGGCATCCCCCCGGTCAGGACGCGCGACTATGTCGACGTCGAGTTCGAGACCGTTGCTCCCGGTCCGCGGCGCGGCCCCTATCCAGTCTTCAACGATAATCGGCGATCGGCGGCGCGTCCGGTGCCGCGTCCGACGACGACCATTCGAAGCGGGGTAGGGACCCGGTTCCTCGCGATTGCGGAGGCGAAACTGCGTGCGATGCCGGCGCGGCGCTTCGCCGCCCTCGCCGCCGGCCTCGGCGTGACCGCCTTCCTTCTGGTGGCAGGGCTCGGAGGGAACAAAGAGGCAGATGCCCGTCCGCTGGCCATTGAGGCGGTCACCACCTCGCTCGATTATATCGGCGGCATGCGCGTGCTTTCCGTCTATGGGGCGATCGGCAACCGCTCCGATCTCGAACAGCGCCTGCCGCCTGTGGTCGTCGAAATCATGAGCAATGGACGGCCGGTGACGGCGACGCGCCTGATGCACGAAGGCGCGGCAATCGCGCCGGGCGAAAGCCGCCGCTTCGTCACCCGGCTTCCCTATACTGGCGGAAAAATGCCCGACGTCGCCGTTTCCTTTGCGGAAAACAGTGTTTCGCCTCGCTGATTGTGCTAATCGGCGCTTGAAGGGAGGGCAGGCGTTCTTCCTGGAAAATGGAGACCCGCCATGCCCGTCGTCCGCGGCAAGAATATCGAGATTCTTTATAGTCCCGAGGCAATCGCCAGTCGCAATCGAGACATGGCGGAAGAGATCATGCGCGGGCCGCACAAGGACCTCCTCGTCATCTCGATCCTCAAAGGCTCTTTCATCTTTGCGGCCGATCTGATCCGCGCCATGCACGGCGCAGGACTTGCGCCGGAGGTCGAGTTCATCACGCTGTCGAGCTACGGCACCGGAACCGAATCCAAGGGCGTGAAGATCACCAAGGATATCGACAGCGACGTGCACAATCGCGACGTGCTCTTGATCGACGATATTCTCGAATCCGGGCGGACGCTGCGCTTTGCCAAGGATCTGCTTTACGAACGCGGCGCCCGCCATGTCACGGTCGCCGTGCTGCTCGACAAGCGCATGAAGCGCCGCGTCGATCTGGAAGCCGATTATGTCGGCTTCGAATGCCCCGACCACTTCGTGGTGGGCTACGGCATGGACGTCGCCTACGCCTTTCGCGAACTCCCGTTCGTCGGCGTCGTCACGGGCGACGCGGAATAGCGTCTCTCCAGCCCCCGATTCCCGGTTGCACTCTTTGCGGCGAGGGCGGTGATTCCTTGCGCCTCACGGGCGAGTACTCGCTCTTTCTCTACCTGCAAGCGCGAGATGCTGAAAATCGATGGGATCGCGTTTACCGAAAGCAAACAAAAACCTGTTTGGTTGGAGCGGTGTCACGGCCGCAGTCGGCGTGGATACGGATGTTCAACGACGTAGAGCGTCTTCTTTGCGAATGACGCCGGCGCTCTGTGAGAGCGAACACGGGAGGCCATGATGGCGAAAATCCTGATTACCGAGGATGAAGATGCCTTGCGCTCGTTTGTGGCGCGGGCGTTGCAACTCGATGGGCACGAAACGGTCGAGGCCGGGGATGGAGCCGACGGGCTCGCCCGCCTCAAGGACCAACGCTTCGACCTGCTGCTTTCCGATATCCGGATGCCGGTCATGGACGGCATCGAACTCGTGCATCAGGCATCGGCGGCCTTTCCCCAGCTCAAGATCCTGTTGATGACCGGCTATGCCGAGCAACGCGAGCGCGCCGACGATCTCTCAGGCAAGGTGGTGGATGTGATCGCCAAGCCGTTTTCCCTGCCTGACATCCGCAAGGCGGTTGCGCACGCGCTCGCAGCCTGACCGTTTCCTGAGGCCCTGCTCGGCGGGGCCTCAGCGCATATCGAGCAGGCGCTCGAGATATTGCCGCTCGACTTCCGGCGACAGATTATCGCCGAGCTTGCGCCGAATCGCGTCCAGGATCTGCCGGGCGCGCTGCGTGTCGATTTCGTCCGGCACTTTCACCTGGTCGCCGAAATCCGGTCCGGCGTTCTGCTGGCGCCGTCCGAGCGGATCGCGCCCGTTCTGGCCGTATTGCGGGACTCCTTGACCGGGGCCGGGCCCCTGACCCTGGGCCTGCATCTGGTTCATCATGTCCTGGGCGCCTTCGCGCAGCGCCTGCAGCGCCCGGCCCTGGCTGCCCACCGCCCGTTCGCCCTGGCCCTGGCCGAGGGCGCCCGCGGCGTCCTTCATTTCGCGCCCGGCCTGGCCGAAGCCCTTGCCAGGCTTTATGCCGAGTTGCTCCAGGCCCTTTTGCAACTCGCCCAGTTGCTTGCCGAGCGCCTCCTGCTGCTGTCTGAGCTGCCTCAAGGCTTCCTTCAGCTGTTCTGCGGTCATCTCGTCCAGCGGGTTCGGCTGTCCGTTCGGGTCGCTCTGCTGTCCGGGATTTTGGGGCATGTCCTGGCCAAAGAGCTCGTTGTCCTCGCCCTGAAGCGGATCGCCGCGCTGCATCCGGTCGCGCAGCGCCTGGTCCAGCTTGAATGTCTCGTCCATCAGCTGCTGTTGCTGCTGCATGAGCTGGCCGAGCTTGTCCATCTGCTGGCGCATGGCGCTGTTCTGCTCGCCGCCCTGCTGCATGCGGCCGGCCTGCAGATTGTTCATCATCCGCTGCAGTTCGGACAGAAGCTGGCGCGCCTGATCGCGCGCGCCGGAACGCGCCAGATTCTCGATCTGGTCCATCATCTTTTCCAGATCCTGCTGGCGCAGCACATTGTTCATGTCCGGATTGGCGGCGATCGCCGGGTTTTTGGCCGCCTGCTCGGCGAGTGCGCGCATATATTCCTGCATCGCCTGGCGTAGTTCCTGCATCAGCCTGGCGATCTCCTCATCCGAGGCGTTGCGTTCGAGCGCGTCGGAGAGCGCCTGCTGGGCATCGCGGAGCCGGCGCTCGGCGAGCGACAGGTCGCCGTCCTCTATGCCGAGTGCGATTTCCCAGAGATGCTTGGCCGCATCGCGCAGCATGTCGTCGTTGCGGGCGAGCTCCATCCGCGTCCGGGCCGACTGGATCAGCAGGAAATGCGTGAGATTCGGGATCGTCTCCTCGGGATAGAGCGTCAGCGCATCATTGAGATCGATGGCGTGGGGGAGTTGGTTGGCGTCGAGCGCGAAGACCTGCCGCTGTTCGGCAACCGCTGCGGCCAGCGGTTCGAAGAAGCGCCGCGCCGGCAACACCATTTCCTCCGGCACGCTTCGTCCTTCCTGGCCGGCAGCGTCGCGGGCGACGAGGGTGATCTCGACGCGCTTGCCGGAGAGCGGATGTTCGCTCAAGTTCCGGCTGGTCGTTCCCTTGGCGTCACGCGGATTGCGGCGGGGCAGGTCGAGGCGGTATTCCGGCGGGGCATAGAGCGGCCTGGCGCCGGCAGCCGGTTGATCCAGAGGCTTGATCTCTGCCCAGGCCTGGGCGATGCCGTAATCGTCATGAGCGAGGAAGCTTATCTCCAGCGACGAGTTCGCCGTCGGACGGGGAGCTCCGTCGAAGGCGATGTCCGGGACACTGTCGGGAATGATTTTGAAGTTCCAGCGCTGTCCGGCAACGGAAAGCGTCCCGTCGCGGGTGATCTTGAAGAGATGATTGCGGGCGCCGTTCGCCGGCGTGCCGGCCGCATCCGTTCCCGCCGACTGCTGCGACGACGGCTTGCCGGCCACGGCCGGGATGACCGTCGGCTGCGGGTTGCCGGTGTCGGCATAGCTGACCTGCGTCTCCTGGCCGGCGCCGGTTACGCGGACCGTGACGTCGCTGAACTGCGGGATGGTGATGGCAGCCTCCCTGTCGGCGGCTGCCATATCCTCCCGGCCGGTGAGGAAAATGGGGGCGCGGCCGGTATAGGCCGGCGGCGTCACCCAGGCGTCGATGCGGATGTCGGAAGCAGCGACTTGACGCTCGGGCAGCCGAAACGCATCCGATACCAGACCGGCGCGGTTCGAATAGGAATAGGCAAAGGCGACGCAGGCGATGAGTATCGGCACAGCCCTCAGGGCGAGGGGATCGTGTCTCGCGACGTCCGGGCGTGGCAGGCCCGTATCGAGGCCGTGGACGAGACGCGCCATGCGCGCCTGGTGCTCGCGCCAGAGCGCCGCACCGACGGCTCCCTCCGTCGCCGGCGCGTCGTCCTGCACGCGGATCGCCTGATGCGGCAGCCGATTGCGGATTTCGAGCATCCGGTCGGCTTCGGCGATATCCGGCCAACGCAGGCGGGTGAGCGGCAGCAGCGTCAGGAAAAGCCCTGCGACGAAGGCGAGCAGAATGACGACATGCAGCCAGAAAGGGGCAACGCGGAACAAGCCGAGCCAGCCTGCGGAGAGGAAGAGGAGGACGAGCGAGGCAGGGGCGAGCGCACGGGGCAGGAGCTGCTCGGAAAGCAGGATCAGGCGTGCCAGGAACCGCTTCGTCGCCAGCATTCTGCCGAATGACTTCGGTTGTGGCGTTTCATCCTGCCGGAATTGCGTCATCCGCCCAAGTTCCCTTTCGATCCCTTTGACCGCCGCGGCGGTCAAAGGTCAGGATAACATCCTTTGTGGCGAAGGCGAGGGCGACAGGAAAAACAAACCGTGATCGCGCCGGGGCGCGGTCCGTCGAAAGTCCCACACCGGGACTCAGTCAAGCCAATCCGGCACCGAGTCGAGGCCGATCAGAGCGTCATAGTCCTCGCGCGGCCGGATCACGTGGAAACTGTCGCCCTTGACGAGTACCTCGGGCACCAAAAGCCGGCTATTATAGGTGCTGGCCTGGACCGCTCCGTAGGCACCGGCCGACCCGACCGCGAAGAGATCGCCCGGCTTCGGCATCGCCATCTCGCGGTCGAGCGCCAGATAGTCGCCCGTTTCGCAGACAGGGCCGACGACGTCGGCCTTGATGCGTGGCGCATTGGCGGCAGAAATCTTCACCGGCCTGATCTCGTGATAGGCCTCGTAGAGGGTCGGGCGGATCAGGTCGTTCATTGCGCCGTCGACGATGACGAAGGTCTTTTCGCCGCCATCCTTTACATAGATCACTTCGGTGACGAGAATGCCGGCATTGCCAACGATCAGCCGGCCCGGCTCGGTGACGATCTTGCAGTCGAGGCCCTTGAGCTGGTTCTTGACGATGTCCGCATAGGCATCGGGGAGCGGCGGCGGATTGTTGTCTTCACGATAGGGGATGCCGAGGCCGCCGCCGATATCCACATGATCGATGGCGTGGCCATCCGAGCGCAGCGTATCGACCAGTTCGCGCAGCAGCTTGAACGCATCGTCGAAGGGCTGCAGCTCGGTGATCTGGCTGCCGATATGCATGTCGATGCCGGTCACCTTGATGCCGGGGAGTGTCGCTGCATGGGCGTAGACGGCGCGCGCCCGCTCCCAGGATATACCGAACTTGTTTTCCTTCTTGCCGGTCGAAATCTTGGCGTGCGTGCGTGCGTCCACGTCCGGATTGATGCGGAAGGAGACATGCGCCTGCTTGCCGGCGCGCACGGCCCGTTGGTTCAGGATCTCCAGCTCCGGCTCGGATTCGACGTTGAAGCAATAGATGCCGGCCTCGAGCCCGAGGTCCATTTCGCGCGGCGTCTTGCCGACACCCGAAAACATGATCCGCTCTGCAGGAATGCCGGCGGCGAGCGCCCGGCGGAGTTCTCCTTCGGAGACCACGTCGACACCGGCGCCGAGGCGGCCGAGCGTCTTCAGCACGGCCTGGTTGGAATTGGCCTTCACCGCATAGCAGACCATCGCATCGACGTCGGCAAAGGCCTGTGCGAACACGCGGTAGTGTCGCTCGAGCGTCGCGGTGGAATAGCAATAGAAGGGCGTGCCGACGGCACGGGCGATATCCGTCACTGGGACGTCTTCGGCGTAGAGAATTCCGTCGCGATAGTCGAAGTGGTTCACGGGGGCGCTCGCTTAGAGGAGGGGGTCAAGCAGGAAGGGGCGGTCCTCGACCGTTTCCTTCGGTTCGGCGGTGCCGGCGGGCGCCTTCGTGTTGATCGCCGTTGTGGCGCCCGGCCGGTCGAGATCGCCCTTGCGCCCGCAGCCGGTGAGAACCAGCCCCGGAATTGCCAGCAGGAGCGCAAGCCGGGCCGCCTTGGTGAATGTCATCGTCATGTCCCTCGCCGAAGCTGAAGCAGATAGGTCACAAGCGACAGCGGGCGCGCCCCGCATTCTCGCTCTGGTGCGATCTCTTATCGGGTTTTCAAACCCTTGTGCACCCTGATTCTGCGTGGCTAATTGCGCGCCCGCCACCAGGCGATCTGCTTGCGCACCTCGGCCGGTGCGGTGCCGCCGAAGCTGGTGCGGCTTGCGACCGACGCCTCGACGGTCAGCACGTCGAAGAGCTTGTCGGTAATGGCGGGGTTGATCGCCTTCAGTTCGGCAAGCGGGAGATCGGCGAGATCGCAGCCCTTCTCTTCGGCAAGTGCTACGGCGCGACCGGTGACGTGATGGGCGTCGCGGAAGGGGAGACCCGCCTCGCGAACCAGCCAGTCGGCAAGGTCGGTGGCGGTCGAATAGCCGGAACCGGCGGCCGCCTTCATCCGGTCGGCGCGGATCGTCATGTCGCGGACCATGCCGGTCATCGCCGCGATCGCCAGCTCCAGGCTTTCGGCTGCGTCGAAGACCTGTTCCTTGTCCTCCTGCATGTCCTTGGAATAGGCGAGCGGCAGCCCCTTCATCACCGTTAGCAGCGCGATCAACGAGCCGTTGATGCGGCCGGTCTTGGCGCGCACGAGCTCGGCGGCATCCGGGTTCTTCTTCTGCGGCATGATCGAAGAGCCGGTCGAGAAGGCATCCGACAGGCGGATGAAGCCGAATTGCGGCGTCGACCAGATGACGATCTCTTCGGCAAGACGCGACAGGTGCGTGGCGGCGATCGCCGCGATCGACAGGAACTCGAGTGCGAAGTCGCGGTCGGAAACCGTATCGATCGAGTTGCGGGTCGGCTCGCGGAAGCCGAGTGCCTTGGCCGTCATGTGCCGGTCGATCGGGAAGCCGGTGCCGGCAAGGGCGGCGGCGCCGATCGGGCTCTCGTCCATATGCTCGATTGCGTGGCGGACGCGCGAGCGATCGCGGCCGAACATTTCGACATAGGCCATGCAATGGTGACCGAAGGTCACCGGCTGGGCTGTCTGCAGATGGGTGAAGCCGGGCATCACCGTTTCGGCATGCTCTTCCGCCCGGTCGAGAAAGGCGCCGATCAGCGCTGTCAGGGCCCTTTCGGTCTTCTGCAGTTCTTCCTTCACCCAGAGGCGGAAATCGAGCGCCACCTGGTCGTTGCGCGAGCGTGCCGTATGCAGGCGTCCGGCGGCGGGGCCGATCAGCGTCGCCAGCCGCGCTTCGATGTTCATGTGAATGTCTTCGAGCCGGCGCGAGAACTCGAAGGCGCCGCTTTCGATCTCTGACAGGATCGTGTCGAGGCCGTGAACGATCTTGTCTTTGTCCTCGGCGGAAATGATGCCCTGATGCGCGAGCATCGTGGCGTGCGCTATTGAGCCGCGGATGTCCTGGGCATAGAGCTTCTTGTCGAAGCCGATCGAGGCATTTATCTCCTCCATGATCGCGTCCGGGCCCGAGGCGAAGCGTCCGCCCCACATCTGGTTGGAGGATTTCGTCTCGGAACTGCCGTCAGCCATCGGAATGCCCGCCTTTGGAGAATGAAATGCAAGACCAGAAGAAACGTCCTCCGGCCGTGAAGTTGTTCGCGCTCGCCGCCCTATTTGGGGTGATCGCCGGTGCGGCTGCGGTATACGTGAAGGAGACCGGGTCTGGCAATGGCGGCGCAGCCCGGACGGCGGACGCAAGATGCCCGCTCGCCGGCGAAAAGGTGGCGGCGCTGACGCCGCTGATGCGCGGCCAGGTAGCGGCGATGACACCGGCCGCCAATCCGCGGCCGATCGGCGGTCTCGACTTCACAGGGCCGGACCGAAAGCCGCTGACGCTCGCCTCTTTTGCCGGCAAGACGCTGCTCGTCAATCTCTGGGCAACCTGGTGCCTGCCCTGCCGCGAGGAGATGCCAGCGCTCGACGGGCTGCAGGGAGCGCTTGGCGGCGACCGCTTCGAGGTCGTTGCGGTCAACATCGACACCGGTGGCGACGACAAGCCGAAGGCCTTCCTCGACGAGATCGGGGTCAAAGACCTGCGCTATTATCGCGACGCCTCGATGGGCGTCTTCAACACGCTGAAGAAGGAGGGGCTTGCCTTCGGTCTGCCGGCCACCCTGCTGATCGACGAGAAGGGTTGCCTTATCGGTTCGATGAACGGGCCGGCCGCCTGGGATAGCGACGATGCGAAGCGGCTGATCGAGGCGGCGATAGCGCCGCCTCCGGAAAGCTGAGGGCTCTCGCGGGCCTCAGCGCGTCGGGACCGGAACGTCGCCGCGATAATCGTAGAAGCCGCGACCGGACTTGCGACCGAGCCAGCCGGCCTCGACATATTTCACCAGCAGCGGGCAGGGACGGTATTTCGAATCGGCCAGGCCGTCGTGCAGTACCTGCATGATCGACAGACAGGTATCGAGGCCGATGAAGTCGGCGAGCTGCAGCGGCCCCATCGGATGGTTGGCGCCGAGCTTCATCGCCGTGTCGATGGCATCGACGGTGCCGACGCCCTCGTAAAGCGTGTAGATCGCCTCGTTGATCATCGGCAGCAGGATGCGGTTGACGATGAAGGCGGGGAAGTCTTCGGCGACCGTGACGGTCTTGTCGAGATGGGCGACGAATTCCTTGGCCGTCCGGAAGGTCTCTTCGTCGGTGGCGATGCCGCGCACCAGCTCCACCAGCTTCATCACCGGAACCGGGTTCATGAAGTGGATGCCCATGAAGCGTTCCGGGCGGTCGGTCGCCGAGGCGAGCCGGGTGATCGACAGCGACGAGGTGTTGGTGGCGAGCAGCGCGTCCGGCTTCATGACCGGACAAACCTGGCCGTAGATCTTGCGCTTGACGGTTTCGTCTTCGGTGACCGCCTCGATGACGAGATCGGCTTGCGAAAGGTCATTGATGTCGGTCGAACCCTTCATCAGCGACAGCGCCTTCTTGCGGTCGTCGTCGCTCATCTTGCCGGAGGAAACCTGCCGGGCGAGGTTGCCGTTGATGGTCGCCAGCCCTGCCTCGATGCGGTCAGCAGCAATATCGTAGATCTGTACCTTGTAACCGGCGGCTGCTGAAACATGGGCAATGCCGCAGCCCATCTGCCCCGCGCCAATAATTCCGATTGTCTTGATCATCGAAGCGAACATCCACCTTAGGAAATCTCGGCAGCGGCGCTGCCGAAGATGCAAAAAACCGGGCCGATGGTACGGCCCGGTACGATTGTTAATGCCAAGCCGGCAGATTTTCCAGCCCTTTTCGTGCCGGAGTGCGGCGTNCGATCACCTTCGAATCCTTCATGCCGGCGAGGTGCTGGATGGCGCCGGAGATGCCGCAGGCGATGTAGAGGTCGGGGGCGACCACCTTGCCGGTCTGGCCGACCTGCCAGTCGTTCGGGGCGTAGCCGGCATCGACGGCGGCGCGGGATGCACCGACGGCGGCACCGAGCTTGTCGGCGACCGGAAGGATGACCTCCTTGAACTTCTCCGACGAGCCGAGCGCCCGGCCACCGGAGATGATGATCTTCGCCGAGGTCAGCTCCGGCCGATCGGAGGACGACAGCGCATCGGAAACATGGCTGGAAAGCCCCGGATCGGCGACGGCCGCAACCGTCTCGATGGCCGCTGAACCGCCTTCACCGGCGGCGGCGAACGAGGCAGTCCTGACGGTGATGACCTTCTTGGCTTCGCTCGTCTGCACCGTCTGGATGGCATTGCCGGCATAGATCGGCCGCCGATAAGTGTCGGCAGAGATGACCTCGATGATCTCCGACACCTGGGCGACGTCGAGAAGTGCTGCAACCCGCGGCAGGACGTTCTTGCCGACCGAGGTGGCGGCGGCAACGATGGTGTCGTAGCTGCCGGCCAGCGAGACGATCAGCGCGGCGAGCGG
>NZ_LNQC01000063.1 GCF_001651855.1 Sinorhizobium americanum | reverse complement strand
GCCGACAGCGCGCGCCGTCACGACACGCGAAAAAAGTAGCAGTCATTGACAGTCACGCACCCGCGTTTTCACACGTCCTCGGTCGAACTTTCCGGTTCAGATCACGTCGCAGTAGGGGGGGCATGAGAGTGCATTTGGAAAATCAAAAAGCCAAAAGACAATGCCAATAAGCCGTTATGCGCCATATTATTGGATTTGGCGCCGAAATTGATCCAAAGAAAGGGTTCTCTGTTCCAATTCGCCTGCGGGCCGCTTAAGGTCGGCGTGATCAGACAAGGACGCGCGGCTGCGTCGAATGTAGGCACAAAAGATGCGCTCAAGCCAATTGGCCCAGAATATTGCAAACGAGATCACGCTGCTTGTGACTTCCGGCGAGCTTGCCGTGGGGGATCCCCTACGGACGCAGCACCTCGCCGATCGCTTCGGCGTCTCCCGCTCACCCGTTCGCGAGGCCTTGCAAATGCTGTCGGAGCAGGGCGTGCTCGAGCAAAAGGAAAATAGGGGATTCTTCGTCAAGGAGTCGGCGGGCGCGCTCGCCGAAACGGTCAGCGACGAAGCGCGGCCTTTCGAGGTCGCCAACGACTACCAGCGCCTGGCTGAGGACTGGCTGACGGACCGCATTCCCGCGGAAGTGACCGAGCAGGTCCTGCGCGAACGGTATGATCTGACCAAGATGCAATTAAACGACATTCTGATGCGCGCGGTTCGCGAAGGCTGGGCGGAGCGCAAGCAGGGCTATGGCTGGCGTTTCCTCCCGGTCGCGAAGACTCCCGAGGCGTTCGAGCAAATTTATCGCTTCCGCATGCTCATCGAGCCAGCCGCGATGCTGGAGCCCGACTTCAGGCTTGATCGCAAGATTATCGAGGAGCAGCGGCGCATTCAGAGCCGCATGCTGGAAACCGATATCGAGCGCCTGCCGGCCGAGCGACTGCTTCACAACGGTGCGCTGTTCCACGAAGAGCTCATCAAGATGTCGAATAATCCCTTCTTCCATTTGTCGCTCGTGCGCGTCAACCGGATGCGCCGCCTGCTTGAATATCGCTCCCGCGTCGATCGCAGCCGCCTCGTCCGCCAGTGCCAGGACCATCTTGATATTCTTGACCTTTTGGAAAGAGGGGAAGTTATCGAGGCGTCCTATGCGATGCGCCGGCACCTCGGCGGAGCCCTTTCAAAGAAGTCGCCGATCACCTGGTCGTGGTCCCATCAGATGCAAGAAAAAACGCTGGAGTGAATTTTCCAATTGCATTTTTGAATTTAAAAAGCCAATAGTTCTCCCGTGATGTTTTGCGGCGAGGGTGCTCGTCGCCTCATGGGAGATTGTCTGATGAAAATTTTTGTTACGCCGTGTGACGGGATCGGCCCGGAAATCACTGCGGCGACCATGGAGGTCATGAAGGCCGCAGACGCTGCGTTCTCTCTCGGCCTCGCATACCACTTCGAGGACACCGGCTTCACCAGCTTGGAGAAACACGGCTCTACCCTTCGGGACGAAACGATCGAACTTGCTCGCACCTTCGACGGCATTATTCTCGGACCGCAGTCCCACATGGACTACCCGGCCCGCGACAAGGGCGGAGTGAACGTTTCCGCCGGATTTCGGGTCAAGCTCGATCTTTATGCAAACGTCCGGCCTGCGCGTTCCCGTCCCTTCCTGAACAACGCCAAGAAGATGGACCTCGTCATCATGCGCGAGGCGACGGAAGGCTTCTATCCCGACCGCAACATGTATGCTGGAACCGGCGAGTTCATGCCGACGCCGGATGTCGCGCTTTCGGTTCGCAAGATCACGGCTTCTGCCTGCGAGCGCATCGCCCGCCAGGCCTTCCTGCTGGCAATGAAGCGCGACAAGCGCGTCACCGCGGTTCATAAGGCCAACAACTTCATCCTGACGGATGGCTTGTTCCTGCAGCAGGTCCGCAAGGTTGCAGCCGAGTTTCCCGAGGTCAAGCTCAACGACTTCATCATCGATGCAATGGCGGCGCACCTCGTCCGCGATCCTTCGCGCTTCGACGTGATCGTGGCCACCAACTTCTATTCCGACATCCTGTCGGATCTCGCCAGCGAGCTTTCCGGCAGCCTTGGCCTCGCCGGTTCCATCAATGCCAATGCCGAAACCGGCCTTGTTTGCGCCCAGGCCCAGCACGGTTCTGCACCGGATATTCAGAACCAGAACATCGCTAACCCGACGTCTCTCATCCTGTCCGCAGCGATGATGTTGAGCTGGCTCGGTGAGCAGCGTGGCCTGCCGCAGTTCGAGGCCGCCGGCACGGAAATCGAACGGGCGGTGGACGAGGTCTTGGCCAATCCCGCGACGCGCACGCGTGATCTCGGCGGCAACACCAGCACTGATGTCTTCGGCTCATTGGTGGCCAAGGCGGTTCGCAACGACGGCAGCGTGCGGAAAGCTGTCAGCGCATAGCGGTTGTACTTTATAATCGAAAAATCCAATTCAAGATGTCACGAAATACGAGGGCGGCTGAGCCCTCGTATCACCGCCCGGAGGAGCTTGGAGCGCGGGCGCATTAGGGAGAAGAGAAAATGAACATGAAAGTATCGGGCCGTTCCGCCTACTTCGTTGCCACGACGGCGCTAACCGTAACCCTCGGCACGGCGGCGTTCGCCCAGGAGGTCCCGGCCGGCTATCCGGCGGAATACGCAAAACTCATCGAGGCCGCAAAGCAGGAAGGCACGGTTTCGGTCTACACCTCGACCGATGCTGCCCAGTCCCAGAAGCTGCAGGATGCCTTTACGAAGAAATACGGCATCAAGATCGCCTACAACGACCTCGGCACCAACGGCGCCTACAATCAGGTGATTTCTGAAGCGGCGGCGAGCCAGGTGACCGCGGACGTCGTCTGGAGTTCGGCGATGGACCTGCAGATGACGCTGGTCCAGGATGGTTATGCGATCGAATACGCCTCGCCCGAAGCCGGCAATCTTCCATCATGGGCGAATTACAAGAACACGCTCTACGGAACGACGGTCGAGCCGATCGGCGTGATTTACAACACTAAGGCGCTGTCGGAGGACAAGCTCCCGAAGACCTATGCTGAAATGATCACGTTCCTCAGGGACAACAAGACCACCCTCCAGGGAAAAGTCGCCACCTTCGACCCGGAGAAGAGCGGTTCAGGGTTCCTGCACCATTCGAACGATGCCCGTCAGCGCCCTGACTTCTGGGATCTCGCCAAGGCAATGGGCGAGGACGGCGCCAAGATCTATTCGAGCTCCGGCGGCATGAAGGAAACCGTCGTTTCTGGTGAGAATGTGATCGCGATCAACATCATCGGTTCCTACGCCCTCGAATGGGTCAAGGAAAGCCCCAATCTCGGCGTCCATTTCGCCAAGGACTACACCCCGGCCTTCTCGCGGCTGGCTCTAGTCACCGACAATGCACCGCATCCGAACGCCGCGAAGCTCTTCGTCGACTTCATGCTCTCGAAGGAAGGCCAGTCGCTGCTCGCCGAGGGCGGTCTGCCGTCGGTGCGCGAGGACGTGACCGCCGGTCTGAATGTCAAGACGCTCAACGAGCGTGTCGGCGGCGGGCTGAAGCCGATCGCCGTTGACGAAGGCGTGCTCGAATACATGGACCAGATGAAGCGCGTCCAGTTCCTCAATGACTGGAAGACAGCGCTCGGTCGCTGATGCTCCGCCGGCTGCGGCGTGCTCTCTCGCCGCAGCCCCGACACCATTTGCGAGAGGCAAGTAATGTCTACCCACGCTCAAGCCCCGGCGGCGCTGCCCATCACCAAAGCCGCGGCCGAAAAGAAATATCCGGCGAAGATGCCGAGGCAGGGCAACGCCAATGCCTACCGAACCATCGTGATCGGCCTGCTCGCCATTGCCGTCCTGGCACCAGTCGGGCTCATCATCTACCAGAGCTTCCTGACGGCGGCCTTCTTCAGCCCGCGCGCGGCGTTTGGGTTCGACGCCTACCGCTATGTCTTCACCGACAAGAACTTCTACAAGGCGCTTGGGACGACGGCGGTATTCTCGTTCGGGATGGTCGGTATCGCCGTACCGCTCGGTGGTTTGCTGGCCTTTCTGATCACCCGTACCGACATTAAGGCGAAGCGACTGCTCGAGATCCTCGTGCTGGTGCCGATGTTCATCTCGTCGATCGTTCTGGCCTTCGGTTACACCGTCTCCGTCGGACCGACCGGCTTCGTTTCGCTGTTCGTCCGCGACCTCGTCGGCGTCGTGCCCTGGAACATCTACAGTCTGCCAGGGATGATCCTGATCGCGGGCTTGAGCCACGTCCCGCACGTCTATCTCTATGTATCCTCGGCGATGCGCAATCTGCCGTCCGATCTGGAGGAGGCAGCCCGCACCACTGGCGCCTCGATCTGGCAGGTTTCGCGCGACGTGACGCTGCCGATGGTTCTCCCGTCGCTGATCTTCGCCGCCGCACTCAACATCCTTCTCGGCTTCGAAACATTTGGCATTCCGCTGGTGCTTGGCGATCCGAACGGGATCATGGTGCTGACCACCTATATCTACAAGCTGACGACGCTCTTCGGCACGCCGACCTACCAGTTAATGGCCGTCGTCGCAGTCGTGCTTATCCTGATCACCCTGCCGCTGGTGTGGATGCAGCGCAAGCTGCTGCGCAATGCCCGCAAATACGCGGCGATGGGCGGCAAAGGCGCTCGTGTCGCCACCCTCAAGCTCGGCAAGAGCGGCCAGATCATCGCGCTTTCGATCATCGGCTGCTGGCTGTTCGTGTCGGTCGTCCTGCCGATCGGCGGCATCACCGTGCGCGCTTTCGTCGATGCCTGGGGCGAGGGGGTCAACCTTTGGGACCAACTCACCTTCGCGAACTTCGACCGCATGCTCGAAGTGCCAAGCCTCGTCCGCGGCGTCATTAATACGGTCCTGCTTGCGGTCGTCGGTGGCGCGCTCGCGGTCGGCATCTATCTGCTTGTCGGCCTGGCGGGGCACCGCAACTGGGGCACGTCGAACACCGTACTCGACTACATCGTCCTGCTGCCGCGCGCGCTGCCCGGTCTGGTCGTCGGTCTGGCCTTCTTCTGGGTGTTCCTATTCGTGCCCTTCCTGACGCCGCTGCGCCCGACACTGGTCAGCCTCTTCGTCGCCTATGTCGTGGTCGGGCTCTCCTATGGCCTGCGACTGCTGCAGGGCACGCTGATCCAGGTCGCCCCGGAGCTCGAGGAATCCGCCCGCACGACCGGAGCAACGATCGGCCGCACCTGGAAGGATGTGGTGATCCCGATCATCCGTCCGGGCCTGGCAGGCGCATGGGCCCTGATCATGATCATATTCCTTCGCGAATACGCGACGGGCGTCTACCTGATGGGCGCAGGCACGGAAGTGATCGGTTCGCTGATGGTTTCCCTTCTTCAGACCGGAGCCATGAACACGATCGCCGCCCTCTCTCTCATCAGCATCGTATTGACCGGCGCGGGCCTCGCACTCGCCCTTCGTTTGGGAGCAAGAATCCATGACTGAACTCGTCGTAAACAATGTCCAGAAGTGGTTGGGCGGTCTTCAGATCCTCAAAGGAGCCTCGTTCACGGCCCAGCGCGGCTCGATCGTGGCTCTTCTCGGAGCCTCGGGAAGCGGTAAGACGACGCTGCTGCGCTGTGTCGCCGGCCTCGAGCAGCCCGAGATCGGCCAGATCGTCATCGGCGGAAAGACGGTTCTCGATGGCGAGAAGAAGCTCGCGCTTCCGCCGGAGCAGCGCAACATCGGCCTGGTATTCCAATCCTATGCGCTCTGGCCGCATCGCACCGTCAAGGAAAACGTCGGCTACGGGCTGAAGCTGCGCAACGTCTCGCAGGCTGACATCGAAAGACGGGTGCAGGCGATCCTCGACCGCATGGGGCTCGGCCATCTTGCCGATCGTTTCCCATCGCAGCTCTCCGGTGGCCAGCAGCAGCGCGTCGCGATCTGCCGCGCGCTGGTCTACGAACCGCGCGTGCTGCTGCTCGACGAACCGCTCTCGAACCTCGACGCGAAGCTCCGCGAGGAAGCCCGCTACTGGATCCGCAAGCTCATTCTCGACTTGGAAATCTGCGCGATCCTGGTGACGCACGACCAGAGCGAGGCGCTGGCGGCGGCCGACAACATTCTCCTGCTGCAGGACGGTCGGATCGTCCAGCAGGGCGGACCGCAGGAGATCTACTCGAACCCGAACAGCTTCTACTCGGCCGACTTTCTCGGCGCGAACAACATCGTGAAGGCCAAGGTGAAAGCGGTGGACGGCAAGGCTGCGGTGATCGGCGGCGACAACTGGAGCCTCAACGGGACCGTGCGCGAGTCAAGCGGGCTCAATGCGGCCGAGGATGCGCGCGCCGTCATTCGCGTCGAACAGATCAGCGTCACCGACAGCCCGGCGGCGGACGGCCTCGAAATGAACCTCGACGACAGCATTTATCTCGGCGATCGCTGGGAGTACCGCCTGCGCCGCGGCGACTTCGTGGCGAAGGCGCATGGCACGAAGCAGCTCACTTCCGGCAAGGTGTGGGCGCGCATTCCGGCCGACAGCGTCTGGGTGTTTTCGGCGGGCACGCAGCAATAGGTGCCTTCCTCGGCGGTCGCCGCTCCTCCCTGGCGGCCGCCATTTTTTTTTCCAGGACACGAACAATGACTAAACATCCAAGGATCGCGCTCGTTCACGCGACCCCGATCGCCATGGAGCCGATCCGGGTCGCTTTCGATAACGCCTGGCCCGAAGCAGAAAGGGTCAACATTCTCGAAGACAGCCTGTCCCCCGACAGGGCTAGGCACCCCAACCTCACAGACGAGCTGACTGACCGTATCGTTGCCTTGGCCAGGTACGCCCGCATGATCGGCAGCGATGCGGTTCTCTTCACCTGCTCTTCCTTTGGCAGGGCTATCGAACGCGCGGCATCGCTAATCGATATTCCCGTCCTGAAGCCTAACGAAGCGATGTTCGAAGCGGCCATCCGGCAGGGCGGGCGGACAGCCATGCTCTACACCTTCCCGCCGTCGCGCGATGGCATGGAGGCAGAGTTTCGGGAGGAAGCCGCCCGCGTGGATCCTTCCGCTGAGATCGTGAGCTTCTTCGTCGAGAGCGCGATCGAAGCCGTCAGGGCCGGCGACGAGGCAACGCACAACCGTCTGGTGGCGGAAGCAGCGGCGAAACTCGAGGGCTTCGACGCGATCACGCTCGCCCATTTCTCGATGGCGCGTGCGATTCACGCCGTGCGCGAGGTCACCGCTATTCCCGTGCTGACGAGCCCCGACGCGGCCGTGGCAAAACTTCGCCCCCTGCTGACCTAGATCGGCAACAAGCTGTCACCGGAGACGTAACCTGGAAACGGAGGAGACTTTGATGAGCAATGTAGATTTGACACGCAGGCAAGTGCTGCAAAAAACGGCGACGATCGCTGCTTCAGGCCTGGTTCTCTCAACAACCAACGCGATTGCCGGGGACGTGCCCTTTTCCGCCGGGACAGCCCGTCCGAAGTTCAAGGTCCCGGCCAATACATGCGACTCCCACTTCCACATCTACAACAGCAAGTTTCCTGCGGCTGCCAATGCAAGCCTCG
Organism: Sinorhizobium americanum; assembly: GCF_001651855.1. Taxonomy (GTDB): domain Bacteria; phylum Pseudomonadota; class Alphaproteobacteria; order Rhizobiales; family Rhizobiaceae; genus Sinorhizobium; species Sinorhizobium americanum. The sequence continues at coordinate 89,126 of NZ_LNQC01000063.1, read as the reverse complement.
TTCCTCCGGATGCAAGCGTAAGCGACTATCGCCGTCTCAAGGATCGGCTCGGCTTCTCCCGCAGTGTCATCGTTCAGCCGTCCACCTACGGAACGGACAATTCCTGCATGCTTGAGGCGATGCAGCAATTGGGAGGCGATGTGCGCGGCGTCGCTGTCGTGGACACTTCGGTGACGGACGCCGAGCTGGAGAAGCTCAATAAAGCGGGCGTGCGCGGCATCCGTTTCAATCTGGCGCGCGCAGGGGCGACGACCGTCGATATGCTTGCGCCGCTGTCGAGACGCGTCGCGGAACTCGGCTGGCACGTGCAGCTGCACATGAAGGGCGACGATATCGCGAAGCACGCGGATCTGTTGCGCTCGCTGCCGGTGACCCTCGTGTTCGACCATTTGGGGCGCATTCCCCAGCCGGATGCGCTGGCACATTCGGCCTACGCGGTCGTCAGCAACCTGCTCAGCGCCGGGAAGGCCTATGTCAAAATCTCAAGCATCTACCAGGACACTAAGGTTGGTCCGCCGAACTATGAAGATATGAGCGCGCTGGCCGTGGCCTACCTCAAGTCAGCGCCTGACCAGGTCCTTTGGGGGAGTGACTGGCCGCATCCGTCTCCGGGCAAGCACGGAAAGCCCGACGATGCCCAACTCATGGACCTTGCTGCCGACTGTGCCGCCGATGCCGGCGCGGTGGAGAAGCTGTTCGTGGAGAACCCCGCCAAGCTGTACGGCTTCTGAGATGGCTAGACGTTAGGATACATGGCGATGCTGATTGGTGTCATTGCAGACGACTTCACCGGAGCGAGCGATATTGCCAACACGCTCGCCAAGGGCCTTCCCGAACAGGGCGGACTTCGAACGGTCCAATACCTCGGATTGCCGGCCCAGAACGCGGCGGCGGACGTGGAGGCCGGGGTTATTGCCCTGAAGAGCCGCTCGATCGCCGCCAAGGCCGCGGTCGACCAGTCGCTTCGGGGACTTGAGTGGCTGCTGAAGCAAGGATGCGAGCAGATCGTTTTCAAATACTGCTCCACCTTCGACTCAACGCCGGCAGGCAACATCGGCCCCGTGGGAGAGGCATTGGCCGACGCCCTGGGCGTGAAGGGTGTGGTGGCCTGCCCGGCTTTTCCGGGTGCGGGAAGAACGGTCTACCAGGGTCATCTCTTTGTCCGCGACAAGCTGTTGAACGAGTCCGGCCTCGAGAACCATCCACTCAATGCGATGACCGACGCCGACATTCGTCGCTGGCTGAGCTGCCAGACCAAATCGAGCGTGGGGCACGTCGGCATCGAAACGGTGCGGGCGGGGGCTCACGCCATTGCGGCGGCCCTCGAGCACGCGGCGGGAGAGCAGCAAACACTCGTTGTCTTGGATGCCATCAACGACGATGACCTCATATCGATCGGACGTGCGGTTGCCGATCATCCTCTGATTACGGGTGGTTCAGGCATCGCCATCGGCCTGCCGGCGAACTTCATCGTCCGAGGCCTGGCGAAGGGCAACGGATCGGCACGGCTTGGTCTCGAAGGACCGGAAGCGATTCTTGCAGGGAGCTGTTCGGGAGCAACCCGCGAGCAGGTCGAGTTTCATCGGAAGCGGTATCCAACCCTCGCCATCGAGGTCGATGCCGTGATGGACGGCCGGACGACGGCCGAGCACGTGGTCGCCTTCCTTCGCGAGAATGACGGCCATGCACCGCTCGCCTTTTCCTCCGGAACGCCCGAGGAGGTGCGCAGAATTCAGGATCGTTACGGCCGCGAAGAGATCGCCCACGCACTGGACCAGCTCTTTGCAAAAACGGCGAGGAGGCTCGTCGCTGCTGGCGTTCGGCGTCTCGTTGTCGCCGGCGGCGAGACATCCGGAGCCGTCGTATCCGCGCTCGACCTCGGTGCGCTGACGATCGGTCCGGAGATAGATCCGGGTGTTCCGGTCCTCGTGTCGGAGGGCGAGCGGTCCGTGGCACTTGCTCTCAAATCTGGGAACTTCGGCTCACCCGATTTCTTCAGCAAGGCATTGGAAAGGCTCGCCGGTCGATGAGCAGCGAAAGCAAATTGAGAGAAGAGATCGCTCGGCTCTCGAAGTCGCTGTTCGATCGCGGCTTTTCCGTCGGATCGGCGGGGAACATCAGCGCTGCCGTCGAGGATGGGATGCTGATTACGCCCACCAACTCATGCCTCGGTTTTCTCGATCCGGCAAGGATCAGCAAGCTTGACGGCGATGGCAATCACATCTCCGGGGACAAACCGTCAAAGGAGATGTTCCTGCATCGTGCGTTCTACGAAACGCGGCCGCAGGCAGGAGCCGTCGTGCACCTGCACTCGACCTTCGCGACGGCGCTCTCGTGCGTGAGCGATATCGACGAGGACGACTGCATTCCGCCGATCACCCCCTACGTGGTGATGCGCGTCGGGCGGGTAAAGCTCGTTCCCTATTTCCGTCCGGGTGATGCAGGGGCGGGGGATCTGATCCGTTTGCTCGGTGGCCGCTACGCCGCTGTCTTGCTCGCCAATCACGGACCGGTCGTTTCCGGCCGGGATATCGCCTCGGCCGTCTACGCAGCCGAAGAGCTGGAGGAGACCGCCAAGCTGCTCCTTCTGCTTCGCGAATCTCCTAAGCGGATGCTCACGCGCGAAAACGTCGAGGAACTTCAGACCGTATTCGGTGCCTACTAGGAGAAAACCATGAAGACTGCCGACCTGGTCGACGCCCATGGCGAGGCCGTTCACTTCTGCAATCTGCCGTTCCTGAAGCTCGGCAGGCGCAAATCCTTTGCTGGTCCGATCGCTACCGTGAAATGCTTCGAGGACAATGCGCTTCTCAAGGCTGAACTGCAAAAGCCTGGCAACGGCCACGTGATGGTCGTCGACGGCGGTGCCTCAAGCCGGGTGGCTTTGCTCGGCGACCAGATCGCCACGATCCTGAAGGACAATGGCTGGGCCGGCATCATCATCAATGGTTCGGTGCGCGACAGTGCCGAAATCAACGAAATGGATGTCGGCGTCTTCTGCCTTTCCGTCTCCCCCAAGAAATCCGAGAAGGACGGAGCGGGCAAAGCCGGCGTTCCCGTCCAGTTTGGTGGCGTAACCTTCGCGCCCGGAGCCTACGTCTATGTCGATGCCGACGGAGTGCTGGCGAGCAGTCGCGATTTGTGTTGAGCGGCGGAAGAACACCGCCGACTCCGTTTGTTCAAGCAGGTGCGCGTGAAGCGACTTTCGGCCGCTGGAGGTTGGTCTCGGCGCGCCGCGGGTGTCACCCAGAAGAATGCAGGAGATTGAAATGATCATCACAACGAACCCCGCGACCGGCGCGAAGCTCGCCGAGTACAAGCTCCACGATGACGTCCATGTCGATGCTGCGTTGACCGCAGCCGCGAACGCCCAGAAGGCGTGGCGGAAGGTTTCGGTCGAAGAGCGGGTCGGGCTGCTCCGCGGCATGGCAAAGGTTTTGCGCGCCGGAAAGAACCGATATGCCGAGATGATCACGCTTGAGATGGGCAAGCCGATCGTCGAGTCGGAGGCCGAGATCGAGAAGTGCGCCTATAACTGCGACTTTTACGCCGAGCGCGCGCCGCAGTATCTTGCCGATGAGCCGGTGGTCTCGAACGCCTCCGAAAGCGTCGTCGCCTTCGACCCGCTCGGCGTCGTCCTCGCCATCATGCCGTGGAACTATCCCTTCTGGCAGTTCTTCCGCTTTGCCGCGCCGGCGTTTGCCGCCGGCAATGGCGCGATCCTCAAGCATGCCAACAACGTACCGCAATGCGCGCTCGCGATCGAGGAGGTCATGACGGAGGCGGGCTGCCCTCAAGGCCTTTTCCGCACGATTTTGATCGAGCCACAGCAGGTCGCCAACCTGATCGCCGACGATCGCATTGCCGCGGTCACGCTGACCGGGTCGACCGAGGTCGGTGCGATCGTCGCGTCGCAGGCTGGCAAGGCGCTGAAGAAGCAGGTGCTAGAGCTCGGCGGCTCCGATCCGTTCATCGTGCTCGCCGACGCTAATCTCGAGGAGGCGGTGGCCGTCGCCGTCAAGGCGCGCTACATCAATGTCGGCCAGTCCTGCGTCAATGCGAAGCGGTTCATCGTCGAGGATGCGGTTGCCGATCGCTTCGTCGAACTCTTTTGCGCCGGCGTCGCGAAGCTGAAGATCGGCGACCCGCTGGAGCGCGACACGAACATCGGTCCGATGGCGCGCGCCAATCTGATGGACGGCCTGCATGCGCAGGTCGAAAAGACCGTCGCTGCCGGCGCAACGCTGAGGACGGGCGGCAAACCGATCGACGGGGAAGGTTTCTACTATCCGCCGACGGTGCTCGACCACGTGACGCCGGAGATGACGGCCTTCCGCGAAGAAACCTTCGGACCGGTCGCCGCAATCATCCGGGCGAAGGATGCCGACGAAGCCATCCGGCTCGCCAACGACACCGAATTCGGTCTCGGCTCGGCGATCTGGAGCGGCGATATCGAACGGGCCCGCAGGCTGGCCCGTGATCTCGACGCCGGCGCCGTCTTCATCAACGGCATGGTCGCCTCCGACCCGCGTTACCCCTTCGGCGGCATCAAGCGCTCCGGCTATGGCCGCGAGCTCGGCGTCTACGGAATTCGTGAATTCGTCAACATCAAAACCGTCTGGATCGGCCCCACGAAGGCAGCCGCGACGACGCCGATGGCCCGGGAGTAAGGAGAGCGCCATGACCACTGCAAAGCCAGCCATCCTGCGTCCCAGGGAAATGAAATCGAGCGATCGCGGCGGCGGCGCCCGGACAACGCCGCTCGTCACCCGCAAGTGCGGCTCGACCAGCATGATCAACGGCATCACCGCCTTCGATCCGGGCGCGGCGATCGGCCTCCACAAGCACAATTGCGAAGAGAGCGTCATGGTTCTCGACGGCAAGGCGATCGCTGAGATCGACGGCATCCAGCACGTACTCGGGCCGAACGACACGAGCTGGATCCCGGCGAACGTACCGCACCGGTTCATCAACGCCTCGGCGACCGAACCGATGCGGATCTTCTGGATCTATGCCTCGATCGATGCGACCCGGACGCTGATCGCCACTGGCGAGGAGCGGGCGATCGACGCCGAGCACGGCCATCAGCCTGGCGTAGGGGGCGGCAAGTGATCGTCGAGATTGCCGAAATCACCGTTGAACCAGGGTCTGAGAAGGTCTTCGAGAATGGCGTCCGTCAAGCCGCACCGCTGTTCCTGCGGGCCAAGGGCTGCCATGGCCTATCCTTGCACCACGTCGTCGAGACGCCGCTGGTCTACCGCCTGATCGTCAAGTGGGAAACGCTCGACAATCACCTGGTCGATTTCCGCAACTCTGACGATTTCCAGGAATGGCGTCGGCTCGTCGGCTCCTGCTTCGACGGCGCGCCAAACGTCACGCACTCCGAGGCGGTGGCGTCCTATGGCTGATGATGCGTAAGAAGGCCGCGGCCTTTTGGGTTCTTGTATTTCAGCTCAACGCATGGCCAGCCAAGCCATAGACCAACGGCTCGTTGTCTTTTCGGTTCAGGAACCGGCGGCCTTTGGACATAGTCGTGTCCGTCTCGGAAACCGCGAGTCGGCACTGCTGCAGAAATTCGGCAAATGCCCCGGTATCACGCGTGTCGACGCGGGCGAACTGTCCTGCCAGCCGCTTCAAATGCACCGCCGTGAGATGGATTGCGTCACGATCATTGCTTGCCACTATCGGGCCGACTACCTGGCCCCGCCCGAACTCACGACACATGGAATAGCCAACAAGTTCGCCACCTCGTTGCAGTACGCAAATTGAAGCATTCTCCGAAAGCAGTGCGAGCAGCTTCCCGCGATCTACGCCGAAGGCCCGCGCATCGAGAGCGGTGATCTCATCGAGCTCTTCCCTTGACGGTTCACTCAACTCACCGTTCAGGGGTGGCAGCATCGGAAGCGTCGGTGCGACGTCCCCTTGGTACTGGTATACAATCGCTTCCTTCGTAAAGCCGAGCGAAAGGTACAGCTTATAGGCCGCATCGGTGGAATTTAGGCTCAAATTGCGGCCGGCGCAGCGTTCAAACACTTGTTCCATGAGCCATCGGGCGTTTCCCTGCGCTTGCGTGCGAGGCGATGTGATCACCAGGCCGACCGTGGCGAAGTCGTCCCCGTGAGGAAACCACATCGCGCTTCCGAACACGCGTCCGATACCATCAACGGCGACGATGCCGTGGCCGGCGCGCCGCAGGAAATCCCAATCCTTGGGCCGATGCGGCCAACCAACGCCGATCGACAACGCGTGAAGCAAACTCACGTCGACATCGTTGATGTCCCGCGCAATCAATTCAAAGGATTTCAGGCGCACTGATTTTTGCATTTCAGCTTAATCCGCTCCGTCATCGGAGGCCCAACTCTCGGTCAAGCAGTGTCTTTGATCCCACCGCCGATTGCAACATAGCTACACTATTGCACGCAGCGGCCGGCAGGTTTCACTTGTTCGCGTCAACTATTCGAAATCTTCAGCCGAACCGAGGCTATGTTCGGCAGAGAAAACTCCTGCCTCGGCTTAGCCTGACTGTCACGGGTCAACTTTGAAGGCAAGGTCCCCATGAACGTCGAAGAGATCCTCGCAAGGTTGATCGCATTTCCCTCTGTCGTGGGCACTCCAAACAGGGCGATTGTCGACTGGATTCGTTCGTACTGCCTGGCAGTGGGAGCCGAAGTGACGGTCCAGCCCGGCCCCGAGGGCGATCGCTCCAATCTGTTTGCCAAAACCAGGATCGAGGCTCTCGGCGTGCGCCTTGCCGCTTGACGGAAGATGGTGATTCCATGGCATTTCTCTTCAATTCCGATGCCGCACGCGGGGCAGTTTTTCGTGAGCTCTTTGCGCGCGAGCTCCCGGATGTGGAATTCTTCCATCACAGCGAAACCGTAGACCCGGACAAGGTGCGGTATCTCCTGACCTGGACGGTTCCCGCTGACATCTCGCGCTATGGCAATCTGGAAGTGCTTTTTTCCATCGGCGCAGGCGTCGACCAGTTCAACCAGGACGGCGTCCCTGATCATGTAAAAATCGTTCGCATGGTCGAGGATGGCATCATTCGAATGATGCAGGAATATGTTGCTCTCGGCGTCCTGACGCTGCACCGGGAGTTGCCTGCCTATCGGGAACAGCAGAAACAGCATATGTGGCGGGCTCTTGCCGCTCCTCAGGCCAGCCAACGCCGAGTGGGGTTCCTGGGTCTTGGCATGTTGGCCCAGGCAGCAATTGAACGCCTGAAGCCGTTTCAGTTTCCGCTATCCGGATGGAGCCGCAGCAGCAAGAAGCTGGATTGCGTCACCTGCTTCCATGGCGCAGATGAACTTGCCGGCTTTCTGATGCAGACGGATATTCTCGTCTGTCTGCTGCCACTGACCGACGAGACTCGCGGCATCCTCAATGCCGAGCTCTTCTCGCTGCTGCCGCAGGGCGCTCGGCTGCTGCATGTTGGCCGAGGGCCGCAGCTGGATCAGAGCGCGCTCATCGAGGCGCTCGACGCCGGCCATCTGGCCGCAGCGATGCTCGATGTCACCGATCCGGAGCCGCTACCGGAAAATCATCCGCTCTGGTCGCATCCGAAGGTAGTGTTAACGCCGCATATCGCCTCGGTGACGCAACCGCATACGGCGGCTCAAGCGGTCGTAGAAAATATTCGGCGGCACCGCGCCGGAAAGAATCTGGTCGGCCTCGTCGATCGGACACGCGGCTACTAACCCAAAGGACGATTACATGTCACTTCTGATCCCCATCGACACTGCCCCGGACTTCGCGCCCAAGGATGCGGTTCCGGGCCCCGAACGGCATATTTCCGGCAATCCAAAGTTCAAGACCTGGGCACATGACGCTTCGAAGGGAGAGAAGGTGTTGACCGGTGTCTGGGAAGCGACACCCGGCGAGCACCATTCGATCAAAGGCACGACCTACGAATTCTGCCACATCATTTCGGGCTTGGTCGAAATCGAGGAGAAGGACGGTGAGACGAAGACCTACCGCGCTGGCGACAGCTTCGTGATGAAGCCCGGTTTTGTCGGCGTCTGGCGCACGATCGAGACTGTTCGCAAGATCTACGTTTGCGTTTACGATTGACTGCAGCCGCAGGTGAGTCCGACAGCGGGTGCACCTACCGACAGGAAGTGCTTCGCTTCACCTGACAACGCCCTCGTAGGGCAATTCCCAATAGAATGGGAGCTTCGGTCCAGTATTATAGTGGGCGAGCGCGAGACTAGTGCCCGCATTCACCGCGACCTGAAGCAGATTGTCTTGTGTCGTATAGGGGCTTCGGCATAGAGTTGCGCAGGCGTCTTTCCGAGCTGAGGCGTCAGCGCGTAGCTCCGCCACGGTCGGCACGACGCGGCGGCGCGGGCGGCAAAGATTAGCTCACACGCGTTAAGCTGGCCGAGGGGTTCGCGGGTCTATGGTGCGTCGATGCTGGTTGCGGACCAGGACAGCGTCATCCAACGTCGCGAATGCCAATTTCGTCTACAGCGTTTGATACATGAGAAGGCGTCGACATAGCCATGTGTTGGGTGCCTGAGCGCGCCGGGCAACGCGCCCCACGACTTCAAAACCCATTTTCTGCCATGGCGAAATAGCCTGGCGGTTGGTGCTCAGGACGAAGTTGAACTGCATTGCCCGATACCCGTGGGCGCGGGCGATTGCCATTGAGTGTTCGCACATGCCGCGTGGGACGCCTCTAACGGTTGCATCTGCTGCTGTATCTATAGTTGCAAACATGCTGGCCGCCGCTAGCCTGATTGGACGCATGCAATAGGTGCCGAAAATGGCGCCCGCTTGCTCGGCAACGAAGACTTCCTTGTCTGCTCCCATCCATTAGGCAAGAGCCTCCGCCCGGCTCAGTTTGCGATCGAGCGCATAGGTTTCTGCCGCTCGGATCATGGCCTCGATGATTGACCAGACGGCGGGAGCGTCTGCGGATGAGGCGGGTCGAATATGCATGGCGGCATGATTAGCGCTTGCGGCAGGTGCTGAAAAGCGGGTTCGTCTCTTTCTTGGTTGCCTGGGGAATGGCGGCCCCGCCCTGGGCACCTCGACGGTCGGATCAGCGTCCACGCGCAATCCAAAGGCACGACCGGACTTCCAGTCCAGAATTTTCTGCTCCTGAGTCGAGAAATCCGAACGATACAGCGGCTGGGGCCAGCCTACAATTGCTCGTGACGGAAACAGATCCCCGCCAAAAAAGGACGAAGCGCATGACCACTTTCCGCCCAAAATACATCACCTTCGACTGCCACGGTACGCTGATCAACTTTCAGATGGCGGAGGCAGCACGCGACCTTTACGGCGACAGGATGAGCGAGCAGAAAATGCTGCAATTCATTGCGGACTTCTCTGCGTATCGGCTCGATGAAGTCATCGCCGACTGGAAGCCCTATGCGGAGGTGGTCCATAACGCATTGGCGAGGACCTGCAAGCGCAACGGCATCGACTTCAAGGACGAAGACGCCCAGATGGTATACGAACGCGTTCCCACCTGGGGGCCGCATCCGGACGTTCCGGCCGGCCTTGCCAAGGTCGCCAAGGAAATTCCGCTGGTCATCCTGTCAAATGCAATGAATTCGCAGATCATGTCCAACGTCGAGAAGCTCGGCGCGCCTTTCCACGCCGTTTACACCGCCGAACAGGCTCAGGCCTACAAGCCGCACTTCCGGGCCTTCGAATATTTGCTGGATATGCTTGGCTGCGGTCCGGAGGACATACTGCATTGCTCCTCCTCGTTCCGCTACGATCTGATGTCCGCACATGACCTCGGGATCAAGAACAAGGTTTGGGTCAATCGCGGTCACGAGCCGGCCAATCCCTATTACGGCTACACCGAGATCGCCGGCATCTCGGAATTGCCGGGCGTTGTCGGGCTCTGAGGAAGTCCGAATACATCTGAAAATCTCCCTTCCAGCGGCCCGATAACGAACCTCGGTTTGCCCGAGTGTCGAGGAGCCGAGGGGCGACTACGGTGCCGCCTTGTACGGCGGTGGCATCACCAGCCCGGCGCGGATGAGGTAATTTCCGAAACCGGGACCGAGACAATCGTGCTGAAGGCGGCGACTGTGGTCCCGCCATCAGCAGCAAACGCCCGGCCTTTATCGTGGCTGGCGCCGCGGACTGGATGCCATCTCGATGGTCGCATTTCGGATGAGCATGCGTCCGCTCCAAACAGTGCGAGGGTCTCAATCTTGAGTGCTTGTAACGATGCGGTTCCAGACCACGGCGAGGATTATCTCGACGGCAACCAGTCGATCCGCGCCCCTTTCACCAGAGCATATTTTGGGGCTGCTGCCGCTATTCTGGCGACAAAGCCGAGCCCTGCGGACGCACGAGTCTTGGGTGAGCTGCTATTGCGCCACTACGGTCTAACGGGAACGGTCAGGGTTCTGTCCTCGGAAGTCGAGTGTACCGCTGAGGTCGCGCTGTGGAACGGCGATCGGCTGATCCTCAAAACGTCAGCGCAGCCGGAAGGAAGAGACAGTTTCCGCTTTCAGGTTGCGGCCCTCGCAGGGCTGGAAGGCACTTGCGGTTTCGCAGTACCTCATATCGTGCGTACCGGCAGCGGCACGCTTATGTTCGAAGAGGAGGATGTTTGCGGCTACCTGCAGACCCGACTTTCGGGGGTGCCGCTGCACCAGGCGAACGCAACTCCGGACGTCCTTTACCGGGTCGGCCAGGCGCTTGGCAGGCTCAATTTGGCTCTCGAGCCTCTGACGTTGCCCGCTGTGCACCGCCCAGTCCTTTGGCATGTCGGATGCTGGCCGAGGCTAATGGAACTGGAGAAGCATTTGCCTACAGGGGCCGTTGCAGATTCCGTGCGTCTTTCCATGAGCAATTACGTCGAGCTCATCGAGCCGCAACTGCGCGAGATAGGATGGCAGGTCACGCACAATGACCCCAGCCCGTTCAACACACTCCTGACCGATAATGGTGTCGCGTTCATCGATTTCGGCGACGGCTGCTGGGGCCCACGGATTCAGGATCTCGCGATTGCGGCAAGCCACATGGTGACCGACCCGTCCTTGGCTCTGGGCGGCGCAGAAAATCTCATCGCGGGTTATGCTTCGGTGCTTCCGCTTTCCGCGCTCGAGGCAAACCTGCTCGTCGGACTGATAAAGGCGCGGCAGAGCGCGCTCATCCTGATCAACTACTGGCGAGCCGGGCTGTTTCCGGCCGAGGCAGCATACATCAAGAAGAACGTGGCCCGAGCCGAACGCGGGCTCTCTATCCTGTCGGCGTTAGACGTCGGGGAGGCGGAGATGCTGTGCGTTGCCCGGTGCCTTAGCCCGCGCGGGGGCCCTCCGAGTGTTTAGTCACACGCCTTGGAAATCAGTACGGTAACTCGCGACCTTCTCGCGGATGGAAACTTAAGCAGGATCAAAGCTATGTCCACCGATCTCATGCCCAACCGCTTTACGCCTGGGGAAGCATCAATTCCACCCCGCGAATCTGAACTGATCGCCCGGCGCGACAGCGTACTGGGAGCCTCCTACAGGCTCCAATACCGCCGACCGGTGCATTTCGTCCGCGGCGAGGGCATGTGGCTCTACGACCCGGACGAACGTCGCTATCTGGATTTTTATAACAATGTGCCGTCTCTCGGGCATTGCAATCCGGAGATCAACGCTGCCATGGCGGAACAAGCCAGCCGAATTAGCGCAAATACCCGCTATCTCGAACCGAGGCTTGTCGACTATGCCGAGCGGCTCGTGGCCACCTTTCCCCAGGAATTGAACCGCGTTGTCTTTACCTGCACGGGAAGCGAATCGAACGATCTGGCGCTCCGGATCGCCCGGCTGGCAAGCGGCAGCGAGGGCGTGATCGTTTCTTCCCATGCCTATCACGGCACGAGCGCGGCCACGTCGATGGTGTCGCCAAACCTCGGCTACGCCGTCACGCTCAGTCATGCCGTTCGCATGGTGTCTCTACCTGGCCCGGCAGGCATTTCGGAATCGCAGGCAGCGGATTTCTTTGAAGCGCAAGTGCGAGCTGCCATTGCAGACCTGAACCGGCGCGGCATCGGGGTTGCAACTCTCCTCATCGACAGTATTTTTTCGAGCGACGGCGTCTGGGTGGACCCCCCTGGCTTCATCGCAGGTGGCGTCAAGGCGGTGAGGGAGGCGGGTGGCCTCCTCATTGCCGATGAAGTTCAGCCGGGATTCGGACGGACGGGCACACACATGTGGGGTTTTGGGCGGCACGAAGTTGTTCCGGACCTCGTTACCCTCGGCAAGCCAATGGGCAATGGATTTCCAATCGGCGGGGTCGTCGGCCGTAAGGCACCGATGGATCGCTTTGGCGCTACTGCCCGGTACTCAAATACCTTCGGCGGCAATACAGTCGGAATCGCGGCAGCCGACGCCGTCCTGACAATCTTGCACAGGGACCGGATTCCCGAGCATGCGCTTGCCATGAGTGAGCGCCTGAGGGTGGGGTTGGAGCATCTTGCCAAGCTGCATCCCGGCATTCGCGGCATCCGAAATGCCGGGCTGTTCTTCGGCATCGACATCGGCTTGGATGGAACGGGAGAGGCCAGCCGGCGCGCCATGGCATTGGATATCGTAAACCTCATGCGTGATGATGGCGTTCTCATCAGCACGACGGGCGCCAACGAGGATACGCTGAAGGTGCGTCCCCCACTGATTTGCCAAGCGGAGCATGTGGATCGGTTCCTCGAAGCCATGGAATGCGCGCTCAAGGAGGCCGTTGCGCAGGTGTAACGTCGGCTGCCTCGGCAGCCGAATAGGCTCGCTATTCTCATCAGCAAAAGCTAACGCCATGAAACTCGATCGGATCGACATCAAGATACTGCACGTCCTGCAGCAGAATGGCCGAATGAAAATGTGGAGCTTTCGGAGGTGGTGAATCTATCGCCGAGCCCCTGCCTCATGCGCGTGAAGAAGCTGGAGTCGGAGGGCTATATCGAGGGCTATTCGGCGCAGATCAATGTCGCCAGGTTGGGGCAGACCTTGACGGTGTTCACCGAGATCACCCTGAAGAACCACCGGCAGACCGACTTTGCACGCTTCCTCGCAACCGTTGAGAAGATCGAACAGCTCATTGAGTGCCATGTGGTCTCCGGTGGCTACGACTACCTCTTGAAATTCGTGACCGCCGGGATCAGCGAATATCAAGCGATCATGGAGCGGCTGGTCGAGTTGGACGTCGGTATTGATAAATATTTCAGCTTCGTAGAAATCGCCGGTCGTGAAGGGACATCTGCCACTGACGAGCATATTTCGGCCGTAGAATCTTCATCCGCACTTCGCCCTTTGCTCCGACGGGCGGCCCTCGCGATTACCAATATTCTTCGGCATCCTAATCTGCGGTCCGCAGAGGCAGGCCGCGGAGTTTGCGCGCAAACAGAAGATCCTGTGGTTTGCGCCATTCAACGCAGGTAGTTGTTGCGAAACAAGAACGCTTGTGCCGCACCTCACCCGTAGAAGCTGGCGTACACTCTATGTCTCCGAAGCAGGCTCAGATGAGCATGAAGGGTGTGCAGCAATGAAATTCGCCTCCTACTGGCATGAAACCTCCGTTCCATTCGCCGGGGGCGTGGTCGGGCCTGTCTCAGGTGACTTCGAGGTCGCGGTGATCGGTGCCGGCTTCACCGGCCTCAGTGCCGCGCGCAACCTCGCGAAGTCCGGGGTAAAAGTCGCTTTGCTCGAAGCCGAGCATGTCGGCTATGGCGCGTCTGGCCGTAATGGCGGGCACCTCAACAGCGGGCATTTCGCGAGCTTCAGTGCCGCCAGGCTCCAATTCGGGGAAATCCAGGCGCGCCGGTTGTGGCGGGCCTACGATGACTCGATCGACATGATCGAAGCGCTCATTGAGGAGGAAAAGATCGACTGCAACTTCCGCAGAGGCGGAAAACTCAAGCTCGCATCCAAGCCCTCTCACGTCGAGAAGCTGCAGGCGACGTGCGAAGAGATCCGCCGCGAGATCGACCCGTCGGCCGAATGGCTCACTCGTGAGGATCTTCGCAATGAGGTCCGTTCGGATGCATTCCACGGGGCGATCCTGTCTCCGAAATCCGCCATGATGCACATGGGCCGCTACGCCAATGGTGTGGCCGATGCCGCCCATCGTTATGGTGCGGCAATCTGGGAACGGAACCCTGTCATTGGCCGCGAGCGCGCAGCAAATGGATGGAGGCTGACAACACCGACCGGTTCGCTTACAGCTCGCCAGGTTATTCTGGCGACTGACGCCTATACATCTAGCGCGTTCGGCTATTTCTCCCGAAGGATGATGCCGATCGCTTCCTTCATCATCGCCACGCGCCCGCTCACCGAACAGGAGATTGCCGCCACTGTGCCGGGAAACCGCAACTTCACCAACTCGCTGAACATCGCGAACTATTTTCGCCTAACACCGGATAACCGGATGCTGTTCGGCGGTCGGGCGAGATTTTCGGCACAGTCGAACCAGAAGACCGACGTCAGCTCCGGTCAGCTCTTGCGCAAGCAACTGGTCGGCATATTTCCTCAGCTTGAGGGTGTCGAGATCGACTATTGCTGGGGCGGCCTCGTGGGATGCACCCAAGATCGTTATCCGCGGGCTGGCGGCGCCGACGGTGTGCTTTACAGCATGGGCTATTCGGGACACGGAGCTCAGCTGTCGACTTTGATGGGCAACGCCCTGGCCGATATGGCGATGGGGCGAAAGGATGCCAATCCGCTTGAGGGCATGGCGTGGCGCGCCGTGCCGATGCACACCGGCAAGCCTTGGTTCCTGCCGATTGTGGGTGCCTATTACCGGATGAAGGACATGCTTCCCTGAACCATGTTTGCGCCGCGTCAGAAGGCTCGTGGAGCTCCGCCCAGCGAAACGCACGAAGAAGCCACGGCAATGAGGCAGCGTGCTGCCCCCCGTCCGCAAGTCTTCCGCGTTTTTGCATACGTCTGAGCGGCGATGGAGTTCGCCCTACCCGTCTCTCTGCCGCGTTGATCCACATGACTCTGCAGTCGCAGCCCGATCCCACGGCCGTCGTGTTCGTCGACCGCTGCCGGCCATCTTCGTCGGGGGCTTTTGCACACAGGCGAGTTCCTGAGTTCGCCAAGCACAGAATATGCCAATACCGGCATTCTGTTCGGAAGTTCGTGCTGCCTCAGCAGCTGTTTTCGGCGACTCGCCTAGGACAGATACAGTCATAGTGACTGGCATCGGAGCGGCACCTGGAGGAGGTCGCTTGCTCCAGGGCCTCGACGGCAGTCCTATCGGCTCAGCGCCGCAGCTTTCGTCAAGGCAGTTTCGATCAAATACCGTAAGTGGAGGAATCGGCGTGAGCTTTGTGTACGAGCAACCCGTAACAGAAGCACCGTCAGTACCGTTCGATCATTGCCCTGGTGACGCAGTCGACGCTGCAGGCTGACATCCTTCGCCACAGACCAAGAAGGTCTGGCGGGGAATTAAAGCAGATGCTTACATAAGCGGCCGGTTTCTGGCCATTTGATGGATTGCGCAACCGCGAACGGCGCGCAAACCACGGCAGAAAAACCGGCGCCCCTAAAGAGGGAGGAGATCTCGATGGCCGCTAGCATCCAGGCTGTTTCCGTACACGACGCAGCGCTTTCGGTGCGTGGGCTGACAGTCGACTTGCCGAAAGGCATGGAGCGGACCCACGCCGTCGAGAACATCTCGTTTGATCTCAAGCGGGGCCAGATCCTGTGCATTATCGGCGAGTCCGGCTCAGGCAAGTCGGTAACGGCAAACACGATCATGGGGCTTCTGCCGAAGCTGATCCCCGTCTCGTCCGGTGCTATTCATCTCGATGGCACGGCCATCATCGGCGCACCGGCGAAAACACTGCGAGGACTGCGCGGCCGCGTCGTATCCATGATTTTCCAGGATCCGCTCTCGGCGCTTAACCCGCTGATGACGGTCGGCGAGCAGATTACCGAAGTCCTGACGGCACATGGTGTGGGCACGAAGGCGTCGCGGCGCAGCCGCGCCATCGAACTGCTGAGCGAAGTCGGTCTGCCCGATCCGGAGCTCATGTACTACCAGTATCCGTTCCGGCTTTCGGGCGGGCAACGCCAGCGCGTGATGATCGCCATGGCGCTGGCGCTCGAGCCCACGGTCCTGATCGCCGACGAACCGACCACGGCCCTCGACGTCACCACGCAGGCGCAGATCCTGAAGCTGATCCGAGACATTCAGCGCCGCAAGGGCATGAGCGTGATGTTCATTACCCATGACTTCGGTGTCGTGGCTGAGATCGCCGACAGTGTCGTGGTGATGGAAAAGGGCCGCGTTGTCGAGCAAGGCACCGCCGAGCAGGTTCTCAAATCCCCCACCCACCCCTACACCCAGCGCCTGATCGCCGCCGTCCCGCACCTGACTGGCGAGGATCGAGTCGTTCAGGAAAAGGCGAGCAACGAGACGATCCTGAAGGTCGAAGGATTGTCCAAGACTTATTGCAGCGGCAGTGCCCTGTTCGGCAGCCAGCGTATCGTGCCGGCTGTCAAGGATGTTTCATTCGAACTGGCCGCAGGACGCACGCTCGGCGTTGTCGGCGAAAGCGGCTCCGGCAAGTCATCGCTCGGAAGGCTTTTGATCAAGCTGCAGGACAGCGATGGCGGCCGCATTCTGTTCGAGGGCCGCGACATCGCCAGGCTGTCGGAATCGGAATTCCGTCCGCTGCGGCCGCGGATCCAGATGATCTTCCAGGATCCCTTCGCGTCGCTCAATCCGCGTTCGACTATAGGACAAATCCTGACCGTAGGCCCCGTCGCGCACGGCATGCCCTACGCTCAGGCGCGTGAGGAGGCGCGGGGGCTGCTGGCCCGTGTCGGTCTCGATGCCGGCGCCTTCGGACGTTATCCGCACGAGTTTTCCGGTGGGCAACGCCAGCGCATCGGCATCGCCCGGGCCTTGATGTTCAAGCCCAAGCTGTTGATTGCCGACGAGGCAGTCTCTGCGCTCGACGTCTCTATCCAGGCCCAGATCCTCAAGCTGCTAGACCAGATCCAGCGGGAAACCGGCGTGTCGATGATTTTCATCACCCATGATCTGCGCGTCGCAAGCCAGATCTGCGACGAAATTGCGGTGATGCAAAAAGGGCGGATCGTCGAGCACGGCCCGCCGTCCCAAATCTTTCTGAACCCGCAATCGGCGTACACGCGCGAGCTGGTGACCGCGATTCCCGGGGAGCGACCGAGGAGCACCCGGCCGGCTGCTGCGAACGTTTAAGAGCCGCCGACCTTCATTTTGTCACTAGGGAGGAGACATCATGACTAAAGATCATACGACCACATCGACCTATTCGCGACGCGACGCGCTACGCTTAATGGCAGCAGGCGGCGTTGCGTGCTTTGCCGCACCAAACTTGCTCGGCAAGCCCGCCTTTGCCGAAACCGCAAACCCGACCGGCCGCGTCGTGGTGGGACTTTCGCAGGAACCCACCGTCTTCAATCCGCTGATGGCACATATCGAAGTCGACGACGCGGTCCATTTCTCCCTGTTCGACGCCCTTTTCCGCATGGATCCCAAGGGTGTTCTCCAGCCCAATCTTGCTGCCGAAGTGCCCACACAGAAGAACGGCGGCATCTCGGAGGACGGTCTGAAGTGGCGCGTCCGCCTGCGTGACGACGTTCGCTGGCACGACGGTAAGCCCTTCACCGCCGAGGATGTTAAGTTCACGCTTGAACTCATCACCAACCCGAAATTCCGCGCTTGGCGCACGGGTGGGCATTCCCTGGTGCGTGACGTCACGGTGGTCTCGCCGACTGAGATCACCTGGCGCATGGAGGAGGCTTTCGCGCCCTACCTGTCGTTCCTCGCCGAAACCTTCATGGTGCCCAAGCACATTCTGGAGAAAGAGGCCGATCCCAACGCTGCCGCCTTCAACCAGGCGCCTGTCGGCACCGGTGCATTCAAATGGGCGCAGCGCGTTGCCGGCGACCATCTCGAGCTCGTCGCCAACCCTGAATACTTCGGGGACGGCCCCTATGTCGAGCGGCTCGTATTCAAGTACATCCCTGACATGACGGTGCTCTACACCCAGTTCAAGAGTGGCGACATCGATGTTGTCGACCAGGCATACATTACCGCCGACCACTACGAGGAAGCGAGCAAATTGCCGGGCCGTGTGGTGACTCTGGAGCCCGGGGCATCGCTCGAGTCGATCTATCTCAATCTTGAGAAGCCGCAATTCAAAGACCCGGCGGTGCGCAAGGCGCTCTATGCCGCGATGGACAGGAACGCGATTATCGACGCGATCTACTTCGGTGTCGGCACCCTCACCGAAACCTTCATGCCGAAGGAGTCCTACTATTACAATCCGAACCTGCCGGCACAGGAGTTCAATCTCGACCTGGCGCGCAAGATCCTCGACGAAGCGGGCTGGGTGCCGGGATCGGATGGAATACGTGCGAAGGATGGGGTGCGGCTGTCCTTCGCCAATGCGACCACGGCAGGGAACAATCTGCGTGAACAGGTGCAGCAGTTCCTGCAGCAAACCTTTGCAGAAATCGGCGTCGAGATGACCATTTCGAATCTGCCGGCGGCCGTCATGTGGGGCGAATTCTGGCTCAAGTCGCAATTCGACTCGGCGATCGCCGGTGTCACCTATCTCATTGCGGCGGATCCGGACGCCACCAACCGCCTACACACCGGCGCAATTGCCGCGAAGGGCGGGAAGGGTTCGAACACAGGCCAGTACTCCAATCCGGAGGTCGATGCGCTGCTCGAAAAAGGTGCCCGCACCTTTGATCCGGAGGAACGGCGGGCGATCTACAACCGTGTCCAGGAAATCGTCCGTGAGGACCTGCCGTTCCTGCCGCTGTTTGCCTACACAAACGTGCTGGGGCGCAAGGAAGGGCTGGAGGGCTTCGAGCCCAACGCCAACACCCGCACCGCTTCGTGGCATGCCACAACATGGCGTTGGCAGAGCTGACCTAAAGCGGCCGCCGCCGCTTGCGGCGGCCATTCATTGACGCTGTCATGAAGGAGGAGAGCCAATGCGCGGCTTCCTGCTCAATCGCCTTTCACAGAGCCTCGTCCTGCTCTTGATCGTTTCGGTCATCGGGTTCGTCGTCCTGAATCTCATTCCGGGCGGCCCCCTGGCGCAATTCGGGCTTGATCCCAGCATGACCCAGGACGATCTCGATCGGCTGAGGGAGCAGCTGGGGCTCAACCGCCCGCTGTGGATGCAATATCTGGACTGGGCCTGGCGCCTCGTACAGGGCGACTGGGGTCACTCCTTCCGCGACGGCGCGCCGGTCCTGGATGTGATTGGCCGTCACCTCGTTGCAACGCTGTTGTTGATGGGTTCATCCACCGTCATCGCGATCGCCATAGGTACGTGGATCGGCATTCGTGGCGCCACGCACCGCTATTCGGTTTTCGACTATCTGGCGACGGTCGGCGCGATGGTGGCCTTGTCGATCCCGACCTTCTGGTTCGGGCTGGTCGGCATCTACGTCTTTTCGCTCCGGTTGGGCTGGCTGCCGGCCGGCAACATGTACACGATAGGCGACGGCTCGGCCCTGAATTATCTCCATCACCTAATCATGCCGAGCATTGTGTTGGCGCTGGTGCATGTCGCCATCTGGAGCCGCTACATGCGCACGGCGACACTTGATGTCATCAGTCAGGAATTCGTCAAGACCGCCCGCGCCAAGGGGCTGAGCGAGCGCCGGATCCTGATGAAGCACGTCGTCGGCAATGCGCTGCTGCCAATGATCACGCTGGCGGGAATGCAGCTTCCGAGCGTCCTGACCGGCGCTCTGGTCACCGAGACCGTTTTTACCTGGCCGGGAATGGGCCGGCTGTTTCTCGATAGTCTCGGATACAGCGACTATCCGGTGGTAATGGGACTGCTCATGTTCTCGGCAATACTTGTGGTGCTGTGCAACCTGGTCGCCGACATCGTCGTCGCCATCATCGATCCCCGTATCCGTCTGAGTTAAGCGCCATGAACGCTCAACAGGAGGCCGCCGTTATGACCGCCATCGTCGCAAATTCACGCCAGGAGCGTTGGTGGAACAGCCGAACCGCACACCGCTTCATGAGCCACCATCTGGCCCTCATCGGGATGGTGATGATCGCCGTCCTGACGCTGGCGTGCGTCTTGGGCCCGTACCTGCTGCCCTATGATTCACTCCATATCGATCTGCGTGCACGCTTTGCTCCGCCGTTCACCGGCCACCACTATCTGGGCACCGATCCATTGGGTCGTGATTTGGCGGCGCGGCTGTTCATGGCGGGACGGATTTCCCTGCTGGTCGGTTTCTCCGCGATGCTGTTGTCGACGCTGATCGGAACCCTTGTCGGCGTGCTCGCGGGCTACCGGGGCGGCTGGCTCGGCACGACGCTGATGCGCACGGTGGATGGATTTCTGTCGTTTCCGTCGATCTTCCTGGTGCTGGCGCTTTCCGCAGCCCTGAAGCCCAGCCCCATGATGATTACCGTCGTCATCGCAGCCACCAGCTGGATGGAAGTGGCCCGGATCGTCGAGGCCGAGGTCCGCTCCCTTCGCGAGCGCGAATTCGTTCAGGCCGGTCGCATGCTGGGGTTGAGCGGAACGCATATCATGTTCCGCGAGATCCTTCCCAATGCGATGGGCCCGATCATCGTCGCGGCCACCCTGACCGTCGCCCGCGCCATTCTCATGGAGGCGTATGTCAGCTTTCTCGGCTATGGAATTCAGCCGCCGCTGCCCAGTTGGGGCAACATGCTGAACGGCGCGCAGCAATATCTGGGCACCGCGCCCTGGCTGGCGATCATTCCCGGTGCCGCCATTACCATCGCGGTCACCAGCTTCAACTTCATCGGCGATGGGCTGCGGGATGCGCTCGATGTTCGCGGTGATCACACCTGACGGAAATGGTCGGTCGTACGTCGCCTGTCATTTCGTCAGCAACCCCGGACGCAACGAGAAGTTAGTACCATGGAAGAATCCGGAATTGCAGACAAGAACACCCCCTACTGGTGGGAGGAGGCACCCGTCAGACCGTTGCCGCGACAGCCGCTGGCCAAGAAGCTCGACGTGGCGATCATAGGCGCCGGATACGCCGGGCTGTCGGCGGGGCTCGTTCTGGCGCGCGAGCGGCGTTCGGTTGCCGCCTTCGATGCGATGAACTCGGGCGAGGGGGCCTCGACGCGCAATGGCGGAATCACCAGCGGAAGCATTCGACCAGATTACGCCACGATCACCCGGCGCTTCGGCGAAGAGAAGGCCATTGCAATCGAGGCCGAGGGCAAGGTCGCCCGCGAATTCCTTTATGATTTCATCAAGACCGAAGGGCTCGAGTGCGACTTTCAGCTGGTCGGCCAATTCAAGGGCGTAATCGGATACGACGATTACGAGAAGACGGCCCGGAGTGCCGAAGTACTGGCGAAAAGACTGGGGATCGACGCCTATGCGGTGCCGTATTCGGAACAGCGCAATTACATCGGCACGGATTTCTACCGCGGCGGCATGGTCCGGATGGATATCGGTGGGCTGCACCCGGCCAAGTTTCACGCTGAACTCCTGCGGGTGGCGCTGGCTTCGGGACTGACCGTCCATGCAGGTACACGCGTAACTTCGGTAGAGAGGGATGGCTCCGAATTCCGTGTCGTGACCGAAGCCGGCACAGTGCAGGCCCGCCAGGTTCTGGTCTGCACAGACGGCTATACCGACGGCGCGGTTCCCTTCTTGCGCCGCCGGCTTGTCCCGGTGCGCAGCCGGATCATTGTCACCGAGGAGCTCGCGCCAGAAGTGATGGCGCAGCTGATGCCAAGGCGGATGATGATGATCGAGGGCCGGCAGCTTGGGTTCTACTACCGCCCGACGCCCGACGGCAAACGCATTCTGTTGGGAGGGCGCGACAGTTCGCGCGTAGGCGATCCGGCTGCGCCAAAGCTGTTTCTGCGACGGGGCCTGATCAACCTTTTCCCGGAACTGGAAAACGTGCGCCTGTCGCACACCTGGTTTGGCAATGTCGCCATGCACCGCGATATGCTGCCCCGCATCTTCGAAAAGGATGGTGTGGTCTATGCGACCGGTTTCTGCGGTTCGGGCGTCGTCTGGGCGCCATGGATCGGAACGCGTGCGGCGCATAAGCTGCTAGGACATGGCGAGCAAGCGCGCACAGCCTTTGACTTCCGTCCTCCTGCCTTCATCCCCCTTTACCGTGGCAATCCGTGGTTTATGCCGGCGATCATTGAGGGCTATCGGATGCAGGACCGCATCGCCCTGTACCGCGCCCGCCGATGACAGCTTGACGGGACAGTGGATCGCTTGCTGCTGCCTTCTGACCTCGGTGGAAGATCAAGGCGAGCACGCAGTGGCAACTTCAGTCGTTCGATCTTAGCTCGAGTATTTCGACACACCGGCCTCACCCTTTGTGGATGGCCAAGATCGCGAGTTG
Organism: Sinorhizobium americanum; assembly: GCF_001651855.1. GTDB lineage: Bacteria > Pseudomonadota > Alphaproteobacteria > Rhizobiales > Rhizobiaceae > Sinorhizobium > Sinorhizobium americanum. The sequence goes on along the minus strand of NZ_LNQC01000063.1, from coordinate 66,777 downwards.
GGGGCGCGAGCGCGATCGGCGGGTGAGCCTCTCATAGAAGTCTTGGGGATTCCGCGGATCCCTGCATTGCCAATGCCAGATCCTCGGGAGACATATCTTTAATAGCGGATAGCTCCGCCCGTTTTGTTCAAACGGCAGCCATTACTGTTCAAAGCGCGCCGATCACCGGTAAGTGTGATGGTGACCAGCCGGACCTTTCGCGAGACCGGTGTCGTTCCAATCGAGGGGGATCGAAAGTGCGGGCGGAACGCCCGCACTTTTCGCTCAGAGACCGAAGACGCCTGGCAGACCGGAGATATCTTTAATCTCCACATAGCCGTAATAGGGATTGGCCGGTTCGTGGCCGCGGTTGACCCAGACCTTGTTCTTGATGCCGATATCGTGCGCCGACATGTGGTCGTAGCGGAAGGAGGACGAGCAGTGCACGACGTCTTCCGGGCCGCAGCCGAGCATGTCGAACAGGTATTCGAACGCCTGGAGGCGCGGCTTGTAGGCCTGCGCCTGTTCGGCCGTATAGACCGCGTGGAACGGCGCGCCGAGCTTTTCGACATTCGACATGATCTGCGAATTCATCGCATTCGAGAGAATCACCAGCGGGATCTCCTTGGCGACCTTGGCAAGGCCGGCCGGCACGTCCGCATGTGGGCCCCAGGTCGGCACCCGCTCATAGACCATGCGGGCGGCTTCCTCATGGAATTTGATGCCGTTGCGCTTGCAGGTCCGCTCGATCGAATTGTGCACCACCTCGGCATAGGGCTTCCAATCTCCCAGGACTTCATCGAGGCGATAGGCGGCGAAATTTCTGATGAACTCGGCCATGCGTGGCTCGTCCAGCTGCTCGCCGTAAAGGTCGCGCGCCGCCTCGGCCATTTGGAAGTTGGTCAGCGTGCCGTAGCAGTCGAAGGTGACGTATTTCGGACGGAAGGTTGTCATGTACATATCCTTTGAAAAAATGGAGCGGGCATGTGTTATGATGATACGGGCGGCTCGGCTCCTCGGGTCGCCTGAATCTGGCGGCGCTAGAAGCAGATTGTGTCGTATGCAGAGGCGGCTTTGGCAGATGCTTGCGGAGCTGCATCGGGGCGTCGGACGCAGAGAGCCGGCGAGACATGCGCCGCCGTCACTCACTGATATCCAGATCGCGACTACGCCAATGAAGCGACGCTTTCGGCCGCTTGGCTTTGCCGCACCCGCGCAAGCGGCACGGCTGGCTATAGGTGACCGCGGCTCACAACTCTAGCCGTCTCATGCGGTTGACCTGGGGGGTGCGGCACTGCCGCTCGCGCTCGCGGCATTCCTCAACGCCACTTTGGACGTCCTGCCGCTGCTTGAGGAACTCACGGGTCACTGGAGGAGCTGTCGCCGAGGATGCTATCATGAGCAGACAAATTCGTCCTCCATAGCCGGGATCAGCGGCGACTTGGCTGTTCAAACTCACCGGAACTGTGCAAACGATCTCCTATGCCGCAGAAGATGCGGTTCCCGATGAAGCCAAAGCGATAAGATACCGCGAACAAAGCAGCCTTCAGATGATATGTCAGAGGTCACTCCTCCACACTTCCACGCAGGAAGTGAGGAGCCATGCAGACAAGTCAGATCGGCGTTGCCGCGTTTCGGCCCAAACATTTGGATGCAGCCGTAAGCCTGTCGAGCCAGCTAGGTTGGCCGCATAGGCCGGAAGACTGGCAGATGGCGCTCGCTTTAAGCAAGGGCGTTGTCGCGATCGAGCACGAGCGGGTGGTCGGCACCGTGCTCGTCACGTGCTACAAGGAAGATGGCGCTACGATCAACATGGTCATCGTCGATGAGGCGATGCGCGGCCGCGGGCTCGGCCGCAGGCTGATGGATGAAGCCCTGCGGCTTGCCGGCGATCGGCCGCTCCGGCTGGTGGCGACCTCCGAGGGCCTGCCACTTTATGAGAAGCTCGGCTTTCAGGAGACCGGTCGCATACTGCAGCACCAGGGTGTGGTTGGAGAGATCGCCGCGCCAGCAGAAGCCGAGCCTGCATCCGCCGCTGACATGACCGCCATCGGCGACCTCGATAGGCTCGCCTTTGGCGCCGACCGTGGCGATCTGTTCTCCTGCCTTTCAAAGGTCGGCGAGTTTGCGGTGGTCCGCCGGGAAAGACGGGTCGCCGGCTTTGCGGTCGTCCGCCCCTTCGGCAGAGGCGAGGTGATCGGTCCAGTCGTCGCCGACAATCTGGAGGATGCAAAGGCGCTCGTCGCGCATTTCATCGCCCTGCGGCCCGGCCGATTCCTCAGGGTGGACACCACCGCCGCCGCCGGCCTGTCCGGCTGGCTTGCCGAACAGGGGCTCGCCCATGTCGGCGACGGCGTCGCAATGATGAAACCACCGGTCGAACCTGCCCAGACCGTTCCCACCATCTTTGCCCTCGCCAACCAGGCGCTGGGCTGACCCCGGAGATATCCATGTACAGCAATTCCCTCATCGAACTCGACCGCGCCCATCTGATCCACCCGGTCGCCTCCTATCGCGGCCATGAGAAGCTCGGCGTACGCGTGCTCGCCTCTGCCAAGGGCGCGACGGTCACCGACGCATCTGGCAAACAACTCGTCGACGGCTTCGCAGGCCTATGGTGCGTGAACGCGGGTTATGGCCACGAAACGATCATCGAGGCGGCTACCCGTCAGATGCGCGAACTTCCTTATGCGACGACCTATTTCGGGCTTGGTTCCGAGCCGGCGATCCGGCTCGCCGCCGCCTTGGCCGAGCGCGCACCAGGCGATCTCAACCATGTCTATTTCACCCTTGGCGGCTCCGATGCGGTCGATAGCACGATCCGCTTCATCCGCTATTATTGGATCGCGCGCGGCGAGCCGCAGCGCGACCAGTTCATTTCGGTCGAGCAGGGCTATCACGGTTCATCGACCGTTGGCGCCGGCTTGACGGCGCTTCCCCTCTTTCATGCGGGCTTCGGCATCCCCTTCGACTGGCAGCACAAGATCCCGTCGCACTACATCTACCGCAATCCCGTGGGCGAGGATCCACAGGCAATCATCAATGCCTCCCTTGCTGCCCTGCGCCGCAAGGTCGAGGAGATCGGTCCCGAGCGCGTCGCCGCCTTCTATGCCGAGCCGATCCAGGGTTCCGGCGGCGTGCTGGTGCCGCCGAAGGGCTGGATGAAGGCAATGCGTGAGCTCTGCCGCGAACTGGGCATCCTGTTCGTCGCCGACGAAGTGATCACCGGATTTGGCCGCACCGGCCCGCTCTTCGCATGCCAGGACGACGAGATCGTGCCGGACTTCATCACCACGGCGAAGGGCCTCACCTCCGCCTATGTGCCCATGGGCGCGGTGTTCATGGCCGACCACGTCTACCAGACGATCGCAGATGGTGCCGGTGCCGCCGCCGTCGGTCACGGCTATACCTACTCGGCCCATCCGGTGAGCGCCGCCGTCGCGCTCGAGGTCCTGAAGCTCTATGAGGAAGGACTTCTGGACAACGGACGCAAGGCGGGCGCTCGGCTGATGGCGGGCCTCGAAAGCCTCAAGGAGCACCCGCTCGTCGGCGATGTGCGCGGCCGTGGCATGCTGGCCGCGGTCGAAATGGTGGTCGATAAGGAGAAGAAAACCCCGCTGCCGGCCGCCGCCGACCCGGCGCGCCGTGTCTTCGATCGCGCCTGGGAGAACGGCCTCATCATTCGCGCCTTCGCCAACGGCGTCCTCGGCTACGCGCCGCCGCTCTGCTGCACCGACGCCGACGTCGATGCCATCGTCGAACGTACCCGCAGGACACTCGACCAGACCCTCGAAGACCCGGATGTCCGCGCTGCCGTGAAAGCCTGACGGGCGACCGTCGCGCATAGCGACGACGAACCGGCCATTGAACGCAAGCCGGTGCTAAGGCGCCGGCTTGCGCGCCGAGAATGCCTGCATAGGAGCTGCTGCGGATCAGAGCACGTTCGCCGATGGGACCACAACCGCGCTCCAATGAGGAGACAATGCACGTCCCCTCCCTCCCATCGTTGAAGGAACGGCGCGATTGGGCGGACACGAGCCGAGGACGCTCGAGCCAGGACGGAACGTCCCATGCAATGCTAAACCGGAAAAAGGCTGGTCAGCGGCATGTGTGCTTTGACAATCGGCGACTTCAAGACAACGAAGCTGTTGTATCTGTCGATGCCGACATCCATGTCAATCAGCCGCTCCATGATCGTCTGGTATTCGACGATACCGCCAGTGACGAACTTTAGAAGATAGTCGTAACCGCCAGACACCAGGTGGCACTCCACAACGGAGTCGACCTTCTCGATGGCGGCGAGAAAACGCGCGAAGTCTATGTGCCGGTGGTTCTTCAAAGTGATTTCGGTGAAAACCGTCAACGTCTGCCCGAGCTTGCCGACATTGATCTGTGCAGAATAGCCCTCGATATACCCTTCTGCTTGCAGCTTCTTCACCCGCATCAGACAGGGGCTCGCTGAGAGATTGACCAGCTCTGCGAGCTCGACATTGGTGATGCGGCCGTTCTTCTGCAATTCGGAGAGGATCTTGACGTCGATCCGGTCGAGTTTCATCGGGGCCCCCTCCGTTAGTTGCGAGGCTAACGACGCAGCACGTGACGCCGCGAGTGTCTCCGGTACCATGCTAGCACAGCGGCTGAAGTGTCGATTCGTTTCGCGCGGACCGGCAAAGCAGAAACAGCTGCCTGGGCCGCCGTTCACAGAATTTTCTGCTGAACGGTTCAAAAACCATCCGCAACGCTCAAACAGCGGCTCGTCTGTGCCCAAAGCAAACGGGTCTACGGCATCGTTGCCGCAGGACGAAGTGTTGATGAGAGACTACGGCCGAAACAGATTCGTCAACGGCATGTGCGCCTTGACCAGAGGAGATTTGAGCACGACGAAGCTGAAGTATTTGTCAATACCGATCTCCCTATCGATCAGCCGCTCCATTATCGTCTGGTATTCCTCAATTCCAGTGGTAACGAATTTCACAAGATAATCGTAGCCTCCCGAGACCAGGTGGCACTCGATTACCTGATCGACCTTCTCGATCGTAGCCAGGAAGCGGGCGAAGTCGATCTGGCGGTGGTTCTTCAGGGTGATTTCGGTGAAAACAGTCAGGGTCTCCCCCAGCTTTCCAATATTGATCCGCGCCGAATAACCCTCGATATAGCCCTCAGTCTGCAGCTTTTTTACGCGCATCAAACAGGGGCTCGGCGAAAGATTGACTATCTCCGAAAGCTCGACATTCGTCATTCGGCCATTCTTCTGCAACGCGTTGAGAATCTTGATGTCGATCCGATCAAGTTTCATGGGCTAGCTCCCGCTGATGAGGATGGCGCGGATGTCGTTGACATTGGTCAGAGTCGGGCCAGTGACCACGAGATCCCCGATCGCCTGGAAGGCCGTATAGCTGTCGTGGTGCGCGAGCATCTTCTTCGGATCGAAACCGCACCGGTGCATGCGCACGAGTGTGTCCGGCGCGATGAGAGCGCCCGCAGTGTCTTCGACCCCATCGATGCCATCCGTGTCCCCAGCCAAGGCCCATATCCCGTCGCGCGCCTTCAAGGCGAGCGCCAGGCTCAATAGGAATTCGGTGTTGCGTCCCCCTTTACCGGCTGGACCCGACCCGATCGTGACCGTCGCTTCGCCCCCTGAGAGCAGGACAGCCGGGCCGTCCACCGGCAGCCCGCGGGCCTGTGACGAAAGCGCTATCCCGGCCATCATCCTACCCATTTCGCGCGCTTCGCCTTCAAGCGCATCACCCAGGATGAGCGGTCTCAATCCGAGGCTCGCCGCAGCTTCGGCGGCGGCGGCAAGCGCAAGATCAGGGGCCGCGACAACACGCACGTCCGGCTCCGGCTTCAAGCTCTTCGGCGTTTCTTCCCCTTGCTCGAGCACCCGAAGCGCAGACGCTGGCAAGACCAGCTTGTACCGCTTTACGACCTCGCGAGCTTCCTCGACCGTGGACGGATCTGCGACCGTCGGACCAGAGGCAATCTCGGCCGGATCGTCCCCAGGCACGTCGGAGATGACAAGGGTCAGCAGCCTGGCAGGCCGGGCGGCCAAGGCGAGCTGCCCGCCCTTGATGCGCGACAGATGTTTTCTGACCGCATTCATTTCCGATATTGTCGCACCGCTCGAAAGCAGTGCCTGGTTGACGGCCTGCTTGTCCCCAAGGCTCATCGCGCCGGCCGGCGCGACCACCAAGGCCGACCCCCCGCCCGAGATCAGGGCGATCACCAAGTCGTCAGGCGCGAGGCCCTGGACTGCTTTGAGCATTTTCGTCGATGCGACGAGGCTCATCTCATCCGGCACCGGATGAGCGGCTTCGATGATCTCGATGCGCCCGGCAGGAACGGCGTGGCCGTATCGCGTGACAACGACGCCCGTCAGAGTGACTTCCGGCCAGGACGCATTCAAAGCGGCGGCCATCGCGGCGGATGCCTTTCCGGCGCCGATCACGACACATCTACCCTTCGGCGGCGGCGGCAGATGCTGCGGGACGATCAACGCCGGGTCGGCACTGCCGACGGCAGCGTCAAAGATCCGGCGCAATGCCTTCCTTGCTTTCTGATCGTCCCACACCATCGTCGGCCACGTGTCCCTAGACGTTGGAGGAATGAATCGCGTCGCAGACGGCCCCGGTAACCTCCCGAGTCGTGGCGGTACCGCCTACGTCAGGGGTAAGGATTCCGGCGCCAGTGACCCGTTCGACAGCGCGCATCAGGCGGGCCGAAGCCTCCTGCTCGCCGAGGTGGTCGAGCATCTGGGCAGCCGTCCAGAAGGTGGCGACGGGGTTGGCGATGCCCTTACCGGTAATGTCGAAGGCTGAGCCATGGATCGGCTCGAACATCGAGGGGAAGCGACGCTCCGGATCGATATTCGCCGTCGGTGCGACCCCGAGGCTGCCAGCAAGCGCGCCAGCGAGATCGGAGAGGATGTCGGCGTGCAGATTGGTTGCCACGATGGTGTCGAGGCTCTGCGGCTTGAGCGTCATCCGGACCGTCATCGCATCGACCAGCATCTTGTCCCAGGTCACGTCCGGGAATTCCTCCGCCACCTCAGCGGCGATCTCGTCCCACATGACCATGCCATGGCGCTGGGCATTCGACTTCGTAACGACCGTGAGCAATTTGCGCGGGCGGGATTGGGCCAACTTGAAGGCATAGCGCATGATGCGGGTGACGCCGACGCGGGTGAAGATGGCAACCTCGGTTCCTACCTCCTCGGGCAGGCCGCGGTGGGCGCGGCCGCCATGGCCAGAATATTCGCCTTCGGAGTTTTCACGCACGATCACCCAGTCGAGGTCGCCGCGGCCGCAATTGCGTAAGGGAGGGGTTATGCCAGGCAGAATCTTGGTTGGCCGGACGTTGGCGTACTGGTCAAAACCCTGGCAGATCGGCAATCTGAGTCCCCAAAGGGTAATGTGGTCTGGGACATCCGGTGCTCCGACGGCGCCGAAATAAATCGCGTCGAATTTCTTGAGCTGCTCCAGCCCGTCCAACGGCATCATCACACCGTGCTTCTTGTAGTAGTCGGACCCCCAGTCGAAATTTTCGACGGTGAATTTGACGTCGCCGAGCCGCTTCTCGAGGTTCGCAAGAACTGTCCGGCCGGCAGCGATAACCTCAGGTCCGATGCCGTCGGCGGGTATGGTTGCGATGGAATATTCACGCATCAACTTCTCCTTGAGCTGGGCTTCTCTCGACCGTAATCCGGCCAAATCGGTTTCCTCAATGGATAAAAGATTATATAAACAAGCGATATAATCTTGGGGGGTACGGCAATTGGAACTGGAACAGTTGAGATGCTTTGTGGCCGTGGCGGAGGAACTTCATTTCGGTAGGGCGGCCCAAAAGTTGGGACTGCTTCCCGCTTCACTCGGTCGGCATGTGCGGTTGTTGGAAGAATCTCTCGGGAGCCAGTTGCTCAGCCGAACGACACGTAGCGTCGCTTTGACCGAGGACGGCGTCGCGCTTCTGGAAGCGGCGCGGCCGATCCTGGCACGGTTAGATGGCCTGGCGGAGCGATTTCGAGCCAGTCAACGCCGACGCACCCAAATCTTTCGCATCGGAGCGATCGACAGCGCGGCGGCTGGCCTGCTGCCGATGCTCCTCCAAGATTTTCGCGACGTCCTGCCGGATGTGACAACGCAGCTCTTCGAGGACAAATCCATCCGGCTCATCCCCAAGCTTTTGGCGGGTGGTCTGGACCTGGCATTCATCAGGCCGCGAGCCGGAATGAGCCGCAATCTTGTGGTGGAGCAGCTATTGTACGAAACAGCCGTCGTCGCCGTTCCGACCATGCATCGATTGGCCGAAAGGGGAAACGTTTCGGTCAGCGATTTGAAAGAGCAGCCGCTCATCGTGCCCGACAGAAGATCCAGGCCACATAGTTACGACCTGACGCTGATGCTTTTTGCGGAAGCTGGCCTGCACCCGCGCATTTCCCAGGTCGCGGACGAGAAGCAAACCATAGTGAGTATGGTCGCGGCCGGTATCGGTCTCGCGATAGTGCCTCGCTGGACGTCGACGCTTGCGGCCAGCGGGGTCCGGTTCTTGCCGCTGCAAGGAGAGGCGGGCGAACCGATGCAGAAACTCCCCCTGGCAGTGGCTTGGATGAAGGCGGTGCGCGATCCGAGCAGGGATGCGATGCTGAACCTGCTGCGGCGCAATCTGGCGAAGTACGCGGCGCTTGCATGATCGGGGAGGTCTCATCCAAGCTCGTCGCCCGGGTTCGGGAGAGCGCGATTACCGCCTCGATTTCAGCTTGTGCGTCCTCGTGAGCGGCTGACCTGATAGAAGGGCGCGTCGGGGAATGCATGGAGGGTAGGCGGTGATCTTGGCTACGGCACAACAACCTTCCTGCGCGGGCCTGAGTGCCAAAGCCTAGTGCCAGAGGGTTCGCGTTTGACGCGGTCTGGCCTCCCAAGAAAATGCGGCTACCGTCGGGACCTGTTCGACGGTAGCCAGTCTACCCTGGGAGGAGGGAGGGGAACATGCGCGTGGATGACTTCGATAGCTTTGCCTCAGGTCTCCAGGCAACGAGTGATATCTTACACAGCTGTACAAGCGGTGGGCTGCGGCATTCTGCGGATTCGCAAGCATGTTGTTTGGTTTGTTGGTCGCCGTGAAGCTATTTAAGCTGAGACTTGTCTTGCGCGGCTGTCAGCGCATACGCGTTCAAACTACGCCCGACGATGGCGCAGGGCGCACAATACGCCCATCATGTCGCTGGTGATTTCAGCCCCTTGCGCTCGCCTCCAGAACGGACGGGATTTCTTAGAAATCCATGCGGGGAGCACAGCGCGCTTCAGCGCGGGCATGATCGAGGTCGCACGATATTTTTCGGCAATGAATTTTGAGTCCTGACCCTTGTTCCTCTAGTAACTAGAGAGATTAGAAGGGAAGCAGTCTGAACCAACCAGTGGCGGGTGAACCGATGCCATCTAAGCAAAACGGCCAGAACCATGCTCCCGGCCACGTACATGACCACCGACGCGCCGGCTCCGACCACGAGCACTTCCACGGCGGCCTTGGCCACGTCCACGCGCCAGCGAGCTTCGGGACGGCCTTTGCCGTCGGCATCGGGCTCAACACCGCCTTTGTGGCCATCGAAGCCCTGTTCGGGTTCTACGCGAACTCCATGGCGCTGCTTGCCGACGCAGGTCACAACCTGTCCGACGTCCTGGGGCTGGTCGTCGCCTGGATCGCCGTGCTCCTGGCGAGAAGGCTGCCTACGCCGAAATACACCTATGGCCTCGGAGCGTCATCGATACTGGCGGCCCTCGCAAACGCCATGCTGTTGCTGGTGGCGGTTGGCGCGATCGCCTGGGAGGCGGTGCAGCGCCTGTGGGAGCCGATGGCCGTCGGAGGTATGACGGTGATGTTCGTGGCCGGAATAGGCATTCTGATCAACGGTCTGACCGCGTATCTGTTTGCTTCAGGCCGCAAGGGGGACCTGAACATACGCGGCGCCTACATGCACATGGTGGCCGACGCGGCTGTCTCGGCAGGGGTAGTCATCGCCGGGTTGCTGATCATCCAGACTGGTTGGACCTGGGTCGACCCCGCCGTGAGCCTCGTCGTTGTGGCCGTCATTCTGTGGGGGACGTGGGGGCTGTTCCGCGGGAGCGTCGCGCTCTCCCTTGATTCTGTTCCCGACAATGTCGACGCTGAGGGCGTGCGCGCGTTCCTGAGCGGATTGCAGGGGGTAGCCGAAGTTCACGACCTGCACATCTGGCCGATCAGCACAACGCAAACGGCTCTCACGGCTCACCTGGTGATGCCAGCCGGAAGCCCCGGCGACGAATTCCTGTTCGATGTCCACGCGGCTCTGCGCCATGACCACAACATAGGACACTCGACACTTCAGGTGGAAACTGGTGAGCATGCATGTCCTCAGGCCCCTCGGGAAGTGGTGTAGGGCAGGCAATGCCTTGCGTCTCGGGCAGCTTGAGGTTTTATATTCGCGTGCAACCCGGTCGCCCCACCGACCTACTTTTCCGCCTGGCGCAACCATCGCCATGATATGAACTCACCAATCCGCAATGCTCGCAACGAATCACGAAAGCATGATCCGAACTGTGGCTTCCTTTGCCCAATATCACTTTGCCGGACTGCTCCACGGCAGGAGGCAATGCCGTCGCAGCCTCGTGGCTGCGGCGCTCGCGCTGGCGCTTTCAGGCTGCGTGACCCTCGACGACCTCGGCGATCCGACGCCGGAGCTTTCGTCGAAGCTGATCGCGCAAATGGCGAAGAAGGGCAGTACGCCGCAAAGCCCTGTGCTTGTGCGCATTTTCAAGCAGGAAAGCGAGCTTGAGGTCTGGAAGCAGAACAGGGCGGGAGAGTATGCCTTGCTCAAGACCTACCCGATGTGCCGATGGTCGGGGAAGCTCGGCGCGAAGACCAGGGAAGGAGACCGCCAGGCACCGGAAGGCTTCTACCACGTCTCGAATTGGATGCTGAATCCCAAGTCTCAGTACTACCTTTCGTTCAATCTCGGCTATCCCAACAAGCTTGAGGCGGCGCTTGGCTATACGGGCGAGGCCCTCATGGTGCATGGCGCATGCTCGTCGTCGGGGTGCTACGCGCTGACGGACCAGGGCGTCAGCGAAATCTACGCGGTTGTCCAGCGCGCGCTCGCGGGCGGGCAGCAGCAGTTCCAGGTTCAGGCCTATCCGTTCCGCATGACGGCGGAAAACATGGCCCGCCACAGGAGCGATCCGAATTTCGGCTTCTGGCGCAACCTGAAGCAGGGCTACGACATTTTCGAAGTGACGAAGCGCCAGCCGACAGTGTCTGCCTGCGGCGGCAGGTACGTCTTCAATAGGGAGTTCGTGGAAGGGGAGCCGAAAGACCCTCTCGCTGCGTGCCCACCCGGAGAAACCGACGCCGGGCTGGTCGCGAGGCTGGCGACCGAAGAAAAGAAGCTCAGCGGGCTCCTCGCGGAGGATTCATCCACTCCGGTCAACGGCTATGTGGACGGCGGCATGCACCCGACCTTCCGGGCGCTCCTGAAGGAAAACGGCGCAGCCAAGCTGGCCGCGAAGATTTCGACGACCAAGTACCCGATCAGCCGGCCGGATGCGGCGCTCGCGGACCCTTACGACGGGAGCTGAGGCGCAGCCTAAACATCAGTCGCGAAGGACGATGGCTTCAAACGTCGCCGGGCGGCGCGAAGAAGCAGTTCAAATCGTCCTCGATCGGATTCAGACAGATGTGATAGCCGCCGGCGCCGGAAAGCATTTTCTTCCCGCCGCCGCCATCCGCGCATCGCAGCTGGGGATAGGTCCAGGATTTGCCCGCCGAGTGGGCATTGGAGATTGTCGGGGCGAGCAGCGCAGGCGCGCAAAGGATGACAAGCATCCCTGTCCGCCGGAAAGGCAACCTCCGTGAACAGCCCCGACCGTCCCGAGCCGATACGATGCTACAGCGCCGCGCGTCTTTTCAGACGTGCAAAGGACGCTGTAACACTTTGAATCTACGCATCGTGCTTTCCGAAAATCGATTCCGATTTTCGGGCCGATGCGCTAGCCGATCCGCGGATCAGGCAAGCAACAGCCCGCCGCCGGACTCAGCCTTGCTTCGAGAGATAGGACTTGAACGCCTGCAGTGTTTCACCGCTGACGTAGTGCTCGATGCCCTCGGCGTCGATGCGCGCGGTCTCGGCGCTAATGCCGAGGGCACGAAGGAAATTCTCGACGATTTGATGTCGATCCCGGCTTCGCTCGGCGAGTTCCCTGCCTTGCGCGGTCAGGAAGACGCCGCGATAGGGCTTCTGCTGGATGAAGCCGTCCGCCGCCAGCCGCTTCAACATTTTGGCGACCGTCGGCTGGGCGACGCCGAGCCTCTGCGCGATGTCGACCTGGCGTGCCTCGCCGCCATCGGCGATCAGGTCGGCGATCAACTCGACGTAGTCCTCGATGAGTTCGGTGCGCCGGCTGTTTCGCGTCTGGCGAAAGCTCTCGACCTGCGTATCCGCGTCGACGAGGACGCCCTGAAATGTCTCCGGTGTCGGCTTGATCGACATGCCATTTCCTCTGCGCATTACCGAAAAAATCTTAGCTGCGGCTATACCAGATTGCAACGCACTAAAATTCCTCACATCGACGATGAGGGCAGCCGAAACTGACAAATCGCACTTATAGCCATTGCTATATTATAGGTACCGTGCTTCTATAGATTGAGTTTGCTATATGAGGGTTCGTTCATGCGCGGCTGGTTGCCATCCCTTCTCAGTCGCCGGGGCTTTCTCGGCGCAGGCCTTCTCGCGACGGCAGGGGCCTCGGTGACCGCCCGCGAGTCTCTCGGACAGGCGGGCGCGCCGCAGGGACACGGCAGTCATGGCGGGCCGTACGCTCCTAACCCCGCAACCCCCGATCATGCAGCCTCCCACGGCGCCATGATCACCGTCGGTGACGTCGATTATGCACGGAACGGCTTCGACCCGACTTCCATGCTGACGGACTGGTATACAGGCGAGGTTTCGACGCTGCCCGGCGGCCGCCGCTTGCGCAGCTTCGAGGTGACGGCGGAGGAAAAGGAGATCGAGATCGCGCCGGGCGTGATGTTCCCGGCCTGGACGTTCGACGGCCGCGTTCCCGGTCCCGCTCTCCGCGCCACCGAAGGCGAGCGGTTGAGGATCGTCTTCAAGAACTACGGATCGCATCCGCACTCGATGCATTTCCACGGCATCCACGGTGCTCGGATGGACGGCGTTCCGGGCGCTGGCGTCATCCAGCCGGGCGAGGAGTTCGTCTACGAGTTCGACGCCAAGCCGTTCGGCTGCCACCTCTACCACTGCCATGCGCTGCCGCTTGCCCGACACATGCACAAGGGCATGTATGGCATGTTCGTCGTCGATCCCGACCCCGATCGGCATCCCGAGTTCGCCGACGTCGCCCGCTCGCGGCTGCTGGGCTCGCCGGAGAATGGTAAGTGGCAGGAACTGGCGATGGTGATGAACGCCTTCGACACCAATTTCGATGGCGAGAACGAGTTCTACGCCTGCAACACGATTGCCCACTGCTACGCCAAGCGGCCGATCAAGATCGCGCGAGACCGGCCGGTCCGCGTCTATCTGGTCAATGTGACGGAGTTCGACCCGATCAACTCGTTCCACCTGCACGGCAACTTCTTCAACTATTTCGACCAGGGAACGACGCTAACGCCGACGCTGAAAACCGTCGACCTCATCACCCAGTGCCAGGCGCAGCGCGGCATTCTCGAATTCAACTATGCAGACCAGGGCCATGAGCCCGGTCTCTATATGTTTCACGCACACCAGTCAGAATTCACCGAGCTCGGCTGGATGGGCATGTTCGATGTCGTGGAGACGCTGTCATGAACGAGCGAGTGGTCGTCGATCACGATATTCCGGTCGCCGAACGACGCGCTCGTCGCGCAGGCCTGCTGTGGCTGCTGGCTCCCCTTGCCGTCCTCGCCGCCGCGCTTTGGGGGCTGGTGGCGGCCGACCCGCTCGCGGGCTTCAACAACGGCGCGCCGCCCGTGGAGAACCTGACGGTCGAGCGCACGGTCCTTGATCAGGACGGCTTGCGCCTTCTTGTCCGTGGCGGCGGCTCCGAGGCCATGAACATTGCCCAGGTTCAGGTGGACGCGGCCTACTGGCAGTTCGAGCAGACCCCTCCCGGACCGATCGCACGCGGCAGCACCGCCTGGATTTCGGTCCCCTTCCCATGGGTTCTGGGCGAGGCCCACAAGGTCACCCTTGTCACCAATACGGGCGCGACCTTCGAACACGAGATTCCCGTCGCCGTGCCGACGCCAGTCGCGACTTCCGCAACCCTGTCGTCGCAGGCGCTGCTCGGTGCCTTCGTCGGCATCCTCCCGGTGGCGATCGGCCTGATGTTCTATCCGGCCCTCCGGGGAGCGGGGCCGTGGATGATGCGCTTCCTGCTGGCGATGACGGTCGGCCTCCTCGGCTTCCTGTTCATCGACACGCTTGAGGAGGCGCTGGAGTTCGCGGGGCAATCCGCCGCCATCTTCCAGGGCTCGGCGATGGTGTTTCTCGCGGCCGCCGCGGCGTTCCTGTTGCTGATGGCGATTTCGCGGCGGGAGGGGAGGCCGAGCGGCCTTGCGCTCGCCACCTACATCGCGCTCGGCATTGGGCTGCACAACCTCGGCGAAGGCCTGGCGATCGGTGCGGCCTTCGCCGCGGGTGCCGCGGGCCTCGGCGCCTTCCTCGTGATGGGCTTCACGCTGCACAACATCACGGAAGGCATCGCCATCGCCGCACCAATCTTGAAGGCGAGGCCGCTGCTCTGGCGGTTCGCCGCCCTGGCGCTGCTCGCAGGCGGACCGGCCGTTCTCGGCATGTGGCTCGGCAGCCTCGCCTACGCCCCCCATTGGGCGGCGCTTGCCCTCGCCATCGGCGCTGGCGCGATCCTGCAGGTGATCGTCGAGGTCTCGGCATCGATGATCCGGACGCACGAGGGACGCCTGTCTGGCCTGCTGACCACGCCAGTCATGTCCGGGATCGCCGTCGGCGTCGCATTCATGTACGCGACGGCCATGCTGGTGAAGATTTAGGGCGGTCCAGCAGGAGTATTGGACATTGCTCCGAACCGCTCGTGCGCTCCAGCGCACGAGCTCAGATCCTCGACCTGCAGGATGGGCAGCGGCATGATTTGGGCGGCGGCGTCATCCTCGCGCTGCTGGTCATCGCGCTCGTGATTGCGTCCTGCTCGACGAACAGCAGCCTGCCCCGGCCTGAGCACGCGCCGCATTTCCGAAAGCGCCGCACCGGCTCCCGGAATAGTCCAAAGGGAAGCAAACTGTCGTCTTCTTAGAAGCAAGCAGACGATCCGCCGACAGTCCGGCTGTCGCGCCCAGTGCCACGGACATTTTTTCGGCCCACGCTGTTGTCCCTCCAGTGGCTAGAGGTTGTAGGGTGCGGATCGTTGGTAAAAGGAGACGTCATGAACGAGGGCTTGCCTGTCAGAACTCGCTACCGAGTCGGAGGAATGGACTGCGCTTCGTGTGCCGGGAAGATAGAGAATGCCGTAACCCGTCTCCCCGGTGTCAACGAGGTCGGCGTGTCGGTCTCGGCTGGAACGCTTTCCGTGCTTCACCAGCCGGCGCTCAATCTCGCGGCGGTGGAACGCCAGGTGAAGGCTCTGGGCTTCACGATCGCTGCGGCAGACGCACCCGCGAAGCAGGAGCTTGCGGGGGATCATCATCCACCGGCCGAGGAGGCGCCGTGGTGGAGAACCACCAAGGCGAAGCTGACGATCGGCTGTGCGGTCGCGCTCGGGCTTGCCTATCTGCTCGGCAAGGCCGTTCCACAGGTCGAGCATTGGGCCTTTCTGGCGGCTCTGTCCGTGGGTCTTGTGCCCGTGGCGCGCCGGGCGGTCACCGCGGCACTTGCAGGAACGCCGTTTTCGATAGAAACCCTGATGAGCATTGCCGCGATCGGCGCGGTGTTCATCGGCGCGACGGAGGAGGCCGCAACCGTCGTCCTGCTGTTTCTCGTCGGCGAGATGCTGGAAGGCGTTGCCGCCGGACGCGCGCGGCAGAGCATCCGCGGACTGGCCGACCTCGTCCCGAAACAGGCGCTCGTCGAGCGCGACGGCGGCTTCGAGGAGGTCGCCGCCGAGGCGCTGCCGATCGGCGCTGCCATCATGGTACGACCCGGTGATCGGATCGCCGCCGACGGCACCATCGTGGACGGCGAGAGCGCGGTCGACGAGGCCCCCGTGACAGGGGAAAGCGTCCCAAAACGCAAGTCGGTCGGCGATACGGTATTCGCGGGCACCATCAACGTCGATGCCGTGCTGAGGGTACGGGTGACCGCGACCGCGGCGGACAACACCATCGCCCGCGTCGTGAAGCTCGTCGAGGAAGCGCAGGAAAGCAAGGCCCCGACCGAACGGTTCATCGACCGCTTCTCCAGGTACTACACGCCCTTCGTGCTCCTGATCGGCGTTGCGGTTGCCGTCCTGCCGCCTGCGTCCATGGGAGAACCCTGGCTGGAATGGGTCTACAAGGGGCTGGCGGTTCTGTTGATCGGTTGCCCTTGCGCGCTCGTCATCTCGACGCCTGCGGCGATCGCGGCGGGACTCTCCGCTGGCGCACGGCGGGGCCTGCTGATGAAGGGAGGTGCCGTGCTCGAACAGTTTCGCCGGGTGACGGCGGTGGCGCTCGACAAGACGGGCACACTGACCCTGGGCAAGCCCGTGGTGACCGACATCGTCGCGGCCGGCCGCAGCGAAAAGCAGGTCCTTGCGATGGCCGCCGCACTCGAAGCGGGGTCGTCACATCCCCTGGCGCTCGCGATCCTCAACCGGGCGAAGGCCGACAAGGCCCCGATTCCGCCCGCGTTCAACGCTAAGGCCTTGGCGGGCAGGGGTGTCGCCGGCAGCGTCGGCGGAGAAACCGCGATCCTGGCTTCGCCGCAGGCCGCCCACCAGATCGCGCCCCTCCCGGAGGAGATGAAGGACCGCATCGCGGCGTTCAACGACGAAGGCAAGACCGTGTCGGTTCTGCTGGTCGGGACCGATGTCGCGGGTCTCATTGCCATGCGGGATGAGCCGCGTCCCGACGCTGCGGCTGCGCTCCGGTCGCTGAGGGAGGACGGGATAGCCACGGTGATGCTGACCGGCGACGACCGCCGTACCGCCAGCGCGATCGCCGGCAGGCTGGGCATCGAGGCACGGGCAGAGCTCCTGCCGGAAGACAAGCAGACGATCGTCAGAGAGCTGAAGGCCGGGGGAGCCGTCGTCGCCAAGGTCGGTGACGGCATCAACGACGCGCCCGCCCTCGCTGCGGCGGACATCGGCATCGCCATGGGCGGTGGCACCGACGTCGCGCTCGAGACGGCCGATGCGGCCGCGCTGCATGGCCGCGTGGCGGACATCCCCGACATGGTGCATCTGTCCCGCACCGTCATGGGCAACATCTGGCAGAACATCACCATCGCCCTCGGACTGAAGGGAGTTTTCCTGGTGACGACCATCCTCGGCATGACCGGGCTGTGGCCTGCCATTCTCGCCGATACCGGAGCTACGGTTCTGGTGACCGCAAACGCGATGCGCCTGCTCGGCTGGCGCGGCCGCCAATACTAAAGGACGGACAATGCGCTTTCCTACCTGCTGACTTTCGCCACCTTCGTCGTCACCCCGGTCACGGACACGATTTCCAGGCGGGCAGCCTCAAAATCGATCACCCGATCATCCGCGAGACCCCGCCGATGGCCATGGTCCCGGCTTGGCCGCAAGCATAGGGAGGTTCACGTAGGAAATCCGCAGCCAAAGGACTCGGCGTGTCGCTGGCGATATCGGCGCCATCGCGCCACCTTGAGGGAGTTAGGGCGGCTGGACGCCATCATGTTCGGGAATTGCCTGCCCCCGAAAATTGTGCGACAAATTCCTCGCTGTCGTGCTGGGAGAGCATGAGAGCGTTGGGAGCAGAGATATTTCCGGCAATGCGTGACGCAGCGGAGGCTGGTCCCGTCGCCCAAATATGCTTGGGAGGAGAGCCATGCCACGGACCGATTCGTCCGTTCACCCGCTTTCAATAAAATCCGCATTGGTGATCGATGATCATCCGCTCTATTGCGATGCCTTGGCTGCGACGATGGAGAGCGCATTCAACACGCGCCGAATTCGAATGGCGACCTCGCTGGCTGAAGCCCTGCAGCAATTGCGCCTACGGTTTTCACCCGACCTGATCATGCTTGATTTGAACTTGCCCGATGCATCAGGCCTCAGCGCCTTTCTCAAGATCAAGGAGAAGACACCCGAGATTCCGGTGATCGTGATCTCAGCGATGACGTCGCAGGGGATCATCCAGTCGGTCCTTTCCGCCGGTGCCGCGGGGTTTATTCCGAAGGATATCGGTCGGGAGAGCTTCTACAAGGCGATGCATGATATCTGGAACGGCAAGACCTATGTGCCGCCCGGCTATACGATGCCTGCCCGCACCCCGGCAGCTTCGGACCTGTCGCTGGAAGCTATTTCGCGCAAGATTGCCCATTTGTCGCATCAGCAGACCCGCATATTGGGGCTGATCTGCGAAGGGATGCCAAACAAGCTGATCGCCTACGAGTTGCAGCTGGCCGAGGCGACGGTCAAGGCGCATATCACCGCGCTTTTGCGCCGGCTGGGCGTTCATAATCGCACACAGGCGGCGATGCTGGTGCGCGAAGTCTCAATCCGCCATAGCCTTCAGTAGGCGCGGAGGATGACGGCGCATGACGGCTGTCGATGATCTTGACAGCAAACCCCCGGAGGCCGTGCGGCTCGCCGTCTCGCGTGCCGACAATGCGGCGGTTGTCGTTGCCGAGCTCAAAGGCCAACTGACGGCGGCAAGGCCGAGCTTCATCCTTTTGTTCGTGCCCCACCGGCTTCAACTCGACGATCTGGCCCAGGCCGTCCGGACGGGCTTTCCGGATACCGTCGTTTTCGGCTGTACAACGGCGGGCCAGATAACACCAAGGGGGTATGAGGACGACGCGTTGCTGGCGATCGCCTTCGAGCGGCGGCACTTCCGGGTAGCCTCCACCTTGTTCAAACCGATCTCCCCGGTTTCAATTGCCGAGGTCGTGTCGCAGACGGAACGGCTCGCCTCGCAGTTTCGCGCAACGCCGGGCCGAAAGCGGCTTGCGCTGATTTTTGCCGATGGGCTGTCGAAACAGGAGGATATCCTGATGGCGGCCCTGGAGGCCGGATTGAAGGATGTCCCGGTGTTCGGCGGATCGGCCGGCGACGGGCTCAGGTTCGAGAGGACGCATGTCCTGCGCAATGGCGAGTTCCACAGCAACGCCGCGCTTCTTCTGCTGCTGGAAACCGACCTCGCCTTCAACGGTCTGGGCTTCGACCATTTTCAGCCCACGGAAACCTGTATGGTGGTGACGAGCGCCGTTCCCGAAGAGCGGCTGGTTCTGGAGATCAATGGTTCCCCGGCAGCGGAGGAATATGCGAGGCTCGTAAAAGTGCCGGTTGCTGAGCTGTCGCCGACGATCTTCGCCGAGAACCCCGTTCTCGTGCGCAACGGCAATCTCTATCATGTGCGGGCAATCCAGCAGAATCAGGGCAAGCATGGGCTCACCTTCCTTTCCGCAATCGACGACGGCCTGCTGTTGCGGCTCGGTCGCGGCAAGGAAATCATCCGTACGCTGGATTCCGGACTTGCGGTGGCAGACAAGGACGGTGAAGCGCCTGACTTCATTCTGGGTTTCGACTGCTACCTGCGCAAGCTCGAGATCAAGCGCAAGGGCTTGGACGCTGCAGCGTCCGAACAGTTCCGGCAACGCCGGGTGGTGGGGTTCAACACCTATGGGGAACAGCATCTGGGCGTGCATGTGAACCAGACCTTTGTCGGTGTCGCCTTCTTCCGACCGAAAGGGAGCATGCCGCTGTGATCAATCCGGACGAACCCTACGAAGTCCAGATCGCCAAGCAGGCCAAGATCATCGAGGCGTTGATTAACCGCGCCGAGCGTGGCCATGAAGTCGGAGGTTCCGCCTATTCGCTCTTCGAATCGGCCATCGCACTGCAGACCGCGGTCTGGGAGAAGACCAAGGATCTCGAAGAGGCCCTCGACACGCTCGACCGAGCATCGAGTGAGCTCGAAATTGCCCGCCAGGCGCAGGAGCGCATACAGCGAAATCTTGCCGACGCCATGGTCGCGATGGAAGGCGGCTTCGCCCTCTTCTCCGAAGACCGGCTGCAGGTCTGCAACGCCCAGTTCCGGAACTTGCTTCCGGATATCGAGCCACTGATCAAGCCAGGGCTCGAGTTCGATGACTATCTCGCGGCCGTCAATGCCAGCCGGTATCTGAGCCCTGATTTAAACGGGGTTATCGGCCGCGCCCAGCTATTGCTGACGGGCCAGAGGCCTGGTCGGCGCTTTTCGTCTTTCGTGATGGTGCTGAGAAACGATCGTTGGTTCCAAATCTCGTGCAGGCAGACCAGTTCCGGCAACATTGCCGTCCTGCAGACCGAGGTGACCGACATCGTCAGGGAGAACCGGCGCGAGAAGAACCGTCTCATCGACCAGCACACGCATTTTCTGCAGGCCGCTTTCGATCACATGTCGCTTGGGATTTGCACGTTTTCCTCCCGTGGGGACTTGCTGGTTCGCAATGAACGCTTCGGCGAACTTCTCGGCGTGCCGCTTGCGCTTTTGAAGAAGGGAAGCCGCTTCCAGCGGATCGTCGAACATGTCGAGCGCCACGAGATACTCGAGCGTAAGGGCCGCCGAGCCGAATTCGCCGGCTGGTTCAAAGCGCTGCGGCGCGGCGCGACGGTGCAGGAACGGTTGAGGCGTCGCGACGGGATGAGCCTCGACATTCGCATTCATTCCTCGCCTGACGACGGTTTCATAGTGTCGATCATGGACGTGACGAAGGAAACCGAAGCGGCGGAGCTGCTTGAACAACGTGTAGTGGAGCGAACCGCCGAACTGACCGAGGCCAACCGCCTGCTGCAGATCCATGCCAATGAGCAAGCACAGATCGAGGCAGCGCTTCGCCAGGCCAAGGAGGCGGCCGAAGCAGCCCATACCTCCAAGACTCGCTTTCTGGCCGCAGCCAGCCATGACCTTCTCCAGCCGATCAACGCCGCGAAACTCTATCTCTCGATGCTGACGGACATGGTTGACCAGCCGGCAGCAGAGGACGTGGTCAATCGCCTGAATCGTTCATTTGCCTCGACAGAGTCGCTTTTGCAGGCGCTGCTTGATATTTCGCGCCTGGACAGCTCGGCGGCAGAGTTCAACATCACCTCGTTCGACCTTGGACGTCAGCTTCAAGGCGTAGTCGAAGATCTGGCCCCCTTGGCGGCAGAAAAGGGCATAGACCTGCGCCTTGTCCCTTCGACTCGCTGGGTGACCAGCGACCAGCGGTACTTGATGCGTTGCGTCCAGAATTTGGTGGTGAACGCCATCCAATACACCGAGCAGGGCCGTGTTCTCGTCGGCTGCCGTCCGCGCGGCGGCCGGCTCAGGATCGAGGTTTGGGATACCGGTCTTGGAATTTCGGAGGAGGACCAGAGCCGGATCTTCAATGAATTTACCCGCGGCGGCGGTGTGGGAAAAGGCACCGGTATGGGGCTCGGCCTGTCCATCGTCGAGCGGGCCTGTCGGCATCTCGATCATCCGATCCGTCTGATCTCACGGCCCGGCCGTGGGTCGGCCTTTTCGATCGAGGTGCCGCTCGCAGCGGCTGGCTGTGTTCGCGCTCCTCCGATCGAGAAGGCAGAGCCGGCACTCGATGGCAGTCTGGATCTCATCGTCATGGTCGTCGAAAACGACGCCGACGAGCTTCACGCAATGACCCAGATGCTCGAGAGCTGGGGAGCGAGTGTCCTGGCAGCCGGCTCGACCGCCGAGGCGGCAACGTTGATGCAGGAATTCGGCACAGCACCGGACATCGTGTTGGTCGATTATCAGTTGGACGACGGCGACAATGGCATCGAAACGATCCGTACGATGCGGGCGCTGGCGGGGGACGAAATCCCTGCGATCATCATATCCGCCAATCGGCAGCGGCAATTTCTGCAGCTCTGCAACGAATTGTCGTTCGCGGTGCTCCCGAAGCCGGTGCAACTGTCACGGCTGCGCGCTCTGATCGATTGGAACACCCGCGCCCGCGTGGCTTGAATAAACACATACAAAGGTCTCCCGTGACATCGAAGCAGCCATTGCTAGCCTAAGCGCCAAGCCCAAACACGGGTTCACAACGGGAGGTCCGCGGTGCGTGCTGTTTTTCTGCTTGCCCTATCGCTGCTGTGTGTCGCGTCGGAACCGCTGGCGGCTGCTCAGACTTACGAGCTTCTCTTCCGATCGACAGCCCTGAAGGATCTCGAGGCGGCTACAGGTGAGACCACAATCGTTTATGAGAGGGTCGTTTCGGGCGCCGACACAGTTGAGGTGGGCGGCAGCGACAGCATCGACCTCAAGATTATATCCAGTGGCAATGTCGCCATGACACTTCATCGCGGCGGCCGATCGCGCGGACTTGGCGACTATCCGGCTTCGGTCGGCAATCCCCTCATCATGTACTTCCTTGAAAGCGTCCTTGCCGATATTGCCAATCAATCGGGCGGCAGCCCCTACTATCTGCGCAACCGCATCAAGGAGGCCTTGCTGCGGGATGCGCAGATCATGCGGGTGTCGCTACGCCATCAGAACGCAGATATTCGTGCACGGGTGGTGACGATTCGACCCTTCAGGAACGACAAGGCGCGCGAGCGGATGGGGCGGTTTTCCGAACTGGCGCTCACGGTAACCGTGTCGGAAGACATTCCTGGCTGGTACTATTCGCTGGCTGCAACCGTTCCTGCCGCCTCCGGAGGGAATGAGGCTGGCTATTCCAACGCGATCACTTTCAAAGCGACCGGGGAGAAGCCATGATGATGCGCGCTGTCATATCGGCGCTGGCAATCGCCGCATGGTCGCTGCCGGCGGACGCCCAGAGCATGTCCGAGCGGCTGAACGATTATCCGACCGAGGTCCGGGCTGATTATATATTCGGTTGCATGGCGGTCAGCGGCCAGAGCCGAGCGGTGCTCGGCAAATGTTCCTGCTCGATTGATGTGATCGCATCGATCCTGCCCTATGACAAATATGTCCAGGCCGAAACCGTACTGTCTCTCCAGCAGGCAGGAGGCGAGCAGGTGGCCATGTTCAAGTCGGCGGTGGTTCCCCGCACGATGGTGGCCGATCTGAGGCGTGCCCAGGCAGAGGCGGAAATGCTCTGCTTCTGAACCCAAGCTTTTGCAGCGGCGCGCGTCTTTTCGGACGCGCGACGGTCACTGGGCACTGTCGACCGCTGAGTCATTGTTTTGAACCGGGTAGGCTTTGAGAAAAACAGCCAATGGGCGACATGCCTTAGTCTAGCGCATCGGATCGGAATCGATTTTCGGAAAGCACGATGCGGGATTCAAAGTGTTACAGCGTCCTTTGCGCGTCTGAACGACGCGGCACTGTAGCCGGGCGGCTACTTCTGCAGAGCGTCGTCGAAGCCGTCCGTGTCGACGTCACGGGCGCTGCAGGCCGGGGCGTCGTTGTCGGTACGCTCAGCGCGGCATGTGCTTGAGCAGGATTTGGGCGATGGCATAGGCGCGTTTCTCGAGAATCACCGGTGTTTCGCAGACATAAGTGAGCGCCTGCGAGCGATCGCGATAGATGCGTTCGTCCCAGTCGATCTGTTCCTCCAGCTTGTCGATACGGTCGAAATCCGGGTTCTTCTCGCGCACAAGCCCCGCCATCTCGACCCGGCTGCCGTCGATGCGGGACGAGAGCGCGATCTGGCTGCGGGAATAGCGGGCAATACCCGCGATCAGCCGCTGACGCGTCCCGGCGATGTTGTCAAAAACGCTGTAAAAAATGGTGCCGAGCACTTGACCGTCGACCTGCTTGTTCCGCTCCACGAAGGCCGCAACAAGCGTCTCCGCCTCTTCGAGGGTCACTCGGCGAAGCGACAGTGTCTCCACGAGCTCGTCTGCCGCAGGCGAAAGCTGGACACGGACGACCGGCCCCGGCCACATCAGACCCGCGGATAGGCTCTCGACTTTGCGCTGAATGCAGGGCCAGTCGGGATCGGAAAAATCTGCGGCGCCTGCGATGGCGGGAACTTGCGCTAGGCAAAGCGCCAGACCAAGCGCATGACGGGCGGCTCTCATCTTTGACGTCTCCGTGGTCGCATGAGCGTCAGTATAGGGTGACCACGGGAGAAGCCAAAGGTCGCGTTTTACACACTAAGGTCGCAATTGTCTTTGCGCTTTGGTCCGTCTGTAATCTGCTCACAAGGCCCGCTGGCCGCCTGACATAACGCCGTTACTCGGAGGCATTCATGCGCACACGCGCTGCTCTGGCTGTTGAAGCCGGAAAACCCCTTGTTGTGACTGAAGTCGAGCTCGAAGGCCCGCGGGCCGGCGAGGTGCTGATCGAGGTCAAGGCCACCGGCATCTGCCACACCGACGATTTCACCCTGTCGGGCGCCGACCCGGAAGGGCTGTTTCCGGCGATCCTCGGCCATGAGGGCGCCGGCATCGTCGTCGATGTCGGCCCCGGCGTCACCAGCGTGAAGAAGGGCGACCACGTCATTCCGCTCTATACGCCGGAATGCCGCGCCTGCCCGTCCTGCCTCAGCCGCAAGACCAATCTGTGCACCGCCATCCGCGCCACCCAGGGGCAAGGCGTCATGCCGGACGGCACCTCGCGGTTTTCGATCGGCAAGGACAAGATCCACCACTATATGGGCTGCTCGACCTTCGCCAACTTCACCGTGCTGCCGGAGATCGCCGTCGCCAAGGTCAATCCGGACGCGCCGTTTGACAAGATCTGCTACATCGGCTGCGGCGTCACCACCGGCATCGGCGCGGTGATCAACACCGCCAAGGTCGAGATGGGCGCCACCGCCGTCGTCTTCGGTCTCGGCGGCATCGGCCTCAACGTCATCCAGGGCTTAAGGCTTGCCGGCGCCGACATGATCATCGGCGTCGATCTGAACAACGACAAGAAGGTCTGGGGCGAGAAGTTCGGCATGACCCACTTCGTCAACCCGACCGAGATCGACGGCGACATCGTCGCTTATCTGGTCAACATGACGAAGCGCGGCGCCGACCAGATCGGCGGCGCCGACTATACCTTCGACTGCACCGGCAATGTGAAGGTGATGCGCCAGGCGCTGGAGGCTTCGCATCGCGGCTGGGGCAAGTCGGTGGTGATCGGCGTCGCCGGCGCCGGCCAGGAGATTGCCACGCGGCCGTTCCAGTTGGTCACCGGCCGCCAATGGATGGGGACCGCCTTTGGCGGCGCCCGCGGCCGCACCGACGTACCGAAGATCGTCGACTGGTACATGGAAGGCAAGATCGAGATCGACCCGATGATCACCCACACCCTGCCGCTCGACGACATCAACAGGGGCTTCGAACTGATGCATTCGGGGACAAGCATCCGAAGCGTGGTCGTCTATTGAGCGTGAAGATGGAACTCGTAACGCAAAATCAATGTTTCGGCGGGACGCAGTCGGTCTACCGGCACGCGTCCGACGTCTGCGGCGTCGAGATGACCTTCGGCCTCTATCTGCCACCGCAGGCGCGAACGCGCCCGGTGCCGCTTCTGTGGTATCTCTCGGGGCTCACCTGTACGCATGAGAACGCCATGATCAAGGCGGGCCTGCAGCGCCACGCGGCGCAAGAGGGGCTGGCGCTGGCTTTCCCCGATACGTCGCCGCGCGGCGAAGGGGTCGCCGACGACGAGGCCTACGACCTCGGTCAGGGTGCGGGGTTCTACGTCAACGCGACGCAGAAGCCCTGGGCACGGCACTACCAGATGTACGACTACATTGTCACGGAATTACCCGCCTTGCTTGAGGAGCACTTACCGCTCAATGGGGTCAGCGGCATCACCGGTCATTCGATGGGCGGCCACGGTGCGCTGACGATCGCCTTTCGCAATCCGGAAAAGTTCCGCTCGGTTTCCGCTTTCGCACCGATCGTCAATCCGACCCGGTCCAATTGGGGCCGTAAGCAGTTCTCGGCCTATCTCGGTGACGATGAAGCCAATTGGGGCAACTACGACGCCTGCCTGCTGTTGAGTGAACTCGGCTGGCGTGGCGACATCCTCATCGATCAGGGCGCGGCGGATCAGTTCCTGGCGGAGCTGCAACCCGAGGCGATGGCCCGGCTGCTGGCGGAGCGCCGGCAGGCCGGCGTCGTGCGGCTGCAAGCCGGATACGATCATAGCTACTACTTCGTGGCGAGCTTTGGCGAAGACCACGTGCGCTGGCATGCAGAGCGGCTGAACGCCGCGTAAGGGAGAAGGAAGGTATGGCTTCAAGACTTGGTGCCGCATTGACCGCTATTGCCGTGTTCGGCGCGATTTATGCAGGCGCGACCGCGCCTGCACTCGCACTCGATCCCGCTCAAGGCGATCCGGCGGCGGGCGAAAAAGTGTTTCGCAAGTGTCAGGCCTGTCACGCGATCGGTCCGGATGCCAAATCGAAGACAGGCCCTATGCTCACCGGCGTTATCGGACGGCCAGCCGGCAAGGTCGACGGCTTTTCCTATTCTGCCGCGATGAGCAAGGAGGCCGAGGCCGGGCTGACTTGGACGCCGGACAAGCTCGGCGAATTCCTGACAAACCCTAAGGCGTTCCTGCCAGGTACCAAGATGACCTTTGCGGGCTTGCGCAAGGATCAGGAGCGCGCCGATCTAATCGCATACTTGGCGAAGTATCCCTAACGGTGAAAAGGAGGAGCCGAAACGGAAGCAGGAGGAAGATGCCCCCGGAAGCTCATGAATTGCCAGCAGCAGGGGGAGCAGCATCGCAAGCCGACACCGGGAGTTGAGGAGACCGAAAGGTTTTCCCGGGGCGAGAGGTTTGAACGGCCCTGATCGGCAGCACCCAAGAGGAGGATGAAATGAAACGACTTCTTACAATGCTTGCCTTGGTGTCGATAGGCGGCGGCGCGCAGATCGCTCTCGCCAACTCGGAATTGCAGAAGCTCATCGACGACCCCAATCAATGGGCCATCCAAACCGGCGACTATGCCAACCTGCGCTACTCCAAGCTCGACCAGATCAACAAGGACAATGTCGGCAAACTGCAGGTGGCGTGGAATTTCTCGACCGGCATTCTGCGCGGTCATGAAGGTGCGCCGCTGGTCGTTGGCGACATGATGTATGTTCACACGCCGTTCCCGAACACGGTCTATGCGCTGGATCTCAGCAAGGATGGCCAGATCGCCTGGAAATACGAGCCGAAACAGGATCCGAACGTCATTCCCGTGATGTGTTGCGATACGGTCAATCGCGGCGTGGCCTATGCGGATAACAAGATCTTCCTGCACCAGGCCGACACGACGGTCGTGGCGCTCGACGCCAAGACCGGCAAGGTGCTCTGGAGCGTCAAGAACGGCGATGCTTCCAAGGGCGAGACCAACACCGCGACCGTCATGCCGGTGAAGGACAAGGTTCTCGTCGGCATATCAGGCGGCGAGTTCGGCGTCCGCGGGCACGTGACGGCCTATTCGATGGCCGACGGCAAGCTCCTGTGGCGCGGTTATTCCATGGGCCCGGACAGCGACACGCTGATGGACCCTGAAAAGACCACCCATTTGGGCAAACCCGTCGGCAAGGATTCGGGCCTCACCACCTGGGAGGGTGATCAGTGGAAGATCGGTGGCGGCACGACCTGGGGCTGGTATGCCTACGATCCGGAACTGAACCTGATGTATTACGGATCCGGCAATCCTTCGACCTGGAACCCCACCCAGCGGCCCGGCGACAACCGCTGGTCGATGACGGTCTTTGCGCGCGACGTCGATACCGGCATGGCCAAATGGGTCTACCAGATGACGCCGCATGACGAATGGGATTATGACGGCGTCAACGAGATGATCCTGACCAACCAGCAGATCGACGGCCAGGATCGCAAGCTGCTGACCCATTTCGACCGCAACGGCTTCGGCTATACGATGGACCGCGTAACCGGCGAGCTCCTGGTTGCGGAGAAGTACGATCCCGTCGTCAACTGGGCGACCAAAGTGGATATGGATCCGAAATCGGAGAAATACGGCCGGCCGGAGGTCGTGGCCCAGTATTCCACCGAGCAGAACGGCGAGGACACGAACACGACCGGCGTCTGCCCGGCGGCGCTGGGCACCAAGGATCAGCAGCCTGCGGCCTATTCGCCGAAGACCGAGCTGTTCTATGTGCCAACCAACCACGTCTGCATGGACTACGAGCCGTTCCGGGTAAGCTATACGGCCGGCCAGCCTTATGTCGGCGCGACGCTGTCGATGTACCCGCCTAAGGATAGCCATGGTGGCATGGGCAATTTCATTGCCTGGGACAACAAGGAAGGCAAGATCAAGTGGTCCCTGCCGGAGCCGTTCTCCGTCTGGTCGGGTGCTCTCGCAACAGCCGGTGACGTGGTCTTCTATGGAACGCTCGAGGGCTACCTTAAAGCCGTCGATGCCACGACGGGCAAGGAGCTCTATCGGTTCAAGACGGCATCCGGCGTAATTGGCAACGTGATGACCTATGCCCATGGCGGCAAGCAGTATGTGGCGGTGCTCTCGGGTGTCGGCGGCTGGGCCGGCATCGGTCTGGCGGCCGGCCTGACCAATCCGACTGAAGGTCTCGGCGCGGTGGGGGGCTATTCCGCCCTCAGCAACTACACCGCGCTCGGCGGCACGCTCACCGTTTTCAAGCTGCCAGATTAACCGGCAAATTCGCCCATGAACGGGCGCGGGTCGCTGAACCCGCGCCCGTTCGTTCTCCGCCTAAAAGGACGCAAGATGACCAAGATAACACCTGCCGTACCGATGACTCTTGCCGTGTTGACGCTTCTGGCCGGCGCCGCGGGCGCACAAGACGCGCAGGCGCCAAAGGACAATATCACCGCCGTCCGCGACGAAGACGGTCGTTACTACACCGCCGACGACGTTCCCACCTTCAAAATCGCCGAGGACGGCACGGTCGACTGGCTGACCTATTCGGGCTTTCGCCGCTATCATGCGGAATGTCATGTCTGTCATGGTCCGGAGGGCGAGGGCTCGAGCTATGCCCCGGCCTTGAAGAAGTCGGCGATAGCACTGGACTACTACGCCTTCATCGATGTGGTCACGAACGGACGCAAGAAGGTGAACGTTGCCGAGCACTCGGTGATGCCCGCGTTTGGCGAGAACGTCAACGTGATGTGCTATCTCGATGACATCTATGTGTATCTGAAGGCCCGCGGAGCCGACGCGCTGCCGAGGGGGCGCCCGGCCAAGAAGGAGCCGAAATCGGATGCGATCCGCGATGCTGAAAACTCTTGCCTCGGCAACAACTAGCTTGGCCGCTGCCGCCGGCGTCTTCCTGTCGATGTTTGCCGGCGCGGCGCCGGCTGCGGCTCAGACGTCCGACCTCGTCGCGAAGCGGGCCTTTCGGGTCTGTGCCGATCCTGCCAATCTGCCGATGTCGGATCGCTCAGGTACGGGATTCGAGAACAAGATTGCCGAGCTGATAGCGTCCAAGCTCGGGCTGCCGCTGGAATATTCCTGGTTCCCAATGGCGACCGGCTTTATTCGAAAGACGCTGCAGGCCAATGCCTGCGATGTGGTCATTGGCTACGCCCAAGGCGACGAACTGGTGCTGAACACCAACCACTACTATACCTCGGCCTATGTCTTGGTCGTGGCGTCGGCCGGTCCGCTGGCAGGCGTCAAGACGCTGTCCGATCCCCGTCTCAAGGACAAGCGGATCGGCATCGTCGCGGGAACGCCGCCGGCGACCCATATGGCGAGAAACGAACTGCTGCCCAAGGCGAAGGGCTATCATCTGATGGTCGATCGGCGTCACGAGGATCCAGCCGATGAGATGCTCGCAGACCTTAAGGCCGGTGCAATTGACGCTGCCATCCTCTGGGGACCTATCGGTGCACCGCTGGTCAAGGCGAGCCATCCGGATATGAAGGTGACACCGCTCTTGTCGGAATCTGCACCGCCCAAACTCTTCTACCGCATCACCATGGGCGTTCGGCAGGGCGAAAAGGTCTGGGAGGGCAAGCTGAATTCGCTCATTCGTCGCAACCAGCCCGAGATCAACGCCATCCTTGCGAATGCGGGCGTGCCGCTTCTGAACGACATGGGAACGGGGCCGCTCGAGCCGACGGATTGATCCGCCTGCGGCAGTCTTTCCGGCAGAGACTGCCGAGGAGCCGGCGGGCTAAGCGGTTGAGCGCTGCCGTTTCGCTAAATTACGCTCCTTAAGTATCGGTTTTGCGACACAAATCGCGCTGTTAGTCTCCTCCTCGAGAAAGTGTCAGGAAGATCGGGAGTTCATTCCGGCAATGCCTAACCTATCGCTTGTGCTCGCTGCATTTTGCATGGCGATGCTTGTCTCGTTGCCTTCGCGGGCGGCCGAGGTAAGGACGGCCATATTGCGGGTCGACCGTGTCGCCGGGCCGCCGATCTCTCGCCTTGATGCGCCGCCTGCCGATCTGGGTTTTGCCGGCGGCATGCTGGGGAATGAGGACAATCGGACGACCGGCGCATTCACCGGCATGGGCTATACGCTGAAAACGGAGGCGGTTTCGCCGGAGAACGCGGCAGCAGCCTTCGATGCGCTGAAGGCCGAAGGCTTCGGTCTGATCACGGTGATCGCTGAAGGCGACATCCTCAAGGCACTGTCGGACCGGGCGGGACCTGATGTGCTGCTCTTGAATGCCGGTGCTCGCGATGAGGCGCTGCGCGATGCCGACTGCAGGGCCAATGTCCTTCATGTCGCGCCGAGCCGCTCTATGCTCGCCGACAGTGTTGTCCAGTTCCTCATGTGGAAGAAATGGTCGCGTATCCTGCTGATACACGGCTCGCATCCGCAAGATGGTCTCCTGGCCGAAAGCTATCGGAAATCAGCCACCAAATTCGGCGCGACCATCGTCGAGGAGCGCGAATTCGTCGATACCGGCGGCGCCCGGCGCACTGATACCGGCCACGTCATGGTGCAAAAACAGATCCCCGTATTCACCCAGGATGCCGAGGACTACGACGTGATCATCGCAGCCGACGAGGCCGGCGTCTTCGCACCCTACCTGCCTTATCATTCCTGGGAAGCGAGGCCCGTTGCAGGATCTTCGGGCCTGCGCCCGGTGTCCTGGCATGCCGCGCATGAAGCCTGGGGCGCGACGCAGTTTCAACGCCGCTTTGAAAAACTGAGCGGGCGCAACATGCGCGAGGAGGATTACCAGGCCTGGCTTGCCATGCGCGTGATCGGCGAGGCGGTGACGCAGTCAGGCAAGGCCGATCCGGTGTCGGTCAGGGCCTATGCGCTTTCGGCTGATTTCGAGCTGGCGGCGTTCAAGGGCCAGAAGTTGACCTTCCGCGCCTGGAACGGGCAACTGCGCCAGCCGATCCTTTTGACCGACGGTCGGGTGACGGTGTCGATTTCGCCCCAGGACGGCTATCTGCACCAGCATTCGCCGCTCGACACGCTGGGAACCGATGCACCTGAAACCGCTTGCCAGGCCTTTGGAGGATAGGATGCTGAGATCCGCACTGGTGCTTCTGCCGGCAGTTTTGATGTTCGCCGACCCTGCCGCGGCGAACAAGGTGTTCGTGACCAATGAGCGCAGCAACAACGTGACGGTGCTCGACAGCGAAAGTTGGGAGGTGATCGCCACCTTCCCGGCCGGCAACAGGCCGCGCGGCATCACGATCAGCCCAGATGGCAAGGAGCTCTATGTCTGCGCTTCGGACGACGATACCGTTCGGGTGTTCGATCCCGAGACCTACAAGGAGCTGCATACGTTGCCGTCAGGCCCTGATCCCGAGCTTTTCGCTCTCGACCCTTCCGGCAATCCGCTCTACGTCGCGAATGAGGACGACAATCTGGTGACCGTGGTCGATGTCAAGACGCGCCAGGTTCTGGCCGAAGTCCCCGTCGGCGTCGAGCCGGAAGGCGTCGCGGTAAGCCCAGACGCCAAGACCATCATCAATACCTCCGAAACCACCAATATGGCGCATTTCATCGATGCCTCCACCTACCAGATCGTGCACAACGTGCGGGTGGACCAGCGCCCGCGCTATGCCGAATTCACAGCCGACGGAAAGAAGCTTTACGTCAGCTCTGAAATCGGCGGCACCGTTTCGGTGATCGACCTGACGGCGCCCGAACCGGCAATTGCCAAGAAAATCGGCTTTGCCGTGCCGGGCATTCTGCCGGAATGGTTGCAGCCGGTGGGCGTCAAGGCGACCAGGGACGGCTCCCGCGTTTTCGTCGCGCTCGGTCCGGCCAACCGGGTCGCGGTGATCGACGCCGCAACGGACGAGGTTCTCGACTACCTGCTTGTCGGGCAACGCGTCTGGCAGATGGCGTTCACCCCGGGCGAAGAATTCCTGATCACCACGAATGGCAATTCCAACGATGTCAGCATTGTCGATGTCAAAGAGGAAACGGTGATCCGCTCGGTTCAAGTCGGAGAGCAGCCCTGGGGAGTGGTGGTCGCTCCGAATTGAGCGGGGCCGGTGCAATAGGACACATGGGGAGGATTTTCATCGTGCATAGACTGATCCTCGCGGTGCTGGCCGCGCTCTTTGCAACAATCCCTGCCGTTGCCGCGCCGCTTTGCGGCGAGCTCGCCTTTGCAGGGCTCCTCGCCAAATGCAACCGGGGCGAACCTATCGAGATTACGCTCAGTTCAGGCAAGCCGCTCGGCAAGGGTGCCGTCGCGCTACAGTCCGGCGCCTATTATGAAATGCGCATCACCGCGGACGGATCGGCGGAGCTGGCATTAACCGGTGCGCCGTTCTTTCGCGCGATCTGGATGAACGAGATCGTCGTCAACGGCGTTGAAGTGCGCCCCATGGCGATCGACAGCCTCGAATTCGACGAGGCGGGCACGGCGACGCTGTCATTTGTCGCCATCAAGCCCGGCAGTTATGAGATAAAGATTCCAGACACCAAGAGCGACAGCCAGAAGGTGCAGATTTCCATTGAGTGAGGTGGCCGGGGATGTCAGTTGGGGGGAGACAATGAACGCCTTGAAACAGTTTCTGACCGCGTGCCTTTTTGCGCTCGCGCCGGCGGCTGCCATGGCCGAGGATCTGCCGCAATTGCGGGCAGCGATGCTCGCCTCTGGCACCGTCAACTGGGAAATCTCCACCATCAAGACCCACGAGTTCGATCGCAAGAACGGCTTCGAGCTCGAGGTCCATGACTATGCGGATAACGGGGCGACGCGCGTCGCTTTCGAGGGCGGCGAGGCCGACACCATGGTCGCCGACTGGATATGGGTTGCCAACCAGCGTGCCGCCGGCAAGGATTACGTTTTCATCCCCTATTCGCGGGCGGTCGGCGGGCTGGTGGTCAAGGACGACAGCGGCATCAAGACGCTGCCGGACCTAGCCGGCAAGAAGATCGGCATTGCCGGCGGGCCGCTCGACAAGAGCTGGCTGATCCTGCGCGCCTATGCCAAGCAGCAACATGGCATGGATCTCGCCGCCGAAACCGAGCAGGTGTTCGCAGCGCCGCCGCTGATCTTCAAGTCGGCCTTTTCCGAGGAGACGGCGGGAACAATCAATTTCTGGCACTTCCTGGCGAAGATGAAGGCGAAGGGCATGCGCGAGGTGATCTCTGTCGCCGATGCCGCAGCGGCGCTCAAGCTCGACCCCGACACGCCGCTGCTTGGCTATGTGTTGAAGGGCGAGTATGCCACAGCCCATCCGGACATCGTGAAGGGGCTTTACAAGTCATCGCGCGCGGCCAAGGATCTGCTGCGCGACAATGATGAGGTGTGGGACGGCTTGCGCGGCAAGATGAATGCTGGAGACGACGCCGAATTCATTGCGTTGCGCGACGGCTATCGCGCCGGTATTCCGAGCGGCAAGCCGATTGACGAGGCCGCCGCCGACCGGTTTTTGCGGCTGATGGCAGAGCTTGGCGGAGCGGAGCTCGTGGGCAAAGCGACAAGCCTGCCCAGTGGATTGTTCCTGCGCCTTGAGTAAAACGCTGCAACACCCCGCGGTCGCGCGCGCATTGTCGTTGGGGCTTCTGCTCACGTTCTGGATTGCCGCGGCTGAACTGACGGCCGACGCATCCGTCCTGCCTCAGCCGTGGATGCTATTGGGACCCTTTGCGGAAGCCCTTGCCTCCGGCGCCCTACCTTATCACCTCGGCATGACACTCTGGCGCGTGGTTTGCGCCTTTGTGCCGGCGATGGCCATCGGCGCGGCGCTCGGCTTTCTGATGGGACGCGTTCCCGCCGTCGATCAATGGCTCGATCCGTGGCTCGTCGTGTTCCTCAACCTGCCGGCCCTCGTGCTCATTGTGCTTTGCTATCTCTGGATCGGGCTGAACGAGGCCGCGGCCATCCTTGCGGTCGTGCTCAACAAGGTACCGAATGTCGCCACGATCTTGCGCGAGGGCGCGCGGGCACTCGATCCGAGCCTCGGGGCGATGGCTGAGGTCTACCGCATGCGGCCGCTGGCGCGGCTGCGCCACGTGATCCTGCCACAGCTTGCACCCTTCATTGCCGGTGCCGCCCGCTCCGGCATCGCGGTGATTTGGAAGATCGTATTGGTGGTCGAGTTTCTCGGCCGCTCCAGCGGTATCGGCTTCCAGATCCATTTTTATTTCCAGCTTTTCGACGTGGCCATGGTGCTGGTCTACGCGCTTTCTTTCATCGGCGTGATGTTGCTCGTCGAAGCGCTGATCCTGCAGCCGTCGGAACGCCGGGTGCGGCGCTGGAGGACGGCGTGATCAAGGTTGATGTCAGGCGAAAGGCATTCGGCGAGGAGGAGGTGCTCCGCGACATCCAGTTCGAGGTGGACGTCGGCGAGACCATCGCCATCGTCGGCGCATCGGGGATAGGCAAATCGACACTGCTGCGGCTGATCGCCGGCATCGATCACGATTTCGACGGCAAAATTCGCCGCCCGGAGAAGATCGGCATGGTGTTCCAGGAACCCGTTCTCCTGCCATGGCGGAGCGTCGCCGAGAACCTCACATTGGTGCATCCGGAGCTCGGTTCGGAAGCGGCGCTTTCGGGGCTGGAGCGGGTGGGAATCCTCGACAAGGCCAGGCTATTTCCCGGGCAGCTTTCGCTCGGCCAGCAGCGGCGGCTGGCGCTGGCGCGCGCCTTTGCCGGGCGGCCCGACCTTCTCGTGATGGACGAGCCCTATGTCTCCCTCGATCCGGCCACCGCCGAGGAAATGCTGGCCCTGACGGAGATGCTGATCGCGGAGACCGGCCCTGCCGTCATTCTCGTGACCCATTCGGATGTCGAGGCGCAGCGGCTGGCCCGACGCCATCTGCGCCTCCATGGGAGACCGGCGACGATTACCAGCGAACTGGCGACAGGATCGGCATCAGTGTTTTCTGGGGTGCATCATGACCGGGCTTGAGACCATGTCAGCGGATCGCGCATGGCGCTCGACGATGTCAGCTTCACCGTGGAACCCGGCCGGTTCTGTGCGCTGCTTGGGCTGCACGGTGCAGGCAAATCGGCACTGTTCGCGCTCGTGACTCGGCTGATCGTGACGAGGCAGGGCGCGCCATGCCGCGCTCGAAGGCCTGAGCGGACGCTGGTCGCAGCGTCCAACGCCGAAAACCGACACTTTCCGCTATGTTGCGGCCGAGGGCATTTGCGTTGATCCTGCTTTCGGGAAGGACCTGAAGACATTCAGAAGATAGGAGGAACTAATGCTCAAGCTACACCCGTCCATCGACAGCGGCTTCCCGCCGGCAAGTCCAGGCTTCCTGGGTGGCACGCTGAAATGCAAATGCACCACCAATCCGGTGACCGTTGCGATCGACGCGCAGACGGCGCACAACCATGCGTGCGGCTGCACGAAGTGCTGGAAGCCGGAAGGGGCAATCTTTTCGCAAATCGCCGTTGTCAGCCGCGATAAGGTGAACGTCGCCTCAGGTTCGGAAAAACTGCAGGTCGTCGATCAGAGCGCGACCATCCAGCGTTATGCCTGCAGGGATTGCGGGACGCACATGTATGGCCGGATCGAGAACACCAAGCATGCCTTCTACGGTCTGGATTTCGTCCACACCGAGCTTAGCGACCAGACGGGCTGGTCGCCGCCGGAATTTGCCGCCTTTGTATCTTCGATCATCGAAAGCGGCGTCAACCCGGAAAGGATGCCTGAGATCCGCGCCCGGCTGACGGAACTCGGGCTGCAACCCTACGATTGCCTATCTCCTGCGCTGATGGACGCGATCGCCACCCATGTCGCCAAGCAGTCTGGCGTCCTGCCGTCCTGACTCGCCGCGCATCCAATTAGACGCGTAGCGGCCGCTAAAGCACCCTGAACTGCTGCCGCAGAGAGGTCAAAAGCCTCCTCCCTCGGACCCCGCCCGTTGCTTCCCGGCCTGGGAGGCATGCCACCGGGCGGGGTCTGATGCACCTTGAAGTCGACGAGGGGCGTCCTCCACCGCCGCGTCGCCGATCGTCCGCCGGTCGGCGCTGCACGACAGCATTGCTTCGGTTCAGAGCTGAGAGGCTGGTGTTTTCCACTTTATGGCGCAGCCGATCGAGGGCTGCTGTTCCGCCGGCCCCTTGCCGAACAGCGCAACCATGACCATGGCCTCGTAAAGGTCGCGTCGCAGATCGGCAGGGCCGATCTCCTTGCGAGAGGCGTCGAGTCGCCCGCGATATTGCAGCTTCATATCCTTGTTGAAGCCGAAGAAGTCCGGCGTGCAGACTGCGCCGTAGGCTTTGGCAATCGCCTGGTCTTCGTCATAGAGATAGGGAAAGGCGAGGGCATTTCGTCGAGCGAAGACCTTCATGTTGTCGAACGAATCCTCCGGATAGGCCTCGGCGTCATTAGCGCTGATTGCCACGAAGCCGACGCCGTGAGCCTTGAGCTCGGTCGCGTCCCGCACGATACGGGCGATCACCGCGTTCACATAGGGGCAGTGGTTGCAGATGAAAGCAACCACCAGCCCCTTCCCGCCCGCCTGCTCGAATATGGAATGACTGGTGCCATCGACGCCAGGAAGCCTGGCATCCACAGCCGGCCGGCCGAAATCGCAGACAGGAGCTGAAGCGGCCATGGTCTCAAGCTGCCCTCATCATTGCGCCGTCGGAGGCGGTGCGGATCGCGGCGATGTTCTCGGCGTAAGCTTCCTCACTTCCGCCTTTGAATATGGCTGATCCGGCAACCAGGACATCCGCGCCGGCTGCCGAGACGAGTGGCGCGGTTTCCTGTGTCACCCCACCGTCGATCTCGATGTGGATGGGGCGCCTGCCGATCATCGACTTCACACGGCGCACCTTATCGACGACCGCCGGGATGAAAGCCTGGCCACCGAAGCCCGGATTGACCGTCATCAGCAGGACAAGGTCCAGCCGGTCCAGAACATACTCAATGACGCTTTCGGGCGTTGAAGGATTGAGCGATACGCCGGCCTTGCAGCCGACATCGCGGATCGCCTGCAAAGAGCGGTCGAGATGGGTGGTCGCTTCGACATGCACGGTGATGATGTCACAGCCGGCGCAAGCGAAGGCGCCGATATACGGGGCCACCGGCGCGATCATCAGATGGCAGTCGAACACCTTTTTCGTCCGGTCGCGGATCGCTTTGATCACCGGAGGGCCGAAGGTGATATTGGGCACGAAATGCCCGTCCATCACGTCGAGATGGATCCAATCGGCGCCCGCCCGGCAGACGGCCTCGACTTCATCCCCAAGTCGTGAGAAATCAGCCGAAAGAACAGAAGGGGCGATAATGGTTTTCCCGTTCATGACGATATCTCCGGATGATTGGGCTCGACCATTGTGAACACGCGGCTCGCGGAAATGTCGCGGCCCATGATGGTCGACAATTGCTCGGCATCGACCGGGCCGGCGCTTTCCTCGAACAGGCGGTTCGCCTGTCGTAGCCGGGCCCGGTCGAGTGCGTTGCGGATCGAGCGTGCATTGGCGAAGTGCGGCTGGCGTCGGCGACGGGTGATGTAGTCGCCCATCACCGCCGTCGCCCTGGCGTCGAAGCGATAGCCCTGGCGGGCCAGCATGCTCTCGGCGATCGAGAGGAGCTCCCCGTCATCGTAATCTGGAAAATCGATGTGGTGGGCGATGCGCGAGCGGAAGCCCGGATTGCTCTCGAAAAATCGATCCATGCGGTCGGCGTAGCCGGCGAGGATGACCACAAGATCGTCGCGATTGTTCTCCATCACCTGCAGCAGGATCTCGATCGCTTCCTGGCCATAGTCGCGCTCGTTGTCCGGGCGGTAGAGATAGTAGGCCTCATCGATGAACAGCACGCCACCCATCGCCTTCTTCAGGATCTCCTTGGTCTTGGGCGCCGTGTGACCGATATATTGCCCGACCAGATCGTCGCGCGTCACCGACACCAGATGTCCCTTGCGGATATAACCGAGCCGGTGCAGCAGATTGGCCATGCGCAGGGCGACTGTTGTCTTGCCGGTACCTGGATTACCCGTGAAGCTCATGTGCAGTGACGGTGGCTCGTGGCTGAGGCCCATGGCACGGCGAGCCCGCTCGACGAGCAGCAGGGCTGCCGTCTCGCGGATGCGTTGCTTCACGGGTTTCAAGCCGACAAGTTCCTGGTCCAGTTCGTCGAGGATTTCGGCGACGCCGGAGGCCTTGTATTCCTCGGCGAGATTAATCGATGTCGGCAGGCTTTCGGTGTTTGATGGCGCGTCCGGCATCAGCATCTGTCAACTCCTTCTACCGCTGCGTTTCCCAGGCATAGCGCTGGCCGCGCCCGCGGCTCTCGGCCCGCGTCATTCTGAGTTCCGGTTCGTTGTCGGGTCGGTTGACGATGAAGGACATCGTCACGGTCTCGAGGCCGCGGCTGGAATCGAAGGCATTGAGGCGGATGTAGTCCTGCGGGTGCGCCTTGCGGCAATCCTCCAGTTCCATCATCACGCCCTTGGCGTCCCTCAGGTCGAACATCGGGTTGCCCCACATTTCCCAATAGGTGTTGCGGGGGTGGGGGTCATTGGTATGCTCGACGCCGATCGCCCAGCCCCTGCCGAGGCAATACTCCACCTGCGCGGTTATCTGCTCATCGGTTAGGTCCGGCAGGAACGAGAAGCATCCCTGGGTGATACGCATGTCGTCTCTCCTTCTTGCTACTTGCTATATGTCAGGCGACGCTTACGCTCGGGACGAAATCCGAACTGTCGGTCGGCGTGTAGTTGAAGCTGATATTGCCCCAGGTATCGAGGGCAGCTTCGAGCGGCTTGCACCACTTCGCCGCCGCCCGCAGGATTTCGGGGCCTTCATGGGCGATGTCGCGGCCCTCGTTGCGGGCAAGCACCATGGCTTCGAGCGCCACCCGGTTTGCGGTGGCACCTGCCTGAATTCCCATCGGATGGCCGATCGTGCCGCCGCCGAACTGCAGCACGACGTCATCGCCGAAAAGATCCAGCAGCTGGTGCATCTGGCCGGCATGAATGCCGCCCGACGCAACGGGCATGACCTTCTTGATATCCGCCCAGTCCTGCTCGAAGAAGAGACCGCGCGGAAGATCTACCTCGTTCTTCATCTCACGGCAGACATTGTAGTAGCCCTGCACCGTCAACGGGTCGCCCTCCAGCTTGCCGACCGCGGTGCCGGCATGAAGGTGGTCGACGCCGGCGAGCCGCAGCCACTTGGCGATGACGCGGAAGGAGATGCCGTGGTTCTTCTGCCTCGTATAGGTGCCGTGACCGGCTCGGTGCATGTGCAGGACCATGTCATTCTGCCGGCACCATTCGGAGATCGACTGGATTGCAGTCCAGCCGACGATGAGATCCACCATGACGATCACCGAACCGAGTTCCTTGGCGAATTCGGCGCGCCGGTACATCTCCTCCATCGTGCCGGCGGTGACGTTGAGATAATGCCCCTTGACCTCGCCGGTGACGGCGGAGGCGTGGTTCACCGCCTCCATGCAGTAGAGGTAGCGGTCGCGCCAATGCATGAAGGGCTGCGAATTGATGTTCTCGTCGTCCTTCATGAAATCGAGGCCACCCTTCAGTCCCTCATAGACGACGCGGCCATAATTCTTTCCCGAAAGCCCAAGCTTCGGTTTGGTGGTGGCGCCGAGGAGCGGCTTGCCGAACTTGTCGAGCCGTTCGCGTTCGACAACGATGCCGGTCGGCGGGCCCTTGAAGGTCTTCACATAGGCGACGGGCAGGCGCATGTCCTCGAGCCTTGCCGCCTTCAGCGGCTTGAACGAGAAGACGTTGCCGATGATCGATGCCGTCAGGTTAGCGATCGATCCTTCCTCGAACAGAATAAGATCGTAGGCGACATAGCAGAAATACTGCCCCGGCGTTCCCGGCACAGGGTCGACCCGGTAAGCCTTGGCGCGGTATTGTTCGCAGGCCGTCAGGCGATCGGTCCAGACGACCGTCCAGGTCGCTGTCGAGCTTTCGCCGGCAACGGCGGCGGCCGCCTCGATCGGGTCGACACCGTCCTGCGGCGTGATCCGAAATAGCGCGATCAGATCAGTTTCCTTCGGCTCGTAGTCGCCGTTCCAGTAGCCCATCTGCGCATATTTGAGCACGCCGGCCCTGTAGCGTTCCCTGCCCTTGATCTCGGTCTTTGCATCGGCGTTCATGACACGTCCTCTTCTCTCTTAGTCGATGGGCTCAGGCGGCCTGCGACCGCGCCGTCTGGGGTTTCAGCGAGCCGCTGGCATAGCGGCGGGCCATCTCCGAAATCGGTACGACCTTGATGCGGGATGCGTTGCCGGCGGTACCGAAGGCCTCGAATCGGGCCTTGCAGACGGCCGACATGGCGTCCATGGCAGGCTTCAGGAATTTGCGAGGGTCGAATTCGCTCCGGCTCGTATTGGCGATCCGGCGGAAGGCCGCCGCCGCCGCGAGACGCAGGTCGGTATCGATGTTCACCTTGCGGACGCCGAAGCGAATGCCGCGCACGATCTCCTCGACCGGCACGCCGTAGGTCTCGCGCATCTCGCCGCCATGGGCATTGAAGACATCCTGCCATTCCTGCGGCACTGAGGAGGAACCGTGCATGACGATGTGGGTATTCGGCAGCCGATCGTGGATCCTTTCGATCACGTCCATGGCGAGCACGTCGCCGGTCGGCTTGCGGGTAAACTTATAGGCGCCGTGCGATGTACCGATGGCGACGGCCAGCGCATCGACCTCGGTTTCTGCGACAAAACGGGCGGCCTCGTCCGGGTCGGTCAGGAGCTGCGACCGGTCGAGCGCGCCTTCGAAGCCGTGCCCATCCTCGGCCTCGCCATGGCCGGTTTCGAGCGATCCGAGGCAGCCGAGTTCACCCTCGACGGAGGCGCCAACCATGTGGGCGAGGCGGCTCACTTCCGCAGTGATCGCGGCGTTGTAGGCGTAGTCGGCGGGGGTCTTTGCATCCTCCTTCAACGATCCGTCCATCATCACAGAGGTGAAGCCGTGCTGGATCGCCGTGAGGCAGGTCGCGACGTTGTTGCCGTGATCCTGATGGATGCAGAGAGGGATGTCCGGATACATCGCTTCGAGCGCCTCCATCATCTTGGCGAGCATGATGTCGTTCGCATAGGAGCGCGCACCGCGCGAAACCTGTAGGATCACGGGAGCATCGCAGCCGCGTGCCGCTTCCATGATCGCCAGCCCCTGTTCCATATTGTTGATGTTGAATGCCGGCACGCCATAGATGCGCTCGGCGGCGTGATCGAGC
Source organism: Sinorhizobium americanum (assembly GCF_001651855.1). GTDB lineage: Bacteria > Pseudomonadota > Alphaproteobacteria > Rhizobiales > Rhizobiaceae > Sinorhizobium > Sinorhizobium americanum. The sequence goes on along the minus strand of NZ_LNQC01000063.1, from coordinate 25,194 downwards.
AATTGGCGGAGCGTGATGCGGGCCATGGTCAAACCTCCTGCGATGTTGTGACGACGTTATGCGCCGTTTGCGGACCGGTACGGGGGCCTGGTAAGCGGCTTTTCCGGTAATGGTTTGCGGAGAAGCTTCAGTGCTTCGGCAACGACACGGTCGGCGGTGATGCCGAAATGCCGGTAGAGGTCTGCCGCCGGCGCCGACGCGCCGAAGCCGGTCATGCCGACGAAGGTGCCATCCGGTCCCATCCACCGATCCCATCCGAGGCGCCCGGCCGCCTCTATGGCAATGCGTGGGGCGTCTCCTAGCACCTGCGTTTGATAGGACGGGTCCTGGACCTCGAATTTCTCCCAGCATGGCATCGAAACCACCGCCGCTTCGATGCCTTCCTCCACCTGCAAGCGTTCAGCCGCGGCAACGGCGATCTCGACCTCGGATCCGGTGGCAAGGAGCGTGAGGTCGCGGGGGCCCTGCGCCTCCATCAGGACATAGGCACCGAGCGACGACAGATTCTCCTCCCCGTCCGTCCGGCGCAGCATCGGCAAGGCCTGCCGCGAAAGCGCAAGGACGCTCGGCCTGCTCCTTTCGCCGAGCGCGATCTCCCAGCATTCTGCGGTCTCGATGATGTCGGCGGGCCTGAAGACGTTGAGGTTCGGCGTGGCGCGCAGCATGGCGAGATGCTCGACCGGCTGATGGGTCGGCCCGTCCTCGCCGAGGCCGATGGAATCATGCGTCAAAACATATATGACCGGAAGGCCCATCAGCGCCGACAGACGCATCGCACCACGCGCATAGTCGGAGAAGACCAGAAAAGTGCCGCCATATGGAATGAAACCACCATGCAAGGCTATGCCGTTCATGGCCGCCGCCATGGCGTGCTCACGGATACCGTAATGCAGGTAGCGGCCGTTGAAATTGCCGGGCTGGATGGCTTGGGTCTGCGACGTCATCGTCAAGTTGGATCCGGTGAGATCGGCCGAGCCACCGATCGTCAAGGCCGTCGTTCCATTGATGACCTCAAGCGCCATCTGCGAGGCCTGCCGCGTTGCGACCTTCGTGGATCTTGCGCGGTGCGCGGCCCGGAATTTGGCCAGCAGTGGGGCGAACTCGGCGTCCAGCTGTCGTCCGACGGTCTGTTCGTAGCGCTTCTTCGAGCGCGAGGCGTCAAGACGGATTTCCCATGACTCGCGGGTCATGCGGCCTCGCAGCGCCACCCTTTCCCAGGCAGACTTGATCTCGGGCGGCACGAAGAAGGGCGGATGCGGCCAGCCGAGCGTTTCGCGGGTGGCCGCGATTTCCTTGTCGCCGAGCGCCGCGCCATGGGTCTTGTGCGAGCCTTCCATGCTGGCAGCACCCTTGCCGATCCGGGTGCGGCAGGCAATCAGCGACGGCTTGCGGGTGCGACGCGCCCGCTCGATCGCCTTAGCCACGGCCTCAGGATCGTGACCATCGACGGCTTGCGCATCCCAACCAGCTGCGCGGAAACGCGCAAGCTGGTTCATCGAGGTGGAAAGATCGGTGGAGCCGTCGATCGAGATCCGGTTGTCGTCCCAGAGTACGACGAGCTTGCGCAGCTTAAGGTGCCCGGCAAGGTCGATCGCTTCGTGGCTGATGCCCTCCTGCAGGCAGCCGTCGCCAGCGACGACATAGGTGAAATGATTGCAGAGCGAGCTTGAAAAGCGCGCGGTCATCATCTGTTCGGCAATTGCCATGCCGATGGCGGTTGCGATCCCCTGGCCGAGCGGACCGGTGGTGGTCTCGATGCCGAGGGCGTGGCCGTATTCCGGATGGCCGGCGGTTTTCGAACAGAGTTGACGGAAGGCCGATAGCTCGGCCATGGGCATGTCGGCGAAGCCCATCAGGTGGTGGATCGCATAAAGCAGCATCGAGCCATGGCCGGCCGATAGCACGAAACGGTCGCGATCCGGCCAGTCGGGGAGCGACGGGTCGATCCTGATAAAGCGGTTGAAGAGGACGGTTACCGCGTCGGCCATGCCCATCGGCATGCCGGGGTGGCCGGAATTGGCCTTCTGAACCGCATCCATGGCGAGAAACCGGATGGCATCTGCCATGTTGCGCTCCGATGCGACAGTTGGGGTTTCGATCTGCTGCGAAACATTCATGGTGTTCTCCTCACGACATGCGGTGTTTGCGCTCGAGCAGCTTGTGGATGAGCGGGGTGAAGATCAGCTGCATGGCGAGATCGAGCTTGTCGCCCGGCACCACGATGGAATTGGCGCGCGACATGAAGCTGTTATTGAGCATCGACAGCAGGTAGGGGAAATCGATGCTTTGCGGCTTGGCGAAGCGGATGACCAGGATGGACTCGGCCGCCGTCGGGATCCAGCGGGCGATGAAGGGATTGGACGTGTCGACGATCGGCACGCGCTGGAAATTGATATCCGTCTGCGAGAACTGCGGACAAATGTAGTTCACATAGTCGGGCATGCGCCGCAGGATCGTGTCGGTCACGGCCTCGGTGGAGTAGCCGCGCGTCGCCTTGTCGCGATGGATCTTCTGGATCCATTCGAGGTTGATCACCGGAACGACACCGATCTTGAGATCGCAATGCTGGGCGAGATTGACGATGTCCGTGACGGCGCAGCCATGCAGTCCCTCGTAGAATAGGAGATCGCTTCCGCTGAATTCCTCCCACTCCGTGAAAGTGCCGGGCGCAGCGCCGTATTTTTCGGCCTCCGAGTCGTCATGCACGTAGTGACGGGTGCGTCCGACGCCGCGCCTGCCGTACTCCGCAAAGACACGTTCCAGGATTTCCAGTTCGTTCGCGTCGGCCGAGAAATGTGTGAAGTCGACGCCACGGGCTTTTTCCTCCGCTATCTTGCGGCGCATGGTTTCGCGGTCGTAGCGATGGAAAGCGTCGCCCTCGATGAAAGACGCCGCGATTTTCTCGCGCTTGAAGATCTTCTCGAACGTGTCCTTGACGGTCGTGGTGCCGGCGCCGGACGAGCCGGTGATGGAGATGATCGGGTGCTTGGCTGACATCGAGATCTCCTCAGGCGCGGAACAGGCCGCGCTTGCCGAAGAGCGGTGCGCGTTCGCCAATCATGTTGGGGTCGACGTGATAGCGGGCGACGCGCGCTACCTCGCGACGCGAACCGAAAGCCAGCGGTACGCGCTGGTGCAGATTGTCCGGGACGAGATCGAGGATGCGGGTAAGGCAAGTCGTGGCCGAGCCGCCAGCGTTCTCGATTATGAAGGCGATCGGATTGGCCTCGTAGACCAGCCGCAACCGCCCCTGATGATAGCCTCTCCGGCCGTCGCTGGGGTAAAGGAAGATTCCGCCGCGGACCAGTATCCGATAGGTCTCGGCGACAAGCGAAGCGATCCATCGCATGTTGAATTCTCGCTCGCGCGGACCATCCGAACCCGCCAGGCAGTCGTCGACATAGAGGCGGATCGCTTCCTCCCAGTGTCGATAGTTCGACATGTTGATGGCGAATTCGCTCGTGCGGTCCGGGATGCTGATCGATTTGTAGGCCGCGACGAAGCAGCCGAGCCGGCTGGAGAAGACGAAGATCTCCGTTCCCTTGCCGAGCGAGAGCACCAGCGCGGTTTGCGCTCCGTAGAGGAAAAAGCCCGCCGCCAGCTGCCGGTTTCCGGGTTGCAGAAAGGACTGGGAGGGGTTCACTTCCGGCCCCTTGGCGGCGGGAAGCACAGAGAAGATCGTGCCGATGGAGATGTTGGTGTCGATATTCGACGATCCGTCGAGCGGATCGATGGCAACCGCGAGGCGGGCACTCGGATCGAGCAGGACAGGATTTTCCAGTTCTTCCGAGGCGTAGCAGGCGACCGGCGCGCCCTGCAGGCACGACAGGAACAGGTCGTCGGAGAGGAGATCAAGATCCTTCTGAAGGTCCCCGTCCGCATTGAGGCCGCCATCCCGCACTCCACCTAAGGCAGTGCCGAGCGCCCCCTGGCTGACGATCTTGCGGACATCAAGGGCGGCTTTCGCCAGCCTCTGCACGATTGCAGCGACGTCTTGGGCGATGTCCTCGCCGTGAGCCGCGTATGAAGCGAGATGAGCTTCGAGAGTTGCGCCGGACATGACGTCTCCTCCAACACGATGTCCAGGCAAGAATGGCTCAAAGGTGTGGTTTGTAAAATTTATTCATTTGACTTTCGCAGTTAGATTTTCTTATTCTTTGGGATGCGCAACGTGACCATTCGCCAACTTCGCACGGTCGAAGCCGTTTGCCGTCTGGGAAAGATCAACCTGGCTGCCGAGGCGCTGGGGCTGACCGGACCAGCGCTCACCTTGCAGATTCAGCAACTCGAACGGGACGCCGATGTCCCCCTGTTCGACCGCACGCGGGGCGGCATGGTCCCGACCGCCTACGGTCTTGCCTTTCTCGAGGCGGCGCGCGCGGTGGAGGACAGCCTCGCCGGTCTCGAGGATTCGATCGGTGCCATCAAAGGGCTGCGAACCGGCCGTCTGCGTCTCGGCGTCGTGTCGACCGGGAAATATTTCGCGCCGCAGCTGATTGCCGCCTTTCGCGACCAGGTTCCGTCGATCGAGATCAACCTCTTCATCGGCAACCGCGCCGAAATTATCGGCAAATTGCGGGACCACGAAATCGATATCGCGTTGATGGGGCGGCCGCCTCGCGACTTCGAGGTGCGCGCACAGGTGTTCGGCGATCATCCGCTGGTTTTCATTGCTCCCGCCGGGCATTCGCTTGCGGGCAGGCTGGAAATTTCGCGGGAACGGATTGCGCAGGAACAGTTCCTGGTGCGGGAAAAGGGCTCGGGGACCCGTATCTCGCTCGAGATCTTCCTGAGCGACACGCCGCACAAGTTGGAGGAGCTCGGCACCGAGATCGCTTCGAACGAGACCATCAAGCAGGCAGTTATCGCCGGCCTGGGGATCGCTTTCATCTCGGCCCATACCATCGAGCAGGAGGTGAAGCTCGGTCGACTGGTCATTCTCGACGTGGTCGACACGCCGATCCGCCGGCAATGGTTCACCGTATCGCGCTCGGACCGGGTCGCGACCCCGGCGATGCACTCCTTCGAGCAGTTCGTACTTGCGTCCGGGGCGCGATATCTGCCGGTGGTGAGCAAGCCTTATCCCCTCAACGCGTTCCGTTGAGCCGGACACCGTTCCGGCTCCAACGCGGAAAATCGCTGTCGACCGCCACCTTGGTCTTAATTGTGAGGCCCCAGGACGGTTGATACCATTCACCCTGGCGGAAGAAGGACTCGCGCACAAACGGCGCCTTCAGGACCGTCTGCGGGAGAAGGTTTTTGCGAGAACCCGGCAATGGCGAGGCCGGGTATGCCGGCACGGCGACAGGCTGCTCCGGCTAATCACCCAGGCGACGCTCTGATAGCAAAGCTTGGTTTCGTGTTCGGCCTGGTTGCGATGCGCCGGCAACACAGGGCGGCACACTCATTTTGGACAAATGGAGGAGACATGTCCTGGCATAAACCAAAATTCATCGAAGTTAGCTGCGCTATGGAAATCACCCGCTATGCGCCCGCGGACGGGGACGAACCGATCCTCTTCTAAGGCTCAACCGCGCGACGTTCGGCTCACAACTCATTAGGTATCCCGGTGAACGAAAAGCCCGAACTTCGTGTCATCGTTCTGGGGGCCGCCGCCGGCGGCGGTCTCCCGCAATGGAATTGCGGTTGTCTGAACTGTGCAATGGCACGGGACCCGGACTCCTCGCTCCGGCCGCAGACCCAATCGTCGCTTGCGGTCAGTCTCGATGGGGAGGCCTGGGCTGTCTTCAATGCCTCCCCGGACATTCGCCAGCAAATCCAGGACAATCGCCCCCTGCAACCGCGCCGACTGCGCCACTCACCCATCAAAAGCGTAGTGCTGACCAATGGTGACATTGATCATCTCTCGGGCCTTCTCGTGTTACGGGAAAAACAGGCCTTGGCCGTTTTCACCACCGCCGCCGTCAGCCAGATCCTTGCCGACAATCCCGTCTTCGCCGTTCTCGATCCCGAACTGGTTTCACGGAGGAGCGTCGCGATCGACGAGCCGTTCGCCCCGCTTCAGGGACTCGAGGCGCGTCTCTTCGCGGTCCCGGGCAAGGTTCCGCTCTTTCTCGAAAACGGCGAACCGGAGCTTGACGTCGAGAGCGAGAACACTGTCGGAATAGAGCTGCGCGTCGGCTCCAAGCGCGTTTTCTATGTTCCTGGGTGTGGCATGCTGAGCGACGCCCTTGGCACGCGCCTCAGAGGTGCCGACGCCTTGTTCTTCGACGGCACCCTCTTTACCGATGACGAAATGATCGCCAGCGGCACGGGACACAAAACGGGCCGGCGCATGGGACACATGCCGATTGATGGCAAAGGCGGCAGCCTCGTTACGCTGGGCGCCCTCGGCATCCGGCGAAAGATCTATGTGCACATCAACAACACGAACCCGATCTGGCGGGCCGGAGCCGAGCGCGAGTGCGTCGAAGGCCGCGGCTTCGAAGTCGGCTTCGACGGCATGGAGATCCGGCTGTGATGACGGCAACCGACAAGCAAGCTTTTCATGCCAGGCTTCTGGAAATCGGCAAGGAGCGCTATCACGACAAGCATCCCTTTCATGCGATGCTCCATGGCGGCCGCTGTACGATCTCGCAGGTCCGCGCCTGGGTGATCAACCGCTACTATTACCAGAGCCGGATCCCGATGAAGGACGCCGCCTTCCTGTCGCGCTGCGACGATCCCGACCTGCGCCGGGCCTGGCGCTCGCGGATCGAAGACCATGACGGCGGCACCGAGGAGGGCGGCGGCATCCGCCGCTGGCTGCGCCTTGCCGAGGCCGTCGGGCTCGATCCCGACTACGTCGCCTCGACACGCGGCGTTCTGCCTTCGACCCGCTTTGCCGTGGACGCCTACGTGGCGTTCGTGCGTGAGAGGCCGCTCCTCGAGGCCGTCGCATCCTCTCTTACCGAACTTTTTGCGCCGAAAATTCATTCGGAACGCATTGCCGGGCTTCTGGAGCACTATACGTTCGCCGACGAGGCGGCGCTTGCCTACTTCCGCCAGAGGCTGAACGAGGCGCCGAGCGATGTCGAATTCGGTCTCGCCTACGTCCTCGATCACGCCGACACGAGAGAAAAGCAGGATGCCGGCGCCGCGGCGCTCACCTTCAAGACGGATGTCCTGTGGTCCCAGCTTGATGCGCTTTATTCAGCCTATGTGACCCCCGGGCGTGTTCCACCTGGAGCCTGGGACGGCCGGGAGGGGGTAGTCCGTGAACCGGTCGCGAGGGAGGCCGCGGAATGACCGTCGAAGCGCCCGTGATTTCCGGCTCAAGCGTCGTCAAACTGGCACGTGGGGTCCGGCTGCGCGAGGATTCGGTTCGCGGTCGAACGGTCCTGCTGGCGCCGGAACGCGCCATGGCGTTGGACGACATCGCTGTCGCAATTGTCGGTGCCCTTGATGGCAATCGGAGCCTCGACCAGATCGCTGCCGACTTTGCCGAAACGTTCGAAGCGCCGGTCGGCGAGATCGCCGCCGACGTCATGGCTTTCGTCCAGGAGCTTTCCATTCGCCGCATGCTGGAGGTCATCGAATGACGGAGACCCTCACCTTGGCTGCCGATACGGGCAGGGATTCGCGTGTACCGCCGCCGATGGCGATGCTCGCGGAACTGACCCATCGCTGTCCGCTCGCCTGTCCCTATTGCTCCAATCCGATCGCCTTGATGCCGGCGAAAGAGGAGCTTTCGACCAAGGAATGGATCGGCGTCTTCGAGCAGGCCGCCGATCTTGGTGTCCTGCATCTGCACCTGTCGGGCGGGGAGCCGGCGGCGCGGCGGGATTTGGTCGAGTTGACGCAGGCGGCCGCTTCGCTCGGCCTTTATACCAACCTGATCACGTCGGGTGTTGGGTTGACGGCAGCCAGGATCGAGGGCCTGGCCGATGCGGGGCTTGATCACATCCAGCTCTCCATCCAGGGCGTTTCCCCCGAAAGCGCCGACCGGATCAGCGGATATGGAGGCAGCTACGAGCGGAAGATCGCCGTTGCCGGCTGGGTTGCGGATGCCGGGATTCCGCTGACCGTCAATGCCGTCTGCCACCGGCAGAACATGGGTGAGCTCGACGAAATGATCGAGCTGGCGATCCGGCTGAAGGCGCGTCGTATCGAAGTCGCAACCGTGCAATTTCACGGCTGGGCCGAGCGCAACAAGGGGGCGTTGCTGCCGACGCGCGAACAGGCTGACCGTGCCTCGCAAACCGTGGCAGAGGCGCGCGAAAAATATCAGGGGATACTGGTGATCGACTATGTGCCGGCCGATTATCACTCCACTTACCCGAAGGCGTGCATGGGCGGCTGGGGACGGGTCGGCCTGAACGTCACGCCGTCAGGCCGCGTGCTTCCGTGCCATGCGGCCGAAACGATCCCGAGCCTGTCTTTCGACACCGTCCGCGCGGGCTCGCTCGCGAAGATCTGGTACGAGAGCGAGGCCTTCAACGCCTATCGCGGTGAAGACTGGATGCCGGAGCTCTGCCGGGCCTGCGAGCGCAAGACGATCGATTTCGGCGGCTGCCGCTGCCAGGCGATGGCGCTTGCCGGAGATTCGAGCGCGACGGATCCGGTTTGTATCCGATCGCCGCTGCGCGAGCGCCTGACGCGCAAAGCGGACCAGCTGTCGGCAGAGTCATCGGCCGCTCTGATCTACCGTGGCCGGTGAAGTTCACTCAAGTCCGGGATATCCACCGAATTGAAGATTCGAACCCGAGGATTTTAATCTCGTCGCCGGCACCGTAGGATTAGTCAGGGACAAAGGCCGCTTTCGGCGGTATCTGCAGTCCCGGGCAGCCTGAATGTGCTGCTGATATGTACCGGCGCCATGTCAAAGCTGACTTGAGATGCGGCGCCGCGGTCTCGCTCCATAATTCCAAGTCGATGGATAGACTGGGTCCATGTAGGATGCCGCGGGCAAAGCCAGCTCACGGGCCGTCTCCAGTTGCGGCTCCGTGAGGCTTGCGTTCCTGTTCCGAAGCGGCCAGACCCGTGAGGACGAAATCCTTGAACTCCTGGACATGCGGTTTGTCCAGAGATGCCTGATTCACCTTCATATAGTATCCGCGATCCACGTGAAGGGGCGCATCGAACAAAGCACAGAGTGCGCCGTCGTCCATCAGCGATCTGACGAGGTGGTGCCATCCCAGAACGATCCCTTCTCCTCTGACTGCCGCGTTCACAAGAAGCGGGTAATTGTTGCTGATCATGCTGGGCGACAGGTGCGGCAGGTCGAGACCGCTCGCCCGGAACCAATCGTCCCAGGTGATTGGGTGCCAGCCGATGGCATCTGCGGTCCAATGCTTCCGATGCAGGTCCAACAGATCCGCCTGTACCAGGCTTTGGGCATCCGGAAACGGGCCGTGCTGATTGAGATAATCGCGGCTGCATACCGGCTGGACGATTTCTGAGAAGAGATAATAGAGACTTTCCCCCACCTCGCAGCGTTCGTTGCCACAAATCACGGAAAGATCGACCTCGTCGAAATTCCTCAATGTGTCGTCCTCGTCCGAGGCCAGAAGAACGAACCTGACGTCGGGCCGTTCGGAACGGAACCTGTCCACGAGGGGTTTCAGCCAGCAGGCGATCGCCGCGTTGGTGCCCGAACAGGTGATGAGCGGAGGGTCAGACGGAGCATTGATATCGTTGATCGCGTCGCAGATTATATCCAGCCCACCACTGACGGCGGTTAAGAGCCGCTGGCCATCAAGCGTCAGCTCGAGGCTGTTGTGCTTGCGGATGAACAAGGTAACACCCAGCGATTTCTCGAGGCCGCGGATCTGCTGGCTGATGGCAGCCTGCGTCACGTTGAGTTCGTTCTCGGCGAGCGTAAAGCTCAAATGCTTCGCCGCGACTTCGAACGTGGCGAATGAACCGAGGGAGGGAAGATAACGGCGTTTGAGCAGCATCCAACATCATCGCCTAAGGGAACATCGATTACACAGTCGCACAAATGGCGCTGTAACACTCGAACCACAATGTGATTCTTCCAGAGGCGCAACTGACCGCTTGCGCCGCATCGGGCCAGACGATCAGGGCCATTCATCATGCAAGTGCAGGTGGCTAATCTCGGCCTTCTGAACCCTCCTGTCTGAGAGTGAGGTCCGGCACCGTTTCTCTCAGACAGAAGGCACTCGCAGGAGTGCGGGGGGTAGCGGATTCGTTCAACCCCGGATTTATACGGTTTTGATTAAATCCGCCCGGCTAATGCACGCGACGCGCATTAGTGGGAATACCCGGCGGCCGTTTCGCTGAGGCTCTTGCCTTTGGTTTCGGGGGCCAGCCATTGTGACAAGGCGGCTCCGAGGGCCGCGATCCCGGCGGCGATCAGCATGGACGCCGAGGCGCCGAGATTGGTCATGGACCACGGCAGCAGGAATGTGCCGAGGCCGGCGCCGACCCGGCTGACGGCGGCCGCGAAGCCCGTCCCAACCCCGCGGATCTCGGTCGGGAAGACCTCGCCCGGGTAGATGCTGGTCAACACATTGTACCCCGCGTTGACGAAGGAGAAGGCGAGGAACAAGGCGAGCACGACCACCGGCGGCGCGTCGGCCCAGAGGCCGATGATCGCGAGGAGCACGGTGGCGAGCCACTGCGGCTGTACGGTCAGGACGCGGCGGCCGACCTTGTCGATCAACAGGACCGTGACCACAACGCCAGCCAAGGCGACGGCGGAGAGCCCGACCCCGCCGGCGAGCCCACCACCGAGGCCGTATTGCTTCAACACGCTGTCGGCGAAGGTGGCGATCGCGAAGTAGGGGGTGACGGCGCAGAACCAGAACATCGACACGAACAGCGTGGCCCGCCAGTACCGCGGCGAGAACAGCATGCCGAAGCTGCCCTTGCAGGTGTCTTCGTGCTCCAGGTCGGCCATGTCGGTGCTGCTCTCCAGATACCGGTAAGCGACGGCGCGGGCTTCGCTCCTCCGGCCCTGGTTCCACAGCCAGCGCGGCGACTCGGGCATGCCGAGCCGGGCGATGAACAAGGCCGCCGCGATCAAGGTGCTTGTGCCGAGGATGGCCCGCCAGCCGAGGTCAGTCCACTCGGTCAGCACGTGGCCGACGACGAAGGCGATCATGAAGCCGGCGTACCAGGCGATGATGGTCAGGCCCATGAGCCGTCCACGCAGCCGGGCAGGGGCGAATTCAGACATCAGTGGCCAGCCGACAGAATATTCGGCGCCGATCGCAACACCCATCAACAGGCGAACCACGAACAGCTGCATGGGTGAGTCGATGAAGAACTGCATGAAGCCGACGAACAACTGCATGACGGAAGAGACCACGAACAGGCCCATGTCCAGCATGAACAGCGGCTTGCGGCCCCATTTGTCGGCGGCCCAGCCCCCAAGCGGCGAGCCGATCAGGATGCCGAACAGCGCGCCCGCGGCGATCAGGCCCTCCCAGAACGCCGAAACGCCCAGATCGGCGGCCATTTCGCCGGACACCGGGCCGACGATCCCGAGGATATAGCCGTCCAGAAGCATGCCGCCGGTAAGGACGGCGATCATCCTCATCATGAAGCGTCTTTTGAACGCCGCGGATGTCTCCTCCCCGACGGCTGGGCCTGAAGCGGCCGCTTCCCTCTCTAGTAGCATGATCTCCTCCATTGCTGACGATGCACATTTTCCTGTTTCTGCGGCTTGTATTCGGGAGGCGGGATGTCGCACTGGCCGGCCCCGTGGTCGTTACGAGGCTCCTTCCAAACGGCTCGACGGCATTTCGGGAAGTCTCCGGACGAACCCGCGTGACGGCGCAGTCGTTTATTGTCACCGCTGCGAGCATTGCCGCGACAAATCAACCAATCGCGAGGATCGGATTGAGACTGTAAAGAGGCTCACAGCGCCGGTGCTGCGTACTTCCCGCGCTTTGTGGTTGGCGTTGCGCGTGCAACGCTGATGGCGAAGCCCGCCGCTATGCGGTGTTCGATCATTTGAAGCTCCTCCCGAGTGGTGGAATTCCTGATCAATGGCAGGTCCGACCACACTGCATTGTGCGTATTCGGGGTTGCGTTCGGCAAACGAGGATCTTCATGGGCGCGGCATAAGGCGCGCCTTATTCTGTCGAGTTCTTTCGGGGAGTGCGCAACCGAAGGATGTCCCCACCGTCACTGGGGCCGACGGTCATCGGGAGGGTCGAATTACGCCGAGGATGACGAATCCGAGGAAGCGGCGAGGAGCTACATGGGGCAGCGGGTCGCCATTCTACCGGATCAGGAGGGCATCGGAAACAGTCGCCGTCTCGCGAGGAATTCGGCGCCGCGAGAATCGCAGGCCATGCGGACACGATCATCCTTCGGCGTCATCGAACGCGCCCAGACGGAATTCGCTTCGATGCGTAAGGATCAGGCGCCTGCAGCAAGCGTTGCGAGCGCCCGCTGCCGGTCGAGCGATCCGATTTGTCTTCCGCCCGGATCGACCACGGCCAGTGGCCCTGTAGCGGTGACGAGTTCTGGCGCGATCTCGGAAATCGTGGCATCCGCCTTCACCGCCGCCGTAACGCCTCCACCTCCGAAGGGACCCATCAGGGAGGATACCCGCACCACCCGCGCCGGCGATACCTTGGCAACGAAGCGGCGGACATAGTCCGTCGCCGGCCGGGTCACCAGTTCTTCCGGCGTGCCGATCTGAACGATCCGCCCCCCCTCCATGATGGCGATCCGGTCGGCGATGCGGATGGCTTCGTCCAGGTCGTGGGTCACAAAGACCACCGTGCGCGTATGGGTTTTTTGGAGCCGCAGCACCTCGGCCTGAAGATCGGCGCGGATCAGCGGATCGAGCGCCGAAAACGGCTCATCGAGGAACCAAAACTCCGGATTGGTGGTCAGCGATCGGGCAATGCCGACCCGCTGCTGTTGGCCGCCGGAGAGCTCCGCCGGAAACCGGCCCTCCCGGCCCTTCAAGCCCACGGTTTCGATCAGTTCCAGCGCGCGCGCCTCGGCCTCGGCCCGGGGCGTTCCCTGAACTTCGAGCGGGAAGGCGACATTGCCGAGCACCGTTCGGTTGGGCAACAGCGCAAAATGCTGGAACACCATCCCCATGCGGCGGCGGCGAAGCTCGACCAGCGGCTTGTCACCGAGCTTCAGAATATCCGCGCCATCATAGCGGACTTCGCCTGCCGTCGGCTCGATCAGGCGGGTAAGACAGCGAAGGAGCGTGGATTTCCCCGAGCCGGAGAGCCCCATGATGACGAACACTTCACCGCGACCGATCCGGAAGGTCGCATCCTGCACGGCGCCGACAAGCTTGGCGGAAGCAAGCGCCTCGGGGGTACGCGCCGAGGCCGGAAGCTGGCCGAAAGCGCCGGCACCGTGCCCGAATACTTTCCAGACACCCTTCGCTTCGAGCGCAACGGGCCTGGCTTCTACAGCCTTGCTTGGAGAGATAAGATGGGCTTCAGACATGGACAGCTCCTTCATGCCTGGCGGCGCGGGCGGCGCCGGATTTCAGCAATGCATCAGCGACGAGCGCGATACAGGCAACACAGAGGCCCGCGACGATTCCAGGACCTGTTTCACCGCGGGCGAGCGAGGTATAGACCTCCTGCCCGAGCTCGCGCGTGCCCACCAGGGCGGCAATGACCAGCATCGACAACGCCATCATCACCGTCTGGTTGATGCCGAGGATCAGCGTCGGCAGGGACGAGGGCAGGCGCACGAAACGAAAAGTCTGCCATGGCGTGCAGCCGGACATGATTCCCGCTTCGATGCGCTCCGAAGGAACGTGCGCCATGCCCGCCATGCCGTAACGAACAGCTGGCGCAATAGCATAGGATACAATGGCAATCAGGGCCGAGAAATCGCCGTTGCGGAACAGCATGACCGCCGGCAGGAGATAGACCAGCGTCGGCAGGGTCTGCAGCGTATCAAGGACCAGTTGCACCGGCTGGTGCAGCCTGGGATGCGCGGAGACCCAGATCCCGAAGGGCAGGCCAATGGCCAGCGCGAGCGCGACCGACAGGACCGTGAGGTAGACCGAAGACATTGCGGCTTCCCAATAGCCGGTCACCACGATGAAGAGCATCAACAGCGCGACACTGAACGCGGTGCGCAGACCTCCCAGCGCGTAGCCGGCCAGCGCCACAAGGAGCACGACGGCGCTCCAGGGCGCGGCGAGAAGCAGATCACGGAACGGGTTCATCACGCCGAGCAGCGTGGCGGTGCGGATCGCCTCCAGCGGGCCATAGAAATTCTGGTTGATGAAGCTCACCGCACCATTCCAGAACGGCGCCGTCGTCAGCGTCCATCCGTCGGGCCAGGTTGCGAACGCAGGCACCGCAAGACTGGCGGCCGTCGGCACCAGCAGCAGCAGCACGGCGATGGCCGTGTCGCGTCGCTTCCAGAGCCCTCGACGCCCGGTCGACTGATTGTGCGCCGCGACCTGCGTCAGCCGGTCAAGCACGACGGCGAGGGCGACAATTCCCATGCCCGCCTCGAAGCCCGCTCCGAAATCAAGCCGACGCAGCGCCCGCAGCACGTCGTAGCCGAGTCCGCCCGCACCGATCATGGAAGCGATGATCACCATGTTCAGCGTCATCATCACCACCTGGTTCAAGCCGATGGCGAGGCGCGGCGTCGCGACCGGCAGCTCGACTTTCAAGAGCGTCTGCGCCCGGCTGCAGCCCGTCATCCGTGCGAGTTCCAGCGTTTCAGCCGGCACCGAGCGCAACGCCAGCACCGTCGCGTGCACCATCGGCGGCAGTGCATAGACCACCGTCGCAAACAGCGCCGCACTCGGTCCGTATCCGAACAGCAGCAGCGTTGGCAGAAGATAGGAAAAGACGGGCACGGTCTGCATGATGTTCATGACCGCGCGCAATACGGCTTCTGCGCCGGGCGAACGATAGGCCCAGATGCCCATCGCAAGCCCCAGCGCAAGTGCGGTGATCACGCAAAGCACGACGGAGGCGAGCGTCGTCATGGCCGAAAGCCAGAGACCGAAGAAGACAAGGTAAGCGCCCGCCAACAAAGTCAGCAGCGCCAGGCCGCGTCCGGAGAGGCGCAGCGCCAAAAGCGAAGTCGCCAGGATCACGCCGAGCCAGCTCAATGGCGGCGCGATGTGCATCTTGTTGAACCCTGCACCCGTCACCCAGCCTTCAGCGAGCAGCACCTTCAGCCAATCGATCGGCATTTCGGCCGCCGTCGCCAGCGCACGGGTGATGTCGGCGACTTTCACACCGCCGATGGTCGCTTCGCGTGCGAACCAATTCAGCCCACCGCCAACCCAGTCGGCCAGAGGCACAACTGCCCAGTCGGGCAGATGCGCCAGAGGCCCCTGGATGAAGAGTGTTGCCGCAAGAATGGCAAGAGGCAGAACCGCATGGGCCCAATTGCGCCTCCATGCTGCCACGCCGTCCGGCCGTGCGAGGATATCTGCCATCTCGTCCTCCGGCATGCGGGCCGGGTTCAACCGGCCCGCGTCACCATCCTCACTTTTGCGCGCAGGCTGCCCAGGACCGCCACTTGGCTTCGTTCTTCTTCGCCCACTCCATGGCAACCTCCTCGACCGGGCGTGCCTTGACGTCGACTTCGTAGACCAGCTCGCCGACTTCCTTGCCGTCCATGGTGAACTTGCGCACGATGTCGTAGGCGCAGGGCCAGACCTTCTCGCCTTCGGCCCAGGCCATTTTCTTGATCCAGCCTTCCGGCTTGCCGCAGTCGTAAGCTGCCGTCTTGTTCTCGCCCCAGGACGGATCGCTATAGCAGGCCGCCTCATAGGGAGGGAATTTGATGAAGGAACCGGCATAGACCGTCGGCGCCCAGTGCGGCTCGTATATCCACAGCAGGATCGGCGCCTTGCGTTCGTAAGCCGATTGAAGCTCCGCAAACATCGCCGCATCGGTACCGGCGTGGACGACTTCGAAGGGAAGGTCCAGCGCTTTCACTCTCTCTTCGTCATGACCACCCCAGCTGACGGGACCGCTCAGATAGCGCCCTTTGGGCGCGGTTTCCGGCGCAGCAAAGGCCGCGGCGCAATCCTTGAGCGCCTTCCAGTCCGGCAGGCCGGGGCATTTCTCCTCCATATAAGCCGGATACCACCAGTCCTCTTTCGCATGCGGACCGAGTTCGCCCATGTCGAGCACCTTGCCGGTCGCAACCGAGGCGGTGAAGGCCTTGTCCTGCGTTGTCTGCCAGGTTTCCAGCGCGATCGTCAGGTCGCCCGACTCGAAGCCGGGATAGCGGGCGCTGTCGTCGGCGACCACCTTCTCGACGTTGTAGCCGTAGGTCGACAGGATGATGTTGAGAATCTCGGTGTCGATCAGCATCGAAGACCAGTCGGCGATCATCAACTTGATCGGCTGGTCAGATTCCGGCTCGAAGGCCATGGATGGTGACGCTGCGCCCAGCGTGAGCGCCAGCATGGCGGATGCAATAACTCGTTTCATGTCCGTTCCCTTCTTTTTGTTGGTGCTGCAGTTTCAGCCCTTGGCGTACCAGCCGTTGTCCACATAGAGGGCCAATCCGTTGACGAAGCTCGCCTCGTCTGACGCCAGCCACAGCGCCGCTGCGGCCACTTCGTCCGGCTCGCAGAGACGTCCCTGCACGCTATGCAGATCCGCCTCGTTCCACTTCTGGCCAAGCCCGTCGAGCTCATCGATTTCGCGCAGGCCATGGGCCGTCTTCACGAAACCCGGACACACGGCGTTGGCGCGGATGCCCCTGTCGCGGTACTCGATGGCAATGGAGCGGGCGAGCTGCAGAACGGCGCCCTTGGTCATGCAGTAGAGGCTCTCGAGGCCGAACCCCTTTTCGCCGCCGATCGAGGAGGTGATGACGATCGAACCGCCGCCGTTTTCGAGCATGTGCGAAACGACTTCGCGACAGACGACGAAGGAAGACCGAACGTTGATGTTCATGAGGCGCTCGTAATCGTCGTCGGTGCTTTCATGCAGCGGCTTGACGATGATCGTGCCTGCGTGGCTGAACAGCGTATCGACTGCGCCCCAGGTCTTGACGATGTTATCGAGCGAGGCGCGCACGGCCGCCGTGTCCGACGCGTCGGTCTCAAGAAACATGACCTCGCCGCCGGCTTTCTCGATTTCAGCCGCAGCATGCCGTCCTGCAGCCGCCTGGATATCAAGGATCGCAACTCTGGCGCCCGCTTCTGCGAACAGTTGCGCCGCAGCGCGACCGATTCCGTTCGCGCCGCCGGTGATGATCGCCGTCCGGCCCTCCAGTCGCCCCGCCACAACCAGCTTCTTTGCAATAGCGGACATCATGCTCCGGAACCTCCCCAATGGATCATTGGTATGAGGTTAATACCATTAGGCTCCGTGTCAAGCGCGTTGTTTTAGGTGCGGGTAAAATATCAGGCAGCGTTTCTGGTAATTCGACGGACGGTATCCCACAGAATCACGTGCAGATCCGCCATTGCCGCCTCTGAAGCGGCTGCATCCTCGCCCTCCAGCCCGTGGAGCAAGTCCTCGAAAGAATTCAGCGCGAGCGAGGCGGCACCGTCTGCCGGCGCCCTCTCGAAGGGAAGGAACAGCTCCGCGAGTCCGTCTTCGATGGCGCGCGAGAGTAGGGGGTTCTGCGTGGCGTTACCGAGAGCGAGCAAGAACAGCGCCTCGGCCTGCTTGCGCTGCGGCCCGTTGACGGCGGACCGCATCATGTCCGTCGCCTGGCGCATGCGCTTGAGATCGGCCATGCCGCGTCGAACTGCGGCCAGGCGCGCCGCTGCCAACTGGTTCACCGCCAGGAATTCGACCACACGCATGGTCGCCGCCGGGGCCCGAGCCATCCGGCGTCGCGCAAGCTGGCTGAGCCGGTCCTCGTCGGTCACGAAGGCGCCGCCCTGGGCACCTCTCCGAACCGTAATGTATTGATTGGTCTCCAGCACCCGCAGCGCTTCCCTCAGGGTCACGCGGCTGATCCCGAACCGGTCGGATAACTGCCGCTCGGCCGGCAGCCGCTCAGCCGGCAACAGCAGACCGGAATGGATCTGGCGCTGCAACAGATCGACGGCGAGCCCATGGGCCGCCTGGGGTTCGACTTGCCTCAGGCCCCAGAGCACCGGTCAAACCGCCGTGAACGTATTGTCGACGAAGAGTTCCGCTCCATTGACGAAGCTGGATGCGTCGGAGGCAAGGAACAGCGCGACTTCGGCGACCTCCTCGGGTTCGCAGATTCGACCCTGCATCGCATTCACATCGTTCTCCGAAGCAAAGACGCCGTAGCTGCGCAATTGTTCTATCTCGTGTTCGCCATGATGGGTGCGCACGAAACTGGGGCAGATCAGATTCGACCTGATTCCCTGGTCACGATACTCCACCGCCAACGCCCGTGCCAGTTGATGCATGGCCGATTTCGACGCGCAATAAAGCGCCTCCAGGTGAGTAGCGGCACGGACTCCGGTGGTCGAGGTGAAGATCAGCACGCCCTTTCCGCGCTCGAGCATTTCGGGCAGCACGAGGCGGCACATCAGAAATGCCGATTTGGCATTGTTGTCCATCAGCTCGTCCCATTCCTCGAGCGTGCACTCCAGGAAAGGTTTGACGATAATGATTCCGGCATGGTTGAACAGGATATCAACTTGCCCGAAAGCGTCACGGGCAGCCTGGTAGGCGGCCTCGGCATCTTCCGGTCGCGACACATCCGCGTGAACGAAGCGCACATCGAGATTGCGAGCGGCAAGTCTTGCAGTCAATTCCTCCGCCGCGTCAGCGTCACGATCCGCGATCATGACGCGCGCGCCTTCCTCTGCAAACAGGGTGGCGCTTGCCGCTCCAGCGCCCTTGGCGCCGCCGGTAATGAGCACTGACCTTCTTGGAAGTCGATTCATGGTATAAAATATAGACCAATATGGAGGGCCCGTCCAGCTCGCTCCGTCTGCATCCGGCCATCCTGGAGCTCGCGCTCAGCGCAAACGCCAGTCGTTCATCGCCTTCACCCGCAGATGGCAGCGACGGGTCCAAACCGGTGTTCAGGCTCCGGTGCCTAGCTCAGGTTTCACCGCTTGCCGAGTATCCCTATAGCCGCCAGCCGGCCGCCCTGGTAATGGCTGCCTTCGGCGGGCTGCTTTTCGCTCTGCTCGATCGCCTCGCGATAGGGCTCGCTTGTGTCCCGCGGCTTCCAACCGAGAAAATCGGCGTGGGCGTTCGACCACCAGGCGTCGCGGTTTGCCGAGACGCCGTAGAGCACCAGATGGCCGATCGTCGGGACCTCGATGAGCTTGCGGACGAGCGAGAGAAAATCGCGGGGGCTGAGCCAGGTGGAGAGCATGCGGCGGTCCTTCGGAGCTTCGAAGCAACTTCCGATCCGGAGGCAGGCTGTTTCGAGGCCGAACTTGTCGTAGTAGAACCGCGAAAGGTCCTCGCCGAAACATTTGCTGACGCCGTAGAGGCTGTCCGGCCGTCGTTCCGATTTGTGGTCGAGCGTTTCGCCGACGGCGTGGAAGCCGATCACGTGGTTGGTGCTCGCGAAGAGGATGCGCCTGACGCCCGCCTTTCGTGCCGCCTCGTAGAGATTGTAGGTGCCGAGGAAATTCCCCTGAAGCAGCGCGTCGAAGCTCGCTTCACCCGAGATCGCGCCGAGATGCAGGATCATGTCGCAGTCGCTGGCCAGGGCGTCGACCGCCTCGCGGTCGGCAAGGTCGCATTGCACCACTTCCTCGCCCCGCGCGGCGGGAGAGATATCGACGATGTCCGAGAGGCGCAGGATCTCCGCCGATCCTTTCAGCGGCTCGCGCAGATGATGCCCGAGGCGGCCGCCGGCGCCCGTTACCAGAAGTCGCTTGATCATCCGAATGCCTCAATGAATCTCTGGCTCAGGCAGCTTGTGGGGCGACTGCAAGAAGGTGAAGTCGCAGCCCTCCGGCGCCTGCTGGATGTTTTCGGCATGCATTTTCAGATAGCCGCGCGAATAGTCGCGCTCCGGCGGCTGCCATTCTGAGAGCCGGCGGTCGATCTCGGCCGCCTCGACCTCGAGCGTGATCGTCCGCTCGGCGACGTCGAGGGCGATCATGTCGCCGTTGCGAACCGCCGCCAGCGGCCCGCCGACAAAGGATTCCGGCGCCACGTGCAGGATGCAGGCGCCATAGCTGGTGCCGCTCATGCGGGCATCGGAGATCCTGACCATGTCGCGCACGCCCTGTTTCAAAAGTTTCTTCGGGATCGGCAGCATGCCCCATTCGGGCATGCCCGGTCCGCCGACCGGACCTGCATTGCGCAGGATCATCACCGTCTCGGCGGTGACGTCGAGGTCCTCGTCGTTCACCGCCCGCATCATGGCGTCGTAATCATCGAAGACGAGCGCCGGGCCACGGTGCTTGAGCAACTCCGGGTTGGCGGCCGCCGGCTTCATCACGCAGCCGTCGGGCGCGAGATTGCCCTTGAGGATCGCTGTGCCGCCGCGGCCGGCCACCGGGTTGTCGAGCGGCCGGATCACGTCGGGCAGGTGAACCTCGGCATGCTCGATTGCCGCGCCGAGCGTGCTGATGACATTGCGTTCCCGAAGGTTCAGCAGCGGCTCCAGCCGCTTCCAGAGCGCCAGAAGCCCTCCCGCGTAATAGAAGTCCTCCATCAGGAACGCGCCGGTCGGGCGGATGTTGCAGAGCACCGGCACCTTTGCCGACATGCGGTCGAAATCTTCGAGCGTCAGTTGGACGCCACACCGCCGCGCCATGGCGATCAGGTGGATCATCGCATTGGTCGAGCCGGCCATCGCCATGTGCACCGCCAGCGCATTTTCGAAGGCCTTGGCGGTCAGGATGTCGGAGGGCTTCAGATCCTCGAAGACCATTTCGACGATGCGGGCCCCGGAAAGTGCTGCCATGCGCGAATGGCCGGCATCCGAGGCGGGAATGGCGGAGGCTCCGGGAAGGCAGAGGCCGAGCGTATCGGCGAGCGCCGTCATGGTCGAGGCGGTTCCCATCGTCATGCAGGTGCCGTAGGAGCGGGCGATGCCGCGCTCCATTTCGTTCCATTGCGGCTCGGTGATCTGGCCGGCCTCCTTCTCGGCCCAGTATTTCCAGACATCCGAGCCGGAGCCGAGGTGCTGGCCGCGATAATTGCCGCGCAGCATCGGCCCGGCCGGCACGAAGATCGTCGGCAGGTCGACCTGGATCGCCCCCATGATCGTCGCCGGCGTGGTCTTGTCGCAGCCGGCAAGCAGCACGACGCCGTCGACCGGATGCGAACGGATGAGCTCCTCCACTTCCATGGCGAGGAAGTTGCGGTAGAGCATCGTCGTCGGCTTTACATAGGTCTCGGCGAGCGACATGGCCGGCAGCTCGACCGGGAAGCCGCCGGCCTGCCAGACGCCGCGCCTTACTTCCTCGGCGCGGGCGCGCAGATGCGCATGGCAGGGGTTGATGTCGCTCCAGGTGTTGATAATCGCGATGACAGGCTTGGCGGCGATTTCCTGCTGGTCGTAACCCATCTGGTAGAGACGCGAGCGATGCCCGAAGGAGCGCAGGTCCTTGGCGCCGAACCAGCGGAAGCTCCTAAGGTCTTCTGGGTGTTTGCGTTTGGTCATCCGCGACCTCCTTTGCATTCGCGATCCGCTCGGCTAAATTAGACCTGTCCAGAAAGATGACAGGCGAGACCAGGCACTTGAACGATGTATCGTTGAAACTGAAACCGGCGCGGCGCGAGCGCCTTGCCGACGTGCTTTACGGCCAGATCCTCGAGCAGATCACCAGCGGCCAACTGATCGAGGGCGCGAAGCTGCCCTCCGAGGCGCGTATCTGCAGCGACTTCCAGGTCTCCCGGCCGGTCGTCCGCGAGGCGCTGATGCGGCTGCAGGCGGACGGGCTGGTGGTGTCGCGCCAGGGGATCGGTACCTTCGTCAAGTCGCGGCCCTCCAACAGGCTGACGGATTTTGCCGCTTCGGCGGAGATCGCCAGCTATCTGAGGGCCTTCGAGCCGCGCCTGGCGCTCGAGACCGAATCCGCCGGCTTGGCGGCGATGCGCAGAACGAAAGCCCAGTTGAACCAGATCGGCGAGGCGCTTGCGGCGCTCGAGACTGCATTTCAGCGCGGCGAGACCGGCTGGGAGGAGGATTTCGCCTTCCACCTCGCCGTTGCCGCGGCGGCGGGAAACGAGCTTTTCCCTCGGTTGCTGCAGGACCTGCGCGATATCATGAGCGGTTCGATGCGCATGGCGCTCGGTCTCACGCGGCAGGGCTCGGAAGATAGGCGGCGGCGGGTTCTCGAGGAGCATCGCAAGATTTTCATTGCCATCTCCAGCCAGAACGCTGACCTGGCGCGCCTCCACATGCGCTATCATCTGACCGAGTCCCGCGCTCGCGTCACCGGGTCCTACGGCGATCTCTAGGGGTGGCGGGCAGCTGCCGTGATCGGTCGTGTGCGGCAGGCCAGAGGGGGGTGGGGCAGACGCCATCGCCAGTTGCTCGTCAGGCGCCCGCCGCCCGCCGCGCCGTGCCTTCGGCCGCCGCCTCGCTCCTGGCTTTCAGCTCACGCGCCGCCTTGCCGATCGCATCGAGCCGTTCGGCGCCGTCGAGATTGGTGAGGAAGTCGCCGATCGGTCCCGTTTCGCAGACACCGGCAAGCCGCACCGCCTCGTGCAGGACGCGGATCGGCGAATGGGCGTCGCGGAGATCCTCGAGTGGCAGGAAGGTTTCGCGGATGGCCCTTGCCTCGGCGAACCGACCCTCGCGCCCGGCCTTCAGGATTGCCGTCGACAAATGCGGGGCGACACAGACCGAGCCGGAGGTGAAGGCCGCCAGGCCCATTTCCATGTGGTCGATCGCCGGCCGCTCGCCGATGCCGCTGACGATGCGCTCGCCGGAGCCGACGGCGTCGAGGATGTCGGCGAGATATGGATCCTTCTTCGGCTCCGGACGCACCACCGCATATTTCAACGCCGTGATGGCGCCGTCGCGGAACAGGCGGGCGACGTCGGCAGCCTGCATGAAGCCGTCATTCTTGATATAGGCGATCAGCGGCCGCCCGCCGATCTCGGCAAGCCTGGCGAAGCCGGAGGCCAGCCCTGCCGGCGTTGCCGGAAAGGAGAGCGGCAGGACCATGGCCGTCGGAAAGGCGCGGTCTCGTAGGATGGCCGCCTGGTCGGCCGCCTTGCCGAAATCGGCGCCGATCGACGGAATCATCCAGCCGTCGGCCGGCGCGATCTCCTCGAGCATGTCGAGCAGCCGGCCGAAATCCATGACGCCGAAATTATAGAGATTGGCGTTGCCGCCATAGAGATATGTCGTCACGCCGCCCGAGCGCAGCCAGTCCACCTGCCGGCGATTTTCCGCCTTGCTCGGCACGCCCTGCGCGTCGCGCGCCAGAGGCGGCACCGAGAGGACGGAAGCGCCGAGGTCGGCGTCAGTGACGGGCGTCGTTTTCATGGAAATCTCCCTGGCCGTTTCCTGTATGTTTAATTTACAAGTTGAGCCGGGGCAAGAGCAATGTTAAAGAAAAAGAGGGAGAGGTAAATCTCATGAATTCCTTTAGATAGTCGGATCGGATGGCGTTCCGAAAAATGCCCGGTCTCAGAGTGTGGTGCAAAACATGTCTTTCGACTTGACATTTGAGTGCATGATGGACTTGCGCTGCGACGTGGCCGAGAGCCCGGTCTATGACGACCGCCGGAACTGCCTGTTCTTCGTCGATATCGGTCGCGGCACGCTTCACCGCGCCGATCTTTCCGGGGCCGATCACATCGAGTGGTCTTTGGAAGGCGGCGCCTGCAGCCTCGGGCTCGCATGGTCCGGTCGTCTCGTCCTGGCCCAGCGCGATCGGATCGTGCTGTTCGATCCGGAAAGCGGCGCGATCGTCCGGCAGATCGCCGCGATCGAAGCGGACAGGCCGGACACGCGCCTGAACGACAGCAAGGTGGGGCCGGACGGCGCCTTCTGGGTCGGCACCATGCATGAGGTCGCTGTCGACCGGCGGCCGATCGCCTCGCTTTATCGCGTGACGCCCACCGGCGCCGTCGAGCGCAAGATAGAAAATATCGTCTGCTCGAACGGGCTTGCATGGAGCGCCGATGGCACGGTCCTGTTCCACTCCGATTCGCGCGGTCCCTGGATCGACCGCTGGCGCTTCGATCCGGCGACCGGCGAACTTTCCGGCCGCAAGCGGCTGGCGGATCTCGACGAGGCGAGCGGACGCCCGGACGGCGCGGCGACCGATGTGGCGGGCAATTATTGGAGCGCTGGCGTCTCGGCCGGCGTCATCAATTGCTTTTCCCCGGAAGGCCGCCTGATCAAGGCGCATCCCTTTCCTGTGCCCGCGCCCACCATGCCCTGCTTCGCCGGCCCGGATCGCCAGACGCTTTTCGTCACCTCCCTGCGCCCGGCCGGCACGCTTAAGGAGAGCCGGGCGGGCGGCATTTTCGCCGCCCGCAGCCCGATGGCGGGAACCCCGGTCCATCGCTTCGATGATCGGCGGCTTTAAGGCTCGATCTCACGAACGCTCCTTGAGGGATCTCCACAACGCTTCCCGTACGAGCTTGATCAACTCGGAATGGACATCAGCGCGGGATCGTCCGTTGCCGTCGTCGCAAATCGGGTCGACCTCTCCGAACGACTTCAGCAGCGCGGCCGCACCTTGCTTGCACTCGGGCAGGAAGCTGAAATGGTCGGCCCCGGCGATGGTGGCGTAAGAGCCATTGGGCGACAGCGCTGCCAGCCCGGAGGCGATCACCGCCGCGGGGATCGTTCCGCCGCTGCCGAGATTGATGAAATTCATCGGGATGGCGATTTCGTTCAGGCTTTGCGCGTCATAGGCTTGCGCGAGACCCGGGTCGACCAGGACGGCGGATTTGATGCGCCGGTCGAGGTTCGATTGTTCGAAGCGCACCCGGTCGACCTTGCGCAAGTCGACCTTGTCGACCTCGACCGGTTTGTCGTCGACGTAGCCTCGTCGACCAGCATACCAGGCGCAATCCCACTTCTTGTAGGAATCGCAGTAGCGGGCGTAGGCTTCGAGGTTAGCCCGGGCGCCGGTGATCTCCATGGCGGCGGCGCCTCCGAGCGAAAAGCCGACAACGCCGATGCGGTCCTTGTCAATGGCGCCGCTCCAATGCGGGTCGGTCGTCAGCCTGTCGATCACGGCGGACAGATCATGTGTGCGCTCCCACAGCTTCGGCGTGTCGGCGGGGGTGGAGTCGCCGCTTGTCGTGCCGGGATGATTGGGACCGGCGACGATAAATCCGGCCTTAGCTAGTGCCCATCCATAAACGCCTGTTTTTCTGCGGTTTTGCAAGGTTGTTTGCCGGCTGACATCGTTTCTTGGGACGC
>NZ_LNQC01000062.1 GCF_001651855.1 Sinorhizobium americanum | reverse complement strand
TCCCAAGAAACGATGTCAGCCGGCAAACAACCTTGCAAAACCGCAGAAAAACAGGCGTTTATGGATGGGCACTAGACTAGGTTTTCCGCGAAATTTGCCCCTTCCTCGGGTTAAATCCGAGGAGAGGGACAAACACAAAGCCTGTTGCAGCGACGAAGTTGTTAACCGCTCGCTCAACTCGCCAGCGGCAGGGGGTAGGATTTGACGAATTTCGCCTCTTCCAGGCTCCTGGCGAGGAAGGCGGTATTCTCGTCCGGATCGGTCGAGGGATGCTGGAAATTGATGTGGCTGATCTCGATACCCGCCGCTTCGCCGGCAAGCACGAGGCGCGCATAGACTGTCACGCCGCGGGGCTTCAACTCGAGATCCAAGATGATTTCGGGGCAGCTGTTCCAGTCGAGATTGTAGTTGCCGCCGAGGCCGAAATTCACCGTCCCCGGCAGGAAGTAGAGTTCCGCCGCCGATTCCACCAGATCGGCGAGGCTCGCATGGGACTCGAACCGCAGGAGCGCGATGAAGTCCGCAGCGTCGATCAGGCGCAGTTCTGTCGCTACCGGACGAATCGCCTCTGCCACTAGTCTTTCGCGTTTTTCGGAGAATTCGCACTTCTTCAAGATCATGTCACCCGTTTTTGTTGCGGCTGAGCTGCGTAAACCCGATGAATGAGTTCGGCGACTGCCTTGTAAAACACCGGTGGAATGACACTATCTACCGAGACTTGTGCAAACATGGAGCGTGCGAGCGGCGGATCCTCGAACACCGGAATGCCGTTTTTCTCGGCAATCTCACGGATCTTGAGGGCGAGCAGATCCTGCCCCATCGCCACGACGACGGGGGCGTCGTTCTCTTCGCGCACATAGCGGAGCGCGACCGCATAGTGGGTCGGGTTGGCGATCACCAGCGTGGCACGCGGCACGGAACCGATCATGCGCTTGCGGGCGCGATCCCGCTGCATCGACCGCAGCCGCGACTTGACGATCGGATCGCCCTGCGACTGCTTTAGTTCCTCCTTCACCTCCTGCTTCGTCATCCTCAGTTCGCTATACCAATGATGGCGGGTCCAGAAGAGATCGACGATTGCCAGCACTGCCGTGGCAAGGAGCACGACGGTGACGATCTGCTTCAGGTCGGAGGTCATGGTGGCGAAGATCGTCACCGGATCCGAGAACATCAGGTCGAGCGTGGCGAAATAATCGTTCCACAGCACCAGGACGACGATGATCGACACGACGATGACCTTGAACAGCGACTTGGCGAACTCCACCAGCCCCGGAACACCGAAGATGCGCTTGAAGCCCGCGATCGGCGACACGCGGTTCATGTTGGGCATGATCCGGTCGAGCACCGGCCGCGGCAGGTTCTGGAAGATCGACGAGCCGACGCCGAAGATGATGAGCAGCAGGAAGATCGGAATGACCAGGCCCGCGGACTTCAGGATGACGTGCGAGATCAACCCGACGGCATCCGTTGCCGTTTCGAGCCGCCAAGCTTCCGGCTGCTCGAATATGTCCTTGAGAGCCTCGGCTGTGCTCGCCGCACCCTCGGAAAGAAAGAAGACGATGAAGATGTAGACCGCGAGCGTCGAGGCGAAGGCGGTCACTTCGCGGGAAAAGGGGATATTGCCCTTTTCGGCCGCATCGGAGAGTTTTTTCTCCGACGGCGCTTCGGTTTTACTGTCCTTGTCCTGATCTTCAGACATGAAACAGGGAGCTCCCATACTGGCCAGGAGCCGCGGCCACTCCTAATCGGCCGACGCCGACGTGCCCCACAGCCCCTGTCGTGGACCGCTCATGCCTCATGCGCAAGAGCCGGACGTCAAGAAGGCGTCCGGCTCAACAGAAATCAGTTCGCCCATTGGTGTCGGTGAGACACCGCGCCGAAGAATCCGCGATCAAGCGGCTTCCGATTCCTTTTCCTTGAGCTCGAGCTGTCCGCTGGCTGCAAGCCGAATCGCTTCCTGGGTGATCGAGCGCCGGGCAATGGCGATGTCGCGCGGGTTGATGCCGGCATCGCCGACTGCAAGGTCCGATTCGATCATGCGCCGCTGGCGTGCGCCGACGGATGCGAGGACCGATTCGCGCAGTTCCGGAGCCGAACCCCTGAGCGCCATGGTGATGATGTCGGTCGAGACGTCGTTGAAGAGCTGCACCCGGCTTCTCTGCGGCATGTAGAGAATGTCGTCGAACAGGAAGATCTTCGGCCGAACCTTCTTGGCGGAATCGGTGTTGATCGTTTCCAGCGAGGCGAGCAGCGTGTCCACCTGCTTCTTTTCGAGTTCGTTCATCACCTCGGCGATCTTCGCCGGGCCGGGCGAATTGCGCTCCGCCTCCATCGCGTCGATCATCTCGATGACGCGCGTCTCGATGATGGAGGCAGCCTTCGGGCTGACATTCTTCATGTTGACGGCGCGGTTGAGGATGTCCGGGCGCTGTTTGTCCGACAGCTGCAGCAGCACCTTGGCGCCGAAGCTAGAAGGCATCATCGAAAGCACATAGGCGATCGTCTGCGGATGTTCCTTGGCGAGCGACTCGGCAACGGCGACCGGATCGCATTCCTGCAGCCGGTCCCAGATGCTTGCCTCGTAGGACTGGAAGGTGGCGCGCCGCCCCAGCAGGCCGTCGACCTCGTCCGGCGTCAGGCCCTCTTCGAGAATGCTCTCCATCGCCTTGGCATTGTCCATCAGGCCGGCGCCTTCGGTGAACAGATCCTCGAATTCGTTGACCAGCGCCTCGAGCTCGTGGGGAGGGATGGCGCGCAGCGACTGCGCCGCGGCGATGATTGCCTGCAATTCGCTCTGCGTGAAGAATTTCAACAGTTTACCGGCCACGGACTTCCCCATGGCGAGCAGCACGGCGGCGGCCTTTTCCGTCTGACTGAGCGGTGTGGCCAGTGCCTGCCCTTCGAAACTTTCGAAATCCATCATGGATTCATCCCTCGCCCGATCATCGGACTATTTCTTGCTGCCCTTTATCTCGATGAGCTTGACGCCGAAACGGGTCACATCGCCCTCGAGTACGGTAATCTCGCCACGGCCGATCACCCGGCCGTTGACCATGATCTCGACCGGCTCGCCGATCCTGCGGTCGAGCGCGATCGTTGCGCCCTCGGTCAGGCCCATCAGGCCGGAGACCTGCATTCGGCTCGTGCCAAGGACGATCTGGACATCGATCGGAATGTCCATGATCAGGTCCATATTGGACGACATGCCGCTGCCCGGCGCAGCGCCGGACGCAGCGGCTCCGAAATCGTCGCCGCCGAAATCGCCGCCGGCAAAACCGGTACCCATATCGAGGCCGCCGCCCAGGGACGTGTCAGCGAAATCGCCACCGAAGCCGCCAGCACCGAGATCGCCGCCGAAATCCCCGGCCTGGCCAAATGGTTCGGCGGCACCGAAATCGCCGCCGAAATCCGTTGCCGCACTGTCCTGCTTGAGAACGCCGCGCAGGTCGTCGATCGCCTGGTCGAGTTCGACGTCTCCCGCAAATGCGGCCTGTTCTTCGATGGATGCTGCTTTCTTGCGTACCATGGGCGGATTATTCCAGTTGAAGCTTGCCTCAGGCATTCTGCGATGCGAGGTCGGTTAACTCATGATGTGGCGAAGGATGTCCTCTTCGGACCCGTGCGTGTCCTTGATACGAACCGTGTATCGCGCCCCTGACCGGCCGAATTCGCAGACATAGAGATCGCGACCATTGGCGTTGACCTCGACCCGCACGTCCTGGCCGTCATGGAAGGGGATCACGTCTCCGGGCTGAAGCCGGCTGATCGTATCGAGCGTCAGGCTTTCCAGCTGGATGCGCGCCTCGAGTGTCACGGCCGAGCGGCGAATCTGCTCCTCGAGCTGCTCGCTCCAATCCGTCTTCATACTGTCGTTCTGTCCGGCGCTCCGGGGCGGGACTATCTGGGTCTTGAGCAGCACGCTTTGCGGAACGATCACCGAGAAGGTGGAAAGCACCGGCCCAAGTCCGCAGGTCATGTCGATCGAGGCGGCGTAGATATCCTCGAGGGCGGGGTCGGGCGGCAGCCGTTCGGCACCGTTATGCGGCCGGGCGACCACCGGCTCGAAGCTACCCGGCGCATTGACCGCCATGCGCACGACCTCGGCGATGCCCTCGAAGACCGGCACCGCCACGTCGATCTCGATCTTTGAGAGTGCCCGCGGCAGCGGCTCCTCGATGTCGGTGGGCTCGGCGCCGAGCAGGGCTTCGACGAGGGTGATGAGAACCGGGCTGTCGCAGCCGATCTGGAAATCGGCGCACCAGTTGCGCAGCGTAACGTCGCTGAGCAGGGCCGCTTCTCCGAGTTCGGCAATGAGTTCGTTCCTGAGCCCCATCTTGAAGCCGGCATAGCCGATCGCAATGTCGTGCCCCGTCTCCTGCTTGAGCAAATCGGGAAGGCGCTCGCTGAAGACATGGCCGAGATCGAGAGCGATGCGGCCGATGGTCTTGTCGTCGCCGAGCGCGCCGGCCATGCGCGCCAGCAGTCTCTTGTCGAAAGCGTAGACGTTCGATGCGGTGCTCGGATTCATGATGTTCAAGCCGCCTTGCTTTCGCCGCCGCCGCCGGGGTTCATCATCTCCTGCTCGACCGCATCGATCGACGGTCGCTCATAGGCGGAGATCGTCTTGCGGCCATATTCGAGGGCGACCTGGGGAACGGAGCCATTCATGTAGGCAAGCAATGTCTGCTTGACGATGACGTACAGCCGGTTCTGCTTTTCGCGCACGGCCTTGATGTTGGCGACAAGCGGACCGACGATCGAGTAAGAGAGGAAGACGCCGAGCAGCGTTCCGACGAGTGCGGCGGCGATCTTCGCGCCCAACACTTCCGGTGCCTCGCTGATGGCGCCCATCGCCTTGATCACCCCGAGAACCGCCGCGACGATGCCGATCGCCGGCAGCGCATCGCCCATGCTCGTCAAGGCGTGATAGCACTTCATCTTGTCATGAGTGATCGTATGGATCTCCTCGTCCATCAGCGCCTCGATCTCGTGCGAGCGGGCATTGCCGATGATGATGAGCCGCACATAGTCGCAGATGAACGCCGTCAGTTCCTTGTTCTGCAGGACGGTCGGCGCGGATTGGAAAATCGGCGATTCCTCTGGGTTGTCGATGTGAGCCTCGATTTCGTTGCGCGACTTGGTTCTCAGGTCGCGCATCAGGCTGTAGAGCACGCCGAGCGTGTCGAGGTAGTGGCGCTCCTTCGGCACCTTGTGCCTGAACGCCTCGCCGAGCGCCTTGCCGGTATCCTTCACCACCTTCATCGAGTTGGCCATGATGAAGCCGCCGATGCCGGCCCCGCCGATGATCATCAGCTCGAAAGGCTGGTTGAGGACTTCCAGGTGACCGCCCATGGCGAGGTAGCCGCCGAGGATACAGCCGAAAGTCACAAGGAGCCCGATGATGATGTTCATTGTCGATACCTGTCGCGATCGTGATTTACCTACGACGGAATAAGATTTCTTCCTTGCGTGAGGCTGGCCGTGAGGGCCGCTCGCGACCGCCGCGCCGAACAGGTTCGCGCAAGCCAATAGAGGCAGGATTCGGCAAGGTCGGGCCATCGCGCCGGGCCGCCATTCCGGACAGGCGAGCGATCGTGACGACGACCTATACGAGCTACAAGCTGATAACCGCCGACCTTACGAGCTCGCTGGAGCGCGTCTCCGAGCAGCCGCAGGTGGCGCGCGAGACGGAATACTACCTTTCCAGGATCGGCAGCATCAAAACGCTCGACGAGTTCTTTGCCGACAGCCGGCTCTATGACTATGCGATGAAAGCGCACGGGCTGGAGGACATGGCCTACGCCAAGGCCTTCATGCGCAAGGTGCTGACGGAGGGTGTCGACAGCGAAGGCGCCTTTGCCAACAAGCTGGCGGACAGCCGCTACAAGGCCTTGGTCGAATCGCTCAATTTCGCCCGGCACGGCGACACGGCCACCTCCTTCGACCCTGCGCAGAAGGGCGTTGTCAACAAATACACGCGCCAGACGCTGGAGCAGAATGCCGGCGAGGAGAATACCGGCGTTAGGCTGGCGCTCTATTTCGAGCGCACGGCGCCCTTGCTCACCAGCGGCTACGAGATCATCGCCGACGAGGCGCTGGCACAGGTGGTGCGGACGGCGCTGCAGCTCCCGGAGGAATTTGCCGCGG
Source organism: Sinorhizobium americanum (assembly GCF_001651855.1). Classification (GTDB taxonomy): domain Bacteria; phylum Pseudomonadota; class Alphaproteobacteria; order Rhizobiales; family Rhizobiaceae; genus Sinorhizobium; species Sinorhizobium americanum. Next base: position 93,990 of record NZ_LNQC01000062.1, on the reverse strand, counting down.
CCGACGTCGACCGGCAGGCCAAGGCCTATGAGGAAGCAATCGACTTCAAGGATTTCCAGGATCCGGTAAAGCTTGCAGCCTTCATCGATCGCTTCACCGCCCTTTGGGAAATCAACAATTCTTCCGGCGGCTACGATCCGCTTGCGGTTTTCGGTTCTTCGAGCGGCTACGGAATTTCCCCCGACCTGCTCCTGTCCATCAACAATCTGAAACTCGGGGGACACTGACGTGCAGACCGGCCTCTATGTGGCGCTTTCCTCGCAGATGGCGCTTGAAAAGCGCTTGAACACGCTTGCCGACAATATCGCGAATGCCAACACGGTCGGCTTCCGCTCCACGGAAGTGAAGTTCGATCAGGTGCTCGGCGACACGAAGCCCACCCGCGTCTCGTACGTATCCGAGGGCGAGGAATATCTGAGCACCAGCAATGGCGCCTTGGCGCGGACCGGTTCCGCGCTCGACTTCGCCGTAAAGGGGGACGCCTGGTTCAACATCGACACGCCCGGCGGCCCGGCGCTGACCCGCGACGGCCGCTTCACGCTGACGGAAACGGGCGAACTGGTAACCCTCAAGGGATATCCGGTGCTCGATGCCGGCGGCGCGCCGATCCAGCTAAACGGCGGAGCGGGCGAGATCACCGTCGGTGCCGACGGGGCTATTCACCAGAACGGCGTCCAGGTCGCGCTGCTCGGCCTCTATGAGGCGGATTTCTCCAGCGGCTTCGTCCGCTATGACAACAGTGCCGTCATGCCGGCCGCTCAACCGGAACCCGTCGTCGACCGCTTCGATGTCGGCGTGATGCAGGGCTTCCTCGAAGAGTCGAACGTCAATGCCGTCCAGGAAATGACGCAGCTCATCATGGTGACCCGGGCGTTCGACAATGTCACCGCCCTGATGCGCGACAGCGAAGGGTCGCTTGAAGAGGCGATCAAGGCGCTCGGCGGCGAGCGCTAGTTTAGAGCGAAGCAGGGAAGTGTGACGCGGCTCACCGCAAGGCAACCGGCCGGGATCGACTGCAACGGAAATATGCATGGAACGCCAAGGCACTGACATCATTCCGGCATCGACTTCGCTGGCGGCGCTTGCCGGCCTCGTCGAGCGCTATGCCAATCCCGATTTTTCGATCGCGCCCGGCGGCCATGTCCAGACGATCTCGCCGGGGCACTATACCGTCAGCGGTCTTTCCCGCCATGTGCGGCTCGGGGATTTCGTGGCGCATAAGAGCGCGACCGGCACCCATCTCGGCGAAGTGGTGCGCGTCGAACCGGAGCGGGTCGTCGTCTGCCCGATCGAGCCCGGCGATCCGATCGGCATCCACGATACGGTCATCCGCAAGGGCGCCTTCCGGATCGCTCCGACGGACAATTGGTGCGGCCGCACGATCAATGCGTTGGCTGAGCCGATCGATGGCCTGGGCCCGCTGATGCAGGGCGACATCCGCCGCTCGATCTCCAACACCGCACCGCCGTCGATGACCCGTAGGCGGGTCGAACAGGGGTTCAAGACGGGGGTGCGCGCCGTCGACATCTTCTCGCCGCTCTGCCTCGGCCAGCGCCTCGGCATCTTCGCCGGCTCCGGCGTCGGCAAGTCGACGCTGCTTTCGATGCTGGCGCGGGCCGATGCCTTCGACAAGGTGGTGATCGCGCTGGTCGGCGAACGCGGCCGCGAAGTGCGGGAATTCATCGAGGACACGCTCGGCGACAATCTCGCCAAATCGGTTGCCGTCGTCGCCACCAGCGATGAGAGCCCGATGCTGAGGAAAATGGCGCCGCTGACGGCGGTGACGATCGCCGAACACTATCGCGACAAGGGCGACAACGTTCTCCTGATCGTCGACAGCGTGACGCGCTTTGCCCATGCGATCCGGGAGGTGGCGACGGCCGCGGGCGAGCCGCCGATCGCCCGCGGCTATCCGGCTTCGGTCTTCACCGAATTGCCGCGTCTGCTCGAGCGCGCCGGCCCTGGTGCCGAAGGTACCGGCACGATTACCGCGATCATCTCGATCCTGGTCGACGGCGACAATCACAATGATCCGGTTGCCGATTCGGCCCGCGGCATTCTCGACGGTCACATCGTCCTCGACCGCAGCCTCGCCGAGGAAGGGCGCTATCCGCCGATCGATCCGCTGGCCTCGATTTCGCGCCTGGCAAGAAAGGCCTGGACGCCGGATCAGGAAAAACTCGTCGCGCGGCTGAAGTCGCTCATCCATCGCTTCGAGGAGACCCGCGACCTGCGGCTGATCGGCGGCTACCGCGCCGGCGGCGACCCCGACCTCGACATGGCGATCAAACAGGTTCCGGTCATCTATGACGTCCTCAAGCAGGCGCCCGGCGAGCGGTCCGCCGCCGACGCCTTCACCGACCTTGCCAATGCGCTGAAGGCGGCCGCCATGGGCAACCAGCCCGCCTCGGGCATCCGGGCGAAGGGATAGCAATGACCGACAACGAAGCAGACGAAGTCGTCCATCAGCGCCGGCGCGACGCCAAGATGCCGTTGACCGACAAGGTCCTCGGCGCGATCGGCCTCGGCATGGCCGCCTTTGCGACCTTCTTCCCCTGGTACGCCTTCCTGCACCAGGATCAGTTCTCGATCCCGCCGCTCTGGCAGGGAACGACGCGGGATCTGCCGGAGCGCCCCGGCCGCGGCGTCGTGTCGGTTTCGCCGCTGGCGATGACCGATATGGACCAGGAGACCGCCGCGGCGATCGACCGGCTGACGACGGCGACCGTACCCGGGCTGCAGCATCAACCGGCGGCGGCCGCACATGACCCGGAAGCCGGCCTGGAACAGCCCTTTCCCGAGCCGTCCGGCTTCAAGCTGATGCACGTCGCCAACGGAAGGGCGCTCATCGAGGACGCCACCGGCATGTATATCGTCCGGGTCGGTTCGGTCCTGCCGGACAACAGCCGGCTTGCCACCTTCGAAGAGCGGAACGGCCGCTGGGTGATGATCACCTCCAAGGGCGAGGTCTTCGAGTCCAGATAGAGTGCTACGCTGCATCTCGCCTCGGAGCTGCCGCGTACGGCAGTATCCTGCGAGGCGGCGCTTCGCCGCCAAAAAAGCCTCGGCGAGAATTCGTCGCTCTTGGTTCCTCATCCCGGTTTCTCGACAAGTCCCACGCAAGATTACCCGCCTAGGGTCCTCCTCATCTCATGAGGAGTATTCGATGGATCCGATTCAACTTTTCGAACTCGCGTCGCGCCAGGCCCAATGGTTGACGGTCCGCCAGAATGTCGTTGCCGGCAACATCGCCAATGCCAATACGCCGCATTACCAGGCCAAGGACGTCCAGCCCTTCGAAACCGTGCTCCAGAACACCGGCATCCAGATGGCGGCGACCCATCGCGCCCATTTCACCGAAAGCCCCGATGCCGCGCAGGTGACCGAGGTCAGCATGATCGACGATGTCGCGGTGCAGCAGTCCGGCAATACCGTCGCGATCGAGCAGGAAATGATGAAAACGGGCGAAATCAAGCGCGACTACGAACTCAATTCCGGGCTGGTGAAGTCCTTTCACCGGATGATGCTCATGACGGTACGGAAATAACACCCATGGATCCTTTGACCTCGGCACTCAAGGTTTCGGCTTCGGGCCTGCAGGCGGAATCGACGCGGTTGCGCGTCGTTTCCGAAAACATCGCCAACGCCCGCTCCACCGGCGACGTGCCCGGCGCCGACCCCTATCGCCGCAAGACGATTTCCTTCGCCGCGGAAGTCGACCGGGCGAGCGGCGCGTCGCTTGTCGAAATCCAGCGGCTCGGCACCGACGATTCGAATTTCAGCATCGAGTTCGACCCCGGCAATCCGGCGGCCGATGAGAAGGGCATGGTGAAAATGCCGAATGTCAATGTCCTGATCGAGATGGCGGACATGCGCGAAGCCAATCGCGCCTACGAGGCCAACCTGCAGACCATCAAGCAGTCCCGCGATCTCATCTCCCAGACAATCGACCTGTTGAGGGCTTCGCAATAATGATCGATGCAATTCAGTCCGTCGGCGCGTTTTCGAACCTGAAGGAGACCGAAGGCACCAGCCTGACCGCCTCGACCGCGCTTTCCCTGCCGGGTGCCGCAGCTTCCGCTCCGCAATCGCAGAGCTTCGCCGAAGTCCTCGGCACCATGACCACGGACGCCATCCGCTCGATGAAGTCGGCCGAAGGAGCGTCGCTGCAGGCGATCCGCGGCGAGGCGAACACGCGTGAGGTCGTCGATGCGGTGATGAGCGCGGAACAGTCGCTGCAGACCGCGATCGCCATCCGCGACAAGGTCGTTACCGCCTATCTCGAAATCGCCCGCATGCAGATCTGAAGGAACGTGACATGAAGGCCCTTTCCATCGCCGCCACGGGCATGAACGCCCAGCAGCTGAACCTTGAAGTCATCGCCAACAACATCGCCAACATCAACACGACCGGTTACAAGCGGGCGCGCGCGGAATTTTCGGACCTGCTCTACCAGACGGAGCGCGCCCAGGGCGTGCCGAACCGCTCCAACCAGGCAATCGTGCCGGAAGGTGCGATCGTCGGCCTCGGCGTCCAGACGGCCGCCGTCCGCAACCTCCATGTCCAGGGCAGCCTGGTCAACACCAGCAACGATCTCGATCTTGCGCTTGTCGGCCGCGGCTGGTTCCAGGTCGAAACGCCCAATGGCGAAACGGTCTATACCCGCTCGGGCGCCTTCAACACCAATGCCACCGGCCAGCTCGTCACCATCGACGGCTATACGGTGGTTCCCGGCATTACCGTGCCGCAGGACGCGACCGAGATCACCGTCTCCGCGTCCGGACAGGTCCTCGTCCGGATCGGCGACGCGACCGAGACTCAGGAAATCGGCCAGCTGACGATTGCCAATTTCGTCAACGAAGCCGGACTGGAGCCGCAGGGCGAAAACCTCTTCAAGCAGACCGCGGCATCCGGCGAGCCGATCGTCGGCACGCCGGCCGACCCCGGCTTCGCGCAGGTCAAGCAGGGCTATCTGGAATCGTCCAACGTCGATCCGGTCAAGGAAATCACCGACCTGATCTCGGCCCAGCGCGCCTACGAAATGAACTCCAAGGTCATCCAGGCCGCAGACGAAATGGCCGCCACGGTGAGCAAGAACCTCAGGTAACGGGAAGAGGGGCAAACATGATGTTTCGCCGATCCGCCGCAAGGGTAGCAGTCGAGAGCCGCAAAGCGCGCTTGATGCGATCGCTCGCATCTGCGGCGATCGCCGCCGCGCTGCTGTCGCCGGGGCTCGCTGCCGCACAGCAGCCGACCGCCGTCATCCCGAAGCAGACCATCTATCCCGGCGAAACCATCGAGGCGAGCATGCTGGAAGTGGTCGACGTGACCAATCCGGATATCACCGACGGCTATGTCGGGTCGCTTGAAGAGGTCGAGGGCAAGGTGACGAAGCGCACGCTTCTGCCGGGACGGGTGATCCTCACCTCGGCGCTGCGCGACCGATACGCGGTCGAGCGCGGCTCGACGGTTCGGCTGATCTTCAACAAGGGCGGGCTGACGATCACCGCCGCCGGCTCGCCGCTTGAAGACGCAGCGATCGGCGAACTGATCCGCGCCCGCAACATCGATAGCGGTGTCATTGTGTCGGGGACGGTGATGGCCGACGGCACGATCCATGTGGTGGCGAAATGATGGTGCGCATTTGTAAGTGGTTGCTGACCGTGTCCTTGCTGTTCGCGGCGACATTGACGCCCGCCTATGCCGCGTCGCGCATCAAGGACGTCGCATCGCTGCAGGCCGGTCGGGACAACCAGCTGATCGGTTATGGCTTGGTGGTCGGGCTGCAGGGATCCGGCGACAGCCTGCGCTCCTCGCCGTTCACCGACCAGTCGATCCGCGCCATGCTGCAAAATCTCGGCATCTCGACCCAGGGCGGCGAGTCTCGGACGCGCAACGTCGCAGCGGTCCTCGTTACCGCGACGCTGCCGCCCTTCGCAAGCCCCGGCAGCCGCGTCGATGTCACCGTCGGTTCGCTGGGCGACGCGACGTCGCTGCGCGGCGGCACGCTGGTCATGACGTCGCTTTCGGGTGCCGACGGACAGATCTATGCGGTGGCCCAGGGCTCGATCGTCGTCACCGGCTTCAGTGCCCAGGGCGACGCGGCCGCTCTGTCACAGGGCGTGACCACGGCCGGCCGCGTTCCGAACGGGGCGATCATCGAGCGCGAGCTGCCGTCGAAATTCAAGGACGGCTTCAACCTGGTGCTGCAATTGCGCAATCCGGACTTTTCCACCGCAGTCGGCATGGCGGCGGCGATCAACAAGTTTGCCGCCGCGCAGTTCGGCGGTCGCATCGCCGAAGCCTTGGACTCGCAGTCGGTCCTCGTCCAGAAGCCCAAAATGGCCGATCTCGCCCGGCTGATGGCCGATATCGAGAACCTCGTCGTCGAGACGGACGTGCCCGCGCGCGTCGTCATCAACGAGCGGACCGGCACGATCGTCATCGGCCAGGATGTGCGCGTCAACGAAGTCGCGGTCAGTTACGGCACGCTGACGGTGCAGGTGACCGAAACGCCGACGGTGGTGCAGCCGGCGCCCTTCTCGCGCGGCGAGACGGCCGTCGAGCCCAATACCACGATCGAGGCGCAGTCGGACGGCGGCACGGTCGCGATCCTCAACGGGTCGAGCCTTCGCTCGCTGGTCGCGGGCCTCAACAGCATCGGCGTCAAGCCGGACGGAATCATCGCGATCCTGCAGAGCATAAAGACCGCGGGAGCCCTACAGGCGGAGCTTGTGCTGCAATGACCGGAACTCTCTCCCATCTTCTCGGCAAGTCTCGCCGCACGCTCGTGGCCGCGGCCGCGGCTGCGCTGATGCTGACAATGCCGGGCGCCTTCGCACAGGACGTCACCGCGCCGCCGGTCGAAAACGGTGCAACGAACGAAATCCAGCAGTTCTGCACCAATATCGCCGACGCGGCGCGGGACCAGCGCTATCTGCTGCAGCGCAAGGACCTTGAAACCTTGCAGGCGAGTGTCGACGAACGCATAGCGGCGCTGGAAAAGCGCCGGGCCGAATACGAGGACTGGCTGAAGCGCCGCAATGATTTCCTGAAGCAGGCGGAGCTCGGGCTCGTCGACATCTACAAGACGATGAAACCCGATGCCGCCGCCGGCAAGCTCGAGATGGTACGGCCGGAGATCGCCGCGGCGATCGTCATGAAGCTGCCGGCGCGCCAGTCCTCGCTGATCCTCAGCGAGATGAGTGACGAGAAGGCGGCGGTGCTCACCAACATCATCTCCAGCGCCAGCGACCCGAACACCTCGAAGGAGCCATCATGAGACTGCAACTTACGGCCCTTCTGGCCGCAAGCCTCCTTTCGGGATGTCAGAACCAGGCCTTCAAGGAGATCGGCCAGGCGCCGTCGATGAGCCCAATCGGCAGCGGCCTGCAATACACCCAGACGCCGCAGCTCGCCAGCTATCCGAAGCAGCCGCATCAGATGACTGCCGGCTATTCGCTGTGGAACGACCAGCAGGCCGCGCTCTTCAAGGACGCCCGCGCCATCAATGTAGGCGATATCCTGACGGTCGATATCCAGATCGACGACAAGGCGTCCTTCAACAACGAGACCGACCGCAGCCGCACCAATTCCAGCGGCTTCAATCTCGGCGCCGGCGGTGAATCGCAGACCAGCGACTTCGAGTGGTCCGGCAATCTCGAATACGGCTCGAACACCAAGACCCAGGGGGACGGTAAGACAGAACGCTCCGAGAAGCTGCGGCTGCTCGTCGCGGCGGTCGTCACCGGCGTGCTGGAAAACGGCAACCTGCTGATCAGCGGCTCGCAGGAAGTGCGCGTCAACCACGAACTGCGCATCCTCAACGTCGCCGGCATTGTCCGGCCGCGGGATGTCGATGCCGACAACATAATCTCCTACGACCGCATTGCCGAAGCCCGCATCTCCTATGGCGGCCGCGGCCGGCTGATGGAAGTGCAGCAGCCCCCATGGGGCCAGCAGGTCGTCGACCTCGTCTCGCCGATTTGATCGGGCAGCAACCACTCAAACCAGACCGGCATGGAACGGCACGATGGAAGAAACCGACACCAAAGAATTGAAATCCCCGTCGCTGGTCATGACCATTGCCGCGGTCGCCGTGCTGACGCTCGTCGCCGGCGGCGGCGGCTGGCTCGTCGGCGCCCTTCTGGCGCCGCCGCCGGCGGAGAAGGCGGAGGCTGCGGCCGAAGTGCCTGAGCACGCCACCGGCGAGGAGGGCCTTGCGAAGATCGCCACCGAAGCCAACGGCATCGTCCAGCTCGAGCCGATCACCACGAACCTTGCCTACCCGGCCGAAAACTGGGTCCGCATCGAGGTCGCGCTGCAGTTCAAGGGCGCGCCCGACGTCGCGCTCGCCGAAGAAATCCACCAGGACATCGCGGCCTATCTGAAGACCCTGTCGCTGCAGCAAATCCAGGGGCCGCGCGGCTTTCAATATCTCCGGGATGACATCCGGGAACGGGTTGACCTGCGCTCCGACGGGCGCGTAACCAATGTGATGTTCCGAACCTTCGTCATCCAATGATTCGCTTATGCTCCGGACTACTGCCTTTATAGTCGCCATGATGGCGATGTCGGGAATTGCCGGGGCCCAGAGCTTTCCCGCCGATATTCTGAACACGCCGGTCGACGGTTCTGTCGCCTCCTGGATCATCCGCACCTTCGGGCTCCTGACCGTCCTTTCGGTCGCCCCGGGTATCCTGATCATGGTGACGAGCTTTCCGCGCTTCGTCATCGCCTTTGCGATCCTGCGCTCCGGCATGGGGCTTGCGACCACGCCGTCGAACATGATCATGGTGTCGCTGGCGCTGTTCATGACCTTCTACGTGATGGCGCCGACCTTCGACCGCGCCTGGCGCGATGGCATCGACCCGCTCCTGAAGAACGAAATCTCCGAGACCGAGGCGCTGACGCGGACGTCGGAGCCGTTCCGCGAGTTCATGCTCGCCAACACCCGCGACAAGGACCTGCAGCTCTTCATCGACATCGCCCGCGAAAAGGGCCAGACGGTCGTCGTCGACGACAAGGTGGACCTGCGCGCCGTCGTGCCCGCCTTCATGATCTCGGAGATCCGCCGCGGCTTCGAGATCGGCTTCCTGATCATGCTGCCCTTCCTGGTGATCGACCTCATCGTCTCGACCATCACCATGGCGATGGGCATGATGATGCTGCCGCCGACCTCGATCTCGCTGCCCTTCAAGATCCTCTTCTTCGTGCTGATCGACGGCTGGAACCTGCTCGTCGGCAGCCTGGTGCGCTCCTTCACCTGAGCCCGCCTCGGCGTCCCTCGTTAAGACATCTCCGGGACCTCGCAACAGTCCGTTAAGTATAGGATTTCACGCGCGATTCACCACGTTCTCGCGTCGCCTTCGGGCTGCCCCGCCGATTAAGGTGTTGGCAAGAAATGGCTGCGAATTTCGTCCTCACACGACGGGTTTGGTGTCCTTCACGAGCTGAGCGGAACCGAGTGGCATGATGCCGGATCGTCGTGACCGGTAACCTCTTCAGCCCGGTATGTCCCCCCAATAGTATTTCGTAAAAGGGACAACGATTATGGCAAGCATTCTCACCAACAGCTCGGCAACGGCCGCTCTCCAGACGCTGCGCTCCATCTCCTCCAGCATGGAAGATACGCAGAACCGCATCTCCACGGGCATGCGCGTCGGCTCTGCTTCTGACAACGCCGCTTACTGGTCGATTGCGACCACCATGCGTTCTGACAACGCAGCTCTTTCGTCGGTCACCGACGCGCTCGGCATGGGCGCCGCCAAGGTCGATACTGCTTACGCCGGTATGGAAGCGGCCATCGATGTCGTCAAGGAAATCAAGGCGAAGATCGTCGCCGCAACGGAAGAAGGTGTCGACGGCGCAAAGGTCCAGGAAGAAATCGACCAGCTTCAGGACCAGCTCCTGAGCATTGCGGAATCGGCCTCGTTCAACGGCGAAAACTGGATTGCCGGCGAGGCAGCGACCAAGACCGTCGTCACTGGCTTTGTCCGCGCTTCGGACGGGACTGTTTCGATCAAGACGTCCAGCTACACGCTGACCGATGCGGCCGACGGTACGCTCCTGTTTGCTGACGATGGCGCGGGTGGTCTCGATACCGCAACTGGCATCCTCGGCACCGCAGGCACGAACGGCAACGACGTTTACGGCCTCGACATCTCTGCGATGGACGCGACGGCCCTCGGCGAGGCACTCTCCGACGTCGAAGACGCGCTCACCGCAATGACCAGCGCTGCCTCTTCGCTCGGTTCGATGTCGACCCGTATCGATCTGCAGGCTGACTTCGTTTCCGAACTCAGCGACTCGATCGAGAACGGTATCGGCCGCCTCGTCGATGCCGACATGAACGAGGAATCGACCCGCCTGAAGGCTCTGCAGACGCAGCAGCAGCTCGCCATCCAGGCCCTGTCAATCGCCAACTCCGACTCGCAGAACATCCTGTCGCTCTTCCGTTAATCGGCGAACCGGCACGGGGGCTGACCGTGCCGCAACGCTGGAAAAGAGCCGCGACCGAGACCGGTCGCGGCTTTTTCGCATTTTTTATTCCGCTTCAGCATTCCTTAACCATCTTGCTGTTTCCTAGGGCCATCGAAACGGCGGGTTAACCAACAAAATTAATTGGTTAGCAGGCATGATGCTGACCGTCGCTTGCCGGCGTACTCCGGAATGTCCCTTCTTAATCAGCCACTAAGGGGCACTCAGAAATGACAAGCATTCTTACCAACATCGCAGCCATGTCCGCACTCGAAACACTGCGGAGCATCGGCAACAACATGGAAACGACCCAGGGCCGCGTCTCCTCCGGCCTGCGCGTCGGCGAGGCTTCGGACAACGCCGCCTACTGGTCGATCGCGACCACGATGCGTTCGGACAACATGGCGCTCTCCGCCGTCCAGGACGCCCTCGGCCTCGGCGCCGCCAAGGTCGACACCGCCTATGCCGGTATGGAATCCGCCATCGAAGTCGTGAAGGAAATCAAGGCCAAGGTCGTTACGGCAACTGAAGAAGGCGTCGACAAGGCCAAGGTCCAGGAAGAGATCGATCAGCTTCAGGAACAGCTGTTGTCGATTGCCGAATCCGCTTCGTTCAGCGGCGAGAACTGGATCGGCGGCGTCGCCGGCAACACTGTGACCGTCGTGTCCGGCTTCGTCCGTGCCTCCGACAGCACCGTGTCCGTTAAGACGACGAGCTATGCGCTTGTCGATGGCGTCACCGGCGGCAACCTCCTGTTCAGTGACGACGGCACCGGTGCTCTCGATACGACGACCGGTATCCTCGGCACTGCCGGTGCCTCCGCTGGCGCTTACGCAGTCTACTCGCTGGATATCAGCGCTCTGGCGACGACGGACATGAACGACGTGCTGCAGGACGTGGACGATGCGCTTTCGGCGATGACCAGCGCTGCCGCAGAGCTCGGTTCGATCTCCATGCGCATCGGCCTGCAGGAAGACTTCGTCGGGAAGCTGTCGGACTCGATCGACTCCGGCGTTGGCCGCCTCGTCGATGCCGACATGAACGAGGAATCGACCCGCCTCAAGGCCCTGCAGACGCAGCAGCAGCTCGCTGTCCAGTCGCTGTCGATCGCCAACAGCAACTCGGAAAACGTCCTCCAGCTCTTCCGTTAATCGACAGAGCCGGACTAGGGAACAGACGATCCCTCATACGCTCAAGATTGCTGAAAGCCACTTCAGAAAGCCGCACCTTTGCGAAAGGTGCGGCTTTCACGCATTTGCGCCCCGGCACAAGGAAATTGTTAGGTTTTGTTAATTTTATTAACCTCTCTTCAGAGTTTGTTAACCATGTTCCCGTTAGCTGGCCGCATCGAAACGATGGGTTAACCAAAGTGACCAGCGGGTTAACAGGCATGACGCCGCTCATTCGTTCCCGGCGGCGATCCGGAATGTTTCTTCATTCTAATGCCATTCGAGGGGCGAGCAGACCATGACCAGCATCCTGACGAACACGGCGGCGATGGCCGCACTTCAGACCCTCCGCGCGATCGACGACAGCATGGAGACGACGCAGGCTCGTGTTTCATCAGGCTTGCGCGTCGGCGAGGCGGCCGACAATGCCGCCTACTGGTCGATTGCCACCACCATGCGCTCCGACAACATGGCGCTTTCGGCCGTGCAGGACGCGCTCGGACTTGGGGCTGCCAAGGTCGATACCTCCTATGCCGCGATGGAAAGCGCCATCGAAGTCGTCAAGGAAATCAAGTCGAAAATCGTCGCCGCCACCGAAGAAGGTGTCGACAAGACGAAGATCCAGGAAGAAATCGACCAGTTGCAGGAGCAACTGATGTCGATCGCTGAGTCTGCCTCCTTCAGCGGCGAAAACTGGGTTGCCGGCGACGCGGCCGTCAAGAGCGTGGTCTCGGGCTTTGTGCGCGCCTCCGATGGTACCGTTTCGGTGAAGACCACAGCCTATACACTCGACGATACGGCGACGGGCAATCTGCTCTTCGGCGGCGACGGCGCCGGCGCCATCGTGGACACCAACGGTATTCTCGGCACCACCGGTGGTGCGACGATCGGCGTCTCTATTTATGCTCTCGATATCACCGGCTTCGACACCGCCGAAATGGCCGAAGCGCTGACGCTCGTCGAAGATGGCCTCCAGGCGATGACCAGCGCGGCCTCGGAACTCGGCTCGATCTCCATGCGCATCGGCCTTCAGGAGGAGTTCGTCGCGGCGCTGACCGACTCGATCGACTCCGGCATCGGCCGTCTTGTCGATGCCGATATGAACGAGGAATCGACCCGCCTGAAGGCCCTGCAGACGCAGCAGCAGCTCGCCGTCCAGTCGCTGTCGATCGCCAACACCAATTCGGAAAACATCCTCCAGCTCTTCCGCCAGTAGGATTGGTCCGCAGCCTTCTGAGGCTGGTTTCCAAGCACGCATTCTTCGCAAGGCCGCGCCATTGTTGCGCGGCCTTTTGTCGTTCTCGTTTTCCCCGGTGCCTGAACGGCAAAGTAACCTTTTCTTCACATGCCTTAATAAGGCGTTAACCGCGTTAACCATTTGTTAACCATTTCCCATTAACGCTTTGTTAAGCACGATGGTCTGTCACCCAGGGCAAAACGGTGGCAGCGCGCATGATGCCGCACCATCCCTGCCGGTCACACCCGGAATGTCTTCGATCTCCCATCGACAGGGGCGATAGCCAATGACCAGCATCATGACCAACGCTGCCGCCATGGCGGCATTGCAGACCTTGCGTTCGATCAACAGAAATCTGGACGAGACCCAAAGCCGCGTGTCCTCCGGCTATCGCGTCGTGACCGCCGCCGACAACGCTGCCTATTGGTCCATCGCGACCACGATGCGCTCGGACAATGCGGCGCTTTCGACGGTCCAGGACGCGCTTGGCCTGGGCGCGGCCAAGGTCGATACTGCCTATGCGGCCTTGGATACCGTCATCGAGCTGATGAGCGAGGTCAAGGCGAAGCTGGTGGCGGCACGCGAACCCGGCGTCGACAAAAGCAAGATCGACAAGGAGATCTCGCAGCTCAAGGACCAGCTGGTCTCGGCGGCCCAGTCGGCGTCCTTCTCGGGTGAGAACTGGCTCTACAACGACGCGGCTACGGCGGTCGGTATAAAATCCATCGTCGCCTCCTTCAATCGCAGTGCGGATGGCAGTGTCTCGGTTACGACGCTTGATTACGATACGTCGGGCTCCATTCTCGTGGACGTCCAGGATGCCAGCGCCGGCTTGCTGACCATGGCGGTGGATGCGGATGCGCTTGCCTCGAGCCCGACGGGAACGGCGCGCGAGTATTACCTGATCGACGCCGGCAGCCCGCCGACTGGCACCGAAATCGCGCTCTCCGAATCGACCCCCGACAGCGATTTGGACGACATGATCAGCGTCGTCGATGAACTGATCAGCCAATTGACCGATTCCGCCGCGACGCTCGGCGCGATCACCAGCCGTATCGAGATGCAGGAAAACTTCGTCGCCAATCTCATGGATGTGATCGACAAGGGCGTCGGCCGTCTCGTGGACGCCGACATGAACGAGGAGTCGACGCGCTTGAAGGCGCTGCAGACCCAGCAGCAGCTCGGCATCCAGTCGCTCTCGATCGCCAACACCAATTCCGAAAACATCCTGCGACTGTTCCAGGAGTAAGCGAGATCTTCGCTTCCGCCGTGCCGCCGGTCATCGGCATCTGGCGGGACTGGTTGGACCGCGCTGTTGCCCTGGCGCGGTCCAACAACCTTCATTTTCGCACAAGTTTGACCGGCTAACTTTCCTTCGCAGTCTGCTCGGCCGGCTGCCGGCCAAGATGATCCTGGTCGCCGTTGCACCGGTCCCGGCTCGGGTCCGCCCTTTCGCGAACCGTTGCGCATCGAGAATGCTGGTCCTGTCGCTGTCTCGGGCGGAAAGGGCCGAAGGAGACATCATAGACGTGTCAGGCGCTTTGGATTTCTGGACCGTGAGCCACCCCCTGCCGGGCGGGGGACGCGCGCCGGCATTGGCTGCGAGCCGCCGGGGGGATAACCGATGAGTGCGTCGCTCTCCCGCTATCTCAAGGATTTTAGCGCGCCGAAGATCGAAATCACGCGCATGCCGCCAAAATATTTTCCGAACCTCGAAGCGGATTTCCCCGCCGAAGACCGGTCCGTTCAGAGGCCCGCCATGCCTGAAATCGACGTCGATGCCGAGCGGCGCGAGGCCTTCGCGCAGGGCCGTGCGGAGGCCGCCGCCGAGCTCGCTTTCGAGCATCAGCGGGAAATCGCCGAACTCAAGGCGCGCCACGCCGAGGAACTCGATGCCGTGAAGCACCGCCTGGCGGAAGACACCGCTTCGAAACTCGCTGCCGGTTTCTCCCAGATCACCGAGCGGTTGGCGCTGGCGCTTGGCGACCAGGCGGCGCGGGTACTCGCGCCGGTCATGGAGGAGGCGCTTATCAAGCGCGCCGTCGAAGATTTGGCGGCGATGATCCGGCAGGGCATCGGTGCGGGAGAGGGGCTCACCATCACCGTGAAGGGATCGCCTGTGCTCTTCGAAGCGTTGAAACAGCATCTGGACGACGACACCCTGGTTTTCCGGCACGTCGTTGCCGACGACATCGATCTGACGGTTGAGCTGGGCGAAGCGGTTCTGGTGACCAGAATGGCGGCCTGGTCCGAAACCGTGCGGAAGGTTCTGGCATGAGCGAAGAAAGCCAACACAACGGCAAGAACGAAATCATCATCGTCAAGCGCTCCGGCGATGGACACGACGGCCATCACGGCGGCGGCTGGAAGATCGCCTATGCCGACTTCATGACGGCGATGATGGCCTTCTTCCTCGTCATGTGGCTGATCAATGCCGCCAACGAGGAAACGAAGGCGGCGATCGCCTCCTATTTCAATCCGGTGCAGCTCACCGACCAGAAGCCGGCGGAAAAGGGCCTGAAAAATCCGGCCAAGGATGCGCAGGGTGACGAGACGCAGCAGCGGTCGAAGGCCGATGGCGAACAGGCGAAATCCGGCGGCTCGGCCAAGACCGGCGACCAGCTGACGGCAACCTCGGGCGAGGAGACCAAATATTCCGACGCCGACTTCTTCGAGAACCCCTATTCGGTTCTCTCCGAAATCGCCAAGGAGGTTGGTCAGCAGGCCAATATCAGTGCCAAGGGGGAGGGCGGTGCCGCCCAGTCGGGCCCGGCCACCGGTGCCGATGGCGGAGAGGCCTATCGTGATCCCTTCGATCCGGATTTCTGGACCAAGCAGGTCGAGGTCAAGGACGCCGGCAATGCGGCCGAAAGCGACGTCGCGGCGGCTGAAAAGCACGCCGCTGCGGGAGATCCCGGTGAGAAGCCGGCGGCCGGCGAGACGCTGAAGACCGCGGACGAGACTGCCAAAGGCGAGGTGTCGCCCGAGAAGGAAGTAGACGCAGAGGAGCAGCAGAAGCAGGCCGAGGCCCTCAAGGCCGAAATCGAGAAAGCGGTCGGCGGCGAGGCCGGACGTCTTCTCGAGGGACTGATGGTGACGCCCTCCGAGGGCGGGCTGCTGGTGACGATCAGCGAGCAGACGGACGCGCCGATGTTTGCCGTGGGTTCCGCCGTTCCCGGCAAGGAGCTCGTCTTTGCCATGGAAAAGATCGGCAAGCTGCTAGCCGAGCGCCAGGGGATCGTGGCGATCCGCGGCCACACCGATGGCCGTCCGTTCAAGGACGGGACCTATGACAACTGGCGGTTGTCGGCGGCGCGGGCCCAGAGCGCCTATTACATGCTGGTCCGCGGCGGTCTCAAGGAGGAGCGCGTCAACCAGATCAGCGGCTTTGCCGACCGGCGCCTGCAGGTGCCGAACGATCCCTATGCCGCCGGCAATCGGCGGATCGAGATCCTGCTGCAAGCGGGGCAGGGCTGAGAGAGATGCTGAAGCGGCTCAGCGCCATCCTTGCGACATCGGTTCTTGCGGCTCCGCTCGCGGTTGGTCTGGCGCGCGCAAGCGAGACGGAAGAGCTCGCGCCGTTCAAGATGATCCGGTCGCTGCAATACGTCCAGGATTCCGTCGTACTGGGCGATCATTCGGCGATCGAGATGCAGCGCTTCATGCTGGGCGAGATCGACAAGCGCCTTAGGGCGGCCGACGAAGCGATCTTTCGCGACCCCCGCAACGTCGATGCGGCGCTCGTCTATGTAATGAGCGGCGGCAATCCGCAAACGCTGGATTATCTGACAGACAGAGATATCGAGGGCAACTTCGACGCGCGCGTCACGGACTCGCTCAGGCAATATCTGCGCGGCAAGGGTCTGTTGATCATCGAGAACCTCTCCAAGGCGGCGCCCGAATACAGGAATTCCCGGGTCGGTCCCTACCTGTTTCTGATTCTCGGCAACGCCATATCGCAGCAGGACCCGGTCGCCGCGATGAAATACTACGACTGGGCGCGTCTGACGTCGCCCGGCACGATCATAGAAGAGGCGGCGCTTCGCCGGTCCGTGTCGGTTGCGGTGCAGGCAGGCGACCCGGAAAAGGGCTTCCGCTATGCGTTGAACTATGCCCGCCGCTACCTGACGTCGCCCTATGCGAGCCAGTTCGCCGACGTCTTTGTCGAGCTGGCGGTCATGCACTTCGACGAGGCGGTCGAAAAGCGCGTCGCCGAGATTCTCGCCTTCATGGATCAGGCGCGCCAACGCGAAGTCTATCTGCGCGTCGCCAGGCGCGCAGCGATCGCCGGCAATCAGACGCTGGCGCGGCTGGCATCTGCCCGGGCCGAAGAGCTCGCCCTGAACGGCGGCGGCCAATTGCAGCTGCTGGCGAGCTTCTACGAAGGGCTCGCGGCCGTGCCCTCCGAGGATGTCTTCACGGCGGCGCAGACGCTGGCGGCAATACCGGACGACAAGCTCTCGCCGCGCGACCGTGCCCTTCGGGAAGCCGCCAGGGCGATTGCGGAAGAGGTTGTGCGACTACCGCAGGGTGAAAGCCCCGCGCAAGCGTCCTTGCCTATACCGGAGACCACACTTGGGGAGACCACCCCGGGCCCTGAGGCCGAAGGCGGCGAAGCGGGGAAAACGGGAAGCGGCATGAGCCCCTTTGCCGAGGCGGACGATAAGGCGCCGCCGGCCGCGAGGGCGCCCGCGCCGGGTGGCGAACCATCGGCTAGCGCCGAACAGGCGGCGGCAGCCGATCCGGTGCTTGACGATTTCGTGGCCAATGGGCGCTCGAAGATCAAGGAGATCGATGCGCTCCTTGCGGAGGAAGGACTATGAGGCCACTTGAAGAGACGTTCCGTGCTCCCGCCGCGGCACTCGGAACCCGATCCGGGTCCCGGCAGGGCGGCAACGAGCAGGTTGCTGGAGAGCCCGGTGCATTTGAGAGCGCGGTCGCCGATGCGGGCCGCCAGAAGGCGTCTCCTCAGGGTGCGGCCCAGGACGCCGGATCGGAACCAATTGGCTCCCTCCCCGACGGCGCCCAAACGGCCGGAACCGAGTTCACGATCGGCAATCGCAAGCCAAGCATTTTGATCGCAAGCGCCGCCGTCACAGGAACCGGGCGACTATCGACGCCTTCGGCGCAAGGCCATGCCCAGAGCATTCCGAAAAACGCATTCCCGGAAGGTCAGAAAGGCTCCGAGTTCAAAATTCGGGAGAAGGGAAACCGGCAGTTCTCGGCCGCCCGGGCCTCTTTCGAGGGTGAAGAGGCCGGCGATCCGAACAACAAAACGGCCACAGGCAGGCCGAAAGATCAAAGGCCTGCGGAGACCTTCGCCGCACAGAGTTCCGGGGCGTCTGATGAGACATCGGAGAGCTATACCGTCTCCGCCGCGCCGGCGAACGGCCCGGTCAGCGACCTCCTGACATTGCTTGGCGGCAACGCGCTGGCGGCCACGCAGATCGACGGCGCGGGCGGCGAGATCACGGACAAGGCAATGCGTTCTGCAGTCGCCCGCACCGCCGCCCCAGCGGCCGAGTTGGCGAATGTCCCGTCGGACGCCACCGCGGGCGGTTCACGGACCGAACAGCAAGGTGACGCAGGATCGGACCGCCTCTTCCGCCTGGCCCGCGCAGACGGCAAGGGGCAGGCCGTGTCGATGACCATTTCGGCGGACGGCGAAGCAACTGCCGTCGACAATAGCAGGTCTTCGTCGAACGCCAGAGCTGAAACGGTGACCGTCCTCGAGGCGCGCCGCTATCTCGGGGTCGCGATGAATACCAACACCGCCGCCGTGGCCGGCGCGATTGCCGGTGATGTCGAATGGGCGCAGGCGCTCCAATCGAGCGCCCTCCTGGGGCAGCCGGAGGCGTCGAGCCAGGCCGGCAAGACGCTGAACACGCTCAAGATCCAGCTGCATCCGATCGAACTCGGCACCGTCACGGCCACGCTGCGCCTGAAGGACGACGAATTGCAGGTCGATCTGAAGGTGGAAACAGGCGAAGCGTTCCGTCAGTTGCGCGACGACCAGAGCGAAATGGTCAAAGCCTTGCGCGCCCAGGGCTTTGCGGTCGACCAGGTGAATGTCGTGTTCAATGCCGGCGGCGATGCCTCGAGCGGCGGCGGTTCGCAGCCGCAGACGCAGGCCCAGCTTGGCCAGTCGGGCGGCGAGCGCACCGGCGGAGACAGCGGGCAGGGGCGTCAGCGGCAGAACGCGGGCGAGGCGGTGCAGGCCGAGACATGGTGGGGCAATGATGGAACGGACGATGCGTCTGCTGGCGTTGAGCACTCTCGCACTGGTGACGTCTACATGTAGCGCTTTTGCGAGCGCCGGCATCTGCGAGCGCGAGATCGCGTCCGCCGCGGCGAAGTACGGCATCCCGACGGGGATCCTCTACTCGGTCGGCCTGACGGAGACCGGTCGCAAGGGGTCGCTCCAGCCCTATGCGATGAACATCGAGGGCAAGGCCTATTTCGGCACAAGCATTCAGGATGTCCTCAGCCGATTTGGCGCGGCACGGGCGCAAGGAGCGAAGCTCATCGATCTAGGCTGCATGCAGATCAATTATCACTTCCACGGCGAGCATTTCAGCTCTCCGGAGGAAATGCTTGATCCCGGACGGAATGTCGATTATGCCGCGCGCTTCCTCTCCAATCTGCGCGCCAGGCACGAGAGCTGGACGATGGCGGTCGCCCGCTATCACGCCGGGCCGAACAACGATCCGGCGCAGAAGAAATATGTCTGCAGGGTCATCGCGAACCTCGTCGCGACCGGCTATGGAAAGTGGACACCAAACGCGGCGCAGTTTTGCCAATGATCAATCGAAGGTTGTGATATTTGGCCCGTTGCCGCAATGTGGCGACAATGCGGACAGATTGTGATCGCAAGCGCTATTTGTTGCCATGCGTTAACTTTTCCACACGAACTTAGTGTCATCGTTAACGGGTACCTACTAGATATAGATCAAATCGGCACGCATTCCTTAATCAACTATTAAAATCTCCCATTAACTTTCTCTAGTTGTTCGTGAATCCCCGGATTCGTACCTCTCAATCAGCAAAACACCCATACTGATTCGGAGGCGGACGAATGATCGTGGTGGTTGATGAAAGAGAGCTTGTGAAGGATGGCTACGCGTCCCTGTTCGGACGCGAGGGCATTCCATCGACCGGGTTTGATCCCAAGGAGTTCGGCGAGTGGGTGAACACCGCTGCCGATTCCGATATCGATGCGGTAGAGGCGTTCCTGATCGGGCAGGGCGACAGCGCGTTCAGCCTGCCGCGGGCGATCCGCGACCGCTCCCAGGCGCCGGTGATCGCCATGAGCGAAACACCTTCACTGGAAAACACGCTGGCGCTGTTCGATTGCGGCGTCGACGATGTCGTTCGCAAGCCCGTCCACCCGCGGGAAATCCTCGCCCGTGTCGCGGCGATCCGCCGGCGCTTGAAGGCCATTGCCAACTATACCGACATCGGCCCAATCCGTGTCTTTGCCGACGGGCGCGACCCGGAGATCAACAGCGAAGTCTTCGCGCTGCCGCGCCGCGAGCGGCGCATCCTCGAATACCTCGTCGCCAATCGCGGCCGGCGGGTCTCGAAGTCGCAGATCTTCAACGCGATCTACGGCATCTTCGACGAGGACGTCGAAGAGAACGTCGTCGAAAGCCACATCAGCAAGTTGCGCAAGAAGCTGCGCAAGAAGCTGGGCTTCGACCCCATCGATTCCAAGCGTTTCCTTGGCTACTGCATCGACTGGAACTGAGCCGGATCACAACCTGGTCGGGTCAAGACAGGTTCACGCAAGGCCCGACTTCTAGTCTCCCACCAAAGCAGGAAACGAGGATCCTCCATGAGTCTCTACGGTACCATGAGAACGGGCGTGTCTGGCATGAACGCCCAGGCCAACCGGCTCAGCACGGTCGCTGAAAACATCGCGAACTCCAGCACGACCGGCTACAAGCGCGCATCGACCGAGTTCTCCTCGATGATCCTGCCTTCCAGCAACGGCTCCTACAATTCCGGCGGCGTCCAGACATCGGTGCGCTACTCGATTTCCGACCAGGGCTCGACGACCTACACGACATCGGGAAGCGACCTTGCGATCGACGGCGATGGCTTCTTCATCGTTCAAGGCGCCAACGGCCAGGAATACCTGACGCGCGCCGGGGCCTTCGTGCAGGACGATGCGGGCAATCTCGTCAACGCCGCCGGTTTCACCCTGATGGGCTACGAGTACGAAGCGGGCGTGGATCCGACGGTCGTCGTCAACGGTTTCGATGGCCTGACCGAGGTCAACCTCGCCTCGGAAGGCCTGTCGGCGGCGGGCTCGACCGCCGGCGCGATGGGTGCCAACCTGCCCTCCGGCGCCGCGAACGGCGATGTGTCGACGACCTCCCTCATCGTCTACGACAGCCAGGGCAACACCCGCATCCTGGATTTCAACTACACGAAGCTTGCCGATAACCAGTGGGAACTGGAGATCATCGACAGGACGTCGGCCCTTTCCCTCGGCACCGCTACGCTGGATTTCGACACCGATGGCGTCCTGACCACCTCGCCGGCAAGTCTCACGCTGGACCCGACCGGGGCTGGTCTCAACCCGATTTCCGGCACCGGCGCTATACTTAACGACATTGTCATCGACTTTTCCGAGACGACGCAGCTTGGAACGTCGTTCACGCCGGACGGCGGCGAGATCGATGGCAACGCTCCGAGCAAGGTTTCCGGCTATCAGATCGACACCGACGGCGTCGTCTACATCAAATATGCAAACGGCGAGCTCGAGCCGCGCTACCGCATTGCTCTCGCCAATGTCCAAAGCCCCGACAAGCTGGTGCCGGAATCCGGCAACGTCTATTCGCAGGGCGTCGATTCCGGCGTCATCGTTACCGGTTTCGCCGGTTCCGGCAGCTTCGGCGAAATCATTTCCGGCGCGCTTGAAAGCTCCAACGTCGACATCGCCGACGAACTGACCTCGATGATCGAATCGCAGCGCAACTACACGGCAAACTCCAAGGTCTTCCAGACCGGTTCGGAGTTGCTCGAAGTTCTCGTGAACCTGAAGCGGTAATTCCAAGAAAACGGTCCCAGCATGTCGTTGTCCTCGGCAATCGCAATTGCGCAATCAGCATTCAGCACCACGGCTTCGCAAACGGCCACGGTGTCGAAGAACGTCGCCAATGCGAGCAACGCGGACTACTCGCGCCGCATGGCCATGCTGGGAACCACGGCCGACGGCGCCCAGATCGTCTCCATCTACCGGGCGCAGAACGAGGCTCTGCTCAAGCAGAATCTCACAAGCGTCTCGCAATCCTCGGCGCAGAGCAGCTTGCTTTCCGGGCTCGAGCTGTTGAAGTCGGCGCTCGGCGGCAACGACTACGAGACGGCGCCGTCGACTTACCTTTCCACCTTCCGCAACAGTCTGCAGACCTTCGCCTCGACCCCGGGCAACTCGACGATCGCCGCGACCGTCGTCGCGGATGCATCGGACCTTGCCAACTCGATCAGCAAGACGTCGACCGCAGTCCAGGACCTGCGTCTCGACACCGACAAGCAGATCGCCGAAGAAGTCGACAACCTGAATGCTCTGCTCGCGAGCTTCGAAACCGCGAATAATGCCGTCAAGGAAGCGACGGCGGCCGGCGCCGACGCCTCGGCCGCGCTCGACGATCGCGACAAGCTCCTGAAGCAGATCGCCGAGCTCGTCGGCATCTCCACCGTTACCAGGGCGGACAACGATACCGTCATCTATACCGCGGACGGCACTGTTCTCTTCGAGACGCAGGCCCGGCAGGTGACGTTCACGGCAACCTCGGCCTTCGATGCAACGACGACCGGCAACGCCATCTTCGTCGACGGCGTGTCGCTTTCGGCCGGCGTCGGCGCTGACACGACCGCAGAGGGAAAGCTTGCGAGCCTGCTCCAGCTGCGCGACGACATCGCGCCGACCTTCCAGTCGCAGCTCGACGAAATGGCCCGCGGCCTGGTGAGCCTCTTCCAGGAGGATGGCGGCCCCGGCCTTTTCACCTGGGCGGATGGAACGCTTCCCGCCGACGGCACGATCGAGCCCGGCATCGCGGCGTCGCTAACTGTCAATGCCGCCGCGCAAACCGATCCGTTCCTGCTTCGCGACGGCGGGTTCAACGGCCTCGTCTCCAACCCGGGCGGCGCCACGGATCCGAATTCCGGCTACACCGATCTCCTTGACGGCTTCATCACCGCCATGGACGGCGACATGGACTTCGACGCGGCGGCGGGGCTCGACAGCAGCAGTTCGATCATGGAATTCGCCGCCTCATCGATCGGCTGGTTCGAGCAGATCCGCAGCGCCGCATCGACGGCCGACGACAACAAGACGGCTCTCCTGGCGCGGACGGAGGAGGCGCTGGGCAACGTCACCGGCGTCAGCATCGATGAAGAGCTCTCGCTGCTGCTCGATCTCGAACAGTCCTACAAGGCATCTGCCAAGTTGATCAGTACCGTGGACGCCATGATGGCGTCCCTTCTGGAAGCCGTGAGGTAATCATGAAGACGTCCTTCGTTTCTAATCTGGCGGTGCAGAATGCCATGCGCCTGACCATTCAGCAGGGCCAGGAGGAACTGCTGAAGCTTCAGGAGGAGGTTTCGACCGGCCGGCACGCAGATGTCGGTCTCGAGCTCGGCTCCTCCACGGCGCGCTCCGTCAACCTGCAGCGCGAGCTCGCTCGGTTGGAAACGCTGGTCGATACGAACGCCGTCGTCACGCAGAGGCTGGCCTCCTCCCAGGAGGCTCTTGGAACGATGGCGGAGGCGGCCGAGCAGGTGCGCAATACGCTCGTCACGTTCAAGGGCAATGATTCCGTCGACCAGCTGTCGGTCCAGAAGACCGAAATCGAAAGCGCCATGTCGCTCTTCACCGCGTCGGCGAACACGTCTTTCAATGGCGAGTTCCTGTTTGCCGGGATCAACACCGACGTTAAGCCCTTCGAGGACTATGCCGCGTCGGGTTCTGCCGCCAAGACCACCTTCGACGACGCGCTGTCGACCTACATGTCGGCAAACGGCATCTCTTCCATGAGCGACTTCACCCAGGCGCAGATGGAAGATTTCATCACCAACACGCTGGAACCGCTCTATGCGGACGACACGCAGTGGGCCACCGACTGGTCCGCGGCCTCGAGCCAGAACATGACGAGCCGCATCAGCACGTCCGAAGTCGTGCAGAGCTCGACCAATGCGACGACGACCGGCTTCCGCATGTTCGCTCTCGCCAGCGTCATCTCCTCGGAACTGATGGACGAGGACATCGGATCGGACGTCCGGGCCTATGTCGGCGAGGCGGCCCTCGGCTATGTCGAGCAGGCGATCACCGGGATCACCGCCGAACGCAGCACGCTCGGCATTTCCGAAGCGCGCGTGGAAAAGGCGAACACCTCGCTCGAGGTTCAGATCAAGCTCATCAACACCCACATCACCGATCTCGAGGGTGTCGACACCTATGATGCGTCGACGCGGATGAACACGCTGCTGACGCAGATGGAGACGTCCTACACCCTCACCGGAAGGATCCAGCAGTTGAGTTTGATAGATTTCCTCTGATGACAAGAGGATAAGGACAAGCATGAAGGATGTCTGAATGTATCAGTTTGCATACGCCGAGATCATGGAGGAAGGCGTAGCCGTTTCCAAGGATCGCGAGTGGCAAGTCCTCAATCGCTCGATCGCGCTCCTGGAAGCGGCAAAGCAGCAGAAGGGATACTCAAAGGAAGCGATCGAGGCGATCTACTACACCCGACGAGTCTGGATACGCTTCATCGAGGACCTGCGCGCCCCGGATAACCAGCTCAATGACGAATTGCGTGCCAATCTGATCTCGATCGGGATCTGGATACTGAACGAGACGGAGAAGATCCGCAAACGCGACTCCTCCAACTTCCAGGGCATAATTGACATTACCACCATCATCAGGGATGGACTGAAATGAAGAGCACACTGCGTATCTCGCTGAAATCGGGCGAACGAATCTTTGTAAACGGCGCGGTGCTTCGCGTTGACCGCAAGGTCGCCGTCGAATTTCTCAACGACGTCACCTTCCTCCTGGAAAACCACGTCCTGCAGCCGGAAGACGCCACGACTCCGTTGCGGCAGCTCTATTTCATCGCGCAGATGATCCTGATCAATCCGGAAGGCGCCGAGCAGTCGACCGCCATGTTCCGCAAGTCGATCGTCATGCTGCTCGCCTGCTTCAAGAACGAGGAAGTGCTGGCGGAGCTGAAGCGCATCGACGGCCTGGTCACCCAGGGCCGCGCCTTCGAAGCGCTGAAGGCGATCCGCGGTCTCTACCCGGTCGAAGAGCGCATCCTGAACAATCAGGAAATCACGCCGGCCACCATCGACCAGATTCGCAAGGAGATCGCGCCATGGCGGTAAGCGGTGTATCCTCGAGCACATCGACGACCTCGACGACGAGTTCGACGGCGACGAGCAGCACCGACGCGGCTGACGCGACCCTCAACTACCAGAGCTTCCTGAAGCTGCTCATCGCGCAGATGCAGAACCAGGATCCGACCGATCCGATGGATGCGACCGAGCAGATATCGCAGCTGGCGACCTTCTCGCAGGTCGAACAATCGATCAAGACGAACAGCAATCTCGAAAGCCTGCTGGCGAGCGAAAGCCTGACCCAGGCGTCGACCTATATCGGCAAGACGATCACCAGCAGCGACGGCAAGACGAGCGGCGTGGTCGCCGAGGTCGAGGTGACCTCCGACGGCGTGACCGCGATCACCACCGACGGCAAAGAGATCGCGATCGAGACCGGCATCACCGTATCGACGACCTCGTCCGGCTCGGCGACGTAATTGCTGCTCTTTGGAGCGGCAGCGGCGGACCCCGCACACATAGTGGGCCCTGACTTGACCGGCGCCGGTGATTGTTGAGAATCCTCTGAAGAATCACTCTTGAACGTGAAAGCTTCGCCGCTGCGCGTGCGCGCCGGCAGGGATAGGACGGAACCCCAATGAATGAGGCGGACGCCCTCGATATCGTGCAGGCTGCGATCTGGACCGTGATCGTCGCCTCGGGCCCTGCCGTCCTGGCCGCCATGGTGGTCGGCGTCGTCATCGCCTTCATTCAGGCGCTGACCCAGGTTCAGGAAATGACGCTGACCTTCGTGCCGAAGATCCTGGCGGTGATGGTCACGGCGGCGATCTCGGCGCCGTTCGTCGGTGCGCAGATCTCCATCTTCACCGACATCATCTTTTCAAGAATCCAGTCCGGGTTCTGAGGTTTGTTCCGCTTCCACGCGGTGGAGCGGGATGCGTGCGGAAAACCGCGCACGCTTTGCCTCGTCCCGCCTTCGTACCACCTTCGCGCAAGCTTGGGTCTCTAGATCTTCCCATAGTTTGGGGCAGACGCGCGGCGTGCTGCCCGCCTCTCATGACGAGACGGAAGAGACATGGCACAACAGGCGACCCTGACCATCCCGAAACTCGCACCGAAGAGCCGGGACATCGGCTTCGCGCTCGGGATCGTGATGATCCTGTCGATCCTGTTCCTGCCCATTCCGCCGTTTCTCATCGACTTCGGGCTGGCCTTCTCCATCGCCTTCTCGGTGCTGATCCTGATGGTGGCGCTGTGGATCCAGCGGCCGCTCGAATTCTCGTCCTTTCCGACGATCCTGCTGATCTCGACGATGACCCGCCTGGCGCTGAACATCGCCACGACACGCGTCATCCTCTCCCACGGCCATGAAGGGCATGGCGCCGCCGGCGGCGTCATCTCGGGCTTTGCCAGCCTCGTCATGTCCGGCGACTTCGTCATCGGTCTGATCGTCTTCCTGATTCTCATCACGGTGAACTTCATCGTCATCACCAAGGGTGCGACGCGCATCGCCGAGGTCGGCGCCCGCTTCACCCTCGATGCGATCCCCGGCAAGCAGATGTCGATCGATGCCGATCTTTCCGCCGGGCTGATCGACGAGAAGGAGGCGCAGCGCCGCCGCCGCGAACTGGAAGAGGAAAGCTCCTTCTACGGCGCCATGGACGGTGCGTCGAAATTCGTGCGCGGCGATGCGATCGCCGGTCTGATCATCACGGCGATCAATATCTTCGGCGGCATCGTCATCGGCTATCTGCGCCACGACATGCCGATCGGCGAGGCGGCCGACGTTTTCGTCAAGCTCTCGGTCGGCGATGGTCTAGTCTCGCAGATTCCGGCGCTGATCGTTTCGCTCGCCGCCGGCCTTCTCGTATCGCGCGGCGGCACCGCCGGTTCGACCGACCAGGCCGTCGTCGGTCAGCTGAGCGGCTATCCGCGGGCGCTGATGGTCGCGGCCGGTCTCATCATTCTGCTGTCCGTCATGCCCGGTCTGCCCTTTGTGCCTTTCGCCGCGCTCGGCGGCGGCATGGCCTTCCTCGGCTGGTTCATCCCCAAGCAGATCGAAGCGGCCAATGCCGAGAAGCGTGCCCAGGAGGCGGAGAAGGCGCAGCAGACGAAGGACAGCGACAAGGATTCCGTCAAATCGGTGCTTAAAACGGCGGAGATCGAGCTGCTGCTCGGCAAGCAGGTCTCGACCCGGCTGCTCGGCGCGCATCAGGAGCTCGCCTTCCGAGTCGGCAAGATGCGCCGCAAGTTCGCGCTGCAATACGGGCTCGTCGTTCCGGAAATCAAGGTTTCCGACGACATTTCCATTCCGGACAAGGCCTATCACATCCGAATTCACGGCACGACCGTCGCCTCGAACACAGTGCGTGTCGGCGAAGTGCTGGTCGTTACCGGCGGCGGCCGCCGGCCGAGCGTTCCCGGCGACGAGATCCGCGAGCCCGCCTTCGGCATGCCGGCGCTTTCCATTCTGGAGACCTTCACCGAAGACCTGAAGCGCGAAGGCTTCCACCCGATCGACAACGTCTCGGTCGTGCTGACGCATTTGAGCGAAGTGATCCGCAACAACCTGCCGCAGCTTCTCTCCTACAAGGACGTGAAGGTGCTGATCGAGCGGCTGGATCCGGAATACCGCAAGCTCGCCGACGAGATCTGCACCTCGCACATGTCCTATTCCGGCCTCCAGGCGGTCCTCAAATTGCTGCTTGCGGAACGCGTTTCGATCCGCAACCTGCATCTCATTCTCGAAGCCGTGGCTGAATTGGCGCCGCATGTCCGCAAGACCGAGCAGATCGTCGAGCATGTCCGTGTGCGCATGTCGCAGCAGCTCTGCGGCGACCTTGCCGAAAACGGCGTGCTGCGCGTGCTCCGGCTCGGCAACAAGTGGGACATGGTGTTCCATCAGGCACTGAAGCGCGACGCCAAGGGCGAGATCGTCGAGTTCGACATCGACCCGCGCCATCTCGAGGAGTTCAGCGAGCAGGCGACGAGGATTATCCGTGAACATCTCGACCGGGGCGTGCCCTTCGTGCTGGTAAGTTCGCCCGAATCCCGCTCATATGTGCGCATGATCATCGAACGCCTCTTCGCAACGCTGCCCGTGCTCTCCCATGTCGAGCTCGCCAAGGGGCTGGAAATCAAGATCATCGGCGCGCTTTCATGATCACCGACCCCGAGGGCACGGTGCTGGCGCTGTTCGCGGCATTCTGCCGGATCGGCGGCTGCATCATGATCATGCCGGGATTCTCGACAGCGCGCGTCCCCATGCAGGTGCGGCTGTTCATCGCCGTAGCGCTCTCAATGGCCATCCTGCCGATCATGTGGACCGACATCTATCCGGCGGTCGCCGACAAGGGCCACAGCTACATCTATCTCATCGCGACCGAGAGCGTCATCGGCGCCGTCATTGGTCTCGTGGCACGCTACTACGTGCTCGGCCTGCAATTTGCCGGGACGGCAATCACCATGCTGATCGGCTTCAACCCGCCGCCGGCGACCGACGTGCTCGAGGAGACCGCGGAAAACCAGCTCACCAGCATGATCAGCTTCGCCGGCCTGATGCTTCTTTTCATGCTCGACTTCCACCACGTGATCTTCGAGGCCATCGCGCAGTCCTATCGCGCAATGCCGATCGGCATCGGCTTCGATCCGCAGGGCATGCTGATCACGCTTTCGAATTCGCTCGGGCAGACCTTCATGATCATGCTGCGCCTGGCGAGCCCCTTTGTGATTTACGGTCTGCTCTTCAACGTGGCGATCGGCATGGTGAACAAGCTTGCCCCGCAGGTTCCGGTCTACTTCATTTCCCAGCCCTATCTGATCATGGGCGGCCTGTTCCTGCTCTATCTCGGCGTGGCGGCGATGCTGCGCCTGTTCGCCGACGGCTTCGCGCCGGTGATGCAGGGCGGCTAGTGCATGTCGCGCAAAAGTGTGCAGCGGTTTGCGCGAACGACATGCACCAAACCATGACCTGAAACAGGTCGCATCAACACGGTTGAATGCGACGCGCCTTAGAAGAGGAAGGCGATGAAAGCGCGATCGGATAAATTGAAACGCCTGGTCGACGTGCAGCGGCACCTCGAGCGGATGGCCGAAAGCGAGCTTGCCGAGACGGCCCGCCAGCGTGGCGTCCTGGCCGAGACGATCGATGTCGTCGTCGACGCCATGGGCTCGGCCCATCCCATGCACCGCGTCTTCTCGGGCCACTATGCCTCCCAGCTCGGCCGACTGATGCAGAAGGACCAGATGCTGCTCGGCATTCAGCAGGTGCACGAGGCGCGCATGCTGAAGGAGCGTGCGAAAGGCGATCGACTGGAGGAGAGCATGAAGGAGGCGCGCATGGCGGAAGACCGCGAGGCGGACGACAATCAGGTGCTCGACCTCATCGATCAGCATGTCGCCGGTTACGCGCCAGCTTCCGGTAAGGTTGAGGGGCGATAGTGAGGTTTCCGGGCGGGCCGTCGAAAAGGTCCTCCGGTTTGCACTGATTGCGCTGCCCGTGTGACAAGACAGAGGGCAGCCGCCTCGAGAGGATCTGACATGGCTATTTCCCCGCCCAGCGATCTGGTGTTGGACGTCGTCCGCGCGGCCGATCCGGCGGAAGTCCAGGAGGCGCAGGCACGGCTCAAGTCCAATCGCGCCGCCTTTCAGGCCACAAGCCTTGCGGAAAACGGCAAGGGCTTCGCCGCTGCGGTTTCGGTGCTGAATTCCTCGGATGGATCGACCGGTCTCGGCGACATCGGCAACCGGGTCGAACCGAAGAAGGTGCCGGAGACCTACCGCAAGTTCGAGGCGATGGTGCTGCAGAATTTCGTCAAGTCGATGCTGCCGAGCGAAAGCGAGAACGTCTTCGGCAAGGGCACGTCAGGCGAGGTCTGGAAAGGCATGATGGCGGAGCAGATTGCCAACGTGCTGGCTGACGGCGGCGGCATCGGCATAGCCGACCGGATGGTCGGCAGCGATCCGGCCGAACGCGCCAATGCGCGGCTTGACGACGATACGAGCAACCTCGCCGCCGGCATGGTTCACGAATTCGAGCGCAATGCCGGGCTGCTGACCGCCGACGAGAAGAAGAACCAGGCATAATTTGGTCGGGACGGCTTGCGCCTTTGTAGGCTGCCTTCCCTGAAACGCATAATTCGGGAGTTGATTTATGGAAGCTGTGGCATCCCACGATCTGCGGATACAGAACGTTCTTGGCCGGTTGGAGATGATCATCGACAACGAGAACAGCCGCATCGGCGTGGACCCGAAATTCGACATCAAGACGTCGAACGCGCACAAGAGCCGCTGCCTTTACGAACTGACAATGTTGCATCGAGCCGCCGGGCCGGGCGAAATCTCGCCGTCCTTCGCATCGCAGACGCGCCATCTCAGGCAGAAGCTGAAGCTCAACGCCCAGAAGGTCGAAGCGCATCTCGAAGCCGTGCGCTCGGTCGTCGATCTCCTGAAGACCGCCGCTCAGGACGCCGATGCGGACGGCATCTACACCGAAGCGCAATTCCGCTATAGCGATTTCTGATGCTGAAGCTTGTCCTCACCGGGGTTTGGGTCTGCGCCGTGACGCTCGGATCCGTCTATTTCTCGATGCAGTACGCCTCGGCGCCTGTTCTCTCGGACGCCGAGGCCGACAGGCGGGCATCGGAGGAATATGTTCCGGGAGAGATCATCACCATCCCGGTGATCGAGGACGGCGCGGTCCAGGGCTACTTCCTGGCAAAATTGTCCTTTTCGGCGACGCGGGAAGGGATAGCGAAGCTCCACGCACCGCTTCGCCAGATCGTGACCGACGAGCTCTACGACATGCTCGTCGGCTCGCGGTTCGTCGATGTCGCCGACACCGGCAGCTTCGACCTGCCGAGCTTCAAGGTCGCCGTCAAGGACGGCCTCAACACGAAGCTCGGGGGCGAGGTCATCACCGAAGTCTTGGTCGAACAGCTCGAATATCTGGGCAAGGACGACATGAAGCGCGCCGCGAATGGCGAGGACAGGCCCTATAAGGAGCCGGTCGCCGTCGTCGACAGGAATGGCAAGGTCGCTGCCGACAAAATCCCCGAAGGAGCGGTGAAGGCGACAAGCGGCCACTGAGGACGTACTCAAGTCCTTCCGCGGTACTGTTCATCGGCACGGCCGATCCTGGCCGTCAGTCGACCGACCGCCACATGGAAGGGGTAAAGGCTTGCCATGGCAAGGCCGGTTTCCGACCATAGCTTGAGGCCGCGCGGCAGCGACGCTGCGATCAGCCCGACCGATTTGCCGAGCGTTCGCAACCGCCCGGCGAACGTCGCGTCTCGCTGATGTTCGAGCAGCGTTGAAATCGCCCCCTGTTCGAGACTGCGGGCGCGGATCCAGGAGGCGGTCGTATGGTCTCGCGGAACTGTTTCCGCCACCCAAGCCTCTGCCGCCCAGGCAAAGGAGAAGCCCTTCGCCCGGCATCGATTGAAGAAATCCCCGTCGCCGACGCCGGCGAAATTGAGGGCCGGGTTCAGAAACGGCCGCGGCATGGCATCGAGCACCGCTCGCGTGATGAGGACGTTGCCGGCGGAAAATAGCCGCGGCACCGGCCCGGTGGCATCGTAGTGGGGCGAAAAGATGGGATGATGCTTCCATTTCTGCGCATCCGGATCTTCGAAGACCGGTAGCTGCGGCCCGCCGACGATGTCTGCCGCGTGGCCCTCCTGAACGGCAACAAGGCCATCCAGCCATTCGGGAGCGGCAACCGCATCGTCGTAGATCACAGCTATGGCGCGCAGGTTCGGATAGTTGTCGAGGGCTGCTGCCCAACCGGCATTGCATGCATGGCTGTGACCTCGCCGATGGGCGACGATCACCGTCGAATCCGACCGGTGTTCGAGAAAGAAGCGCTTTGCCGCTTCGGCACCGCCAAGACCGTTCGGATCGTTTTCAGCCACCACGGTCGCGTACGGAACGTCGGGCCGTTGAGAGACGATGGTCTTCAACGTCTTGACGAGATGGTCCGGGCGGCGCCAGGTCGGGACCACGACGACGAGCTCAATATCCGCCGCATTCTCCCGTTCGCTCTGGAAGTGGATCGAAATATCCTCACCGGTCGGCGACATAGACAAAACCCGCGCAGCTAAAGGCAAGCAATAAAACAATCTTCGAAGTGAATCGGAACGTGAGTCTATCACGTTCGCGGCCGGAGCGTGACTGGCCCGCGTGATTCCGACGGGGCCGGTGACGATCCCTCGCGAGTGGGTCCAAGCGGCCGCCTGCCATGCGATCGAACTCTCAAGCTCCCGTCAACGGAACGCCCGGCCTTTCAACGGTGCAAGGAAATGCGCCGAATGGCGTTGCGGTTCCCTTGGGCCCTTGCATTTATGCGTTTGGAACAGCATAGGGCGCTTGCAGGCAATTGCGCAAAGCGGCGCCAGCTAGAGTGTGGCGCGTCGAGGACAAACCGGGAGATACGCCGTGACGACTGTGATTGATGGCAAGGCCGTTGCCGCTTCGGTCATCGAAACCGTGAAATCCGCCACCAGGACGCTGGAGACGGAGGCAGGCGTCCGGGCCGGCCTCGCGGTGGTCATCGTTGGCGACGATCCGGCGAGCCATGCCTATGTGTCGGCGAAAAGCCGGATGGCCAAGGAATGCGGTTTCCTCTCCGTCCAGCACACGCTGCCCGAGGCGACCTCGCAGGAGGAGCTGGCGGCGCTCGTCGCCGAACTCAATGCAGATCCGGCGATCCACGGCATTCTTGTCCAGCTGCCGCTGCCGAAACATCTGCAATCGGAACCGATCATCCAGTCGATCCTCCCTGAAAAGGATGTCGACGGGCTGCATGTCGTCAATGCGGGCAAGGTCGCGACCGGCGATCTCGAGGGCGGTCTGGTCTCCTGCACCCCGGCCGGCGCTATGGTGTTCGTGCGCCGTACCCATGGGGAAGACCTCTCCGGGCTGAACGCCGTCGTCATCGGCCGCTCCAATCTCTTCGGCAAGCCCATGTCGGCGCTGCTGCTCGCTGCCAATGCGACGGTGACGACCGCACATTCGCGCACCAAGGATCTACCGGCCGTGTGCCGCAACGCCGATATTCTGGTCGCGGCGGTCGGCCGGCCGGAAATGGTGAAGGCGGATTGGGTGAAACCCGGCGCGCTGCTCATCGATGTCGGCATCAACCGCGTCCCGGCGCTGGAGCGCGGCGAGGGCAAGACGAAGCTTGTCGGCGACGTTGCCTTCGAGGACTGTGCCAAGGTCGCAAGCGTCATCACGCCTGTTCCGGGTGGCGTCGGGCCGATGACGATCGCCATGCTGATGGCGAACACGATCATCGCCGCCTACCGCAGGGCCGGTCGCAAGCCGCCGAAGTTCTGACGACGAAGTTCCGTCTCTACCGGCCCGGGGCGGGTCCGGTCGAAGCGCGCACGATCAGCTCGGCGCGCCAGAGTTCCTGTTCCGGATAGTCGCCGCGGCCGATGATCCCGCCGATCAGCCGAGTCGCGATGCGCGCGCCGGCAGCCCTCAGCGATGAGCGGGTGGTCGTCAGCGGCACGCTGAAGTTCTCCGGCTTCAGCATCGGCAGGACGTCGTCATGGGCGATGACCGAGATGTCGCTGCCGATGGCCAGCCCCGCCCGGTTGATCGCGCGCACCGCGCCGAGCGCCAGCACCGTGCTTGAGCAAAGCACCGCCGTCGGCGGGTCGGGCCGTTCAAGAAAGTGCTGCATGCTTCGATAGCCGTATTCGTCGGCCATCACCGAATGATGGACGAGTTCTTCGTCGAGGCCGAGGCCCCATTCGGTGAGCGCCCGCGTCACCCCCTTTTTCCGGCGGATGGAAAAGGCGAGATAGTCCGGCCCGTTGATCAGCGCGATCCGGTGATGGCCGAGCTGCAGAAGAAGCTTGGTGGCGTCGTAGAAGGCCTGGGTGTTGTCGACGTCGAGGAACGGATAGTCGCGCGGCCCTCCGATCGACCGGCCGTGGACGACGAAGGGGATCGAGAGCGCCTTCAGCATGGGAATGCGCGGATCGTTGGGGCGCATATAGGCGAGGAACACCGCGTCGACATTGCCGCTTGCCGCCAGCCGCCGGAACGTTGCCTCCTCGTCGTCCGGCGCGCTCGGATTGAGGACGAAATGGAAGTCGTGCTTCACCGACTCCTCTGCAAGGCCGGCGAGGAACTCGCCGAAATGGATGTCCGAATCGATGCCGGCCGCGATCGGCATGACGAGCCCGATCGAATAGGCCTTGCCGGTTGCCAGCCGCTGGGCGGCACGATTCGGCCGGTAGCCGGTCTCCCGCACCGCCTGCAACACCCTTTGCCGTGTTTCCGCGTTGACTTCCGGATAGCCGTTGAGTGCGCGGCTGACGGTCGTTTGGGAAAGACCGAGGATCTCCGCCAGCTGCTTCAGATTGACCGCCATGGCCGATTTCCTCTCAAAGCGCTTTGGATATCCACTTTATTTAGTTCCTTTGGGCAAGCGCTCACTTGTCCTGATACCACCCGTTCTGCGCAGGAAAAAGCAGGAAACCGCCATTTTGCGCTGCAAAACCATGCCGCAAGGCAAAATATTGCGGTGCAGCGAGCGACCGGAGGAAAGCTCTTGACTCTTTCGCGGCGGCAATGGAGTGTTGGCAAACTCAAAGCGCTTTGAATCATGCGCCTTGACGATCCACCCGCGGCGCAACGCCCGGGTTTCTTTTTGGGGAGGACCAGACCGTGAAGAGATCATTGCTGATTGGCGTCGCTGCGCTCGCTTTGCTTGCAGGGGCCGCCAGCGCTGCCGACCTGAAGTTCAAGCCGGGCGAGGAATCGAAGTTCAATTGGGGAAGCTTCGAGGAGTTCAAGAAGGGGCACGACCTTAAGGGCCAGACGCTGACGATCTTCGGTCCCTGGCGAGGCGAGGACGAGGCTCTGTTCAAGAGCGTGTTTGCCTATTTCGTCGAGGCGACGGGCGTCGAGGTCAAGTATTCCTCTTCCGAGAACTACGAACAGCAGATCGTCATCGACACCCAGGCCGGCAGCCCGCCCGATGTGGCGATCCTTCCGCAGCCGGGCCTGATCGCCGACCTCGCCGCGAAGGGCCTCCTGACGCCGCTCGGCGACGAAACCAAGCAATGGCTGCTCGACAACTACGCCGCCGGTCAGTCCTGGGTCGACCTCTCCACCTATAACGGCAAGGACGGCACCGCGGCGCTCTATGCCTTCCCCTATAAGATCGACGTCAAGTCGCTCGTCTGGTACGTCCCGGAGAACTTCGAGGACGCCGGCTACGAAGTGCCGAAGACTATGGAAGAGCTGAAGGCCCTGACCGAAAAGATTGCGGCTGACGGCGAGAAGCCCTGGTGCATCGGTCTCGGCTCGGGCGGCGCCACCGGCTGGCCGGCGACGGACTGGGTCGAAGACCTGATGCTGCGCACGCAGTCGCCCGAGGTCTATGACAAATGGGTCAAGAACGAGATTCCCTTCACGGACCCCGCAGTGATCGGCGCTATCGATGAGTTCGGCTGGTTTGCGCGAAACGACAAGTTCGTCGACGGCGGCGCGGCAGCGGTTGCTTCCACCGATTTCCGCGATAGTCCGAAGGGTCTCTTCGCCTCGCCGCCGAAGTGCTATCTGCACCACCAGGCTTCCTTCATCCCCTCCTTCTTCCCGGAGGGTACGGTGGTCGGCGAGGATGCCGACTTCTTCTACATGCCGCCCTATGAGAGCAAGAAGGAGCTGGGCAACCCGGTGCTCGGCGCCGGTACGCTTGCGATGATCACCAAGGATACACCGGCTGCACGCGCCTTCATCGAGTTCCTGAAGACGCCGATCGCGCACGAGGTCTGGATGGCCCAGACGAGCTTCCTGACGCCCTATAAGAGCGTCAATGTCGATGTCTACGGCAACCCGCCGCTGAAGAAGCAGGGCGAGATCCTGCTCAACGCCACGACCTTCCGCTTCGACGGTTCGGACCTGATGCCCGGCAAGATCGGTGCTGGCGCGCTCTGGACCGGCATGGTCGACTATGTCGGCGGTAAGTCCTCGGCCGACGTCGCGGCTGGTGTCCAGAAGGCCTGGGACGCCATCAAATAAGGTCTGCGGCGGCGGACCAATGCCGGTCCGCCGCCATTCTTCTTCGGACCAGCCTGCCTGCTGCATGTTTCCGTAAAGCATGCGGCAGCTCAAAGGGTTACAGCGACCTTTGCGCGTCCGATAAGACGCACGGCGCCGTAGGCGGGCATCCCAACAAAATGTGGAAGCCGCCGTCGTGCAATGCGCCTGGAACGTCCGGTTCCGGAAGCGTTTGAGGGGAGGGATGTGTCATGCAGCTTATCGCTGCCATTGTGACGATGATAGCCGGTGTCCTGGCCTGCGCGGTCTATTTCTGGGCCACCAATTTCATTCTCGATTGGATCTTTCCCTCGAAGGGGCTGTCAGGAGCTGCCGCCTCCCGCAATCTCAGGATCACCAACGCGATCCGGCCGTGGCTGTTCCTGGCGCCGGCCCTGTTCGCGCTGACGATCTATCTCATCTATCCGGTGGTCCAGTCCGTTTGGTTGAGCTTCCATGACAGGGGCGGGCAGAATTTCGTCGGGGCGCGCAACTACGACTGGATGCTCAGCGACGGTGAATTCCGCCAGTCGATCTTCAACAATTTCCTCTGGCTCTTGGTCGTGCCGGCGCTCTCGACCTTCTTCGGCCTGATCATCGCCGCGCTGACCGATCGTATCTGGTGGGGCAATATCGCCAAGACGCTGATCTTCATGCCGATGGCGATCTCCTTCGTTGGCGCCGCCGTCATCTGGAAATTCATCTACGACTACCGCGCCGAGGGCTCCGAACAGATCGGCCTGCTGAACGCCATCGTCGTCGCTTTCGGCGGCGCGCCGCAGGCCTGGATCACCCTGCCTTTCTGGAACAATTTCTTTTTGATGGTCATCCTCATCTGGATCCAGACCGGTTTCGCCATGGTCATCCTCTCGGCGGCGTTGCGCGGCATTCCGGAAGAGACCATCGAGGCGGCGGTTATCGACGGCGCCAATGGCTGGCAGATCTTCTTCAAGATCATGGTGCCGCAGATCTGGGGGACGATCGCCGTCGTCTGGACGACCATCACCATCCTTGTGCTGAAGGTCTTCGATATCGTGTTGGCGATGACCAACGGCCAATGGCAGAGCCAGGTGCTCGCCAACCTGATGTTCGACTGGATGTTCCGCGGCGGCGGCGACTTCGGCCGCGGCGCGTCGATCGCGGTGGTCATCATGATCCTCGTCATTCCGATCATGATCTGGAACATCCGCAACGCGACCAAGGAATCGGGAGGCCACTGAGATGAACCCATCGACGCGTTCTCCGCTCACCTGGGCCGTCCATCTTTCGGTCCTGCTCCTCGTCCTCCTCTGGACCATGCCGACTGCCGGCCTGCTGATCTCGTCGCTCCGCGACAAGGACCAGCTCGCCGTCTCCGGCTGGTGGACGGCGCTCGCCACCTCGTCGCGCAACGCCGTGGCGCGTGCGCCTTCGGCCGATAGCCAGGTCGAACGGGACGGCAAGTTCGTGATCTCCGGCAATCTGCTCGAAGGGCAAGGTGGCGGCCAGATTTCCGCCTTCGGCTTTTCTAGCCGCGAGCCGGCGAAGTTCAAACCCGGCGAGACGGCGGAGCTCAACGACGGCGAGCGGCTGACCGTACAGGCGGACGGCGGCTTCGAGATCGTCTCGGACACGAAGATGGAAGGATCGCGCGGCCAGCGCATATTCTATACCGCCTCCACGCCGCCGCGCTTCACGATCGACAACTATATCGAGGTGCTGAGTGCGGCCGGCATCGGCACGTCGTTCCTCAACTCGCTGACGGTCGCGATACCGTCGACGGTGATCCCGATCCTGATCGCCGCCTTTGCGGCCTATGCGCTGGCCTGGATGCCCTTTCCGGGGCGCGCCATCCTGCTCGCGGTCGTCGTCGGTCTGCTCGTCGTGCCGCTGCAAATGTCGCTCATTCCACTTCTGCAGCTCTATAACGGCGTCGGCGCTTTCTTCGGCGTGCCGGCCAAGACCTATATGGGCATCTGGCTCGCCCATACCGGCTTCGGCCTGCCGCTGGCGATCTATCTGCTGCGCAACTACATGGCCGGCCTGCCGCGCGAGATCATGGAATCGGCGCGCGTCGACGGCGCCAGCGATTTCGATATCTTCGTCAAGATCATCCTGCCCTTGTCGTTCCCGGCGCTCGCCTCCTTCGCCATCTTCCAGTTCCTCTGGACCTGGAACGACCTGCTCGTCGCCATTGTCTTCCTCGGCGCGGGGGAGGATTCGCTGGTGCTGACCGGGCGTCTGGTCAATCTCCTCGGTTCACGCGGCGGCAATTGGGAAATCCTCACGGCTTCCGCCTTCATCACCATCGTCGTACCGCTGATCGTCTTCTTCGCCCTGCAACGGTACCTCGTGCGTGGTCTGTTGTCGGGTTCGGTCAAGGGCGGCTGACAATTCTAGACAGGGACTTCAAATTCGCATGAGCAAGACTGAAACGACCGGCGCAATCCTGACGGCCGACAAGGACTGGTGGCGCGGCGCGGTGATCTACCAGATCTACCCGCGCTCCTTCCAGGACACCAACGGCGACGGAATCGGCGATCTGAAGGGAATCACCGCCCGCCTGCCGCATGTGGCGGCGCTCGGCGCCGACGCCATCTGGATCTCGCCCTTCTTCACCTCGCCGATGAGGGATTTCGGCTACGACGTCTCGAACTACACGGATGTCGACCCGATCTTCGGCACCCTCAAGGATTTCGATGCACTGATCGCGGAAGCCCATAGGCTGGGCCTCCGCGTGATGATCGATCTCGTCCTGTCGCATACGTCCGACCAGCACCGCTGGTTCGTCGAGAGCCGCTCCAGCCGCAGCAACGCCAAGGCCGACTGGTATGTCTGGGCCGATTCCAGGCCGGACGGCACGCCGCCGAACAACTGGCTGTCGATCTTCGGCGGCTCCGCCTGGGCCTGGGATCCGACGCGCCTGCAATATTACCTGCACAATTTCCTGACGTCGCAGCCCGACCTCAACCTGCACAACCCGCAAGTGCAGGAGGCGCTGCTTGCCGTCGAGCGCTTCTGGCTGGAGCGCGGCGTCGACGGCTTCCGCCTCGACACCATCAATTTCTATTTCCATGACAGAGAGCTGCGGGACAACCCGGCGCTGGCGCCGGAGCGCCGCAACGCCTCGACCGCGCCTGCCGTCAATCCGTACAACTATCAGGAACATATCTACGACAAGAACCGGCCGGAGAACCTGGACTTCCTCAAGCGCTTCCGTGCGGTGATGGAGGAATTTCCGGCAATCGCCGCCGTCGGCGAGGTCGGCGACAGCCAGCGCGGTCTCGAAATCGCCGGCGAATACACCTCGGGCGGCGACAAGGTTCAGATGTGCTATGCCTTCGAGTTCCTGGCGCCGGATCCGCTGACGCCGGAACGTGTTGCCGAGGTGCTGCGCGATTTCCAGAAGGTCGCACCGGAAGGCTGGGCCTGCTGGGCCTTCGCCAACCACGATGTTGTGCGCCATGTCAGCCGCTGGGGTTCCGACGTTGCCGACCACGCCGGCCACGCCAAGCTGCTGGCCAGCCTGCTGATGTCGCTGCGCGGTTCGGTGTGCATCTATCAGGGCGAGGAACTGGCGCTGCCGGAAGCGGAACTCGCCTATGAGGACCTTCAGGACCCTTATGGCATCCAGTTCTGGCCCGATTTCAAGGGCCGCGATGGCTGCCGGACGCCGATGGTCTGGGAGAGCCTGCCGGACGGCGGCTTCAGCAGCACGAAACCGTGGCTGCCGATTCCCGAGGCTCACCTTCCGCAGGCAGTCGCAATCCAGGAGGGCGACCCGGCTTCGGTGCTCGAGCACTATCGCCGTTTTCTCCATTTCAGGAAGGCATATCCGGCCTTCGCCAAGGGAGATATCGAATTCGTCGAGACGCGGGCACCGCTTCTCGGTTTCATCAGGACTCACGGCAATGAAAGGCTCTTCTGCCTCTTCAACATGGGCGACGAGCCTGCGGCCGCGGAATCGCCAAGCGACGAGATCGAGCCGCTCGACGGTCACGGTTTCATCTCTGATTTAAGGGACAACAAGATCAGTCTTCCGGCCTGGGGCGCGTTCTTCGCGCGCCTGGCGTAGAAAACCGAGGGGAGGGTGCAATGACAGGCCTGCTGCTTAAAGATATCCGCAAGTCCTACGGGGCGGTCGATGTCATTCACGGCATCAATCTCGACATCAAACAGGGCGAGTTCGTCGTCTTCGTCGGGCCGTCCGGCTGCGGGAAGTCGACGCTGCTCCGGATGATCGCCGGGCTCGAGGAGATCACCGGCGGCGACATGTATATCGACGGCGAGCGGGTCAACGAGGTGCCGCCGTCGAAGCGCGGCATCGCCATGGTCTTCCAGTCCTATGCGCTCTACCCGCATATGACCGTCTACGACAACATGGCCTTCGGCATGCGGATCGCCAAGGAATCGAAGGAGGAGATCGACCGTCGGGTCCGTTCGGCAGCCGACATCCTCCAGCTCACGAAATTCCTCGACCGCCTTCCGAAGGCGCTTTCCGGCGGCCAGCGCCAGCGCGTCGCGATCGGCCGCGCGATCTGCCGCAACCCCAAGGTCTTCCTCTTCGACGAGCCGCTGTCCAACCTGGATGCTGCCTTGCGTGTGGCGACCCGCATCGAGATAGCCAAGCTCAGCGAGCGGATGGCCGACACGACGATGATCTATGTCACCCACGACCAGGTGGAGGCGATGACGCTCGCCGACCGTATCGTGGTGCTGTCCCTCGGGCATATCGAGCAGGTCGGTGCGCCGCTCGAGCTCTACGAGCGTCCGGCGAACCTCTTCGTCGCCCGCTTCATCGGCTCGCCGGCCATGAATGTCATCCCTTCGACGATCACGGCAGCCGGCGCGCAGACGACGGTGAACCTTACGGGCGGAAAATCCGTGACGCTCGACATCCCGACGAACGCGTCTGAAAACGGCAAGAAGGCGAGCTTCGGCGTGCGGCCGGAAGACCTTGAGGTGACGGACGGCCAGGACTTCCTGTTCGAGGGAACGATTGCAATCGTCGAAGCCCTCGGCGAGGTGACCCTGCTCTATATCGAAGGCCTCGTCGAGAACGAGCCGATCATCGCC
This sequence comes from Sinorhizobium americanum, assembly GCF_001651855.1. Classification (GTDB taxonomy): domain Bacteria; phylum Pseudomonadota; class Alphaproteobacteria; order Rhizobiales; family Rhizobiaceae; genus Sinorhizobium; species Sinorhizobium americanum. The sequence continues at coordinate 52,650 of NZ_LNQC01000062.1, read as the reverse complement.
AAGATCCCCGGCATCCTCAAGGTCGGACGCGGCGACAAGGTGCGCTTTACCGCCGACAAGGCGAAGCTTCATCTCTTCGACGCCGACGGGCGCAGTTATCGCGCCTAGCGGATCGGCCCGAAAATCGGATCGATTTTCGGAAAGCACGATGCGTAGGTTCAAAGTGTTACAGCGTCCTTTGCGCGTCTGAAAAGACGCGCGACGCTGTAGGCCTCGTTCTGTCCTTCCAACCCGTCCGGCGCTGTCGGACGGGTTTTTTGTGCACCGGGCCTGGACCCAAACTCTCTGTTAAATTTCACGGGTTAGCGTGGCTGCAACTGGCATGCGAAAGGTGAGTTCTATGAGTGGTGCGGCCCCCGTTATCTCCCGGCACTTTCTCAACAAGGAAGAGTCGTTCATGTATGATCGGGAAGCGAATTTCCCGATGGAGGACACGCGGAACGACGCGCGGATCGAATTTACCGAGAAGGGGATGCAGAACCTCTCATCGCGGCGCTGCGAGATCATCAAGCTGTCGAAGAGTAGCGCCGTGATCGGCATTGTGACGAAGTTCCAGCTGCCGCAGAACTTCTACCTCGACATCCCGAGCGCCCGCCTTCCGCTGATCGGCTGTCTGTTGAAGCGGGTGCACGCCAACAACCTCATCGAGGCCCGCTTCCTGCGGCTGTTGAGCGATCGCGACCTAAATCGGATCTTCGTCTACAGCACCCATCCCAACCACCGCAACCGGACGCTGGACATCTATCGCTGACCGCAAGAGCCGTCAGGGACTTTCCGACGGCGCAGGTGCCTCAGTGAAACAGAACGCTGCCGCCGCGATCGGCCGCACCGGCGATCTGGCGGAACGGCGCGAACAGTTCGCGGCCCATGCCGAACTCGTTTTCGGAAAGGTCGATATGCGCCGGCACGCGCGTCTTCAGCGCAATGTCGTCGACCTTGACCTCGATCGTTCCCTTGATCGCGTCGATGCGGATGATGTCGCCTTCCTGGATGCGGGCGATCGGCCCGCCCTCCTTTGCTTCCGGGGTGACATGGATGGCGGCCGGGACCTTGCCCGATGCGCCGGACATGCGCCCATCGGTGACGATCGCCACCTTCTGGCCCCTGTCCTGCAGGATGCCGAGCACCGTCGTCAGCTTGTGCAGCTCCGGCATGCCGTTCGCCTTGGGCCCCTGGAAGCGGACGACGGCGACGAAATCGCCTTCGAGCGTGCCAGCCTTGAAGGCGGCGTTGAGCTCGGCCTGGTCGTTGAAGATCTTGGCGGGGGCCTCGATGATATGGCGTTCCGGCTTGACGGCCGAGATCTTGATCACCGCCTTGCCGATATTGCCGGTCAGCATCTTCAACCCGCCGGTATGCTGGAAGGGCTGGTCGATGGTCGCGAGCACCTTTGGATCGGCGCTTTGCTCAGGCGCCGGCTCGCGCTGAACGGTGCCGTTGTCGCCGAGCCTCACGTCGATCGCATAGGCCTCGAGGCCCTGGCCGAAGACGGTGCGGACATCGTCGTGCAGCAGCCCCTTCTTGAGCAACTGGCTGATCAGGAAGCCCATGCCGCCGGCCGCGTGAAAGTGGTTCACGTCGGCAAGGCCGTTCGGATAGACGCGGGCGAGCAGCGGCACGACGTCGGAGAGTTCCGAAATGTCCTGCCAGGTGAGCGCGATCCCGGCGGCGCGCGCCATGGCAACGAGGTGCATGGTGTGGTTGGTCGAGCCGCCGGTCGCATGCAGACCGACGACGCCGTTGACGATTGACCGCTCGTCGATCATCTCGCCGGCCGGCGTGAATTCGTTACCCATGGCCGTGATCGCCAGCGCCCGCTTCGCTGCCTCCTTGGTCAGCGCGTCGCGCAGCGGCGTGCCGGGATTGATGAAGGAGGCGCCCGGCAGGTGGAAGCCCATGATCTCCATCAGCATCTGGTTGGAGTTGGCGGTGCCGTAGAAGGTGCAGGTGCCGGGGCCGTGATAGGACTTCGATTCCGCCTCGAGCAATTCGTCGCGGCCGACCTTGCCCTCGGCGAAAAGCTGCCGGACCTTGGCCTTCTCGTCGTTCGGCAGGCCCGAGGTCATCGGTCCGGCGGGAACGAAGATGGCGGGCAGGTGACCGAAGGTCAGCGCGGCGATCACCAGGCCGGGCACGATCTTGTCGCAGACGCCGAGATAGACGGCCGCATCGAACATGTTGTGCGACAGGCCGATCCCGGCTGCCATGGCGATCAAGTCGCGCGAGAAGAGCGACAGCTCCATGCCCGGCTGCCCTTGCGTGACGCCGTCGCACATGGCCGGCACGCCGCCTGCAACCTGCGCCACGCCACCCGCCTCCCGAGCCGCCTCGCGGATCAGCGCCGGATAGGTCTCGAACGGCTGATGCGCCGAGAGCATGTCGTTATAGGAGGTGATGATGCCGAGGTTCGGGACGCGGTCGCCGGCGAGCGCCACCTTCTCGGCGGGGGAACAGACGGCAAATCCGTGCGCCAGGTTGCCGCAGCCGAGGACGCTGCGGTGCGGTCCGGTCGCCGCGGCGCTGCGGATGCGTTCCAGATAAGGTTCGCGATAGGGCTTTGAACGCTCGACGATACGGGCGGTAATGGCGGCAATGCGGGAATCGGCGGACATGGCACATCCTGTTCCGGAGTCTTCGGACCCCTTGGTCTTTATCCTGTCATCGGCTTACAGCGGCAATGTTCCAAGGCGGCGCGTCGCTGTAACGCTTCTGAATTGCTGTCTCTTGTCCGGTCGCCTTACGGCGCCCAGTAGATCTGCAGCGGCGATGCCGCCCGCCTCAGCACGGCGCGGATCGGCATTTCGGCCTCCTCTCCCGAGGCTTGCGCCCGGGCGAGGACCTCCCTCTTTCCCTCGCCCTCGATATGCAGGACGAGATATCCGGCATCCTGAAGGCTTGAGAAAGTAAAGGTGAGGCGGGGTTCACCGGCCCCGTCAGCCTCCATCGTGATCACGCCGCGGGGAGTTGCCGGATCAAGGGCCTCTTCAAGGCGCGTCCCGCCGGGGAAGAACGAGGCCGTATGCCCGTCGGTTCCCATGCCGAGCACCACCACGTCGAAGGGCGCAGCGATTGCAGCCGTTACCTTGCTTGCGATCGCAGCGGCAGCCTCGGCGGTCGCCGCGGCATGATAGAGCGGCACGAACTGCGCCGCAGCCGCCTCGTCCTGAAGCAGGTTCGAAGCGACGAGCGCGTGATTGGAGCGGTCGCTTTCGGGCGGCACGAACCGCTCGTCGACGAGGGTGATCGTCACCTTCCTCCAATCGAGGTCGCGCCCGGCCAGCGCGCGGAAAAAGGCCTTCGGCGTCGCGCCGCCGGACACCGCGATGCTCGCCGTGCCGCGAGCGTCGAGCGCGGCGGCCAGCCTGGCGCTGACGGCATCGGCAAGCCCCGCCGCCAGGGCCGCTCCGTTTTCGTATGTATGCAGGGTCTCGCTCATGGGCCGGTCCTAGATCGTGTCGTTCCAGGTGCGGCCGTCGCGTTCGATGAGCGCGATCGCCTGGCTCGGCCCCCAGGTGCCGGCGGTGTAGCCCTGCACCTGCTGCCCCGCCGTTTCCCAGGCCTTGAGGATCGGGTCGATCCATTGCCAGGCGGCCTCCACTTCGTCGCGGCGCACGAAGAGTGTCTGGTTGTTGCGGATGACGTCGAGCAGCAGCCGCTCATAGGCATCGGCATTGCGCACGCCGAAGGCTTCCGCGAAGCTCATGTCGAGCGGCACGTTTCTGAGCCGCATGCCGCCCGGTCCGGGGTCCTTGATCATCAGCGACTGCTTGACGCCTTCGTTCGGCTGCAGCCGGATCATCAACTGGTTGGCGGAGATGCGCCCGGCGCTGTGGTCGAAGATCGAATGCGGGATTTGCTTGAAGGTGATGACGATCTCCGACATGCGGCCGGCCATGCGCTTGCCGGTGCGGATGTAGAACGGCACGCCGGCCCAGCGCCAATTGCTGATCTCGGCCTTGATCGCGACGAAGGTCTCGGTGTTGGAGACGCCGCCTTCGAGTTCTTCGAGATAGCCTTTGACCGGGCCGCCGGCCGATGCGCCGGCGCGGTACTGGCCGCGAACCGTAACCTGCTCGACATTGGCGGCGGTGATCGGCTTCAGGGCTCTTAGGACCTTGAGCTTTTCGTCGCGCACTGCTTCCGCATCCATCGAGGTCGGCGCTTCCATCGCGACGAAGCAGACGAGTTGGAGGATATGGTTCTGCACCATATCGCGCAGAGCGCCGGCCTTGTCGTAATAGCCGGCGCGATTTTCCAGGCCGACCGATTCGGCGACGGTGATCTGCACGTGATCGATATGGGCCGAATTCCACAGCGGCTCGTAGAGCGCGTTGGCGAAGCGCAGCGCCATCAGGTTCTGCACCGTCTCCTTGCCGAGATAGTGGTCGATGCGGAAGATCTGCTCCTCGCGGAACACCTTGCCGATCGTATCGTTCAGCTCCGTCGCCGAAGCGAGATCGCGACCGATCGGCTTTTCGACGACGATGCGGGTGTTCTTGGTGATGAGCTTGTGGTCTCGGATCTTTTCCGAGATATCGCCGAAGATTGCCGGCCCGACGGCGAGATAGAAGGCCCGCGTGCGATCCTTTCCGTCCTCCAGCAATTTCTTGAGATCGTCCCAGCCCTGCTCGGACTTGGCGTCGACAGATATGTAATAGAGCCGCGCCGTGAATTTCGCCACCTCGGCCTCGTCGAACTCGCCGGGCTTCAAGTGCTCCTTCAGCGCGTCGGATGCGAAGCTGCGATATTCCTCATGGCTAAGGGCAGCACGCGAGGCGCCGATGATTCGCGTCGGCTCGGTGAACTGGCCTTCGATCTGCCGGTGGTAGAGGGCCGGCAACAGCTTGCGCTCCGCAAGATCGCCGGTGCCGCCGAACACGACATAGTCAAACGGTTCGACAGGAATGATCTGGCTACTCATGGCATGTCTCGATCTGTTTCAGGTCAGGGGCAGATATAATCTAATCGATTTAAAAGCGCTAGGGTGCAACGCAACAAAATCGTATCTGCCCAATTTTTCCAAAGCATGACGCTCTGTGGATGAAGCATTTCAGGGAGTGGGTCCTGGGCAAATACCCGCTCCAGAACCATGCGGCTCTAAAGCCGATCGCGCAAGGCATACCAGCTCAGCGCGAGGAAGAGGAGGGCGGACCGGAAGCGCGTTCCTCCGGGGAAAGCCGGTATCTTCAAATCCGTGAGAAGGTCCAGTTCCGTTGCTCTGCCGAGTGCGAGATCGGCATAGAGCTTGCCGCAATAGTTGGACAGCATCACGCCATGGCCGGAATAGCCGCCGATGCTCGTCACCCCCGGCATGACCTCGCGGCAGAAGGGCTGGCGAGGCATGGTGATGCCGACCGAACCGCCCCAGGCATGGGTGATGTCGATGTCGGCAAGGGCCGGATAGATCTCGCGGATCTGGCGGCGGATGTGGCTGGAAATGTCGCGCGGATTGTCGGCGGTATAGGCTTCACGCCCGCCGAACAGCAGGCGGCCATCCTTCGATTTGCGGAAATAACGCACGACGAAACGGGAATCGTCTACCGACTCGCCGCCCGGAAGAATCTCCGGGTGGTTCGTCAGCACCGGCGTCGCGCCGATGAAGGAGCGGATCGGCATCACGTGGCTGGCGGTCACCGGCTCGAGATCGCCGATATAGGCGTTGCAGGCGATCAGCGCCCGGTCCGCAGTGATCGTGCCGCGGTTCGTCTCGATGACGACCGCGCCGCCCTTTTTCTCGACCTTTAGCGCCTTCGTCTGTTCGTAGAGCTTGGCACCGGCAAAGGCTGCCTGCCTTGCGAGACCGACGAGCAGCTTCATCGGATGAATATGGCCGGTGCCGGTGTCGCGGATGCCGAAGTGGTAGTGGCGCGAACCGAGCCGGTGCGCGGTCTCCTCCCGGTTCATGAAGGAGAGATGCGGGTAGCCGAACCGTTCCGCCATTGCCTCGACATGGCGGCGATAGTCGGTCTCGAAGCTCCTCTTATGGCCGACGGAGAGCTGGCCGGGCATGAACTCGATATCGATCCCGTGCGCGCCCGCGAAATCGAGCACATAGCGCTTGGCGTTCTCGGCCATGTCGAAGAGCAGTTGCGCCCGTTCGTGTCCGAGCACCTCTTCCGCCTCGTCGGCCCAGGCGCGCTGACCGGTGCCAAATTGGCCGCCGTTGCGCCCGGAGGCGCCGTCGCCGAGGCGGCAGGCGTCGATCAGCGTGACGTCGGCACCGCCTTTCGCCAGGTTGAAGGCGGCCTGCAGCCCGGTATAGCCGCCGCCAATGATGGCGACGTCGGCCCTCTGTGATCCCGGCATCGCCGGATAGCTGGGCCTGTCCGGGACGGTCGCCTCATACCAGGAGAGTCCGGGCGAGATCGGGCTTTGCCATTCCATTCACATGCTCCTCGAATCAGACGTTGAGGAGCAGGAATTCGCGTTCCCACGGGCTGATGACCTGCATGAAAGTCTCGAACTCGCCGCGCTTCACGCCGGCATAGATGGCGATGAACTCGGCACTGAAGACCTCGGCCAGCGACGGCGCCGATTCGAGCAGAGAGATGGCTTCGAGCAGGCCGCGTGGCAGATCGATCTCACCCTCATTCGCAGTGTCTTCCGAGGGTGGTGTCGGCTGCAGGCCCTCCATGATGCCGAGATAGCCGCAGCCGAGCGAGGCGGCAAGCGCCAGGTAAGGGTTCGCATCGGAGCTCGGCAGACGGTTCTCGATGCGCCGCGCGACCGGGTCCGAAACGGGAATGCGGAACGCCGTCGTGCGGTTGTCGTAGCCCCAGGCCGTGTTGACCGGCGCCGACATGTCCGGCGTCAGGCGTCGGTAGGAGTTGACGTAGGGCGCCATCATCGACAACGTCTTCGGCACATAGTGCTGCATGCCGCCGATGAAGGAGAAGAACTCCTTGGAGGGTGCGCCATCCGGATTGGAGAAGATGTTCCGGCCGGTCTCGATGTCGAGGACCGATTGATGGATGTGCATTGCCGAGCCCGGCTGCCCCTGCATCGGCTTTGCCATGAAGGTGGCGTAGATGCCGTGCTTCAACGCCGCTTCGCGAATGGTGCGCTTGAACAGGAACACCTGGTCGGCAAGCTCGATCGGATCGCCGTGCCTGAGGTTGATCTCGAGTTGCGCCGGCCCCTCTTCGTGGATCAGCGTATCGATCTCCAGGCCTTGCTTTTCCGAGAAGTGGTAGATGTCGTCGATCAGCTCGTCGAATTCGTTGATGCCGGCGATCGAATAGCCCTGGCCGCCGAGAATGGAGCGGCCGGAACGGCCCTTCGGCGGACGCAGCGGATAGTCCGGGTCATCGTTCTGGGCGACGAGGTAGAACTCGATCTCGGGCGCGACGACCGGTTTCCAGCCCTTCTGCCGGTAGAGGTCGACGACTCGCTTCAGGACGTTGCGCGGCGTATAGCTGATCTGCTCGCCCTGCGAGCCGACGATATCGCAGATTACCTGCGCCGTCGGATCGCTCTCCCAGGGAACGATGGAGATTGTCGAGAGGTCCGGCACCAGCTTGATGTCGCTGTCGCGCGAGTCGTAGCGAAACTGGCCGGTCTCTTCGGGATACTCACCGGAAATCGTGTGGCGGTAGATCGCCGAAGGCAGTGCCAGCGATGTGTTGGACGTGAATTTCGACGTCGGCATCATCTTGCCGCGCGGCACGCCGGCAAGGTCGGGAGTGATGCACTCGATGTCCTCGATGCCGCGGATCTTCAACCAGTCGACCGCCTCCTTCCACGTCTTGACACCTCGGGGGGAATGCAGGGCGAGGGGAACTCCTGTACTCTTGCTGACCTTTGCTGTCTGTTGGGCAACGCTTCTCTTGGAAGACATAATTCACCGGATTCTGCTTCGGATAGCCCGCATCATAGCCGCCCTTTGCCAATTGGCTACTGCATGTCCGTAAATCGGATGCGATTTACGGACAAAGCATTCAGCCTCCCAAATTGCCGCAGCGATCCTTCATGCTTTTGCAAGACGCCCGGCGCTGCAGTGCTTCGCGATTGACTTTTCGCCTCTCGCCGGAAAGGAAGGCGAGAAACGCGAAGAGGGCTCTCCGTGATCGAAAAGCAGGATGTGGTGATCATCGGCGCGGGCGCCGCCGGCATGATGTGCGCGATCGAGGCGGGGAAGCGCGGCCGCCGTGTCGTCGTCGTCGATCATGCCAAGGCGCCGGGCGAGAAGATCCGTATTTCGGGCGGCGGCCGCTGCAACTTCACCAATAGTCACACCGGCCCCAGGAATTTCCTTTCCGACAATCCGCATTTCTGCAAGTCGGCGCTTGCCCGCTATCGCCCGCAGGATTTCGTATCCCTCGTCGAGCGGCACGGCATCGCCTGGCATGAGAAGACGCTCGGGCAACTCTTCTGCGACCACTCGGCCAAGGACATCATCCGCATGCTCCTTGCCGAGATGAAGGAAGCAGGCGCGATGCTGCGGCTCGAGACCGCGATTTCGGCCATGGAACGGACCGCTTCGGGTTTTCGCGTCACCACCAGCGCCGGGACGATCGATGCCGCCTCGCTGGTGATTGCGAGCGGCGGCAAATCGATCCCGAAGATGGGAGCGACAGGGTTTGCCTATAAAGCTGCCGAGCAGTTCGGCCTGCCGGTCGTCGAGACGCGGCCGGCACTCGTCCCCTTCACGCTCGATCTGGCCCAGCTTGAGAAGCTCGGCGCGCTTGCCGGTGTCGCGGCCGATGCCGAGGTGCGCTTCGGCAAGGTGGCTTTCCGCGAGGCGGTGCTCATCACCCATCGCGGCTTGAGCGGACCAGCGATCCTGCAGATCTCCTCCTATTGGCGCGAGGGCGCGGAGATCGTCCTGCGCCTGATGCCGGACATCGATATCGCCTCGATCCTGAAGGGCATGCGCCGCACCAGCGGACGCCAGTCGGCGCAGACGGCAATGGCCGACATACTGCCGCGGAGGCTCGCGCAGTTCTTTGCCGAGGAGGCAAAGCTCGCCGGGCGCCTGCTTGCCGATCTCTCGGACAAGGCGATCGACGCGCTCGCGGCTTCCATCCAGGCCTGGACATTGAAGCCGGCCGGAACCGAGGGCTACCGGACCGCCGAAGTGACCCTCGGCGGCGTCGACACGCGCGCGCTCGACTCGCGGACCATGCAAGCGACGAACATCCCCGGCCTCTATTTCATCGGCGAATGCGTTGACATCACCGGATGGCTGGGCGGCTACAATTTCCAATGGGCCTGGGCATCCGGCTTTGCTGCCGGTCAAGACGTATAACCGCGAGGCAAAATGGTGATTTGCCTCTTCAGCCATTGTTAAGGGAAATAGTCGAACCTGCTTTGCAAATGGCTTCCACAGCCCGCCGAGGACTGGCGGTACGGTCTCAGAACGCAGACCAGACTGTTTCCAATTCATGGCCTTTCCTCAGCCGCGGGATGGTTGCACCATGAAGCGCATGGCAAGACCCGAACGGTCCTGCCAAACAGGAAGGACAGGATGCCATGAGCCAGCAACGTCGCCGTCCCCGTGCTATTGCCATCGCCCGCGCCGATGAAAGCCGCGCGCAAGGCGAACTGATCGCTTTCGCCGCCACTCTTGCACTTTTCGCGATCGTCGCTTTGGCAATCTTTTCCTCCCTCTGATTTCTCCTTCGCCTCCATCGAACGCATTCCGCGGGCGGTTTGCCGCGGACGCGAGCGCAAGTAACCGGCGCCGGTTTCGACCGGGCCTCGGGCGTACGCCGCGCTTATAGGAATCTTAATCGTTCAAAACGAATATGCGGATGACGTGAGTCCGTCAGGTCCTCGCCGCAGAAGCGGTGCGGTCCCGCAATGATTGCCGACGGACTGGCGGCGTGCGCCGCATGATTTCCGAAAAACATCAGCCTGTTTGCGCATCGGGTGGCGCTTCGGTGTCCTGTTTGGACGCCAGCTGCCATGGGGGAGGCCAAACGCGCGCTGGGAGCCAAGGTGTTTTCCATGTTCATTGACAGGATTCTTGCCCGCTTCAAGATCCAGACGAAGGTTCTGTTCTTCATCCTGCCGTTCGTCGTCAGCATCACTGCGGTCGGTATCACCGGCCTCTATGCCTCGGGCCTGCTGCAGGGCCGCATGGAGATCTCGAACAGCGTCCTGCAGACGCTGAGCGGCTTCAAGGATGTTTATGCCGGAATGAACCAGTTCCTGCACGAGACCACCGAGGAGAGCCGCAAGGCGGTCAAGGACACGATCGCCGCGCAGAAGGAGGTCCTGGCCGACACGGCGGCGCAGGTCGCAGGTGCAAGCGGCGAGACGGAACTGGGCGCCGCGATCGGCGCTACGAACGATATCGAAGCCCGCATCGACGAACTCTGGACCCTGCACGAGGGGGAAAAGAAACTACGCACGGCGACCAAGGCCAATCTCGAGCTGTTGGCCGCCGAGCAGGTGAAGATCAACGAAGAAACGAAACGGCTGCAATACGAGGTGCGCAAGGATGAGAATGCGGCAAAGACGATGCTGCGCAACGCCGAGAAGCTCATGCGCGCGAGCCGGTTCTATACCGAGTTCGCCACCGAGGTCAGCAAAGCGATAACGGTCGAGGAAAAACTGAAGGTCGCAAAGGAGCTTTTCCCGCAGATCAGCCGCACGCAGCGCGACATCTTCACCCTGTTGCCCAAGGGCGAGAAGTCGCTCGCCGAAACGGTTAATTCGGCAGCCGGGGCGATTGGTGCGCTGATCAAGGCGCCGGCGGGTCCCGAAACGCTGGCCACCCTGGCGAAATTTGTTGATCGTTTCCGCAATGCCAGCTTCCGCCTGGAGGCCGCCTCCGTCGGAAAGATGCGCGAGGCGACGCAGATATTCGCTGAGCTCGACGGCAAGATCGCCGCGACGGAGTCGGTCCTGACCGCCACGCGCCGGCTGTCTGCCTCGATCACCGATATTCAGATCGCCACGGCCGCCTTCCTCGGCAACACGACCGAGGAGAACCGCCAGAAGCTTCTGGATAAGTTCCTGGCCGTTCAGTCCAACCTCACGACCTTGCGCGGCATCGCGAAGGACCTGAGCTTCTTCGATGCGATGGCCGAAACGGTCTTGCCGATCATAAACGTGATGAAGAAGGACGGCGCTTCACTGGTCGAGATCACCGACAAGCGAACGGTGGAATTCAACGCGGCCGGAGCCTCGATTAATGAAATCTGGAATGATCTTACCGGATTTGCCGAGCAGCAGAAGGTCGCCGCCGGCACCGAGCGCGAAGAAGCCAATCAGATCTCTGTCGCTGCCACCGTGGCCGGCGTCGTGATCGCCCTGCTCGCGGGAATCGCGCTGACGCTGACGTTGAAACGGCCGATTGGACAGATCACCGCCGCCATGCGCCGGCTCGCCGACGGCAGGCTGGATACGGCGATCGACGGCGATGCGCGACGTGACGAGATCGGCGACATGGCGCGCGCGCTCGGCGTCTTCAAGGAGAACGCCCTCTCGAAGGTGCGAATCGAGGCCGAGAGCGCGGAAGAGCGTGCCCGGGCCGAAGCCGAACGCAGCCGCAACGATGCGGATAAGCGCGAGCTCGACCGGCAGATCGATGTCGCCGTCAGCGAACTTGCCGCCGGCCTCGGTCGGCTCGCCCAGGGCGACCTCTCCCAGCAGATCGAGGTGCCGTTCCACGGCCGCCTCGAGCAACTGCGGCAGGACTTCAACGGATCGCTCATCCGCCTTCAGGACACGCTGGCGCAGATCCGCGGCAATGCCCAGGCGATCCAACAGAGCGGGGCCAACATGCACCATTCCGCCGATGCGCTGTCGCGGCGAACCGAGGCACAGGCCGCTTCGCTCGAGCAGACGGCCGCCGCCGTCGACCAGATCACCGCCACTGTGCGTTCCTCGGCGGAGCGCGCCCACGAGGCGAACCAGTCGGTTACCGAAACCAAGCGGAGCGCTGACAGCTCGGCGACCGTTGTCGCCAATGCCATCGCCGCCATGGGCCGCATCGAGGATGCTTCGCGCCAGATCGAACAGATCATCGAAGTGATCGACGACATCGCCTTCCAGACCAACCTGCTTGCCTTGAACGCCGGCATCGAGGCGGCGCGCGCCGGCGAGGCGGGCAAGGGCTTCGCGGTCGTGGCGCAGGAGGTACGCGAACTGGCGCAGCGCTCGGCCGAGGCAGCGCGGGAAATCAAGGGCCTGATCAACAAATCGACGGACGAGGTCAGTTCCGGCTCGCTGCTCGTCAAGGAAACGGGTGCGGTGCTCGCCTCGATCAGCGCGCAGATCGTCACCGTAAGCCAGCATGTCGAGATGATCGCCACCGCGAGCCGCGATCAGGCGACGGCTCTGCACGAGGTCAACGGCTCCGTCAATCAGATGGACCAGATGACCCAGCAGAACGCCACCATGGTCGAGGAGGCGACGGCTACCAGCCGCGCGCTGGCCACCCAGGCCGATACGTTGATGATGCTGGTCGAGCAGTTCCGCCTGGAGCCGGAGAGCGGAGCCGGCCAGGCCTATCGCGCCGCATAGGGCCGTCCTTCCTCTACAACGCACGATAAACCGAACGCCGCGCATCCTCGATGCGCGGCGTCTTCATTTGATCGCATGATTCCTAGGGGGCCATGCACGGAATGCCGCCGCAATCGTCGCGTCTTTCGGCCGGTCGCGATGTGCGGAAGAGCGCGGCGAGCAGGTTTTCCGCCAGGGTTTCCGTGCGGCCTCTTGATCGGCGCTCGAATTCTTCGTCCGAGCGGCGGTTTCTCGAGGCCATGTCGAACAGTACGGCCATTGCCATCATATCCATCGTGATGCTCCTCAATTCTTGGGCATCTCCTCTTTTATGCACCTGAAACTGTTTTACATACAGCCGATTTCCTCATACGTTTTTCAATCATGAAAAACATGGACTGGGATGTCTATCGCTGTTTCATGACCGTGGCGCGTGGCGGCGGGTTGACCGGTGCGGCGCAGGCGACGGGGCTGAGCCCTGCGACGATCGGACGGCGGATGCTGGAACTCGAGGAGCGCACGGGCCGCGCCTTGTTCGTGCGCAGCCAGACCGGCTATGCACTGACGGCCGACGGCCGCTTCCTGTTCGAGCAGTTGCAGGAGATGGAAGCGGCGGCCCGCAAGGTCGAAAGCTGGCAGAAGGAGGGCGAGGGAGCCACGCTCGTCCGCATTGCGGCGGGCACCTGGGGATCTTGGCTGATCGCCGAAAACTTCCCGGCGATCTGCACGGAAAGGGACACGTTCGCCATTTCGCTGTCGATCGGCGAGGCGCGGGCAAGTCTTGCCTATCGGGAGAGCGACATCGGCATTCGCGCCTTCGAGCCGGAGGAGACCTATCTCGCCTCGCGGCCGGTCGGCGAGGTCGCCTATGCCGCCTATCGCCAGAAGAACGCCCCCGGCGGATCAGATCGCTGGGTCGCCGTCGCCGAGGACGACGCGCTTTCGGCCTATCTGCGCTGGCCGCACGAAAACGCATCCGGCCGGATCGTCGCAACGGTCAGTCGTCCCCGGTCCCTCCTGGACCTCGCCCGCGCCGGGGCCGGCAAGGCGGTGCTTCCCTGTTTCGTCGGCGATCTCGACCCGCAACTGGAGCGGGCGGGCGACGAGATCGGGCTGCTCCGGCATCGCCAATGGATCGTCATGAACAACGAGGACCGCCACCGCCGGGACATCCGCACCGTCGTCGACCGGCTGACACGGTTGCTCCGCAGCCATGCGGATCTCTTTGCCGGCAAGCGGCCCCGGCGGACTGCCGCCTGACCGCAGAATGCGTTGCGGCCGGCATTGCACCGGCCGCTACGCTATCCGTTCAGTCGATCAATCGACGAGATCTTTGAGGAAAACCCGGACCTGGAGCGCTTGCGTGCTGCGGTACTGGATCTCCTGCCAGAGCACCGCGCCGAGCATGAGCGCGGCCGCCGCGGCGAGTGCCACCATCACGGCCGGCCCTGGGTGACGATGACCGGGATCAGCAGGTCGCCCCAGTTGCCGTCGCCGCCGTGATGGCGTGCCGAGCGCACCAGTTCGACCGAGACGCCGGCCTCGACGGCCTTCATGACCGACTGGTTGAGGCGGTGTAGGTCGTTGGCGACCATGCGGATCGCCGCCTGCTGGTCCGCGGTCATGGCCGACGACTGTTCCTCGGCCCGTTCCTTGACGCGTGTCTGTACTGTCATGGGAGTGCTCCTTCAAAGCTTAGAGCCGGATGCGGCGGAAACCATTTTCCTGTCCGCTTGCGGTTCGAGAATTTTCGGTGTTCCGGGGCGCGCAACGGGCAGGGATGTCCGCGCCCCAGTCTTCATTTCACGCCTTCCCTCATTCCGCCGCCGGGCGGAACTGGTCGTGTTCGGTCGATTCCTTCATCGCCGTCGTCGACGACTGGCCGCCGGTGATCGCCAGCGACACGGCGTCGAAATAGCCGGTGCCGACTTCGCGCTGGTGCTTGGTCGCCGTATAACCGTTCACCTCGGCCGCGAACTCCGCTTCCTGCAGCTCCGAATAGGCGGCCATCTGCCGGTCCTTGTAGCCGCGCGCCAGCTCGAACATGCCGAAGTTCAGTTGATGGAAGCCGGCGAGCGTGATGAACTGGAACTTGTAGCCCATGGCGCCGAGCTCCCGCTGGAACTTGGCGATCGTCGCGTCGTCGAGGTTCTTCTTCCAGTTGAACGACGGCGAGCAATTATAGGCGAGCAGCTTGCCCGGATGCGCCTTGTGCACGCCTTCGGCGAATTTGCGCGCCTGTTCGAGATCCGGCTTCGAGGTCTCGCACCAGATGAGGTCGCAATGCGGCGCATAGGCGATGGCGCGGGCAATGCAGGGATCGATCCCGTTTTTCACCTGGTAGAAGCCTTCCACGGTACGGCCGGCATCGTAGTCGACGAAGGGCCGGTCGCGCTCGTCGATGTCCGAGGTGAGCAGCTTGGCCGCTTCCGCGTCGGTGCGGGCGATGACCAGCGTCGGCGTGCCCACGACGTCGGCAGCAAGCCGGGCGGCGTTCAGGTTGCGGATATGCGCCGCGGTCGGTATCAGCACCTTGCCGCCGAGATGGCCGCACTTCTTTTCCGAGGCGAGCTGGTCCTCGTAGTGGACGCCCGCTGCACCGGCCTCGATGAAGGCCTTCATGATCTCGAAGGCGTTGAGCGGCCCGCCGAAACCGGCTTCCGCGTCGGCGACGATCGGCGCGAACCAGGTGTCGACCGAAAGGCCTTTTCCTTCCGCGGTTTCGATCTGGTCGGCCCGCTGCAGGGTGCGATTGATGCGCTTGGCGAGCTCCGGCGCAGCGTTGGCCGGATAGAGCGACTGGTCCGGATACATTGCCGAGGCGGTGTTGGCGTCGGCCGCAACCTGCCAGCCCGAAAGATAGATCGCCTTCAGGCCCGCGCGGACCATCTGCATGGCCTGGTTGCCGGAGAGCGCGCCCAGCGCATTGACGAAGTCCTCCTCGTGAATGAGCTTCCAGAGGCGGTTCGCGCCCATCTCCGCGAGTGAATAACGGATCTCGACCGAGCCCCGGAGGCGTTGCACGTCCGCGGCGGAGTAGGGCCGCTCGATGCCGTCGAAGCGGCCCTGCGGTGCGCTCGGTACGAGTTTGTAAAAATCAGTCATGCATATCTCCCCGTCAAAATCATGAGCTCTGCAACTTTCGTCTTAGCTCGCTAATACCGTGAACTGATATGACAGTTTTTACATTGCGCTGCAGAAACAAGCCACATCTATTGCTGTGCCGCCGCCGCAAAAGGGGTTACCTTGTCTTGTGTTTGACAAGGTGAAGCAGTAAAGCTGTAAACATTGTCAAAGACGCTCCGGTGGAGATTCTGTAAAGGGAGTGACAAATGGCCGAGAACAAGATCTTCGCCGGGCCGCGTGTCAGACGAATCCGCAACGGGCTTCAATTGACCCAGACGGCGATGGCGGAGGCGCTCGGCATCTCGCCGTCCTACCTGAACCTCATCGAGCGCAACCAGCGGCCGTTGACGGTGCAGCTGCTGCTTAAGTTGGCTTCGGTCTACAAGGTGGATCTCGACGAATTGCAGGGCGAGGCCGGCGGCAGCCTCACGCAGTTGCGCGAGGTCTTTGCCGATCCGCTGCTTGCCGGCGAGCTGCCGGGAGATCAGGAGCTGATCGAGGTCACCGAAGCCGCCCCCAACGTGTCGGGCGGCGTCGTCAAGCTCTACCGGGCCTATCGCGAACAGGCTTCGCGCCTGAAGGACCTGGCGGAACTCCTGGCCGGTCAGGGGCACATGGCGACGCTTGCCGACACGCGGCTGCCGATCGACGAGGTCCGGGAGACCCTCGAGGCGCGGCCGAACCATTTCGCCCGCATCGAGGAGGCGATGGAGGCGTTCCATGCGAGCCTGTCGCCGGGCGAAGACCTCGCAGGGGTTCTGAAGGCCTGGCTGAAGAGGGAGCACGGCCTTGTCGTGCGGACCTTGCCGGTACACGTCATGCCGAATCTCCGCCGCCGTTTCGACCGCCACTCGATGCGCCTTTTCATTTCCGAGCGGCTGTCGCCCTTCGATCAGATGCTGGAAACCGCCATGGAGGTCGCATCGATCGCCTGTCACGAGGCGATCGTGGCAGAGCTCGGCCAGATTCCCTTCTCGACCGCGGAGGCGCGCCGCATCGGCCGTTTCGAGCTTGCACGCTATGCCGCCCATGCGCTGATGATGCCCTACGCGGCCTTCCATGCCGCAGCCCAGCGGGCCAAATACGACATCGACCTCTTGAGGGCACGCTTTCAGGTGTCGTTCGAGCAGGCGGCCAGTCGCCTGACGACGTTGCAGCGGCCCGGCGCCGCCGGCATTCCCTTCTTCCTGATGGAAATTGACAATGCCGGCCATCGGCTGCGCCGCGCCGGAGCGCAGGGCTTTCCGCATGCCCGCTTCGGCGGTGCCTGCCCGAAGCTCAACATCCATGCCGCCTTCGCGGTGCCGGGGCAGATCCTTGTCGATCGGGTGGAGATGACGGACGGCGGCGGGTTCCTGACAATTGCCCGGACGGTCGAGGGACCCCAGGCAGCATTTCAGGAGCGGGTCAGGCGCACCGCGCTGTTGATCGGCTGCGATGCCGGTTTCGCGCAGGAGACGGTTTACGGGGCCGCGCGCTTGCCGGCGATCACCGTCGGCCCGGTCTGCCGCCTGTGCGAGCGCCAGGGCTGTCTGGCTCGCGCCGAGCCGCCTGTCACCCGCCCCTTGGGTCTGGACGAGATGGCGACGGGCTTGAGCGTCTTCGATTTTCAATAGCCGTATTCGCGATTGCTTGCGCCCGCGACAGCAGGTCTTTTCCGTGTCGCGTAGACCGCTCGCGCCGAGGCATGGACGGAGCTGGCGTGGCGTGCCGCCGGTGAGGCGCGGAGCGGCGCATAAGCCCCGGATTTTGCTTGTGCTTGTGAATCTGAAAACGACTGGGGGATGGCAGATTTGCCCTGTGCGAAAGCGCTTGAGGTTATGGCGAAACATGCCTAACTTCGGCATGGCAACGAACACCGGACAGGGCGCGACCGCGGCAAAATGGGCGACTTGTCTCACGATCGAAAAATGAGGGGAGTTGTATGTCCAAACTCATCGTCGCAACCTTGGCGGCCGCCATGCTTGCAGGAGCGGCCACGCTCGCTTCCGCCCAGGAGCGGGTCGTCAACGTCTATAACTGGTCGGATTATATCGACGACAGCATCCTTGCGGATTTCACCAAGGAGACCAACATCAAGGTCGTCTATGACGTCTTTGATTCCAATGAAATCCTCGAAACCAAGCTGCTCGCCGGCGGCTCCGGCTACGACGTCGTCGTGCCGACTGCGAGCTTCCTGCAGCGCCAGATCGCCGCAGGCGTGTTCCAGAAGCTCGACAAATCGAAGTTGCCGAATCTCGCGAACATGTGGGACGTGATCATGGAGCGTACGGCGAAGTACGATCCGGGCAACGAATATGCCGTCGACTACATGTGGGGCACCACCGGCATCGGCTACAATGTCGAGAAGATGAAGGAAATTCTCGGCACCGACGAGAAGCCGAACTGGGATGTCATCTTCAATCCCGAGATCGCGGCGAAGTTCAAGGATTGCGGCATTCATCTGCTCGATTCGCCGACCGATATCATGCCGTCGGCGCTGACCTATCTCGGCCTCAATCCGGACAGCCACGAGGCCGCCGATCTTGAAAAGGCCGCCGATCTGCTCCTGAAGGTCCGGCCCTATATCCGCAAGTTCCATTCGTCGGAATATATCAATGCGCTGGCAAATGGCGATATCTGCCTAGCGGTCGGGTTCTCCGGCGATATTTTCCAGGCGCGCGACCGTGCGGCCGAGGCGAAGGCCGGCGTGACGGTCGATTATTCGATCCCGGCGCAAGGCGCGCAGATGTGGTTCGACGTGCTGGCGATCCCCGCCGATGCGCCGCATGCGGCCGAGGCGCACGAGTTCATCAACTACATGATGAAGCCGGAAGTCATCGCCAAGGCGTCGAACTACGTCTTCTACGCCAACGGCAACAAGGCCTCGCAACAGTTCCTCGACAAGGAAGTGCTTGAAGACACAGCCATCTACCCGTCGGACGCCGTAATGCAGAAGCTGTTCACGACGAGACCGTTTGAGGCCAAGGAGCAGCGCGTACTGACAAGGCTCTGGACGAAGATCGTAACCGGTCAGTAGGAGCGGAAACGAATTGCCCGGACCTCACATCCGGGCAATTTCTTGAGGGGGATTTCGGAAGCGGTTCAGCCGGCAACGGAGCGGCGCCGCGTCCATCGATTGCGGCACTTCGGGGTTATATGATGAAGTCTCTCGGTAGTATCCGGCGTTCCTTCGCACCATGGGCGGACCCCGCCTCCAAGCCATTCATTTCCGTCAAGAACGTGACCAAGAAGTTCGGCGACTTCACCGCCGTCGACGACCTGTCGCTGAACATCTACACGCGCGAATTCTTCGCACTGCTCGGCGCATCCGGTTGCGGCAAGTCGACCCTGTTGCGCATGCTCGCTGGCTTCGAACAGCCGACGTCGGGCGAGATCATTCTCGACGGCCAGAACCTCGCCGGCATCCCGCCCTATCGGCGGCCGGTCAATATGATGTTCCAGTCCTACGCGCTGTTCCCGCACATGACGGTCGAGAACAATATCGCCTTCGGCTTGAAGCAGGACGGCATGCCGAAGGCCGATATCGCCGAGCGGGTGGGACAGATGCTGAAGCTCGTCAAGCTCGAGAAATTCGCCCAGCGCAAGCCGCATCAGCTGTCCGGCGGCCAGCGACAGCGCGTGGCGCTTGCCCGTTCGCTGGCCAAGCGGCCCAAGGTGCTGCTGCTCGATGAACCGCTCGGCGCGCTCGACAAGAAGCTGCGCGAGGAAACCCAGTTCGAACTGATGGATCTGCAGCAGGAACTCGGCCTTACCTTCGTCATCGTCACCCATGACCAGGAAGAAGCGATGACCATGGCCGACCGCATTGCCGTCATGAGCCACGGCAAGGTCGTCCAGGTGGCGACGCCGGCCGAGATCTACGAAGCGCCGAATTCGCGCTTCGTCGCCGACTTCATCGGCGACGTGAACCTGTTCGACGGCACAGTGACCGCGGCCGAAGGCGGCTCCGTCCGGATCGAGACAACCGGCGGCATTGCGCTTCGCATGGCCTCGGCGGAGAAACCGGCAAGTGGTGCAAAGGCCGCCGTCGCCATTCGTCCGGAAAAGATCAGGATCAGCCGCCAGCCGCCCGCCCACGCACCGATCAACGCGGCCGAGGGCGAGATCTGGGACATCGGCTATCTCGGCGACATGACCGTCTTCCACGTGCGCCTTAAGGACGGCAAGGTCGTCAAGGCGTCGTCGCTGAATGCAGTGCGCGCCGTCGAGGATCCGCTTGGTTACGACCAGCAGGTCTGGATCTCATTCGGCGAAGATTCGGGCGTAGTGTTGAAGGATTGAGCCATGGCGAAACTTGCCTCAGCCCTTATGAGCCGCCTGGTGATCATCATCCCCTATGCGTGGCTCCTGTTCTTCTTCCTCATTCCCTTCTTCATCGTCTTCCGCATCTCTTTGTCTGAGACCACGGTCGCCATGCCGCCCTATACGCCGGTCTTCGATCTGGCCGGCGGGCTGGCGGGCATGCTGGAGAAGGCCCGCGAATTCTCCGTCGACAACTATGTCTGGCTGACCGAGGACGCGCTCTATTTCAACGCCTATGTGTCGAGCGTCGTCATCGCCGCCATCTCGACCTTCCTGACGCTGATGATCGGCTATCCGATCGCCTACGGCATGGCCCGGGCGCCGCGCGCGATCCGGCCGATGCTGTTGATGCTGGTGATCCTGCCCTTCTGGACGAGCTTCCTGATCCGCGTCTATGCCTGGATTGCCATCCTGAAACCCGAAGGGCTGCTCAACCAGTTCCTGATGGCGATCGGCGTCATCGACCAGCCGCTCATCATCCTTAACACCAATGCCGCGATCTATATCGGCATCGTCTATTCCTATCTTCCCTTCATGGTGCTGCCGATCTATTCGGCGCTGGAGAAGATGGATCACTCGCTGATCGAAGCGGCGCAGGACCTCGGCTGCACGCCGATCAGCGCCTTCTGGCGCGTCACCTTCCTGTTGTCGCTGCCTGGCGTGGTCGCCGGCTGCCTGCTCGTCTTCATTCCGGCCGTCGGCGAGTTCGTCATTCCGGACCTGCTCGGCGGATCGGAGACGCTGATGATCGGCAAGACGCTGTGGAACGAGTTCAATGCCAATCGCGACTGGCCGGTCTCCTCGGCGGTGGCGATCATCCTGCTGATGATCCTCGTGATCCCGATCGTCTATTTCCAGAACGTCCAGGCCAAGGCCGATAGCGAGGGCAGATAGGACATGGAAAAGTGGTCCCGCTTCAATATCGCCTCCGTCGCGCTCGGCTTCGGCTTTCTTTACCTGCCGATCGTGCTTCTGGTGATCTTCTCCTTCAACGAGTCGAAACTCGTGACCGTGTGGGCCGGCTTTTCCACCAAGTGGTACAGCCAGCTCTGGCACAATCAGGGGCTCCTCGATGCCGCCTGGGTGACCATTCGCGTCGGGCTGCTGTCGGCAACCTGCGCGACGGTGCTCGGCACATTGGCGGCGCTGGCGCTGGTGCGCTATTCGCGCTTTCGCGGACGCGTGCTTTTCTCCGGCATGGTCTATGCGCCGCTGGTCATGCCGGAGGTGATCACCGGCCTGTCGCTGCTGCTGCTGTTCGTGGCGATCGGGCTTGATCGCGGCTTCTGGACGATCACGCTCGCCCACATCACCTTCACCATGTGCTTCGTCGCGGTCGTGGTGCAGTCACGCCTGTTGAGTTTCGACCAGTCGATCGAGGAGGCGGCACTGGACCTCGGCGCGACCCCGGTCAGGACCTTCTTCGCCATCACCCTACCGGTGATCGCGCCGGCGGTATTTTCGGGCTGGGTCCTGGCCTTCACCCTCTCGCTCGACGATCTCGTCATCTCGAGCTTCACCACCGGACCGGGCGCCACGACGCTGCCGATGAAGATCTACAGCCAGGTGAGACTCGGCGTGACGCCGGAGATCAATGCGATCTGCACCATCCTGATCGGTATCGTCGCCTTGGGCGTGGTCGTCGCATCGATCGTCACCAAGCGCCGGGAAGTCCAGCGCGAAAAGGATGAGCGCGCCGCCGTTGCGGCCATTGGCTGAGCCTTATTTCGGAGCGACGAGAACGGAAAGCGGCGAGATCACCGCATTCGGCCAGGAGCCGCCGACGAAGAAGCGAACCGGTTGGTTGCTGCTGGGCGCCTCGGCTTGAAGCGTTCCGGCAAGCGCCAAGCTGCCGTTGCGATACGGGACGACGCCGGCGACGGACAGGTTGCCCGACGTTCCGGTGAAATCGGCCCGGTCGAGCCGCGCCGTGCCGTCGGCAAAGCTGGCCTTCACGTTCGCCACCTGGAAGTCGAAGCTCGCCTCCTTCGCCTGAGAAAGCGAAAAGAACTCGCCCTTGCGGACGAGATCGGCGAAGGCGTGGGCATCGAAGCCGGCGATGCTGCCATTCGCCAGCGACAAGGTGAGATTGCCCCATATGTCGCCAAGTCCCGTGGCCCAGACGGGATGATCGGTACCGATGTCGATGCTGAGAATGCCCCGGCCGGCCGGCGCAGGACCGTTGAGGCCGAAGCTGCCGAGCACTGCGCCGAAATCGGCGTCCTTGAGGCGCGCCTGCAATCGGCCGCCATGGTCCAGCCCTTCATCCGAGAGCACGACGCGGCCGCTCAGGCTGCCATTGGCGTAGTTGCTGTCGCCGATGTCGAGCGAGGCGCGCTTGCCATCGATCAACACCCCGGCGGCGACGTCGGTCAGATGCAGGGGACCGGCGAGGACCTCCTGTGAGGAAAGGCGAACGTCCGTTTGCCAGGCAGCGACAAAGCTCTCCACCAGACGCCAAAGGCGGTCGTCCCGACCAAGCGGTGAAAGCGCGGCGACGGGAACGCCGTTGAGGTCGATGCGATCGAAGGCGAGCGTCCCTTCTATGCTCGGCGCCTTGCCGTCCGTAAGGGAGATATCGAGTACGCCTGTCGCGCTGGCGCCGCCCATGGTGAATGCCAGTTCGTCGAGCTTCAGCGTCTTCTCGCCGGTGGTCACTCTGGTGTCGATGCTGAGCCCTCCCGGCGGGAGCGTCGCTGTCGAGCCGCCGTGATACCACTCAGTGAGCGTTTGAAGGGAAGCTGCGGACATCTGCAGATGGCCGGACGCGAAGGGAACGGACGAAAGCTTGCCGACGCCCTCGAAGGAGAAGGTCAGCGGCGCCGATGTGATCGACGTCTTCAGCGGCGCGTTTCGTTTCGCCAAGAGCGAGAGCGGATCGTCGCAGACGAACGCCCAGGCGACCTCCTCGCCGGCGAGCCGTGCCGACAGTTGCGTGCTCAATCGTCCGGCAAAGGAGGGCCACTTGATCGTGCCGGAAATTCCGGGAATGTCGATGTCGCTGCCGTCAGCCATCCGGTCGAGCACGATCAGCCGGCCATTCTCGATCGCGATGTCGCCGAAGGGGCTTTCCTGAGCCGATGCGGCGGCTTCGGACGGGGCGAGCCAATGCGGCTTTTGCCAGTTGATCGTGCCGTCGGCCCGGCGCTCGATTGTGACGACGGGATCGACAAGGCTTATGTCCTCCAGCGTCGGATCGCCGAGAAGCGTCGAAAGCGGACTGAACGATGCGGTGATGCGGCCAATTTCGGCGAGCGGACGGGGTTCGGGCCCTCTGGTTTCGATCGTCGCCGACGGCAAGGTCAATAGCGGTTCGGGCCAGAGCCGGACGGTCGGTTCACCGTTGATCCTGCTCTTGCCGCCAGACCAGCTGTCGAGCGTCCGCTCCATCGCTGCGCGCACGCCGGTGGTCGAGACGAGCAGGGGCAGGGCGGCGTTGTAACCGAGGGCGAGAATGACCCCGACTGCGGCAGACCAGACGAAATGGCGACGCTGCAGGCGCAGCCTCAAGACGCGCGATATTTTCCGGATGGGTCTGGACATTTCGGTCGGTCGGCATCGCCCTTGGTGAAACCGTCTGGATAGGCCTTGAAGAGGGCAAATGCAACTGACATGGAAATGTCGTGTTCAAGGAGGTGGCGCTGCCGTGCACGCTGTTTATTTTGCGTTGCAGCATGGTATAGAACAGGGCAGAGGGAGTGGAGGAACGCATGCAAACAGATCGACCTTTGTGGGTTCCGGATGCCGAGACGCTCGCGCGGAGCCCGATGGCGCAATTCATGACCTGGTGCGAAGCGTGCTTCGGCCGCAGGTTCTCCGACTACGATGCCTTTCACGGCTGGTCCGTGGCGGAGAGCGGCGATTTCTGGACTGCCGTTTGGGAGCATTGCGGCGTCGTCGGTGAGCGCGGCGGTCGAGCGCTGATCGACGGCGAGCGGATGCTCGAAGCCCGCTTCTTCCCCGACGCGAAACTCAACTTTGCCGAAAATCTGTTGCGTGGCAGCGGTGGCGATGACGCCTTGATCTTCCGTGGCGAAGACAAGGTCCGCTATCGACTTTCGTGGGACGAGTTGCGCAATCTCGTCTCACGTCTGCAGCAGGCGCTGAAGGCGCAGGGGATCGGCGTCGGCGACCGTGTCGCGGCGATGATGCCGAACCTGCCGGAGACGATCGCGCTGATGCTCGCCACCGCCTCGCTCGGCGCCATCTGGTCCTCCTGTTCTCCGGATTTCGGCGAACAGGGCGTTCTCGACCGCTTCGGCCAGATAGGTCCAAAGCTCTTCGTCGCCTGCGATGGCTACTGGTACAACGGCAAGCGCCAAGACGTCGACGCGAAGGTGCGCGCCGTGGCGAAGACGCTTCGTGTGCCGACCCTCGTCGTCCCCTATGCCGGCGACAGCGCCGCACTTGCAGCGGCAATTGACGGCGGCGTGACGCTTCCCGATTTCATCGCCGCGTTCCAAGCCAAGCCGCTTGCCTTCGAGCGCCTGCCCTTCAGCCATCCGCTCTACATCCTGTTCTCCTCCGGCACGACGGGCGTGCCGAAATGCATCGTGCATTCCGCCGGCGGAACGCTTCTCCAGCACCTCAAGGAGCACCGCTTCCACTGCGGCCTGAAAGAGGGCGAGAGGCTCTTCTACTTCACCACCTGCGGCTGGATGATGTGGAACTGGCTGGCCTCCGGCCTGGCAGTCGGCGCAACCTTGTGCCTCTATGACGGCTCGCCCTTCCATCCGGACGGCAACGTCCTCTTCGACTTCGCGGCCGAGGAGCGCTTCGCCGTGTTCGGGACTTCGGCAAAATACATTGATGCGGTACGCAAAGGCGGGCTGACGCCGGCGACGACGCACTATCTCTCGGCGCTCAGGCTGATGACCTCGACCGGCTCGCCGCTTTCGCCGGAGGGCTTCTCTTTCGTCTATGAGGGGATCAAATCCGACGTCCAGCTCGCCTCGATTTCCGGCGGCACCGACATCGTCTCCTGCTTCGTGCTCGGCAACCCGCTGAAGCCGGTCTGGCGCGGCGAAATCCAAGGCCCGGGGCTCGGCCTTGCCGTCGACGTCTGGAACGACGAGGGCAAGCCGGTGCGCGGCGAGAAGGGCGAGCTCGTCTGCACCAGCGCGTTTCCGTCGATGCCCGTGATGTTCTGGAACGATCCCGAGGGCGCCAAGTATCGCGCCGCCTATTTCGAGCGCTTCGACAATGTCTGGTGCCATGGCGACTTTGCCGAATGGACGCCGCATGGCGGCATCGTCATTCACGGCCGCTCCGACGCGACGCTCAATCCGGGCGGCGTGCGCATCGGCACGGCCGAAATCTACAATCAGGTCGAGCAGATGCCGGAGGTCGCCGAGGCGCTCTGCATCGGCCAGGACTGGCAGGACGACGTTCGGGTGATCCTGTTCGTGCGCCTGGCGCCCGACGTTGCGCTGACCGAGGAGCTGACGCAAGCGATCAAGGCACGGATCCGCACCGGCGCCTCGCCCCGGCACGTGCCGGCGAAGATCATCCCCGTCGCCGACATTCCGCGCACCAAATCCGGCAAGATCGTCGAGCTCGCGGTGCGCGACGTGGTGCATGGCCGGCCGGTCAAGAACAAGGAGGCGCTCGCCAATCCTGAGGCTCTCGATCTCTTTGCCGGACTGGAGGCGCTGAAGACCTGAGGGGCGGGCCGGCGTCGGTCAACCTGGACGCGCCAGCGGAATTAACCAAGCAAGCCGACTTGCGGCCCATTTCCTAAGATTGTCGGGTCTGGCGGTAAGGTCTTGTTAAGGTTTGCCGGGGCATGGTCGAGCCAACTGGAGGCCGGTCCATCAAGGCGCCGGTGCCACAGCAGCGATGCTGTCACAGACATGACGTCCCGAGTTCTCGAGCATTTGTTGGTTAGCATGACTTCAGAGGCGGCCGCGAGCTGCCTCTTTTTTTGTGCTCGGGGAATGTGTCCTATGAGCGGCTTTCAAGCGACCGCGACACCAGAATGACCGGGATCATGCCGGCGATGACGATGATCATGGCGGCGACCGAGGCATCCTCGACCTTGGCGCGCGACGCATCCTCGTAGACGAGGGTGGCGAGCGTATTGAAATTGAACGGCCGCAGCATGATGGTCGCGGAAAGCTCCTTCATCGTTTCGATGAAGACGAGCAGCGCCGATGTCAGCACCGCCGGGCGCATCATCGGCAGAAGCACCGAGCGCAAGGTCTGGGCGCTCGTCCGGCCGAGCGCGCGCGCGGCCATGTCGAGGTGCGGCGAGAGCTTGTGGAAGCCGGCCTCCAGCGTCCCCTCGGCCATGGTGAGAAACCGTACCGCGCAGGCATAGACGATCGCAAAGCCGGTGCCGCTGAGGACGAGACCGGTGGAAATGCCGAAAAGGTCGCGCATCCACGCATCCAGGCCATTGTCGAGTGCAGCGAGCGGAAAGAGCACGCCAATGGCGAGCACCGTGCCCGGCACGCCGTAACCGAACGAGGCGAGCCGCCCGGCGACTTCCGTGACCGGCGAGCGGCCGGTGCGGGCCGCATAGGCCATGACGAAACCCAGGAAGACCGCGACGAATGCCGTCAGACCGGAGACCAGGACGCTGTGCAGCAATGCGTCGAGGAGGCGCGGCGCCAAAAATTGGTCGAGCCGCTTGAAGGCGTAGTTGCCGAGCACCAGGAAGGGGACGGCAAAACCGGAAAGAACAGGCAGGAGACAGACGAGGGTCGCGGTCCATTTCTTCCAGCCGGCCAGCTCCAGGCGCACCGCGTCGTGAACGGCGGCCGTCGTCTTCTGGCTGGAGAAGCGCTGGCTGCGGCGGGCGGCGCGCTCGACCATCATCAATGCGACGATGAAGACAAGCATGATGCAGGCGATCTGCGCCGCACCGGCAAGGCTGCCACGGTTGAGCCAGGTGTCGAAGATGGAAAAGGTCAGGGTCTGGACCCCGAGAAACTCGACCGCGCCGATGTCGTTCATCGTCTCCATGGCGACGAGCGTCAGGCCGATCACGATCGCCGGCCTGGCCATGGGGATCTGGATTTTCAGGAAGACCTTGAGCGGCCCGGCGCCGAGCGTGCGCGCCACGTCGGCGGCCGCACGGCCCTGCATCAGAAACATCGAGCGGCAGGCAAGATAGATATAGGGATAGAGGACCGAGCTGATCACCAGCACCGCGCCGCCGAGCGAGCGCACGTCCGGAAACCAATAGTCCCGGCTCGTCTGAAAACCGAAGATCGCCCGGATGAGCCCCTGGACCGGTCCAGTGAAGGTCAGGAGCTCGCCGAAGGCGTAGGCCGCGAGATAGGCCGGGATTGCAAGCGGCAGCACGAGCATGGCGGAAAGGAGCCGGCGCAGCGGAAATTCGCAGGTTGCCACCAGCCACGCCGTCACGATGCCGACGACGGCGGTCGCAGCACCCGTCAGACCGACGAGCATCAGCGTTCTGACGGTGGCGCGCGGAATGACGTTCTCGATGAGATGCGGCCAGTCCGCGCCGCCGCCGGTCAGCGCAAGCCACGCGATAGCGACGATCGGCATCAGCACGATTGCCGAGGCGAGGCCGGACCAGCTTGCGAGCAGCCGATGCGTCAGGCCGGTGCCCGACCTGGCATAGCGTCGCTTGAGGTTTTTGGCGGTGAAGTGCAAACGATGCGTTCCGGGGCAAGGTGCTGCGCGGCAGCCAAACTGGCTGCCGCAGGTCAACATTTCCTTACAGCATCGGCCCTCAGTTCGCCAAGACGCGTTGCGACGGGAAGGATACCTCAACCAGCGTGCCCTCGTTGGGCGCGGAGCTGATGGCGAACTGGGCGCGGTTTGCCTCGGCCATCGCCTTGGTCAGCGGCAGGCCGAGGCCGGTGCCTTCGCCGCGCTTGCGCCCGCCGGTCGTCACCTGCCGGAACGGCTTCATCGCCTGGTCGAGCTCGTTGCGGGTCATGCCGATGCCGGTGTCGCGGATCCGGAGGATGACGCTGCCATTCGTCTCGTATGAAGTCGATACGACGATCTGCCCGCCGGAGGGCGTAAACCGGATGGCGTTCGCCAGGATGTTGAGCGCGATCTGCTTGATCGAGCGGCCGTCGGCCACGACCTCCGGCACCGAGCCGGACAGCGAGGTGCGGATGATCACCCGCTGGCTGTTGGCCTGCGGCTGCACCAGCGAGACGGCTTCGGAGACGGCCTCGTTGAGGTCGACGGCGCTGAAATCGAGCTCCATCTCGCCGGCCTCGATCTTCGAGATGTCGAGCAGGTCGTTGACGATGTCGAGCACATGCCGACCCGACCGGCCGATGTCGCCGGCATATTCGATATAGCGTGGATGGCCGACCGGTCCGAAATGCTCGCTCGCCATCATGTCGGAAAAACCGATTATGGCGTTGAGCGGCGTGCGGATCTCGTGGCTGACCCGTGCGAGGAACTCGGTCTTGTGAGCGTTGGCGGTCTCGGCGGCACGCTTGGCGTTGCGCAATTCCTCCTCGGTCCGCTTCCATTGGGTGATGTCGCGGATGACGGCGCAATAGCCGTTGGAGGAGGAAAGCCGGCCGATGGTCATGAACAGCGGAATGAAGCCGCCGCCCGCCTCCCGGCCGATCACTTCCCGGCCATCGTTGAGCACGCTTGCGACGCCATGGCCGGAAAGGCCGTGCAGGTAGTCGATCACCGCCTTCTGGCTCTCATGCGCGAAGAGGGCGGCGAACGGCTTTCCGCGCATCTCGTCTTCATCATAGTTGAAGAGCGCGCTTGCCGAGCGGTTCATCGTGCGAATGTCGCCTTCCTGGCCAAGGACCACGACGCCGTCGGTGGCCGTCTCGAGAATCGAGCGGAGTTCGTCGATTTCCATCCTGAGCCGCGCCTCGGCCCCCGGCGAGCGCTGTGCCTCCGGCGTGGCCGTCTCGACGGCACGGGCGGCAGCGGGGCTTAGCGCCAACATCAGCGCGCTTCTCCCCTCCCACTGGATCGAGTGGAGATGGGCGCTGACCGGAGCGAGCTGACCATTGGCGCGCACCAGGGTCATCGTCCCGTCCGGCTCCGATTGCCCGGATTCGCGGCCATAGGCGAAGAGAGCTTCAAGGCCTCCCTCCTGATCGAACGCCTCGAGCGTCGGGTAGCTGGTCAGCCGCAGAAATTCCGGATTGGCGTAGAGCAGCGCGTCGCCGTGATGAATGAGGAGCGCGACCGGCAGGCGGTCAAGGATTTCGCTGCTCATGCCGACGCAGCCGCGCGGGGCAGGGGGTGCCTCGTCGCCGGCTGTCGGAACCGTCTCCTTCTGACGGGAAGCGGTCGCATCATCCGCCGACGTGCTTTCGGTGGCGGCGGCTTCTGCCGATGGCACGACGCCCGCCGAGTGCGCATCATCGCTGCTCACCGCACTCGGCGGTGGCGCCGGCTCAACGAAATGCGCGCCGAGCTGCCGTGCGATCTCGCGGAAGGCTGCCTGCTCGCCGCGAGTCAGCACCCCGGAGCCCGCCGGCCGATGCTCATCGAGATCGATGATCTTGTCGGAGGGCGCGCGCGCCGGAGCATCGACGATGCGAAGGGCTGGCCGTTCGCCGGCGAAGGGGTCCTCTGTCGGCGTGTCTCCCGTCGCAGGTTCGCCCATCGGCGCATTGGCCGCGCCGGATGCCTGGAACTCTGCTTCCGTCTGATCTTCAGCGGAGACGGGAGTGTCCTCGGCCGGAGCTTCGGCCGGCATCCCCTCTTCCCGGGGGGTGTCGACACGGGCGAGCGCCAAGCCGCTGGCCTTTTCGTCCTCAACCGCATCGGCAATCCGCACGATACCGAAGCCGCGGAAACCGTCGAACTCACGCGAACGGGAATAGGTCGGCAGCGCGGCGAGGTCGACCGGTACCTTGAGGCTCGTCCCCTCGACCGGCCACAGGATAGTCTTGCCGGACCAGGTATCGCGGCGATGCAGGAGCGCGTTGATCTTGTGGTCGGGATCGAGATCGTAGCGCTCTGCAAGCTCGGCGAAGGTCAGGCCTACCACACCGGCCGATTTCGGACCGACGGCGGCTGCGAATTCCTCGGAGATCTCGCTGAAGCGGCCCTCCGCGTCGATCTTCCAGACGAAGCGGACTGCCCGGCTGCCCGGCGTGAAGGTGAAGTCCGACACCGCGGTCGTGCCGCTGGCGGCGTTCGATGTCGCCGCTTGCGGCGCGTACTCGAGGGTCTCTGCGCTCGCTATCGGCTTTGCCGCCTCGTTGGACTGGAGTGCCGGTTCGCTCTGCTCTTCCTCGATCGGCGCCGTATCGGCCGGCTGCTCTTCGGTTTTGGCGAGCTCCGTCGTCGACACGGTCTCGGAGGCATCTTCCTGCACCGGAGGTTCGGCAGGCTCGTCCGGCGCGGCCTGCGAAGCGGCATCTTGCTCGGTCTCGACCTCCGCCGCCGCGGCGATTGCATCTGGCTCGACCGTGGCGGTGGTCTCTCCGCTATCCGGCGCTTCCAGTGTGGCCTCAACGGCGAAGAGAAGATGGAGGGCTGGGTGATCGGAAATCCTGCCGATGGCCGCAGGCAATTGCCCCTTCTCGGTCGCGACGAGGCGCTTGACCAGCCGATCCTTCTCGCGCGCCACTGCCGAGACGAGCGTCCGCCGGACGTCGTCCGACAACCCCAAATGCTCGAATCCTGGCGACCGGGCGACGACGCCGCCGTCGTCGTCGAGCACGGCCATGTGTGTGTCCGGTCCGTCCAACCCGGCGATCATGGCGGCGGCGCGGTCTTCCGGCGAAAGCGCCTTGCCGTTGTGCGGAGCGGTGAAGAGAACGGCGTCCTCGCCGGGCCGGATGCGGATCATCTCCACGGTTGCATTGAGCGGCAGCCTGCGGAAGCCGGCTGCGATCCGGATCAACAATTGGCGCCGGTCGCCGACGGCGGCAAGCTGCGCCGCGGCGGCGCGCAACTGGCGCAGCGACAGGTCGTTCGGATTGATCGGACTATCAATGAAGTCGTAGACAGAAGCGACGCCGAACAGCTTGGCGCCCTGATCGTTTGCCCACAGGACGCGCGCCAGGTCCTTCGAGAAGAGAACCGACGCATCGCCGCGGGAAAAATGCTCCCGCACCCGTGCATGCACGGCAATGTCGATGAATGGATACTGTCTCGCGGGCATGGGCAGGCCTATTGACGGGGCGCTTGCGTGTTAACACTCTATTAATACCTGCCGCATCTGCGGGGGTCCAGCGAAGGCCCCGCTCTCCGCGTACCTTTCGCCCCGCAAGGTTAATAGCAGCGGCTTTTGTGCGGTGCACAATTTTGTTGCAATGCACAAAGAGATCGATTATAAGATCGCCATCACCCACCGAGGCGCCTCTTAAGAGGGCCACACCAAGGAGCGCATACCAATGGCTACCAAGAAGACCGACGACGCATTTGCCCTTTCCTTCGACCCGACGAAATTCGCCGACAGCTTCCGCGAGTTCGCCGAAAAGGGCGCCGCACAGTCGAAGGACGCCTATGCCAAGATGAAGACCGCCGCCGAAGAGGCAACCAAGACCGTCGAAGCGACGCTCGAAAGCGCCCAGTCCGGCTCCGTCGAGCTCGGTCTCAAGGCGATCAACGCGCTGCGCACCAATGCCGAGAACTCGCTCTCGCACATGGAAGCGCTGCTCGGCGTGAAGTCGCTCTCTGAACTGGTCGAACTGCAGACCGCCTTCATCCGCAAGCAGGCCGAAGTCGCCGTCGAGCAGGCCAAGTCGATGCAGGAAGCCACCCGCAAGGTCGCCGAGAACGTTGCCAAGCCTGGCAAGGAAGCCGCCGAAAAGGTCGTCTCCACCTTCAAGGCCTGATCGGTCCCTACTGCATGTCTCCTTCAATCGACCTCGATTTAACGACAAAGACATGCAGCAATTCAAAGTGCTACAGCGACCTTTGCGCGTCTGGTAAGACGCGCGGCGCTGTACGGCCATTCAAAATTTGCTCAAGGGGCCGGGTGCTTGCCATCCGGTCTTTTTGCTTGATAATCTGAAGTTAAGGCTTGCAAATCGGCTGAAGTGACCGTATGTGAGCCGCCAACGCGACGACCCAAGCGATTTGGATCGCGCGCCCCGAGTGCGGTTGTAGCTCAGTTGGTTAGAGCGCAGGTTTGTGGCACCTGAGGTCGGTGGTTCGAGACCACCCAACCGTACCATTTCTCCTTGGAAAATGCGGCGCGCGGCGATCTGGTTGCGCGCATTCGCGCTTGCAGTGGGCGTTCCGTCGACACTGGCACGGCTGTTACTATCAGGGTCTCTCATTGCAACTCGGGAACGCGAAGCTGTTCGCACGCCGACAACGGGTAGTTTCCTCCTCCAGTATAGCCGCTTTCACCAACACCGAATGGCCATGCCGAGACTGCGATTTGCCCCTCGAATATCTCGAGCTGTGCAGCACTTGTTCCATGCCGCCGGCGGACGGAACATCGTTTGCATACAGTAACGGAGATCAACCAGATATGGCGAACCTCCCGTCACTGCCGGAAATAATTGCCGGCATGTTGAGAAACGTTGCCTGCCTATATTGCACAGGGCGAAACCCTTTCCCTGCATTCCGGCCCCTGGCTCACGTTCCCGGGATGGTGAGAAGGGGCCATGTCATCCTTAACCACATACTGGCGCCTGGTACGCGACCCAGTCTTCCGTTTTGGGTGTAGAGCAGAAGTTCGGGGCCGCTGCGGAGCGCCCGCTTCAGACGGACAGCAAAGCGCCAGCCGGCGTTCCCGTCAAGCCAGTGCACTGCGCTGCGTCCCTTGGACGCCGGGGGCGCCGCATCGTCATAGTCTTAAGCCCTGACCACGGCGTTTCAGGTGCTCGCATGCAGCACAGCAGCGGTAAACTGGCCGCTTCGTGCCTGCTTCCGCAGGTCATTCGGTCTCCCGCGTATTTGTTCAGCTTTCGACCGCTATCGATATTTTTCGGCTCGCGGAACCGGAAGCCCTGCAAGAGGTTCGGTGTGCTTCCGAGGGCGTGCTGGGAGGAACAGAGTTTGAGCTTTAGTAGCCTTATCTTCGGCCGCCGTCTCGCCAACCGCGAGCACGAAGACAAGAAGATTGGTTGGATAGAAGCGGTGCCGGCAATGGGATTGGACGGCCTGGGATCGTCCTCTTACGGACCCGAGGCCGCGCTCACCATCCTTATACCGCTCGGTGCCGCCGGCCTGTTCTATCTCGGCCCGATCATGGCCTGCATCGTCGCACTGTTGGCTATCCTCTATTTCTCATACCGCCAGACACTCGCTGCCTATCCAACCAGCGGCGGCGCCTATGTCGTCGCCAAGGAGAACCTTGGAGAACATCCAAGCCTTGTCGCTGCGGCAGCGTTGATGATCGACTACGTCCTGAATGTCGCCGTCGGGGTTTCAGCCGGCGTTGGCGCACTCGTCTCGGCTATCCCGAGCCTTCATCCATACATTCTGCCGCTGTGCCTCGGCATCGTCTTGATCGTGATGGTCGCCAACCTGAGGGGAACAGGCGAAGCCGGATGGCTCTTCGCCCTGCCGACCTATCTGTTTATCGCCTGCTTCCTGGGCGTGATCGGCTACGGCGTATTAAGGATAGCCATGGAAGCTGACCCCTTGCCAGTCGTTTCGCCGCCGCCCCTCGAGCCCCCGACCGCCGCGGTCAGCCTGTGGCTTCTCATGCATGCCTTTGCCAGCGGCTGCACGGCCATGACGGGAGTCGAGGCGGTTTCGAACGGCGTTGGATCCTTCCGTCAGCCGGTCGTGCGAAACGCCTATGCCACCCTCACCATCATCGTCGTTGTTCTCGGCCTGCTACTCGGAGGGATCGCGACCATCGCCACCTCTTTCGACATTGGCGCGATGGATCAGATGAAAGAAGGCTACCAAAGCGTGCTCTCACAGGTGATCGGCGCGGTGTCCGGCTACAACGCGTTCTACTATGTGGCGATGACCAGCCTGCTGTGCATCCTGTGCCTTTCTGCGAACACCAGCTTTGTAGGATTTCCTCGGGTTTGCCGTATGGTGGCAGCCGATGGCTACCTTCCAAAGGCGTTTGCCCAGCCGGGCCGCCGACTGGTGTTCACTGCTGGAATAGTCTTTCTCTCCGGTTCTGCTGGTTTGCTCCTGGCCGCTTTCGGCGGCATTACCGAGAAGCTCATCCCGCTTTTCGCCATTGGAGCCTTTCTGACTTTTACCGTCTCGCAGGCGGGCATGGTCGTGCACTGGCGCCGCCAGTCCAGGAACGTTCCGTTCAAGCTGGCCATGAATGCAGTCGGCACGGTTGCCACAGGTTTGGCTCTCATTGTCATCCTGGTTGCCAAATTCGCCGAAGGCGCCTGGATAACCCTCGTTGCGGTCCCGATGACCATCGTGCTGTTGAAGACGATCAAGAGCTATTACACGTCGCTGGAACAGGAACTGCGCGAACCTGGCCCGATTACCATCGAGGATGTCGAGCCGCCGACGGTCCTTGTCGTTACGGAAGAATGGAACAGGTTGAGCGAAAGGGCGATCAAGTACGCCCTGACCATCTCGCCGGACGTGGTTGCTGTCCATCTCATTCGGCTCGGCGGGCCAGAGATGGACGACGACGAGAAGCTTCTTCGAGAAAAATGGCGAGCCGAAGTGGAGGAGCCGGTTGCCGCCAAAGGTTTGCAGCCGCCGAGGTTGATGCTGATTCCCGCTCCCTATCGCCAGCTTCACGAGCCTCTTCTGCGGCTCGTCGAGAAGCTCGATCTGGACTCGCCCGAACGCAAGGTGACCGTTCTCATCCCTGAGATAATCAAGGAGGGTTGGCTGCAGAAGCTATTGCACATGAACAGAGCGGGCCGCCTAAGGGCACGGCTGTTAAGGTTCGGCGGGCCGAGGCTTACTGTGGCAACAGTCCCATGGCGACTGTCGCAGGGAGTCTTGACATGAGAAGCAGAGAAAAAAGGAGACTATCTCCGCTTATGGCCCTGTACATGGTGCTTGCACTCGATCTCCTGATCGTGGGTCTCTACATGTCTGGGGCGCTCTAGCAGAACTGCCTGGGTTAATCGTCAGGGGCGAGAAGTCCGATGCAACGGAGCACGACCGCACTTTTCGGTAAAGTTCCCGCTCTCATCACCGGTCATTACCGGCACGGCCACGACACCGTTTATCACGGCGCTCCAATAGAGCGCTTGGATCGGGTTGACGGGCGTGAAGAGAATGCCCATGCCTAGGATGCACGCCAGGCCCAATGTCGAATAGGCTGCCTTTGCGCGTTTCGGTTTTCTGGACAGACGCCGGGCGAAGAGGGACTGAGCCGGTTTCTTGCTGCATCGGTCATGGCATCGGCGCACTGCTGGAGTGTCCATGTCGCAACGACGGAACCTGAGGTCGGTGGTTCGAGACCACCCAACCGTACCATTTCTCCTTAGAAAATCAGTGATTGCGAAATCCCGGTAAGGGCGACGCAGTTCGACCTCAATCGCTTGCAACGAGCCAATCCGCGAAAAGGCGAGCCTTTGACGAAGCACGCGGGTGGATCTTCAGGTGAAAGGCCACGGGCGAGGGGATGCTCTCCGGAACAAGCCTCACCAGCCGTCTTTCCTCGATCAGGCTTCCGACCAACCCGTCCCAGCCAAGCACCGCCCCGACATCGTCCTGCGCAGCCTGAAGGGCTATCATGTAATTGTTCAC
This sequence comes from Sinorhizobium americanum, assembly GCF_001651855.1. GTDB lineage: Bacteria > Pseudomonadota > Alphaproteobacteria > Rhizobiales > Rhizobiaceae > Sinorhizobium > Sinorhizobium americanum. The sequence goes on along the minus strand of NZ_LNQC01000062.1, from coordinate 17,190 downwards.
ATAAAAGCTACGACCTTTGGGTGCCGGGCGTCCAAGCGCGGCAAACCAGTCGTCCCAGGTTGTCCAGCCTGTCTCCTTGCTGCTCGAGTGAATCAACGGTGCCTTGATCAGATCCTCAAGCCTGGAAATGCCATGCTCGGCGGCGAAACCGGATGTTCCCATAGCCACGATGTGGTCCTGAAAGAGTTTGCGGTATTCGACGCCGTTCTCCAGCGGATTGCCGTAATGGATGCTGAGATCGCAGCGGCCGGTCATTCCCGGCACGTCGCTGACGAGCTGCGAAACGGAAACGGTGGGATGGATCTTCCAGAAGGCCGAGATCTTTGGTGTGAGCCACAGCGAACTGATGGCCGTCGTGGTCCCGACCGTGACGTCGACCGTTTCCGGGCGCTCGCGCATCTGGGTGACGGCTTCGGAAATCGACTCGAACCCCCGCTGGATCGCGATGAACAGAAACGCTCCTTTCTCCGTGAGTTCGACGCCGCGGTGGTGGCGGAGGAATAGGCTGCATCCGAGGTCCATCTCCAGCGCCTTGATCTGGTGGCTGACGGCAGCCGGCGTCACATTCATTTCCTGTGCGGCTTTCTTGAAACTCGCGTTTCGCGCCGCCGCTTCGAAGCAGATAAGGGCGGTCATCGAAGAGAAGTCATAGGGGCTTGGCATCCGGACCTCTAATGGATCGTACTTGTCGGTGTGCAGACGGTTGAAGTTAGCTCACCTAAATCAAGATGAAATTTTATGCCGTTGTCAAACGGGTTCACGGGCGAGAATAATTTAGCTCAGTTTGAAGCTACCGCATATGGAATCAGCCCATGACAGCCAATTTGCCATCCGTTCATGAACTGCTTGCTCGCCGCGCCGCGGGCTTCAGCCTGGAGCAGCCCTTCTATACCTCGCCCGAGATCTATGAACTCGACCTTCAGCACATCTTCTACAAAGAGTGGCTCTATGCCGTTCCGGCCTGCCAACTCGCCAAGACGGGGAGCTACGTCACGTTGCGTGTCGGCGCCTATGAAGTGATCATCGTGCGTGGCCGCGACGGCGAGATTCGTGCCTTCCACAATTCCTGTCGTCATCGCGGGTCCTTGGTCTGCAAGGCGCGCGAGGGTCAGGTGGCGAAGCTCGTCTGTCCCTATCACCAGTGGACCTATGAACTCGACGGCAAACTGATCTGGGCAAACGACATGGGACCCGGTTTCGACGCCTCGCAATATGGGCTGAAGCCGGTCAGCCTGCGCAATCTCGAAGGTCTGATCTATATCTGCCTGTCCGATACACCACCGGATTTCGAACCTTTTGCGCAACTGGCTCGCCCCTATCTGGAGGTCCACGATCTCACGGATGCCAAGGTCGCGTTCACCTCTACGATCGTCGAGAAGGGCAACTGGAAGCTGGTTTGGGAGAACAACCGCGAGTGCTACCACTGCAGCAGCAACCATCCGGCGCTCTGCCGCTCCTTTCCGCTCGATCCGGAAGTTGCCGGCGTTCAGGCCGATGGCGGGGTATCACAAAGGCTGCAGGCGCATTTCGACCGCTGCGCTGCCGCCGGCGCGCCGGCGCAATTCGTCCTTGCCCGCGACGGTCAATACCGCTTGGCACGCATGCCGCTCCAGGAAAAGGCGCTGAGCTATACGATGGACGGCAAGGCCGCCATCGCCAAGAACCTCGGCCGGGTTGCCCCGCCGGACGCCGGTACCCTCCTGATGTTCCATTATCCGTCGACATGGAATCACTTCCTGCCGGATCATTCGCTTACCTTCAGGGTCGTGCCGATCAGCCCGACGGAAACCGAGGTCACGACCACCTGGCTCGTGCACAAGGATGCCGTCGAAGGGGTCGACTATGACCTCAAGCGCCTGACGGAGGTCTGGATCGCCACCAATGACGAAGATCGCGAGATCGTCGAGACCAACCAGCAGGGGATATTCTCTCCGGCCTATGTTCCCGGTCCCTATTCGCCGGGCCAGGAAAGTGGCGTGACGCAGTTCGTCGACTGGTATGCGGCCTGGCTCGAGCGCGCCGTTGCGCCGCTTCAGGCGGCGGCGGAGTGAGCGATGAGCCAGTTCAAGACACTCAGCTTCTGGAGCGATGCCGAACCGCTCGAATGCGTCACCCGCACGCCGGAGGCGCCGAACGTAGTGACCTTCAGTTTTCAAAGCCCGTCCGGGGCGCTGTTCAACCATGATCCGGGGCAGTTCGTCACGCTGGAACTGCCCACGCCGGAAGGGCCGCTCTACCGCACCTATACGATCTCGTCCTCACCATCGCGGCCAACGGCCCTGACGATCACGGTCAAGGCGCAGGATCGGTCCATCGGCACGCGCTGGATGCTCGACAAGCTGCATAAGGGCATGCGCATCAGGGCCATCGGCCCTGCGGGAAAGTTCTCGATCGTGCATCACCCGGCGGAGAAATACCTCTTCATTTCCGCCGGTTCCGGCATCACGCCGATGGTGGCGATGACCACCTGGCTATACGATTCCGGCCGTGAGCCGGATATCGTGTTCATCAACTGCGCCCGCCGCCCCTCCGAGATCATCCTGCGCGACCGGATGGAACTCATGGCCTCGCGCATCGTCGGCATCGACCTGAAATGGGTGGTCGAAGAGCCCGATCCCTTCCGGCCCTGGACCGGCTATCGGGGAATGTTCAACCAGATCATGCTGGGCCTGATGGCCCAGGACTATCTCGAACGCGAGGTGTTCTGCTGCGGCCCCGAGCCTTTCATGCGGGCCGTGCGCGAGGCGCTTGCCGGTCTCGGCTACGACATGAGCCGCTACCATCAGGAGAGCTTCACGGCAGAGCCCGAGCACGCCGAAGATGTTCCCGAGGATGTGGTCCCCGATGAGCAGAATCGGGCCGAGATCGCCTTCTCCCTCTCCGGCATCAGCGCCCGGTGCAACGAGACGGATACGATCCTGGTGGCAGCAAAGGCGGCGGGACTGGTGATCCCCTCGGGCTGTTCGATGGGGATCTGCGGCACCTGCAAGGTGCGCAAGACGGAAGGCCAGGTCCACATGGTGCACAATGGCGGCATCACGGAGGAGGATGTCGAGGAGGGCTATATCCTCGCCTGTTGCTCCAAACCCCTGGGCCACGTGACCGTGGAAGCGTAGCCAAGGGGTCGGCCGGCGCCGAAAGAGAACAACAACAAAGGGGCGGCTATCGGTCAGCGACCTTCTTTGCAGGAAGATGCTTCAGGAGGGATTTGCAAGCGTTCATGATGTGGGCATACAGTAGGTCCGCTGCCTTTTCTTCGTCCCTGTCTCTGCAGGCATCAAGAATTTGCCGATGTTCCCGGTCGGCTGTCTGCTGGCCTTGCGACAGCGTCAGTTGAACTCTCAGGTATCGTTCCAGCCGATCGTTCACGGAGCGGATCGTGTTGACGAGGAACGGCCGCTGAGCGTCCTCGTAGAGACAGCTGTGGAACCGCCAATTCAGTTCCGACCATCGAGCGACGTCGGTCTCCTTAGCGAAGGCGTCGCAGTAGGCGAGGGCCTTTTCAAAGGTCTCTACCGTCATATGAGGGACCGAGAGCTTGATCGCGTTCGATTCCAGGATCGCGCGCACCTCGAAAATCTGGGCGATCTCAGGTTCGGACACACTCGTGACGATGGCGCCCTTGTTCCGGTGGAACTCCACCAGACCCTCCGCCTCGAGCCGTTTGAGCGCCTCCCGGACGGGAATTTTGCTGACGTTGAACAGGCGAGCGACGTCGTCCTGGCGGATCGGCTCACCCTCATCCAGGGAGCCGTCAGCAATCGAATCACGGATGAACTTTAAGATCACATCCGAGGCTGTGGGCGCTTTCCCCAGATCAGTCGCCTGCGCGGTGTTGAAGGGCATTCCAAGCTCCTTGTTTCGTCCAGGACGAAGGTCGTCTTGGGATATCGTAGACCATCTCGCGCCACAAGATGGCTGTGCCGCCGTGGTGATTGCCGGGCTTCTTCCCTCAGTTCCAACAAAATTCCTTATAGCGCTTCAGGTAAAGCTTGAGGTTTTATGTATATCGTATACGATTATGAGGCTTTAACCGGGGGTCGAGCGAATATGCGTACATCGAAGATCGTGCATGTGGTGAGTTGCCACGCCGAGGGCGAGGTCGGCGACGTCATCGTCGGCGGCGTCGCGCCGCCTCCCGGCGAGACCGTATGGGAACAGTCCCGCTGGATCGCCGAGGACGAAACGCTCCGCAACTTCGTGCTGAACGAGCCGCGCGGCGGCGTCTTCCGCCATGTCAACCTGCTCGTGCCGCCGAAGAACCCGAGGGCGCAGATGGGCTGGATCATCATGGAGCCCGCCGACACGCCGCCGATGTCCGGCTCCAACTCGATCTGCGTTGCGACGGTGCTTCTCGATACGGGGATCATCCCAATGCAGGAGCCGATCACCCGGATCGTGCTTGAGCCGCCGGGAGGCCTGATCGAAGTCGAGGCCGAATGCCGCAACGGCAAGGCCGAGCGCATCCGCGTCCGCAACGTTCCCTCCTTTGCAGACAAGCTGGATGCGAAGCTCGAGGTGGAGGGCATAGGCACGCTCACCGTCGATACCGCCTATGGCGGCGACAGTTTCGTCATCGTCGATGCGGCCTCGGTCGGTCTCAGCCTTGAGCCCGACCAGGCGCGCGACCTGGCCACGACCGGCATGAAGATCACCAGGGCCGCCAACGAGCAGCTTGGCTTCAAGCACCCGGCAAACGACTGGCATCACATCTCCTTCTGCCAGTTCACCAATCCGGTGGAGATAAAGGACGGTGTTTTGACGGGCAAGAATGCGGTCGCCATCCGCCCCGGCAAGATCGACCGCTCGCCGACCGGTACCGGATGCTCGGCGCGCATGGCCGTGCTCCATGCCAAGGGCCAGATGAAGGTTGGCGACCGCTTCGTAGGCGTCTCGCTGATCGATACCGAATTCCACTGCAGCATCGACAGTGCGGTCGACATCAACGGCACCGCCGGCATCAGCCCGATCATCTCCGGCCGTGCGTGGGTGGTCGGAACGAAGCAACTCATGATCGATCCCGCCGATCCCTTCCAGGCAGGGTACCGGCTCTCCGACACCTGGCCGACGGATTCTTGAGGAGGAACCTCCATGCCGATTGTCAGAATCGAATTGTTTCCCGGCCGCAGTGCTGAGACGAAAGCCGAGATCGGTCTCGAGATCACCAAAGTGCTCGAGGCGGTCGCCGGCATCAAGCCGACCGCTACGACGGTCATCTTCACCGAGATATCGCCCTTGGATTGGCTTGTCGCCGGCGAGCCTTTCAGCGCCCACGCTCAACTGAAGTGACAACCGGTAAGTAGGTGATCCTCCTTACCGGTTTGCCTTCGGTCGTCGTCCGATAACGGCGGATCCAATCAGGCCCAGGTATCTCCCACCGTGAAACCCTCGATGAAGGGATCGTCGTTGTCGAGTACGATGGTGTTCAAGCCGTATATCCAGCTGGTGCCGGTGAGAGTCGGCACAACAGCTGGTTTGTTCCCGATCCTTGCTTCGTCGACGAGCCGACCGGTGTACACGTTGCCCAGAATTCCCTGGTGCCGGAAATCCTGGTGAAGCGGCAGCTCACCCTTTGCATGCAGGACGGCCATTTTTGCGCAGGTACCTGTGCCGCAAGGGCAGCGATCCAGCGCCCCCGTCCAGGTGGCGGGATTGTCCCAGGAGAAATCACCCGATGCCATCGTCACCGTATTCTTCCAGTCGGCGTTCGGATCCTCCGTTGGCCCCGACAGCTGGGAGATCGTGATACCAACGCCTGGATAATCCGGGTGGGCGACAGGCAGTTGCTCGATGGCTGCTTGCCGGATCATTGACGAAATGCGGGCGATTTCCCTGCCGTGCTCGGGGATCAGTTCGAGGCCGCGGAACTGCCGCACATCGGCGATGACGTAGAACATGCCGCCCCAGCCGACATCCACGGTCACCTTGCCAAGCTGCGGCACGTCGATCACCGCGTCCAGATGGGCCGCAAAGGCGGGCACGTTCTTGAACGTGACGCTCTTGACCTTGCCGTTCTCGCACTGCGCCTTGACCCGGATCAAACCGGCGGGTGCCTCGAGGACAAGCTCGGTAACGGGCTCCTTCATGGGGAGCATGCCCATTTCCAGCAGCACCGTCACCACCGAGATTGTATTGCCTCCCGACATCACCGGATATTCGATTTGCTCCAAGATGATGTAGCCGGCATCCGCCTCGGGATGCGTGGGCGGCACGATGATGTTGCAGCAGTGCGCCGGGTATCCACGCGGCTCGCGAAGCAGAAGCTTGCGCAACTGATCGTCATTGCTCTCCAGCCATTTCATCTTGTCGTAGACGGAGTTTCCGGGGATGTGCGGAATTCCTCCTGTAACCACGCGCATCGGCGTGCCTGCATGGGTATCAACTGCGTGGATCGTTCTTTTAAACGCCATGACTTCCTTCCTCCTAAAGTTGCACTTCGAATTGGCGTCAAGCAATTGCGCTCGATGCGCATCTCGCTCGCACAGGTGCCCAGCGTCTCGATCGCTATTTGCCCCTGAGCAAAATCAGGCGCTGCGATCGGGAGCTTCATCGGGGTTTTCAAGCCCGTTCAGATATAGTATACGATATCTCTTATCCGATATCGAACTCCTGTCAACGGGATTGTCGCTGTCGGCGACGATGTTCCGGCGTCCGCGACACGGCGCAGGAGCAGGGCTGACGTCTATCGGGGCGGGTTCATGCGGCATCCCGTCCCTCTTTTTCACGCCGCACATAAAGGGAACGAAAATGAGAGGAATGCTTGCGTCCACATGTCTACTGGTCGGTCTGGCCGGTGGAGCAGTATCTGCCAACGCCGCTGAATGCGGCGACGTCAGCATCGTTATTCATAACGTCCAAAGCGCCGAGGTTCTCGCCTATGTGGACAAGTTCATTCTGACGGAAGGATACGGCTGCAACGTCGAAACGGTACCTGGCGACACCGTGCCGACGACCACGTCCATGGTCGAGAAGGGTGACCCCGACGTCTCTCCGGAAACCTGGGTTGATCTCTTGCCGGAAGTCGTTCCGCGCGGCATCAAGGAAGGCAAGATCGTGTTCGCAGCTCCTGCCTTGCCGGACGGCGGCGTGCAGGGCTGGTGGATTCCGAAATACGTGGCCGACGCCCATCCCGACATCAAGACGGTCGACGACGCGCTCAAGCACCCGGAGCTTTTCCCCGACCCCGAGGATTCGAGCAAGGGCGTCATCTTCAACGGTGCAGCAGGCTGGGGTGCGACGGTCGTTACGGCTCAGCTTTACAAGGCCTATCAGGCTGAGGAAAAGGGCTTCAGGCTTCTCGACCCGGGGTCAGCGGCCGGTCTCGACGGCGCAATCGCCAAGGCATACGAGCGGAAGGAAGGCTTCATCACCTATTACTGGGCTCCCACGTCGCTGCTCGGCAAGTACGAGATGGTCATGCTCGGTGCATCCGTGCCGCACGACGCCGCGGAATGGAAGCGCTGCATCACCAATCTGGCGTGCCCCGATCCCAAGGTGAACGCTTGGCCTGTCGACAAGGTCTATACGGTCGTGACGAAAGAATTCGCTGACCGTACCACCCCGGAGGTCATGGAATACCTCAACAAGCGCGGCTGGAGCAACGAGACGGTCGGCAAGCTGATGGCTTGGGAAACCGAGAACCAGGCAACGGGCGAGGAGGGCGCCAAGCACTTCCTCGAGGAAAGCAAGGACATCTGGACCAAGTGGGTTCCGGCGGAAGTGGCCGAGAAGGTTAAAGCCGCGCTGTAAATGTTTGCGTGCGGGCGCTCCCGGGCCCCGCACGCTTTTCATAGCGAAGTAGCAATTTCGGGACGTGCTAAGCACCGGAACAACACCATGCGCAAAGCCAGCGCAAGAAACGTTTGAGTCGACGCGTTTTAGTCGTCGAGTTCCTGAGGCATATGGAAGCCGTCCGGCAGAGGGCCGAACGGCTTCGGAATGCGCGGCGCTGGGTTCGGGGGCTCCCGCTTTACGGCGCACCCGGCCAGGACGGCCTTTATGGCCACCGGCCTGTAGTTCCGCAGCAGCTCATCCGAGCCTTCTTCACTACCGCTCCCGGAGCGCGTCGTGTTTTTCATTTCCTGATTCCTTGTCGCATGAAACTGAAAAGGCCGACTGCTAAACCGGGGGATCATGCGCCCGCGATCTTCACGATATTTTCATGGACGCTGCGCGGCATGCGAAGGCCCTCTGACGGATGCCGCGGATATTCGATGCCGCTTACTCCCGGCACGAACACGCCGTGCCCTTCGAGCCGTGCAGCTTGTTCGCGCGCACGTCGGACACGATCGTCGCCAGCGGGACCCGGCATCATTGCGACGACTGTCAAGCCGACCGCTGGAGACGTCGTCCCCGACATGAAATCGGCCGTGTCCAGTGACCACGGCCCGCCGGAGAGCCCCGCCGATAGCATTTCCACCATCAAGGCGACATTCGCTCCCTTGCGGCCACCGAAGGGCAGGAGCGCACCGGCGAGTGCTTTCGTGGCATCCTGGGTGTCCACCCCATTTTCGTCGACGGCCCAGCCCTCGGGGATGGAGCGGCCTTCGGTGGCGGCTGCCACGATGTTGACATAGGCGGTCGCGCTCGACGCCTGATCGATGATCAACGGCAACGAGCCATCTCCAAGCGGAAAGCCGAATGCCAGGGGATTGGTGCTGTAGACGGCGGGTCCGCCCGGCTTTGCGACGACCATTGCATTGGCGTTCGTCCCGGCGATTCCGACAATCCCCTCCGCCGCGAGTCTTCGCACGAAGTAGCCCAGTTCACCGGCGGTGTAGCTGTTCGTCTGCGTGAAGACGGCCACCCCGAATTCTTGCACCGCCCGGACAAGATCCTTGAAAGCGCGATCGAAGCCGAGCTGTGCGATACCGCGGTCCGCATCGGAAACAAAGAATGCCGGAAACGGGCGTTGCAGCGTCGGTGCAGGATCGCAGTTGATACGCCCCTCGCGGAAGCTGTTCAGATAATCCACCAGGTGCGGAAATCCGAGCGCGGGAGGGCCGTAGAGCGCCGCCGACAGGGTTGCGTCGACGAGCGAGCGGGCGGTGGGTTCCGTGGCGCCGGCGGCCAGGCAAGCGCGTTTCGCGAGTTCTTCTGCTTCCGCCAAGCCGAGGGTGACGTCATCCGACATCCTGCATCTCCATCCAGTTTTCTTCCGTCGTAAAAACGCGGAGGGGGCCTGCCGGTGTGCCGCGCTGTCCCTGCGGCACACCGGTCCCGTCGTTGAAGGAAAGCGAAGGCCGCGCATGCAACTCGACGCGGCGAGCGTCATGCGCGACCATCGTGGTCTTCTGGGTCAGTTGTTTGTCACTGCGGCCGAAGCCAATGTCTTGAGGTCAACGACCCCCAGCGGCATGCCAGCAGGGTTCACAACGATCAGGTCCTTGGCATCGCCATGGGCGAGGACCTTGATAGCGTCCTCGATCGAGCTTCCTGCCAGCAGAGTCGCGCCATTGACCGGATGATCTGGCGCAACCGGCGCCATGACGGCTTCGACATGGATGACGCGACCGCGGTTCACCTCCTTGACGAAGTTGGCGATGTACGCGTCGGCGGGCCTGAGGACGATGTCCTGGCTGGTGCCCTGCTGGATGACCTCGCCGTCGCGCAGGATGGCGATCTGGTCGCCGAGCCGCAGCGCCTCGTCGAGGTCGTGGGTGATGAACACGACGGTCTTCTTGATCTCCTTCTGCAGGTCGAGAAGCACCGTCTGCATGTCCATGCGGATCAGCGGGTCGAGGGCCGAATAGGCCTCGTCCATCAGGAGCACCGGCGCGTCGTTGGAAAGCGCCCGGGCCAGACCGACGCGCTGCTGCATGCCGCCCGATAGCTGGTTCGGATACTTGCTCTCGAAGCCCTTCAATCCGACGCGCTCGATCCAGCGCATGGCGGTATCCACCGCCTTGGCGCGTTCGACACCCTGGACCTCGAGCCCGTAGAGCGTGTTGTCGAGAACGTTGCGATGCGGCAGCAGCGCGAACTTCTGGAACACCATCGCCGTCTGGTGCCGGCGAAACTCGCGCAGTTCCATCTCGTTCATCTTCACGACGTCGACGCCGTTTACCAACACCTCGCCGGCGGTCGGATCGATCAGCCGGTTGATGTGCCGGATCAGCGTCGACTTCCCCGAACCGGACAGGCCCATGATGACCTGAATGCAGCCGGAGGGCATCTCGATATTGATGTCCTTGAGTCCGAGGACATGGCCGAACTGCGCGTTCAACTCGGTTTTCGAGAGGCCGTTGCGGACGGCCTCGACATGGGATGCGGCATTCGGTCCGAAGATCTTGTAGAGATTGCGGATCCTGATGCCGTCGAAATGATGATCAGCCATGGACGACCTCCCGGTGCTTCTGCAGCCGCTTGCCATAGGCCTGGCTGACTCGATCGAAGATGATGGCGATGCCGACGATGGCAAGGCCATTGAAGATGCCGAGCGTGAAATACTGGTTGGCGATCGCCTTCAGCACCGGCTGGCCGAGACCCTGGACGCCGATCATCGAGGCGATGACCACCATCGCCAGCGCCATCATGATCGTCTGGTTGATGCCGGCCATGATCGTCGGCAGTGCCAGCGGCAGCTGCACGTTCTTCAGCTTCTGCCAACTCGACGAGCCGAAGGCGTCGGCCGCCTCGAGGACGTCCTTGTCGACGAGGCGGATGCCGAGATCGGTGAGCCGGATCATCGGTGGGATGGCGTAGATGACCACGGCGATCAGGCCGGGCACCTTGCCGATGCCGAGCAGCATCACGACGGGGATCAGATAGACGAAGCTCGGCATCGTCTGCATGACGTCGAGCACCGGGTTCACGACCCGCTGCATGCGGTCGGAACGGGACATCAGGATGCCAGTCGGGATGCCGATGGCGATCGACAGCACGGTGCAGACGAAGATCATCGAGACCGTCCGCATCGTGTCGTCCCACATGTCGAAATAGCCGATGGCCAGCAGCGTGACGAGACAGCCGGCGACCACCTTCCAGCTCCGGCTCGCACCCCAGGCAATCGCCAGGATGATCAGCATAATTATGGGCCAGGGCGTCTTCGTCATGAAGCGTTCGGCGGCGATGAGGAAGTGCTGCAAGGGCGCGAAGAGACCCTCGATGGCATCGCCATAGGCGCGTGTGAACGCCCGGAAACCCTCGTCGATGACCTTCTTCAGGTTGCGCAGGGAGTCGTCGTTCATGTGCGGAAATTTGAAAAACCAGTCCATTCCGTTCCCCTTTTCAAAGAAGCCGGTGCTTAAGTCTTTTTCTATTTTTCGGCTGTGGAATGGGCGCGCCTTGGCGCGCCCACCAGTCAGTTGACTTAAAGCGCCGCCTTGATCTTTTCGGCGGCTTCCGGCGTCACCCACTTCGTCCAGACGTCCTCGTTTTCTTCGAGGAAGTGCTTGGCACCTTCTTCGCCGCTCGCCTGGTTGTCCGTCATCCAGGCCATAAGCTTGCTGACGGTGTCATTGCTCCAGGAGCGCTTGTTCAGGTAGTCCATGACCTCGGGGCCGGCCTTCTCGGAGAAGGGCTTGGCCACCAGCGTCACAATGGTGTCGACCGGCCAGGCACTCGGCTTCGGGTCCGGGCAATCGGCCACGGTAATGCACCGCTTCCACTCCGCCGCGTCTTCCGCAACGCCGTATTCGAGCTTGACCATCGGATATTTGCCGATGAGCGCTGTTGGCGCCCAATAATAGCCGACCCAGGCTTTCTTGCCCTCGTATGCCTTGGCGATGGAGCCGTCCAGGCCGGCGGCAGAGCCGGTGTCGACGAGCTTGAAGCCGGCTTTCTCGGCATCGAACGCCTTATAGAGCTGCGAGGTGACGACGGTGCCGCCCCAGCCCTGAGGCCCATTGAAGATCGCGCCCTTGCTGGGGTCTTCCGGATCGGGAAACAGTTCCGGGTGCTTCAACATGTCCGGAATCGTCTTGATGTCCGGATGGGCATCAGCGAAATATTTGGGGATCCACCAGCCTTGCACGCCGCCATCGGGCAGGGGAGAACCGACCTTGATGATGCGGCCTTCTTCCGTTCCTTTCTTGACGACGTCCGGCAGCAGATCGATCCACGCCTCCGGCGCGATATCGGGCTCGCCCTTTTCCGCCATGGAGGTGATCGTCGGGACGGTGTCGCCAATGGTGATTTCGGCTTCGCAGCCATAACCCTCGTTCAAAATGATCTTGTCGAGGTTGGAAAGCACTTCCGCGCTTTGCCAGTTCATGCTCGCGATGGTCAGCGATCCGCATTCCGCGGCGCTCGCGACGGACGCGCCTCCCAGTGCGCCAAGCATGAGGCATGTTGATGCAAGTAAGTACTTCATTGTCGTTCCCCTTGTTTTGGCGGCATATGTTAGTGGAGCTGACCTGCCGCGATCGCCAGCTTCGATCGGTTCAGGAGGAATTCCCCATGTCGACCGATTTCTGAAATGCGGCCGCGAGTCCGTCGCGCACTGCAGCGTCGAAGCCGGCGTCGCGCATCGCTTCGATGGCTGCGGCGGTCGTGCCGCGGTAGCCGACAAAGGCTTCGACCGTATAGGCAGGACACTCGCCGCTCTTCTCGAAGAGACGCCCGGATCCGACCAGCACGGCGGTTACCGCCCGTCGGGCGACATCCGGTGTGATGCCGCGCGACACCGCGTCGCGCATCATGGCGTCGGCCAAAAGAGCCGGGAAGGCCGGCCCGGACCCGGAAAGGCCCGTCAGGTAGTCGATGTCGTTTTCGCTCGCGACCTCGTCCTGCGCACCGCAGGCGTCGAAGGTTGCGCGGACGATGGCGCGGTCTTGATCGTTCACGCCTTCCGAGCCGATCCACGGTGTATAGGACTTGCCGACCTCAGCCGCCGCGTTGGGCAAGCTGCGGACAACTCGGTCCGTATTGTGGTGTTTGGCCAGCTCGCGCAAACGAATTCCCGCCATGACGGAGATCACAAGCTTGCCCCCGGCATTAACCGCGAGTGGCTGCCAGTCAGCGGGTCGGACCGAAACAATGATAACGTCCGAGCGATCGGCCAGCCGCTGACTATCGGTGGTCCAGAAGGAACCGGCAAAGCGGTGCGGTTGCTCGCGGCGATAGGAGAGGGAAAGATCGCGCGGCTGCACCAGACCAGCATCGAGGATCGAAGCGGCAATGGCGCCGCCGAGCCAACCGCCTCCGCCGATTATGCCAATCTTCAACGGGTCGCCCATCGCCGGTTGTCCTCTTAAGTTGGCTTGTAGCCGTGCCGCGAAAAGAAGCGGTCGAGCTCCCGTTGCTCCGGCACCTGGCCCGTATAGATCGCAATATACTCGGGGATGCGCTTCATACGAAGCGCGACATCTTCTTGCGTCTGCATCGAGATGTAGCCGATCTGAACCAGGTAGGTGGTGCGGGCGCGAACGTCGGCGGTGATCTCCGAATGACCGAAACGCATGAACATCCGTTTGAGGGCTTCCAGCCGGACCTGGTCGGCTTTCTGAACCTCGGCCAGGATCTCGTCCGACTGGAGTGCCCAGCTGCGCACGGCAAACTCGAACTTGGAGTCGAACAGCTCCTTGTTCAGCCAGCAATCGAAGACGTTGAGCATCGCTTCGGCGAGAGATTCCGCATAGGCCTCTGATTGCTTGAGGATGTTGCCGGTGTTCCTGTCCCGCCACCGACCGATGAGCGCGGCCAGCAGTTCTTCCCGATCCTTGAAGAACCAATAGAAGCTTGTCCTCGAGAGATTGAGCCTCTTCGCCAATGGCAGGATCTTTACCGAATCTACCCCCGCTTCCAGCAGGGATTCGTAGGCCGCTTCCAGCCACCCCTCCTGCGATCCGCGCCAGCCGCTATCGTTTGAGACCTGCTCCATGGGTAACTCCTAGCAAATTGTGAGAGGATGTACAAGAAAAATGTACATGTATGTCAACATCGATGACTTGATTGTTTTCCATGTTGACACCTATGTACATTCTCGCGTAGCGTTCGAGGTGAATTTTCTAGACCGGAGCCCGGCAGATGTCGAACGATCCCCTCCTTCAGCCCTATCAGCTCAAGCACCTGACGCTACGCAACCGCATCATCGTGACCGCGCACGAGCCCGCCTATCCGGAAGATGGCATGCCGAAGGAGCGCTATCGCGCCTACACCGTGGAGCGCGCGAAGGGTGGAGTGGCGATGACGATGACCGCCGGATCCGCGGCCGTCTCGAAGGACAGTCCGCCGGTGTTCAACAACCTGCTCGCCTACAAGGACGAGATTGTCCCTTGGATCAGGGAGATGACCGACGCCGTGCACGAGGAAGGCGCGGCGATCATGATCCAGCTCACCCATCTCGGTCGCCGTACACGGTGGGACAAGGGTGAGTGGCTGCCGGTCGTCGCCCCATCGCATCACCGCGAAGCCTCGCACCGCGCCTTTCCGAAGAAGATCGAGGACTGGGACATCGAGCGGATCATCAAGGATTTCGCCGATGCAGCCGAGCGCATGAAGGCGGGCGGCATGGACGGCGTCGAACTCGAGGCCTACGGTCACCTCATCGATCAGTTCAATTCGCCGCTGACGAACGATCTCGATGGTCCTTACGGCGGCTCGCTCGACAACCGCATGCGCTTCTGTTTCGACGTCCTGAAGGCGATCCGCACCCGAGTCGGGGACGATTTCATCCTCGGCGTGCGCTACACGGCCGACGAATGTCTTCCCGGCGGGACGGGCAGGGAGGAAGGTCTGGAAATCTCGAAGCGCCTCAAGGAAAGCGGCCTCATCGATTACCTGAATGTCATCCGCGGCCATATCGATACCGACGCCGGCCTCACCGACGTGATCCCGATCCAGGGCATGGCCAATTCGCCGCATCTCGATTTCGCCGGCGAGATCCGTGCCGCGACCAAGTTTCCGACCTTCCATGCGGCGAAGATCCCGGATGTGGCGACTGCCCGCCATGCGATCGCCTCCGGCAAGGTGGACATGGTGGGGATGACCCGCGCCCACATGACCGACCCGCATATCGTCCGGAAGATCATCGAGAAGCGGGAGGACGACATTCGCCCCTGCGTCGGCGCGAACTACTGTCTCGATCGCATCTATCAGGGCGGCGCCGCCTATTGCATCCACAATGCGGCGACGGGGCGCGAGCTGACGATGCCGCACACGATCGCCAAGGCGGACCGTCGCAAGAAGGTGGTTATCGTCGGTGCCGGGCCGGCCGGCCTGGAGGCAGCGCGTGTCGCCGGCGAGCGCGGCCATGACGTCGTCGTCTTCGAGGCGGCGAATGATCCCGGCGGACAGATCCGGCTGACGGCCCAAAGCGAACGTCGCCGTGAGATGATCAGCATCATCGACTGGCGCATGAGCCAATGCGAGAAGCTCGGCGTCACCTTCCACTTCAACACCTGGGCGGAAACGGAAACCGTTCAGGCGGAAAACCCGGATGTTGTCATCATCGCGACCGGCGGCATGCCCCACACTGAAATTCTGTCAAAGGGCAATGAGCTGGTGGTTTCCGCCTGGGACATTATCTCCGGCGACGTCAAGCCGGGCAGCAATGTGCTGATCTTCGACGACGCCGGCGACCATTCCGGCCTGCAGGCCGCCGAATTTCTCGCCAATGCCGGCGCCAAGGTCGAGATCATGACGCCCGACCGCTCCTTCGCACCGGAAGTCATGGCCATGAACCTCGTTCCCTACATGCGCTCGCTGCAGAAGCTCGATGTGACCTTCACCGTCACCTACCGTCTGGAATCGGTCGAGAAGAACGGCAATCAGCTTGTTGCCCATGTCGGCAGCGATTACGGCGGCGTCAATAAGCAGCGGACATTTGACCAGGTCGTCATCAACCACGGCACCATTCCGCTCGACGAGCTCTATTTTGAGCTGAAGCCCGCCTCGAGCAATCTCGGCGAGATTTCCCACGACCAGCTGATCGACGGCAGACCGCAAACCGTCTGGCGCAATGCCGACGGCAAGTTCCAGCTCTTCCGAATCGGCGATGCGGTCTCGGCGCGCAACACGCACGCCGCGATCTACGACGCGCTTCGCCTTCTCAAGGACATCTGAAACCGGGCCGGGGGTCGCCGGGAGCGGCCTGCTGGTCCTACGAGGGAACCGCAATGACAGCTCGGAGCGAAGCCCTTCAGTTATTCGTCGACGCCGCCTCCGCGGCATTCGACCAGTTCGCGCAGGCTCCCGCATCGCGCCGGTCGATCGCGCAGATCTTTTCTGCGCTTGAAGTGCCGGGTGCGCAAAGACCCGGCCCCGGAAGCAGGCTGCCGGTGTGCTTCCACCTCGACGCGGCGCTCGCCATCGAGACGCAACACCAGCCGCTCCGCCGCCTGGTCGATCGGTTCAAGGCGATCGAACCGCTGCTCGGTTGGCGGCGCCGGACAAATTATGACGGCTCCGAGAGCGAGAATTTCTTCGAGGGCCACGCCAATGCGATGATCATCGGTCCCGGGGGGCTAGAGGAGCGGCGGGACCTGTGGTTCGGCGTCACCCTCATGGCGCCCGACGTCCGCTATCCCGACCATGACCACGCGCCCGAGGAAGTCTACCTCGTCCTGTCGGAGGGAGAATTCCGGCAGGGGCAGGGCGCCTGGTTCTCGCCGGGCGTCGGCGGCTCCTTCTACAACGAGCCGGGAATCCGGCACGCCATGCGCTCGGTCGGCACACCGCTCTTTGCCTTCTGGGTGCTGCTGGCGAACGGGCCGGCTTAGCAAGTCCTCAGCTAGAGCATCTCAATGAACTAGGAAAACCAGCATGAAAATCTTGGTCACTGTTAAGCGGGTCGTCGACTTTAACGTCAAGATCCGTGTGAAGGCGGACGGTTCGGGCGTCGAGCTTGCCAATGTGAAGATGTCGATGAACCCGTTCGACGAGATCTCGGTCGAAGAAGCTTTGCGCTTGAAGGAAGCCGGCAAGGCGAGTGAAGTTGTCGTCGTGTCGATCGGCCCGGCCAAGGCCGAGGAGACGCTACGGACCGCGCTCGCCATGGGTGCCGACCGGGCAATCCTCGTCGAGACCGAGGACCAGGTCGAGCCGCTCACTGTCGCCAAGATCGTCAAGGGCGTTGCCGAAGCCGAACAGCCGGGGCTGATCATCGTCGGCAAGCAGGCGATCGACGATGACAGCAATCAGACCGGCCAGATGCTGTCGGCGCTGCTCGGCTGGGCCCAGGGCACCTTCGCCTCCAAGGTCGAGCTCGGTGATGGCAAGGTCAATGTCACCCGCGAGGTCGACGGCGGC
>NZ_LNQC01000061.1 GCF_001651855.1 Sinorhizobium americanum | reverse complement strand
CGCCAGCAGCGCCGCCGCCCTCGTCAGTGATCGGGCTTATAGACCCGCTCCCTTTCCCCAGTCAACAACGATTTTTAAAAAAATGACAGTTTTCTGACAAAGCCCGAGAACTCAGGCCTTCGCGGCCTACCGAATTGTTCTACAAGGGTGATCGCCGCCTGTGGAAAACCCTCCTGCCCTCACTTTTTCACAATCGACCGATCTAAGCGACATTGATGTTTCAGCATGGAGGCGGGGCCTCCGGCCGGCGATTTGACTTCGGGGCGCGGAACATGCACATCTTTCGCGCAACGTATCGACGTTAAGAATACGGCAAGAGCAATCGGGGACCTCCAGTTTGGCATGATCAGCAACAGGAACATGCTGCGGTCGCTCGGCGATCAACCGCCGATCCTTGCGGATGGACGCCGCGCGCCGGACCGGCGCGAAATCTCCATGCGCTGGCTGTCGGGCACGTTCCTGACCGGCATCACCTCGAGCCTCCTGATGGGTGTGGCGCTTTTCGCAGCACTTGACGGCCGCCAGCAATTGGCGATCCCGGCGGAAGCCTTCGCGGCGGTGGATCCCGCCGCGCCCGGCGCAGCGCCGATCAGTGCCGCCAAGCGCGGCAACCGGATTCTTTCGCCCAACATCGTCGCCAAGCCGGCCGACAAGACGGTCATGGAAGTCTCGACGATGATCCATGACGGCGAGAAGGAAGTGGTCCGCCGCCAGCCTTTCGTTCACGTGAAGATGGCGCTTGCCGCCAACCATCAGGCTTCCGAGGACTATCCCGCCTTCGACCCACTGGCGATCTTCTCAACCGATGAGGCAGAGGTCGAGCCGCCGGCGAAAACCGGCACCATCTACGGCTCCGACGTCGAATCCGAAGTGGCGCTGAAGACCGTCAATTTTCCGCTGAAGGGATCCGGCTTCAGCTTCGCCCCGTCGATGTCGCTCGACGAAGTCGAAGAAAATGTCCGCACCAACGGCTCCGTCCTGACCGAGGGCAACACCCAGGTCGCCTCCCTCTTCTATGTCGACCCGCAGCGGTTTGCTTCCGACGCCGACAACCTCGATTTGATCCAGGGTCTCTCGGCCCGGATCGTCGAGGAGAACATGACCGTCTCGACCCACGAGACCATCACCGAGCAGAGCACGGAATATGCCGACGACGTGATCCCGGTCCGCCGCGCCGCGCCGATCGCCACGGTGCTCGTGAACGCAGGTTACGCCAAGGCCCAGGCCGACGACGCGGCCGGCTATATCGAGACCGCGCTCGGGGCGAAGGAACTTGGCGCCGGCGACGTCCTGCGCATCGGCATCATCCAAAAGGGCGAGGAAGCCAGGATCGTCCGGGCAACGGTCTATTCGCGCAACCGGCACGTACTGACGATGGCGGTCGACGATCACGGCCGTTTCGTGCCCGGTGCCGAACCGCCGAAGCTCGATGCGGTTGCCACCGCCTTCGACGACACCGGGACGCCGGTGATCACCAGCGGTCACGATCTGCCGCGCGTCTATGACGGCATTTATCGGGCCGCCCTCTCCTACGGCATGAATGCCGAGATGATTTCGCTGATCGTCAAGCTGCTGGCGAGCAATGTCGATTTCCAGGCGCAGCTCAAGCCGACCGATTCGCTGGAAGCCTTCTTCTCGGTTACCGATGAGAGCGGGCAGGCGACCGAGGAGTCCGAACTTCTCTATGTCGATGCCAAATTCGGGGATGCCGAGACTCGGTTCTACCGCTTTCAGGACCCGGACGACAATTCGATCGACTATTTCGACGAGGCCGGCAAGAGCATCCGCCAGTTCCTGTTGCGCAACCCGGTTCCGAACGGCCACTTCCGTTCCGGCTTCGGCATGCGCCGCCACCCGATCCTCGGTTTTTCGCGGATGCACACGGGCGTCGACTGGTCGGCGCCGCGCGGCACGCCGATCATCGCCGCCGGCAACGGCGTCGTCGAAAAGGCCGGCTGGGATTCCGGCGGCTATGGCAACCAGACGCTGGTCCGCCACGCCAATGGCTATGTCTCGTCCTATAATCACCAGAGTGCCATCGCCAAGAACGTCAAGCCGGGCGCAAAGGTCGTGCAGGGCCAGGTGATCGGGTGGGTCGGTACCACCGGCCTGTCGACCGGCCCGCACCTCCACTACGAGCTGATCGTCAACGGCAACAAGGTGGACCCCTTGCGCATCCGCCTGCCGGGCGGCAAGTCGCTCTCCGGCGAGATGCTGGCAAAATTCGAGAAGGAACGCGAGCGCATCGACGAACTTCTCGGCAAGGACGATCCGAGCGAGGTCGCAAGCCAGTAGCGTTTTTTTACAAAGACGGAGACACGAAAGGGCCGCCGTATTACGGGCGGCCCTTTCGCATTTCGAGAGACGAGCTTACGCGGCTTCCTTTGCCGCGGCCGTGCCGCGCTTGAAGTTCAGCCGGTCGGAGCCGGCGACGATCTTGATCGCCGATCCGTCCGGAAACTCGCCCTGCAGCATCTTCTCCGCCAGCGGGTCCTGGAGATATTTCTGGATCGCCCGCTTCAGCGGCCGCGCGCCATAGGCGGGGTCGTAGCCCTTGTCGGCAAGGAAGGCCCGCGCCTCCTCCTCGAGCTCCAGCGTGATCTTCCGCTCGCCGAGCAGCTTGCGCAGCCGTTCGAGCTGGATGTCGACGATCGCGCCCATCTCCGAGCGGCGCAGCCGGTGGAACAGGATGATCTCGTCCACCCGGTTCAGGAACTCCGGCCGGAAGGCGGCTCTGACCACCTCCATGACCTGATCGCGGACGGCGTCGCTGTCCTCGTTCTCGCCGAGCCCGGTGAGGTACTCGGCGCCGAGATTCGAGGTCATGATGATCATCGTATTCTTGAAGTCGACCGTGCGGCCCTGACCGTCCGTCAGGCGGCCGTCGTCGAGCACCTGCAGGAGCACGTTGAAGACATCCGGATGCGCCTTTTCGATCTCGTCGAACAGCACGACCTGATAGGGCCGGCGGCGGACGGATTCGGTGAGCGCACCGCCCTCCTCGTAGCCGACATAGCCGGGGGGTGCGCCGATTAACCGGGCGACCGAATGCTTCTCCATGTATTCCGACATGTCGATCCGCATCAGTGCCGTCTCGTCGTCGAAGAGGAAGCGGGCAAGCGCCTTGGTAAGCTCCGTCTTGCCGACGCCGGTGGGGCCGAGGAAGATGAACGAGCCGATCGGCCGGTTCGGATCCTGCAGCCCCGCGCGGGCGCGTCGGACGGCGCGGGACACGGCCTGGACGGCATCGCCTTGCCCGACGACCCATTTGGCCAGCTCGTCTTCCATCCTTAGCAGCTTTTCGCGTTCGCCCTCGAGCATCTTGTCGACCGGGATGCCGGTCCAACGGGATACGATATGGGCGATGTTGTCCGGCGTGACGACCTCCTGCACCATGGGATTGGCGCTCGAGCCGTCCTGGCTCTCCGCCTCGGCCAGCTCCTTTTCGAGATTCGGGATAACGCCATAGGCAAGCTCGCCTGCCCGCTGGAATTCACCCTTCCGCTGGACGATCTGGAGCTCGTTGCGCGCCTCGTCGAGCTGCTTCTTGAGGTCCGCCGCCCGGCCGAGCTTCTGCTTTTCCGCCTGCCAACGGGCCGTCAGCGTCGCCGCCTGTTCCTCGAGCGCCGCAAGGTCGAGCTCCAGCTTCTCGAGCCGGTCCTTCGAGGAAGCATCGGTCTCCTTCTTCAGGGCTTCGCGTTCGATCTTCAGCTGGATGACACGCCGATCGAGCTCATCGAGCTCCTCCGGCTTTGAGTCGACCTGCATCCTGAGCCGCGAGGCCGCCTCGTCCATGAGGTCGATCGCCTTGTCGGGAAGGAAACGGTCGGTAATGTAGCGGTTGGAAAGCGTCGCCGCGGCCACCAGCGCGGAGTCGGATATCCGCACCTTGTGGTGCTGCTCGTATTTTTCCTTGAGGCCGCGCAGGATCGAGATCGTGTCCTCGACCGTCGGCTCCTCGACGAACACCGGCTGGAAACGGCGGGCGAGCGCCGCATCCTTTTCGACATGCTTGCGGTACTCGTCGAGCGTCGTCGCGCCGACGCAGTGCAACTCGCCGCGCGCCAGCGCGGGCTTCAGGAGGTTCGAAGCGTCCATCGCGCCGTCCGCCTTGCCGGCGCCGACCAGCGTATGCATCTCGTCGATGAAGAGGATGATCTCGCCCTCTTCGGAGCGCACCTCGTTGAGCACGGCCTTCAGCCGCTCCTCGAACTCGCCGCGGTACTTCGCACCGGCAATCAGCGCGCCCATGTCGAGGGCCATCAGCCGCTTGTCCTTGAGGCTTTCCGGTACGTCGCCATTGACGATCCGGAGCGCCAGGCCCTCGGCAATCGCCGTCTTGCCGACGCCCGGCTCGCCAATCAGCACCGGATTGTTCTTGGTGCGGCGCGACAGCACCTGGATCGTGCGGCGGATTTCGTCGTCGCGGCCGATCACCGGATCGAGCTTGCCGTCCCGCGCTTCCTCGGTGAGGTCGCGCGCATATTTCTTCAGGGAATCGAAGCCCTGCTCGGCATTGGCGCTGTCAGCGGTCCGGCCCTTGCGGATTTCGTTGATGACTTGGTTGAGTTTCGTGGGCGTGACGCCTGCTTTCGACAGGATCGAGGCCGTTGCCGCCGAGCTTTCGATCGCCAGCGCCAGAAGCAGGCGCTCGACGGTCACGAAACTGTCGCCGGCCTTCTTGGCCGCCTCTTCCGCGGCGGTGAAGACCTTGGCGAGCGGCTGCGACAGGTAGACGGAACCGCTGCCGCCCGTCACTTTCGGAAGCTTCGCCAGCGCCGCGGCCGTGCCCGCCCGTGCCTCGCGCACATCACCGCCGGCGCGTTCGATGAGCGAGGCCGCCATGCCTTGATCGTCGTCGAGCAGCACCTTCAGCACATGCTCCGGCGTGAATTGCTGGTGCCCTTCGGCCAACGCATGGGTCTGCGCAGATTGCAGGAAACCGCGAACCCGCTCGGAATATTTCTCGATATTCATGTCTTGCCTCCATAGTCCGGCGAGCCCGTCGTCGTGGCACTGGCCGGCGTTTCAGGATCAGGCTCCCGCATTCGGCAAGCCCGCTACTGCATGTCTCCTTAGTTGTCCTCGATTTAAGGACAAAGACATGCAGCGATTCAAAGTGCTACAGCGACCTTTGCGCGTCAGATAAGACGCGCGGCGCTGTAGTGACAGCTCGTTCCCGTGTTGCGCGGGCCTAAGTCTTCAAAGCGAATATGGGGCGATATTTTCGGAAATTAAAGGGCGTCGGAAAGCGGCATTCCGCGAATCTTTCCGTGCAGGGCGAAGACCGACCGCCACGCCCCCGAGTTGGCATTTGGCCAATGCGAAAAGCCCGGCCGTCGGGCCGGGCTTTTCGCAGATAGGCAAATCTCGTTTGCTGGCGCTATTCCGATGCCGCCAGGGCCGGGGCGTCGCCGGCAGGCTGTCCCTCGGCCGCGGGCTCGTCCCCTCCATTGCGGCGCGGCTGGCGCCGCGGCCGGGACGCACTGCGACGCCGCGAGGCCGAGCGGCCGGAAGCCGCCGACGTTTCCTCGTCCATCGCGACTTCGGCGGGCATGCCTTCTATCACCGGCTGCGGGCCGGAGCCGTCGATAACCGGTTGCGGCTCGCTGGGGGTCGGCGCCTGAGCGGGTGCTGCGGCGGCCGGAGCCGGCTCGGCATAGACCTGATCCAGATCATCCTGATCACGGTCGAGATCGCGCTCCTGGTAGTCCTGGCGCTCTTCACGCTGGAACCGGTCCTGCATCTGCGCCTGTGCTGCCGCAATGATGCGGTTGTAGTGCTCGGCGTGCTGCAAATAGTTTTCCGCCATGACACGATCGCCAGAGCTCTGGGCGTCGCGCGCAAGTGCCGAATATTTCTCGGCGATATGCTGAGCCGTACCGCGAATCTTCACGTCCGGGCCGGAGCTGTCGTAGGTCCGAGTCAAGGGATTGGATCCCTTGCGGTTGTTGTTGTTATTATTGCTTCCGTTGTTGTTATTCCGCCCACGGCCGCGCTTGTTCTGCTGTCCTGGCCTCATCGTCCATTCACCTGAATTTTCTTGCTAATGATAATCATATGGTTCCGTATCCCGGCCGGATTGTCCGCGCCCGAGAAGACACGCGCCACGGCAGACCGCCTGTTCGCGATCCCGGCGCCGGCTGACGTCAAATTAACAGGTACCCGCACAAGGCACTGTCGAACCCTAGCAACTCTTTCTTGAGAGCAATCCCCGTGGCCAGGTCATACTGGAACGAATCTCTGGTCCATGACCTTCTGCCCAGTGCGCGGCCAGAAACTAGCCCGCTTCCTCCGGGATTCCAAGCCCTTTCTTTGCACATCCAGAAAAGAGGGCGCTAGTGCAGCATTTTTTCAACGGTCGTGCTGCCTTTGACGTCCTGCCCGAATATCAGGACCCGGTCGTTGCCGCCAAGGTCCTTGCGGCTCTCAAGCAGGCGGAAGCCCCGCGCTTGGAACAGCGCCGTCACTGCCTGCTTTTGATCGAAACCGATTTCCAAGCCTACAACTCCGTCCGCTTCGAGATGGCGGCCGGCGTGTCGAGCAATGGCACGGTAAGCGTCAAGCCCGTCAATTCCGCCATCCAGGGCGGCAGCCGGATCATGGTATCTAACCTCCGGCTCAAGCTCGCCTATGACAGTGGACCGGATATACGGCGGATTTGAGACGATGACATCGAACCGCCCTTCCACCGCCTCGAACCAGTCGCTCTTGAGCGTCTGAAAGCGTTCGGCGAGCCCGTTCCTCTTCGCGTTTTCGCGGGCCGTCGCCAAGGCGTCTTCCGATATATCGGTACCGGTGCCGCGCGCTTCAAGTACCCCGGCGAGAAGGGCGAGGCAAATTGCTCCGGTTCCGGTTCCGAGGTCGATGAGCCGGCAGTGTCCCTTCCCAGCGGCTATGCGGCGCACGCGGGGTATCAGGCCGTCGACCAGGGTTTCGGTGTCCGGCCGCGGCTCCAGCGTTTCCTTCGAAAGCGTCAGGGTCAATCCATGAAACTCGCGCTCGCCAAGAATGCGATAGACCGGCTCACGCGCCACCCGGCGATCGATAGCGGCGCGGATACGCGTTGCATCTTCCGGGCCGACCGGCTCCCCTCCCCTTGCCATAAGGCCGGCGAGCGACAGGCCGAGAAGACCGGAAATCAGGTGCCGGGCATCGCCGGCCGCATTTTCGATGCCCGCTGCCTTCAAACGATCGCGGCTTTCGGAAAGCAGCCTGTCCAGTGTCTCGGGCATCGCCGGCTCAATTCTGCCGCTCGCCGAGCAGGGCGAGCTGGCTTGCCTGGTGATCCGCAAGCAATGCGTCGACGACCTCGTCGATCTCACCCTCCATCATCCGGTCGAGCTTGTAGAGCGTCAGGTTGATGCGGTGGTCGGTCAGGCGACCCTGCGGGAAGTTATAAGTGCGAATGCGCTCCGAACGGTCGCCGGACCCCACCTGGCTCTTGCGGTCGGCGGAGCGTTCGCTGTCGGCCCGCTGGCGCTCCATGTCAAAGAGTCGGGAGCGCAGCACCTGCATCGCCTTGGCGCGGTTCTGGTGCTGCGACTTTTCCGAGCTGGTGACGACGATGCCGGTCGGCAGATGGGTGATGCGCACCGCCGAGTCCGTGGTGTTGACATGCTGGCCGCCCGCCCCCGAAGAGCGCATCGTGTCGATGCGGATATCCTCGGGGCGGATGTCGATATCGATCTCCTCGGCCTCCGGCAGCACGGCGACGGTCGCCGCCGAGGTGTGGATGCGGCCGCTTGCTTCCGTTTCCGGCACGCGCTGCACTCGGTGGACGCCGGACTCGAACTTCAGCCGCGAGAACACGCCGCGCCCGGAAACCGTCGCGATGATTTCCTTGTAGCCGCCGGCCTCGCCCTCGCTCGCCGAAAGCACCTCGACGCGCCAGCCCTTGCCTGCGGCGTAGCGCTCGTACATGCGGAACAGGTCGCCGGCAAAAAGCGCCGCTTCCGACCCGCCCGTGCCGGCGCGGATTTCGAGGATGGCGCTTTTTTCGTCGGCTGCGTCCTTCGGCAGGAGCAGTATCTGGATCTCCTCTTCGAGCGCTTCGATCCGCTCCTCCACCTCGGGCTTTTCCATTTCCGCGAGGTCGCGCATCTCCTTGTCCGTCGCCCGGTCGGCGAGCATGGCCTCGATATCGGCGAGCTCGGCACACGCCTTCTCGTAAGCGCGGATCTTCGTCACGACCGGCTGAAGCTCGGAATACTCCGATGCGAGCTTCACATAGACGTCGGCCGCGGGCCCCGCGGACATGCGTGCCTCGATCTCTGCGAACCGCCGTTCGAGCTCGCGCATCTTTTCAACAGGAAGCTTTGCCAAGTCTCACTCCAAACACGTCCGCCCCGCCCGAACCGGGGTTCGGACGAGGATGAAGACGTTCTCGATCAATCTATACCGGTATGCCGTTTGCCGCGGCGAAATCGACCAGAAGCTGGCGGATCGACGTCTCGGACTTTGCATCATCCAAGGCGGCATTGAGCACCTCGGCCAGTTTGTCGGCGTCGAGCGCCAGCAGCATGGCTTTGACAGGCCCCACGGCAGTCGAGGCCATGGACACCGAGCGGAAGCCGATCCCCAGCAGCGCCATGGCCGAAAGCGGCTTGCTCGCCATTTCGCCGCAGAGCGTCACCGGCGTGTCGTTGCGTTCGCCGGCGCGCACGATGTCGCGCAACATTCTCAGGAACGGACGGCCGAGACTGTCGAAACGGTCGGACACGCGGGCATTGCCGCGATCGACCGCCATGGCGAACTGGAAGAGATCGTTCGACCCGACCGAGACGAAATCCACCTCGGCCATGAGTTCGTCGAGCTGCCAGAGCAGAGCCGGCACTTCCAGCATCGCCCCGAACTGCAGCTTGCGCGGCAATTGCTCGCCGAGCTTCGACTGCCGCTCGATCTCCTTCTGCAGGAGCTCGCGCGCGACCTTGAGTTCCGCCACCTCGGTCACCATCGGCAGCATCAGCTTGAACTCGGCGCCGGCCGCCGCCCGCAGCATCGCCCGGAACTGGGTGCGCAGCAGGCCCGGCCGGTCGAGCGACAGCCGGATGGCGCGCCAGCCGAGCGCCGGATTCTCCTCTTCCGCCGCGCGGAAATAGGGCACGACCTTGTCGCCGCCGATATCGAGTGTGCGGAAGGTCACCGGCTTACTGCCCGTCTGCTTCAGGACGTTGCGGTAGAAAGCTTCCTGTTCTTCCGCCTTCGGCATCGTCGAGGCGATCATGAACTGCAGTTCGGTGCGGAAGAGGCCGATGCCTTCGGCGCCTGCCTCGTTCAAGTGCGGCAGGTCGACCAGGAGCCCGGCGTTCATCTGCAGCGTGATGCGCTTGCCGTCCTTCGTCAGCGGCTCGACATCCTTGAGCGCCCTGAATTGCGCCTGCCGGCGGGCGCGGAAGCGCACCTTTTCCTCGTAGGAGCGCTGCAGGTCGGCGACCGGCCGCAGGTGCACCTTCGCGTCGTCGCCATCGACGATGATCGCGTCGCGGTTTTCGGCAAGCGCCACCGCTCCTGCCGCCTGCCCGACGACCGGAATGCCCATGGCGCGCGCGACGATGACCACATGGCTGGTGACGGCCCCCTCTTCCAGCACGAGACCGCGGACGTTCTCGCGCGGATAATCGAGCAATTCGGCCGCGCCCATGGCGCGTGCGACGATGATCGCGTCGCTCGGGAAATCGGCGGCCGACAACTTCGCGCCGTAGCCGGAGAGTTGGCGCAGCAGCCGGTTGGCGAGATCGTCGAAGTCATGCATCCGCTCGCGCAGATAAGGATCCGTCAGGCGGATCATCCGTGCCTTCGTCTCGCTTTGCACCCGCTCGACCGCTGCCTCCGCCGTCAGGCCGTTGCGGATCGCTTCCTCGAGCTTTCTCACCCAACCACGATCGTGGGCGAACATGCGGTAGGTCTCGAGCACTGCCCGGTGCTCGCCCTCCATGGACACGTCGCGCCGCGACAGCATGTCGTCAATCGAGATCCGCAGCGACCCGAGCGCCTCGGCGAGGCGCTGCAGTTCGTGCTCCGTATCCTCGTTGAGCAGGTTGGTGACGACGATCCTCGGCTCGTGCAGCACCACATAGCCAAGGCCGATGCCTTCGCCATAGCTGTTGCCCTCGATCGAAACGGGGCGCGAAAGGTCCAGTTCAAGGCCGGGCTTGGTGATCTTCTTGAGCTCGCCGGTCGCGACCATTTCGGCAAGCACCATGGCGGTCGTCTCGAGCGCCTCGACCTCGTCCTCGCGATAATTGCGCATCGCCTTGTTCTGAACGACGAGAACGCCGAGCGCGCGCCCGGTGCGCAGGATCGGCACGCCAAGAAAGGAGTGGTAGATCTCTTCGCCGGTCTCCGGGAGATAGGTGAAGGCCGGATGCGCCTGCGCGTCGGAGAGATTGAGCGGGCGCGCCGAGGCGGCGATCGTGCCGACAAGACCCTGGCCCATCTTCAGTTGTGCCAGGTGCACGGCGGTCTTGTTCAGACCTTCGGTCGCGTAAAGCTCGAGCACGCTGTCGGAGCGCAGCACATAGACGGAGCACACTTCCGCGACCATGTTCTGCGCGATCTGGCGCACGATCCGGTCAAGGCGCTCCTGCGGCTCGAGCGGTTCCGCCATGAGCTCGCGCAACCGCTTGAGGAGAACGCGCGGACCCGCGGAAAGGTCTCTCATCGCGTAGGGTCTCCCGAATAAGAATATACGACGGCACGTGACGGGAGGCGCAGCCCTTGGCGGCCGCGAATCCCCAATCGAATGCCTGCTGTCTAACTCTTATCCAGACCGTAGGCGGAATGCAAAGTGCGAACCGCCAATTCCGCGTATGGACCGTCGATCAGGATGGAAATCTTGATCTCGGAGGTGGTGATCGCCTTGATGTTGATGCCCTTCTCGGCAAGCGCCCGGAAGGCCGAGGCGGCAACGCCCGCATGGCTGCGCATGCCGATACCGATGACCGAAACCTTGACGAGGCCGGACTCCGACTGGACAACGTCGTAGCCGATCTTCTCCTTATTGTCGGAGAGCACCTTCAGCGCCTTGTTGACGTCGCCGGACGGCACGGTGAAGGTCATGTCCGTCTTGGAGCCGTCTTCGGAAATGTTCTGGACGATCATATCGACGTTGATATGAGCTTCGGCGAGCGGCCCGAAAATCGCGGCGGAAACGCCCGGCCGATCGGCCAGGCGGCGCAGCGAGATCTGGGCTTCATCCTTGGCATAGGCGATGCCGGTTACGACTTCCTGTTCCACGATCTCATCCTCATCACAAATCAGCGTTCCGGGCGGGTTCAGAAGGTCACCCATGCCCGGCGCATCGGGATCCTCGAAAGACGAGCGTACGAAGGTACGCACCTTGTGCACCATGGCGAGCTCGACCGAGCGCACCTGCAGAACCTTGGCGCCGAGGGAAGCCATTTCCAGCATTTCCTCGAAGGCGACCTTTTTCAGTCGCCGCGCCTTCGGCTCGATGCGCGGATCGGTCGTGTAGACGCCATCGACGTCGGTGTAGATGTCGCAGCGGTCGGCCTTGACGGCGGCGGCGATCGCGACGGCGGAGGTATCGGAGCCGCCGCGGCCGAGCGTCGCCAGGCGGTTGTCGGGACCGAGCCCCTGGAAGCCGGCGACGACCGCCACCTGACCCTCACCCATACGGCGGACGATGTCGGCGCCGTCGATATCGAGGATGCGGGCGGCGCCGTGGGCGTTGTCGGTCTTGATCGGCAGCTGCCAGCCCTGCCAGGACCGGGCGTTGATGCCCATCGACTGCAGAGCGATCGCCAGCAGGCCGGAGGTCACCTGCTCGCCGGAGGCGACCACGGCGTCATATTCGCGCGCATCGTAGAACGGCGCATTCGAGCCCGCGACCTTCGGCATGTTCTCGACCCAGCCGACCAGTTCGTTGGTCTTGCCGGACATCGCGGAAACTACGACGGCGATCTCGTGGCCGGCATCGACTTCGCGTTTCACATGGCGGGCGACATTGTGGATGCGGTTCAAATCTGCGACGGAAGTCCCGCCGAATTTCATCACGATGCGTGCCATTTCGCCTCTACCGTACCAACATGTTTCGCGCCCGCGCCCGACAGCACTCCCGCCGCGCCTGACGATCAAAAAGCAGAGACTTCTCGGACATCGGCCAGCCACCGCTTCGGGGAGCGGAAAGTCGCGGCGTCTCTTAGCGGATCAAGGGGCGGCGTGCAATGGGAGGGTGGAGGAAGACTTGAGCGTCAGCAGGGCACAGCCTCCAGGATCGAAACTGACGATGCCGTGGGAATGACCTTCATCAACTCGAAGCCCGCCTCGGCCAGGAGGAAAGTGTATTCGGCCTCGGTACGCTCGCGCGCCCGGCCGAACATCGCCATCATCTGCATATCGATGAGATACTCCGTCTGGCGTCCCTGCGAGGGGTCGAGCGGCATAAGGGCTTCGACGACAAGCAGGCGGCCGCCGTCCCGCATCGCGGCCCGGCAGCACTGAAGAATTCGCTGCGCGTCCTCGTCGGGCCAGTCATGCAGGACACGGACGAGTGCGTAGCGATCCGCTTCGGACGGAAGGCTCTCGAAGAAACTACCGGCCTGCGCCGTTATCCGCCCCTTCGCCAGCATGTCGGGAGAGACGGACGCGACCACATCGGCGCGGTCGAAAAGAATGCCTTTTACGCCGGGGTGCCGCGCGATGATCCGGCGCAACGTCTCGCCATTGCCGCCGCCGACGTCCACGATCACGTCGGTGTCGGAGAAATCATAGGACCCGGCAATGGCATCGTGCCGATCATCGGGAAAATGGGCCATGAACGCGTCGAAGAGCCGCCCCTCTGTCGGATTGTCCCGCAGGTAGCTGAACCGATCCGTTCCCCAGGCCGCCTCGTGCGGCACCCCGCCGCGGAGAGCGATCTCGAGAACCTCCCAGGCGCGCCAGGAGCCGGTCGCGGTCCAGAAACGCGCGCTATAATACAGGCTGTGCGGCGCATCGGGTCTCAGAAGCAGCGAGCGCGTCGTGTGCGCGACGTTCCCATCGCGATCGAGCCGGAATATCCCGAAGGCTGCGAGAGCCCGCAAGGCGCGCAACAGCGGCTCGGTAAGGACACCGCTTTCTCTCGCGAGAGCGGCAACGCTCATCGAGGCTTCCGGCGCTATCCTGTCGGCAATCTCGAGATCGCCGAATGATCCGCGACACTTGAAAGCCGCGAATGAGTAGGTCCAGCGCCAATCGGTCGTCGTCTTCGCAACCGGGCATTGTCTCAGCCCCCACGCAAAAGCGTGAGCAGAAGAATAAGCCAATCCGGTCAAGAATGCCACGTTCGGTTGCGCAATATGGTTGCCGAATAAAACTACTTGCATTATTGCATCAGTTTTGCAAGTCTGTGTTCAAGGCAGATCGACAATTTCGAGCAACCACGCTCAACGGGAGGAAGGACAATGCGCAAGGTCATCATGTGGGACATGGTCAGCGTCGACGGATTCTTCGAGGCGCCGGGGCACGACATCGACTGGTTCGTCTTCGAGGACGAGCTCGCTGCTTATATCGGCGAGACGCAAATGGAAGCCGGCACGCTGCTGTTCGGCCGCGTCACCTACGAGATGATGGCGGCCTATTGGCCTTCGGCCGAGGGCGACATCGCCACATTCATGAACGGCGCCGAAAAGTTCGTTTTCTCGAAAACGCTCCAAAGCGCCGACTGGAACAACACGACGCTCATCTCCGCCGACGCCGTCGCCGAGGTCGAGCGCCTGAAGCAGCGCGCCGGCGGCACGATCTTCGTCTTCGGCAGCGCCGACTTTGCCGCCACGCTGACCGCCCGGGGACTGGTCGATGAATACCGTCTCGGCATCAATCCGGTGCTGCTCGGCAAAGGCACGCCGCTCTTTCAGAACATCCCTGAGCGCACCAAGCTGGACCTCACCCATATTCGCCCGCTGAAATCCGGCGTCGTCATCCTGCACTATCAGCCCGCCAGGGCTTGAGCCGTTCGCAAGGCCGCCCCTTGACATCGCCCGTCGATCGTCCGACTTCACGTCTCGACAGGGCGAAGCTCGGCAACCGACGCGATGTATCCGCCCGGACCCGGCAAGGCGAGGAGGCTCCGATGAGCGAGACGGCACGCACGACGATCGATCAGAGCGAGGTGGACCGTTTCTCGGCGATGGCGGCCGAATGGTGGGATCCGACCGGCAAGTTCCGGCCGCTGCACAAGTTCAACCCCGTACGCCTCGCCTATATCCGCGACAGGGTATGCGAACAGTTCGGCCGGGATCCGAAGAGCCCGCAGCCGCTGAAAGGCCTGCGCCTGCTCGACATCGGCTGCGGCGGCGGACTGTTGTCCGAGCCGATGGCCCGCATGGGCGCGGACGTCCTCGGTGCGGACGCTTCGGAAAAGAATATCGGTATCGCCAAGGCGCATGCGGCGGGCAGCGGCGTCAACGTTGACTACCGTGCCATGACCGCGGAGGCTCTGGCGGAGGCCGGCGAGAGTTTCGATATCGTCCTCAACATGGAAGTCGTCGAGCATGTCGCCGACGTCGACTTCTTCGTGACCACCTGCGCCCATATGGTGCGGCCCGGCGGCCTGATGTTCGTCGCCACCATCAACCGCACGCTGAAGGCCGCTGCCCTCGCGATCTTCGCCGCCGAAAACGTGCTGCGCTGGCTGCCGCGCGGCACCCATCAATATGAAAAGCTGGTCCGCCCGGAAGAGCTCGAAAAGCCGATCGAAGCGAGCGGTATGGAGGTCGTCGACCGAACCGGCGTTTTCTTCAACCCGCTCGCCAATCAGTGGAACCTGTCGAAGGACATGGATGTCAACTACATGATCGTCGCCAAACGGCCGGTTTGAGAGCGGCGGCTGGGGCCGCTCAGTTCGTGTCGTCCGGAAGCACCGGCAGCGGCGTGATCTCGATGCCTTCCTCGAGCAGCGCGCTCGCCTCTTCCGCGGTCGCCTTGCCGATCAAGCCACGCTGGTCGGCCTCGCCGTAGTGGATCTTGCGGGCCTCCTCGGGAAAGCGCTCGCCAACATCTTCGGCATTGGCGCGGATCGTCTTGACCATTTCACGAAGTTTGGCGATCGTCTCCTTCTGCGCCTGGTCCATGACGAGAGCCTGCCGGGCCTCCTTCTTACGGGCAGTGGAGACGGTAGGCGCCATCAACTGTTTGCTGACGGAGCCGGAACCACAGGTGGGGCAGGTGACGAGGTGAGCATTGGCCTGCCGCTCGAAGTCGCCGCTGGATGAGAACCAGCCTTCGAAACCATGGCCGTTGTCGCAGGACAGATTGTAGCAGATCAAGCTGCAACGCCTCCTTTCCCAGCCGGGACCACCTGATCGAGCACGAAATCGCGGGCGTTCTTCAGATTGGGGATGCGCGCTCGCGCGCCGCTGACCGCGGCCACGTCGATTTCCGCGATAAGGACCGCCTCACCGGCCGGGCCGGCCTTCGCAAGCACCTTGCCCCAGGGATCGACGATCATCGAGTGTCCGAAGGTTTCCCGTCCGTCCTCGTGCTGCCCCGCCTGGGCAGCGGCAATGACGAAGAGCCCGTTCTCGATGGCGCGTGCCCTCAGCAAGATTTCCCAATGCGCCTCGCCGGTCTGGCGCGTGAACGCCGCCGGCACCGACATGATCTCGGCGCCGGCCACCGCCTGCTGGCGGAAGAGCTCCGGAAAGCGGACGTCATAGCAGATCGCAAAACCCAGCTTGCCGAAAGGTAGATCGACCATGCGCGCCGTGGCGCCGGGGCGATAGACGGCGCTCTCGCGCCAGCTCTCGCCATTGTCGAGATCGACGTCGAACATGTGGATCTTATCGTAATCGCAGATCTTCTTGCCATCCGGCCCGAACAGGAAGCCGCGATTGGCGACCTTGCCGTCCGGAAGCGCAATTGGCGTGGATCCGACGTGAAGATAGACGCCGAGCTCACCGGCAAGACGCGCCGCCTCCCGCACAACGAGATCGCCGGCTTCCTCTTTCAGCACGGAACGCAACCCCGTCCGGTCGCGCTGGATGGCACCGGTCATTTCAGGCGTCTGAATGTAGACGGCACCCTCGGATGCGGCTTCGCGCACCAGACTGACCATCGTTTCGACGTTCCTCGCCGGATCGACACCGGAGCACATCTGGACGGCTGCAGTCTTGAAACTCATTGCTCTTTCTCCCAAGCCAAAGCATCGGGTCTACCCGACCCGGACCATTCCTTTGAGCTTTCGTGCGATACTGCGCGCTTCGCCTTAACTCAAGCGGCGAGCATTTCGTCGAGCTTGCCCGCCCGGTCGAGCGCATGCAGATCATCGCAACCGCCGACCGGCACGTCGTTGATGAAGATCTGCGGAAAGGTCCTGCCGCCATTGGACCTTTCGATCATCGTCTGGCGGAGTGCCGGGTCATAGGTGGCATCGTGCTCCACGAAATCGACCCCCTTGCTCTCCAGCAGGTTCTTCGCTCTTGTGCAATAACCACAGAACTGACGCGTATAAATGACGACCGAAGCCATGATTTCGAATTGCTCCTTCGCCGGCATCATCGCCGGCCGTTTCTTCGTCATATAGGCTCGGACATCGCCATTGCAAAGGTCAAAACCGTTACGTCCGCGGCTCCCGCGCGTCTCAACGCGCGGGTCGCAGCGGAGACCGTTGCACCCGTCGTGTAGACGTCATCGACGAGGACGATGCGTTTCCCGGCGAGCCCGGATCTGGCGCTCTCGGGCACGGCAAAGGCGCCGCGGACATTCTCCTCGCGTGCCCGCGCGCCGAGGCCGACCTGCCGGCGCGTGCGCCTGATACGGCGAAGGACATCGGGGCGATAGGGCTTGCCGGCCCGTTCGGAGACGCAACGTGCCAGCTCCGCCGATTGGTTGAACTTTCGCCGCCAGAGCCGAAATGCGTGAAGCGGCACGGGCACGATCATATCGGCGGCCGCGACGCTGCCGTCGCTGGCCCGGATCATCCATTCGGCCATCATCCGCGCGAGATCGGTGCGGTCGCGATACTTCAGGCCGTGCACCAGATCGCGGGCAATCCCTTCGTAGAGGGACACGGAGCGCAACCGATCGAAGGCCGGCGGATTGGCAATCGCCTGCGGCGAAACGGCGCCCGGGCCGGGATCGAAGGCAAAAGGCGAGCCGAGGATTTCGCAATAGGGTCGGTCTATCAGGCGCAGCCCCGCCCAACAGGAGGGGCAGACGGCATGCGCGTCGCCGGTCAGCCGACCGCAACCGCAGCAGACGGGCGGGAAGACCAGATTGACCGCCGCCGCGCCGAACGCTCCAAACAGCGATCTCCAGCGCTTCCCCCGATTTCTCCAACCGTCTCGCTCCATAAGGTTGACTTTGTTCCTTTCAGGGTTTCTTTGCATCCGTGATTTCGGAGAGAGTATCGTGGAAATCGTCTTTGACCAGAGCCTCGTCGAGGCGCACCGGCGCAAAGCGCTGCACCGAGCCGACCCGAAAGCGACCTTCCTTCTCGATATCGTGGCGCAGGAACTGGCGGATCGCGTCAGTGTCGTGGACCGGTTTTTCGATCGAGCCATGGAATTGCACGGCTACACCGGCGCCACCGCCACCCGCCTCGCCGAAACGGGAAAGGTCGGCACCATCGAGCGAGTGGAAACCGACGAAGGCTTCGGATCGCCCCAGGCTCCTGTCACCGTTGCCCCTCTTGAGCGCATCCCGGCCGAAGCGCAAACTCTCAACCTGCTGGTATCG
The DNA here is from genome assembly GCF_001651855.1 of Sinorhizobium americanum. Lineage (GTDB taxonomy): Bacteria > Pseudomonadota > Alphaproteobacteria > Rhizobiales > Rhizobiaceae > Sinorhizobium > Sinorhizobium americanum. The sequence goes on along the minus strand of NZ_LNQC01000061.1, from coordinate 20,825 downwards.
CCGCTGTCGCTGCACCTGACCAACGACACCCCCGGCGTCTTCATCCAGGCGCGCCGCGCGCTCAAGCCGGATGGGCTGTTCCTTGCCGCGATCCCGGGCAGCGGCACATTGCAGGAGCTTCGCGAATGCCTGCTGGCAGCGGAGGCGGAACTAACCAGTGGCGCGAGCCCGAGGGTAATTCCCTTCGCCGACGTGCGCGACATGGGCGGCCTTCTGCAGCGCGCGGGTTTTGCCCTGCCGGTCGCCGACACCGAGACCTACACGGTTCGCTACGATTCGCTCTTGGGCCTTCTCAAGGATTTGCGGGCAATGGGCATGACCAACCCGCTTAAGTCCAGAAGCCGCCGGCCGATGCCGCGCCGCTTCTTCCTGAGAGCGGCCGAGATCTATGCGGAACGCTTCTCCGATCCGGACGGCCGGGTCCGCGCGACCTTCTCGATCATCTACGTCTCGGGCTGGGCGCCGCATGAGAGCCAGCAGAAGCCGCTGAAGCCGGGATCGGCTAAGCAGAGGCTGTCGGATGCACTCGGGGCGAGCGAACACGCCCTGAAGGGTTCGGGGAAGCAGTCCTGAACGGCGGCATTTTTGCCCGCTCATGCCTGCCTCGCGTAAACTAAGACTAGGTCCAGGAGCCTTCAATCGCACCGGCGATCAAGTTCAGCACATTCAGCAATTCGTTCGAGAAGTTCTGAAGACCTATGAGAAGGGCGACGGAAATCAGGGCCGCGACGAGACCATACTCCACGACGGTCGCACCGTCTCGGTTGCGAACGAGATATCTTAGCTTGTCCATGCGTCCTCCGGCCCCATAACGGTAGCGAGGCGCCCTCGAAGAACTCCCGGCCGACCGTCTTATGGTCAATGCAAGCGAAAGACGCAGACTTGCGCGCGTTCGCTCGAATCAGCACCCGCTCCTGCTGCCATTTGCATCGATGATGCAGACGGCGCCCGGCATTTCCTGAAGCACGCTGCGGCGCACAGTGTAACGCTTCGCAGTGCCGCCGGAGGGAATCGAGCCGGTGGAAATATTGTCGTAGTCGATGGGCGTGTTTGCGAGCATCCGCTTGTCGCCTTTCGATGAGAGCATCGGCGTCAGGATCAGCGTCAGCGCGATCACTGCCGTCCCGAACAGCAGCGACAGATTGAGCACGCCCGTCCGGCGGGACTGGCTCGCCACCAGATCCTTGTCCTGAACAGTCCTCCAGAAATCCTCGTCCACCATTCCAGCCTCACAAACACCTCAGAGAGCGGGGCGAAGCACCCTTCCCAAGCTTCGACCTCGCCACAGCTGCTCGAAACCGACACGCCGATGACCGGAGCGCCGAAACTGATGGGCTTGATTGTGAAGCAGGGTGATAAACTTTTGATTAATAAATCTTAGAATTTAGGGGAATTGACCGGCGGCGGCGGTCGGTTTTCCCCCGATCACAGGCAAATTTATTAATGAGACGCCGGCAGCGACGTGCCGCCTTCCGCCCTGCGCCTAAAGGAGATCCATCAGGAACGGAATCAGCGGCTCGTCCGCCGGCGGCATCGGGTAATCGCGCAAGGCTTTCGGGCGCACCCATTTGATCAGCTGGCCCTCCCTCCCTTCAGCAAATCCCTGGTAGCGCCGGCAGACATAGAGCGGCATCAGCAGGTGAAAGTCGTCGTAACTGTGGCTCGCGAAGGTGAGCGGTGCAAGGCAGGCGACCTTGGTGCGGATTCCGAGCTCCTCTTCGAGTTCGCGGATCAGCGTCTCCTCCGGCGTTTCGCCGGTCTCGACCTTGCCGCCGGGGAACTCCCAGAGCCCGGCAAGCGTCTTTCCTTCGGGGCGTTGCGCCAACAGGATGCGCCCGTCCGAGTCGACCAGCGCGCAGGCTGCAACGAGCACAATCTTCTTTGCCGCTATTTCCATGCGTCAGATCCTCGGCGCGCGATAAAGGTAATCATAGACCTCGGCGAAACCGGCTTTCCGGTAAAGCCCGATTGCCGCCGTGTTGGCGGTCTCCACCTGCAGCCAGGCCTTTCTGGCGCCGCGCAGGCGCGCCCAGCGCAGCGACGCGTCGAGAAGCGCCCTGCCGACGCCCCGGCGCCTGACGGACTCCGCCACCGAGAACTGCATGATGCCGGCGAGGTCGTTGTCGTGAACCACGAGCGACACGGCCGTGGGACCGATCTCGCGATCCTCGAAGAGAAACAGGCCGCATTCGGGTTTGATGGCGTTGATGATCTCTGTCAGCGCCGGCTTCATCGCCGGATCCTCCTTGCCGATCTGGAGCCGCGCATCGACGAAGCGGCCCAGATCCTTGATCGGCAGGTGGTCCATGCCCTCGCCGAGCTCTCGCTGTGCGAGATCGAGCTCCATGACCAGACTGTGGCTGAAGGAGGTCCAGCCTTCGCCATCCATGTAGGCGATGAGTTGCGGCGGCGTGAGCGGCGTCTGCCGGACCGTGAGCGGCCGGCCGTGTTCGGCAAAGCGCCGCGCCGCCTTCTCGAGCCGGATGGCGATGTCGCGGTAATCGGACGGATCGAGCGGATTGATCGAATTCAGGCGCTTGGAGGGATGCCCGGCGGTCAGCCGGACAAGCCAGCTGCCGTCATAAACGACCGTCGCGGCCGGCCAGGCGCGAAAGCCCACCGCTTCGAGGCGCCGCACACTGGGAAGATCAACCATGCTTGCTCCAAGCGCCCCGCCCTCGACCGGCGGCCGTCTGTCGTTCGATGTCATATCCCGTCTCGATCAAGCTCGCGGCCGCGTCAGCTTCTGTAGTCGCCGTTGATCTCGACATATTCCTTGGTGAGGTCGCAGGTATAGACCGTGGCGCGGCCCGGACCGAGACCTATGTCGACACGGATCGGAATATCCTGGCCCTTCATCACGGCGGTCGCTGCCGCTTCCGAATAGGCCGGGTCGCGCTCGCCCTCGACGGCGACGCGGACGTCTCCGAACCAGATCGCCAGCCTGTCGCGCTCGGCCATCTCGCCGGACTTTCCGACCGCCATGACCACCCGGCCCCAGTTGGCGTCCTCGCCGGCAACTGCCGTCTTGACGAGCGGCGAATTGGCGATCGAAAGTGCGATGCGCTTGGCGGCAGCGTCGTTCTCGGCACCCTCGACTATCACTTCCACCATCTTGCGCGCGCCTTCGCCGTCGCGCACCACCTGCAGTGCTAGGTCGCGCAGCAGATCGTTGAGCGCGGCCACGAAGGAGTTAAGCCGAGGATCGCCCGCATCCTCCACCCTCCCCTGACCGTCCTTGGCCGCGGCGCCGGTGGCAAACAGCATCAAGGTGTCGGAAGTGGACGTATCGCTGTCGACCGTCACGGCGTTGAAGCTGGGCCCGACGCCGGCCGAAAGTAGCGCCTGAAGCGCCGCGGGTGCGATATCGGCATCGGTTACCACGAAGGAAAGCATGGTCGCCATGTCCGGCGCGATCATGCCGGCACCCTTGGCGATGCCGTTGATGGTGACAGTGGCACCGCCGATCTCGGCGCTGCGCGTCGCGACCTTCGGATAGGTGTCCGTGGTCATGATCGCCTTGGCGGCCTCGAACCAGAAGTCCTCCTTGGCCGATGCCGCAAGCCCGTCGAGCACACCGGCGAATTTGTTGGCGTCGAGCGGTTCGCCGATCACGCCCGTCGAGGCCAGGAAAATCTCGCCCTCGCTGCAGCCGACCGCCCTGGCGGCAGACTGCGCGGTGAGCTCGGTTGCCTCCCTACCCTTCTTGCCGGTGAAGGCGTTGGCATTGCCCGAATTGACGACCACGGCGCGTGCGCGACCGCCGGGGAGATTCTTGCGGCAGAAGTCGACGGGAGCAGACGGGCACTTCGAGCGGGTGAAGACACCGGCCACCGCCGCCGGCTGATCAAAGACCATCATCAACACGTCGGTGCGGTTCTTGTACTTGATCCCCGCGGCGGCGGTTGCCATGCGTACGCCGCGAAGGGCCGGCATTTCGACAAAGGTTTTCGGAGCAAGCGGAGAAACGGTACCGGACATGGCAAACCCTGGTTGAATGTCTAGAATTGGTGCGAGAAATGCCCGAGCGGCATTCAGCCGCCGGGCATCCCGATCTCTGTCTCTGGCGAGCGGCAGGCGCGAGCGCCTCTTCTCCGCTCTGGCGCGGGGCTATCCTTGAGGAGGCGCCCCGCAGAGCTTACTGGGCTTGGCGCGCCTTGCCGGCGTCTTCATAGGCCTTCTTCAGCGCCGGATCGGAAATCTCGACGCCGGTCGCCTTTTTAGCAGTGTCCAGCAGCGCAAGGTACTTGTCGCGCATGACGAGCTGACGAACCTGGGGCTCGACCTGCTCGAGCGCCGGAGGCGCCTGCGGACGCTTGTCCTCGATGAGGATCACATGGAAGCCGAACTGGGTCTTGACCGGCGTCTTCGTATAGGTGCCCTTCTCGAGCGCGAAAGCGGCCGTCTCGAATTCGGGCACCATCCGGCCCTTTGTGAAGTAGCCGAGGTCGCCGCCATCGTCCTTGTTCGGATCGGTGGACTTGGCCTTGGCGAGTTCGACGAAGCTCTTGCCGGCGTCCAGTTCCTTGATGACTGCCTTGGCCTCGTCCTCGGTCTTGACGAGGATGTGGCGGGCCTTGACCTCTTCCTGCGCCGGGATGGCGGCGATTTCCTTGTCGTAGCGGGCCTTCACCTCTTCCTTCGTCACCGCATCGACGACATGCTTCTTGAAGAAGGCGTTGTGAAGTTCGCGCTCGGTCAGGAAGGCGACGCGCTGCTTGAAGGTCGCGTCATTTTGCAGGCCTTCCTTCTCGGCATCCTTGACGAGCAGCTTGACGTCGATGACGGCGGAAAGGGCTGCGGCGCGCTTCTGTTCGTCGGGCATCCGCTGGAGTTGCGGGTCGAGGCTGGTGATCGCGAGATCAAGCTCCGACTGGCGGATTTCCTGCTCGCCGACCTTCGCGACGACCGGATCGGTTCCTTCGGCGCGGGCGACGCCTGCGGCCATCATCGCGACCAGTGCCGCGGCCGCCAGGGTCTTGTATCTAGACATGTTTCTTACCTTTCACCATTGGCCGCCAGCGCGATTGCCTCCGGCCCTTCGAGAGGGCTGCACAACACCAGAATGTGGCGGTTCTGTAGCCGTCCGGCCGCGCAAGTGCGTTGACATAATCCGACCCCCCTCTTATCTGTCACGCAACCTCGCGTCCAGAACAGTTTCCGGGCGTTTCACGGGCATTAGACGGTTTTTCGAGCCGGACCTGAAACCCCCAGGGCGATAAATAAGGAAAGGACCATCGGATGGTCAGTCTCGGCGGCCTTGCCCGCAAGTTGTTTGGTTCCTCCAACGATCGCCGCGTCCGCGGCTACCAGGGTCGGGTGGATGCGATCAACGCTCTCGAAGCCGAAATGAAGACGCTGAGCGACGAAGCGCTCGCGTCAAAGACGGCGGAGTTTCGGAGCCAGCTCGGCGAAGGCAAGACCCTCGATGACATCCTCGTGCCGGCCTTTGCGGTGGTGCGCGAGGCCGCCCGCCGCGTGCTCGGCCTGCGTCCCTTCGACGTCCAGCTCATCGGCGGCATGATCCTGCACGAGCGCTCCATCTCCGAAATGAAGACCGGCGAGGGCAAGACACTCGTCGCAACGCTGCCCGTCTACCTCAACGCGCTCGCTGGCAAGGGCGTGCATGTCGTCACGGTCAACGACTATCTCGCCCAGCGCGACGCCGGCATGATGGGGCGGATCTACGGCTTCCTCGGGCTGACGACGGGCGTCATCGTCCATGGCCTGACCGACGAGCAGCGCCGCGACGCCTATGCCTGCGACGTCACCTACGCGACCAACAACGAGCTCGGCTTCGACTATCTGCGCGACAACATGAAATATGAACGCGCCCAGATGGTGCAGCGCGGTCACTTCTTCGCGATCGTCGACGAGGTGGACTCGATCTTGGTCGACGAGGCGCGCACGCCGCTGATCATCTCAGGCCCGCTCGATGACCGCTCCGAGCTCTACAATACGATCAACGACTTCATTCCGCTGCTGTCGCCGGAAGACTACGAGATCGACGAAAAGCAGCGCTCGGCCAATTTCTCGGAAGAAGGCACCGAGAAGCTCGAGAACCTCTTGCGCGAGGCCGGGCTGCTGAAGGGCGAGTCGCTCTACGACATCGAGAACGTCGCGATCGTCCACCACGTCAACAACGCCCTGAAGGCCCACAAGCTGTTCACGCGCGACAAGGACTACATCGTGCGCAACGGCGAAATCGTCATCATCGACGAGTTCACCGGCCGCATGATGCCGGGCCGCCGCTACTCCGAGGGCCAGCACCAGGCGCTCGAGGCCAAGGAGAAGGTGCAGATCCAGCCGGAGAACCAGACGCTCGCCTCGGTCACCTTCCAGAACTACTTCCGCATGTACGAGAAGCTTGCCGGCATGACCGGCACAGCCGCGACGGAAGCCGAGGAATTTGGCAACATCTACGGCCTCGAAGTGGTCGAAGTGCCGACCAACCTGCCGATCCAGCGCCGCGACGAGGACGACGAGGTCTATCGAACCGCCGGCGAGAAATACAAGGCGATCATCGACGAGATCAAGGCGGCGCACGAGCGCGGCCAGCCGATGCTTGTCGGCACCACGTCCATTGAGAAATCCGAGCTGCTTGCCGACATGCTGAAGAAGAGCGGCTTCTCGAAATTCCAGGTGCTGAACGCCCGTTACCACGAACAGGAAGCCTATATCGTCGCCCAGGCGGGCGTGCCGGGCGCCGTCACGATCGCCACCAACATGGCCGGCCGCGGCACCGACATCCAGCTCGGCGGCAACCCGGACATGCGCATCCAGCAGGAACTGGCCGAGGTCGAGCCCGGCGCCGAGCGCGACGCGCGCGAGAAAGCGATCCGCGAGGAGGTGCAGAAGCTCAAGGACAAGGCGCTCGCCGCCGGCGGCCTTTACGTCCTTGCCACCGAACGCCACGAAAGCCGCCGCATTGACAACCAGCTGCGCGGCCGCTCCGGCCGCCAGGGCGACCCGGGTCGCTCGAAGTTCTATCTGTCGTTGCAGGACGACCTGATGCGCATCTTCGGCTCCGACCGGATGGACGGCATGCTGCAGAAGCTGGGCCTCAAGGAGGGCGAGGCGATCGTCCATCCCTGGATCAACAAGGCGCTCGAACGCGCCCAGAAAAAAGTCGAGGCCCGCAACTTCGACATCCGCAAGAACCTCTTGAAATATGACGACGTGCTCAACGATCAGCGCAAGGTCATCTTCGAGCAGCGCCTCGAACTCATGGATGCCGAAAGCGTCACCGAGACGGTCACCGACATGCGCAACGAAGTGATCGGGGACATTGTCGCCAAGCGCATTCCCGAGCGGGCCTATGCCGAGCAATGGGACGCGGAAGGGCTCAAGGCCGACGTTCAGCAGTATCTTAACCTCGAGCTTCCGATTACCGAATGGGTCGGAGAGGAAGGGATCGCCGAGGACGACATTCTGGAGCGCATCACGGCCGCAGCCGACAAGGCCGCCGCCGACCGCGCCGAGCGCTTCGGGCCGGAAATCATGCAATATGTCGAACGCTCGGTCGTCCTGCAGACGCTCGATCACCTTTGGCGCGAGCACATCGTCAACCTCGACCATCTCCGTTCGGTCATCGGCTTCCGCGGCTATGCCCAACGCGACCCGCTGCAGGAATACAAGTCCGAAGCCTTCGAGCTCTTCCAGGCTCTGCTCATCAATCTCCGCCAGGCGGTATCGGCACAGCTGATGCGCGTCGAGCTGGTGCGCGAGGCGCCCCAGGAGCCGCAGCCGCTGCCGCCGATGGAAGCCCATCATTTCGACCCGATTACCGGCGAGGACGATTTCGCGCAGGCACCGCTTCTCGCCGCCTCACCGGCAAAGCGCAACACGGCCGACCCGTCCACTTGGGGCAATGTCGGGCGCAACGAGCCCTGCCCCTGCGGTTCGGGCAAGAAATACAAGCATTGCCACGGAAGCTACGAAGCCTGACGAGATGCCGCCTTCGGGCGGCATGTTCGCATCCGAGACCGCGCCATAGAGCGGCTTGCTGAACCGTTTGTTAACGCTGTTCTGGCAGAAGTGATGCCCTGTATTGCGTAATCTCAGGGTGTCTTCGTGTTGATGGCGGTATGTCAAACGGCCGGACGAATGCTGCCGTCGGCGCTGAGGCACCGCCTGTCCGATTCCCTGGAGCGGCTCCTGCCCGCGCTCACCGGCTCCGATACCCGCAGTCGCGCCCAGCGCATGGCCGTGATCACCTTCGTGATCCGCATCCTAAGCGCGGCAATCGCCTTCACTTCGCAGATCTTTCTCGCGCGCCTCATGGGCGAGTTCGAATATGGCATCTTCATCTTCGTCTGGGTGATGACGGTCCTGTTCGGCAATCTCTCCTGCCTCGGGCTCCACACTGCGGTCATTCGGTTTCTGCCGGAATACAGCACGACCTCGGGCTTTGCGGAAATCCGCGGCCTGACGACGACGGCGCGCATCTTCGCGCTCCTTTCCGCAACCGTCCTTGCCGTGATCGGAGCAGCGGGCCTCTGGCTCTTCGGCAAAGCGATCGACGGCTACTACTTCGTCCCCCTCTATCTCGGTCTCATCACCCTGCCGATGGTTGCGCTCGGCGACGTGATGGACGGCACGGCGCGGGCCCATAGCTGGCCTATCGCGGCAATGAGCCCGACCTTCCTCGTGCGGCCGCTGCTGATCCTCGCCTTCATGGTCCTTGCAACGATTGCCGGGCTGCCGCCCGCCGCGCCGACGGCGATGGCTGCAGCGCTTGCCGCGACCTATGTGACGACGCTCGCCCAGTTCACAGCAATGGTCTGGCGGCTCGACCGGCACTACCTTCCCGGCCCGATGAAGATCGAACTCGGCCGCTGGCTACGCGTTTCCATCCCGATATTCCTCGTGGACGGTTTCGGCTTCCTCTTGACCAATTCCGACGTGGTGATCGTCGGCCTCTATGTGAAGCCGGACGACGTGGCGATCTACTTTGCCGCGGCGAAGACCATGGCGCTTGTCCATTTCGTCATGTTCGCGGTCAGGGCGGCGGCCGGCCCGCGCTTTTCGGCGGCCATGGCTGCGCGCGACCGGCATCAATTGGCCGAAATCGCCATTGAAAGCGCCCGCTGGTCGTTCTGGCCGTCGCTCGCCATTGGCTGCACCGTCGTGCTGGCGGGGCCGCTGCTACTGTCGCTGTTCGGCCCGGCGTTCCCTGCCGGTGCTCCACTGATGGCGATCCTGCTCACCGGCATCCTCGCCAAGGCCTTTATCGGCCCCGCCGAGACGCTGCTGACGATGGCCGGACGGCAAAAGCTTTGCGTCATCCTCTATGTGGCAGCGCTCGGTGCCAATGTCGCGCTCAACGTTACGCTCATTCCGCTCTTTGGCTTGACCGGAGCGGCCTCAGCGACTGCGGGAGCGATGTTCGTGGAGGCAGCGATCCTCCATGTGGCGGTGAGGCACACCTTTGGTTTCACGCTCCTGGCGCTCTCCGGCGCAAGGACGGGCCATGACGAGAACGAGGCGATCAAGCCATGAACGGCAACATCCAGTTCCCCGGGGAAGCTCACGGAAGCGCGAACCGGCTGCTCGGCGGCCTGGCGCAGCCTGGCGTCGATCCGACGCAGGCCGAACGCACCCTGATGGTGGGGCGACCCGGGCGGCACCTGGCCATCTACCAGGCCCGCTCCGGCTACGAGCTGCAGCGGGAGCTCGACTTTCTGTCCAACCGCGCCATCGAGCCGAACGTCTTCTTCACCGGCCGCTTCCTGGCGCCCGCCATGCCGCGGCTGGAGGATCGGGTGATTCGCCTCGCTGTCATCCGCGACAGCAACGAGCGCAGCAGCCGGCTGCGCTTCCTGATGCCTTTCTCGATCGAAAAGCCGGGCTTCTCGATCGGCGCGCCGATCATCCGCGGCTGGTCCAATCCCTTCGGCCCCCTGGGCGTGCCGCTTCTCGACGCGGAAGACGCCGCCGAGACGATCAGCAACCTCTACACGGCGCTCGCCACGCCCTCTTCCGGCCTGCCGCAGGTGCTGGTGCTGCCGGACGTGCGCCTCAAGGGCAAGTTCGCGCAGCTCGCCCGGGCCGTGGCGATCGGCGAAAACCTGCCGTTGACGGTCACCGATACCTTCGAGCGGCCGATGCTCGAAAGCCTGCTCGACGGCCCGGCCTATCTGCGCCAGGCGATCAGCCGGGCACATTTCAAGGAACTGCGACGGCAGTGGAACAATCTCGAAAAACACGGCAACCTCGCCTACAGCGTCGCGCGTCAGCCGGAGGAAATTCGCTGGCGTCTGGAGGAATTCCTGGCGCTCGAGGCCTCCGGCTGGAAGGGCCGCGAACGCAGCGCCATGATCATGGACCGCTTCCGCGCCGCCTTCGCCCGGGAAGCGATCACCAATCTCGCCGAGGCCGACAGCGTCCGCATCCACACACTCGATCTCGACGGCAAGGCGATCGCCGCGATGGTCGTGCTCATGATGGCGGGCGAGGCCTATACGTGGAAGACCGCCTATAACGAGGACTACGCGAAATATTCGCCGGGCAAGCTGCTCCTGGCGGAGCTCACCGAATGGCACCTCGACGACGCCAATATCGCCCGCTCCGATTCCTGCGCCGTGCCCGATCATCCGATGATCGCCCGCTTCTGGCAGGAGCGCGAGGAGATGGGGACGCTGGTGATCGGCCTGCAGCAGAACCGCGACCGCGACGTGCGCCAGGTGGCGGCTCAGCTTCACCTCTACCGCAACACCCGCAACATGGCGCGGCTGCTGCGCGAGAAGATCCGCGCGCTGGCCGGGCGCTGATCGGGCAGAATCAGCGGTCGCGCGCTGCCTCCACCTCGGCAGCAGCCCTCTCCCGCAGGAATCGCCGGATCACCTTGCCCGAGGTGGTCAGCGGCAGGCTGTCGACGAACTCGATCTCGCGCGGATATTCGTGCATGGAAAGCCTGTTCTTCACCCAGTCGCGGATCGCGGCCGCGGTCTCGTCGCCGGCGGCGGCACCGGGCTTCAGCACCACATAGGCCTTGACGATCTCGGTGCGGATCGGGTCCGGCTTGCCGATCGCCGCGGCCATCTGGACGTCCGGATGCCCGACCAGACAGTCCTCGATCTCTCCGGGTCCGATTCGGTAGCCGGACGAGGTGATGACGTCGTCATCGCGGCCGAAAAATGTAAAGTAACCCTCCTGATCCATGACGCCCTGGTCGCCGGTGGTCATCCAGTCGCCGATGAACTTTGCCTCGGTCGCCTTGTCGTTTCGCCAATAGCCGAGGAACATCACCGGATCAGGGCCCTTGACCGCGACTTGGCCGGTCGTGCCCGGCGGCAGCACGCGCCCCTCGCCGTCGATGATTGCCACCGTGTGGCCCGGAGCCGCCTTACCCATCGAGCCAGGCTTCAATACACCAAGGTCGGCGGCCGACGAGATAACAATGTTGCATTCCGTCTGGCCGTAGAATTCGCTGACCTCGATGCCGAGCACAGCCTTCGCCCAGTCGAAGGTCTCGCGCCCGAGCGCTTCGCCGGCCGAGCCGATCGTTCTCAGATTGAGCCTGTAGCGGTCGCGGGGCCGATCGACCGATTTGAGCAGCCTCAGCGCCGTCGGCGGAATAAAGGCGTTGCGCACATTCATCTCTTCCATGATGCGGAAGGCGATGTGCGGATCGAACTTCTGCGCCGGCGAGGAAACAACCGGCACGCCGAAGAACAGCGACGGCAGCAGTGCGTTCAGGAGGCCGCCCGCCCAGGCCCAATCGGCCGGCGTCCACATCCGGTCGCCCCGCTGAGGCAGGAAGTGATGGTGAAACTGGAATCCCGGCAAATGGCCGAGCAGCACGCGATGGCCGTGCAGCGCCCCTTTCGGCGGCCCGGTCGTGCCGGACGTATAGATCATCAGCGCCGGATCGTCCGGCCCGGTGTCGGCGGCGTCGAAAAGCCCCTCGCCCGAGGCGAGGCTGTCGAACCGCACTGTGCCGGGTAGGTCTTCGTCCTCGGCCAGCACCACCAGCCGGAGCCCCGGCAGTTCGCCCCGGATCGCCTGAAGCCGCTCGTAGCCGAAGCGGTTGGTCACGACCGCCGTCGCCCCGGCGTCCTGCAGCCGGTAGGTGAGCGCCTCGCCCCCGAAAAGCAGCGCCAGCGGCAGGGCGATCGCGCCCAGCTTGTAGATCGCCGCATGCGCGACCGCCGCCTCGAAGCCCTGCGGCAGCAGGATGGCGACACGATCGCCCGGCTTGATGCCGTGCGCGGCAAGCCCGCCGGCAAAGGCCGAGGAGCGATCCGCAAAGGCGCCGTAGGTCAGCGATTGATGCGCGCCGTCCGGGCTGAAATGCTGCAGGCAGATACGTTCAGGATCCCGCGCCGCCCATGCGTCGGAGACGGCAACGCCGATATTGAATCTTTCCGGGATCCGCCAGCGGAAGTCGCGATAGAGTTCGTCGTATGTATCGATCTTCGGTAGCATGGGCCGCGCGCTGGAGTTTGCTGCAGCGCAGCAGCTAACACTTTCGCCCCGTGGAATTCAATGGGTTTGGGCCGGGTGAAGGAAACCTCGGAACAGGCGCGGGTCCGCTGACACCTTGCCTGATTGGGTGAATACACCATTTCCGGTATAGTGCGGAGCTCAAGCGACCTCAGCCCGACGGCGGTCGGAATCAAAGTCGTGCCAACCCATGCTGCGAGACCTCCCATGACGCGCTCGGAGGAATATTCCATGGCAGACCAGATCCGGCCGCTGCAGCCGGGAGAACCCGCCCCCTCGTTCGCGCTCGCCGCGGCCAATCTTGAAGGTACGATTTCGCTTGCCGATTTGCGCGGTCGCCCGTTCCTGATCGGCTTCTTTCGCGGTTTGCACTGCCCATTCTGCCGGCGTCAGGTGGAACAGCTTGCCGGTCTACATCCTGCGCTACGTTCCGCCGGAATAGAGACCGTGGCGGTGATCAACACGCCGGTCGATCGCGCCCGCCTCTACTTCCGCCACCGGCCGACGCCGGTAACGCTTCTATGCGACCCGGATTGCCGCACGCACCGGGCCTTCGGCGTTCCGCGCGGCGAATTTCTGCCCGAGGGCAGCAGCGAGCGGCCCGAATGGCCCCATCGCGCAACCATGGCGCAATTCGAAGCGGCTCGCATCAACCCTGCCGGCGTGTTTCCGGAGCCTTTGCAGCCCATGGAAGCCAACGTCGTCCTCAATGCCAGCGACGGCTTCGAGCTCGTAGAAGCGGACAAAGCGATCCTGGCGGACCACGGCACCCAGCTCGTTGGGCATTTTCTCGTCGACGCCACCGGCATCGTCGGCTGGGCGCAAATCGAGGCGCGCGACGGGCCGAACGGCCTCTGCACCTTCCCCGCGGCGGCGCAGATCCTTGCCGCCGCGAAAAACCTCGGACGCTGACCCCGGGTCGGAAGTCCGCCGGGATTTCTTTTTCGCTGTCGAACGAGGAGGTCGAGTGGTGCCCCATGCCGGGGTCGAACCAGCACTCCTTTTGGGAACTCGATTTTGAGTCGAGCGCGTCTACCAATTCCGCCAATGGGGCCAAGGCTGAGCGATATCAGCGGTTTGGGATTTACACGATCGTTTTCGCGCCGGTCAATCGAGAAATTGCGATTTTCGCAACGGCAATCACAAAAGCGTGCGGCCCGGGGGCCGGTGACGGCGATTTACAGCGGAACCGAACCTACATAAGAAGACGGGCGCCGTTTACGCCCACCTTGCGAGGTATTCATGATCGAGGCTTCCGCCGCTCAGCGCCAGCAACTGCTTCTCGCCCTTGTCGTCACGCTTGGCATGGCGGCGACCGTCGGCGGCGCGCTCGGTTTCGAGCATATCGGCGGCTATATCCCCTGCGCCCTCTGCCTCATGCAGCGCGATCCCTATTACTACGGCATTCCGCTTGGACTGCTAGCCATTCTCGCCAGCATCCTGAAGCTGCCGGCCTGGACGACGCGCGCGCTGCTCGGCATTGTGGGCGTCCTGATGCTCGTCGGCGCCGGGATCGGCGTTTATCACGCCGGTGCCGAATGGCATTTCTGGGAAGGGCCGTCGACCTGCGCCACGACCGCCCAAGGCATTTCCTCGAATGTCGGCGACCTGCTCGGCGACCTTGACGCCAAGCACGCCCCGTCCTGCACCGATGCGGCACTCCGCGTCCTTGGTCTGTCGTTCGCCGGCTGGAACGTCATCGCCAGCCTGGTCCTCGCAGCGATCGCGTTACGCGGCGCTGCCAAGGCGTAAGGACGCAACCCTTCACGCCAATACGACTCCCTCGCCGCCCTGTGGACCGGCGAGAGATACGTGAAATAGGCACCGCCTTACGGCTGCAGTTCGACATCCCAGTAGAGATAGTCCATCCAGCTTTCGTGCAGATGGTTGGGCGGGAAGAGCCGTCCATTGTTGTGCAGGTCCTGCACGGTCGGCTGATACGGCCTTTGATGCGGGAACATGTGGGCCTGTTTTGGCAGCTTGCTGCCCTTGCGCAGGTTGCAGGGCGAACAGGCCGCGACGACGTTTTCCCATGTCGTCTGGCCGCCATGCGCGCGCGGGATCACGTGGTCGAAGGTCAGATCGTCCGGGGATCCGCAATACTGGCACTCGAACTTGTCGCGCAGGAAGACATTGAACCGGGTGAAGGCCGGAAAGCGCGACGGCTGGACGTAGCTTTTCAGGCAGACGACACTCGGCAGCCGCATCGAAAAGCTCGGCGAGGAGACGGAGTGTTCGTATTCGGCGAGGATTATCACACGGTCGAGAAAGACCGCCTTGATCGCGTCCTGCCAGGACCAGAGCGACAAGGGGTAATAACTCAGCGGCCGGTAGTCGGCGTTCAGCACAAGCGCCGGCAGGGCCTGAGGTGAGACTGCAATCGTCAAGCGTATTCTCCTGAGCGATTCGGCATCTGCATCTTCTATATTAGGCCTGTTGCGACAGGATTGTGAAGCCGGAAAGAAAAACCAAATAAAGGATTCGCTTTTCTCTTCAAGGCGTCACGGGCAGCGCATCACGCCGCATCTCACGCGCATAATAGGCCCAGAAAAGTCGGGCCGCGACGCTCCGCCAGGGGGACCAGGAAGCGGCGAGCGAATCGATCTCGCTTGCCGTCGGGCGCAGTTCGAAGCCGAGCGCGTGACCGACGGCGTTCTGCAGCGCCACGTCGCCGGAGGGAAAGACGTCCGGATGGCCGGCGCAGAAGAGCAGATAGACTTCCGCCGTCCAGCGCCCCACGCCCTTGATCGCCGTCAGTTCATGGATCGCCGCGGCCGCCTCGCTATCGCAGATGCCATCAAGGTCGATCTCGCCCGAAACCGCCGCGGCCGCCACCCGCCGCAGCGTGTCGGCCTTGGCGCGGGAAAGACCAAACTGCCGGCAGGCATCGTCATCAAGCGAAAGCACGGCGTCGGCGCTGATCTCGCCGAGCGACGCCTCCATGCGGTTCCAGATCGCCGCCGCACTCGCCTTGGAGACCATTTGCGAAACGATGATATTGGCAAGGCCGCGATAGCCCGGATCGGTCCGCCTGAGCGGCACCGGGCCGGCCTTGTCGAGGACGTGCTCCAGGCGAGCGTCGAGCATTACGAGACCCGCGAGGCCGGCCTCGATATCGTCGCTTGTGCGAATGATCCGCATGCACCCTCCAAAATAGCGGATGACCTTTATACAGCTTCCATGGCAAAGGAGCACAATGCCCGTTCCGCCGCCAGCACAACCGGTTTTCCGCTTCGCGCCAAGCCCGAACGGCTTGCTGCATCTCGGCCACGCCCTGTCGGCCATCATCAACCACGACATGGCGGGCGCGATGGGCGGACGTTTCCTGCTGAGGATCGAGGATATCGACCGGACGCGCTGCCGCCCGGAGTTCGAGGCGGCGATCTTCGAGGATCTGGCCTGGCTGGGTCTCATCTGGGAACAACCGGTGCGGCGCCAATCCGATCACCTCGATCTCTATGCGGCAGCGCTCGAACGCTTGAGAACCATGGGGCTTGTCTATCCTTCCGTGATGACCCGCGGCGAGATCAAGACGGCGGTGGCGGCGCACGAGGCGAGCGGACAGGCATGGCCCCGCGATCCGGACGGAACGCCGCTCTATCCGGGGCGCGAGCGTGAGCTGACGGCAAGCGAGCAGGCGGACCTCGTTGCGGGCGGTTGTCCCCACGCCTGGCGGCTCGACGTGGCGAAGGCGGTCGGCCGCCTTGCCGAACCGCTTCTGTGGCGTGAGACCGGGGCCGGCCCTGCCGGCGAGACCGGCCCGATCGCGGCGGATCCGCGTGCCTGGGGCGACGTCGTCCTGTCGCGCTCGGACGCGCCCTCGAGCTACCATCTTTCGGTGGTCGTCGACGATGCACTACAGGGCATCACCCATGTCGTGCGCGGCCGCGACCTCTACCACGCGACCTCCATCCACCGCCTGCTCCAGCGGCTTCTCGACCTGCCGGAACCGGTCTACCATCATCACCGTCTCATCCTCGGGCCGGACGGCAGGAAACTCTCGAAGAGCAACGGCGACACCGGCATTGCCGCCTTCCGGGTCGCCGGGCGCTCTCCGGCGGAACTGCGCGCCATGATCGTGGAGGCGGCATAGAGCTTTCTAGAGAGAAGGCGGTCCCTCGCCGCGCCCCTGGAAGCTGCGTGCCACCATGCGCTTGACCTTGAACTTCAGGATGGCAGCATTGATCTCGGCACCGACGATGAAGATTGCCCCGACCATATAGAGAAAGACCAGCACGATCACGATCGAGGCGAGGCCGGCATAGGTTGCCACATAGTTGGAGAAGGCCGCCAGATAGGAGGCGAAGGCATAGGCGCCGATCGACCACAAAAGCAGCGTGAGCAGGATGCCGGGCAGCACGTCGACGACCTTGCGGTGCCCGTCCGGCAGCCACAGATGCGAAACCAACAGCCCCATGGTCAGCATCGCGAGTGCAAGCGCCAAGCCCCAATTGTCGACCGTCGCCAGCACGGCGTCGAGCCAGGGTAGCCATTGGTCGGCATTGCGGACGGCGAGCGGAACGGCGACCAGCAGAATGCTGATGACGGCGAGGATGAGGACGCCGGCAAGCACGAAGCCGAGGCTTGCGAGCCGGGTTATGTACCAGGGGCGGCTTTCCGCCACGCGATAGGCCCTGTTCAGCGCAATCCGTAGCGCTTCGACGCCGTTCGATGCGAAATAGGCGGCCGCGACGACGGAAAGCGTCAAGACGCCGCCGCGTTGAATCGTCAGCACCTCGATGATCTCGTCGGCGACGGGCTTGGCGATCGATTCCGGCCAGGCATCGAAGATCAGGTGGACGGCCGTCACCGCGAATTGGTCGGCGCCGAGGAAGCTGCCGAGTGCGGTACCAAAGATCAGGAAAGGGAAAACCGCCATCAGCGACGATAGGGCCACATGGCTCGCCATCGCCCAGCCGTCGTCATCGCTGAAATGCCAGAGCGCGTCGAACACAACCTTCCAGATGATGCGAAGCGATGCCGGCATTCCGTCTCCTGTGGTGCCCGCGCCTTCCGCGTGACAGGCTGCACGCCGCCACGACCAATGACAATGCGCGCAATTCAATTGTCTCCCAGTCGTGAATATGGGAAACCGGGCAGGTATTTCTACAGGAATCGACCGGATGTCTGAACGCCCAACCATCATCGTCACAGGCTGCTCATCCGGCATCGGCGCCTATTGCGCGCGCGCTCTGAAGAGCGACGGCTGGCGGGTCTTCGCGACTGTCCGGCGGCCGGAGGATCAGGAGGAGCTTGAACAGGAAGGCATCGAAACCTTCCTCATGGATTATACCAGGCCGGAGACGATCGCCGCGCTGGTGGAAGCCGTGATGGCGCTGAGCGGCGGGCGGATCGACGCGCTCTTCAACAACGGCGCCTACGGCCAGGCGGGCGCGGTCGAGGACCTGCCGACGGAAGCGTTGCGGCTGCAGCTCGAAACCAACGTGATCGGCTGGCACGATCTGACGCGCCGCGTCATTCCGGCGATGCGCGCTCGGGGCGGCGGCCGCATCGTGCAATGCTCGTCGATCCTCGGTCTCGTCCCCTATCGCTGGCGCGGCGCCTACAATGCTTCGAAATCCGCTCTCGAGGCCCTGTCGCTGACATTGCGGATGGAGCTTGCCGGCAGCGGC
Source organism: Sinorhizobium americanum (assembly GCF_001651855.1). Taxonomy (GTDB): domain Bacteria; phylum Pseudomonadota; class Alphaproteobacteria; order Rhizobiales; family Rhizobiaceae; genus Sinorhizobium; species Sinorhizobium americanum. Next base: position 2,745 of record NZ_LNQC01000061.1, on the reverse strand, counting down.
ATCGAGGTCAGCCTGATCGAGCCGGGACCGATTATGTCGAAGTTCACCGCCAATGCCATCACCTATGTCGAGCGCTTCATCGATCTCAAGAATTCCGTCCACCGGGCGGAGTACGAGAAGCAGCTCAAACGCCTGCGCGGCGAAAGCAAGCCGGCCCGCGGCAAGCTCGGCCCGGAGGCCGTTTATCACGTTTTGAAACATGCTTTGACGGCGCGCCGGCCGAGGCCGCATTATGTAGTGACCAGGCCCGCCAAACAGGGTGTGCTGCTCAAGAAACTCCTGCCGGCGGCGCTGTTCTATCGTATCATGGGCCGACTCGGCTGATCGAATAGAAGGAGCGACGACATGCCCAGTTTCCTGACCGCTGTGACGTTGTTCGTCATGGGCCTGGTTGCGATCGTGCTCATTCGCGGCCTGTTGAACATGGCGCGAAAGGGCAGCGGCAATACGTCCAACAAGCTGATGCAGACGCGCATCGCGCTGCAGGCGCTGGCACTCGTGCTGATCATGCTGACGCTGTGGGTCACCGGCGGCGGCCGGCCGAGCTGAGGACCAAGCGACGTCACGATGGTCAAGCTCAACAAGATCTACACCCGGACCGGCGACAATGGCACGACCGGCCTCGTTGCCGGCCCTCGCCGCTCGAAGAGCGATCTCCGCGTCGATGCCTATGGAAGCGTCGACGAGGCAAATGCCTTCGTCGGACTGGCGCGCCAGCATACCGGCGACAGGCCCGATCTCGATCAGATGCTGATGCGGATTCAGAATGATCTTTTCGATCTCGGCGCCGATCTCGCGACACCCGAGACCGGCGAGAAGCAGGACTATGAGCCGCTGAGGATCGCCGCCGCCCAGGTGGCGCGCCTCGAAGCCGAGATCGACCGGCTCAACGCGGATCTCGAGCCGCTGCGCTCCTTCGTGCTGCCTGCCGGCAGCGCCGCTTCCGCAGCGCTGCATGTTGCCCGCACCGTCGCCCGCCGCGCCGAACGGCAGATGGTGGCGCTTGCCGAGACCGAAGGCGAGATCGTCAGCCGCGAGGCGATCGCCTATATCAACCGGCTCTCCGACTTCCTGTTCGTCGCCGCCCGTTGGGCGAACGACATGGGACGCGCCGACGTCCTTTGGGTTCCGGGCAAGAACAGATAGGCTCGCGCAAAATCACGCTTCCGGGGATCGCATGTTCATACCGCTGCACGACAGGAACGCCCTGAAGCATATCGACATGCAATATGTGACGGTGACGCTGATCGCCGTCAATTTCGCCGTCTGGCTCTTCACCGGACCGATCGCTACCGAGGAATTCGCCAATGCCGCCGTGCTCGGTTTTGGTTACATCCCGGCGATCGTATTCGACTACGCCATTCTCGACCCGGCCCTTGCGCTTATCCCGGACGAATTCACCTTCGTCACCTATTCCTTCCTGCATGGCGACTTCACGCATCTGGCGATGAACATGCTATTTCTCTGGGTCTTTGGCGACAATGTCGAGGACGCCCTCGGGCACCTCCGCTTTCTGCTGTTCTATCTGCTGTGCGCCGCCGCCGGTGCGCTGGCGCACGGGCTCATCGATCCCGCCTCGGAAGCACCGCTGATCGGCGCCTCCGGTGCCGTCTCCGGCGTGGTCGCCGCCTATTTCCTGCTGCACCCGAAGGTCCGGGTGTGGGTGCTCGTGCTTTTCCGCATCCCCCTGCCGCTGCCGGCCGCCATTCCGCTCGCCTTCTGGATCGGGCAACAGTTCTACATGTTCGCTGTCGACCCGGGCGGCAGCGTCTCCTGGGCCGCCCATATCGGCGGTATCCTCGCCGGCCTCGTTCTCGTGGTCGTTTTGCGACGCCGCGGCGTGCCGCTCTTCGACCGCACGATTGTCAGCCCACGCGCCATCGAACATGAGTCCGGGCCGCCCGAGGGAACGGAGGCGCCCCTGCCGGGCAAGCAGAAACCGCCCACCCCCTGGGGCCGCCCGACCTGAAGAACCAAGCGGAAGTTCCCGATCTGACGAATTATGCACCGCAATTTCAACGGATTACCCGCACCGCCTAGTCAGAACCACGTTTCCGCCACACGCCCCTCCTGCCCGCTTGCCAGAGGCTGATCTTACGTGTACGTAAACGTTAATAAAGTTCCTGGTCTAATATCGATTTAGCGTCGCGGTTGGCGATTGTAATTGGAGAAAAAACGCGTATCGATGTCGCCAATCGACAATCAGGCCGCTTTGTTAAGGCGCATTTTCCTGCGAACGCTGCTGGAGGGAAAGAATCCATGAAAATCCTGGTAACGGTGAAACGGGTCGTCGACTTTAACGTCAAGATCCGTGTGAAGGCGGACGGTTCGGGCGTCGAGCTTGCCAATGTGAAGATGTCGATGAACCCGTTCGACGAGATCTCGGTCGAAGAAGCTTTGCGCTTGAAGGAAGCCGGCAAGGCGAGTGAAGTTGTCGTCGTGTCGATCGGTCCGGCCAAGGCCGAGGAGACGCTGCGGACAGCGCTTGCCATGGGCGCCGACCGGGCAATCCTCGTCGAGACCGAGGACCAGGTCGAGCCGCTCACTGTCGCCAAGATCGTCAAGGGCGTTGCCGAGGCCGAACAGCCGGGGCTGATCATCGTCGGCAAGCAGGCGATCGACGACGATTCCAACCAGACCGGCCAGATGCTGTCGGCGCTCTTGGGCTGGGCCCAGGGCACCTTCGCCTCCAAGGTCGAGCTCGGTGATGGCAAGGTCAATGTCACCCGCGAGGTCGACGGCGGC
>NZ_LNQC01000060.1 GCF_001651855.1 Sinorhizobium americanum | reverse complement strand
GTCGGTGCTGTCGCTCGCTCAGACGATTTACCCCTACTTTCCGGTTGCACTCCTTATCAAGGATCCGTTCCGCTCCGATCTGAGAATAGCGAAGGTCAGGCAACCGAAGCTTTTCATCCACGGGCGACGTGACCCTATCATTCCGCTCTCTTCGGGCGAGGCCCTATATGAGATCGCATCCAAGCCCAAGCAAATGCTGATCTACGACGGCTCCGGTCATAATGATCTTTGGGATGCCCCGATGGTCGACGACATTATCCGTTTCGTGGAGCGCTTCAACCACGCCTAGTAGCGTATCCGAGTATCTGACGACGCGGATCGCAGCGATCCCGCATCTTCGCCAGAGTTCCGCTTGACACATTGTGCGAGTCGAAGCAGAGCACGGGCGCAACAGACGCCGCGACCTTTTCCGCGTTCGGCGCAAGTGCCTACGTAGATGGTGCTTGCGCGAACTTCCGCTTCCCACCACTGCGACCGTCCGAACCGGAAGGATCGACCCTGTCGCGACGGATGGGAACCGAAAAGATCGGCCCACCCGCGACGCTGATGAAGGCGAATTCTCGACCCGAAGCCGACCTCGGCACCAGTCAACCAGAACGGCTGGATCCCGAGCCGATAGCGGCTATCGCGCTTATCTGGGCGCCGGTGATGCGCTCGCATCGCGTCACCGTCGAGCAGATGGCCTGAGTTCACTGGCGGCTTTCTTATTTCTGACAGATCCGTTGCCCGACCGGTCCGAAGCAGCGGCACCGACGCCGGATTGGCTTTCAAGTTCTTTTGCAGCCTGGTGCCAATGGCGCTCATGGTATCCGTCAAGCCGGCCTTCGCGCTCCCAAATCTCGTAAGCACGCCTGCGAACGCGCTCGACCAATTCGTTTTCCGTTGCCATCGTTTTCTCCTTGTTACTTGTGCCGCTGTCGTCACGTCGGCGCGAAAAAGCGATTCCGTGCCAACCGAGTGGACGCAGTTGCGCACGGGAGTAACGCTGCACCGCTCCCGGGAACTTCGCCCATCAGGTGACCGTCCTCGAAGCAGAAGCAAAGTGACCCTCGGAGATAATTTCCGAAAGCGCCTTGCGATGGCTCGGGGCTTCGCGCTGCTGAAGCGGCTCTGGAAGTTGCGTCTTGTCCCCGATGCGGCCGATTGCGACGGCGGCCTCGACCCGGTAATTCTCGGGAACGCCGAGTTCCGTTCGCGCCCGCTCGTAATCGATTCCCGCCATGCCGTGGGCCTGCCAACCCGAATGGGCCGCCTGCAGGGCCAGTGCGCCCCAAGCGGCGCCCGTGTCGAAGGAGTGCGTGTACGAGGGAACCTCTTCCGCCGCGCCTGGCGGCAACAGCGAGGTTTTCGAAAGCACGAAGATCAACGCCGACGCTCGCCGAGCCCAGCTTTGGTTGAATTCATTGAGCAGGCCCAGCAGCTTTTCCCAGCCGTTTGCGCCGCGGCGCGAGTAGATGAAGTGCCACGGCTGAGCATTGTAGGCGGACGGCGCCCAGCGGGCCGCTTCCAGTATCTCGAAAAGCTCGCCTTGCGAGATTTCGATGCTTGCGTAGGCGCGAGGCGACCAGCGCTCCAGAAAGAGCGGATTGATCGCATGTTCTGCAGTACGGGAGTTCACATTCACGGTCATTGATGTCTTCCAATCTTCAACGTCGCGTTTGAGTTGTCATGCAAGGACGAGTCACCAGTTTTTGTATCGGCCGCGCCGCCGCCTGAGGCTCGTGAGCTCTTCGGAGAGTTCGGCGATGCGATCTCGGAACTCATCGCTTGTCCCGTGTCGAAGTCATCGAACCCGAAGCAATCCCGTGCCTCATAAAGCTCAAGCCGGCCCTGCAGGAAATCCCGAATCGCATTCAGGCGTTCAAACTGTCTGAGCATGCTCATGGCTTATCTCCGTTTGTCGCATGTGAGGGGCAAGGCTGTCCCCCCCTCATCGCTGTCGCTGGCGTCCGGCGCAACCCAGCCAAGCTCGGGCGCGATGCGGGTCACGGCGTCCTCAAGTATCTGGCGATAGTTCTCCTCTTCGAACTCGTACGGCAGTTCGAGGCGAAGCTCGCTCACCGCCGGCAGGAGCGGATCGGCAAACAGCCGCTCCAGAATTTCCTCCGAGGTGCCGACGAGGTCGCGGGCATAGAGCGTCCGGTGTTCGCCTTGGGGCGAGAGCGTTCGCGCATGACGCCCGGCCGCATATTCGCGGTAGCGCAGCCGAGTCAGAGCATCCGCACTGTCGAAGGGCACGATGACCCGGCCGAGCGCCACCCGCTTTTCAGTGCCGCCAGACGAGCGATAGGAAGCAAGCTGGCGCGCCTGCGCGACGAAGAAATCATCGGTTTCCTCGCCGGTCGTGACGTTGCCGATCAGCAGGTTAAAGCCGTTCGCCCCCGCCCATTGGGCGGAACGAAGCGAGCCGCCGCCATACCAGAGGCGCTCAATGAGACCCTTGGCGTAGGGCTGCAGGCGCGGGCGCTTCGGGCCGAAGGGAGTCGTGAGGACGTTATCGTCGCCGCCGAGGAAATTGCCGCGCAAATTCTCGGCGAAGCGAAGCACGCGCGCATGCGAAAAGTCGTAGCCCGACCAGTCCCCATCGAAGGCCAGCGGAGCGATCAGGTCCAGATGCGCCGGCCGGCCGGCGCTCAACCCCACATTCAGCCGGCCGCGCGATAGCACGTCGACCGTCGCCAAATCCTCGGCGAGGCGAAAGGGATTCTCGTAACCGATCGGGATGACGGCGGTGCCGAGCTCGATCCGGCTCGTCCTCTGGGTTGCCGCCGCCAGGAATGCGGCCGCCGAGGAGATGCCGGGTTCGAGGTGCCTCTGGCGCACCCATGCGCCTTCAAAGCCCAGCCCCTCGCCGTATTCCAGGAGTGCCAGCGTCTTCTCCAGCCCGTCGAGCGGATCGTCGTCCCGGTAATTTCCCGGACTGAGGAAGCCGATATGGCGAATCGAGATTTTGCGGTCGGTCATGTCGCCATCCTCAGAACTTCGGCAGGCCGGGAGGATTGGTTTCCGATCTGGGCAGAGCCTCCTCGGAGAGACGCCAGCGCTCGAGGATCCTGGCATAGGCCCCGTCCTTGATCAGGCCGTTGGTGGCAATCGTCAGCGCATCGGCTAAACCGCTGCCCTTGCGCGTGGTGATCGCCACATCGGATCGCTCCGGCCAGCCGGCGCTGAGCGTCCCCACGCGCTTGATGTTCTTGTCGCGCGCCGCAATGAAGACGAGCTGTGCGTGCGGCTGGACAATGACGTCGGCACGACCGGATGCCAGCGCCAGCAAGCTTGCCGCCTCGTCATCGTAATATTGCAGTTCGATGGATTTGCGGCCGTTGGCGACATTCTCCTCGCTCCACTTCAGAAGGATGCGCTCCTGATTGGTGCCGGCCCCGACGATGATCCTCAGCCCTGCGGCATCCTTCGGCTCCCCGATCGAGGTGATGGCGCTGTCGGCTTTGACGAAGAAGCCGTGAAGACCCTGGCGATAGGAGGAGAAATCGAACTTCTCCTTGCGCTGTTCCGTAACCCCGACATTGGAGATCACTGCATCGTATTTGCCGGAGGTGAGCCCCAGCGGCCAGTCGATCCAGGCGACCGGTACCAGTTCCAGGGTCAAGCCGAGGCTGTCGGCGATGGCCTCGGCATAGTCAGGATCGGCTCCTACGACCGTCCTCGCATCGGTCGCATAGGTGGCAAGCGGCGGCCCGCCCGGGCTCACCGCGACAGTAAACTTGCCGGGGGCGACGAACTTGAAGTCGGCGGGGATCGCCGCGATCGCCTTTTCATTTCTTGTCGCCTGGACGCGGCCGGGCTGCTCGGGACTGAGGTCGAAACTGGCATCGGCCTGAGCCGGACTGAAATGAAGGAGCGCCGCTACCGTTGCGGTCACGACCGTGCGAAGTACCGGAATGCCAATCATTGCGTGCGATCTCCTTTGGAAGGCGAGAAGACCGACGGTCACCCGCCGGTCGAAACGAGCGGGCCGATCACGAGCCGCTTTTGGGCAGGCCCGGCGGGTTAGTCTGCGACGCCTCAACCGCCTCGTCGCTGATGCTCCAGCGCTTCAGCACCTCGCCGTATTTGCCGTTCTTGATCAGATCGTTGATGGCTATGGTGATCGCGTCGGCAAGGCCGGCGCCCTTGCGGGTCGTAACCGCGATTTCCGCCGTCAGCGGCCAGCCACCGCTGACGATGCCGACCACCTTGGTGTCCTTCTTGATCGAAGCGGCATAGGCGCGGGTGGAGTTCGGGTTGAACTCGGCTTCGGCACGCCCCGCCTGCAGCGCCAGGTCGGCGGCGGCGCGATCGTCGTAATACTGCACCTCGATTGGCTTCAGGCCGGCGGCGACATTCTCACGATCCCATTCGAGGATGATCTTTTCCTGGTTGGTGCCGGCGCCGGTGATGACCCTGAGCCCGGCCACGTCCTTAGGCTCCTTGATCGAGGTGATCGGGCTGTCCGCCTTGACGGTGAAGGCAAGCACGTCCTTGCGGTAAGTGGAAAAATCGAATTTCTCCTTGCGCTCCTCGGTGACCGTCACGTTGCTGATCACGGCATCGTATTTGCCGGAACTCACGCCGAGCGGCCAGTCCGCCCAGGCGATCGGAACGAGTTCCAGCTCCAGCCCGAGGGAATCGGCGAGAAGCGAGGAAAGGTCCGGATCGGCGCCGACGACCGTCTTCGAATCTGTCGCATAGGTGCCGATCGGCGGATCCCACGGGCTGATGGCCACCGTGAATTTGCCCGGCGTGACGAACTTGAAATCCGGCGCGATCGCCTTAATCGCCGCCTCGTTCCTCTCGGCCCGGACACGATTGGAGGTGTCGGGGCTGAGGTCATATTTCTCCTGACCCAAGGCCGGGCCGAGCCCGATGGCCGCCGCCGCGATTACACCGGCGAGAAGCAGTTTTGACGAACCGAAGACTGACATGCGTATTTACTCCTTTTCATCTCGGAATTTCGGATTGTATCGTTCAGGTGCGCACCGAAGGCTGGGGGGATTCAGAGAACCCGGGCCAGGAATTCGCGGGTACGGGGATGCTGTGCTTCGCTGAAGATCAGCGCCGGCGGCCCTGCCTCAAGCACCCGGCCTGCGTTCATGAAGACCACGGTGTCGGCGACCTCGCGGGCAAAGCCGATTTCGTGGGTCACGATCACCAGCGTCGTGCCGGTGCGGGCCAATTCCTTGATCACGTCGAGCACCTCGCCGACGAGCTCGGGATCGAGCGCGGAGGTCGGCTCATCGAAGAGCAGCACTTTCGGGCGGAGCGCCAGGGCACGGGCGATGGCGACCCGCTGCTGCTGACCGCCCGAAAGCTGGCGTGGATAGGCATTGATCTTGTCGCTCAAACCGACGCGGGCAAGCAGGTCCTGCGCCAGCCGGATGGCCTCGGCTCGTTCGAGACCGCGCACGTGCAGCGGCGCCTCGATGAGGTTTTCGAGCACCGTCAGATGCGGGAACAGGTTGAAATTCTGGAACACCATGCCGATGTCGGCGCGGCGCTGGAGGATGTCCTTTTCCTTCAATTCGTAGAGCGTGTCGCCTTTCTGACGGTAGCCGACAAGTTCGCCGTCGATCGAAATAAAGCCGTCTTCAACCCGCTCGAGATGATTGATCGTCCTCAGCAGCGTCGACTTGCCGGAGCCGGAGGGGCCGAGAATCGCCGTAACGCTGCCGGCGGGCAGGTTCAACTCGATATCGTCCAGAACCTTGAACGAACCAAAGCTCTTGGAGATGCCGTGAACGTGGACGGCGCCGCCGAGACGGGAGACCTGGGCGTCACGAAACCCGGCCTTGCTCTGCGGCGCTGAGGAGACTTCCGGCACGGGGCGGCGGATGCGCGCCAAGAGAGCCTGAAACGGCAGCGGCGCCGGATTGCGAATTGCGCCCTTCGAGAAATATCGCTCAATGTAGTGCTGCGCGATCGAGAGGCCAGTCATGATCACCAGGTACCAGACGGTCGCCACCATCAGGAGCGGAATGACCTCGAGGTTGCGGCGATAGATGACCTGAACAGTGTAAAAGAGTTCCGGCAGCGCGAGGACGTAGACCATCGACGTGCTCTTGGCGAGACCGATAATCTCGTTGAAGCCGGTCGGCAGGATCGAGCGCATCGCCTGCGGCAACACGATGCGGAACGCTTGCCGGCGCCTCGGCAGGCCAAGGGCGGCGGCCGCCTCGTGCTGGCCGTGGTCCACCGAAAGAATGCCGCCGCGGACGATCTCGGCGAAGAAGGCTGATTGATTGAGGGTGAGCCCCAGGAAGGCGGCCGCGAACGGCGTCAGCAATTGCGTCGTCGGGTAATTCACGAACACGGTGTCGGTGAAAGGTACGCTGAGGGTGATCGTCTCGTAGAGGTAGCCGAGATTGTTGAGCACCAGCAGCAATACGATCAGCGGGATGGAGCGCAGCAGCCAAATATAGCCGAAGGAGAGACTGGCTAGGAGCGGCGATTTCGAGACCCGGGCAAGCGCCAGCGCAGTACCGAACAGCGAGCCGGAAACGGTCGCAAGCGCGGTAAGCAGCAGCGTCCGTCCGAGGCCGGCCAATACCGGCTCTGCGAAGAACCACTCGGCGAAGACGGGCCAGCCCCAACGCGGATTGGTCAGCACCGAGTAAAGCACCGCCGCGATCATGACGCCGGCAAAAATCGTACCGAGGGCACGCCCCGGGTGGCGCGCCGGGACGATCCGGTAATGGGCATTACTCTGCCTCGCATCGCTTCGTCGTTCGATTTCGGCGCCCGCCGCATAGTCGGTCAGAAGTGCCATGCTGGATCCTTTCGGATTTGAGTGAAGGCCGCGCCTTGGTCTGGGCGCCTGCGGCGTCAGGGATGGTTCGCCAGGAGTGGCTCCTGTGGCAGCGGCCCGCCCAACAGGGCGGCCGAGGCGACGAGATGGGAGATGTCCTTCTCGAAGGGCAGTGTCTTGTAGGTTTCCGGATCGGCCTCGATGTCGAAGAGTGCCGTGTAGCCATTGGTGAGGTAGAGCCCGACGGCCTCCGGCTGCCGGAACCCGGTCGTCAAATAGATCCGCGAATAGCCTTGGCGTGCCGCCTGCGCCTCGAGTTCGAGCAGCACCGTGCGGGCCAGGCCCCGGCGGCGCAGGTCCGAGCGCGTCCAGATGCGCTTGAACTCGGCCGTACCCACGTCATAGTGCTTGAAGGCACCACCGCCGATCGTTTCTCCGTCCCGGAGCAACAGCACGAAATTGCCGTGCGGCGGCGCGAAGGCTTCGGGCGGATACCGATTGAGCTCGGCCGCGGCCCCCTCTTCGCTGAAATAGTTGCCGTAGCGGCTGTCATACTCGTAGATGAGTTGGTCGATCAGCGGTTTGGCGCGCGGATCGAGTGGGGTGGTATAGGCAAACGTGTCGCTCACTTTCGCCAATCCTTGTTCATGCAAGAAAGGTTTCGACCAGGCGCACCCAGTAGCGGGCCGCAGGCGCGATGATCGCGTCGTCGAAGTTGTATTGGGGACTGTGCAGGGAAGCCGTGTCGCCGTTGCCGACAAAGAGGTAGCTGCCCGGCTGCTCTGCCAGAAAGAATGCGAAGTCCTCGCTTGCCGTGCGCGGCTTGAATGCGGCCTCGATCCGGTTTTCGCCGAAAGTATCGATCGCCACGCGGCGGGCGAAGGATGTCTGTTCCTCGTGATTGACGACGGCCGGGAAGCCGAGCCGATAATCGACGTCGGCGGTTGCGCCGAAGCTTTCGGCCTGTGCCCGGGCCAGCGCCGGAATCCGTTCCTTCAATTGCTGGCGGACCGCCTCGCTATAGCTTCGGACCGTCAGTTTGATCTCGACTTTTTCGGGAATCACATTCGAGGCCGATCCGCCATGGATGGAACCGACTGTAACGACGGCCATCTCCCGTGGATCAATGTTGCGCGAAACCACGGTCTGCAGAGCAGTGATGAACGAAGCCGCGGCGACGACCGGGTCGACGGCGTTCTGCGGCTCCGCGCCGTGCCCGCCCTTGCCGATGATCCGGATGACCGCCTGGTCGACCGATGCCATGGCCGGCCCCGTCACGAAGCCAAACTGGCCCACGGCAACGCCCGGCCAATTGTGAAGGCCAAAAACGGCGTCGACCGGGAAGCGCTCCAACAAGCCCTCCGACAGCATCTTGCGGGCGCCCGCTCCGATCTCTTCCGCCGGCTGAAAGATCAGCCTCAGCGTGCCGGAGAAATGGCCGTTCTCGGCAAGATAGCGCGCGGCGGTCAGGAGAATCGCGGTATGGCCATCATGGCCGCAGGCATGCATGACGCCGGGATTCCGGCTCGCATAGGAGAGGTTCGTGGCCTCGTTGATGGGCAGCGCATCCATGTCCGCCCGGATACCGATGCTCCGGGTACCCTCGCGCCGCTGGAGAGTGGCGACAACACCGGTGCCGGCAATACCTCTGGCAACATCGTATCCCCAGCCGGCGAGCAGGCCGGCGACGACGTCACTGGTGCGGCTTTCCTTGAACGCCAGTTCCGGATACCGGTGGAGATCGTGGCGCAGCTCGATCATCTCCTCGATATAGGCTGCGATGCCTTGCTCGACGTCGTTTATGAATTGCGCGTTTTTGGTGATCGCGTTCATCTTGGCACCTCCAGCCGTCAGGCGCGGACCTTTTTGGGGGCTTCCTGCGCGGCGGCGGTGTACCGGCTCTCCCGGTAAGGGAGCCCGAGATGGCTACGAAGCGTCGTGCCCGTCAGCGAAGGCTCGAAATAGCCGCGCCGTTCAAGGATCGGCAGCACATGAGCGGTGAAGTCGTCGAGGCCCTCGGCGATCACGGGAAACCCGAGAATGAATCCATCGGCAGCGTCCTCCTGGATCCAGCGGATAATCTCGTCGGCGATGTGCTCGGCAGTGCCGATGAAGGCGGTCCTCGGCGTCGCGACGTCGAGCGCGATCTCGCGCAGCGTCGCCCCGGTTTCGCGCGCCGTTTTCTTGATGCGGTCAGTCGTGGCGCGGAAGCTGTTCTTGCCGATATCGCCGAGGTCGGGAAACGGCTCGTCGAGCGGATAGGCGCTGAAATCGTGGTGATCGAAGAAGCGACCAAGGTAGAGGAGCGCCTCCTCGATCGTCACGAGGCCGCGGACGGCCCGGTATTTGGCCTCGGCCTCCGCGGGCGTCGCACCGACGATCGGGGCGATGCCTGGAAAGATGCGTATTTCCGAGGCACTTCGTCCCTGCGCAACCGCGCTTTGCTTGACCTGTCTCAAGAAGGCCTTCGCCTCCTCGATCGGCCCGCCATTGGTGAAGACGGCGTCGGCATGCTTGCCGGCGAGCCTGATGCCGGCATCCGACGCGCCGGCCTGGAAAACGACCGGCTGCCCCTGTTTCGAGCGGCCGATGTTCAGAGGCCCCTCGATCTGGAAGAAACGCCCCTTGTGGTTCAGCCGACGCATCTTCGTCTTGTCGACATAGACGCCGGTCTCGCGGTCGCGCGGGAAGGCATCGTCATCCCACGAATCCCAGAGCCCCTTGGCTGCATCGAGGTATTCATCGGCGATCTCGTAGCGCAGCTCATGCTCTGGATGCGGCTTGCCATAGTTCCGGCCCGAGCCCTCGAGCGGGGAGGTCACCGCGTTCCAGCCGGCGCGCCCGCCGCTGATCAAATCAAGCGAGGCGAATTGGCGGGCGAGGGTGTAAGGATCGCTGTAGGAGGTCGAAACCGTACCGACGAGGCCGATCGTCGAGGTGGACGCCGCCAGCGCCGACAGGACCGAGATCGGCTCGAAACGATTGAGAAAATGCGGGATCGACTGTTCGTTGATGTAGAGGCCGTCAGCGACGAAGGCAAAGGCGATGCCGGCGGCCTCCGCCTTCAAGGCGGTTTCGACGAAGAAGCCGAAGTTGACGCTGGCATCGGCCGGCCCGCTCGGATGCTTCCAGGCATTCATGTGTCCGCCCGGTCCCTGCAGCATAATGCCGAAAGTCACTTTCTTGCTGGTCATCGCAATGATCCTTCTGCGAATGGTCAGGCGGCGAGGGAAAGCCGCGCTCTGGCGATGAGCTCGATGGAGGTGAGGCGCTCGGCGGCACCGACGGCGGGGGTATCGATGATGAATTCCGTCACGCCGTGGCGCTGGTGCAATGCATCGAGCTCGTCGTGCACCTGCTGCGCCGTCCCGTGGACCACGCTCGGGGTTTTCTCCTCGATGCGGTATTCGGCAACACCGGCCTGACGGGCGAATTCCGCGGCCTGTTCCTCGCTGCCGACATTGACGCTCTGGCCGTCGGCAAGGAAAACCTTGAAGATTTTCACGCCCGCGACGCGCTCGCGTGCCCCACCCTCGGTTTCTGCCGCGAGCGCCGCGAGCGCCAGGATCGGTCGGTCACCACCGGACGCCTGTTCGTAGGCCTTGAACGTCTTCTCTAGATTGTCCGGATCGCCGTTCAGGTGCCCGGCGAAGACGAGCTTCCAGCCCTTTTCGGCCGCGAGCCTGGCGCTCTCCACGCCGGCTCCGAGCAGGAAGCGGTCCGGCGCGGTTGGCGGCAAAGGGGTCGCGAATAGACCGCCGTCCCGACCCTCGTCCGGATCAAGATAGCGGTTGAGATCGGCAAGCTGCTCGGCAAAGCTTTGCCGGCGCGAAGGATCGACCGCCGCCTGAAGCGCCCGCGTCGCAAGGGGCAAGCCGCCCGGCGCCTTGCCGACGCCTAGGTCGACGCGTCCGGGCGCAAGCGTGGCGAGAAGGTTGAAGGTCTCAGCCACCTTGTAGGTGCTGTAGTGCTGCAGCATCACACCGCCTGATCCGACGCGGATCCTGGACGTCCTCGCAAGGAGATAGGCGATCAGCGTTTCCGGCGCCGAACTTGCAAGACCCGCCATGTTATGATGTTCAGCAACCCAGAACCGGCAATAGCCCAATTCCTCTGCCCTGGCTGCGAGCGCGGCCGTTGCCTGCAGCGCATCGGCGGCCGTTTTTCCTTCATCGAGGGGGCTCTTGTCGAGCAGGCTGAGCTGGTAGGCCATGGAGCTGTTCCGGTTTCCGCCAGGACTGAACTCCAGTTAATACATAAATTTTATGCACTTTAAGAAATGCGGTTCTGTTTGCGCCTGCGAATGAGGAAAGTTGTCGCTTCTACCGCCGATTGAAGAGGCGTTTACCGTCCTCAGCCTCCTGCCCGTGCTAACCGATCGACGTCAGACATTCGAGGCGCCCACGCCGGGCGGACCTAGCCGAGCGGCGAAAGTCGGGCCAGGGTGTCCCCTCGCCTGTCGCTGTGAAGCAAGTGCAGGCAGCGCCGTTTCAGGCGCATGAACTCGCTTGATGCGATGATCTTTGTGGTTCTCGGTCTGTCAAAGGGGACTTTGATTTCTTCGTGAATCCGGCCGGGCTGCGCCTGCATGACGATGATGCGGTCTGCAAGCAACAAGGCTTCGTCGATGTCATGGGTGACGAAGACGATGGTCTTGCGGAACTGCTCCCAGATTTCGAGCAACAGTTCCTGCATCCTGAGCCTCGTCAATGCATCCAGTGCTCCGAAGGGTTCGTCCATCAGCAGGAGCTTCGGCTGGTTGATGAGGACGCGCGCGATCTCCACACGCTGCTGCATACCGCCGGAAAGCTCGGACGGATAACGATCGGCAAACCCGCTCAAGCCGACCAGATCGAGCACCCTCTCCGCTTCGAGCCTCCTCTCCGAACGCCCAATGCCGCGCATCTTCGGACCGAAAGCGACGTTGTCGCGGGCATTCTTCCAGGGAAAAAGCGTGTGGTGCTGAAAAACGATGCCGCGCTCCGGATCGGGGCCGTTAACGGCTAGACCATCGACCGAGAGCCTGCCCGCGGCCGGAATGATATGCCCTGCCAATGCACCGAGCAGCGTGGATTTGCCACAGCCGGAGGGACCCAGGAGGCAAACGAACTCGCCGGGCGAAACCTCGAAGCTGACATCGCTGACGGCTTCGAACATCGTGCTGCCGCGGCCAAGCCTGATCGAAACGTGCTCGGCCTCGACTCGTCCGGTCGCAGCACCGGCTATGCGCTTCTGGATGTTCATTGACGGCCTTCCTTCTTGTTCCATGGCAGGAGTGCGGTCCCCGCCGCCTTGAGGAGCGCACTGCTCGCCATGCCGAGCAGCCCGATCACGACCATGCCGACGATGATCTCGGGATAGTTCTGCAAGGTGTAGGATTCCCAGGTGTAGTAGCCGATGCCGAACTGGCCGGAGATCATCTCCGCCGTGACGAGGCAGAACCATGACGTTCCCATGCCGATCACCAGCCCTGTGACGATATTCGGCGCCGCACCCGGAATGATGACCTCGAACAGCATGGCGGCGCGGGTGCTTCCGAGGCTCCTGGCCGAGGCGATCAGCCGCGGATCGACACTTTCCACGCCATGGACCGTGTTGATGACGATTGGAAACAAAGCCCCGGTGAAGGTGATGAAGATCATCGAGAGTTCCGACGATGGGAACATCAGAACCGCGAGCGGGATCCACGCGACGGCAGGGATCGGCCGCAACAGTTCGAGAGGCGTCTGCAGAAAATCCCCGAGAACGCGAAAGCGTCCAATGATGAGGCCGAGCGCGACTCCGACGGCAGCCGCGATCGCATAGCCTGCAAAGACCCGTCCAAGACTGCTCGAGACATGGGCGAAAAGCCGCGGCGAGGCAAGGAAATCGAGCATTGCGATAACCACATCCACCGGCGACGGCACATTCTCGAAGGTAACGATGCCGAGACTCACCTTGAGGCTGGACGCCATCTGCCAAACGAAGAGGCAGATGGCGAGCGAGCCGGCCCGGCGCAGCCAATGTCCGATGAGGGAGCCGGTCATCGGTGGCCTCAGTTGCTTGCCAGGATCGACGATTTCACGCCGGTAAAGTCAAGCACGTTTCCGCCATGTGCCTTTGCCCAGCTTTCCGCATTTTCCTTGAGGAAGAACGCGCTGACCTCGCCGCTGTCGGCACGCACGAACCAGGCCTGCTCGCCGATGAGCTTGATTCCGCTCTCGCGATCCTGGGCGTAGAAGACCCGGATCGCCTTGCCATCTCCTTCTATCGCCTTGAGGGCCTTCAGCGCGTTTTCGGGCGAGGCATAGTGCCTGACCTGCGGTTCTCCATCGACCCAGATCTCGGCGACGCGCTTCGGATCCTTGATTGGCTCGCTGGTGGCAGCATCCTTGGCTGTAAGCGGCAACTGCTCATAGTTCTTGAGGGCCGCCTCGTAATCGAGGCCCGACGCCTTGAACGCAGCGCGAATGAAGCGGTCGTCGACGAAGCTGTCGACGTCCAGCGATCCGTCCGCCTTCTTGAGAGACTTTAGGGTTTCGATGGCCGTGGCGACGGCCTGCCGATACTGAGGTTTCCATGTGAGGTCGCGGGTCTGCAGTCCGAGAGGACCGTGGAACAGATAGTCGACCTCGGCCTCGACACCGGTGACCTTGCCGATCAGCTCGCTGTATTTCTCAGGCTCCTTGGCGATCAGCTGATCCGCCTCGATCGCAGCGCGAAGATAGGCGACGACGATTTCCGGATATTTTTCCGCATAGGAGGCGTCGACCAGAGCGCCATGAAAGGTCGGCGTCTTCGCCTGCGAGCCATCATAAATCTTTCGGGCAAAGCCGCGCCACGGGAAGAGCTCGGCGAAGGGAACGAAATCGGCATGGGCCTCGATCTGGTTTGCCTTGAGTGCGGCGCCGGCGACCTCGGGAGCCTGGGTGATGATGCTCACGTCGCTCTCCGCGTCCCATCCCTGCGCCTTGACAGCGCGAAGCAGCATGCCGTGCGAGGTGGAGGCAAACGGCACCGAGATCGTCTTGCCCTTCAATTCAGGAAGCGACTGGATCGGCGAATCCGTGGGCACGACAATGCCGTTGCCGCTACCGTTCACGCTACCCGAAAGGACGGTGATGAACAGGCTCTTCCGTCCGGCCTTGAGGTGCGCGAGGCCGTTGAAGGAGCCGGGAAAATCCGCCATCACCCCGAAGTCGAGCTTGCCGGCGATCTGCTCGTTGGTGATCGGTGCGCCACTCGTGAAGTTCTTCCATTGAATGTCGTAGGTGGCGTCCTTGTACTTGCCGTCATGCGGAAGATATTTTTCAAGCAGCTTCAGCTCGCGGATGAGCAGGCCGCCGGTCGCGGTGTTGATGGTCGTATCCTGAGTGCCGATCGCCACCCGGATGGTCTCGGCCTGGGCGGTTGAAGCAAAGCCGGTTGCCGCCAAGGCAAGGGCCACGAGATGTGTGCGCAAGTTCATGGTTCTATCCCATAGTCGTGCCGCGGGTTCTTGCCCGCCGGCTTCCAGTTGACTGACCCCAGTGTCGATCGCCGAACCGCTGTCGAGCGAATTTATGAGGCGGCTGTCAAAGCGGGATAAGCAATTATTTGCGGCGTGCCGGCCGGCACTTTGGCGCAAGCGTTCGGCTACTAACCCGGATTTTTGCTTATGTAATAAGCTGTTAGCTGCGGCATAGGCATCCCGGCCGGTGGTGGTAGCGGGACAAACGTCCAAGCTCCTCCGGAAAAGAGCAATGATTTTCCTTTATATTAGATAGATTCTATATAGTTTTATCCGGGGACTGAAGAGGGAAGTCATCATGAGCCTGGAACTACGCACCGAGAATATTGGGAAAGATCGACGGCCGGAACTGCCGCCGGAGCTTCCAGACCCGGTCATCCTGCCCGGCTACCAGGCACTGTTCCTGAGCGAAAGCGTCGACGGATTGGACGAGGGCGCCCATTTCCTCGACGCTTTGAAGCCGGAGGAATGGGCAAGGCTCAACAGCCATGGCCGGCACTTAGCCTTCTCGAGCGGTGCGGCAATCTTCGCCCAGGGCGACAGCCACGACGGCATATTCATCATCAAGACCGGTCAGGTTCGGGTCTTCTATACCGCTCCGTCAGGCCGTGAGATCACACTTGCCTATTGGACGGACGGGCACTTCATCGGCGGCCCGGAAATGACAGGAGGCGGCACGCATATCTGGTCCGGCGAGGCACTCAGCGATTGCGAGATCCTGTTCCTACCGGCCTCCGCGCTCAGAAAACTCGTCGTTGAACTTCCGAGTTTCGCCCTCTGTCTTCTGCAGGGATTGGCCGCGAAGGGCAAATGCTATTCCGCCATGGCCCAGATGCTCGGGACGCGATCGGTCATCGAACGCCTGGCGCAGTTCCTCACCAATCTCGGACAGCTTCATGGCGTGCGCGACGGGCAGGCGGTGATCATCAATGCCAAGGTGACACACGACCAGATTGCCGCCATGGTCGGATCAACGCGTCAATGGGTCACGATGATGATGAAGCGCTTCCAGAAGGAGGGTCTGGTTACGGTGACGCCGCGGCATATCCGCATCGAGCGCCCGCACAAGCTTATGAACATGGTATCGAAGGGCGGCGCCTGACGCCGCCCTTGCGCGAGAGATCTACCCTAGCTTTGTAAGTGCCCAGCGAACCGTCTTGCGCACGTCCGGATCGGCATCGGATGCAAGTTCCATCAGCGACTCCCGTGCGGCGGGATCAGCGATCTCGCCGAGTGCGGCGGCCGCCTCTTTACGCAGAGCCGGGATCTCGCTTTCGAGCAGTTGCGCTATGGCCGGGACCGCCGTCTGCACCTTGAGCTTGCCCAACGCGCCGAGGCTTTTCTGCTGGACCTGCCAGTATTCATCGCCAAGACCTTTCACCAGCACGTCAGCGTCGCAGACCCGACCGATGCGGCCGAGCGATTCCGCCGCGGCCGCCCTGACTTGCCAGTTCTCGTCGCTAAGAGCGGCGGCCACGGCGGCACGGGCTGCGGCTTTCGTCGTGAAGGTCAATGCGTCGACGGCGACGGCCCGGACGCTCGCGTCGGCGTCGCACGTCGCATCGATCAGCGACGGCAGGGTCTCCTCGAGCTTGAGGTAGGCAATGACGGCAAGGGCCTCGGCCCTGACGTTCGGATCCGCGTCGCGCATTGCGCCAAGCGCCGGCCCGAGCGATGAAGACGAGCGCAGCGCTCTCAACCCCCGAAACAACGCGGCACGGACAAAGGCGCTTGGGTGGCTAAGGGAAGGCAGGATTTCCGCTGCCGCTGCCGGGTCCTTGACCTCAGCAAGACTATCCGCCGCTGCTTGTGCGACCGATGGGTCGTCATCCTTCACCAGCTTGGCGAGGGCTCTCGCGGCATCGCGCGTCTCGAACTCGCCAAGCGCGATCGCCACCTGCAAGCGCACGCTCGCATCGTGATCCTCGCCAGCGGCCAAGAGATGTGGCAGCACGTCGATGCTTGCAGTTTCGGCAAGATCAATCACCGCGAGCCTGCGTACGGCCGGGTCTGCGTCGGTGAGCCGCTCGGCGATCTCCTCGGCGTCGCCGAAGTCTTCGAAGGGGTCGAACGCACTCATGTCAGCGCAGCAGATACGGAATGTTGACGGTGACCGCGCCGGTCGGGCAGTCCGTTTCGCACGGCATGCAGTACCAGCATTCGTCGAACTTCATGAAGGCCTTTCCGGTCAGATCGCTGATCCGCAACACGTCGAGCGGGCAAACGTCGACGCAGACGGTGCAGCCTTTGTCGGCAATGCATTTCGCATCGTCGACGACGACGGGAACGGTGGTGGGCGAAAGCGCGAGGGGCATTTTCTCTCCTGGTCAGGCTTGATTGGAAACGCGCAGGCGCTCGTAGGCGGTGCGCTCCTCGTGCTCGATTGGCACGATATAAGGCTCGATCGCCCGCTTTTCGGACACCATTCGGCCGTCGACCTTGCGAAGCAGCGTATGGCAGAACCAATTGTCATCGTCCTTGTCGGGGTAGTCGACACGATTATGGTAGAGGCCCCAGCGGCTCTCGGTCCGATAGAGCGAAGCCTGGGCCGCCATGTCGGCGCAATCGAGAATCGAGGAGACTTCCAGCGAGCGCATCAGTTCATGCGGATTGCGCGCGACGAGCGCCCTCTCGAGATCTTCCCTGACTTCTGCAAGCCGCGCCTGCCCGATCTGCATCTTCGCGGTAACCTTGGGCGGCTGGAGATAGTCGTTGACGAGGCGCCGGGTCTTGTATTCCAGCTGGTTCGGCGGAATGCCGTCGTCGCGCCGGGTCGGCGCCAGCACACGTTGGCGCTCGAGGCTGACCAGTTCGCTGTCGAACTCCGGCAGGTCGATCTCACCCGCAACCCCGGCAGCGTGTTCGCCGGCGATCGCGCCATTGGTGAATGCGCCGAGCATGTAGTTGTGCGGGACACTCGCCATATCGCCTGCGGCATAGAGGCCCGGCACGGTGGTGCGGGCGAATTCATCGACGAAGACCCCGGACGCACTGTGCCCCGAGCAGAAACCGATTTCCGAGATATGCATCTCGATCATCACCTCGCGGTAGTCGGTCCCGCGCGCTTGATGGAACCTGCCGCGCGACGGCCGCTCAACCTTGTGCAAGATCTGTTCGATCTCGCCGACGGTGTCGGGATGCAGATGATTGAGTTTCAGGAAGACCGGGCCCTTGCCCGACTGCAGTTCGTTGTAGAATTCCTGCATCATCTGTCCCGACCAGTAGTCACTCTCGATGAAGCGCTTGCCTTCGCTGTTCGCCGTATAGGCGCCGAACGGACCAGCGACATAGGCGCAGGCCGGTCCATTATAGTCCTTGATCAACGGATTGATCTGGTAGCATTCGAGATTGGCCAGCGCGGCGCCTGCGTGATAGGCCATCGAATAGCCGTCACCGGAATTCGTGGGGTTCTCGTAGGTTCCGAACAGGTAGCCCGAATGCGGCAGGCCGAGCCGGCCCGCTGCACCCATGCAAAGGATCACGGTCTTGGCGCGAAGCACGAGAAACTCGGCCGAGCGCGTATTCACCGCGATGGCGCCCGCTATCCTGCCGTCCTTCGCCGTCAGCAGCCGTGTTGCCATGAAGCGGTTGGAAATCAGGATCCTTTCCCGCCTGATCTGGCGGTAGAGCGCCTTCTTCACCGTGTCGCCGTTCGGCATCGGCAGGACATAGGTTCCGAGATGATGAACCTTCTTCAGGTCGAAGTCGCCATTGGCGTTCTTCTGGAAGCGTATGCCGAAGCGGTCGAGCTCCCCGATGATTTCGAAACAGCGTGAGGCATACTTGAACACCGGCGCCTGATCGACGATGCCGTCATTGGCGATGGTGATCTCCTTGGTGTACTGCTCCGGCGTGGCGTATCCCGGCACGACGGCATTGTTCAGCCCATCCATGCCCATCGAAATCGCGCCTGAGCGCTTCACATTGGCCTTTTCGAGTAGCACCACGTTCAATTCGGGATTTCGCTGCTTCGCTTTCAACGCCGCCATCGGTCCGGCCGTACCGCCGCCGATCACCAGAACATCGCAAGTTACTTCCGTGAGGCCTTCGACAAAATTGTCTTCCATTGTTGTTCCCTAAGCCTCACGAATTGGCGATGTCACGCAGATAGCTCCACGGATAGATGCCGCGGTCATGGCCATCGGAAAAACCCAGGCGCACGGCGTAGGAGCCGATCGTCTCGGCGCTCGTGATGGTCACGTCGTCGAACGAACCCTCCCTGCCCTCGATGGAAGATCGGACGTGATGAGCCGCTCGGCTGAGCGCGCGCAACCGTGAAGCCGGGATGGAGGAGAGATTGCCGTCATCCCACGTGATGGCGAGTGAGCGGCGCTCGGCGTTGATTCTTAGTTCCAAAGGTATCATGGCGTTTCCTGATCGTTGGACGCCATTGTAGGAATCGACCCCGGTTGGACACGCAATAAATTGCCTGATCGGCCGCCGCGGTGAAAAAGCGGCGGCCACTCTCCCTTCCCTGCAGCATTGCTGACTTGTCGCTCTACTGCGGGAGGCGAAAATGGTCGTCGACCCGGCGCAGGTGGCGCGTTTCCTTCGCCCATCCGATCGATCGACGATAACTGCCGAACAAGTTCGCTTGCTTCACGTTTTCCACCGTCAGCCCGTATGAGTTCGCCGGATCGGGATCGACGTAGAGCGAATCCACCGGACAATAGACCTCGCACATGAAGCAGGTCTGGCAGTCGCCCTGGCGGGCGATAACCGGAGGGCCGTCGGCAATGGCGTCGAACACGTTGGTCGGGCAAACCTTGACGCAAAGATTGCAGTCGGTGCAGGTTTCCGTGTCGATGACTTCGATCATTACTCGGCCGCCTCGCGAAAAATCGGTTCTTCAACGGGTTCCGGCCTGACCGCGATATGTCCGAGCCCGCTGACGATCAGCCTGTGGCGCTGTGCCGGATCCTGTTTCGAGAAATCATCCCGGCGGTGCATGCCGCGCGTTTCGGTGCGCGCAAGCGCAGCGCGGTACATCCAGCGCGCCGTCGCGGTCATCGCCGCCACCTCCCGCAGACGAAGCAAGTCTAAGTGGGAGACGCCGCCGCTAGTCTCCAGTCTTTCCCAAAGATCATCGAGGCGATGAACCTCGCGGGACAGAGCAGCCTCGGTCCTGAAATAATTCACGTCGAGCGGAAAGACCGCCTGCTGCACGGCCTGCAGTGCCGCGTTCGTGTCGAGCTCTCGCGCGGCCTCCGCATAGCCCGCTCGACCAAGGCGCCGCAGCACGGGACTGGGCTTTTTCTTCAGCGCAAACTTAGCAGCAGCGGTCCCGGCAAAAGCGCCGGTCGCAATCGCCCACGCGGCATTATGGCTGCCGCCGCCGGTAAAGCCGCCGCAAATCGGCTCGCGGGTCGCATTGTCGCCGGCGGCATAGAGACCCGGCACCGTGGTGGCGCAGTCGAGCCCCGTCAGCCGCAGCCCACCGGTGCCGCGCACCGTGCCGTCGAGCCGAAGCGTAACCGGAAATCTCTCGGTGAAGGGATCGATGCCGCGCCGGTCGAAGGGAATGAAGAAATTCGGTTGTGCGCGGCGCATGATCGCCTTCAACGCGTCGGTCTCGGCGAGATCGAGCCGTGCATAAACAGGCTCCGACAACAGCGTGCGGGCGATGATCGAGCGTCCCCGCGCTGAACCGGCGCCCTCGATCAGGGTTCCATCCTCGCGATAGAACCGCG
Organism: Sinorhizobium americanum; assembly: GCF_001651855.1. GTDB lineage: Bacteria > Pseudomonadota > Alphaproteobacteria > Rhizobiales > Rhizobiaceae > Sinorhizobium > Sinorhizobium americanum. Next base: position 21,742 of record NZ_LNQC01000060.1, on the reverse strand, counting down.
CGAAACGATAAAGCGCCGTCTTGGTAATCGAGGCGAAGCTCGGCGATATCGCGTAAGCCGACGAGAACTCCATGCCGGAAAGCTCCGCTCCCGCTTCCGCCGCCATCAGGTATCCGTCTCCGGTTAGCACGTCGCAGCCGAGCGCCTTGCTCATGAAGGCACATCCGCCTGCTGCCATGATGACGGCAGCCGCGCGCACGATCCAGTTGCCGCCCTCCTGCCGACGAATGCCGGTCGCGCCGGCGATCGCGCCGGTGTCGTCGCGGACGAGCTCAAGCGCCGGCGAATGATCGAGAATCCGAACACCGGCATTCTTCACCTTGCGGCCCATCAGCCGCATGTATTCCGGCCCCTGGACCGAGATACGCTGCTCGATCCCCTGCTCGTTGGACGGAAACGGATAGCCCCAGGCAGCCAGCCGATTGACGCTTTCCCAGGTTTTGTCGAGGACCGGAACCATCCAGCGCCGCTCAGAGAGATAGCCGCCCATCGCCTCCCGGCTTGCCATGGCGGTTTCCCGCTCGCGCGGATCGGGCGGCACGTACCAGATCTGGGTGCCGGCTGAAGCGGTGGCGCCGGAACTGCCGCAATGCCCCTTGTCGACCAGAACGACCCTTGCACCGGCCGAGATCGCATTGAGTGCTGCCCAGCAGCCAGCAGGACCACCACCCACGACGAGGACATCCGTTTCGATCTCGAGAGAGAATTCCCGATTGCCTGGTGTCGGATCGCGCTCAGTCATGACGATACCTCTTGATCGTGTTTCGTATTTAGTACACTAAAACGGTCGATTATAACTGCAACCGAGGTCCTCATGCGGATTGCCAGCCTTGCAATGTATGTCAGCCCGCCACCGGTCGCGGCGGCGACGACGGCGCTGTGGGCGTTCATTCGGGACGACTTGCGGCGGGAGGGACTCCATGATGTCCCGGAAGGCTTGAGCGCCGACATCCGCTATGACGAAAGCTGGAGTCACCCTGACCTGTTGCTGGCGCAGACCTGCGGCTATCCTTACATCCGGCATCTGCGCGGCAAGGTCCGGCTCGTCGCGACACCGGTCTATTCGCATCCGGGCTGCGACGGTCCGGCGAAATGCAGCTTCATCATCGTGCGCCAGAATTCGCCAGTGCGCGCCCTTGAAGAGCTCCGCGGCGCGCGGGCCGCCATCAACGAAGCCGGCAGCAATTCCGGAGTCAATCTGTTCCGCGCCGCCGTCGCGCCGTTTGCGAGCGGCGGCCGGTTCTTCGCCTCCGTGGTTGAGACCGGAGGCCACCGCGCCAGCATTGACGCCGTCGCGTCCGGTGCTGCGGATGTGGCCGCAATCGACTGCGTCACCTATGGCAATACGCTGCGTTTCGATCCCGAACGCCTGGCCGGCATCCGCGTGCTTGAAGAGACCGTCAAGGGTCCGGGGCTGCCGTTCATCGCTCGCGCGGCGGCATCCGACCGAGAAATCACGGCTCTGCGCGGGGCGCTCAAAAGGGCGATCGCCGAACCGTCGCTGGCCGAAACGCGCGACACGCTGGCGCTCAAGGATTTCGTCGTCCTTGCGGACGCGGATTACGAACCGTTGGCCGAGCTTGAGCGATCTGCACATCGCCTTGGCTACCCGGTCATCGCCTGAACGAAGCCTGTCTCGGACGGAAAATGGCAGGCAACGGCCCGGCCGTCCGACAGGGTCTCGAGCCGCGGCTGCGTCGTTGCGCAAACAGCCCGTGCGACGGGACAGCGACCGTGGAAGCGGCAGCCGGTCGGCGGCTCGTGCGGGCTCGGCAACTCTCCCTTCAGCACAATCCGGTCGCCGCGCCTTTGCGTATCGACTGTCAGGTTCGACGAAAGCAGCGCGCGGGTGTAGGGATGCGCCGGAGTTGAAAAGAGCTGGCGCGTGCTGCCACTCTCGACGATCTGTCCGAGGTACATGATCGCGACCCGATCGGTGACCCGCCCGACGACGTTGAGATTGTGCGAGATGAACAGGTAACTCAGTTGCAGCCGGTCCCTCAGCGATCGCAAGAGGTTGAGCAGTTCGCCCTGGACGGAGATGTCGAGACCCGCGGTCGGCTCGTCGGCAACGATGATTGAAGGCTCGGCGGCGATGGCCCGCACCAGCGCCACCCGCCGGGCCTGCCCGCCGCTCAGTTGATGCGGGTAGCGCGGCAGCAGTTGCTTGCCGAGGCCGATGCTTTCGGCCAGCGCTGCAATCCGCGCCCAGCTTTCGGCCGAATAGGTCCTGCGGATTTTCAGCGGCTCGGCCATGAGCGCGCCGACGGTGAGGCGCGGGGAAAGCGAGCTTGCCGGGTCCTGGAAGAGAAGCTGGACCTTGCGCTGCAGATCACGCCGCCGTGCGGCAGGGCTACCGCCAAGCGCTTCCCCGCCAATCGCGAGCTCGCCCGAAGACAAGGGCTGCAGTCCGGCGATCGCGCGGGCCACCGACGTCTTTCCGCATCCGCTCTCGCCCACGAGTCCCAGCGTTTCGCCGGGGCGAAGTTCGAGCGACAGGCCATCGACGGCGGTCATTCTGCCATAGCGGATTATCGCGTTCTTGAGGGAAAGAGCGAGCGCAGTCATCGTGAAGCATCCTGCCAGCAGGAGAACCTGTGTCCCGCCTCCACCTGCCGATGTGGAGGCGGTTCGCTGCATCGCGCGTGGCTTTCGGTGCAGCGCGCAGCGAAGATGCATCCGGATGGACGACGTGCCGGATCTGGTACGATCCCCGGAATCGTCGCGAGCTCCTGTTCGGGATCGAAGTCGGCATAGGGATCGATCTCGCAGGCAAGCAGCGCGCGGGTGTAGGGATGGAGCGGCTTGCGCAGGACCGCCTTGACCGGCCCGCTTTCCACCACGGTTCCGGCATACATGACGACAACGCTGTCGCAGAGTTCGGCGATCAGCCCCATGCTGTGGCTGACCACCAGCATTGAGGACCGGGTCCGCCGCCTCAGGCGCCGCAGCGCTTCGACGACCTGCGCCTCGACCGTCGCATCGAGCGCCGTCGTCGGTTCATCGGCGATCAGCAGCTTGGGCTCGACCAGCAGCGCCATGGCGATGACGACGCGCTGCCGCATGCCGCCGGAAAACTCATGCGGATAGGCACGCATCCGGCGCGGCGCATCCGGCATGCCGACTTCAGCGAGCACGCGCTCGGCACGCGCCCACAGTTGCGAGCGGCGTTCGTTGGGGAAGCGGCGGCGCTGGATGTCGATCAGTTGCGTGCCGATGGTGAAGAGTGGATTGAGCGCGCTCATCGGGTCCTGAAAGACCATGGCGATTTCGGTGCCGCGCAGGGCTTCTGCCTCTTTCGTGGCAAAGACATTCTCGCGGCCATCGAAGGCGGCGCGGCCGGCAGACACGTCGGCATCATCTGCTAGAAGGCCGAGCAGGGCGAAGGCCACGGTCGACTTGCCGCTGCCGCTCTCGCCGACGAGACCGACGGCCTCTCCATGTCCGATGGTGATGTCCACCGAATCCAGGACATGCGCGGACACGGTGGCGCCGGGATAGGAAACGTTCAGTTTCTCGATGGCGACAAGGGCTTCGCTCACAGGTGCTTCCTCAGCTTGGGATCGAGCGTGTCGCGCATGGCCTCCCCCAGCAGCGCGAAGCCGAGCGTGGCAAGGATCAGTGCCAGGCCGGAAAAGGTGGCGAGCCAGATCGATTGCTCGAGATAGGTGTAGCCGTCGTTGAGCAGACTGCCCCAGCTCGCCAGCGGCGGCCGCACACCGAGACCGAGGAAACTGAGGCCTGCCTCGATGGTGATGACGACCGGGATGTCCATGCAGGCGAGCACGAAGATCGGGCCGATGATGTTCGGAGTGACATGGTGCAGGATGACCCGCCAGCGCTCCGCCCCCAGCACCCTTTCCGCCTCGATGAAGGGGCTGTTGCGGAGCGCGACGGTCTGTGCCCGCGCGACCCGGCCGAAATGTGGGATGAAAACGATGCTGACAAGGAGCACGACGTTTCCCAGCCCCGGCCCCAGAACCGCGACGAGCGCCAGCGCAAGAATCATGCTCGGAAACGCGGTGACGATATCGAAGATTCCGACGATCGAGAAGTCGACCGCACGCGGCGATAACGCGGCCGCAATGCCGAGCGTAACGCCGGCGATAAGCGAAATGGCGATCACCGACAAGGCGACGCCGAGGGCGACACGAGAGCCGTAGATCAGGCGGCTCAGGATATCGCGGCCGAGATGGTCGGTGCCGAGAAGATGCTGGAAGGATGGATCCATCAGCCGCTTTGCTGGCGCGATCGCATTCGGGCCATAGGGTGCGATCAGCGGCGCGGCGATTGCGACCAGGCAGATCACTGTGACGGCAAAGAGCGCGAATCCTCCGCCCGGTCGGCGGGCGATCTGGAGGAGGGCCGGCATGGCTCAAGTCCCCCGCGCTGCGGCGAGGCGGGATCGCTCGCGTGGATCGAGAAGGGTCTGCGTCAGATCGGCAGAAAGATTGGTCAGCACGTAAAGAAGCACTGTGATGAACACGCCACCCTGCACCACCGGATAGTTGCGGGTGCGGATCGCGTCATAGATCAGCGAGCCGAGGCCGGGCCGATTGAAGATCACTTCGACGAAAACGGCGCCGCCGAGAAGTTCGCCGAACCCCATTGCGAGAATCGCGATGGTCGGTAGAATCGCCGGCTTCAAAGCATATTTCATCAGGATCTTCGCTTCGCTGACGCCATAGGCGCGCAGAGTGCGGATGTGGTTCTCACCCAGAACCTCCAGCAGTGACGAGCGCAACAGGCGCGCGATGTAGCCGATCCAGCCGACGGCAAGGGCGGCGGTCGGAAGCACCAGATGCCACAACTGGTCGCCGACAGCACCGGCCTCACCTGCTCCGAGTACCGGGAACCAGCGCAATGTCACCGAGAACGTCATGAGCAGGAAGACTGCGACCACGAAGCTCGGCGTAGAGATGAAACCAACGCTGAGGAACGCCACGACACGGTCCGTCTTGCCGCCGGGATTGCGCGCCGACAACAGCGCCAGCGGCACGCCGAACAGAATGGCCGAAAGCATGGCGGAGAACGCCAGCGCCACCGTGTTGGGCAGCGCCGCCGCAACGAGCCCGGCTACCGGGCGGCCGTTGAAGACATCCTCTCCGAGATCACCGGACAAAAGGTGGGCGAAGAAGACGAGCACGTGCTCGCCGACCGGCCGGTCGAGGCCGATGCGGGCGTTCAGCGCGGCGACGGCCTCCGGGGTCGCGCGCGAGCCGAGAATAACGGTTGCCGGATCGCCCGGTATGAGGCGCGTCAATGCCATCAGGATCACGACAGAACCGGCAACGGCGAGAAGCGCCGTCGCCAGCTTGAAGGCAAGATGAATCCGCAAAGGCGCGCCTCTCATTGCCGGACGCCCCTTTCAGCCTTGGCGAATACCGGCACGGTTTCACGCCGTGGCTTCGGTGAAGGCCGTGTACAGCCAGTTGTTGCCGTTCGGCAGGACACCCGGCTTCAGCCATTTGCGCGAGGCAAAGGCATTGAGGTTGTGGGTGATCCAGATAAAGGCTGCGGATTCATCGAGAAGCTTCTGGGCATCGATATAGATCTTTTCCCGTTCGGCCGGATCGACAGTGACGCCACCCTTCTCATGCAGCGCGTCGAATTCGGCATTTTTCCAACGCTGCCAGTTCCACTGCCCGACCTGGGCCGAAGTGAACCATTGCGTCTGGAAGCCCGGATCGAACTTGCCGTTGAACTTTATGAGTGACAGCTCAAGGTCCTTGCTGGCATCGTTCTCGCCGAGCGCCCAGTAAGCGGCGGATTCCAGCGCCTCGATCTCGACCTCGATGCCGATTTCGGCGAGATTCGCCTGAATGATCTGCGCGATCGCTTCATAGCGTGCGGTGGACTCGATGGTCAGCTTCGTCTTGAAGCCGTTCGGATGGCCGGCTTCGGCAAGAAGCGCCTGCGCCTTCTCGAGGTCACGCGAATAGACCGGGGCGTCCTTCCAATAGCCGAGCAGGCTCGGCGCCAAGAGCGAATTGGCGCGCTGATAGAGTCCGGAATAAGCGCCCCGCAGAATCGCATCGACGTCGACCGCATAGCGGATCGCCCGACGCACGCGAATGTCGTCGAACGGCGCTTTTTCAATATTCGGGCCAAACCAGACATAGTCGATCGCCGGGATCTCGGTGACGCTCGCATCCGACAGCCCGGCAAGCTCCTTGCCGCTTTCCGGATCGATTGCCGTGAAGTCGATCTCGCCGGAGCGGAACGCGATTTCCGCGGTCTTCTGCTCGCCGATCGGCTTCCCGACGATTTGCTGGAAATGCGGTTTTATCGGCCCCTTGTAGTCCGGGTTGATTTCAAGGACGAACTGTTCGCGCGGCGTCCATTCCTTCAGCACGTACGGGCCGCTGCCGATCAGCTTGGTGGCGATATCCTTGCCGAGCGCCTCGAACGCTTTCTTCGAGACGATGCGTCCGGACCCGTCGGCCAGCGCGATCGTGTAGAGGGCCGGCGCCGGGTTCTTCAGAATGATGCGCCCCTCCAGCGGACCGGTCACTTCTACGCGCTCGAGTGCCGCCCAATCCTTGGCATAGGTTACCGGCTTGCCCTCTGCATCGGGCTTGATGAAGCGCTCGAAGGAGAATTTCACATCCTCCGCCGTCAGCTCCCCGTACCCGCCCGTAAAGGTCAGTCCGCTGCGAAGCTTGAAACGGATCTCCCTATCGCTGACCTGCTCCAGCTCTTCGGCCGCGTCGAGCTCCCACTCGATCGAGCCGGGTTTGAAAGAAATCAGCCCCTGCTGCACCGACCAGATTACATTGAGATCGATCGGCCCGGAACGGTTCGCCGGGTCGAGATTGGATAGGTCCTTCTCCACGCGCACCACGATCTTGGTGCGATCGGCACTTGCAAATGCCGGATGAGTGCCGCCAAGGGCGACGACAGTGGCAAGCGATGCGCCGCCGATGAGAACCTGCCGGCGGGTCGGATTGAATGTCATGGGATGCCTCCAGTTTTCGCGGCATCCGACCACACTTGGCCGGTCCGCGCCCTCAACGAAGGCGATTAGAGTTCATTGTACATTAAATCTACAGACTAAATCCACTCAGTCTTAGGTCAATTTCGGAATGCCATTTCGTATTTTCACTTGAGTTGGCAACGGCATTGCGAATCCGTCGTTCGCAGCTCGCTAGCACTTGATCTAAATAGTCGTAATCTATAGAAATGATGTATTACATTACAGTGCTGTTTTTGCAGCACTTTCCTTATATCCCGGAGTTTCGAGTGTTGGCTATCGGCAGTTTTTCTGCTCTCAAGAGCCCATCCATAAGCCGACTGGAATGGCCGACCGTCGCGCTTTCGGGGGCCATCTACGGCGGCTATCTGGCGCTCACGTGGTGGTGGGCGTCACTACCGATGCCGCTGGTCATGGCCGCTGGCAGTTGGCTGATTGCCTGGCACGGCTCGCTTCAGCACGAAGTGATGCATGGCCATCCTACCCGCAATCGGCGGATAAACGATGCGATCGGCTGGGCACCACTGTCCTTGTGGCTTCCCTATGCGATCTACAAGGATAGCCACCTCACCCATCACCGCGACGAGCACCTGACCGACCCGATAGAAGATCCGGAGTCCTCTTACTTCACAAAGGCCGCCTGGGATCGGCTCGGAGCTTTCGGGCGGTTGCTCGCCGCATGGAACAGCACCCTGCTCGGCCGGCTGGCGATTGGCCCGGCCATAATGATCCTGAACTTCCTTGCCCAGGAACTGCGCGTGGTCTTTGAAGAAGGCCGCGAACGTCGGAGGATCTGGCTGAGCCACAGTGCGGGTGTGGCAGCTGTGCTCGCTTGGGTTTTGCTGGTCTGCGATATGCCTCTTTGGCTTTACGTGTTTGGCTTCATCTACGGCGGCGCAGCACTTACACGGCTTCGCTCCTATGCCGAGCATCGCTATGCCGACAATCACGAGGAGCGTACGGCGATCGTCGAAAACAGCAGGCTCCTTGGTTTGCTGTTTCTGCACAACAACCTGCACGTCCTGCATCACAGCCGGCCAGGCATTCCCTGGTACCGGATACCTGCGATCTACCGCCAGAACAGAGATGCTCTCGTCGCCCTGAACGGCGGGCTGGTCTACAACAGCTACCTCGAAATTGTCCGGCGATTTCTCCTGAACCCGCATGACGATCCGCGGCATCCGCGACATCGATGAAATCATCCGGAAAGACGCCTAAGTTCGTCAAATTGGACAGCGACCGACGCGTTATTAGCCTCGTTACCAGCCCGCATGGGCAGTGCGGGATCCCGGCCTACCGAAATTGTCACTGCCTTCGATGTCACCTCTCCGCGCTGGAATTTCCGTCAAGGGCTGGGTCGGAGCGACCTCTTGCCCGCGGGGTGCGGCTCACGGCTGTTGCTGATGGCTGAAATCCTCCACGGCCATGCTGCAATAGCCTCTGTGATCTTCCCTCTCACTGGACGCATTCTGCAGCCGGGTGCAATCACCTGACTGCAGAATGCGGCAAAAGCAAAAGCAAACGCAGAGACAGGTGGCCCACCCAGCTCTAGTTCGGGGCGAGACGCGCACCGGTGAACGCTCTCGGGAATAGCTCGTCCTTCGGTCGTCGCTCAGTAGACAAACGCTCGCTCGATGACCTGAGAAGGTCGAATAAGGCATATCCAACTTGCCAGCGACCGAAGCCGCTCGCGATGTTGATATGCCCGGCCTCGCCGAGATCGATGAGCGCACTGCCCCAATATCGTGCCGTAAGCCGTAATCTTTCCACTGACATGTAGGGATCATTAAGACTTCCGACGACGAGGCTCGGGAACGGCAGTCGCCAGCGTGGCATGTCGCCGAAATTTATTGCGCAGGGATGCAGCTCCTCCGTCGTTTCGAGGTCACATGGCGCCACCAGCAGTGCGCAACGTACGCGTGATGCAAGGGGATGGTTCGCAAGGTTTGCAGCAAGCACGCAGCCGAGGCTATGGGCGACCAGCCCGATATCGCCCGGGCTGGCTTCAATGGCGCTTTCGAGGCACCCCATCCAATTGTCCAGATCGGGACAGGTCCAGTTGTCCTGCTCGACAATTTGGCTGTCCCTATTGTCGCGCGCCCAATGACGCTGCCAATGTTCTTCGGGCGATCCATTGAGCCCCGGAAGAATGAGTGTTTCGATGTCCGGAACCAGTGGTCTCATGCGCGCGATCTCCTTCGCGAGGACTGGCAGCCACTTACATCCGGCATGCCAAGTGCTTCCACGTGCTCGTGCTCGAAGTTTTGTCACTGGCAGCGGATTGGGGTCCATTTCCAATGCCGACGCGGCCATGGTTCGCCTATACCTCGTCGAGAATTCGCGCCTGCAATGAGACGGCTGCGGTGTCCGCTGCCCCACGACGCGGGCGGGGAAGGTCGATCGGCATGTCGAGGGCGATCCCGCCGTCGCGCAGGACGATCACCCGATCGGCAAGTGCGACCGCCTCGGCGACATCATGCGTGATCAGAACCGTCGTAAAGCCGTGCTCGTACCAGATGCGTTCCAGCAGGCGGTGCATCTCCATGCGCGTGAGGGCATCGAGAGCCCCGAAGGGTTCGTCCAGCAGGAGGACGCCCGGCCGGCTCACCAATGCGCGCGCGAGGGCCACGCGCTGGGCCTGACCCCCCGAAAGAACAGCCGGCCAGTCGTTCGCCCGATCTGCAAGCCCGACATCGGCTAGAGCCGCCGCGGCGCTATCGCGCCAATTCTTTGTCCGAGCGATGCCGACATTGCTGATCACCCGATGCCAGGGAAGCAGCCTCGCATCTTGAAACAGGAGCCGCACATTCGACTGAAGCGACTTTACCTCAGCACCGCCCACTGAAATCACACCGCTGCTCGGCCGGTCGAGTCCGGCAATGAGACGCAGAAGCGTGGACTTGCCACAACCGGATCGCCCGACGATCGCCAGCAATTGGCCGGCCGGAATCTCCAGATTCAGCCGCGAGAGCACTCGCCTGCTCGCGAACGATTTCGACAATCCGTCGAGGAGCACGGTCTTCCCATTTACCGGCCGTTCCTCCTGCTTCCGCGGAATCAGCTCGCTGACGACGGTCCGCTCGGTCGGACCCGGCACTTCCCGGAGAAGGGGCCGGCCACGCACACGAAGATGGGATGCAGGCTCGCTCATGATATCGCTTCCCCGGTTGGGTTCATTCGATAGGCGGGATGCCAGGCGAGCGCGCGTGCCTCAATCAGGCGGGTGATGGTATCGGCAGCCTTGCCGAGCAGCGCATAGACGATGACGCCGAGCACGACGACATCGGTCTGCAGAAATTCCCGCGCGTTCATGGTCATGTAGCCGATACCCGAGGTCGACGAGATCGTCTCGGCGACGATGAGGGTCAACCACATAATGCCGAGGGAAAATCGCAGACCGACCAGGATTGACGGCAAAGCGCCCGGAAGGATCACCCGCCAGAACAGAGCCAGGCGGCCGAGCCCGTAAACACGTGCCATCTCGATCAAGCGGACGTCGATCGTGCGTATTCCGTGAAACGTATTCAGGTAAAGCGGAAAGGCGGTTCCTATAGCCACGAGAAAGATTTTCGCCTCCTCGCCGATTCCGAACCACAGGATGACGAGCGGGATGATGGCAAGATGCGGTACGTTGCGGAGCATCTGCATCGAGGTGTCGAACACGACTTCGACAAGCCGTGAAATTCCGGCCAGGATGCCGAGGGCAAAACCTATCCCGCCACCGATGATGAGGCCCTTCAAAGCCCGTTCCGTCGAGATCGCAGCGTTCGTCAGGAGCGTGCCGTTGCGCACGCTTTCCAAAAAGGCCGCGGCGACAGCGCTCGGCGCCGGCAGGAGACGCATCGACAATAGTCCGCTGCGCGAGGCGATCTCCCATATGACCAGAAGACCCAGCGGCAGCGCCCAGGAAGCCAGGAACGTAAGTGCCGCCGCGCTTCTGGGTTGGGGTAAACGGGTTGCCATCAGGACGCCTTTCTCGCCGGCATGGTTTCGTTGCCGCCGGTCACTTCTGGACTGCGTCGGCGATCTTGATCGCCGACGGGATCAGACCGAGCTCATGAAACACGTCGGCGATCTTCTGCTGCGCGGCGACCACCTCCGGCGTGATCGGCTTTACGCCGTATTGCCGCCGCTCGACGGCGACTTCGAGCACCTCCTTCGGAAGACCGAGTGCCGGGGAGAACTGCTCGGCAACGTCGCTGCGGTTGGCATTGATCCAGGTGTCCACCTCGCCAAGCGACGCGACAATGGTATCGACCACCTCGGGATGCGCATTGATGAAGTTCCGCGAAGCGAGATAGAACTCGTGGTTGTCCACCACGCCGGTGCCATTCGTGAGCTGTCTCGCGCCTGTAGCGGCTTCGGCGGCTGCGAGGAACGGCTCCCAAATCACCCAGGCGTCGACGGCGCCCTTTTCGAAGGCGGCGCGCGCATCCGCTGGCGGCAGGAATGAAACTTCTATGTCGGAATAGGAGAGCCCTGCCTTCTCGAGCGCCTTGACCAAGAGATAGTGGACGTTCGAGCCCTTGTTCAGCGCGACCTTCTTGCCCTTGAGGTCGGCAACCCCTTTGAGCGGGCTATCCTTCGGGACGATGATTGCTTCCGCTTCCGGGGCCGGCGGCTCATAGCCGACATAGACGAGCGGGGCCCCGGCCGCCTGCGCAAAGATGGGAGGCGCTTCACCCGTCGTACCGAAATCGACGGAACCTACGTTGAGCGCCTCGAGGAGTTGCGGTCCGGCGGGAAATTCCGTCCACTCGACCGTATAGCCCTGCGGCTCCAGCTTTTCCTCGAGCAACCCCTTTGTCTTCAGCAGAATGAGCGTGCCGTACTTCTGGAACCCTATCCTGACGATCTTGTCCTGCGCATCGGCAACCGTGGCGAGGCCAAGAGCGATACCCCCGGCGAGGGCAATCTTTGCAAGGTACCGTATAGCTGCGTTCATCGATTGGTCTCCCAAAAGCAGTGCATCCTGACCGACAAGGCTGCCACCTACGGCCCCGCGAGCCGGCAACTGCAATGGAGATTGCCGATGTGCCACTTTACGGGCTCGAAGACATCTCTCTCAAATAATAATCTACTAATTTCATCTAAATAATGGACAACATTTTTCTTCGGACCCTGAGCGCCAGTCCGGAAATCCGGAATGACGCTCGGCTGCCGAAACCGCCATTCGCGTGCTGCTGCGAATGGTCATATGCTGTTATTGTCCCGGCTTGTAGATCTGGTCGAAGACCCCGCCATCGGCGAAGAATTTCGGCTGAGCTTCCTTCCAACCGCCGAATTCGTCAATAGTGACGAGTTTCACGTCGGCGAAGCGGGCGGTGTCCTTCGGGTCGGCAAGCTCCGGCTTGAACGGCCGGTAATAGTGCTTGGCGGCGAGCTTCTGGCCGGCATCGCTGTAGAGATAGTTGAGGTAGGCTTCCGCCACCTTGCGGGTGCCCTTCGCGTCGACATTGCCGTCGACGAGCGCCACCGGCGGCTCCGCCTTGATCGAGATCGAAGGCGTGACGATTTCGAAATTGTCGGGGCCGAGTTCCTCGAGCGAAAGATAGGCTTCGTTCTCCCAGGCCAGCAGCACGTCGCCGAGGCCGCGCTGCACGAAGGTGGTGGTTGCGCCGCGCGCGCCGGTATCCAGCACCGGAACGTGCTTGAAGAGCTGCGTCACGTATTCCTGCGCCTTGCCATCGTCGCCGTTGTTGGCGGCGCGCGCCCAGGCCCAGGCGGCGAGGAAGTTCCAGCGGGCGCCGCCCGAGGTCTTCGGATTCGGGGTGATGACCTGGATGCCTTCCTTGGTCAGGTCGCTCCAATCCTTGATCCCCTTCGGGTTACCCTTGCGGACCAGGAAGACGATTGTCGACGTATAGGGCGCGCTGTTGTTTTCCAGGCGGGTCTTCCAGTCGGCGGGTATCTTGCCGGTCGCCTTGGCGATCGCGTCGATATCGGCTTCGAGCGCCAGCGTCACCACATCGGCCTCGAGACCGTCGATCACCGAGCGGGCCTGCTTGCCCGAGCCGCCATGCGAGGTCTGGATTGTTACGGTTTCGCCCGTATCGGTCTTCCATTTTTCCGCGAAGGCGGCGTTGAAATCCTTATAGAGTTCCCGCGTTGGATCATAGGACACGTTCAGAAGTGTGGTGTCTGCCTGAGCGAGACCAGCAGCACCAAGCTGCACGCTACCGAGCACGAGCGACAGTTTCAGAATTCCGGCAATTTTATTCGAAAGCATTCGAACCTCCATTATTTGCTCAGATATATCTATCCATTTAATTGATTGTCACAACGCAAACAGATGACGCGGCAGGCATCGTCCGGGGAAAGACCTATTCTCTTTGACCTTCAACCCGCAATTTCCTGCCCATCTTGAACCGAATCTCCGTTCGCGCCCGCGGATGGTTTGAATTCGAAGCGAACCCGCATACTGAATCATTCCCCCCGAAACAGCTTCCACTTGGTCGGCCGGAACGCGATGCGGGTGCGGTCAGCCGAGGACGCACGCTCGGGCGACAACTCGATTTCAACCGAAGATCGTTCCTTACCTATTTCCAATTCCAGATGGCGGGTGCCCGCCACGCGGCGGCTCGCCGTCACGCGGCCGGCGAGGCAGCCGCTCGAACCGTCGATGAGCTCGACGTCGTGCGGGCGGAAATAGAGGGTTGCCGCGCCGTCCGGCTCGTTCGCGGCACGCAGGCCGATCGGCCTGGCCTCGAACCAGATCTCGCCGCTCGCCAAAGTGACGTTCAGGCAGTTCGATTGGCCGATGAAGCCGTAGACAAAGGGCGAGACCGGGTGGTCGTAAATCTCGTCCGACGTGCCCACCTGCTCGATCACGCCCTTGCTCATCACGACGACGCGGTCGGCAAGCTCGAGCGCTTCTTCCTGATCGTGGGTAACGAAGACCGTCGTGTAGCCGGTGCGGTCGTGAATTTCCCGCAGCCAGCGACGGAGTTCCTTGCGGACCTGCGCGTCGAGCGCGCCGAAGGGTTCGTCGAGCAGCAGCACGCTCGGTTCGACCGCCATGGCACGGGCGAGAGCCACTCGCTGACGTTGGCCGCCGGAGAGCTGGGCCGGATAGCGTTTTTCGAGCCCCGCGAGTTGCACCAGCTCTATGAGGTCGATCGCCCGGCGGCGGATCTCGTCGGCCGGCGGACGCTTCTTGCTGGGCCGCACCTTCAAACCGAATGCAATGTTGTCAAGCACGGTCATGTGTCGGAAGAGAGCGTAGTGCTGGAAGACGAAGCCGATGTTTCTCTCCTGCACCGTCTTCTTCGATGCATCCTCGGTGCCGAAAAGGATCATGCCTTCGGTCGGGCTTTCAAGCCCGGCAATCAGCCGGAGCAGTGTCGTCTTGCCTGACCCCGAGGGGCCGAGCAGCGCGATCAGCTCGCCTGAGTGGATATCGAGGCTCACATCCACGAGCGCCGGAAAGCGACCGAATTCCTTGCGCAGGTTCTGGACGCGGACTTCCATGATTGTCTCGTCCCTTCGATGCCTGCCGCGCCCAGCAGTCGCGGCGCCGTAGCGAAGCTCTTCGCCGTCTGTCGACCGGTATGGAATCCTATCGACCCGGCTCGTAGATCTGGTCGAAGATCCCACCATCAGCGAAGAATTTCGCCTGAGCTTCCTTCCAACCGCCGAATTCGTCAATCGTCACCAGGTTGAGATCGGCGAAGCGGGCAACGTCATCGGGATTGGCAAGTTCTGGCTTGAACGGGCGGTAGTAATGTTCGGCAACGATCTTCTGCCCAGCGTCGCTGTAGAGAAACTTTAGGTAGGCTTCCGCCACTGTCCGCGTGCCCTTTCTGTCGACATTGCCATCGATAAGCGCCACCGGCGGTTCGGCCTTGATGGAGATCGAAGGCGTGACGATCTCGAAATTGTCTGGGCCGAGTTCCTCGAGCGCGAGATGGGCTTCGTTCTCCCAGGCGAGCAGCACGTCGCCAAAACCGCGCTGGACGAAGGTGGTCATCGCTCCCCACGCGCCGGTATCGAGAACGAGAACACGCTTGAAGAGCTGCGCCACATACTCCTGCGCCTTGGCCTCGTCACCGTTGTTGGCAGCGCGTGCCCAGGCCCAAGCCGCGAGGAAGTTCCAGCGGGCGCCGCCCGAGGTCTTCGGATTCGGCGTGATGACCTGAACGCCGCCCTTGGTCAGGTCACCCCAATCCTTGATGCTCTTCGGATTGCCCTTGCGGACCAGAAAGACGATCGTCGAGGTATAAGGAGCGCTGTTGTTTTCGAGCCGCTTCTTCCAATCGGCCGGGATCTTGCCGGTCGCCTGTGCAATGGCGTCGATATCGGCTTCGAGCGCCAGCGTCACCACATCGGCTTCGAGGCCGTCGATTACCAACCGCGTTTGCTTACCGGAACCGCCGTGTGACATATCGATGGTCACCGTCTCGCCGGTCTCCGCCTCCCATTTCTCGGCGAAGGCGGCATTGAGTTCCTTGTAGAGCTTACGCGTCGAATCGAAGGACACGTTCAGGATTGTCGTGTCGGCGAGAGCGGAGCCGATTAAGCCAATCTGCAGAGCTCCGACCACAAGAGCTCGTCTCACGAGCCCGGCAAGTCTATCCGTTCTCATCTCGATCTCCATGCTTCGTCCGGTGAAACTACGCCCCAAACGCTGGATAGGGAAAGCAGAGATGAAGGCAGTTTGCCGCGCGTGTCCGCGATCAACAACGTGCGCATGTCCTTAAGAGCATTTCTCGCCGTGATGATTTCAGGCGAAAAATCACCGGCACGTTAATTGAGGGCACAGCGTTGGTTTTCCGCTGAACAACGACAAGGTGAAACGTATCATGAACGCGAGTATCTCACGCGCTGCTTTTTGACAGGTTGAGCGGTTTTCGGTCGGTTGCTTTCGACCCGAGGAACCGACCTGCACCAGAGAGATGTCAGCACCGGCACGAAATCCATGACACGCCGCACGCTCGCCCTCGCATGACCGGCGAGATTACCGCGTCCATCCGCGCCGCGAGGATGCCGTCGCAGACCTGCACGAAATGTTCGTAGCTCTTGGAGGCTGATGCCCACCGCATCGAGACTCTGGCTAAAAGCCGTCGGATGATGATGCGCCACAAGGCTGTCGATAACGGTTGCGCAGGCTGCACTGGGGCAGAGCTTAGCAATTTCCGCGCCGGCCCATTCGATGATCGTGTCGCCGAGAGGATATCGTAACCGCGCTATCCGTGATCGAGCCGCACCTGGTCATGAAGATACTCTCTTCCGTCGGGCGGGTCTAAGGCACGGGGTGAACGTTCAGATAGGACATCAAAGCCTGCATCGTTTTCATCGCGACCATTTCGTGCGGGCCGTTGTCGGACACCACCGTCACGTCGGCCAAAGCATAAGTTGGGTAACGGTCATCGATCAATTTGCGCAGGGCGCCTTCGGGATCGGGCGTTTGCAGCAGCGGCCGGTTGGCGCGCCGGCGCACGCGGCGGATCAATACGTCGAAATCGGCCTTCAGCCAGATCGACACCGCCTTCTCCGCGACCCGCGCGCGGGTCTCGGCATTCATGAAAGCGCCGCCGCCGGTCGCCACCACTTTCGGCCCTTTGGCCAGGAGCCGCGCGAGCATCCGCCGCTCGTCGTCGCGAAAATAGGCCTCGCCGTGCTGGGCAAAGATTTCCGGGATCGTCATGCGGTGCGCCGCTTCGATTTCGGCATCGGCGTCGACAAAATTGAGCCCGAGCCGCGCCGCGAGCGGCCGGCCGACCGACGTCTTGCCCGAGCCCATCATGCCGATGAGCACAATGCAGCGCCCATCGAGAGCTGTGAGCAGAGCCGCTTTGGGCTGAGAATTGAGAGACATGTTCATGGAAGCCCCGATAACACTCCACCTATATGGCTGACGCCATTGAGCACCTGCGCTCGCGGGGGAAGTTGCTTCCAACAATCTCCTGGCCCATACCTCGCCGGTCGGGTGGGAGCATATCGCTTTTTGGCGACTTCCTTTGGGATCGCGCCTCGAAAGCAACCGGCCGAGCCGTTGCTTAGCGGGAAACCAACGCTATGCCCTCTAATTCGCCAAATCCATCGGTCGAAAATAGGCTTTGCCGCACACGCACGGCGCGGGCGGGACTGTATATGGTGCAGCCTAAAGAACTGGAAAGAAGCTCCAGAACGGCCCGTGTTCACGTTCCCGTTGTTGTTCAGTCCGAACAACTGGACCGCTTTCGTCGTGATTGTGCGTTTGTGCGGGCATGTTCCCGGCGCGGAGTTCATTCGCACCGGCTTTTAGGCGCCAGGGGGCGAAGAAATCAAAAGAAAAGTTCACCATACCGAGCGGCATTTGTCATTCCTCCCGTTTCGGACGCCGAACAGCGTCGCCCATTCTGATTGTTCGTGGCTATCCACCAAGCGCGAAATACCGCCCATCGCGGTAAACCAATGAACCACGATCGCCGAGGCGAATACCGACCACGCGGCCAAGCACGATTGCATGGCTGTGCCGTTCGATGAGCTCCTCGACTTCGCAATCGATGGCCGCCGCCGCATTCTCCAGAACCGGCGCTCCGCTCTCGAGGCGGATCCATTCAGCGCCGTGGTAACGTTCCGCCCCCTTCAGCCCGCCGAGACCGGCGAACTGGTTGGCAAGTGTTTCGTGGTCGTGTCCCACCACATTGACGCAGAAATGGCCATATCGCTCGACGACCGGCAATGTTGAGGCAGAACGGTTAAGGGTGACGATCATGCGCGGCGGATCGATCGAAAGGGCGGTCGCCGACGTGACCGTCGCTCCAGTCCGAGTCTCGCCCTCCCCGGCCGTTATGATGCTGACTCCACCGCCAAGGGCGCGCAAAGCACGTTTCAGGCCCTCGGCATCGACGTGGTGGTTGGCGGGATGGCTGGTGGTCGCTTCGACATCGAATGCGCGCACAGAAGGTTGGACGGACATCTCAATCACTCCTCTGTTGAGTATGAATTTCACTGCATGCTAGCTCTGCCGCGCCAGATCGCGACCCATGAGGAAACACGGTCATGCCTGCGATTGCCGGGGCGAGCGGCTTTGCGCCCGATTGGTCTTCAGGGCAGGGAAAATTAAGAACCCGCCACAACCCTCAAATTGCCGCCGTGACCGCCGCCGCCGAACACCTGGTGCTCGCCAAAGGTCGAACGGATCTGGTTGCGCGGCGGGCCGAGACCGATCTCCGGGAAGAGCAATTCCGAGACGCGATAGGCTTCCTCAAGATGCGGGTAGCCGGAGGCGATGACCGTATCGATTCCGAGATCCTGATACTCCCTCAGACGCGCGGCGACCGTCTTCGGCGAACCGACGAGCGCGGTCCCCGCACCTGAACGAACGAGCCCGATGCCGGCCCAGAGATTCGGCGCCACCTCGAGCTTGTCGCGCCGGCCGCCGTGAAGGGCCAGCATGCGGGCCTGTCCGACGGAATCGGAATTCTTCGCAAATCCCTCTTGCGCGGCGGCGATCGTCTCGTCAGAGAGCTTGGAAATCAGCCGGTCGGCGTCGGCCCAAGCTTCGTCGTCGGTTTCGCGCACGATGAAGTGCAGGCGGATGCCGAAGGTCACTTCACGCCCTTTGGCGGCAGCGGCCTTGCGGACCTTGGCGATCTTTTCGCCGACCTGGTCCGGCGTCTCACCCCAAGTGAGGTACTTGTCGACGAGACCGGCGGAAAACTCGATCGCCGCATCCGACGATCCGCCGAAATAGAGCGGAGGGCGCGGCTCCTGAACCGGCGGGAAACCGAGTTGCGCGTTATGCGCCTTGATGTATTTGCCATCCAGGTTGGCCTTGCCGGTCTCGAGGAGCTGATTGAAGACCTGGAAGAACTCGTCCGCATGCTCGTAGCGCTCGTCATGTGCCAGGAAGACACCGTCGCCCGCGAGTTCCTGGGCGCTTCCACCCGCGACGATGTTGAGCAGAAGACGCCCGTTCGAAACCCGGTCGAGCGTCGAGGCGAGCCGAGCATAGTAGGCAGGCGAGGCGATTCCGGGGCGAACGGCCACCAGGAACTTCAGCTTTTCCGTGAAGGCCGCGAGATTGGCCGCAAGAACGAAGGATTCCTCGCAGGCGACGCCGGTCGGGATGAGCACGCCGGAATAGCCGAGGCGGTCCACAGCCGTCGCGATCTCACGAAAATAGCCCGGATCGGAGGGTCGGCTCAGGTCATCGGATCCGAGATAGGCGCCGTCCCCCGAGGATGGAATGAACCAAAGGAAATTGAGCGGGTTGTCAGTCTTGGTCATTTTCTATCCTTTCAGCCGAAGCGCCAGCGTCTGCCTGCAAGACATCGTGATCCGCCTCTACCTTGCGCCAACCGCAGTCCATTACCGATCATGTGCTGATCATATTATAATCTATAGTTTTACTAAGGAATATTTTTCCAAAAAGAACATCTTCCCGGAGATTATCCTCACCCTCAGGGGAGTAAGCGAATGCCCGTTTTATCCGGTCGCCGCCGAGACGCTCTGGTTGCCGTTGATGGCGGAGACGACCCAAGAGCGCTTCCACTTCGCGGGCAACGAAAGCCGCATGCTCGGTCACCTGCGGTAGACCCATCAGTTCGCCAAAGGTGCCGCGAGCGAGCGGCCCCGCTATGAGCAGGCTTGGATCCGCAAGACCGCTGGCGCCGACGGCGCGCGCATGGAGATCGCAAGCAATGCCGAGCCCGGTTTCGCATGGCGTCAGTGCGCCCGCCTCTTCCAGCGCTGAGAGGAAGGGCTGGGATCTAAGGATGCCTCCGTGAGCGGGACCGGTGGTCACGACGATGACGTCCACGGCAATCCGGCGCCATGCGCCCTGCCCCCTCTCCTTGAGGTCAACTACGATCTCCTGCCCTTCGATCGCCGCAGATGCGATGGAGGCGGCGAGAACGTTTAGCCTGCCGCTTTCCACCGCGCGATCAAGCACCTCCTCGACCTGCGGCGCTATGCGGAAGCGGTGAGCGTCCCAATAGGGTCGCGCAAGGCGGGCGATGCGCCGACGTTCGACAACAGGCAGGGCCCGCCAGATCTGCTGGCCTTGCGCTCTGACGGCATCGAGGACGGGATGCCAGTCGAGCCCCTGCTGCCGAGCCGCGTGAAGCACCTGGCGGATGCGACGAAGAAGTTCTGAGGCGCGGGAGATCGGTTCGGAGACGAAGTCGCCATAAGGATCCTGCGCGACGGCGGGATGGCCTCGCGACCGCAAGCCGCGACGCGAGATGGAAATGATAGGACCATGATGGCCCCGCTGATCGAGCGCGGCGACGACATCGGCCGACGTAAGACCGTTGCCGACGATGAAGACCCGATCCGCGGGCGCAATGACCTCGAACGCCCCTGCTTTCGTCGGATCGGCCACCAGCTTCGCATGCGACAGCACGGGCAATAGGGCTTTCGGCAAAGCAGGCGCCGGATGACTGACCGCGATCACCACGATATCAGCCACCAGCTCCTGACCGTCGCTGGTGGCGATCGTCCACTGGCCCGCCGAGCGTCTGATGCCGAGCACCTGGGCGCGTCGGTGCTCGATCGCCCCGCTCGAGAGATAAGGCACAAGCTCGCTCGCCACATAATCACCGAACACGGATCGGCGGGGATAGGCTCCGCCGTCCGCGGATACGGCACCCGGGTCGCCGGCGAGCGCATCTGCCCGTTCCAGATATGCGAGGAAACTCGCCGGCTCGTCCGGGTAGAGGCTCATTTTGCCGGCGGGCACATTGATCCGATTTGTCGGTTCAGCCGTGTCATAGGCGAGGCCGGCACCCAGCCTGGCGCGCGGTTCAAACACGACCACGCGCCCCTCTGGCCGCTCACTGCGTGCCAGATGCAGTGCGACGGCGGCACCGCTGAAGCCGCCCCCGACGACAGCCACGACTGGCAAAGGCTCGAAATTCCGCATGCCGCACCCTCGAAGATCAAATGGCCCCGTGCCGCGGCGGCAAAAGCCCATTCAGGTAATAGTTGCCGATATGATGATACTTCCACCGCACCGGATCATGCAGCGAATGGGTGCGGGCGTTGCGCCAGAACCGATCGAGGCCGTAGCTCTCAAGTGTCGAGCGCGCGCCGCCGAGTTCGATCAGCTTCGTCGCTGCGAGTTGGGCGACCTCCGTTCCAAGCGTTTTGACCTCCGCTACGGCGATCGATGCCGCAGCGACCGTGTCTTCCGTGGGATTTTCAATTGCGATGTCGAGGAGCCGACCGGCGCGGAAAAGCAGCGCATCGGCCGCATGCACGCGGATGGAAACATCGCCCACGGCATAGACCGTATGTGGATCCTCGTATCCATGCTCGATCGAGAGCTCGAAAAAAGGCCGGGCATGCGCGCGCACATAGGAGATGGTTTCCAACAACGCACCGCGCGCCAGCCCGACCTGCACTGCGGAGTGAATGATCTGCGCGAATGGTCCCATCGGCGTCGGCCGTTCGAAAACGCCGTCATGGTCGACGACCTGAAAGGCCGTGACCTCAACGTCGTCGAAGGTGACCGTGCCGCTGCCAGTCGACCGCTGGCCGAACGAGGTCCAGTCGTCGACGAGATCGAGACCGGGCGTCGCCCGATCGATAAAGACGATATTCACCCGTCCGTTGTCGTCTTTCGCCACGGCGGCGATGATGTGAGCGAAGAGTGAGCCGGTCGAGTAGAACTTCTGACCGTTGAGCAGCAGCTTGCCGTCGGCTTTGCGAAGGCTTGTCTTGAAATCGACCGGCGTCTTCGTGCCGATCTCGGTGAATGCGTTGCCAAGACGATCCCCATCGAGGATACGCGCGAAGAAATGCCTCTTCTGTTCCTCGCTGCCAGCGAGCCTCAGTGCT
>NZ_LNQC01000059.1 GCF_001651855.1 Sinorhizobium americanum | reverse complement strand
GCCTATGCGGTGACCCCCGAAACCTTCGAGGACATCGTCGGCCATCTCGTCCCGGAATTGCAGAAGCGCGGGGTCTATCCCTGCGAATACCGTCCGGGCACGCTGCGCGAAAAGCTGTTCGGTCGCGGCCCGCTTCTCGCGGCCCCGCATCCCGGCGCACGTTACCGCGACATCGAAGGCGTCAAGCGCAGCGAAGCGCTGCTTGCCACCGGCACCTAACCCTCTTCTCCCCAAGGAGCATCAGACCATGGGCACCCTTCCCGATCCGCAAATCGACTATTCCGTCCATCCTCGGGTGAACTCCAGCGATCCGGTGGCGCCGCGTCCGAAGCCGGCGACGCCGGCCCACATCATCCAGAATGATGCGGAGGCGATCGAGATCGCCGAGCGTCTGGCGGAGAAGTTAAAGGCCGGCGCTGCCCTGCGTGATCGCGAGGGCTTGCTGCCGATTGCTGAACTGGACGAGTATTCACAAAGTGGGCTTTGGAGCATCAACGTACCGAAGGCCTATGGCGGAGCGGAGGTCTCCTATGCGACAATTGCGCGGGTTATCGCCACCATCGCCGCCGCCGATCCGGCGATCGCCCAGATCACCCAGAACCATCTCGCCATCGTCGCGACCGTCGATCTCGACGGCACCGAGGAACAGAAGAAGCTGTTTTTCTCCTGGGCGCTTCAGGGCATCCGCTACGGCAATGCCTTCTCCGAACTGAAAAGCAAGACGGTGGCGGCCTTCGAGACCAAGGTCGTCTTCGACGGCGACGACGTGGTCGTCAATGGCGAGAAGTTCTATACGACCGGCGCGTTGCTTGCGCATGTGGTGCCGATCGTCGCGGTCGACGAGAACGGGCAGGGTTACCTGGTCTTCGCCGATCGCGACGCGCCTGGTCTGACGGTCACCAACAACTGGTCGAGCTTCGGGCAGCGCACGACAGCCTCCGGCTCGGTGAAGATCGAAAACGTCCGCGTGCCGCGTTCCCGCGCGGTGCATGTCACCTCCTTCGATCATCCGACGGTCGGTGGCCCGGTTTCCCAGATCATCCAGTCGGCGATCGACGTCGGTATTGCGCGCGGCGCGATCGAGGACACGATAGCCTTCGTCAGGAACCACAGCCGCCCGTGGATCGACAGCGCCAAGGAAACCGCCGGCGAGGACCTGTTCACGATCGCGGCCGTCGGCGACCTGAAGATCAAGCTGCACGCGGCTGAGGCGATGCTCGAGATCGCCGGGCGCAGCATCGACGCCGCAAGGGCCAATCCGACGCTCGAGACAGTCTCCGAGGCGACGATCAAGACCGGCGAATCGAAGGTGCTGACGACGGAAATCGCCATTCTTGCGACCAACAAGCTGTTCGAGCTTGCCGGCACCCGCTCGACGCTTGCCGAGCACAACCTCGATCGACACTGGCGCAATGCCCGTGTCCACACGTTGCACGATCCGGTCCGCTGGAAGTTCTACCACGTCGGGAACTATTATCTGAACGGCGTTCATCCGCCGCGTCATGCCTGGAATTGAGGCGAGGCGCATGAGCGAGAACGACCGCAAACTGCATCGGGAGGCCGCGCTTACGGCCGGGCGCCCAGCGCCGCACATTCCGCCGCGCCGGACCAAAGCCCACCGAATTAAGGATGACTCCGAAGCGCTCGCAGTGGCTCGTGAGCTCGCCCACGAGTTCGCCCCTGGCGCTGCCGTGCGCGACCGTGAGCGGCGCCTGCCGATCGCGGAAATCGACCGATTTTCCCAATCCGGCCTGTGGGCGATCACCGTTCCGAAGTCCTATGGCGGCGCAGGCGTTTCCGCCGTCACGCTCGCCGAAGTCACAGCAATCATCTCGGCCGCGGATTCAAGCATCGGACAGATTCCGCAAAACCACTTCTATATGGTGGAAGCACTGAGGCTCGCTGGCAGCGAGGAACAGAAGAGGCATTTCTTCGCGCGTATCCTCGATGGGGATCGTCTTGGCAACGCCTTTACCGAGATCGGCACGAAGACGCCGGTCGATTTCAGGACAAGTTTTCGCGAGCGGAACGGCAAGCTGCTGCTAAATGGCCAGAAGTTCTATTCGACCGGTTCGCTCTTTGCCCACATCATCGTTGCTGTAGCGAGGGATGAGAACGGGCGCGTGAATCTCGTCTTCATCGACCGCGCAGCGCCCGGACTCAACCTCGTCGACGACTGGACGTCGTTCGGCCAGCGGTCGACTGGCAGCGGCACGGTCACCTTCGACGACGTTGAGGTCACGCCCTTCCAGATCGTTGATCACGACGTGGTCTTCGAGCGGCCGACGGCGATGGGGCCCTTTGCGCAGATCATCCACTCGGCCGTCCAGGTCGGGCTTGCCCGCGGTGCGCTCGCCGAGACGATCTCCTATGTCCGGGCTCATGCCCGGCCCTTCTTCGAGCTCTCGATCGAGCACGGATACGAGGACCCGCACACAATCCACTCCGTCGGAGACGTGTCGATCCGCGTGCATGCGGCCGATGCGCTGCTCGCCCGCGCGGGCCGCCTGCTCGACGTTGCCGCGGCAGATCCGACGCACGATACCGTTGCGGCGGCCTCGATCGCCGTTGCCGAGGTCAAGGCGCTCGCAACGGCAGTCGCTGAGTTTGCGGCGACAAAGCTGATTGAACTCGGCGGCGCGCGCTCGACGCTCGAAAGCTATGGCCTCGATCGCTTCTGGCGCAATGCGCGCACCCACTCGCTGCACGACCCGGTGCGATGGAAATACCACCATATCGGCAACTATTACCTGAACGGCCTGTTGCCACCTCGGCACGGCGCGATCTGAGATCCGGCGGGTCTGGATGCATTTCACGGACCGGCAGGCGGACGGGTATTCACTTGCCCCTCGGCTTATCAAAAACCGGCGGCGCGACCGGCGTCGTTGGCGAACGGCGTCTGACGGGTGCAATTGCAGGAGTGCGGCATGGGAAAATTCGGATCAGCGACGGTCGCGATCATCGGCGGCGGCTTCAGCGGCGCCGCGGTCGCGCTGCACCTGGCACGCGGCCTCAACGATGGGAAGGACGTGCGGATCGTCGTCTTCGAACCACGCGAGAGGCTTGGCGCCGGGCTTGCCTATGATACGACCGAGCCGGCCCATCGCATCAATGTACCGGCCTACAGAATGAGCCTTTATCCGGACGAGCCGGAAAGCTTTGCGAACTATCTCGCCCGCTCCGGTACACGCGCCCACGATCCGGCGGCCTATACTGCTGAAGGAATCCCCTTTCCGCGAAGATCCGTCTTCGGCGACTATGTCGCAGCGGAGATCGCGCCCCTGCTCTCAAGCGGGGCGATCGAACACCGGCGCAAGCGGGTCGCCGATGTAAGGCGCACCGGTGAAGCATGGATGATCCTCACTGAGGATGTCGAGCCGGTTGTCGCCGATGTCGTCGTTCTCGCGGTCAGTCACCCGGCGCCGTCGCTGCCCAAGGCCCTGCGACCGCTCCTGGCGCATCCGAAGCTCGTCGCCGATCCGACGAAGGCCAATGCACTTGACATCATCGCGCCCACCGAGCGGGTTCTTGTCGTCGGCAACGGGCTGACGTCGGCGGATGTGATCGCGGCCCTCGATGAGCGCGGCCATCAGGGACCGATCGTTTCAATTTCGCGGCGCGGCTTGCGCTCCCGCGGTCATCCGCCTGCGGCTGAGGACCCGTTCGGCGATTTCGTGAGCGAGCCGATCACCCGCGCATCCGAGCTCCTCCGTCGCATTCGCCAAACGCTGCGCCTCGCCGCGCAAAAGGGCATGAGCTGGCATCCTGTCATCGACGCCGTGCGGGCGCAGGGGCAGCAGATCTGGCAGGCCCTCCCGGTCGTCGAGCGGCGGCGCATCACTCGGTTCACGCGCGCCCATTGGGACGTTCACCGTTTCCGCGTAGCGCCGCAGGTCCAAAAGGT
The DNA here is from genome assembly GCF_001651855.1 of Sinorhizobium americanum. Taxonomy (GTDB): domain Bacteria; phylum Pseudomonadota; class Alphaproteobacteria; order Rhizobiales; family Rhizobiaceae; genus Sinorhizobium; species Sinorhizobium americanum. The sequence continues at coordinate 42,760 of NZ_LNQC01000059.1, read as the reverse complement.
GCTCGACCAAGCGGTGGAAAGCGGCAGGCTCGAAGTCATGGCGGCTTCGATTCGATCAGCGACGATCGAGGCCGAGGGGATCGCGGTCGAGCTCAAAGAGCGCAGAGCCGGCGCACCACGTCGCATCGCAGTGGACGCGGTCGTCGTCACAACCGGACCGGCACACGGCGAGGTCCTGAAGTCCCAGTCGTTCCTGACCGGGCTGGAAGAGGCGGGCGTCCTAACGCCTTGCGAGACAGGCCTCGGCATAGCCTGCGATCGCGATGGCCATGCGCTCAACGCCACCGGTAGTGCCGAACGAAGCCTGTTCATAGCAGGACCGCTTGCGCGCGGCACCTTCGGCGAATTGATGGGCCTGCCGCAGGTGACCGAGCATGCGGTCTTCGTTGCGCGCAAGGTCGCGGCACTGCTTTCATCCGTGATCGACGAGGGCAGGGCCCGCCAAAGTGCCGCGCCTCGCGCGGCGGTACGACGGCCAATCGCCACATTATCACGCAGTGAGGGAAGTTCTCCCGACGCAAACTCTCTGGAACGCAATATCTGAAAGGACTGCCAATGACGACGACAAGCAAGCCTCTTGATTTCCTTTGGTTCATTCCATCCTCGGGGGACGGCGCCTATCTCGGATCCGATGACCTGAGCCGACCCTCCGATCCGGGCTATTTTCGTGAGATCGCGACGGCTGTGGACCGCCTCGGCTATTCCGGCGTGCTCCTCCCGACCGGCGTCGCCTGCGAGGAATCCTTCGTCCTTGCGGCCAATCTTGCGGCCTTCACGGAAAAGCTGAAGTTCCTGGTGGCCGTTCGCCCCGGAATCGCCTCGCCTGCCTATTACGCTCGGCTGGCCTCGACGCTCGACCGGGTTTCGCATGGCCGTCTGCTTCTCAATATCGTCGCGGGCGGAAGCGCCCAGGAACTCGCCGGCGACGGTGTCTTCCTTGGACATGACGAGCGCTACGAGCATGCGGACGAGTTCTTCCAGGTTTTCAATCAGCTCCTCGAGACCGGCAAGGCGAACCTGGATGGCAAATACATCAAGGCGCACAACGCGCAACTCGGTTTCCCGCCGGTTCAGGAGCCGCGCCCGGCGCTCTATTTCGGCGGATCGTCCGATGCAGCGATCGAGTTTTCGGCAGGGCTCGTAGACAAGTACCTGACCTGGGGCGAGACGCCGGACCAGGTCGGCGAGAAAATCGCCAAGGTCCGCAAGGCCGCGGCCGACAAGGGCCGTAAGGTGACCTTCGGCATCCGCCTGCACTTCATCGTGCGCGAGACCGACGAGGAGGCCTGGGCCGCCGCCGACCGGCTGATCTCCAGGCTCTCCGACGAGACGATCGCCGCCGCGCAAGAGGGATTTGCGAAGAATTCCGACTCCGTCGGACAGGCGCGCATGCTGGCCCTTCACGGCGGCCGGCGCGACAAGCTCGAGGTGGCGCCGAATCTCTGGGCCGGCATCGGGCTCGTTCGTTCAGGTGCGGGGACCGCGCTCGTCGGTTCGCCGAAGACGGTCGCCGCGCGTCTGAGGGAGTATCAGGATCTCGGAATCGATACGGTCATCGCCTCCGGCTACCCGCATCTTGAGGAAGCCTATCGCGTCTCGGAATTGCTCTTCCCGGAGATCGGCCTCGGCCCCCCGCGCAACCAGATCCGTTCGACCTTTGGCGAGCACCAGGTATTCGGCGGCGGCGGTCACGGCGGCAATATGCGGGTTGTGGCTGGTTCTTGATTTTGCCCTGCCCCTGAAAACCAATCGGGCGCCGAGCCGCTCGCGCCCGCCCATCGCAGGCATGACCGAATTTCCTGATCGGTGGCAATTTGGCGCGGCAGGGCTAGCAATGCAGTGAATTCATACTCAACAGAGGAGTGATTGAGATGTCCGTCCGGACTTCTGTGCGCGCATTCGATATCGAGGCCACCACGAGCCATCCCGTCAACCACAGGGTCGATGCCGAGGGGCTGAAGCGCGCCCTGCGCGCCCTTGGCGGCGGCGTCAGCATCATAACGGCAGGGGAGGGCGAGACTCGAACTGGAGCGACTGTCACGTCGGCGACCGCTCTTTCGATCGATCCGCCGCGCATGATCGTCACCCTCAACCGTTCTGCCTCAACATTGCCTGTCGTCGAGCGATACGGCCACTTCTGCGTCAATGTGGTGGGACACGACCACGAAACACTTGCCAACCAGTTCGCCGGTCTCGGCGGGCTGAAGGGGGCGGAACGTTACCTCGGCGCAGAATGGACCCGCCTCGTGAGCGGCGCGCCGGTCCTCGAGAATGCGGCGGCAGCCATCGATTGCGAAGTTGAAGAGGTCATCGAAAGGCACAGCCACGCGATCGTCCTCGGCTGCGTGGTCGGTATTCGCTTCGGCAATCGTGGTTCATTGGTCTATCGCGATGGGCAGTACTACGCGCTTGGTGGATAGCTACGAACATCAGAGTGGGCGACGCTGTTCGCTGCCCTAACCGGAGGAATGACCAAATGCCGCTCGGAATGGTGAAAGCCGGTGCGAATGAACTCCGCGCCGTGAATATGCCTGCGAAAGTCGTTCTTCAGTCCAAGCGACTGGACCGCTTTTAATCTTTGCAGTGCTTTAGGCGGGAACAGGTACAGTGTGAACTGCCAGTCTGCCTCCGTGCACGGCAATCCCGAACTCGGATGGGACCGATCTGGCACGTCGCCACGCCCTGCCTGTGTGGCGAAAAGCCTAGTTTCGACTAAATAGATTTGGCGAATTAACGTGCCGACGAATTTCGCCTGATCATCACGGCGAGAAAGATGATCTTGCTCTTGAGGATATGCGCACGTTGTTGATCGCGGACAAGCGCGGCAATCCGCCTTCATCTCTGCTTTCCCAATCCAGCGTTTGGGGCGTAGTTTCACCGGGCCAAGCATGGAGATCGAGATGAGAACGGATAGACTTGCCGGGCTCGTGAGACGGGCTCTTGTGGTCGGAGCTCTGCAGATTGGCTTAATCGGCTCCGCTCTCGCCGACACGACGATCCTGAACGTGTCCTTCGATTCGACGCGTAAGCTCTACAAGGAATTCAATGCCGCCTTCGCCGAGAAATGGGAGGCGGAGACCGGCGAGACGGTGACCATTGATATGTCACACGGCGGCTCCGGCAAGCAAGCGCGGTTGGTGATCGATGGCCTCGAAGCCGATGTGGTGACGCTGGCGCTCGAAGCCGATATCGACGCCATTGCTCAGGCGACCGGCAAGATCCCGGCCGATTGGAAGAAGCGGCTCGAAAACAACAGTGCTCCGTATACCTCGACGATCGTTTTTCTGGTCCGCGAGGGCAATCCGAAAGCCATCAAGGATTGGGGTGACCTTACGAGGGAAAACATTCAGGTCATCACGCCGAATCCGAAGACTTCGGGTGGCGCCCGCTGGAACTTCCTCGCGGCTTGGGCCTGGTCGCGTGCTGCCAACAACGGCGACGAGGCCAAGGCGCAGGAATATGTGACGCAACTGTTCAAGCGTGTTCTCGTTCTCGACACCGGCGCGTGGGGAGCGATGACCACCTTCGTCCAGCGCGGTTTTGGCGACGTGCTGCTCGCCTGGGAGAATGAAGCCCATCTCGCGCTTGAGGAACTCGGCCCAGACAATTTCGAGATCATCACCCCGTCGATCTCCATCAAGGCCGAACCGCCGGTGGCGCTCATCGATGGCAATGTCGACAGAAAGGGCACGCGGACTGTGGCGGAAGCCTACCTAAAGTTTCTCTATACCGATGCTGGGCAGAAGATCGTCGCCGAACATTACTACCGACCTTTCAAGCCAGAACTTGCCAATCCCGATGACATTGCCCGCTTCGCCGATCTCAAGCTGGTGACGATTGACGAATTCGGCGGTTGGAACGAAGCTCAGGAGAAATTCTTCGCTGATGGTGGGATCTTCGACCAGATCTACGAGCCGGGTCGATAGGATTCATGCCGGTCGACAGACGGCGAAGAGCTTCGCTACGGCGCCGCGACTGCTGGGCGCGGCAGGCATCGAAGGGACGAGACATTCATGGAAGTCCGCGTCGAGAACCTACGCAAGGAATTCGGTCGCTTTCCGGCGCTCGTGGATGTGACGCTGGATATCCACTCAGGCGAGCTGATCGCGCTGCTCGGCCCGTCCGGCTCGGGCAAGACAACGCTGCTCCGGCTGATTGCCGGGCTTGAAAGCCCGACCGAAGGCATGATCCTTTTCGGCACCGAGGATGCATCAAAGAAGACGGTGCAGGAGAGAAACATCGGCTTCGTCTTCCAGCACTACGCTCTGTTCCGGCACATGACCGTGCTTGACAACATTGCATTCGGTTTGAAGGTGCGGCCCAGCAAGAAGCGTCCGCCGGCCGACGAGATCCGCCGCCGGGCGATCGACCTCATAGAGCTGGTGCAACTCGCGGGGCTCGAAAGGCGCTATCCGGCCCAGCTTTCCGGCGGCCAACGTCAGCGAGTGGCTCTCGCCCGTGCCATGGCGGTCGAACCGAGCGTGCTGCTGCTCGACGAACCCTTCGGCGCGCTCGACGCGCAGGTCCGCAAGGAGCTCCGTCGCTGGCTGCGGGAAATTCACGACCGCACCGGCTACACGACGGTCTTCGTCACCCACGATCAGGAAGAAGCGCTCGAGCTTGCCGACCGCGTTGTCGTGATGAGCAAGGGCGTGATCGAGCAGGTGGGCACGTCGGACGAGATTTACGACCACCCGGTCTCGCCCTTTGTCTATGGTTTCATTGGCCAATCGAACTGCCTGAGCGTCAAATTGGCTGCCAACGAGGTCTGGTTCGAGGACAGGCCGATCGGCTTGCGGGCAGCAAACGAACCGGATGGATCGGCAACCCTCTATTTTCGCCCGCACGACGTCGAGCTCATCGAAGGATCTGGTGGCTGTCTCGCGGGCCGGGTGACGGCGAGTCGCCGCGTGGCGGGCACCCGCCATCTCGAATTGGAAATAGGTAAGGAACGATCTTCGGTTGAAATCGAGTTGTCGCCCGAGCGTGCGTCCTCCGCCGACCGCACCCGCATCGCGTTCCGGCCCACCAAGTGGAAGCTATTTCGCGGGGAGTAACAAGGATACGGCTCATGACGTCGTTCTCAGCCCAGTCGATCGTGCGCGAGCATCGTGCGATCCGAGGCAAGCAAGCAATTCCCCGGCTGATGTCAAAGAGGACACGCCATTTTCGATGGACAGCCTTCCTCGTCATCTGTCGTGTTGTGTCAGTCGATTATATCTACGCAACAAGGAGGTCGACATGCGTTCGAATAGACTTGCCGGAATAATGAAACTAGCACTTGTGGTCGGAAGCCTGCAGCTCGGCTCAGCCGGTATTGCCGCCGCAGACACGACAATCTTGAACGTCTCCTATGATCCGACGCGGGAACTCTACAAGGACTTCAACGCCGCCTTCGCGGACAAATGGAAGGCCGATACGGGCGAGACCGTCACGATCCAGACCTCGCATGGCGGCTCTGGCAAGCAGGCCCGCTCGGTGATCGACGGCCTCGAGGCCGATGTGGTGACGTTGGCGCTCGAAGCCGATATCGACGCGATTGCACAGGCGACCGGCAAGATCCCGGCCGACTGGAAGACCCGTCTCGAAAACAACAGCGCACCCTATACGTCGACGATCGTCTTCCTGGTCCGAAAGGGCAATCCGAAGGGCATCAAGGATTGGGGCGACCTGACCAAGGAGGGCATTCAGGTCATCACCCCGAATCCGAAGACCTCGGGCGGCGCCCGCTGGAACTTCCTCGCTGCCTGGGCCTGGGCGCGTGCTGCCAACAACGGTGACGATGCCAAGGCGCAGGAATATGTGACGCAGCTCTTCAAGCACGTTCCGGTCCTCGATACCGGCGCGCGCGGCGCAACCACTACCTTCGTGCAACGCGGCCTCGGCGACGTGCTGCTCGCCTGGGAGAACGAAGCCTATCTTTCGCTGGAAGAACTCGGCCCCGACAATTTAGAAATCGTCACCCCGTCGATTTCTATCAAGGCAGAGCCGCCGGTGGCCCTTGTCGACGGCAATGTCGACAGCAAGGGGACACGCAAGGTTTCCGAAGCCTATCTCAACTATCTCTACAGCGATGCCGGCCAGAAGATCGCCGCCAAGCACTATTACCGGCCGTTCAAGCCGGAGCTTGCCGACCCGAAGGACACCGCCCGCTTCGCCGATCTGAAACTCGTCACTATTGACGAATTCGGCGGTTGGAAGGAAGCTCAGCCGAAATTCTTCGCCGATGGTGGGGTTTTCGACCAGATCTACAAGCCGGGACAGTAATATCATATGGCCTTTCGCAGCAGCACGCGATGGCGGTTTCGGCAGCCGAGCGTCATTCCGGGTTTCGGATTGGCGCTCGGCGTCACACTGACGACCCATATTGTCCCCTCATCCAGGTGACCGCGGGCGATAGGTCGCGAAACGGCGCCGCTCCCCCCCATCCAGGCGCCAGCCTCCGACGAAAAATGTTATCCATTATTTAGATGAAATTAGTAGATTATTATTTGAGAGAGATGTCTTCGAGCCGGTAGGGTGACACATCGGCAATCTCCATTGCAGTTCCCGGTTCGCGGGGCCGTAAGTGGCAGCCTTGCCCGATCAGGTGCACTGGTTTTGGGAGACTTTTCGATGAACGCAGCTATACGGTACCTCGCAAAGATTGCCCTCGCCGGGGGTATCGCTCTTGGCCTCGCCACGGTTGCCGATGCGCAGGACAAGATCGTCAGGATAGGGTTCCAGAAGTACGGCACGCTCATTCTGCTGAAGACAAAGGGGCTGCTCGAGGAAAAGCTGGAGCCGCAGGGCTATACGGTCGAGTGGACGGAATTTCCCGCCGGACCGCAACTCCTCGAGGCGCTCAACGTAGGTTCCGTCGATTTCGGTACGACGGGTGAAGCGCCTCCCATCTTTGCGCAGGCGGCTGGTGCCCCGCTCGTCTATGTCGGCTATGAGCCGCCGGCCCCGGAAGCGGAGGCAATCATCGTCCCGAAGAATAGCCCGCTCAAAGGGGTTGCCGACCTCAAGGGCAAGAAGGTCGCGCTGAACAAGGGCTCGAACGTCCACTATCTCTTGGTCAAGGCGCTTGAGAAGGCAGGGCTCTCCTATTCCGACATAGAAGTTTCATTCCTGCCGCCGGCGGATGCGCGCGCCGCTTTCGAAAAGGGCGCCGTCGACGCCTGGGTGATTTGGGAGCCGTTCCTCGCAGCCGCCGAATCCGCTACAGGCGCGAGACAACTCGCGAATGGCACCGGCGTGGTGGACAACCACGAGTTCTATCTTGCTTCGCGGAACTTGATCAATGCGCATCCCGAGGTGGTCGATACCATTGTCGCGTCGCTTGGCGAGGTGGACACCTGGATCAATGCCAACCGCAGCGACGTTGCCGAGCAGTTCTCCCCGGCACTCGGTCTTCCGAAGGAGGTGCTCGAAGTCGCCGTCGAGCGGCGGCAATACGGCGTGAAGCCGATCACGCCGGAGGTAGTCGCCGCGCAGCAGAAGATCGCCGACGTGTTTCATGAGCTCGGTCTGATCCCGTCGGCGATCAAGATCGCCGACGCAGTCCAGAAGTGACCGCCGGCCGGGCCGGCGAGAAAGGCGTCCTGATGGCGACCCGTTTACCTCAATCCAGAAGCGGCGCGGCACTTACGTTCCTGGCTTCCTGGGCGCTGCCGCTGGGTCTTCTGGTCATATGGGAGATCGCCTCGCGCAGCGGACTATTGTCGATGCGTCTCCTGCCGGCGCCGAGCGCTGTCGCCGCGGCCTTTTTGGAAAGCGTGCGCAACGGCACGCTCCTGACGAACGCTGCGATCTCGACGGAACGGGCTTTGAAGGGCCTCATCATCGGTGGCGGGATAGGTTTTGCCCTCGGCATCCTGGCCGGAATTTCACGGCTTGTCGAAGTCGTGTTCGACACCTCGATGCAGATGCTCCGCAACGTACCGCATCTTGCCATCATCCCGCTCGTCATCCTGTGGTTCGGAATAGGCGAGGAGGCGAAAATCTTTCTCGTGGCCATCGGAACCGCCTTTCCGCTTTATCTGAATACATTCCACGGAATTCGCACGATCGACGTCCGCTTGATCGAGATGGCACGCGTTTACGGGCTCGGCCGCCTGGCCCTGTTCTGGCGGGTGATCCTTCCGGGCGCTTTGCCGTCAATCCTGGTCGGTCTGCGATTTTCCCTCGGCATTATGTGGTTGACCCTCATCGTCGCCGAGACGATCTCGTCGACCTCGGGTATCGGCTACATGACCATGAACGCGCGGGAATTTCTGCAGACCGATGTCGTCGTGCTCGGCGTCATCGTCTATGCGCTGCTCGGCAAGGTTGCCGATACCATCACCCGCCTGATTGAGGCACGCGCGCTCGCCTGGCATCCCGCCTATCGAATGAACCCAACCGGGGAAGCGACATCATGAGCGAGCCTGTATCCTATCTTCGTGTGCGTGGCCGGCCCCTTCTCCGGGAAGTGCCGGGTCCGACCGAGCGGACCGTCGTCAGCGAGCTGATTCCGCGGAAACAGGAGGAACGGCCGGAAAATGGGAAGACCGTGCTCCTCGACGGATTGTCGAAATCGTTCGCGAGCAGGCGAGTGCTCTCGCGGCTGAATCTGGAGATTCCGGCCGGCCAATTGCTGGCGATCGTCGGGCGATCCGGTTGCGGCAAGTCCACGCTTCTGCGTCTCATTGCCGGCCTCGACCGGCCGAGCAGCGGTGTGATTTCAGTGGGCGGTGCTGAGGTAAAGTCGCTTCAGTCGAATGTGCGGCTCCTGTTTCAAGATGCGAGGCTGCTTCCCTGGCATCGGGTAATCAGCAATGTCGGAATCGCTCGGACGAAGAATTGGCGCGATAGCGCCGCGGCGGCACTAGCCGATGTCGGGCTTGCGGATCGGGCAAATGACTGGCCGGCCGTTCTTTCGGGTGGCCAAGCCCAACGCGTCGCCCTCGCGCGCGCCTTGGTGAGCCGGCCGGGCGTCCTCCTGCTGGACGAACCATTCGCGGCTCTCGATGCCCTCACGCGCATGGAGATGCACCGCCTTCTGGAACGCATCTGGAACGAGCACGGCTTTACGACGGTCCTGATCACGCACGATGTCGCCGAGGCGGTCGCACTTGCCGATCGGGTGATCGTCCTGCGCGACGGCGGGATCGCCCTCGACATGCCGATCGACCTTCCCCGCCCGCGTCGTGGGGCGGCGGACACCGCAGCCGTCTCATTGCAGGCGCAAATTCTCGACGAGGTATAGGCGAACCATGGCCGCGTCGGCATTGGAAATGGACCCCAATCCGCTGCCAGTGACAAAACTTCGAGCGCTTCTCCACGGGCAGGTGGAAGGACTTGGCACGGCGGACGTAAGTGACAGGAACCGTCCCGAAGGAGGTTGCACGCATGAGGTCAGTGGTTCCGGACATCGAAACTCTCATACTTCCGGGGCTTAATGGATCGCCCGAAGATCATTGGCAGCGTCATTGGGCGCGGGACAATACGGACAGCCAAATTGTCGAGCAGGACAACTGGATCTGTCCCGATCTGGACAGTTGGATAGGGTGCCTCGAAAGCGCCATTGAAGCCAGCCCGGGCGGTATCGGGCTGGTCGCCCATAGCCTCGGCTGTGTGCTAGCAGCAAACCTTGCGAACCATCGCCTTGCATCACGCGTGCGTTGCGCACTGCTGGTGGCGCCATGTGACCTCGAAACGACGGAGGAGCTGCATCCCTGCGTGATCAACTTCGGCCGGATGCCACGTTCGCGACTGCCGTTCCCGAGCCTCGTCGTCGGAAGTCTCAACGATCCTTACATGTCCATGGAAAGACTACGCCTTACGGCCCGCTGCTGGGGGAGCGCTCTCATCGATCTCGGCGAGGCCGGGCATATCAACATTGCTAGCGGCTACGGGCGCTGGAAAGCCGGATATGGATTGTTCGGCCTTCTCAGGTCACCGCCGTTCTCGATGATGTACTCGCTCTCATCCGAACCCGGATTGCGACCGGGCTATGGTATGACGTGCTAGGTGACACGATTGCCTCAAAGTTCAGCGGGCAGCCCGCGTGCCAATTACGGACAAGCTCCGTCTTTACGACATTGATCCCGCGGCCAGAAGAATTTGGTCGGTATAGGTTTCAGGTTGAAGGCCTGCACCTTCTCGCACAAAGCGTCGGAGCGCGAATTTAGTCGCGACCGTCACGGCCGAGAAGCAGTATGCGACGGATCTCACCGACAACAGGGCGGCGGCGTTGGTGATCATTGTTCGGCCAGGGGCTTGCACATTAATTCACCAAATAAGAAATGATAGACGTCTCTGCGCGCGCACCCGGCGCGTGTACGATCGACACACATCCGAGACCCGCAATGCTTACGAAAAAAGGCAAGTACGGATTGAAGGCGCTTGTTGATCTGGCGCGCCTTGGTCCTGGAGAAACCGCGTTCGTCACGGAGATTGCGACGCGCAACGATATTCCGAAGAAGTTCCTCGACACCATCCTCCTGGAACTGCGCAACACCGGCATCCTGCGTTCGAAGAAGGGCCCCAATGGCGGCTATTCGCTGTCGAAGCCCGCCACGGAGATCATGATCGGCCAGGTGATCCGCGCGCTTGACGGTCCGCTTGCTCCGATCCGCTGTGCGAGCCGCACGGCCTTCGAAGCCTGCGACGATTGCAACGATCCGGTCGGCTGTCAGGTTCGCCTGTCGATGACAGAGGTTCGCGACGCGATCGCCACCATCCTCGACAACATGACGCTTGCGCAGTTCGTCTCGAAGGACCGGACGAAGACGGTCGAGGAAGCGCTCATCGCCGGCGAGTAAGCTCAGTTCACTCGGTAAACAGCATGCGCCCGAGCTCGGCGAGCAGGTGCCCGGTGCCGCGCGTGCCTTCCAACGGGAAGGCGATCTCGATGGTGGTCGCTAGCCTGCCCACGGCCGCGACTGCGGCGGGCGTGGAGTTCACCTGCGCGAGGTCGAGAGCCGTCGACGCGCTTCTCGCCAATGGACAGTCGCCGCCTGCAGGATCGTTACAGGCGATCGGGCAAGCAGAAGCGCATCGCGATTAAGGGCAAGCACGGCACGCTCGCCTCTCCGAACCGATAAAGTGCCGGCTCGCCGGTACGCACGACACGTCCCTCCGACTCAACGTCGCGGCATCGGTTGACCGGCTTCAGGACGCTGCGGTTGCCACCTTGACGCTGTCATCGTTTACGGGCTCAGGACGCCGGCGCGTGCGGCTCCGCTCGCCGGTCACCGAAACGGCTGGAGCGCCCTCGACCGTGACGCGTCGCACCAGTCGCTTTGCGTCGCCATAGTCATTGATGGCGTAGTGCTGCGTGGCGCGGTTGTCCCAGATCGCGACGTCACCCGCCCGCCACCGCCAGCGCACCGTGTTTTCGAGCTGTGTCGAGCGGTTCTGGAGGATTTCAAATATTCGCGTGGACTCCGCGGTCGATAGCCCTATGAGCCTCTTGATAAAGTGTCCGAGCAGCAGCGACCGTTCGCCGGTCTGTGGGTGCACATGCACAAGGGGATGCTCCGCCTCGAAGACGGAGGAGACGAAAACATTCTCGTGATGCTTCAGCCGCTCCTGGTCGATCGTCGGGCGGACCGCCGCGTAGTCGTAGTCGTTGCTATGGACTGCCCAGAGCTGTTCCGCCAATTGTTTCAGGGTAGGGGAAAGCTGCTCGTAGGCCGCCACTGAATTTGCCCAAACGGTGTCACCACCAAATTCCGGCACGATGACCGCACGCAGCACCGAAATCTTCGGGAAGGATTCGACGAAGGTCACGTCCGTGTGCCACGAATCGGCTCGGCCACCGCCGCCGGCAGAGTCGAGTTCGAAGATGCGCGTGCCTTGCGGTGCAGGAACAGTGGGATGCGCCACTACCTTGCCGAAAAGCCCACCGAAAGCCTCATGCGACGCATCGTCGAGGTGGTCCTGGTCTCGCAGGAAAATGACCTTATGCTTCAGGAGAGCCCGCTCGAGCTCTGCGAAGACGTCCGGGTCAAGCGAACCACCGAGCTTGACGCCCGTCACTTCGGCTCCAATCCGTCCAGCGATCTGCTTGATTCCGATCCGCTCGAACGGCTTGTCGAGAGCAACGACCTGTCCTGTCATGATGCTATCTCCTCTTGTTTGGCCGGCTGCGGACTACCCGCCACGGGCAGCCGCACGGCCTTGTCGATTGCTCAACGTTAGCTGCAACTATGTCTATAAATAAGGTAGATTATTCCGATCTTGCCCGGCATTCCGTCACGGAAATGATGGAACGTTCGCCGATTTTAGAACATCTTGCGATTGCACCCGAACACTGGTTGTCGGCAGCAACCTCGATGGGTCGAATGTGAATTCATTAGTGGAAGTGCTGTGTTCGATGGCAACATGATTGCAGCTCGAGGGCATTTCCGAAACGAACGACGCCGCTCAATTCTGCGCGCCGGCGTGCGGTCGATCACCGTGACGCCAGCAGTATGAGGCGCGGTAATTACATGCGGATTGACTGCGGGTCAGTGCATTCGATGATGCCGTAGCCAGCCCCTTGGCAATTTATTGCGTGTTTGCGCCTTCCGCGATTCTTAAGGTGGGGCGCACCATCAGGAAACGCCATGATCGCTCTCAGCCTCAAGATCAATGCAGCGCGCAGCAGCCTCGCCGTCACATGGGATGACGGGCTTGTGTCTGACATCCCGGCGCCAGTGCTGCGCGCCCATAGCCGCGCCGCGAGCCAGGTGCGCGCCGAGATCGAAGGTCGTGCCGCTTCATTCGAGGGGGTAACGCTTACGGGCGCTGAAGCAATCGGCGCCTATGCCGTGCGCCTGGTTTTCTCCGATGGCCACGACCGCGGCATTTACCCTTGGGAGTATCTGCGCGCGCTCGCCAGTTCATGAGTTCGAGGAAAGCAAATGGACAATTTTGTCGAAGGTCTAACGGAGGTTACCTGCGACGTGCTGGTGATCGGCGGAGGAACCGCCGGGCCGATGGCCGCGCTGAAGGCCAAGCAGAAGAACCCGGCGCTGAATGTGGTGCTACTGGAGAAGGCCAATGTTAAGCGGTCGGGCGCGATCTCGATGGGGATGGATGGTCTGAACAATGCCGTCGTGCCGGGTTATGCGACGCCGGAGCAATACACCAAGGAAATCACGATCGCCAATGACGGCATCGTCGATCAGGCGCCGGTGTATAAATATGCCTCGCGCTGCTACGAAATCATTGAGGAGCTCGACCGCTTCGGCATCCGTTTCCAGAAAAATGCCAATGGCGATTTCGATCTCAAGAAAGTCCATCATCTCGGCACCTATGTGCTGCCGATGCCAAATGGCGATACGGTCAAGAAGGCGCTCTATCGCCAGCTGAAGCGGGAGCGCATCCTTATTTCCAACCGCTTCATGGCGACGCGTCTATTGACGGCGCGCGAAGGGCGGATCGCCGGCGCCGTCGCCGTCAACACGCGCAGCGCCGAATTCCTCGTGCTGCGCGCCAAGACCGTGATCCTCTGCATGGGGGCTGCCGGCCGGCTGGGGCTGCCGCATTCCGGCTATCTCTTTGGCACCTACGAGAACCCGACCAACTCGGGCGACGGCTATGCCATGGCCTATCATGCGGGTGCCGCACTCGCCAATCTCGAATGCTACCAGATCAATCCGTTGATCAAGGATTACAATGGCCCCGCCTGCGCCTACGTCGCCGGTCCCTTCGGTGCCTACACGGCCAACAGCGAAGGTAAACGCTTCATCGAAAGCGACTATTGGTCCGGGCAGATGATGCAGGAGTTCTATAATGAACTGCAGTCGGGCAAGGGACCGGTCTTTCTCAAGCTCAATCACCTCCATCCCGACACGGTCGGCGAGATCGAGGAGATCCTGCACAAGGTCGAGCGTCCGTCGCGCGGAAGGTTTCATGAGGCGCGTGGCACTGATTACCGCGAGAAAATGATCGAGATGCACATTTCTGAAATCGGCTTCTGTTCCGGCCACAGCGCCTCGGGCGTCTTCGTCGACGAGTTTGCCCGCACGACGGTGCCCGGGCTCTATGCCGCCGGCGACATGGCGAGCGTTCCGCACAATTACATGCTCGGTGCCTTCACCAATGGCGCCGTCGCCGGTGAGCATGCCGCCGAGGTCGCGCAGGAGATTGATCTGCCGGACTATGATCCCGACTTCGTGCGGCTGGAGCGTGTGCGTGTGCTGGCGCCGACGCGGCGCGAGGATGGCATTCCGCCGAACCAGCTGGAATACAAGGCGCGTCGCCTCGTCAACGACTATCTACAGCCGCCCAAAGTGACGGCCAAGATGCAGATCGGTCAGGCGCGCCTCGCGGACGTGCGGGAGGATTTCGAAACGGCGCTAGTGGTGCGCAATGCGCATGAGTTGATGCGGGCGCTGGAGGTCTCCTCGATCCTCGACTGCGCCGATATGGCAGCACACGCCTCGCTTTACCGCACCGAGAGCCGCTGGGGCCTTTATCACCACCGCGTCGACTATCCGGACAAGGATGACGACAACTGGTTCTGCCACACGCTGCTCAGCAAGGTCGATGGCCGCATGACGTCGGAGAAGCGGGCGATCCAACCCTATGTCGTTCCGATCGAGACCGAAGAGCGGTCAGCCTACGACCGTCTCCGCGTCTTAAATCAAGCTTGACCAAGGAAAAGCCATGCCGCTTGCTCTTTCGCCCACCACCGTTCCTGTCGTCGTCGATGATGCCAAATGCATAGCCGACAAGGGCTGCACCGTTTGCGTCGATGTCTGCCCGCTCGATGTGCTCCGGATCAGCGATCTCACTGGCAAGGCCTACATGAAGTTCGACGAGTGCTGGTACTGCATGCCCTGTGAGACAGACTGCCCTACCGGCGCCGTTACCGTCAACATTCCCTATCTGTTGCGTTGAGATGAGTGCTTTCGATCCCTTTGAAGACTTTGGCGATGCCGAGGAGATTGCGGCCCGCCTTGCCGATGCCGACGCTGCCGTGCGCCGCCTCGCCGTCATAGATCTTGCCGAGGCTGCGAGCGCTGACGGGCTTCCCCATCTTCTTGCCGCAGTATCAGACAGCGATGAAAGCGTGCGCCTCCAGGTGGCCATCGCGCTTGCGGAGTTCGGAACTGTGGAGGCTGCCGCCGCGCTCGCGACGCTTGTCACCGATTTGGATGTGGCGGTGGCGCGGGCCGCGGCGGATGGGCTTGCGGAGGTGAAGGATGCCGGCGCGGCGCCTGTCATTCTGCCGCTTGCCTTCGATGACAACGCTTTCGTGCGTGCAGCCGGTTTTCGCGGGTTGAAGGGTCTTCGTTCGCAGGCAGCACTGGGCCCCGCGCTGGCGGCCATGAAGGATGAGAGCGCCGAGGTGCGAGCCGAAGCGCTTGGTGTCATTGCCTATCTCAAGCGGGAAGAAACCCTGCCGTCGCTCATCGCTGCCACCCGCGATGCCGAGGCGGCCGTTCGCGCCGTGGCAGTCAATGCCCTGTCGTTCAGCAATCAGGCTGCGGCGGCCTTCGCCGTCACCTCCGCGCTGCACGACGAGAGCTGGCAGGTGAGGGCGGCGGCTGCAGAATCGCTTGGCCGGATCGGTCATGCCTCGGCCATCGACGGCCTCGCCGTCGGCCTTTCGGACGATTATTGGGAGGTCCGGCAGAAGTGTCTGAACGCACTTGGCAGGCTGAAGGCTCGGACCGTCGTGTCGGAAATTGCAGCGCTGCTATCGAGCGACCTGGCTTCGCTGCGCAAGGAAGCGGCAGCAGCCCTCGGCGAGATCGCCGATCCGTCCTCGCACGCCGCCCTGATGGTGCACGTCTCGGATGCGGATCCCGATGTGCGCAAGACGGTGCGTTGGGCGCTCACCCGTTTCGTCTAGGCATCGTTTGAGAGCGCGGCGTCAGGCGCCGCGCTTCGAGACCATCTCCAGCAGCGCATGCGGCCGCTCAATGCGGATATGGCGCGCTGTTACCGTCACCACCCCCTCTGTCTGGAACCGCTTCATCATCATCGTCACCCATTGCCGGGTCGAGCCGACCATGGCTGCGATCTGATCGTGGGTGACCTTGGCGTTGATAATGATCGCCCGCCCGTCTCGCACGCCATGGAGATGGCCGAGATTGATGAGGAACTGCGCCAGGCGTTCGATGACGGAGCGGGTGCCGAGCATCTGCGCCATGGCCGAATAACACCGGCCCTTCGCGGCCAGTCCCTGCAGAAGACAGAGGGCGAAGCTTGGGAGCTCGACCACCAGCGTCTCCACTGCCGGCGCCGGCAGGAAGAGAATGCGACAGGCGCTGAGCGCCTCGCCGGACCAGATATGGGTGCCGCCGCCGGTCATTTCCGGGCCGCCGATGAAATGGCCCTTCGTCCAATAGGCAAGCGTGATCTCGCGCCCGGACGGCGCGGTGTAGAACACGCGAACGTCACCGGCCTCGATGATGAAGATGCCGCCGTGCTTGTCCCCTTGCGTAAAGATTGCCTCGCCCGTCGCAAAGGAAAGCTGGCGGCCGAGTGCCCTCAGCCGTTCCCATTCCTGTGGCTTGAGGGCATCGAGAAAGTGTGCCCCTTCGTCCAGTCCTTCAATGCTTTCGCTGAGAAAAAGCGCCTGGTCGCCAGGAAGGATGGCCGGTGCGGGCAAGTCGATAGAAGTCGTATGCTTTGGCCGTGCTACCCTTTCGGCGGTTACGCGGACGTCGAGGCTCACATCGGTCTCCTTCCAGGATCGTGATCCCCTTCAAAGTAGATATAATCTACCAATTAAGAAGAAAAATAATTGCGCCGTTGGGCCGGAACATGAAACATTGTCGCCGCTTCAGATTTCGGAGCGGATCGCTTCAAGTAATTGGTTTTACGAGAGGAACGAACTCGGTGCGCATCGCCGTGAGTTGCCGACTTCGCGTGTCCCGGCACTTCCCGCCTGCTGGCGCCTCGCAAGTAATTGCTTATTCCTTCCGGGCCGCCGCCTCATAAATTTCGCGACAGCAGCTCGGCGATCGACGCTGGGGTCAGGAGGCTTCAGTCGCCCAATTGCGGCAAACCAAGAGGTATGATCATGACTTTTCGCCTCCATCTGGCTGCGATCGCGCTCGCGGCCGCCGGCTTCTCTTCAACAGCCGATGCTGAAACCATCCGCGTTGCTATCGGCACGCAGGATACGACGATCAACACCGCCACGGGCGGCTTGCTGATCCGGGAACTCAAGCTCCTCGAAAAATACCTGCCGCATAACGGCAAGTACCGGGGCGTCGATTACGACATCCAGTGGAAGAATTTCACCAGCGGTGCACCGATCACCAATGAGCAGATCGCCGGCAAGCTCGATTTCGGCGTCATGGCCGACTTCCCCGGCTCCTTCAACGGCCTCGCCCATATCAACGCCGGCCGCAGAAGCCTCTTCATCACGCCGCTCTCCGGCAGTGTTGGCGGCAGCGGCAACGGCATCGTCGTGCCTATCGATTCTGAAATTCAATCGCTTGCCGAACTCAAGGGCAAGACGATCTCCGTGCCCTTCGCCTCCACTTCGCACGGCATGCTCCTGCGGGCCGTCAAGGCGGAAGGCTGGGACGCCGAGCGCGACGTCAAGATCATCACCCAGGCGCCGGAGGTCGCAGGCGCGGCTCTCAAGGCCAACCAGATCGAGGGGCATGCCGACTTCGTTCCATTTGCCGAACTGTTCCCGTGGCGCGGCATCGCCCGCAAGATCTACGACGGGTCACAGGCCAAGACGCCGACCTTCCATGGCGCGCTGGTCGATGCGGACTATGCGGAAAAATATCCCGAGATCGTCGTCGCCTACCTGCGCGCCGCGATCGAGGCCGATCAGCTGATCGCCAGGGAACCGGAAAAGTATAGCGAACTGATCGCCAAGGTGAGCGGCGTCGAGGCGGAGGTCGACTACCTCTTCCACGGGCCGCTTGGTCTCCAGACCCGGGACCTCACATGGAAGCCCGAGTATCGCCAGGCCGTCGGTACGGCCATCGAAACGCTCAAGTCCCTGAAAAGGCGGACCGCTCGCTTGATGTCGATAGCTTCATCGACGACCGCTTCATCCGCGCCGCCTTCAAGGCCTCGGGCCTCGACTATGAGGCTGCACTCAAGAACTATGCCCAGCTTTCACTCGAAGCCAAGGACGTGGCGACAGGCGAGACCATCGCCGACGCCAAGCGCGTTGCACAGCTCTGGATCTCGGGCGAGCCGCTTGTTCGCAGCTACGCGTCCCCTGAACTTGCGCTGAGTGCCTTCAGGGGGCTCGAGGCGGAAGGCAAGACCGTCCGCGTGTTCTACGCGCAGGATCGCGAAAGCGGCATCAAGCTCCTCGGCGCGCAGGCCTGGTTTGTGCGCACGGATGGCGGCGTGGTCGACGCCTTCCTGCTGAAGGACAGGGCTGACGCCTGGGCAAAGGCGCATGGCGGTGACGTGCTCGATTTCGACGCCGTCAAGGCATCGATCGTGGCCAGCAACTGAGGCTGGCCATGAGCACCCGTCCTCTCGGGCGCTGGATGCGCCGCGCCGGATCTCTTGCCATCTGCCTCATCGCCTGGCAGATGGCATCGGCCCTCAGGCTCGATCTCGGCGTCGTCACCTTCCAGAACGTGCCGGGACCGGTTGACGTCGCCGCGGCGGCGCTGGAGTTCCTACGTTCGCCGCGGCTTTACGACCATGTCTCCAGCAGCATTCGACGAGTGCTGGCCGGCTATGTCATCGCGGCCATCGCAGGCGTCGTGCTCGGCCTGGTCATCGGCCGGTCCCGCTGGCTTGGAGATATTCTTGAGACGCCGCTCGAGCTCTTGCGTCCCATCCCGGCCGTTGCCTGGATCCCGCTCGCGGTGCTGATGTTTCCGTCCTCCGAAGCATCGATGATCTTCATCACGTTCACGGGCGCCCTGTTCCCGATCCTTATCAACACCGTTCACGGGGTGGAAAACGTCGATCCTCGGCTTGTGGCTTCCGCCCTGAGCCTCGGCAGCACGCGAACGGCGATGCTTTTCGAGGTCATCATCCCGGGCGCTGCGCCGAACATCGTCACCGGCCTCGTCATCGATCGTGACCGCTGAGATGATCTCGGGTCAGTTCGGGATCGGCTACTATACCTGGGAGTCCTATACCTTGCAGAACTACCCCGACATCATCGTCGGCATGATCCTCATCGGTCTCATCGGCATGGGCAGCAGCGCGCTGCTCAAGGCGGCAGGCGCAGCACTTCTGCCCTGGCATGCGAAGGAAGGTAGATGATGAACAGCCATGACCGAAAGCTTCACGCACTGACCGGCCGCATCGAGGCGAGCAACGTTTCCATTCGCCTCGGCCACGGCAGCAACGCCTTCGAGGCGGTAAGCGACGTCAGCTTCGCGGTCTCGTCTGGCGAGTTCGTCTGCCTGCTCGGCCCGTCCGGTTGCGGCAAGTCGACCCTGCTCGGCGCGCTTGCGGGCCATATCGCTCCCGCCGCCGGACGGCTCACTGTCGACGGCGAGGTCGTGAGGGGGCCCGGACCCGAGCGCGGGATCGTCTTCCAGCACCATACGCTCTTTCCATGGAAGAGCGCGCGCAACAATGTCGCCTTCGGCCTCAAGATGCGCGGCGTGGGCCGCGACGAGCGGCGGCGCGAGGCCGAGCGCATGCTCGACCTCGTCGGCCTTTCCGGTTTCTTCGATCGGTATCCGCGACAGCTATCCGGCGGCATGCAGCAACGGGTGGAGATTGCCCGCGTGCTCGTCAACCAGCCCCGCCTGCTTCTGATGGACGAGCCGTTTGGCGCGTTGGATGCGCTGACGCGGTTGCGCATGCAGGAACTGTTGCTCGATATCTGGGAACAGTTCCGCAAGACGATCGTCTTCGTGACGCACGACATCGACGAGGCGCTGCTCCTCGCCGACCGCATCATCGTCATGCAGGCTGAGCCGGGCAAAATCCAGGAGGAGATCGTGGTGCCTTTTGACAGGCCGCGCGGAACGGGGATCATGGCTTCCGCAGACTTCGTGCGCCTCAAGCAGCATTGCCTGCAGCTGCTGCACAGCGATCGGCGCGCCGACACGCTCGCCCGCCTGTCGCCCTTGGGGTGAACAGGGGCGTCGGCGCGGTTGGGGGCCAGCACGAAGGTTTCCTCGCAGGCCGCGCCAACAGGAGTGAGCACACGGAGTAGTGAGATGATCGGCGGAAACCGACGCGCTCTGATGACGCGCGAGGCGGCTTTCGTAACGAGCGCGCAGGCTGCACGGGAGCGGACCTAGAATTTCCGCGCCGGCCCCCTCCGTCGATCGCTCGCCGACCAGGAGTATCGGGCCACGCTGTCCGTAATCGAGCCGCACCTCGGTCATGAAGATACTCTCTTCCGTCGCGGCCGGGCGGCTACGGCACGGCGTGAACGTTCAAATAGGACATCAAAGCCCGAATCGTTTCCGCCGCGACCATTTCGTGCGGGCCTTCGTCGGACACCACCGTGACGTCGGCCAGAGCATAAGTTGGGTAACGGTCATCGATCAATTTGCGCAGGGCGCCTTCGGGATCAGGCGTTTGCAGCAGCGGCCGGTTGGCACGTCGGCGCACGCGGCGGATCAAGACGTCGAAATCGGCCTTCAGCCAGATCGACACCCCCTGCTCCGCGACCCGCGCGCGGGTCTCGGCATTCATGAAGGCGCCTCCGCCGGTCGCCACCACTTTCGGCCCTTTGGCCAGGAGCCGCGCGAGCAACCGCCGCTCGCCGTCGCGAAAATAGGTCTCGCCGTGCCGGGCAAAGATTTCCGGGATCGTCATGCGGTGCGCCGCTTCGATTTCGGCATCGGCGTCGACAAAATTGAGCCCGAGCCGCGCCGCGAGAGGCCGGCCGACCGACGTCTTGCCCGAGCCCATCATGCCGATGAGCACTATGCAGCGCCCACCCAGAGCGGCGAGAAGAGCCGCTTTGGGTTGAGAATTGAGAGACATGTTCATGGCGTCCTAATAACCCACTACGAGGCCAGCCTCTGCTCCAGCCAGCGGCTGTAACGGGAAGCTCCGAAGCAGATGAAGAAATAGACGACGGCGACGACCAGATAGGCCTCGTTGTAGAAGCAGAGCCATTTTGGATCGGCCACCGCGGCTTACACCTTCTACAATCAAGGTTGTAGAGATTACACCTGATTCAAAGTTGCACACCTGCCCAAATAGGCGACGCCGTTACCCCAGGTGAGCAGAAGGCCAAGTTGCCCTTTGCTAAGTGGCCTTGGGCGCTTTCCTTTACGGCTTTGTTTACCAACCGTGATAGACTCCCCGAGCACCTCGGGAGCGTATGATGGCAGAGACGACTATCGAATGGACAGATGCAACTTGGAATCCGGTCGCGGGTTGCTCGATCATGAGTGCTGGCTGCACTAACTGCTACGCCATGCGCATGGCGGCGCGTTTGGAAGCAATGGGCGTCGAGAAGTACCGGGGCCTGACACGGAAGAGCGGCGGCCGCCCAAAGTGGACTGGTGCGCTTTATCTCGATGAGAACGCCCTCGAAATTCCCAAGACATGGTCTCGGCCACGGAACGTCTTCGTCAACTCCATGTCGGACCTATTCCATCCGGATGTCCCGGTCGACTTCGTCCACAAGGTTTGGTCCGTTATGGCGGAGACGCCTCGGCATACCTACCAGATTTTAACAAAGAGGCCGGACAGAATGGCTGCCATTCTACAGCATGGTTTCGATGTGCTGCCGAACGTTTGGCTCGGTGCAAGCGTAGAAGATGGCCGGGTAATTCACCGTCTGGACGAATTAAGGCACGTCCCTGCAGCCGTCCGCTTTGTATCCTTCGAACCGCTTATCGGTTCGGTTTCCGCAGGAAGTCTTAAGAGCATTCATTGGGCCATCGTCGGCGGCGAATCTGGCCCAAAGGCACGCCCCATGAACCCGGCGTGGATCGACGAAATCTTCGATATGTGCACCGACGCTGACATCGCCTTCTTCTTCAAACAGTGGGGAGGCCAAAATAAGAAGAAAACTGGGCGCTCATATCGCGGGAGAACGTGGGACAACATGCCGGCAATCGCGGCCTAAGTTCGCTCGATCCGATCCGCGTCGTCAGGCGTGCGGCGCTTAGAACCGTTCAGCCGCCACGTCTCCTTAATCTCACCTGCTTTTCCAAGCTCGACGCAAACTTGCTTGGCATCCGTTTTTCTCAACATGAATTTGTCCAGCATAGGTGGCCAGATTTCGGAAAATGGCTTGGGACAGGCTGGCAGTTGGGCGCGGAGCCAATCCTTTGCCTGGTTCCTAATATTCGCGATCTGGACCTCCATGGAAATCTCAGCCATGGAGGCCATTTCCTCTGCTCCAAAGAGACCAGCTTGCCCCGTCTTATTCTCGCGAATTTCCTCGCGAGCCGCTGCCCGCCGCATACCGTGATTTTTCAGCGCCGCGTACTCTTCGTTGCGATAGGCTGCCAGTCCTTCCGGGCTTCTCGTCCCATAGACAATGTAGAAGTGAGTACGATCCGATATTTTTTCGATAGGGGTGCTGAGCACATATTCAAATTTCCCCGCCTTCCGAAACTGTTCGGTAAAGAGGGCCATCAGCGCCTCTTCTCTTGGCAGTGAAAGATCGAGGCGCTCCTTCCAGTTGGCACCGAGTATCCCGTCGAACGACGCCAGAGTTGCTGGGTCTGAGGAGGCGGTAAATCGATTTACGAAGTCGAACATGAAGTTGAGAAGCACTTCACCTGGGGCGTGCTCAAAAATCGGCTTTACCTTGTCGAACTCGTAGCCAGTCCATCCAGTCGGATCGATGAAAGTGAGAGCAAACGAATTAGCCATTGTCTTTTGGATATGGCCGACCGCGTTTTCAAACTTCCCGTTGAACGTTTCGATAAAGAAACCATTCGCTGGATCGTGATGCGATGCCACCGCTGCCTGAAGTTGGGCAAATGAATCTCGGTTCTCTTCAGCGAAGAAGCACTTGATACGGGGTCGCTTCCCCGACTGGCGAACCTTCGCCTGCGCATCCTTCAACACCTGGACCGCGATCATGAAAGACGAGTCAGAGTGATCCGGCGTCTTTGACTGCCAAGGCCCGGAGAAGCCGTCGATATACGCGAGGGTGCCCCAGCCTCCATGAAGCGTTTTGAAGGCCAGTGTCTGCAGATACCGCCGCAGGATGAAATGCTTGGCTTCAGTCTGCTCACGGCCCTGATATACACTTGTCATCGACGAATCCCGGCTTGGTATTTGTTTCAACCTAAGACTGTTACTTGATTCCGCCAATACACTCCGGAGTAAGGCGTCTCCTTTCCAGATTTTATCGACATCCGATCTGCGAAAACTGCGTCAATATGGCAGCGCTATTTCAATTCGCTAGAGTGATTTCGGTCATTCGGCGATAGGCATGGCCTGTCGACGCCTGCAATGACAGGCTCGGCGGGGAGATCGGCCATTACCTTCTTCCCCTATAGCCCCAAGCGCTTCTTGGCCGCCCGTTGATCCTTCACGCACTGCTCGACGCCTTCCCAGTAGTCTCCGAAGGTTTTGCGGCAGAACTTCATGATCGGATCGGCCTCCGTAGCATCGCGTCCGACCTGGGCGTTCTTTTCTCCGAACACGAACTTCGTTCCGCTCTTCTGCAGGACTGCGCAGGCGAGGGCGTCTGCCTTCGTCGGCTCCTTCATGCACTCGCGCATGACGTTCTTTTTCCATTGCTTCGCTTGCTGGGCACCGAGACCAGGTTCGTTTTCGCCCGTTAGGTCGGTTTTCCATAAGCCAACTTCATGGATTTCTGTGAAGCAGATCAGAGCGAACTCCTTGCTCGACATCTTCTCGCAGCGCTTCGCCAGTCTCTTCTCGTCATACTGGATGCAGCAATCGGCATCCTTTGCGAAGACCTTCTTGCATTCCGCCGCCGCTGGCTGGATGTCGAGGATGGCTTCGCAGGTCTGCTGTTGATCTTCTCGCTGGTTCTCCTGCGCGGAGCCTGGCCCCCCGAAAAAAACCAGCATCGTAACCAGAAACCATCTCAGGGGTGCCATAGCTTTCCTCGCATCCTGTCGCGTCGATCGTGTCAGGCAAGCATAGGTTTCACCTGCAAATCCAGCGTTAACACCGCTGGTAGTGAAGCTGATGGCCCTTGGGTTCCAATCCGAGATATGCGGATTTTCAATCCTGAATGCCGATAACATTCCTTATCGGTAGCCAGCGAGGAACGCGTTAGATTCGGCCTGCAACGCCAACGATCGATGGCCTAGGTCAGCGTTTCGAACCTGTGCCAAGCCTCTCTAAAATGCGGCTGGTCATATGCGGATGGCTGGAGCCAGATCGAGGCCGCACCATTTCTGCTCTTCGCCGGATCGCTGTGGTGGCAAAGCTCCTTGACCTCTTTAAGCGACATGATGAAACAGATCGGAGCCTCGGTTTTAGCCTTGATCGTGATGATCCACCAATCCGACCTCAGGTTGGCGAGATTTGCGCCAAGCCCAACGGGGTCGCGCTTCGTCAGCCCTTTGCTTTGAACTCCGAAAAACATCGTTTCGTTATCGTTCGAGCAAAACAGGTCGCTGCCTTTGGCATTTCTGGAAGTCAACATGACGTTCCAGCCCCTACGGGACAATTGCCATGCCGAATAATGCATGGCAGTGTTGCCCGTTACCTGTGATGACTTTACGTCCATGCTCCACTCCCGACTGCTAGCGACGTCGGTAAGTGTCTACCCGAGATTTATAAACGGCCACCATATTGCAACAGGCCGATTTCCCCGCAGCGACCGGGCGCGACGCCAGTGTCGGAAATTGGATTTGCTCTCAGGGACACGTGCCGCCCGCTGAGGCGCATTCGCGTGCCGGACCGCCAAAGTTGGCGATGCAAGGAACAAAGGCGAATTGCCCTGACGTTTACGGTGCGTTACAAACTACCGTTGATTGCGAGGGGGCTGCATGAGACGAAGCATTTCAGTTGTGGCGATTGCCGTTTTCATTGCTGGAGTTCAGTCAGCGAACGCGATCGACATCGAAAGTCTGTTCGGACACACCGTTCGGATCGAGGGCGAATACCCTGAGCGCGCCTTGAAACTCGATGATCGCGAATTGCACCGCAATGCCATTCTCCATTTCGACGAACTGGTCATCGTGGACAGCATTCCGGCATTAATCGGCAGCAGTTCGAATGGGGGCAATGCCTGCGACGCCAGCCCTTTCGTTATTTCGTTCTCGACTGGCGGCAAGCCACGTTTTGATGGCCCGATCGAGGGTTGTGCACAAATTGGACGTGAGGTCTTCGAGGACAAGGTCGTATTCTCGACCAACAACATCCCAGGGAAGGGTCGGGAGCAATGGTCCTGGACACCTGCCGGCGGCCTGAAGGAGTTGGGCGTCGTGGCATTTGTCCCCGAAGACCAATCGGGCTGGCAAGCGCTGAGGGAACGCGCTTTTGAGCACCCTTCCGCCTGCGATCTTTGAGCCGTATGGCGATCAAGTGATGGTCGCCAAGCCAGTCCGCGGTTGGTCGCGGCGCAACAAAAGGCTCGCGGCTCTAACATGGAACTCTATTCACCCGAAGGCCAAGGGTTATTTATCTTCTCAGCAGGCTGTTTTCCGTATCGCGAATGGCGACATGAAAGCCTACATCCGCGCACTTATCGACGGTGACCAGCTCGATGAATGGCACAACCGTCCCGATTGGAGAGAACGCCTCGGCGAAGACAAAGGCAAGACGCTCGGCCGCAACGTGGAACTATCCGACTTCGCTATTACGCGGATGATGCAATCGATAAGGGACACCGTAAAGAACTCCAACGGTCAGCAGGTCCTGAAGATTCTAAGGGACAAAAAACTCCTCTGCTCGGAAGCGGCGCACCTGGCTGAGCTCATTAAAGAACAGCAGGGGTTATGCGCTATCACGAAGCTGCCGATGCATCTCGATGGCAATGAGAACATTGACTTCGACATGCTCGCCTCTGCGGATCGGATCGACAGTAACGGTCACTATGAGATCGGGAATGTCCAGCTCGTCTGCCGTTTCGTGAATTTCTGGAAGTGCGCGCAGGAGAATGGGCGGTTTCTCAATCTGTTGGAAAGGGTCATTGCGCGACGTGCGGAGTTGGCGAACGCAAAGGACGGATTTGCGTGGGAAACGGCTCACCTCGAACCCGAGGCGGCATCCTAGTGCGCGGGAAATTAAGCGCGGTGACGATTCGCGCGTTAGGGTCGTGTTGTCGCGTGTCTGGGGGAGGGGGTGCGATGCTGAGATTATCTGGGTTAGTCTGTGCGATGCTTCTGGGGTCATCGGCGGCTCAAGCTGACTGGCAGTATACACGCTGGGGCATGACCGAACAGGAAGTCGTCGCGGCTTCGGAAGGTCAGGCGCGTAAGCCTAAGAGACCGGATACCTATGAGGGCGGCAGCCCGCTGCATCTGCTGGAGGCACCTTACAAAACTGGCGATTTCGCATTCGTGGCCAAGTTCAACTTTGACAGGTTTCGGAGACTGGAAACCGTGAAACTACAGCTGCGAAACATACATAGCTGCCCCGCACTGCAGGGCACACTGTCAAACATCTACGGCCCGCCGAAAGTCTCTACGACCTCATTGGGACGATTTGCGAAATGGTGGGATTCCGATAACGGCAACGTGCTGATCCTTTCCGACTATCCAGGAATGTGGTGTTACGTCCAGTATTCGGTTTACAAGAGGCCCGGGGAAAAGGGTGGCTTGTGATGTGGAACCGTCATTTGGAAGGACGACTACCGTCGTGACTCTGTACTGCCCCGGGGGGAGCACGCCATTAGTCCATCCCCGAGCTAGGAGGAAGCCAGCCGCCGTCGGGCGGCTAACCGTTTTCCGCGTCTTCGCGAACCCAGTTCCAAATAAACACCGCCATTTTCGTCCGCTTCCTACGGTTTGATCTCCCGACTGGCAACGGAGGCGGCGGGCCGTCGGTGCAGAGCAGCCATTCCCCATTCCCACCCCATTCCCAAATTCGACCACCAGGCTTTCGATCAAAGCCCGCTCGTCATCAAGATCGTCTTGGTAGATGAACTGCCAGTTGGCGCGATAGAGCGCCCATGCGGTTCGATGGACCGAGCGGCATTCCTCTGCCAATACAGGCTGGCGAGGCCGGGGAAGTCCGCAGGCACGACCTCCGATGTCGTGCCCTTATCGGTAGTCAAAATCGAGGTCTCTCGGAACCCCTGGGGAGCTTAATCCAAACGCCGAAAAGTGAAACTTTCGAGAGATTTCCTGGGCTTACGATAACCGCTGATTGCTATGAGAATTTGGGAATACAGGGGGCCAAATTCATGCGTGCAGTTGTGCAGCCGCTTGGAGAAATATCTGCCTTTCGGGGCCCGCCTCTAGCCGGGTCCAACCTCTACGGCGTCATCGCGGGGCGGCGGCGCTCCTTCTCGGTTTCCTGGCGGCGGCCACCCTTGGCCTCCGAAGCGACGTCACCAAGGCGCTCCTTGGCTTCGGCTATATTCGCGGACGCTGCAAAGCGAAAAGTGAGAGTTCGCGATCGGCCCCGATGCTGATGGGGCTTCTCGGCAATGCGCCGGCCGGCCGGAAGCCGGAAAGGTGCCGGCATTCACCGGTGCGGCGGTCCCGCAAAGGTCTCTGCGGATGGTCGATGAATGGTGATCGCAGGCAGGCCACTTGCAGGAGTCAGCGGATGAGCCTTCGCTCGAGAAAGGTCTGCATGTCGCGGCGTCCGTCCACGACGCAGTAGACGACGACGTCGGTGCCCATGATGCGGTAGATCATGCGCCATGGCTTATGATGCAGTTCCCGGTATTCGGCGAGCCCGATACTCTCCAGTTCTTTCGGAATGTTTCCGCGGGCGGGGAACTCTTCGAGATCGGCGCAGGCGGTTTCGATTTCCTTCAAGATGCGCTCTGCCGTTTCAGTGCCGTCGCGACCGGCGATGAACCGGTAAAGATCCTCGATGTCGCGTTCCGCGTCCTCGGCGAAAAGAACACGGTACGGCATCAGGACTGGCTGTCAGCCAGACGTTTGCGAATACGGGTGAAGGATTCGGCAGCAGGCCGCAGCTTGCCCTCCTCGACCTGCCGGTTGGTGAGCGCCAGCACCTTCAAGAGCGCTAGCGTCTCCTGCGTTTCTTCGTATTGACCGACGTCCTGAAGGATCGCTTTCGCCTCGCCGTGAAGGGTAATGACAACGGGCTGAGGATTATCCTTCAACGTCCGGATGATCTCGGGCGCATGCGCCTTGAGATAGCTGATCGGCCTTACCTGTTCTGACAATTTCATGCGGGTTACTCCATTGGACCACAATATAGATCAACAAATGGTCAATTGTAAGGTCTGCCACGACACCGTGGATCGTCATTTCCAGCGCGCGACCTCCCATTTCCGCCGCGGCTGCTTTTTTCCTCGCTATGCCTGCGAAAGAGAATGTCATTTCTTATAATGAGGTTTGTCTACTGATTTTATGGACTAATGCAACCAGCAAGCGGATTGCGGCCACATGACCTACCTCCTCAGCCTTCTCGACAAAAGCCCGATCGAACAGGGTCACACCGCAGCGGATGCTTTGCAGGCCACGGTAAAGCTTGCCATCCGGGCCGAGGGACTCGGCTATCACCGGTTCTGGGTCGCCGAGCATCACAACATGTCCAATCTGGCGAGCTCCGCGCCGGAGGCGCTGATCGCACATCTTCTCGCCAGGACGTCGAAGATCCGTATTGGCTCCGGCGGCGTCATGCTGCAGCACTATAGGGCCTACAAGGTTGCCGAAACTTTCAATCTTCTGGCATCGCTTGCACCCGGCCGCGTCGATCTCGGCGTCGGCAAGGCGCCGGGCGGCTTTCCGCTCGCAACGCGCGCCCTGCAGCTTGGTGTCGATCCGGCGAGGAGGCCGGATTTTTCGGACCAGCTTTCCGATCTCAACACCTATCTTGCCGCAGACCCGAATTCCGACGGTCCGCAGGCGACGCCATTTCCGCCGACCGCTCCCGAGCGCTTCCTGCTCGGCGCCAGCGTTGGAAGCGCCGAACTCGCTGCGGCGAAAGGCTGGGAGCTCGTCTTTGCCGGCCATCTGAACGGCGATCCTGACAATCTGCGCAAGACCTTCGAGGCTTACGAGCGCGCATCCGGTGGCAAGCGCCCGATCCTGGCGCTCGCAGCCTTTGCCGCCGAAAGCGAAGAACATGCCCGCGCGCGCGTCGGCAATCTGCGTGTTGTCAAGGTGTTCCTGCCGAACGGCCAGACCGTCAATGTCGGCAGCGAGGAACAGGCCGTCGAATTTGCCCGCCAGGCTGGCGTCACCGATTATCGCATAGAGGAGAAGGTGCCGAGCGTGCTGCACGGCACGGCAAAACAGATCCGCAAGGAACTGGACGAATTTCACCGCCGATACGGCGTCAAGGAATTCGTCCTCGACACGCCGGCGCTCTCGGCTGCCGAGCGCCTCGCCTCCATCGAGCTGCTCGCGAAAGAGCGGCTTTCACTCGTCGCCTGATCGTTTCCAAGGAGGATTGATCCATGGCTCAAAAAAAGATCACGTTCGGCATCATGCTGCAGGGCGCCGGCGGCCACATGAATGCCTGGAAGCATCCGAGCGGACCGGCGGACGCCAGCGTCAATTTAGAGTTCTTGAAGACAACGGCACTAAAGGCGGAAGCGGCTGGCATCGCCTTCGCATTCGTGGCGGACGGGCTTTATATCAACGAGAAATCGATCCCGCATTTCCTCAACCGGTTCGAGCCGCTGACGATCCTTTCGGCACTGGCGACGGTGACGTCGAAGATCGGTCTCGCCGGCACGGTTTCGACTTCCTACAGCGACCCGTTCACGGTTGCCCGCCAGTTCGCCTCGCTCGACCTCCTGAGCGGCGGGCGGGCCGGCTGGAACGCAGTGACGACGCCGCTTGAAGGCACGGCGAAGAACTACAGCCGCCCGCATCCGGAACACGCGTTGCGTTATGAGATGGCGGATGAATATCTGGAGATCGTCAACGGCCTCTGGGACAGCTGGGATGACGATGCCTTCGTCCGCGACCGGGCAAGCGGCAAGTTCTTCGACGGTGACAAACTGCATCGGCTCGACCACAAGGGCCGCTTCTTCCAGGTGGAGGGGCCGCTCAACATCCAGCGTTCTCCCCAGGGCCAGCCGGTCATCTTCCAGGCGGGCTCGTCGGATGCGGGCGTCGGGCTTGCCGGCAAGCACGCGGACGCGGTCTTCACCCATGCCGTTTCGCTCGAAGACAACCAGACCTTCTCCCGGCGGGTGAAGCAGGCGGCCGTGGCGCAGGGGCGTTCGGCGGACGGCGTGAAGATCTTCCCTGGCATTGGCCCGATCGTCGGCGCTACCCAGGCCGAGGCCGAGGAGAAATATCAGATCATCCGCAACCTGATCTCGATCGATGAGGCGCTCGCCTATCTTGGCCGCTTCTTCGACCACCATGATTTCAGCGTCTACGACTTGGATGCGCCGTTTCCGGAACTCGGCGATATCGGCAAGAACAGTTTCCGCTCGACGACCGACCGTATCAAACAGCTTGCCAAGGAAAAGGGGCAAACGCTGCGAGAAGCGGCGCTCGAGGCCGCGACGCCGCGCGAGGGTTTCGTCGGCACGGCCGAAGCCATTGCCGACAAGATCATCGACTGGGTGGAGAAGGATGCGGCAGACGGTTTCATCCTCAGCTTCCCGGTGATTGCCGAGGGCCTCGACGATTTCATCCGGCTGGTCATTCCGATCCTACAGGAACGTGGGCTTTTCGATCCGCATCTCGAAGGCCAGACGCTGCGCGATCACCTCGGACTTCCGCGGCGGGAAAGCATCTATGCGGGCGGCGGGGATGCGGCGGAAAGGGCCCGGGCCTGAGGCATTGACGAGGTAACCCGCCGCGCCCCGCGCGCGGCTCAACCTTCGGGAACAAAGACCATGAATATCCATACTGACGGCGCGCGTCATCGCGACGACGCCGAACGGATAATCCTTGCCTCGATCGACGAGTTCGTCGCCATCCGGCGCGACCTGCATCAATATCCGGAACTCTCCTTCCAGGAAGGGCGGACTTCCAAGCTTGTGGCGAAATACCTCTCCTCCTACAGCTACGAGGTGGTAGAGGGCGTCGGCGGCTATGGGGTGGTCGCGACACTCAGGCGGGGGCCGGGCGGCAGGCGCATCGGTATCCGGGCGGATATCGATGCGCTGCCGATCGAAGAGGCGACCAATCTCGCCTATTCCAGCCGCAACCCCGGCGTCATGCACGCCTGCGGCCACGACGGGCATACGACGATCCTGCTCGCGGCTGCCCGTTATCTTGCCGAACACGGCAAGTTCTCCGGCACGCTGACGCTGATTTTCCAGCCGGCCGAGGAAGTTGGTGCCGGCGCCAGGAAGATGATCCAGGACCGACTGTTCGAACGCTTTCCCGTCGATGCGGTCTTCGGGCTGCACAACTGGCCGGGTGTCACGGCGGGGCAGTTCGGCTTCGTCGAAGGGCCGGCCATGGCCTCGGTCGACCAGGCGTTGATCCGCATCATCGGGAGGGGCGGTCATGGCGCCGCCCCGCACGAGACGGTGGATCCGGTCCTGGCATCTGCGTCCTTCATCACGGCGCTTCAAAGCATCGTCGCCCGCAATGTCGATCCGCTCGAAATGGCGGTGCTGACGGTCGGCTCGATCCATGGCGGCTCGGCCTCCAACGTCATTCCCGAAAGCGTCGAGCTGAAGCTGACGGCGCGTGCCTATTGCGAGGCGGTGCGCGACAAGCTTGAAGAGCGCGTGCCGGCGCTGGCGCGCGCCCAGGCGGAGAGTTTTGGCGCCCAGGCGGAAGTGAAATACCGGCGCGGTTTCCCGGCCGTGATCAATCATCCCGAGGAAACACGCTTTGCCCGCCGCGTTGCCGAAGAAATCTTCCCGGCAGAGCAAGTCGCGAATGATTTCAGGCCGCGCACGGCAAGCGAGGATTTCGCCTACATGCTGCAGGCGAGGCCGGGCTCCTATCTGTTCGTCGGCAATGGCGACAGCGCCGCCCTTCACAGCCCGCAATATGATTTCAAAGACGAAATCATCGCGCCTGCCGCCCGGTTCTGGGTGGGTCTCGCCGAGGCCTTCCTGTCCTGATCAGCCAAAGGAGCGAACATGAGCGATCGATTCCTCTATACAACGCCGCTTGATCCGCTGGCCAAGCCGCTGATCGACGAACTGATCCATGAATATGACAGCCGTTACGGCACCTATTTCAATGATGAAGGTGCGGCGGCCGAACTGAACCGCTATCCCCCGGAAGCCTTCGCGCCGCCGCAAGGCAATTTTGTCCTGTTGATCCGCGATGGCCAAACCATCGGCGGTGGCGCTTTCAAGCACTACGACGAATACACGGCCGAGTTCAAACGCATCTGGACGCGCTCGGATCTGCGCCGCCAGGGCCTTGCCCGCAAGGTGCTGGTGGAACTGGAGGCACAGGCGGCCCGGCAAGGCTATACCCGCATTTACCTGACGACCGGTTTCCGCCAGCCGGAAGCGGTCGGCCTCTACCTTACTAACGGCTACTCGGCGCTCTTCGACACGGCCGTCGATCCCGAGGTCTACAAGAGCCTGCCCTTCGAGAAAGACATCACCCACCTCGTTCCGTCAGGTTTCGAACCCGCAGCGGCCAAACCGCGCCTGCGCGCGGCAGGCGCAAGTCTCTAAACCGGCAAGGGCCGGCAAGCAAAGGGCAGCAAGAATGGCACTGACGACGGATTTCGCGGGCATCAGGCCCGACAGCAGGACGGCAGACCCGAAGCAGGATCATTCCCGGTATCGCATCGTCCCAGCGCGCCATCCGGAGCGGCTGGCAGGCACGATATTCGCCGCCGTCGTCATCATCGCCGTGCTCTATTCCACCTTCACGAATCCGCGTTGGGGTTGGGGCGTGTTTGCGGAATGGTTTTTCGCCGAGCCGGTGCTCGTCGGCCTCGGCAGGACGCTGCTCCTGACCACGCTTGCCGCCATATCGGGTTCGATCCTCGGAACCGCGCTGGCGCTTGCCCGCGTTTCCAAATCGCCACTGCTTTCCGGTCTCTCGTGGGGTTACATTTGGCTGCTGCGCTCGATCCCGGTCATTGTGCTGCTGCTGATCCTGAACAATCTCGGCTATCTCTACGAGACGATCAAAATCGGCATTCCCTTCACCGATACGGTCTTGCTCGATTATCCCACAGTGCAGCTGCTGACGCCCTTTGCCGCCGCCTTCCTCGGGCTCACGCTCAACCAGTCGGCCTTCTTCGCCGAGATCGTCCGCGGCGGCATTCTCTCGGTCGATCACGGTCAACTGGAGGCGGCCGCCGCTCTCGGCCTGCCGCGCCGCCGCCAGGCCTTCCGCATCGTGCTGCCCCAGGCGATGCGCTCCATCCTGCCGATCGGCTTCAACGAACTCATCGGTTTGGCGAAAAGCACGTCAGTCGTCTACGTGTTGGCGCTGCCGGAGCTGTTCTACACGGTCCAGGTGATCTACCGCCGCAATCTCGAAGTCATTCCGCTGCTGATGGTCGCGACCGTCTGGTACCTGATCATCATGACCGGGTTGTCGGTCGCCCAGCACTATATCGAGCGTTATTTCTCCAAGGGGGCCGTGCGCAACCCGGCACCGCTGCCTTTTCAGGCATTCTTCGACCGTTTCCGCCGCCCGCTGCCTATCCTCAATCGCGCGACCGACAGAGTCCGCAATACTGGCTTCCATGATGCGGCGGCCCTGCGGGCAGCGGGCGGAATTGTGCGGATTCACGGTATCTCAAAAAGCTTCGGTTCGCTGAGGGTGCTCGACGATGTTGAGCTCAATCTGCCGGCCGGCAGCGTGACCGCCGTGCTCGGCCCCTCTGGTTCAGGGAAGTCGACGCTGCTTCGCGCCATCAATCATTTAGAGCGCGTCGACGAGGGTTTCATCTCGGTCGACGGTGATTTCGTCGGCTACAGAAGAAAGGGCGACACGCTCTACGAGCTGAAGGAGAAGGACATCCTCAAACGCCGGGCCGACATCGGCATGGTCTTTCAGAGCTTCAATCTTTTTCCGCATCTGACCGTGCTCGAAAACCTGATCGAAGCGCCGATCCAGGTCCGCGGCGTCGGCCGGCAGGAAGCCGTGCAGCTGGCGCAGGACCTGCTTGCTCGCATCGGCCTCAGCGACAAGATCAACGCCTATCCGCGCCAGCTCTCCGGCGGTCAGCAGCAGCGTGTGGCGATCGCCCGGGCGCTGGCGCTTCGCCCGAAGGTGCTGCTCTTCGACGAGCCGACCTCCGCGCTCGATCCGGAGCTTGTTGGCGAAGTGCTCGACGTCATCAAGGAACTGGCCCGCACCGGCACGACCCTTGTCATCGTCACGCATGAAATCGGTTTTGCCCGGGAGGTTGCAGACACCGTCGTCTTCATGGAAAGCGGCCGCATTCTGGAGGCCGGACCGCCGGCCCGCGTCTTCACGCAAGCGGAGCATCCCCGAACACGCGAATTCCTCGCCAAGGTTCTCTAGCGCCGGCCAGCGCTGGTGAAATGCCGGGCCGCGACTGGCTGCTCCGGTTGACTAGCAACCACGACAATTCAAAACGAAATGGAGAAGGGGCATGACATTTGCAAATAGGGCAAGGCTTCTCATAGCGGGAGCTGTAACCATTGGCGCGATCGGGTTTGGTTCCGCTCAGGCGCAGCAGCAGAAATTCGATCTCAGCCCGGAGCAGCCGAACCGGGTGCGGGTCGAAAAGAACGAGAAGCGCATCGCCGAAATCAAGCACTTCAAGTTTGTCGAGAACGGCGTCTTCACCATCGGCATCAGCACGAGCGGAAATCTGCCGCTGCATGATTATGCCTCCGATTCCAAGACCGTCATCGGCTACGACGTCGATCTGGCGCAGGCGATTGCCGACAGCCTGGGTCTGAAGCTCAATCTCGTTTCCGTCGCCTGGGCCGATTGGCCGCTCGGACTGACCTCCGGGAAGTTCGATGCAGTGATTTCGAATGTGACGGTAACGGAGGAGCGCAAGGAGAAATTCGACTTCTCGACCTACCGCAAGGACGAGCTCGGCTTCTACGTCAAGGCCGACAGTGCGATCACCTCGGTCAAGGAACCGAAGGATATTGCCGGACTGAGGGTCATCACCGATGCCGGCACCAACCAGGAGAAGATCCTGCTGGAATGGGACCGCCATAACGTCGCGGCTGGGCTGAAGCCGATCGAGGTGCAATATTACGACGACGACGCGGTCAAGGACCTGGCTGTCCAATCCGGCAGAGCTGATGCCGTCTTCAGCGTCAATGCGACGCAGGCCTACGCCTCGGGACTGAACGGCAAGACCAAGCTTGTCGGCACTGTGAGTGGCGGCTGGCCGATTACGGCCGAGATCGCGGTGACCACGCGCAAGGACAGCGGTCTGGCGGCTCCTTTGACTGCCGTCATCAATGACCTGATCGCCAGTGGC
This sequence comes from Sinorhizobium americanum, assembly GCF_001651855.1. Taxonomy (GTDB): domain Bacteria; phylum Pseudomonadota; class Alphaproteobacteria; order Rhizobiales; family Rhizobiaceae; genus Sinorhizobium; species Sinorhizobium americanum. Next base: position 7,468 of record NZ_LNQC01000059.1, on the reverse strand, counting down.
GCTTACGAGAAGATCCTCAATATCTGGAATCTCGGCCCTGAGGCGATCGACAAGGCTCAGACCAATCCGCCCGGCCTGCCAAAGAGCGGCTCCTGATGGCTCCTTACCGGGCCGGCCGGGATTCTTGCCGGCCCCATCCTGCCTGACAACTTGGAGATAGAAGACGATGATTGCCCTTCAGGCATCCCGGACCTTGTTGATTGCTGCCACGGCGCTTGGCCTTTCCCTCAGCGCTGGCCATGCGGCCGATGATTTCGACCTCAGTCCACAACAGCCGGGCCGGCTTCATGCCGCGAGAAACGATGCGGCGATCGCGGCGATCCCGAAGGATTTCAAGTTCGTCACACCGGGGAAGCTCTCCATCGCCGTCAGTCCCGGCGGTCCGCCGCTTGCGACTTATGCCACGGATGCCAAGACCGTGATCGGAGCAGATCCCGACTATGCCTACGCCATCGCCGACAGCCTCGGCCTAACGCTCGAAATCCTGCCTGTCGCCTGGATCGACTGGCCGCTCGGCCTCACCTCGGGCAAGTATGAGGCCGTCATCTTCAATGTCGGGGTTACTGAGCAGCGCAAGGAGAAGTTCGATTTCTCCACCTACCGTCAGGGCCTGCATGGCTTTTTCGTGAAATCCGACAGCCCCATCGCCTCGATCAAGGAACCGAAAGATGCCGCCGGCCTCAGGATCATCGTCGGCGCCGGCACCAACCAGGAGCGCATCCTCTTAAGGTGGAGCGACGAAGACTTCGCCGCCGACCTGAAGCCGATCGAACTGCAATATTACGACGACGAGGCAGCAAGCCTGATCGCGCTCCATTCGGGCCGGGCCGACGTCATTGTTCAGCCGCACGCGCAACTCGTCTTCATCGCCGCGCGCGACAAGAACATCAAGCGCGTCGGCACGCTGAGCGCCGGCTGGCCCGATCGTTCGGACGTCGCCATCGCCACCCGCAAGGGGAGTGGGCTCGCCGATGCGCTGACCATCGCCACCAACGGTCTGATCAGGGACGGCACCTACGCGAAAATCCTCGACCACTGGCATCTGACCGAGGAAGCCTTGCCGGCATCGGAGACCAACCCGCCCGGCCTACCGAAATACTGAGGATCGGACGGCACGGACGGGAAGAATGACATGAGCGACCGCATCGTATCGATCAGCCATATCGGCTTCCTCACCCCCGGCAATTATCCTGATGACGATCCCCTGCAGGGACTTGAGCAGACGCTCCAGCAACTGCAATATGGAGAGGAGCTGGGCTTCGATAGTGCCTGGGTCCGCCAGCGGCATCTAGAGCCGGGGATCTCTTCCGCAAGCGCCTTCCTGGCGGCGGCCACACAGAGAACCAGCCGGATCGAGCTCGGAACGGCGGTCATTCCAATCGCCTATGAAAGCCCTTATCGGCTGGCCGAAGATCTCGCCACCGTCGATGTTCTCTCGCGCGGGCGGCTGAATATCGGCGTCAGCGCCGGAAAGCCCCTGCACGCCGAGCTGATTGGCCCGCTCGCCTTCGACGGCGACTGGAGAAGTTATGCTTTCTCGCATGATCGGGTGTTGCGCTTGGCCGACAAGCTGCGCGGTACCTATCTCGGCGACGAACAGACCCTGATCAAGACGCCCTCCGGTCCGCAGCGACCGCGCCTGCAGCCTTACGCCAAGGGCCTGGTCGACCGGATCTGGTACGGCGGCGGGTCGCAGCGCTCGGCCGATTGGGCTGGCCGCAACGGCTTCAACCTGTTGACCGGCAACGTGATAACTGGGGAGGGGACCGACGATTTCTTCGTCGCTCAATACAGGTTGATCAAAACCTATCGCGCCGCCGAGCCTCGGCGCCGTGTCGCACTCGGCCGGGTGATCGTGCCTTTCGACAGCGCCGAGGGGGCAACACGCTGCCGATATCAAGCCTATGCTGACGGCCGTCATCAGCGGACGCTTTCGCCGCAGGGCGAGCGGCGCACCTTGTTCGCCCGCTGTCGTCGGCACGTCGGAGCAAATCCTGGAGCAGCTTTTTGCCGATCCGGTCCTGCCCCAGGTCAGCGAATTGAGGCTGGAGCTGCCTTATGAATTCGAGCACGAGCAATACCGCCAGCTTCTCCACGACTTCGTGACGCGCATTGGACCAGAGACCACCACGTACATAGCGGAACTAAATACAATCTCTAAGTTGATTTGCGAACAACTCGACAGTTTCGAAAAGGCGTTTCGTCGCCTTCCACCGGAGGGCTATAGCGCAAAGATCAATGAGTGATAATGGCGACCTGTTAACCGCAGATCCGGTCTGGACTGAAGCGCGACTCACTCTAAGATGATTTTGTTTGCGGATTGTTCGGCTGCCGAGTCGAGAGCGCCAGGTTTTAACCTTCCTGTCAGCGGAGAATGACGATGATTAAGAGATTTCCGTTCGATCCTCTGAAGGGACTGATGATCCCTCGTGGTGGACTTTCAAAGCCGCAGGGCGGCTATCTCTCTACTCCGCTTATCAGACCGACCACAACTTCGCAGCAGCGCGAAGAGAGAGAACAAGAGAAGGAGAAGGATAAAAGAGACTAATTGTTGAATAATGTATTCGAGTTGAATTACGATAGGAGAATACTATGAAAGGCGGTAAGCATGTATTTATAACCGAAGGCTATAAACCAACTCCGGTCATCGTCGCCCCGGTGGGTAGTCCTGCGGCTTCTTCGACGCCACCTTCGCAATCTTCAACGCCTTCAAAAAATAGGAGAATTCTTTGTCGAATAATGACTCCAGGACACCAGCCGACATCGCTGTGTCTCATGGGCGCGCCACAAGCCCTCCGAACTTGGAAACAAACAGCTACATGAAAACGCCTGTGATAAGACCGGCGGCTACGAGCACCGAACAGACGACGGCACAGACCGGGCCCGCCTCCTCCGAGAAGAAATGATACCAGAATTGATTGAGTATCTGTGGGGCAGCGCTTCAGAGATATCGACAACCGTATCCTGCTTGCTGCGTGAATACGAGAAGCAGACCCAATGGCGTATGTTTCCCGATAGTGTGAATGCGTTAGACGTCATCACCGCGCTAGGCGCATTTGGGTCTTTTTTAGCGGTCATCGGCGCAGCCGTCGCCATATTTCAATCTGCTAAGGCACGAAACCTTGCAACGGTTATTGAGTTGACGCGCCAGCTGTCATCAGAGCGCGAAAAAGCTCATGTGGCGGGCATCTACGGGTGGAAAAGCGAAGAATTCCACGCCTACCAAATGGTGCATCTAGTCGAGCAAGCTTCCATGATTGTGAATCAGGGGTGGGTGTCGGGGAAGTCAAAGGAATTTCTTCTCGACTGGCTTCGAGGTGAGATACCGTCAATGGCGGAACAACCAGCCTACCAGGCAACTTTCAACGATGCGACCGGGCAAGAGCTTTGCGAATTGTTCAAGCTACGCGACAAGTTTGTAGCTGAACGTCGGCGCGCTGAGCTGTTTGAGAGAATCTATGAGCAAAGACGATCCCGTAAAGGCATTGCGGACACAAAATAGTGGGCGCTACGACGTTGCAAGTTTCCTCGCAAACTTTCGCGACACTGACATCGTCCCCACCAGGGCCACCGTCTATCAGCCGACGGTCGACATAGAATAGAATTGCCCCGGTAATCCAATACCGCTTTCGCATGTCTCAGCCTCCGACACGGACTTTGACGTAGAAGGCAATTTCCGACAAGCTTAGGATGCAGAAGGAAGGCATTCCGGTTCACATCGAATGAGATAAGTTGCTTTAACATTTGCTCCGGAGAGGAAACCGGCGACTGGACTGAAACTGAAGCATCAGGAAAGATCAGGAGATGGAATATGGCACCAAGGAAGGTAATCGACGCCCGCGCGGATGGTGAAGGCGACATCACGCACGTAAAGCTCAAAGGAAACAAGAATTTCACTCCGTTGAAGAAGGCGATGGAAATGGCGGATCGCGGCGAGATTTCTAATGCACATTCCGTTCGCCGCAGCAACGCTAAGCCGCATTTGCGAACCAATCCGGACGGAAAGAAATCTAATAACTTAGACGACATGGCTGGCGATGATTAACGGCGGAATTCGCCCAAGTCTAGCGCGGATGACGGGCGTTCATCCTTCGATCAGTTGACTGATTGCAGGCCTGAATTACATCATGGCGTTCTGTTTTATGGTTGGCGGTTGGGATAACCATACAGGCCCTAGTAATGCAGCAAAACTTTTGTCGCCAGCCAGAGCGGTGGCTTTCTCACGTTCGATCTTTTTTGGCGCATAGTTTTTGTGTATTTTAATTTGACCTAATTGATACACGATAGATGTCTGGTGACGATCTTTCTATGAGATATCTTCAATGGGACATCATTGCAGTCGGTTGTTGACAAAGGCTTCAGCAGAGCCACAACCCATTGTCTTTCATGCGTTTTAGTTGAATGACTTCTAACGAAATCATCCCGGAGTTCCCTCGTGACTAATGAGACCGTCGGTCAACGTGCGTTTCTAACGCGGTTCGCTTCCCCTAGAACTGCAGGCGAGCCCATCCCTGGGCAATACTCTGATGACTTTGGAATGTGGGTGGTTACAAGCCCCCTGGGAATTGTTCCTCTCATCGGGACCAAGTCTGCTTTGATCGAAATCACGACGAAGACCAAGGTCGAGCAAGAGAGCGACGACACGCCTGCGCCGTTCCTTGAAATACAGACGAAGACCTCAACTCACGTCGAGGGAGACGACCAGGTTCAGCACACTGCAGGCCACTTGCTTGAAATCACGACAAAGACTGATGTGCAGATGGAAAGCGACGACACATCACCGCGCGTTCATGGCTTTCTCTAGCGAGCCTATCTCTCCATGATATTGATTGTCAGCAATGAAAGGGACTTGACAACCGACTTTGTTGTGAGGGAGCTGCAAAGAAGGAAGCGGGACCATTTCCGACTTAACACGAATGCAATCGATGACATATCGTTTGCCCTCGAGCCAGCTTCCAAGTCATTGGCAGTGTCCGTTGGAGAGCGTACTGTCCAGCTTGATCGGGCAAAAGCAGCATATTTTCGTAGGCCAGAACTCCCCGACTTGAACAACCTGGATCGTGACGCCGGACAGAGGGCGTATGCGGCGGCGGAATGGTCAGCACTGCTGAAATCACTCTATTTGTTGATTGGAAGCAGATGGCTCAGCCATCCACGTGACATTCTCATTGCTGAAGATAAGCCATCGCAAATGTATCTGGCCAAAATGCTCGGCTTCAATGTCCCGGATACGGTCATCACGAACGATCTGGATGCTGCTCGCAGGTTGTTTGCGCAAGGACCGATTGTTGGAAAACCTCATCGGCAAGCTCTCGTCGAGATCGAAGGGGTTGAGCATGTCATGTTCACCAGCCGGATCGAGACGCTCGCGGAGGAGGACCGTGAATCTCTTCAGTGCGCTCCGGTGATTTTTCAGAGGCTCATACCCAAACAGCTCGACATCAGGGTAACCGTCGTCGGCGACCGAGTGTTTCCCGTGGCAATCCACTCGCAAGAGTATGACGAATCGTCTTTGGATTGGCGACGCGGCACAAACCCGAACATCAGGCACGAGGTAATAACTCTTCCCGTCGACATTCAGTCGGCCTGTATAGAACTCGTCCGGCAGCAGAAGCTGCGCTTCGGTGCCATAGACCTCGTGTTGGGCGAGGATGGCAAGTTTTGGTTTCTTGAATGCAATCCGAACGGTCAGTGGGCCTGGATCGAAAATCGCACCGGGCTCCCCGTATCGGCAGCAATCGTAGACGTGCTGGAAAGGATTGCAGCAGAATGATCCGCATCTTTGAGTTTTTTTGGCCACGGCTTTCGTGCCCGACCACGTTGCAGCTTGAAGATCAAGCCAAGTTGCGAGACCAGGAAATGCAGCTGATCAAAGGCGCGAAATGGGATAAGAATCCGGAGATAGCGCTCGAAAGCGCGCGGGCGCTTAACGAACAAGAAACCGAAAGGAAGAGGTCATCTGAAAGCAAAGCCTCCATTTACCTGGCGGTGATTGCAGCAATCTTCCCAGTCCTGGTTTCGTTGCCAAAAGACCTCTACGGCGAGGAACTTCCCGACATGAGCCCTGGCTGGCAGACTGTGCTTTTAGGGCTGTTCGTTTTGGGCGTCATATACCTCGTGAGAAGTGGAATATGGGCCTTCCGCACCTTGGCTGTCTCGACCCATAACCGCATCGATGCGACAGACATTGTTCACCTCTGGGGCGAGCCCGACGCCAACAGCGCCCTGATACGCGATTTGTTGGTTACGACGCGGATGAACCGCGACGAAGTGAATGCAAAAGTCGCCTATATCAAAATGGCCCATGCTTTCTTGCTGAGAACGTTCATCGCATTCGCGATCCTTCTCCTGGTCGCAGTTTTGAGGCAGCCTTTCATCACTCTCCTAGATGCGGCTGTGCCAATGGTGCGCGCTGGTGTGTGTGGATCATAGACATTCCATGTTGTTCCAGATTGACTGCCAAATTCGACCTCTAATATTTCGCGTACCCTGGCAGGTCGGAAATCTTTTGTTGGCTTCAGCGGGTGCATTTGTGCAGTCGTCAAACAGATTGCAATTTGCTGCAATTGCATGGTTTTCCTGCAGGAGAAGCGGAACTAGGACTGCATATGCTTAGATTTTTTCAGTACACAAACGCAAGCCGCCGACCGGCTGGAGCTGGTCAGGGTTGCGCGGGCCGGTCGGCGGCGGATTGCTCCAGCTGCAAGATAAACTTTAGCTTTGACAGCTCGCTCGCCCGATCACTCCGCCGCTTTCAGCTGCGCAAGGGCTTGCTGTCGCCGGGCGATCACCACAAGATCGTTGGTGAAATCCGTCCTTGGACCCGGCTTGCGGCCACGCTTCTGATAGCCATTGCTTTGGCTGCCGTCGGGAATCCCGAACATATGGTTCGTCTGGCCGGTGCGGCGCGGTCCTCCCTTGCTGCGCTGTTGCTCTCGCCGGCCTGCATCTCGGTGACCACGGCCAGCATGTCATCGAGACGCTTGTTCTCAACCACCTCGGACCGGTGCACGGAGCGCAGGGTGTCGAAGGTTCTGTAGGGCAGGGAGGTCCCATCCTGGGTGACCTCGAGGCGGCCATCGGGATAGTCGCAGACGATGACCTTCTGGCCGGCGAGCGTTCTGGCAAGATCGCTCGGTTCGAGGAGGAACATCACCTTGTCATAGCGCAGTGCCAGGCCCTGCGACAGCTTGCGGAGCTCCTTGCGGCACAAGGCGACAAACGGCCGATGCATGTCCTTCGGATTGCGCGGCACCTTGCCGAAGCGACGATTGAAGTCGGCGATGAATTCCGGTGCATAGGCATTGGCGGCCTCGATCGTGTCGATGCCGCGCAGCCGCAGTTCCTTCACTAGGCGGTCCTGCGCGTCCGGTTCATCCGCTCGACCGTAAGCGGCAAGCTGAGGCCATTCAGCCGACGTAGTTCCACGGCATGAGTGCGTCGATTTCGCTGCTCGGCCAGCCATTGG
>NZ_LNQC01000058.1 GCF_001651855.1 Sinorhizobium americanum | reverse complement strand
GTCCCAAGAAACGATGTCAGCCGGCAAACAACCTTGCAAAACCGCAGAAAAACAGGCGTTTATGGATGGGCACTAGTCTAGACAGGCGCTTGGCGGCGTGAGGGGCGTAGCCTCGGTCTGTTGATGACGTGTATTTAAGCTGGTTGGCGAAAGGGCCTTGCGAAAGCGAGGTCCCTTTTTCGTGTTAATACCACCTTGCCGGGTGAGTGTTCAGGCTCTACCTCCTCTTGGGTGGGAGAGGAGGGAAGAATGGCGCGCGATGTCAAGAAGAAGGGCCGCGACAGCGAGTTTGTCTCAACGCAAGAGCACGAAATTGCCTACCTCATGCAGCGGACGAACAAAGCCAGGGAAGAGGTGCTCAAGGCCATCCGCGAAGTCGGTCCCGATCGCCAGATGGTGATGGACTATCTCTCTAAGGGGCCACTTGTGACTCGCTCACGCGGCAAATGAGAGATAAACTATCGATGCTTTCCTTCCAAATAGTTGGTGCTCAATGCCCGCCGAACAAGCGGGCGTTTTCTTTGTCGGCGCGTTGCGTTTCACCAGCGTTGCACACGCATTTCATGGCTCTGTCGAACTCTTTCTTCCGGCCTCCCATACAGGTAACGAGCCAGCGATTGGGCACGCTGGATGCTTCGTTTCGCACCTCTGGAGCTACCGAATGCAAGCGTGAAGAGCGCAGCTCTTGGGCTGCGCCCCATTCTTTGCGTGTCATACGACAAAGAAGTCGGCTGCGGTGATTCCGAGGTTTGTGCCGATTGTCGCGAAATGCACCGAGCCGCCGGCGGCATTTCCGTTGCTGTCGTAGAACAGCTTTCCGGTATCGCTCTCATAGATGATCCGGTCATTGGAGTCGGCTGCAAGCCCGGTTGTGTTGTTGACGAACTGCGCTGCGGTCAATGCTCCCGTACCGACAATTGCCGTGAAGACAGCATTCTCCAGACGGATCGTGTCATTGGCGACATTGAAGTCGGTGATGGTGTCGACATTGCTGGTCGCGGAGAGCGTCGAGTTGAAGAAGAAGCTGTCGTTTCCGAGGCCACCCGTCAGCTTATCCTTCCCGGACGAACCGTTCAGAATGTTGTTTCCGCTGTTGCCGATCAGCGTGTTTGCAAGGCCGTTGCCCGTTGCGTTCGTGCTGCCGCTTCCCAGCAGTGTCAGGTTCTCGACCGCTCCCACGACGTTGGCTCCGGTGACGAGGCTGAAAGAGATCATCGACCTGATCGTGTCGATGCCGCTACCGCCCTCGGCGGCTTCATTGACCACATCGCCGCTTTCATTGACGACATACGTGTCATTCCCGCTTCCGCCGATCATCGTGTCAGCGCCGAGGCCGCCATCGATATAATCATTACCGGCCATGGCCCGGAAAGAGTTATTCCCTGCGTTTCCGGTCAGC
>NZ_LNQC01000057.1 GCF_001651855.1 Sinorhizobium americanum | reverse complement strand
ATCTTGTCCTCATCGATCTCCATGAACCGACGTTACCACGCGCGGCACCCAAAATCCCGCGGCACTGCTCGGATGGATACCCATCAGCTCGCGCATTGTGAGATCCGGTTCGCCAATTGAGGCGTCGTGCCGCTTATTGTAGATCGCCCAAAAGCTTACGATGTCGCCAAGGTTGCCATTCTTAATGTGAGCGTTCAGCCGCCTCATGCTTTCCGCATACACATAGTTATGTGAGGGCATACAAATCCGGTTGTGAGCCTTCGCAAGTACGGCAAGCTCTTTTATTTGAGATGCGCGCTCGCAAAGGGGCTTCTCCAAAAGCACGTGCTTGCCCGCCAGAATCGAACGTTTCGCGTACTCGAAATGGGAAGCGGTACTTGTGGCAACAAGGACGGCATCGATCTGCTTGTCCGACAAGAGGTCTTCAAGAGTGGCATAGACCGTGCCACCAAACCGCCGGCAGAATTCTTCGGCCTTGTTCAACGACCGGCTCCATCCTCCGATGAAGATGTCGGAACCGAGTTGGCGAAGCGCCTGAACGTGAAGCTCGGCCACGCGACCCAGCCCAATAATTGCAAGCTTCATTAGACTATTCCTATCTATCTCTGAATTACCGAGACCGCGCTTCGGCTACTTTGGGATCGCCACGGCCCGGCCTTCTTGCCAGGACAGCGTTGCCGCATCGGCAATGAGCTGCGCCCGAAGCCCATCTTGTGCATTCGGAATTGGCGTCGACCCAGTCGAAACAGCTTCGACAAAGTGCTTCATCTCGGCGAGATAAGCTGCCTCGAAGCGCTCGAGGAAAAACGGTTGAGAAAGCGCACTCTGGAAGCCCGTGATTTTGGCGCTTTCCACGAGGTTTTCCAGGACGTTTGAGACGCGCAGCATGCCTTTTGAGCCGTGTACTTCAAGACGCTTGTCGTAACCGTAGGTCGTTCTGCGAGAGTTTGTAATTTGGCAAATACGGCCAGAGGCAGTCGTCAGAATGACTGCCGCCGTGTCCACATCACCCGCTTCTCTGATTGCTTCGTCAATGAGATTGGATCCGACTGCAAATACCTCGACAGGTTCCTCACCCAGCACGAAGCGCGCCATGTCCAGGTCGTGAATCATCATGTCCCGGAAAATGCCCCCTGAACCTTTGATGTAAGCCGCTGGAGGAGGCGCGGGGTCCCGGGACGTGATCGAGACTGTTTCAACATCCCCACTTTCGCCATCCTTCACTCGCTGTCGCGGATCGAAGCGCTGATTGAACGCGGTCATGAAAGGAACGCCTGCCCTTTCAATAGCATCAATGCATGTCCGGACTCGTTCGGAAGAAAGATCGATTGGTTTTTCGCAAAAGATAGCTTTGCCTTCTGCCGCCGCGGCGTGGATCATGTCGAAATGGGTCGGTGTAGAGGTGGCGATTACCACGGCATCTATGTCTTTCGCCGCCAGGATACCGGCGGTGTCGCGAACCTCTACCCCGAAGCGCCGTGCACAAGCCTTTGCTGCATCTGCCGAGGCGTCGGCGACAGCGACAAGCGTTGCCTGCGAAATTCGCTGGATGGAATGAGCATGCACCTGTCCGATTCTTCCGCATCCCAAAATCCCGATTCGAAGCGTTCTTTGTCCTTTCAAAAATCAAGCAAATTCAAGCGTATCAAGTTGTCGGCACTGCCAAGCATCGCTTACGCGGCGTGGCCGTTCGGCCCGCGCGTCCGAGGGGTTTCTTGCGTTGCGGCTAGCAAAGCGGGTCTTTTCGCCAATGGGGACGTTTACACGCCAGGGGCATCGCTACACGCATGTCAGCGCGAAAAGCCCAGATAATGTTTGAGCGCAGCTAGCTTCGCTTCGGCCAATTGTGTTCTCATTTCGCTCATTCTAACGACCTCGTGTGTGACGACCGCTATCGCTCCTTGAAAGTTCACGAGCCCACCCTGGAGCAACAAAAGGGGCACTACAACGAAGACTGCGATGCTGCTCCCCAGACGTCTGCGGCGTTGTTGATGCATTGAAACCTCCCAATCCTCCCAAAACTCTGTGCTTTGCCTGCTCTCAGTGACCAAAAATCGTCTCGGACGATGCCCGATGGCGCCTCTTCGGCCATTTCCTCCGCCGTTTCGGACAACGACCGGAGCGACAGCAGGTGAAACAGTGTGTCCGATTTCTACCATGTAATCGTTGACACGGCAATTTTTTTATGGTGTACACGTTTACATGAGAAAAAACTACGGCAGGATCGAAATTTGCCACAGCCAGGCACATTGCCGGCTCGAATGGGGAGACGAAGGTTGAAAAAGCTGAACGTTGCATTGATCGGTACAGGCTTCATGGGCAAGGCCCATTCGATTGCCACCGCGGTGGTGCCAATTCTCTTCGGTGCGCCGATCGAGATCGAACGCAAGGTTATCGTCGACATCGACGAGGAGATGGCGCAGAAGGCGTCCAAACAGTATGGGTTCGCGGAGTACGCGACCGATTGGCGCGAGGTGGTCTCGCGCCCCGATATCGATATCGTCGATATCTGCACTCCGAATGATACGCACGCCGAGATCTCGATCGCTGCCGCAAAGGCCGGCAAGCACGTCATGTGCGAAAAGCCGATGTCGATGACGGTTGCGGAAGCGGAGGCGATGCTTGCTGCGGCAAACGAGACTGGCGTAGTGACAATGGTCTCCTACAACTATCGTCACACGCCGGCCCTGCAGATGGCAAAGCGCCTGATTGATGAGGGGCGCATTGGCGATATCCTCACTTTCCGGGGCTACTACCTCCAGGATTGGGGCGCTGACCCGAATGCGCCTCTGTCCTGGCGCTTCAACAAGGCCAAGGCCGGCTCAGGTACGCTCGGGGATATCGGGACGCATGTGATCGATGCGGCGCGCCTTCTGGTCGGCGAGTTTGCCTCCGTCAACGCCATCGTCAGGACCTTCATTCCGGAACGGCCATTGCCTCTCGGGCGCTTCTTTGGCCAAAGTGGTGCCGCCTCCTCGGAAAAGGGCAAGGTCGACGTCGACGATACTGCGCTCACTCTAATCAAGTTTGCCACCGGGGCGCACGGCAGCATCGAAGTGACGCGCAATTCGTGGGGCCACCATAACCAGCTTGGCTTCGAGATCCACGGCACCAAAGGCTCGATCGCATTCGATTACCAGCGCCTCAATGAGCTTCGCGTAGCCTTTGCTGATGATCCGGCGGATGCGTTCGGCTTTCGCACCATCTATTCCGGACCGAACCAGCCGTTCGGCGACAAGCTGTGGCCGGTTGCCGGCATGGGGCAGGGCTATATCGATATCAAATCAATCGAATGGTACAACTTCCTCAAGGCCATTGCCGAGAATAAGCCGGCCTCGCCGGACTTCAAGGACGGCGTGCAGATCGAGCGCATTGCTGAAGCCATTCTCGTCTCGGGAGAGAAGGGCGCCTGGGAAGATATCAAGCAGTCTGCTTCCTGAGGAGTGATCCCATGACGATCAAGCTCGCAATGCACACCTGGCCCTACGCAAGCAACCCAACATGGTTGCCGGCCTATACGCTTGAGGAAACGATCAGGCGGATCAAGAAAATCGGGTACGACGCGATCGAAATCGGCGCGGCCAGCCCTCATGTCTTTCCGCCAACGCTGAGCGCCCAAAGGCGCAAAGACATCGGCAAGATGCTCAAGGACTATGAGCTGGAGCTGGCGGCTATGCTGCCGGCGCATGGCGGCGGGCCTGGCAATAATGTCGCGTCGCCGATTCCGGAGGAACGTCGTTGGGCCGTCGATCATTACAAGGACATGGTCCAGCTCACCGCTGATTGGGGGGGCAAGCGGCTGATCTGCCTGCCGGGTTGGTATATCTTCGGAACGACATATCGGCAGGCATGGGACTGGGCCGCGCAGGCAATTCGGGAAATCGCCGTCTTCGCGCAGGACTTCGGCGTCGAGATTGTGATCGAGCCCACGCCGGAAGACAGCAACATCGTCAACACCTGCGATAATACCATCGACATGATGAAGGACGTCGGTGAGCCGAACGTACGGCTGATGTTCGATAGCCATCACGTCATTACCGAGAAGGAGGTGATGAGCGACTATGTCTATGCGATGGGGAAGGACCTGGTCCATATCCACGCTTCCGACAACAACCGCTTGCCACCCGGCATGGGCAGGGGCGACTTCCCGGCGCTCATCGACGCGCTGAAGGAAACCGGCTTCGACGGCTATCTGTCGATGGAATGCGGCTTCCACCAGCGAGGCATCGAGCCCGACTGGGTAGCACGCGTCTCGCTGGAATATCTCAGACCGTTCGTGGACGCCGCAAACGCATCAACAGCAGAATCTCGTATGTAAACGTTACCATGTAGCCGTTTCTCGTGGAGGAGGACGGTCCGGATGATCTGGGTGCTGCCGGACACCTGAACAAAGAAAAGGGGAATAGAAATGAAGCGAATGATTATTAGCACAACGGCGATCCTTCTCGCGGCTTCGTCTGCTTATGCAGGAGATATCGGGGTTACCATTGCTTCCAACGATACGTTCTTGGCGGTCATGGTTCAGGCGATGAAGGATGAGGCCGCCAAGACCAATCAACCTCTGCAGATCGAGTTTGCCGACGCCGACGTCAACAAACAGCTGTCGCAGATCCAGAACTTCATTGCCGCCAAGGTCGACGCCATCATCGTCAACGTCGTGGAAAGCACCGCAACGCCGACAATCACCAAAATGGCGGCCGACGCCGGCATTCCGCTGGTCTATGTCAACAACACGCCAAGCGATCTCGACCAGCTTGGCCCGAAGGCCGCCTTCATCGGCTCGAAGGAGATCGATGCCGGCACGCTGCAGGCTAAGGAAGTCTGCCGCGTCTTGAAGGAAGAGGGCAAGACCGAGGATGCTGGCATTCTGATCATCCAGGGTGTTCTCGCCCAACACGCTGCGGAACAGCGGAGCAAGGCGGTCCACGACGTCGTTGCGACGCCGGAATGCAACTTCATGAAGATCATCGACGAGCAGACGGCACAGTGGGATCCGGTGAAGGCGCAAGATCTGATGACCAACTGGATTACGGCGGGCTACAAGCCGGTCGCGGTCCTTTCCAACAACGACGATATGGCGCTGGGCGCTGTCAACTCGCTCAAGGCGGCCGGGTGGGAGATGAAGGACGTCATCGTCGCCGGCATCGATGCCACCAAGGAAGCGATGCATTACGTGAAGACCGGCGATCTCGACGCCACAGTCTTCCAGGATGCGGTGGGACAGGGCGCCGGTTCAGTCGACACCGCGATCAAGCTTGCCAAGGGCGAGAAGGTCCAATCCCCGGTCTGGATTCCGTTTGAACTGGTGAATGCGGCTAACGTCGACACCTACCTCAACAAGAACTGATCGCCGCTCACCTGCGGATGTGCCGCACACGGCGGCACATCCGCAGGCTATCTCCAACGACTCTTAAGGCGGAGGTTTCTTCGCAATGACAACGTCCTCGGGAGCCACGGCCGTGGCAGAAAAGCCGGTAGCGAAAAGAAAGCTTTCGAACGAAATGTCGACGGCCCTTGTGCTCGTCGGTATTGCGCTCATGTTCGAGCTTCTTGGCTGGATTTTTGTTGGAAGTTCATTCCTCGGCAACCAGCAGCGGCTGTCGATCATTATTCTTCAGGTCTCGGTCATCGGTATTCTTGCCGTTGGCGTAACGCAGGTGATTATTACGAGTGGGATCGACCTCTCATCGGGCTCCGTGCTTGGTCTCGCTGCTATGGTGGCGGCGTCGCTTGCTCAAAGCTCGGCAGACGTGCGCGCCCTTTATCCGGCGCTGACGGATCTGCTTCCGATCTGGCCAATTCTGGCAGGGCTCTTAGTTGGCTTGCTTGCCGGTCTTATCAACGGCTTGATAATAGCCAAAACCAATATTCCGCCTTTCATTGCTACGCTGGGCATGATGGTCTGCGCCCGCGGCGTTGCCAAGTGGTACACGCTTGGCCAGCCCATCGGACTGCTGAATCCTGACTTCACCTGGCTCGGCAAGAGCTTTATCCTCCTGGGCTTCCCCTTGCCGCTGCCGGTAATTATTTTCATTGCCGTTGCGATCATCTCACATATCGCTCTGCGTTATACACGCTACGGCAAGTTCACCTATGCGATCGGCGCCAATCCGCAGGCTGCGCGAGTGTCGGGCATCGATATCGGCTCGCACCTTCTTAAGGTCTATGCCATCGCTGGCCTGCTTTCCGGCCTTGCCGGTGTTGTGACCGCGGCACGTGCGGCCTCCGCCCAGCCTACAATGGGGGTTGCCTATGAGCTCGATGCCATCGCGGCCGCGGTGATTGGCGGCACATCGCTTGCCGGCGGCGTCGGTCGCATCACTGGCACCGTGATCGGAACTATCATTCTCGGCGTGATCACCTCCGGTTTCACCTTCCTTAAGGTCGGCTCCTATTACCAGGAGATCATCAAGGGGATGATCATCGTCGCAGCCGTCATCATCGATCAGTACAGACGCTCCCGAAAAACAAGAGTGTGAACTGAATCGAGGGGACCACACGCCCGATGGATGCCGACGAAGAAAGATCGGTTCCTAAGCGCCGTGCCGGACCGAAATATCAGTGAGGAACAAATGTCAGCTCTGCAGCTATCACATGATGAGCTCGTCAACGTCTACCGAACCATGCGGATGATCCGCCGGTTCGAGGAACGGGTGATGCAGGAAATGGGTACCGGCGACATCCCCGGCAACACCCATCTCTATGCCGGCCAGGAGGCGAGCGCCGTTGGCGTCTGCCTGCAGCTTCGCGACGACGACTACATCTCCTCGACGCACCGCGGTCATGGTCACTCGATCGCCAAAGGCGTCGACATCGACAGCATGATGGCCGAGCTGTTCGGCCGGGCGAGCGGCACCTGCGGCGGCAAGGGCGGATCGCAACACATTGCCGACCTGCGCAAGGGCATGCTGGGCGCCAACGGCATCGTCGCGGCGGGGGCGCCGATCACCTGCGGCGCGGCG
>NZ_LNQC01000056.1 GCF_001651855.1 Sinorhizobium americanum | reverse complement strand
GCTGACCGGAAACGCAGGGAATAACTCTTTCCGGGCCATGGCCGGTAATGATTATATCGATGGCGGCCTCGGCGCTGACACAATGATCGGCGGCAGCGGGAATGACACCTATGTCGTCAATGAAAGCGGCGATGTGGTCAATGAAGTCGCCGAGGGCGGTAGCGGCATCGACACGGTCAGGTCGATGATCTCTTTCAGCCTCGTCACCGGAGCCAACGTCGTAGGAGCCGTCGAGAACCTGACACTGCTCGGAAGCGGCAACACGAACGCAACGGGCAACGGCCTTGCAAATACGCTGATCGGCAACAGCGGCAACAACATTCTGAACGGTTCGTCCGGGAAGGATAAGCTGACGGGTGGCCTCGGAAACGACAGCTTCTTCTTCAACTCGACGCTCTCCGCGACCAGCAATGTCGACACCATCACCGACTTCAATGTCGCCAATGACACCGTCAGGCTGGAGAACTCTGTCTTCACCGCGATTGTGGGCACAGGAACATTGACCGCAGCGCAGTTCGTCAACAACACAACCGGGCTTGCAGCCGACTCCAATGACCGGATCATCTATGAGAGCGATACCGGAAAANTGCATTTCGCGACAATCGGCACAAACCTCGGAATCACCGCAGCCGACTTCTTTGTCGTATGACACGCAAAGAATGGGGCGCAGCCCAAGAGCTGCGCTCTTCACGCTTGCATTCGGTAGCTCCAGAGGTGCGAAACGAAGCATCCAGCGTGCCCAATCGCTGGCTCGTTACTTCTATGGGACCGGAAGAATGACTTCGACGAGCCATGAAACGCGCGTGCAACGCTGGTGAAACGCAACGCGCTAAGAAGACGCCCGCTTGTTCGGCGGGCGTTGAGCACCAACTATTTGGAAGGAAAGCATGGATAGTTTATCTCTCATTTGCCGCTTGGGCGAGTCATAAGCGGCCGTTTGGAGAGATACTCCATCACCATCTGGCGGTCGGGACCAATTTCGCGGATCGCCTTGAGCACCTCTTCCCTGGTCTTATTCGCGGCCCTCATGAGGTAGGCAATCTCATGCTCTTGGGTTGAGACAAACTCACTGTCGCGCCCCTTCTTTCTGAGATCGTCCGGCATTCTTCCCTCCTCTCATCCCAAGAGAAGGTAGGCACGAATTTTTACCCGGCAAGGTGGTATTTGCAGGACAGAAAAAGGGGCCTCGCTTTCGCCAGGCCCCGTTTCGCAAATCAGTCTACGCAGCAAGTCATCAAAGCGCGAGGGTACAGAGCTCCCGCTGTCCGGCGCCTGTCAACAGGTGAAGAATTTTAACTCGCAGCAATCACCGCTCCACCGCACCTCCGCTTGCAGCCATCAGCCTGGCGATCTCCCGCTCCAGCCGCTGCTGGTTTTCCTTCAGGTCGAGGATGATGTCGCGCTGGCTGTAGACGCTACCCTGCGCCTGCTTCACCTCGTCGATCTGCCGTTGATGATCGGCAAAGCGCTGATCATAGCTCGTCCAGACGCGATCGAGCTCCTGACGCGGTACCTGGGCATCCCTAAGGTCGTTCAGTGCCGCCTCCTGCCGCATCCTGTCCTCTGCCCCGCGCGCCGATCGCCATTCCATTTCCTTCTGCGTCACCATGTTTGCCGCCAGGCTGGCGACGGAGGCCTTCAGGTCGCTCGTCGCGGCATTGATCGGCCAATAGGCCAAAGCACCCAAGATGGTGCAGAAGGTCAGGGCGACGCCGAGCGCCTGCCAATGGGGCTTGTTCCGCTCCGCCAGATTTGTTGAGAGCGCGGCGACCGACGTCCGCATTTCATTGGCGAGAGAGGCAACTGCCGTTTCCATCTGCCGGAACCCGGATCGCATCTCCGTTTCGAGATCCGTCTGTCGGCGGCCGAGATTCGTGACGCGCTCGCCCAGCTGGGCGGTCATCGCATCCTGATAGTGCCTCTGAGCGTCGCTTCCGTTTCCGTTCATGTCATCATCCGCCATTATGTCCCCGATGCCCCATGCTTATGCGATCCAAGGAAATCGGCCGCCGCGGGGATGCGGCGGCCGTATGATGTCATTCGCCGATCGGCTTTCTTGCCGCCCAGCGCCCGTAGAGAGCGATGCCGGCGCCAATCACCGGGCCCAGAGCGATGATGAGCTCAATCATCTTCCCCTGAACCTCTGCCGGGAATGCGTAACCGAACAGGCCGAGCACGCCGGCGGCCGCCGCGAGAATGGCGCCGAGCGTTACCCGGCTCTGCCACCAAGGCTCATTATTCGTCGCCGCAATGATCTCCGGTGCGATCTTCTTTGTAACGGCCTCGGCGATGGGAGACACAGCGCCAGGCTGCGCTGGCACCGCAGGGTTGGCAACGGCGCTTACAACCGCACCGATGATCTTGTTCTCGAGTTTCTGTCTCGCGTCCATCGTCGTCACTCCGCTGCCTTGGCTTCGCGGAGCGCGAGCGTGATTGCCGCATAAGCCTCGGCGGCCTTCACGAGCGCGGTTGCCGCAGTGACGGAGCCCGGATCCTTGCAGATCGTTTCGAGAGCCGCATAGGCAGCCGCCTCTCGCGCGACGGTGCGCTGCTTGATGCCGCCGGTGCTGGCGACAATCACGAACGCCGAGTGAGCTGTCGCCGCAGCCGAGCAGATCTGCGGCAGGTTCTTTTGGATGGCGGTGTCGATGGACGAGGTAGTCTGGCAAGCGGACAGCGCAAAGGCCGCCGCTGCTACGAGGAGCAGAGACTTCAGCATGTGATTTCCTTTTGATGTTGGAGGTTTAAAGCTTGGCTTTTGCTTCGGCGCGCAGCTTGTCGCCGCAAGCCTTTGCGCCTTTCACGGACGGATCGAACGCGAGCCGCGTGAAATCCCATTTCCCGCGCTGCTGAATGCCCAGGTTGTTCTGGACTTCGGCATGAGAGAGGACAGTCGTGTCCTTGATCGGAATGGAGTAGTGCCGGCACAGATCGGCGACGACGGATGTCAAGGCATCGAACTGCTGGCCCGTCATCGGATAGATACCGGGGTCGAAAGGTGATTCTGTCGAGCCGCCCATGCAGCAGAGAGAGACGCCGATCGAGCCTGAATTGCAGTTAAGGGTATGGGCAGCATACCCCTTCTTCGCCGGCGCCTCGTTGAGCTTGATCGAAGGTATGCCCCGAACCAGCTTGCCATCTGCCTCGATCAGGATGTGGTAATGGCTCCGGTCGAACTCGCTGGCCTTGTGCGCCCCGGCCGTCCAGTGGCAGATGATCCGATCCATCTTCGCCCGAGGCATCCAGTCGGCCGGGACGATGGAGGAGGCCGGCGGCGGTTGCGGCATCGAAGGCGGTCTGTCACCTCGCAGCGCTTCGATCTCGTCCAGCGCAGTCATCGCTGCGATCGTCTCTGGCCCCGGATCGCCGTCTGGTCCGAACTTCGGGAGAGGGAAACCAAGCGCGAGCAAGCGCCGCTGCAGGGACTGCACGATCGTGTTCATGGGCCACCTTGTGTTTTGGAAGAAAACTGATCAGCGGGCTAAGCCGCACGGGGTATGGTGATCGGCGCTGGCCGGGCTTAGACTTGACTACGGTCGCCTTCCACCTCATGCGGCCCAGAGGCCCGTCACCGGCCGCAGCCCCTGGTGGGCCTCGCCCTTGTGGTAGGGGTAAATGAGCGGTATCGAATGCCGGCACGACGAATGCTCGTGAATAGGAAGCACCCATGAACGACAATGAAGCGGGCGAGCGTCCGGACGAATCCGATCTGCTGAGCGCGCAAATGGACTCTGGGATAGCGTTGGCTAAGGCCGGTAGAGCACGCCTCAGGCTCGCCCTCCCTCATCATCGCGAGCAGGTGATAAGTACCCACAGCACTGCCTTTCAAAGCCTGTGCAGGGTCTATGAGATCGCCGCGTTGACCGCCGATGATCTCCGCAAGGAAGTTCCCTGCCGAGAGGAATTGTTGGCCGAGTATGAACAGCTCTGCCGCGACATTCAGGCCGATGCAGTTGCGATGCTGGAAGGGCAGAAGAGCGACCGGTGGCGCTAGGACACCCCTTCCCTTCGGGTATTGAAGTGTCTGCCCTATGGGCAAAAAAACCCGCCGGAGCGGGGCTATTGCGCTCAAGCGCTCCGCACTCTTGAATTGCGCAACGTTGCTGATTCTCGGAGTAGGTACATGGACGATCCGATTGGAAAGAACCGGGCCGCTCTAAATGAAGCAATCGGTGACTTCATCGTTGAGTGGGCCCAAGTGGAAGGAACGCTGCACCGGATGAATAAAACGATGGCCCAAACAAATAGACTGTACAATGAGCGTTACGGGACAGCTTTACAGGATGTTCCCGACGAGGACTCACTTTCCGATGATGCGAAATTCAAGCGAGATAGAGATCGTTTCAAGAAGATAGCTGCAACGGCGGTCACAGGTTCTGAAGACAAAATCAAATCCATTGAGGAAGGCCTCAATAGAATCTACGACGCCCGCAATGACATTGCCCACCGCACTGAATTCTTGAACCCGGTCATTAACCCCCCCACGGTCTGCTGTTCCCCACGAGCAGTTCCAAAAGAGGTAAAGACGGCCCTCCCTTGGTATCACTCCCCTGATATTGTTTACACGCTGGACAATGTTCGTATGCTCGCAAGAGAGGCGCGTGCATTGAACGTGCTAATCAGGAGCTTCTTTGGCGCACAGATCAGCCAAATTATGAAGGACAACAATCTTACTCCAGAGGAGATTGAGGAGCGCAACTTCAGTAGGCGAAAGCCTCGATCGGAGTAATCAAATGGGCGGTCTCCTATCCCCCTCCAGCCTCGCCCGAATAGCAGCAGCGCAAAGCGCCAACGCTGGCTCCGCCAACCCTTCAGCCTTTGATGAATTGACCTGGGCCTTTGGCATATCCTGACCGAACGTCACCGCCAAAATTTCTGCCCCGGGGCACAGGGACGAAGAGAATCGCCAGGCGGCGTCAACGGACTCAGAGAACCTGGGCATCTTCACGGGCTTCCCGTCCTCTCTTACCCAGTGCGCTTCTAAAGGATCCGCATCAGTTGATCCGCCTTCCACCATTTTGTAGCCGATCAGTCGGCCTAGAATGACATCGAGGCGACGATCCGAGCCAGTCGCCCCTTCGACTAATCTCAAGATCCTCTCTAAACTCATCCGTTCCTGGCCTCCACCACAGTGCCCGTCTACCACTTGTCGAGATTCAGGCCAACCTGTAGAAGCCTTGAATGTCCGCATGAGCAGTAGAGGGCCGACAAATGCCATTTAGAGATGCAAGGATGATCTTCGTCGGATTCGAGATTTCCAAGCAGGATTATCCAGAGCTTCTGAAGATTAGCAGCGACCCCCTCCCCGAACGTTTCATCAGTTGGAAGCTCCAGATGGAGAAGCTCATGGGCAGGGCCACGCGCGGTGACTGGATCTTCCATGAAGGAGTAGAGGTTAAGCCGGAGAGTTTGGTTTACTGGTGCGAGTCCAACGGCCGCCCAATCGATAGGGACAGCCGGAAGGCATATATCCGAGAAGTCTTCATTCAACGGGAAAGAATCCAACCGGATTGGTCCGTCTACAATAAGATCACCCCGCTATCTCTTTGATCACGCGATTGCGTAATTCGTCCGCAGGGCTGCCAGCAGGTCTGTCAGCAGCTGCACGTTCGTGAAGCTGAGCGCCTGATCGAAGATGAATATCTGGCTCGCCTTCGCTGTCCAGCCTTCGTAGGAAGTGCCGCTGTAGTGGCCGATCCACGTCTCGTCGTTGGCGAGCGCCTGAACGTTGTCAGTGTGCGTGAGCGAGTACACCCCGAGCGCCCCATTGTTGATGCGCCACTGTGATGCCTTCACCGCGTCGCGATAGGTCAGGGCATAGATCGCCGCCGTGCTGCCAGATGGCAAGCTTGCGACGGCGACATTGTTGAAGTTGCCAGCACCACGGCCGGTGTTTGAGAAGAACAGACGGCCGTCGTTCAGCACGCCGAACATGCGCGTCGCCCGCACCGTGGTGCCGTCGTTATAGATGCCGCCACTGATCAGCACCTGATTGGTGGCTGTCGGCGCCGTCGGCCGCGTCATCACGGTGATGAAGGTGAAATCCTGAGTCGTGAAGAGCCGCCGCACCCGCATGTCAGAGCGCAGCGCATGCGCGATCGTCGCGAAGTCGAAGCTCGGCCGGCCATTGAACGCAGGATCGGAGGCGATCCGCGATGGCGTGCGAGTCGCCGAAGCGACCACCTGGCGGCCGAATGCCTTCTCCTGCATCCACATCGGATCGACGGCGTCGAAGCTGAAAGCGTCGATGTAGCCAACAAGGCCGTTCTTCTTGAGCTCGAGCGCGACCAGATTTTCGTCGTCGGGATCGGCAGCAAACAAAGGCGCCTGCGCGTCCGGCCTGAGCAGGCCCGGCTCTCGGATCAGAAAGGACATGAATGGTTTCCCTTATGCAACGTTTACGAGGTCGTGGCAGAGCCACTTCTGGAGCGCACCGCCATACAGAGAAGCATCGGCGGAACTGTCGCGGATGTTGGTGAGCGGCGCGTTTGCCGTGCCGGCATTGGCATTGATCGTGCCGGTGTAGCCGAAGCCGAGCTGCAGCGTCGCGGCGCCAGGGTCGCCAGACAGCGTGACAATGATGTTCGTGCCGGAGACGGCGACAGTGGAGATGGTCACGGGTGTTCCGCCGGTCTGGAACAGCTCGAGGCCGGAATTCGCTTTCGCCGGCACCTGCGTCGTGTCGATCACGAGGTTGCCGGTTCCGCCTGTCGTCGCGACTGTAATCGTCGCGCCGGCGCGCACAGCCGAACTTACCCGCAGCGGCGAATAGCCGGCCGCCGCCTGTATCGCACGCCAGGCGCGCGCCACTTCCTCCGCATGGCGGGCATAGCCGTTCGCGACCATGTGCATGCCGTCGCTGGCATAGGCGAGCGCGTATTTCGGGCCGACGAGGAAGATCTTCGTCGGGTTCGCCTTCGCCGCCTCCAGCTGGCCGATCGGCACGCCCGAGGTCGCGACACCGGAGCGGGTCCAGCTCGAAAGTTGGTCGATGATCAGCTTCACGTCTTCGGTCTGGCCGGTGATTGCCTTGATGTCGGCATCGAGATCGGCCTGCAGCTCCTCGAGGTTGTCCTGATACTCTGCGGCCGTGGTCGCCGCCGCATTCCCCTCGCCCTGCACGAAGATGACCGCCGGCAGGCGATAGGCCATGCCGAGCAGACGAGCGGCATTATAGGCCCGCCGCACCCCGACGAGCAGGTTGGTATAGGGCACCGTTCCCTTCTTCAGCGAGGCGTAGGAGCTGGCGCCGATGCCATGCGCCGTCACCAGCGCCGCATGCGCGGCCGAGAGCGCGTTTGTCCCGGCAAGCACCGCCGCGGCGAGCCGCGCCCAGCCGGTCTCGCCATAGTTCCCGGCCGTCTTCTCGAAGGCATCGGTCAGGTGATCGAGCAGTGCCACGTCCTGCCGCCGGTCGCGGTAGACCGGCGAGTGGTCGAGGTCGAGGGTGCGAATGCCGGATTTGAACATCAGCGACCGTGCGGCGAATGTCGGCGTCGGGTTGAGCAGCGCCCCGGAATAGGCACCGACGGCAAGCGACTGACCATAGGTGACGATGTGAGCGATCGTCGTCACGTCGGGATCCAGCCCCGCCGTCGGCTCCATCTCCTGATATTCAAGGTACACGCGCCCGCCGCGGTTGACATAGTAGCGGCATTTCGAGCCGGCCATCGCCGGATTATAGGCATCGCCTTCGAAGCCGCCGGCGACCTCGAAGACGAGGCCATCATCGCGCTCGACCATCACCTTGCGATTCGGCGAAGTGCCCGTGACATAGGTGATAAAGCGCTTATAGCCAGGTGCTTCCAGAGGATGGATCGATCCGTCCTGGCGAATTGCCACATGCACTTGGTCATTGTCGTCAGTTGCGAGAATTGCCGCATACTGTTCGCTGAAGATGGCCGATGGCAGCGGCTTCTTGTTGATCTCGTCGACTTCGGTCTGGTCGGCCTTCTCGGCAATCGACGCGTTCAGCGCCGACTGGTCGGAGATCTCTCGGAATGGCAGCGCCGTGCTTCCGATCGTGATCGGCGCTTCTGCAGCACAGACGTATTGCTTGCCGCCGTTCGCGGTCCCGTTGCGGATGAAGACCGCTGCGCCGAGGATTTCCGTTCCATCGTTCGCGTCGGCGCTTCGAACTGCAGCACCCGAGGCCTGCACATCATAGATACCGTTTTCGCTGAGCGTGGCTTGATTTTTAAGGAGCACCCGATCGCCCGTTGCCAAGGTCACACCGTCGAGCGTGTCACCATTTTCAAGAGCTGTCGCGATATTGACGTTCCCGGTCGAAGCCGCAACGACCGGAATCTTCCATTGTGTGCCGCTTGCTACGAGGGTGTAGGCGTTATCGAACTGCGTCTGCAGAGTGCCGCCAACTACCGACCGGATATCAGACTTCTTCGGCTCGATCGGATCGCTTGCAGGGCCATCAGCGTACACGCTGTCGAAGGCCGACTGGATTTCGTTTCCCATCAAATTCCCCATGAGAATAGCTCTGGCTTCGCCAGGGCGTTAGTTTGGTGGATCAGACTATGGTGACAGCCAGAGGACCCGAGTGCGGGCCTTCCACGCCCGAGCCGTTCACAGGCAAGGCGTAGTAATCCCAGACGCCCTGCGGGGCGCAGGAGGCCGTTTCCTCGAACATCACGACGTCATCGATCGATCCGACGAAGGTTGAGCTTGCGCGAAACGCTACGGTGTCGCGCGCTGCCGTGGCGGTAATGCTCTCGAGGAACGTGCCATTGCCGGTGCGGTCAGGGCTGTCGTTGAAGACCGTGCCGGCGGTAGAAATGCGGGCGCGTATTTCACCAGCCGAATAGCTGGACACATCGAATTTGATGCGTGCCTTTTTGCCGTTGGCTGTTGCGGCGGCCTGCGAGATCACGGCCGCGGTGCCAGCTGCCTTGTGCGCCTTGCCGCCGCTGATCGTCCAGCCGGTACCCTTGGTCCAGACGGTGTCGCTGTCGAACCCAGGATTACTGAGAAGGTTCGTCCTGGTCGCATCCCCATCGGTGAACGAGTAGCTCGCTGACGGCGCGACAGCTCGTGTCCCCACAAGGGTTGCTGTGTCAGGGTCAAATGCTGCGCCTGTAGCCACGCGGTAGATATTGACGGTCCGGACATGGGAGTCGTTCCCCGTTGAGAAGCCGAAGACGGCATTCCCGAGACGCGGAGCTGAACCACTGAGCGTGAAAGTTGCAAGCGCTGCCGGCGCCGTCTGGTCCGCGGCCGAAAACACCTCTTCTGTGATCGACCAGTTGCCGTAAGTGCCCTTGCTGGTGATGAATGCCACCTGGACGTCCAAGTCGCGGTCATTCGGGACGGTGTTTGTGTCCAATGTCACAAAGCCGCCAGCTGGCTCAGCATCGGGTATCTGCTGTTCCACCCAAGGACCTGGAGACCCGCTGCCCGTGTCCGATACTCGATAGCGAACGGTCGGGGTCAGGCCATCATCGTCGGGATCGACGATGACGATGCGAAGCGAGACGGAACCGGAGCTCGGCACAGCCTGCACCGTATTCACCACGGGCACCGGAATGTCGGACACCGCTGGCTTGATCGGAACAGGCGGCTGCTGCCCTTCATCGACTGCCGGGTTCCAGTCGTCGATGTTGTCCGGATGCAGCATGATATCCATGCTGAAGCCGCCGGACATCAGCGCCAGAATGGACTTCCGGTTCTCAATCAGCTTCCCATCCAGACGCGGGATCGAGAATGGCGTCTGCAGTCGTACCCAGCGGCTGTAGACCGCGTTAATGCCAGACAGGCGTACATCGAGAGAACCGGACACCTTCTGCTGAAGGCGGCGCCAGTCTCGAATGCCGAGCCGCCTTGCCTGGCGCCATTGATGGCACCAGGAGTAATCGGCTTCCTGCGCAAGAACCCGACCGGCGACGAGCTGGGCATCTACATCCTCGAACGAATCCGTGTCCGATGTTGCGTAATCGATCGCCGGATAGGTGAACTTCGGGATGAGCTTGTTGACCTCGTCCTCGAAGAGCACATCGTACTGGATCTGGTGTCCGACCAGGTCGGCGTCCGTTAAGGTCGCGACGCGACTTTCCCGGAACTTGCCGACGGTGAACAGCAGGGCTCCGTCGCCTCGCTCGCAGATCCAGCCGTCGCAGGAGGCGAGAATAGCGTTCGTGGCCGCTTTTGGCCCGTTCTCTGTCGTATCCCAACCGTTGGTCTCGTAGCGCTTCTCTGTGCCGCCGGCGGCAAGCGCGACGTCCTCATCACAGATGTTGGCCTCTTCGATCCACATGTCGAGGACAGGCAGGATCGCCCTGTTGAAATCCCGACGGTGGCCGAATTCGTTGAAGCATTGATGCCAGCACATGATCAGTGCTGAATTGCGTGACCACACCCATGCGCTTGCGTTCTCCGGATCCGAACTGATCCGGTAGTCGAACACATAGGCGCCGTCGACCTCAGCAGACATCCGCGGCGCGTTGTATGGGAACCTCTTGTTAAAGTCCTTCTGGCTCGGGGTTCTCGCGATCATCGCGAGAGAAGCCTGCCCGTCGCCGCGGTGATTGTTGGTCCAGATGCCCTCGGAACCGAGATAGGTGACGATCTCGGAATAAGCTGTTTCAGGAGAAAGCCCGAGCCGGTGGAAAACCTGAACCTTCTGATCGCCATAGCGGCCGCCAGGCAGCCCGTTTACATAGTTGCCGGCGCCGACGGTTACCTCATCGTCGTGGAGGTAATACCTGTTGATTGCCTTTATCTTGTGCCCGGCGATCGCCTGCACCGAGAACAGGCCTCCCCCTTTCGCCTCCCAGAGCATGTAGGCTCCGGCGACACGGGTGCGGCCAACAACCCAATGCCGATAAGGCACCGACTGGGTAATAGGCACCTTCCCGTCTTCCGGCTTTGGCGGCTTCGGTGCCATCGCAGCCTGCAGACCGATCGAAATCGCCGTCGTTGCAATGGCGGTCGTTACCGAGCCGAGAATGCTTGCAGTCGTGGCGCTGAAGCCGAGGCTTGCGAAGAACGACGTGAAGATCGGCGTGAAGATCGGGTCGAAGGCAATCTGGCTATAGAGGGAAGTGCTGTTTGCGAGATCGAGCCCATTCAGGATGTAACGGGTTCTCACGACGGCAGCCGCCATGCGGCCACATGCTGAGCAGCCTTGGCTACGACGCGGCCAGGCGTGAGCACGGCCCAAAGCGGGCCGAACCGGATGGCGCCGACAAGAACCTTCCCGTCTACGATGGCGGATTGCGCGCGAATAACGCCGATATCGCCGGTTTCAGGCTGCTGGACGCGTATCAGCCCAAGGGGCTCGACTTGGCCTGCGAACAGAGCAACCACGCCACCGTGCGCTTCAATGATCCGCTGGGCCTCATCTGCCGTCGAATAGGAGCCACGGAACGCCTCTGCAGGATCAACGCCAACGTTCTCCTCGACCCAGCGGGCACAGAACGTCGTGCAATCGTCGCCGCCTGCGCCACCCCACCTGAAGCGGTGCGGAAGCGCCAAAAACTCGTGCAATGTCATGCGTGCCTCAGTAGTTGGGCCATACCGGCTGCGTGCCGCGTGCCAAGCGCGCGGTTTGCTTGCAGAAATCATCAGTCGGCGAGATCGCCTTCTGCATCGCGTCCGACCAGAGGGACCGCGATGCACGGGACCGGGTATTTTCGCCCGCCACAACGGCGAGACTGAGGGCCAGGGTTGCCGTTTCTCCCTCGCGAATTGGCGGCTTTCCCTCCTTCGGGTGGGAGGCAATGCCGGTCCAAATCGGAATGATCGTGCTCATGGGCTGGTAGTAATCATCCAGTGTTGTGAGACCGATTTGCACCAGCTTGCCGCGGACCGGCGGGATGCTGTCGAGCATTCTTGCGCCGGTCGCCGGGTCGATGCCCGATACAGTGAAGTCCACCGCATCTGACGTCCCATTCACCAGCACCTCGAGCGAGGGAATACCAATGAGGCGCCCTCCTCCGAGATAAACGGTCCCGTCAGGATCGATGCTGTCGAACCCGATCGGGATGTCGTTGACCCCGAAGTAGATGTGCAGAGCCGGATCGGTATCGATGCGCAGGAAAAGCCCGAGCTGATGGCTGCCGCGCATCGCCTCGGTCACATTGTCCGGAACCCAGCCCATCAGAAGGCCTCGACGAACTGGAGCGTCGGCCGGGACTGGTACCAGCCCTCATAGTCCCAGGGCAGCGTAAAGCCGCGCGGAAACTTCATGACGCACATTGGCCTGGCGAGCTCGACCCTCGTGCCGATCGCTGTTGCCTCACGCAATGGAGGCGATATCGCCAGCGAGTAGATCGGGTTCGTCTCCTCGGTCTTGGAGATCACCTGCCAATAGCGATAGGCTCTCCATCCCTTTGACGGATGATAGATGGAGAACCAATCCGACCAACGCAGCGGCCTCGCTGCGTTGGTTACCCGAATGTTCAGGATGCCTGCGCCGAGGGCGGCGGACTGTGTCAGGTGCGCGTAGACCGTCGCTTGGCTGTAGCCCGCGCCATCCGAAAACAGCGAGCCGTCGGAATGGGGAATGCCGGTCGTGATGGGCCGCCGCTTGCCATTGATGACCGGGAACGGTCCGATGCCATCGTTGATGATCGGTACGTTGAAGAAGCGATGCCCGCCGTTCCCGCGCGCCCCGAGCCAGTTGATGATCTCGTGGCGCTCGGTGTCATCAGCCTGCAAAACGCAGTTTTCGTAAGTGCAGGTGACTATACCGCCGCCACTCGTCTCGATGCTGATAGATTCTCCGACGCCATTTACGCCACCATCGATCCCAGACCCGGGATTGTCGAAGCTGGCCCGGGTTGGCCGCAGATACATGATCGGGACTGTCGGCTGACCGGTGTAAACTGCCATGATCAGCCTTTCCGAGAATTGAACTTCTTCTGGTTGTCGCCGAACCCGGATCGCGCCTGATCTTCGTTGTACCGGTAGAGCGCTTCCTGGGCGCCCTGCCGGGACATTTCGCGGATCTGGGCGTCGCTGTTCGCTCCCTGGACATAGACGTTCAGCTGCGGCCGCTGGTTGCTGGTCGACCGGGAGCCGTTATCGTTCAGAGCCTGCATGAGCTTGTGGTTGCTCGTGACGCCGGAGCCCTGTGGAAGATTGACCAGCTCCGGACCCCGCTCGCCGACGATCGACAGGCCGCCCGGGGCATAGCTCGTGCCATTTGCGAAGAGGCCAATCCCGCCGCTGAGCATCGCCGATGCGAACTGGCCCGAGCGCGAGAACACGCTCATGCCGAAGGATGACAGGCTGCTTAGGAGACCGGAGCCGCCGCCACTCGCGCCCGAGGCGAGCACCTGGCCGAACTGGCTGAGGCCGCCCCCGAACTGCCCGAGGCTGCCGCTGGCCTTCTCCAGCGCGTTGTTGAACTTTGCGACATAGGCGTTCCCGGTCGTGCCGAGGATATCCGCACCCATGCCGCCCTTACCGACAGAGCCGGGTCCGCCGAACCACGCCTGCGCTGCGCCCGATGCGCCGTATTTGTCGACATAGCCGCCGAAGCGATGATTGAAGATCGAGTCCTGCGCTGACGGATCGCGCAAGAACTCCGATGCTGACAGCCGACGCCCGAGCGCCGCCTCCGACCAGGGACCGATATTCGCGCCCATGACTTGATAGGCGCCATAGGCACGGTCTCCCGATCGTGTGATCGGCCCGAGCGCGCCGTAGTTACCCCCGCTCTCGATCGACTGGATAGCCTTGGCGTAGGCATTGATGCCGCCGGCTGAGCGGTTGTCGTTTGCCGCCTTGCCGCCATAGCCCAGCAGAGCGCCGAGTGTAGTCGTGGCCGCGCCGCCTCCGACGGATGCTGAAGACGAGGTGCCGCCGTTGAAGAACATGTTCACGAGCGAGTTGGTGAGCCGCTCGATCGCCTGGTCGCTTGCTTTGGCCAAAGCATTGAGCAGCGCGTTCTTGATCGCGTCGCCCATCGCCTTGCCGATATCGCCGCTGTTTTCGAGCAGGCCGTCACGGAAGTCGGTCAGGAAGCTGCCTACCAGTTCCCGGTTCTGCTCGCGCTGAAGCTGCGACCGGATGGCGTTGGCCTCCTGCGAGTTCAGGTCCTCGTTCATGCCATAGCGGCTGAGCGTGCTGGCGACCTGCCGGTCGATCGCGCTACGCTCGGCCTGACGCTCCTGAAACGAGACGTCGAGCCAGAAGTCAGCCTTGGCTTCAGCCGCCTGCCGGTACGCTTTCGTGACGTCGTCGACCTTCTCCTTTTGCTCCTCGAGCTCGAAAAAGTTCGGCTTCTGTCCCGGGACCGGAACGTTCGTTAAGCGGCCATCGGGATTGAGGATGGTCGTGGCATCCGGATCGCCACTCAGTTCGATGTTCGGGCGCCGCGACGGAACGGCCGGATTGAGAGGCACGAAGTCCGCCGTGCGCATCGTCCGGCCGTTGTCAGTGAAGAACGAGCCGGAAATGATGTCCTGTACATTGGTGCCGCCGGCGATGGCCGCAATCCATTCCGCCCTCGCCTGCTTTGCAGCCTCGATACTGTCGCGGATCGATTTGGTGATGAGATCGAAAGCATCACGGAATCCGAGAACGGACTTGATGCCGTAACGGTCGACAGCTTCAGACAAGAGGCGCTGAGCGTTGTTGATGTCGGCTATCGATGCCGTGCCGTCGTCAAGACGTTGGCGCAGATCACCGAAGGCCTGCGAGAAGTCGCGGATGAATGCAGGATCCGCATCGATACCGCGGAGCCCCCGCACGGCTTCGGAGAACTGCTGCCCGATGCCCTGCAACTGCTCGCCAAGGCCATCGAGCTCACGGCCAGCCAGGATCTCGGAAGCCTCTCGGCCCTGAGTGATCTTGTCGGCGCGATCGAGCTCGTCGACATAGGCCTTCAGCTGCGGCGCGGCATCTCCCCAGAGCGCGGCCGCGCGCCGGATCAGATCGTTCTGCTCTTCAAACAGAGTGTTCGTCTTGCCGGTCCCGCCTTCGGCCGTCGTGAAATACTGGACGAGAGCAGCCACGCCAGCGGTCAATCCGATCGTGACCACCGACACCGGGTTGATGAGCGACGTAAAGGCAGCCGCAAGGCCGGCAACCGGCCTTTCCATCGATCCAACGACGGCAGCGAGCTGCGTGCCCTGCTGCAGGCCGATCATAAGCGGGTTCATGCCCATCGCCGCAGTGACCGCGATGTCCTGAAACTGGAATGCCGCATTGGCAGAGTTGAAGCTCTGCGCACCTCCCCTGTTGCTGTTGGCGGCCTTCACCGCGGCGCCGGCGGCCGTCGCTGAAGTTTTTAGCCGCTCATAGGCTTGGCGTTCCCGATCGAGCGCAGCGGTCATCTCCTGGGCGGTGATGGCGCCGAGCTTATGCGCACGCTGGATCTCACCAACCGACGCTTCATAGTCGCGCGTGGCCTTTGCCAACGGCTGATACTTGAGCGTCAACCTTTCAACTTCCATCCGGAAGGCGCGGACGTGCTCGTCCTGCGAGCCGAAGGAACGGCCGAGATCGTCGATCGGCGGCTTGAGCTTGCCCGCGCCCTGCCCCGCTTTACCGAGAGCATCACCCAGCTGCTCGACCTCGTTCTCGAGCTTTCCGACGGCCTGCTGCGTCCGACCGGCAGACGCCGTAAGCTGATCGAGATCAGCTGCACCCTTGGCCGCCGGAGAGCTATCGATCTTGAAACCAAGGGTCGCTTCGGTCATTCGTGAACACCTACAGCACTAGAAGCGGGGAGATACATGCGATTTGCAATGTTGGCGGCGGCAGTCTTGGCCGCATGGAACGCACACGCTAGCGAGACGGTGACCGATCGAGATTGCCGGGAGCGGCTATCTGAGATCGAACACGGCAAAATGAGCGCCGATGACACGCCAGTTCTGTCGAACTGCGCAATGAACGGATTCATCTCGGCTGGAGATATCGAACGTGCTTACGAGCGCGCCAAGAAGGCCCGTCAATAAGCCGCGTCATTTCCGCTTGCCCGGGAACAGCGCGTCGAACAGACGCGCAGTGAGCGGACGCTCTGAGACCGGCGCATTTTCCGGATCAGGCGCCTCATCCTTGCGCGCCATGACTTCGCGGCGCTTCAAATCCATCGCCAGAATGGCATCCAGCTGCCACTGCTTGAGGACGAGGCCGCGAAGCCTCGCCCATTCTCCGATCGACTGGAACCCGAGAGCGTTGGGCCCGTAGCCGTTGCCGGTGCGCTGCGCATCAAGCTCCTGGAACCAAAACCAGACTTGTTGGCCGGCGGCCGGTACGATGAGCTTCCGCCCCTCCTGCTGATCGACGATAAGCTGACAGAGCCTGTCGATCAGCCCTTTGTAAAAGATGCGCGGCGCGCGGCCTTCGCCTCCACCTGATCACGGATGATCTTGAACTTGGTGTAGAGGTTCCGGACGTTCTCTTCCGAGAAGGGAACAACCTGGCCGGCGATCTTCGGGTTAGGCGCCCAATGCGTAGTTGCCTTCGCCAGGATGGCGATCAGACGGGCGTCTGCTTCATCCGCCAGCGGCTCGCCAAGGCTCTCGCGCTCGGCCGCCTTCTTGGCAAACTCCGCGGCGACTTCCCGCATTGCCTTCTGCATGCGGTCGCTGTCCGGGCCAACGACGCCGATCTTGAGGCCGATCGGATTGCCCTGCTCATTTACGATGGTGATTTCGATGCCCTCTTCCTGAGACTGGACGAGGGCTTCGAGGCCGGAAAGGTCGACGAACTCTTCAGACATCAATCACCTCAACCGATCGGAGCGATCGTCAGGATCGGCGAGTTGATCTCGACGTTCCCCTGCAGCAGGCGGGCGGTGTTGGCGCCGCCGCCGTTCTCCTGGGCGGTCATGATGATCCCGTAGAAGTATTTGATTGTGCCGACTGGAACGGTCGTGGCGGTGTGCGTGCCCGACTGAGTGCCGGTGGTGTTGATCGCAGCGCCGCCCGCGGTTGCCGCTACGCTGAAGGCATCGGTGGTGGGGCTGACCACATAGTAGGTTGTGCCTGCCACGAGACCCGTCGGCAGAGCGCCGGTCGTGCTGAACTTGATCGGCGTGCCGGCAGCAAGGCCATGAGCGGTCCACGAGATGACGCCAGGGGATGCGATCGTCATCGTCACCGTCGACGTCTTCGCCGGCGGTGCGTCGTCAAATGCGAGCTTGAAGGGATAGTTGTAGTCGGTCTTCTCCGCCGCGATCAGCGCGATCTGGCCCGCGTCGGTCGGCAGAATGATGAAATTGTTCTGCATCGAGCCAGCGTTGCGCGTGCCCTTCGCCTTGAGATCACGCCCGGAAGAAATGACGGATTCGGTGATCAGCGTTGCAGCGTCGCCGATCGCGCCCATGGTCTGCCAGCCCTTGACCTCGGTGAAGCTCACCGACGTGAACAGGGATTCGATGACGTCAGCATCGTCCGGTACGGAGTTGACGGCCGGCCCGATATAAATCTTCGCGCCTGCCACAGGATAAAGCTGGGGCATTGAGTTTTCCTCTCATGTCTGATTGCGCTTGCCGAAGGCGCGGAACGGCAGGGCCAATCAGGCCGGAACTTGCGGATAGCAGCGCCACCGGGTGGTGACGGGAATGTTGTGATGGGTGTCGCCTGTCACCAGGACGCCGATCTCCGGATCCTCGTCGATGCGAACCTGCGTGTCGGTCCGGAACAGCTTGGTGCCGCGGCGAAAGTGCCCGCGCAACTGGCCGGCGACGTCGTAGCCGTCGACGATGGCCAATCCCTTCGGCCACATGACGTTGGTGCGCATGAAGCCTTGCCGGATCGGGTCCATGACGAGGGACAGATCGGTTTCGATCGAGCGGTTGAAATGCACCTCGACCGAGACGAACTTGCTTGTCGCCGTCGGCGTGAATGTCTGCCCGGGCAGGACGATGGTTACGCCTGCCGGTGGAACGAAGGCCTGCATTTGGATGAGCAGCGCCTGATAGATTTTCTTTTCAACGGTGTCAGCCATCTGCTACCTCTAGGCCCATGGCCGATAATCACCCGCTCAGCGACGAAGAGGTTTACGACCTCATCCATCAAGCCCTTGCGTTGCTGCTCAACCGCACCGTTCGCACGAAGCACGCTCAAGACGTGATCTCCATGGCGATCCGAGATCTGTCGATTATTCAGGCTGCTTTTCTGAGCCTTTCCGAAGGCGTCAATCTCTCTCAAACCGACCGCGAACCTTAGCCTCTGCTGCGGCCACGGTTTGCGGCCAGGTCTGGGCCTCGGCGTCGACGAAGCCGTATCCCGTCTGGTTATAGACCCTCCCGAGGCTGTCTTCGCCGACGAAGCCGTAGTTCATGCGCGGCCCATAGGCGGCCTGCAATCCGAGATAGAGCGTGCCACCGACTTCTAGGTTCGAGATGATGAGCTCGATCTCGCCGCTACTGTCCGGATAGGCCTTCTCACCTTGATCGACCGTCGGCATGGCCGAGGTGGACGCCATCAGGGAGTTCTTGAGGTTGCCGGTATCGACCGGCATTCTGCCTCCGGCAGCCACCGACGTCCGCACATTGTTCGCGACCATCTGCGCGGCCTCGCGCAACACAGCCTCTTGCCGGGCCTTCTCCTGCGTCACCCATTCAGAGACCTGGGCAGCGAAACTGTTCTCCGCCATCAGCGGCCTCGCGATCTCGCGTATTCTTCCGCGAAGTCAAAGTTGTATTCGACGT
The DNA here is from genome assembly GCF_001651855.1 of Sinorhizobium americanum. GTDB lineage: Bacteria > Pseudomonadota > Alphaproteobacteria > Rhizobiales > Rhizobiaceae > Sinorhizobium > Sinorhizobium americanum. The sequence continues at coordinate 202,308 of NZ_LNQC01000056.1, read as the reverse complement.
GGCAGCGGCAGCCGATGATCTCAGCCGCGCCGGCGCCGAGGCTCGTATCGCCCGGGAAGCGCAGCAGGGCGCCCGACGGCGATTGAAACGGCAGATCCATACCGGCGAGCTCGTCGCCGCTCAGGGCCTGGTGTGTGTGGCGCACCCGGCCGTCGCCGACAGAACGCCAGCGCCTGGTTACGAGAGCAGCATCGCGGCCGGCGCGGTCCAGCCCCTGCTGGTATGCCTCGTGCTTGGCCGCATGGACCGATGCCTGCGTTTCCGTCCGCGCGATCGTCTGGGCCCGAAGCTGGACATATCGGTCCGCAAGCCTCCCGGTGATCTTTGCGACGGCGTCGGCCGGTAGCGGCTTGCCTTCCCGAATGGCCTTGGCGACCTGCCGGTCGAAGCGCTTGTCGCGACGCGTCAGCGTCAGGTAGTGCTTCATGCCCTCAACATCGCCCGACAGCAGCGCCGTGCGCGCGTTCTCGACGGTGCGGGCCAGCTGCGACGTCATGCCGAGCAAGCCACCCTCGCGGCGCCCGGTGACCTTGTTCACCCGGCCGGCGATATCGAGTGCGATCGTGTTCGGCCCCTGCCCCTTGGCATAGCCGGCTTCGATCCGCTCCCGGGCCATCTGCTTCGTGTCTTCGGTGACATGCGTGATCATCGTCGACGAGGCTTCGCGGATAATCTGCTCGGCGCGCTGGTTCTGAACGTCCCAGCGGAAGACGACACGGCCGCCCATCGGGTCTGCCAGGCGGGGCATGTTCTTGGCGACGAGGAGACCGCCGGCGTTGAAGGCGGTGCGGATCGCTTCGGACAGCGGCCGGAAGGCAGCCGGGTCGATATGCAGCGCCGCAATGGCGCCCTCGATGTCCCGGCGCTCGAGCCGCTCGACGACTTCGCGAAGCACGATCTCGGATTTGATGTCCTCGATCGCCTCGCGGAAGGCCTTCTCCATTACCGGGGAAAGCTCGTCGATGAGCGCGTCGAGCTGCTGGCGAAGGGTTGCCATTACTCCGCGGCGCCGGCCTTCTCGCCCTTCTTGGCGACCTTCTCCTCAGGCATCTTTTCAGCGATGCCGAGATTGATCAGGCCCTGGGCGAGCCCGCCCGACAGGTCGGACGCATCGACGACGTCGCCGACGGCGTGGGAGTTATAGCCCTTCACGAAGCGGATTTTCATGGCTGGAATCCTCTCTTTTCAACATTAGCTTTCGATAATAGTCTCTTGCCGCCGGATCGCAGGGGAGCGAACCAATGGAAGAGTTTGAGCCTGTTCTAGTCAGAAATGTCCGCCATTCGGATTTGGAGCGGCTTTGCAAGTCGGTGAAGACGTATGCTGGTTGTTACGTTCTCAAGGACCCTAGCGCCGAAGCTGAAGCATCCGGTCTCGATGCTCACTGCTGGTTCCCGTCGCGCGATGATAGCGTCTTGTTCCAGCTCCAGTGGTCGGCGCCTGGTCACGACTAAGAGGCGATCCGTCCCTGGACGATGAAAACGACGTTGGTCAGGCCGTCGTAATTGTTCGGGTCCGCATTGATGATGCGGAATGTCTTGCCGCTGGCGCTGACCAGGTCACCAACGGTCGGGACGATCGCGAGGCCGACGCTGCTGATGTAAATCTGCATGTCACCGGCCAGGATCTCGGTACCGTCGATCTCCTTCGCCTCGTACTGCATCGGCACAAGCGTGGCCGTGTGCGGCGTCGGTACCGGATCGCCACCGTTGACCGGATCAGGCTCGGAGATGCGCGTTACGGTGCCCGTCTGGCCATACTTGGCAATGAGGCGCTGCGCAGTCGCTTGCAGGCGGGCGAAAAGAGGGTTCGCCATCAGACAACCAGAGCCCCGGGGAGGATCGGCACAAGAAACGGCCAGAGCAGCCCTTCGATCAGCGTGACGACTGGCGTGGCAAGGGCAACTATCTGATCAATTTCAGTTGAAGAAGAAGTTGAATATTCGACTTCAAGCTGTCCTACCTTCTCGCGTTTTACCGTGGATGTCCCGGTAACGACAGGTGAAAGGCTGCCGGGATTTGTCAGCTCGATGAAGGCCGCCTCATACGAGGCATTGATGATCGCGACCGGGACCGTGTCCGACGGAAGCGCCTCGCCGTAATAGGTCGTGGCGCCTGTGCGCGGCCATGCCCGCTCCTGGGCATACCCACCGGTCCGCTTGCCGCTAAACCGCGGCTCATACCGATCGATCACCAGAGAGCCGCGCTGGCGTGCAGCGGTTTTCTGGGCATCGCTCGTGCCATCGGGAAAGACATAGCCGGCCGCTTCAGCGTAAGACGTAAAGCCTGCATTGTCGCCGTATCCAGCCATGTCGATCTCCGATGCAAGTGTGGCCCGGCAGATAGCCGCCGGGCTGATTGTCAGGGCTTGGTGGCCAGCTCTTCGAGCGCGGCGAGGATCTCGTCCTTCTTGGCCGGCGTTTTGTCGCCGAGCAGCTTCGAAGCCGCTGCCTTGAAGGACATGAACTGCACGTTCGGATCCTTCGCCATGTCGAGGACCTCGGCCGCCGTCTTGGGCTGCTCTTCCTGCTGCTCTGCCTTGAGCTTCGCCAGTTCGGCGTCGCGCTCGGCAAGCTGTGCGCGGAGACGCTCCAGCTCGGATTCGGTATTCTCGGCGGCTTCCTTCAACGCGGGCGCCGCGGTGACGCTCGGATTCTCGGTGTAGTCGCCGTCGACATCGAACCACTTGGACGCCTCCATGTGCGCCTTCTCGCGATCGAAGACTTCCACTTCAACAGTCTCGCCCGGTTCGATGAGAACCGGGCCGTTGACCGTGTTGATGCCCCGCGGGCCTGCCTGGGTGTTGGTGACTTTCATCATCGCCTCCCCTTAGATGCCGTCGAGGTAACGGACAGCCTTCGGCCGGCGGATGTCGACGCCACCGACGCGGAAGATGCCCGGAACGTCGAACTTCATCGGTCCGGTCTGCCAGGCCGGCAGGAACCGGAAAGGCATAGGGATGTGCATCTTCAGCACCTCGGGCGAGCGGCGGTAGGCAACCATGCGCTTGGTGCTGCCGGCGCCGGCCGTATCGAGGTAGCCGAACACGCCGCGGATAGTCAGTTCCTGACCGGTCGTCAGCGTGTAGATGTTGTTCCGCCGAATCCATTCGAGGATGGTCGTCTGGTTGACGGCGTCGATCCGGCGCGTCGAAAGATCGAGCAGCACCGAATACGGCAGGAGCAGCGTGTCCGCGATCTCCGCGCCAAGCGTGCCGGTGAAGATGCCGGTGAGCTGGCCGTTGATGTCGCGGAGGATCTGGTCCGGCGTCTTGCTGGCGAAGGTCGTTGCCGAGCCGGTACCGTCGGCCGGGGCCGTGGTAGCCGTCGGCGTCGAAGCGTTCACCAGGCCGGTGAAGCCCTTGCCGGTATCGCCGACAAAAGCGACGGTGTCGATCTTCTCTTCCGCGACGCGGCGAGCGAGAGTGGCCTTATCGGCACTGAGGTTCATGCCGAGCAGCTGAGCAGTGCCGAGCTCCTCGAGCGTGTACCCGTAGCCGATGGCGGCCATGCTGACTCCGGTTTCGAACTTCTCGCGGGTCAGTTCGACCTTCGGCACATCGTGCGCCAGGCCGGAGAACCACTGCGCCTGGCCCACTCCGTCCATGGAGAAGTAGGTCACAGACTGAATCCATTCCGGCGCCGAGGTGTCGACGGGGATCAGCTGGGCGTACTGGATCTCCTGGTACTTGATCGCATAGACCGTCGGCTCGATAAGCGAGGCCTGACGGATAAGGAAGCTCATTGCGACCTGCTGAGCGTCCTGAGTGATAATGGCATTCATCGAGATCGCTCCTGTTAGCCGAGGCGAAGAGCAGCGAGACCGGCACCAGCGGTGCTGGTATCCCACTGAGCATTCGCAATGAGGGTGTTCGACGTCGACGTCTTGGAAAGGACGCCGGTCGCCGGGGTGTAGTAGACGGGATCGCCGACGGCGACGGCTTCGGAGGCCTGCACGACGATGACGCCCTTCTTCATGACGGCGACGTTTTCGTACTGCTCGTACTTGCCTGTCGGCCGGGTGATGTCGAGCACGGCGATGCCGACGAACTTGGCAGTCGCTTCGGAGTCCACCACCTGATTGTCGGCGGTGCCCTGAACGCACACCTTGCCGAAGCCGATGCCTTCCACGTCCTCAGCGAGGCGGGTGACGACGACGGACGGCTCCATGTTGAGGTTCATGCCCTCGACCCAGCGAGCGTGCTGGGCGCTGTAAGTGGTCTGAACTGCAGGCATCACTTAGCTCCCTTCGTCTGCCAGGCCGATTCGAGATCGGTGACCATGGCCTTGTGAGCGGTTACGGAGGCGCTGGCGTCAGAGACCTGCGAGAGGCCCTGCTGCACAGCGACGCGGAAAGGATCGGCGCCACCGCCCTTGCTGGCGTCTTCAACCAGCATGTCGAAGCGGGCGTCGATATAGGCTTCCGACTTGTCGGCGATGGCGGCATCGCCGAGCTTGGCGACGACGACAGCCTTGCGGATGGCGGCATCGGAAAGGCCTTCGGTCTTGACGTCCTTGGCGAGCACATTGGCCTTCGCGACGAGACCGGCGCGAGCCTGTACCCGCTTGTCGAGGTCGGCGTCCGAAAGGATCTTGCCTTTCAGCGCATCGATCTCGGCATCCTTCTTCGCGAGCTCGGCATCCTTGGCGGCCAGAGCCGTCTGATGTGCCTTTTCGGCGTCGGCGAACTTTGCAGCGGACGATTCCAAGTCCTTCTGCAGTTTGATGATGGCCTGTGCGCCCTGATCGGTCGTCTCGACCGTGAGCCCATCGACCAGAAGTTTTCGCAGATCCATCTTGGGTATCCTTTCATCTGCTATCTGGGTGTTGACGGGGCTCACGCCCCACTTCCCCGCACCGTCGCCGATGCGAGCTTCCGATCCGGCACGGCCGCGCTGCACGATGGCGACGTGGTTGATCCGGATATCCTTCTGAATGGCGTCGTATTTCTCGCCCTCTGGCGTGGTGCCAGCCTCCCATGCGAGATCGCAGGTGTAGCCGGCGGAGAGCTCGCGCTTGCCGTCATCGATCGCCTTGATCGCGGCTGCATCCATGACGATGAGCGGGATGCGGACGAATTCCCCATCACGGGCGACCTCGTCGCCGATCTGCCCGACCGAAACGGCCTTCCAGTTATCCGGGGTCACGGCCTCAACTGGGTGATCGTTCGTCACCGGCTTGTGCGCGTAGCTGCCGAGGCTCGCCTTGTCGAATACCTCATCCTCTGGGCGGTAGACCTTGACCACCTGCATTTCCGGCTTGCCGACTTCACGGCCGGCATAAAGCTGGATGCCGGTCCTTGCCGTGCGGACGTCAGCAACTAGGTAGCCGTCAGCTGTCCGCCGCGTACCCGCGATGGTTGAAGCATCAATGAAGCGCATGATATTGTTTCCTACGGCAACAAAGAATCGAGAACGCTCAATGGCAGTGACCAAAGACCAGGGGCAATTGCCCCCTTCCAGCCGGAACGCCGGGATGCGCCCAACGAGGGTCACTGATATCGGGAGCGAGCGTATCCTGCTGCAGGTTGGCAGTTCCGAGCCAGTCGAGCCGTTCACGCGACTCGGCTTCGAGCAACTCGACGGCTCCGAACGTGTCTATGTATTCCGGGCGGAGACCAGTGCTGTGTTTGCGATGTGCCAGGCCCTACGAGACATAGGAGTTCCGTTTTCAACGCATCGGCACATGGGCGCTGACTATCAGGTGGAATATCTCCGTGAGAAGGGCCTTCTCAGCGGTGTCTTCAAGCGCATCAACTTTTTTGGCAACGACTGGGATGGAGATGCGCCTTACCAGATCGAAGAGTTTTAAAGTTCCGTTTGCCTGATCTAGTCAGCGGTCCGTCGCGTGCCCGCGATCGGCGCAAGATCGGTGAATTTCATGGTTGATAACCTCTATCAGTCCTTTGTCAGTCTGGACACTGGACGCCGGACATGGGCGACTTGGTAGTCTTCAAACAACCAGGAGCCGTACAATGCGCTATGCATCTTTCACTCGCACGATCCCGCTGAATACGAGGGTTTTCGTGAACCCGTTGCAGGTTGTCGCTGTCGACACTTTCAGCAACTACACAAATATCCACACCACGGTCCCCCGCAGCGACGGTAGCGGTTGCGTCATCATCTCGGTCGTGCAGCCTGAGAACGAAGTCGTGACCGCGCTGCAGAACGCTTTGAACGGCTAGTGGGCCTGAAAAGGAAGAGCGCGTCGGGAGATCCCGGCGCCTCGAGCTTCTTTGCTTCCTAGGCTTCAGTCTTCCCTAAGCTCCTCGAAGATTTCCGGTCCCAGAATGATCTTGCCCTGGTAGGGTTCGACCTTGGACAGATCGATATTGCCACCGATCTGTATAGAGATATGCGGCTGGTATTCCGGCCAATCCCACGACGCGCCGGCTTCGATCATCGCGCGGTGGCGCCAGACCAGTTCAGATGCGGTGATGAGCAGAGCCTTGTACTTACCATCCGGGCCGAGACCTTCCATCTGGCGCGGACCACCGGCTGCGATCTCAAGCCGCGGCGACCAGCTCTCGCCCATTTCGAACCAATCCACCAGCGTGCGGCTATAGGCGATCGTGACGTGAAGATCGGGCACGACGTCGGTGAAACCCTGCTCTTTCGCCCAGCGGACGATCTCAGCACGGTTGATGACGTCACGGCGGACGTAGAGCGTGCGCGGCGCGGCGTCGTTTGCCGCCTGCTTGTTGCGGGCCGGCTGGTTTTCGTTCGCTGCTTGCGCGGCTGCTGCCGCGGCAAGTTCCTCTTCGGAGGGCTCTTGTTCGGAGAGCTTGCCGTGCTCTTCGATCGCAGCATCGAGGCCAGGCAGCGAGCCGTCCTCGACGAGCGTGTTGACGAGAGCGTCGGACACCGCATCACGCGGGATGATCTCCTGCCCGGGCGTCGTACCAACCAGCTGGCGGGCGGCGTCGGCCTTCGTCTTGAAGACGTCGGCCTTTTCCTTCTCCGACATGCCCCAGAGCGGCGCCCATTCGTAGTATACGTCCGGATCGCGGGAGCCGAGGGCGCTCCGGATGATGCACTCGTCGAGGCGCGCCATCGCCGGCGTCATCTCGACGGTCTGCATGGCCTGCAGGCGGTCGTAATAGTTGCGCAGGTCGCTTTCGCCGGTGGCGTTCATGCCGGCCGGGGACTGCCCGAGAAGACGGGTTGCCGGAATGTCCGCGGCGCCGGAGACGATCTGCAGAAACGACATAAGGACTTCTGGCAAAGTCGCGAAGCTCGCCTGCTTCTGCTCGTATTCCTCTTCCTTGTCGAGGAGGAGGTCGCCGTTGATGCCCTTCGCAGTGGCTGCGAGGGTGTAGCGCTCGAGGATCTTGGCCCGGTACCGCTCGTCGCCGAGATTCTGCATGAAATCCGGAATGCGGATCACGTTGACCTTGGCCTCGAACACAAGGCTGGCGATGTTCGCCGCGGTACCGTCGGCCTGCTTGATCGCATCGACGACGGAGAGGAGCACGCTGTCGCCCCATCCTGCATAGGTCGTGGTCACGATCTCATCATCTGGCGGCGGGTTGCCGTTGAAGATGACCAGGCGCGACGGGTGAATATCGACCTGCATGCCTTCAGCGGACCGGATCTGGTAAAGCTTCGGCTTGCCGAACCACTCCGAGGCCGGGTCACGATCGATCTCGCCGGCCGTCAGCTGGCGGCGCGTCATGACCGTGAGGTATTTCAGGCCGCCTTTGCCGACGCGCTCGGCGTCAAGCGGCTGCGTCAGGTCCTGGTCGCCCGTACCGATGACCATGGCAGCGCCGCCCCAGAGCCGCGCCTTGATGCGGGTTTCGAGAAGCTTCCCCTTGAGGTTCAGCCGCTTCTCTTCGGCCTCGATCGCCTCGATCTGCGGCTTCTTTGCCTGCCAGTCCCGCCAAGCGCGCATGCTGTCAAAGGCCGGGATGTCGACAATCTTCCGCGGCAGCCAGGCGCCACGGTAGGCGTTGAGCAGATCCTCATCAGCAAGGATCGGCATCGAGTAGAACGAAGCCGCCGCCTTGTCCCGGCTTGTCCCGAGATTGGCGACCATGTTTGTCAGGCTGTCGCGGACGAACGCGATGATGTTGGCCATGTCCGCTCCTGAGATTGTTCTTGCACGCGCTGCTTGCAGCTGGGCAGGGCTTAACGTATGCATGCGTGCCGGCAATGAGCACAGGGGGTGGTGAATGCGGCGCTATAGAGCAGCCTACATACTGGTAGTTCTCGTCGTCGGTCTCGGGAGTATCATTGCGAATTTCGTTTTCCCCCAAAACGAGCTTCTTTTAATGGCGATAAGTCACTGGACGCTCGCCGCACTGACATTTCCTCTCGGGATCTTTGCATCAGCGATCGGCATTGTTCTGTTGTACAAGGGTCTTTCGACGCCTGCAGAGACTACGCTCGTAATAACGCCGATCTTTGCTGTGCTAGGGTATACGCAATGGTATCGACTGATCCCCGCGTTCTATCGAAGGCAAGGCGAGCGCGACCTCATGCAATAGCCGATGACGGTCACACGTTCGCCAGCGTGTACGTGCTTGCGCTCAGAAGCGCGTTGAAGGCTCGGCTCGTGCTGTCGGCGTCGTCGTCATGCACGGCTTCGGGAAAGCCTTCCAGCGACGAAAACCAGGTCTCATTCCAAGGGCCGCGAAGGACCAGCACGTTGCCCGCTTCAGCCTGAGCAGAGAACGGGCTGAACCGCGTGATCTTGTCACCGGATTCGGGTGACGACCGAACGGTGAACCCTGCCAGCAGCTTCGTCAGATTCGTGACCTGCGATTTGCCGGCCTGGCCCGGATCCTGCGGCAGGGAGATATGCACATCCTTGCCGTCGGCTTCGGCCGTGTTCTTGAGCAGCCGCTCGACTCCAGATGGCGACAGACGATCGCGGCAGTGGTGAGCAACGATGTACCGCCCGTCCGGGAGCTTCCCGATCTTGGTACCGGCGGTCCAGTCCGGATCGTTGCTCTCCGTCTTCGGTGTCGCGCCAAAGTCCCAACCGCGCATCCAGCGCGCGCCGGCGGGGATAGCGTCGACGACCTCACACCAGCCGCGGCGGAACAGAAGGCCAGCCGCCGGCCGGATCTTCCAGTTGCCGCCGAGGAGGCGCTCGCGTTCGACCGTCGGCAGGGCCATCAGGTTGGCGAGGTAGCCGGGATCGGCCGCCATGAGCGCGGCGTTGTCCGTCAGCTTCGCCGGAATGAAGGTTACCGACTTCGGCGGGATCGGCGTGCCGTCCACCGGGCTCTTGTATTCGGCAAGCTCTTCCGGGCTATCCGCCCAGATGACCGCATCGCCAATGCGGACGAACCAACGAAGCTTGCCAGCCCGCTCAGGAATTGGCAGCCCGGTGTCCTCGTTGATCCACCAGGAAATGAACTCGGCGACCCAGCTATCCGCATCCGGGTTGCAGGTAGCCCTGACATAGGGCCTGACACCGCACATCGATCGGTTACGCGACAGCAGGTACCAGAACTGCTTGGCGCTGAAGTGCGTCAGCTCGTCGAAGCAAATCAGCGGGATCTGCGAGCCCTGCCAGTTCGATACCGTCTTGTCGTGCTCGAGGTGCGCGAAACTGACCGACGCCCCAGACGGAAACGTCCACGACAGATCCGGCGCCACTCTCGGCTTTGCCATCAGGCTGGGATAGAGCTTTTCGCTCTCGTCCCAGAGACCGCCCTCGTTCCGGACCTGCACTAGCGTGCGCCGGAAGAACACGGCGCCGAACTGCGGATTCGCGACATGGCGCAGCGGCTCCATGAGCAGCGCCCATGTTTTCCCGCCGCCCGCCGAGCCGCCATAAATGGCGATATCCGCCGGCGAGGCGAGGAATGCTGTCTGCGGGCCAGCTTGGGGCCGGATGATCGTCTGGGCGCCCTGCCCTTGCTCAGCCTCTGCCATTATCGGGCAACTGGAAGATCGTCACCGGCGATACGGGTACCGGCAGGTCCTTTCCATCCTTCCCCGTCAGTTCGCGCCGGTTCGTGTAGGCGTTACCCACCTCTTCGGCTGCCTGCTTCATCAACGATGCTGCCAGCACCATGTTGCCCTGAGTTTCAGCCTTCTCCGCCATGCGCTGAAGAGCGCGAAGCCGAACGGCGCGATGGCTGATGGCGATGGTCGCCGTATCCTCGAGGAACGTCTTACGGGTCTCTTCGAACAGCAGCTTCCACTTCACTGCGAGGTTGCCGCCGGCCTTTTTGGTCGGGTCATATCCTTCGACCGATTGGCGCGTGATCGTCTCGCCGTATTCCTTCCTGACTGCCTCGACGACGATCGAGGGAGTGTCAAAGCAGGCGAGGCTCTGGACGATGAAGGTCTTTACCTCATCTTTAAGTTTGCCCTTGGCCATGTCTCGGTCAGGCTCCGGTCAGTTACGCGACCCTAAGCTGGCAGGTGCCGCATGCATGTGCGATCTGCACTCTGGCGATCTCGGGTTTCTGGTTTGCCGCATCGACCATTGCGCGGACACCGGCAGCATCTGCCCCATAGCGACGAACGACGCCGACGAACTCTTCAACGTCATGTCCACGGATGACGAACACCGGCCGGCCGGTCGACTTGCTGAACTTGGGAGCGCCGAATGCGTCGACGTCCTGGGCGGCGTGATAGAGCTCGTGCTCGACCAGCGCCATGAACTCGGCGTCTCCGCATTCTCGGCAGTATTCAGCGTCCAGCGTGATGATGAAGTCCGGCACGTGGCCGAACCACTGCTTGACCTGCATCTCAGCCCGGGCCCGGGACCACTTGCCCATCGTACCCTGCGGAGATCCTGTCTCGCACTGGCCGATGACGCGGCGGCCCTTCTTGCTGTTGCCGACTATGGTCCAGAGGAAGCCTATGTCTGCGGAGCGCAGGTGGAGATGGTCCGGGTTATGGACCGGTGAGGCTGGATCGAGGAAGGTCGCCTCTACCCATTCCGGCATGTCCTCGGCAACAACGAATGGTGAGCCGCTAACATCGAAAATAGTTGCCGGTGGCGCTGGTCGCTTCTGGCAGAGAGGCTGCCCCATTAAGGAACCGCGACTTTTCGAGCTCTTCGAGCACCGATCTGCTTGCCACTTCGCGTTGAGATTGAATACATCTACTTCACCTCAAAACGGAAAGGATCGCGCATGAACTGTCACAAGGTGAAAAACTGATATTGATGGCTCTTGCCGCAGAAAAAGATGGCAAGGAGGAGCTAGACTTGGGCTTCATCCGCTCCGCTATCTTAAGCGGCAATACATGGGCTCTCACGTGGCAGTTTCCCGGAATCCCCACGGACGACACAGACCCGAGAATAGCGGACGAGACTGCCGAAATCCTCGGTATGTGGTCTTACATCGAGCACAGCGTTCGCCAGCTTTCGCCCGCAGACAAAGCCCAGCTTGAGAAGGATGCGTACCCGTTCGACTTGGAATTCTCAGGATTTGATGGAAACCACGACGAACACCACGGCGTGGCGTCATTTATGATCAATGAGCTAGGCCGCTTTTCCGAATTCCGAGGTCGCCAGTTGAACTCCCATACCCAGAGCAGTCTTCCCTCTTATAGGAGGATGCTGCTGATCTACAACGAAGAGGTGCGTAGCCGCGGGTTGACTGCTGGCTCGCTGTCCGCGGAGAGCATTCTCAAAATAGTGAAGCCGGCGTAAATGGGCGATTAAGCCGTGGCTGATGTTCCATCCTCTACCCTCTCCTGAGGGCACAAGTTGAGACATCGGTTAGCCCGGAAGCGATTGACGGCGCTTCCGGGCAATTTCTCTTAATCGCCATGATTAGTCCCGCTAGCATCGCCTTCGGAGTTCGATGAAGCGGACGGCTCCGGATGTCAGGCTGCGAGCGGCCACGGTCATGTGGCCAGTGGAGAAGCTACTTCGAAGGGCGATCGGCGCCGGCATGTCGCGGGCTTCGCAGGTCAGTGCCATCTTGGCGATGTGGATCTGGACCGGAGCCTGATGGTCATCGAGGACCGAGGGCGGGGCGTTGATGCCAGGATCGATCGGCACAGACGCCGCGGCTGGCGTCACGATCATGGCGCAGGCAATCATTGCCAGGCCGGCGAAGATCATACTTCGGAAGCTGCGCATGCTTTTTCCTTTCTGGTGGACAATGAAAGCCCCGCTACCGGGTGAGCGGCGGGGCTACAGACTGCTACTGATGACTACCGGGAAGCCTCGCCGTAGCGAGGGCGCATAGATGTCAGCTCTTCCCGTCTGTGACCGCCCGGCGACCCGATATCGCCGGCTTGAGGCGGCCATCCGTTTTCACGGCGGCACGAATGAAGTACCGGGCGCACCATAATCGGCCCCGAAGGGTGGCAGCCTACCTGGGTTTTTGTCTGCCGTTTAACCGACTAACCACGACCTGTCGTCGTCCTGCCGTGGCTCGACCGACGCAGCCGCCGCCCGATCTCTTGAAAAGAAGGCGACCATCCTACCGCATAGATGGCGGTCACAGGGTGGTCGCGCTCCCAGCCCGGGTGCGAACGATGGCGAAACGCTGTCCTCGAACATTGCTGCCCGTGGTTGAGGGCGTATCAATTCACCACTTGCTTACATTGGCCCGCTGAGTAATCCTCCAACGGTTGTATCATGGAGGATGGGATGAGCGGCTTTACGGATGAAGAACGCGCGGCAGAGTTTAAGCGCCGCGACAATGCCATTAAACTGCGAGAGAAGGCCCAGGACACCTGGTTAAGATCCTGGGGTGTTGCCGACCGACAGCGGTCAGGCACAATTTGCATCCACTGTCAGAACCCGATGCCCTCGTGGGAAGCAACGGACCCCAAGAACCCTTTGTGCGACAGATGCCTCTGGTCGTGACATCGATCGGTGCAGTGATCACGGTGGATCAGATGGCAGATTACTGGCCCCAAATCATAACCGGCCTGTCGGGGCTGCTAGGCAGCATCATTGGCGCGACAGCAAGCTATTTGGCGCAGACCAGATCAAGAAATGCCGATATCGCCGCGCGACGGCGATCATTGGCCTTCGCCCTTGGCGCCGAGATCAAGTCCTTCCTTGAGATTACCGAGCGTCGGGGCAAGATTCGGATGGCCGAACACATGGCACGACAAGCTCGGTCTGGGATGGACGTTCAATTGCGTGGATTCCTCGCAGAGGAAGAGCGCAATCAGGGTCAATTCCCGATCTACACAGCGAACCTTTCAAGCATCGGCAGCCTCGGCCCAATAACCAAGGAACTCGTGCTCTTCTATGGCATGGTCAATGCTGTCTACCTGACCATCAAGCGAGCAGAGATTGGGGACTACGACACTTACACGCCTGCCGAAAAAGCCGATCTGATTGAGGGTGAAATCACAATCTGGCGTGCAGCTATAGATTCAGGCAAAAAACTATCCGAGACGTTGCTTGCTTTTTGAACCGGAAAGGCGACCACCCTACCGCATAGACGGCGGTCGATGGGTGGCCGCTCTTGACTTTGCTCGCGTCACCTATGTGCATCTCAGGGAGATCTGATGAGCAGGAAGAAATACCGGGCCAGCCCCAAACTCAGAGTCGAAAACGGGCGAAAGAAAGCCAAAATCGAGAGGATCAAAGAGCTAATCAGGCGCATCGAATTGCTGATGTCGCGATCGACGGGGACGCGATACTTCACTTACAAGCTCAAACGTCATCAGGCACAGTTAGCGATCAAAGCCATAAAACGTTCCATGCGCGGCAGGCCAAATCGTGGCGGCAAAACACCTTACATCGTCAACGCGAAAGGCGTGCAAGGTGGCGCGCCAGGCCTGGTTCAACAGAATCGATGATAGAAGCGGAGGCACCTGAGAGCCGAGAAAAAGGCGCATTTCTCCTATGCGCCGAGGGTGAACTTTCGGCAGCGGTCCGGCGAGTGTTCCCTACGTGAGGTCCGCAACTGTACAACCGCAAATCACTGCAGGAAATCTATACGGCCTCCCGGAGATTTTCAACATCAACATCGCTGGTGAGCGCTTTCAATTCACTGATTATATTCTGCACGCGCTCTTTGATCTGAGGGCTCAGAGAATCTATAGCTCTCTCGGCTTGCCCGACCATCGAGGCGCGCGCTTTTCTGCCCTTCGGCAGTATTTTTCGGAGCTGGCCCCTGAGGTGCTCGACCCGCCCCTGGCGCTCGTTCTCTTTCCGGCAATGCTGCTCATAGAGGAAGGTCTGCCGACGCTCATGCTCGGCGAAGTACAGCGCCTCGATCATGCCGTCTGGAAATTCGAGCGGACCATGGCCGCCAGCTCCGCCGCGGAGGAAGCACACCACACCGTCGACGCGGCGCAACTCCTCGAAGTTCAACCTGGGCAGGTTCACGAAGGCATAACCGACCAGGAATGGAAAGCGCTTCTGGATGAGCTTGTTCGTCCTGTGGTGTTTCAGTTCGGCGTAGAACGAGGGCATGAAGATGTCGAAGCCATCCTTGCGGCAGTTCCGCTCGATGATCGACTCCATGCGCCGGCTTTCCGGCAGCCGATCGTCGGCGGCGGCCATGCGCTGGTAACCTGGCGCAACCCTGATTGCATACCAACGTGATCTTCTCATTCCTGCACCTCGTTCTTCTTCAAGGACCTTGCCGCGTGGTTGCTGCAGTAGCGGCCTGTCGTTTCCGCTGCACAGAACAGATACGGACCGCCATTATTGATTGGCCAGCAGCACTGACCGGCCTTCAGTTCATGAAGCTGCTTTGAGGTAGGCAGCCGCTCGGCGCCGTCCGCCATGGCCGAAATTCCGACCTCGATCGCAGCAGACGCCGACGCGGGCGCGGGCAATTGCAGCGATTTACGAACGCGTGGCGCCGGCGCCCTAACTTGTAGCTTTCGCTTCGTCCGTTTCGGAAACAAGTCCCGGTTGCGGTAGGCAATTCCGACGAAAACGTTGCGGCTGCCGCCGAGAGCCTTGGCGATTTTCGAGGCTGACAGTCCGTCCCTCCAAAGCTTCGCGGCTGCTTCGATGAATGCCGGGTCATGCGTGGTCATGCTGCGCGCTCCTCTTCCACTGGCTCTACGGCGTCAATGTCCTCCTGCGCCTTGCGGCGGTAAGCCATCTGCTCGGCGCTGACCTCGCGAGCATCGGGAAGCGCCAACATGCGGGCGATCTCGTCGGCCCGCTCAGGCGATATCGGTTCGGCTGCTTGGACCTTCAGGCGCGTGTGCATGGCGCTCCGGTTCACGCGGACCGCGATCGGCGACCAGACCTCGTCGATGGCCCAAAGGAGGATTGAGCCGGCCGGCAGTTCCCTCGACCTGGCTAGCGTCGCGAACTCCTGATGATCGACGCCCTGGGCGACCAGATAGAAGCCTTTGGCCGCCAGTTCGTTGGCGCGCTCGCGCTGGGTGACACGCAAGTCCATCAGACCATGAGCGCTCGGCAACGTCCTGCTCACGCTGTCCTCGATCGCGCGAAGCGTCTCCTGCTTGCGGATGCGGTCCTCACGCAGGATTCGGCACTCGGCATTCGCCATGGCCGCCAGTTCCGCCGGCAGCGGGATGAAGGCCAGGTTGATGTTTTCGTATTCGCCGCGCTTGAGCTTCACGTAGGCTCGGCGCAGGCCGTAGACCGGGACGTTCCGCAGCGAGAGGCGGTATTCCTCGACGGGGTTCGCCGCGGTGATGCTTTCGGAGACCCGCATGCCGCCGCTCATGAGGCCTTCGATGCACTGGCCGATCTCGTCGGCACTGGCCGGGCCGAGCTTCTCAGTGAGAGCGGAAATCTCCTGCTGCAAGGTCGACAGTCGTGCCGGCAAATTCGTCATCTGGTTCACCGTAGAGTTCTCGTTTCAGCCTTGAGTGGATTTCGTGGTGGCGCTGCATGGAGGGGCTCTGGGGGCGCGGTGGCGCTTGCTGCGGATGCGATGGCCGATCGTCGTATTTGCCTTCGAGGATCGATACGAAGCTCTTCGGCTGGCAGAGGAAGTCGAGATCGGCGCGCCATCCTCGATCGTTCTCGCCGCGGCAGAAGCGGCTGCGGCCAATGCGCTCGATGGCGTCGAGGACGGCCGGCAAGCCGTGTTCCTCGATCCGCAGCAGCAGCGACCGACGGCGAGAAGCCGTGATGGCCTTGGGCACCGAAAGACCGGCCTGGCGAGCCATGTCCGAAAAAGCCGTGACGACCTGATCGACTTCGGCGGGGGAAGAGCCCCCTTTAGGGGGCGAAGGGGGAATAGGATTGGAGGGGTTAGGAAGGGGGGTGTGGGGGGGAACCTCAGGGGCGGAAAGGATTTCCGCGTCCACCTGATTTCCACCCGTTTCCACCGGACTTCCACCGGACAAAGAGGAATTCCGCTGTTTCCGCTTCCGTTCGCGATCCCACTCCCGCCGCTTATCCGCAGCATGGTCGACGGCCGGCGCGATGTCGCGTTCCATCTCGGCGACGGCAGCGACAATCGCATCGTGATCCATGCCGGCGGCGAGCATGTGCTTCAAAGCGGTGGCGATTATGCTCACTCAACCGCCTCCTGCTCACCCCAAACAGGAGCTTTCCCGAAGACGACTGGACCGTTCGCCAATTCCACGCGGATCTCGGTTACGGCTTCATCGACAATGTCCAGCCATTCGGATCGGTAGCGGCCACCTTCATAGCCCTTCTCCTTGATGTAGGCTCGGACGGCGTCGGCTGCGTCTTCGAGTGTCATGCTGCTACCTCCGAGGGGCAATGAAGGCCGCACTCGACGTCGTAATCCATGTCGTCGTCGGCATCGAAAAAGCTGGGGTTGGCTCGGACCTGGGCGACCAATTCCGCGACGAGATCGCGCTTATCGAACCAACCGTTCTGGCTGGCTTCTTGGTAAATCCACCATGGCGCCTCCGAAGGGTTGTCGCGGATGATCCGCTTTCGGATGCCTTTCCCTTTCTGGAAGCATAGGGTGCAGTTCCCCTCCCACGGGTAGAGACCTAAGTCGAACCCTTGCGGCAACGGATGCGTGAGGCGTTTCGGGTCTCGATTCTCGCCAAGCCAGAATTTCCAGATGTCAGGTTTACGGACCTTCGAACGGGCCAGCGGGTAAGCAACACGGCGGCCGTGTTTCTCGGCAGCCTCAAGGCCGCGAAAGATGCGAATCCCCTCATCGTCCCGAAGTCCTATGACCTCGGTAAACTCTCCCGGTTTCAGACTGAGTTTGTCTTCGACCAAGGAGAACATGACCTTGACTTTGAGGAACTCGGTGCACCATCGCTCGAAACCGTTAGGGAGGCGCTGTTTCCACGCGATCAGATCAGCAAAGGGCTCGCCGTTGCGGCTGGCGCTGTTGAAGCCGACTTCTTCGTATATTGGCTTTCCCCGCCGCCATTCGACCCAATGGATTTTGACGTTCCAACGAGAGCCGCATTCGTAGACGAAGCGAAGAGTTTCCTCACGTTCCTTGCCGGTATTGGCGAAGCAGACAATCACATCATCCGCCAGCTTCCCGCCATGCGCCTGCAGGATCTGATAGAGCATGTATGCCGAGGTGCGCCCGCCAGAGAACGAGATCAGCGCTGGGCCTTCGATGAAGTAAGCGTTCACGGCCATCAACCGCCCTTCCCTACATGACGTGCAGCGTGCAGGGTCCGGCACACGGCGTCTTCTCCGCAGGAGAGCACCTGGGCGATGTCGAATGTGTCGAAATGACCTGAATTCCAGAGGATGATGGCAGCGAGTGCCTGGCGTTCATCCATCTTGCCGCTCATGGCGGCCGAGCGAGATAGACGCTTGTCAGCGTGGCTGAGCGGGATCATGCAGCCACCTCATCGAATTTGGTCGCCTGGTTCCCGAACGCATGCCAGCCGGCGCGGCTCTCTCGAGCGAATACGTCAGCGCGCCGCGCGTGCGGCATCACCCGATCGCAGAGGTCATAGAACTCATCTGGCTTGCGGCTGTGCTCGCGCGCCACGCCGTCGAAGATGGTCGGCGGCACATGGGATTGCTTCGGGTTGCCGAGCGTGCCGACAAGCACGATCTCGCCGGTCGTGCGGACACGGTAGCCGGTTCCCATGCGAACCTTGCCGGCTGCCGTCGTCTTCCGCCAGGTCATGAAGCTCTTGTATTCGAAGCCCCATGCCTTCAGGCACTCGATGGCGAGCGGGAGATGCGGCGCGGTCGCCCATGAGTAAATCAAGCAATCCATGCTCGCGAGCTGCCCGACTGGCAGGTCGAGGATCTGCTCGGTCGTCATGGTCTCATACTGAGCAGACGCAGACTTTTTCGCGCCGGCGTCGCTGTAGAGATCGAACGGCCACGGGATATCGATGACGATCATCTCGTAATGGAGCGGGAGAAGCGGGTCGAAGAACCAATCGGTCACGCCTCACCTCCCGGCTCCTGGAACAAACACGGCCCAGTATCGGTTGCGCCATCAAAGAGGAGGCCTGAATGCCTAGGACGCCGATTCCGAAGCCCAATGACCCTGAATTCCCGCCAGACATGCCGCCGGATGTGCCGCCAGATCTGCCGGAGCCACCGATCGAAGAGCCAGAGCCCGACGTAGGCCCGGACGAGGCCCCCGACATCAGTCCGCTGCCCGGCGAGGAGATCCCGCAGAGGATGACCAACTGAGGTCGTACCTGCCCTTCCCGCTCTCATGCAGCCACCCTCGCCTTGCAGATGGCAATGACGGCGTCGAGCATGGCGATGTCGCGCAGCTTGTTTTCGGCTTCAGTCTCAGGACGGGGGCGCTTGGAGCGCGGGCCGTGATCTTCCAGCCAAGTGAACTTCTGGCGCTTCTGGGCTTCGGCCCATTCGATGATTGTGGCGTGCGAGATGGTCATGCGCGCGCCCTCGCCACATTAACCCTGACGCAACCCGAAGATGCGAAAACTCGCTCAATCGAGCGACGGGGGAAAGAATGTCTTGGGGTTTTGAGCGGGGCCGGATCTACAATCGCCGGGCAGATATACATGGCAGGTTTAACGGTCAGCAGCGCGGCGGGATCGTCACGCCCGCGGAGCATGCCGTCATCGTCATTTTCACCGGCGAGGAAGGTGAGGCACACGGTTATAGCGACCGGTGGCGCGACGACGGCGTCTTCGAGTATTTCGGTGAAGGCCAGATCGGCGACATGGTCATGCAGAAGGGCAACCGCGCGATCGCGGAACAGGCCGTCAATGGAAAGAGCATTCTGCTCTTCAAAATTCTGCCGAACGGCGTGGAATTTGAGGGCGAAATGATCTGCGAGGGTTACCAGACACGCCGCGCGCCAGATCGAGCGGGGAACATGCGGGACGCTTTCGTTTTTGAGCTTCGCCCAATCGACAATGTGACCACCGTCGTCGACGATATCCTCCCGGCCACCGACAACCTCGCAGAGCTGCGCAAACGTGCATTCGCGGCTGCCACCCCTGCTCCTGGCAAGGCTAAGTCGACGGCCACCGTATTCGAACGCAGCCGCGACGTTCGCGACTATGTCGTTGCCCGTGCCAAAGGACATTGTGAAGGGTGCACTCAATCGGCGCCGTTCCTCCGGACTAACGGTGTGCCCTACCTCGAGCCCCACCACATTCGCCGGCTCACCGACGGCGGGCCGGACGACCCGCGCTTCGTCATCGCGCTCTGCCCGAACTGCCATCGTCGAGTTCATTCGGGCGCCGACGGCGCGGAGTACAACGGCAAACTCCTGCTCAGCATGAAGGCGATCGAGGCCTAGTTGCCGCTGGGGCATTGAAACCATCATTGATCCTGTTCCTTCTCGCCTTCTTCCTCACGCAGCTCAGGCGCGATGGCGTATTCCAAGCGCCGCGCGAACCACACATCGAGTTCCGCGCGCTCAAAATCCCTTAAAGAAACGCGGGGATCGGCGTAGTAGAGATCCTTGGCCCTGCCTCGGTTCCAACCAAGATCAGCGGCGAGAGCTTCAACGCGTTCGGCCTTGCTAAGCCGGGGCCAGCGCTGTTCCGCAGCGTCTCTGACCCGTGTGGAGAGTTCCGCCTGCGCTTCTGTCTGAGCTGTCCGCTTGCGCTGCTTTTGAGTGGCGACTTCAGGTAGGTTCGGGATGAGGATGGTTTCGAACAGCGACCGCATAGCCGGCGTCTCTACGAACCATTCCCTCGCGAAGAGCGATTGAGCGAAGACGCCGTGAAGATGCGCTTCGACTTCCCTGCCTCCCGGCATATGCCCGACGAACTCCACGGGTACCGGCACAGCTGCAACAATCGCCTGAACTCGGGCCCGGAGATCGTCGGTGAAACCGATCTTCACGAGATTGTCTGATCGGAGAACATAGATGCTCATTGGCTGTCCTCGTCCTTCAGTTCAGGAGCGATGTACTCGACCCAGTCAGCGCGCTCGTTTGCGATGCGCTGCCACCGGCGAGCGAGCTTCAGCCGCACGGACAGCGGCAAGCTTCGCATCCAGGACAGCCAGACGGGCACGGATTTCTCGTTGTTCACGCTTGCTCTCCTCGATTGCTGCGATCCGCAGCGCGTCCATTTCTTCAGCGTCGATGCGGCGGGCCGATCCTTCCCAGATCGAACGCGCACGACGATGGGTGAAGTCTTTCCGTACGTGTTTGGAGATGAAACGCTGAGCTTCAAACAACAGGTTCTTGACACTGCCGTAGCGCTTCTCTGGAAATGCTTCTCTGAAAAGATTTTGCGCATAAGAAACATCGGACATTGCCTTATTCCTTTTCGCCTTGTCACGTTTGGACAAGGTCGTGTTTCTGAATTCCAGCACCTTGTGAGTCTCCTGTGAGATCGTTTCTCTTGTGAAGGAGAAGCGCATGCGCACAGGCATTACTTCCGAGGGAGAGGACCGGACCGCGCCAACGGCTGCCGGTCCCTCCCAAGTCTTTCCGCTTCGTAGGGGCTCCGCCGCAACGTCCGCCCCTACAGCCGGCGACGTGACCTCGTCGTCGCCGGCTCCCATCCCCTTGGGTGTCGCTGTTCGAGCCGTGGTCATGAACCTGGCGAACAAGCGCATCAGGTTGAGAGTTGCTGGCCCCGATCGGGAGGAGGAGGACCGGGACCAGCGTTGAGCGCCTCGGGAGGAGGTGAAAGCGCTCAATCCTTTGCCGTGTATCCGCGGCGGCGGAATTCATGGGCGATGAACCGGGACAGAAACGGCATCAGCAACAGCAGAAGCCAGATAGTCGCGCCGGTGGTGGCAATGGTGACCGAAAGAGAACTAGACATGGGGGACCCCCTTCTTGATCCGCTCGTCGTTGCCGAGATCCAGCGCGTTCATTGCTTCGACCCCCATATGTCTTCCCAAGCCGCCAGCACGGCGACGAACGGGAACATTGGGAACACCGGTAACAGGAAGAACATCAGTGGCATCAGGCAGCCCTCCTCTTGAGCGTTTCCTTGCCCTCGCCGACGCGCAGCTGGTCGACGAAGTCGAGGACGCTGCCCCAGTCCATGCTCTTCGCGCGGCCGCCCGTTCCGACCTTCTTCAGTTCGAACTTGTGGACGCGGCGGCGCAGCTCGTAGCCGCGGGAGAGAAGGAAGTGCTGCACGCCTTCGTAGGAGCCGGATTCGCCTTGATCGAACCGGCGGACGCCTTTCTTGGCGGCGAAGTCGGCGACCATCTGCGAAAGCTCTATGCGCGATACGTGGGCGCGATCGAGACCGACGCCCTTTTCAATCGCGCGCTGCGCCATGGCGTCTTCAGCTTTGGAGAGGCGGACAAAGGCGTTGAACATTTAGGCGACTTCCTCTTGCTGGCGCTTCGCAACGGTGCAGGCATGACAATGCTTGTCGCCATATCCGGCGCATGCTTCAGGGTTCCGGCAGTTCGGCCGGAGTGCGCTTCTGGGCTTGGCGGTGAAAGCGGATGCCGGAGTGACGGTGGCATCCGCTTCGTTACGTGCGGCGGTGGCGCGCTCCGCGCTGCGGTCTACATCTTCGCCTCCTGCGTTGGCGCTGGCGGCTTCCACCTCAGCGCTGGGGGATGCGGTTTCGCCTTGAGGGGACGAGGCGATTTCGGTGTGCTTGGTGACGATGTTCAGGCCACCGTCGGAACGGGGCTGATCGTCGAGGATTTCGCCGGTCTCGTGGTCGACGACTCCTGCCCCGTACTTCCTGGCGACGGCATCGGAGAGTGCGACGTGTTCTGCGTGCGCCTCTTCCGAGATCAGGCCAGCTGCAGCCAACTCGGCAGAGAATGCTTTGTTGTCATCCATAGCTTCGGAAGTGCGGCGCTTGGCGCGTGCTTCGCGGTCAAATTTCTCAATGTTTTCTCGTGCGCGGGCGGGCGCAGGCGCATGACCCTCGTATGCAGCCAGGTACAGATCGAAGATGGCGCCCTGCTCCGCAACGGTGTCATGGCCCTTCTTCGACACCTTGCGGAGGTGCGCGACGACGTTGCCCATGGCGGTCTTGTCGAAGCCCATGCTCTTGGCTTCCGCGTAGATGTCGCGGATGTCTTCGCCGATCGTGTCTTGCTCTTCCTTCAAGCGAAGGATGCGGTCGATGAAAGCTTTGATCTGAGCGTCGGAAGTCATCGCGCCGCCCTCGCATTCATCTCGTCGATCGAAGCGCGCCGAGCACGCCAGCCAACAGAGGGGGAACCAGCATGAAGCAGACGGTCGGCAAAACCCGGTTCAAGGGAGGGCCGGACGGTGTCGCACCGATCTTCGATCACGGCGCTCCGGCGCTGTTCAGCGACATCGTCACCGAGATCGAGGAAGTCGACGGGATCATCCGATTGACGTTCGCCACCCTCTCCCGAAACGGCGATGGCGTTGAGAAGGCGGTCATTGCCGTTCGCCTGAGGATGCCGAAGGACGTCATCTGGCAAATGTGCCGCGACCTGCGGGCGCTTGAGGAGAAGTGACGTCATGCCGCATTCTCCTGTTCAGAAGCTTCCATCGCCTGCAGGATGCGCTCGCGCGTCTGCGTCCTCGGTTCGCGCCCGTCTCTCAGCTGGAAGACGAAAAGCGGATCGCCTGCGAACTGCTTGCCGAACTGCGTCGGCGTCATGTTCCGATCGGCGATGAAGGTTTCCACCGTGGTCTTGAAAGCTTCGAGTTCGGACACCGCCCAATTCCTAATAGGACTATCACTATAATGATAGGTACATTCCTATTCGCTTCCTGTCAATTCCTATGCCAGTGATTTTTTCATGGACCAGGTGAGACGAACGATTCTGAAGCGGATGCAGGAGCGAGGCCTGAATTACAAAGAGGTCTCGCTGGAGCTTGGGAAGAACGCCGCCTACATGCAGCAGTTCATGGAGAGGAACATTCCGGCCAAGCTCAAAGAGGATGTCCGCTCACGCCTCTCGGAGATCCTGGACTTGCCGGAAGGCGATTTGGGAGCTCCTGAACGTAGCGACGGCCGGTCTACCGATGACAAGAGCAAAGACATTCCCGAGATTGACCTGGTCGCAGGCCTCGGCGCCGGCGGTTTCAGTGCTCTCGAGCAAACCAGCCGGAACGGCATCACCTTCGCGAAAGAAGTCGTCCGCGATCACTGGCGCCTTCCCGAGTGGATGCTGGCGAGGATGGGCGTAAAGGCGGCTCACGTTGCCGCCTTCCCGGCGCAGGGGGACTCTATGTCACCTACCATTGGTGACGGCGACGTAGTATTCATCGATACGCGTCATCGAGTGCCATCACCGGATGGCGTCTACGCGCTTGCAGATGAATTTGGCGGAGTCGTCGTGAAGCGCCTCGAGGTGACATCGCGTCCTGGCGCCGAGACGGTGACCGTGAAGATAATCTCCGATAACCCGCGCCATTCGGAGCGCGAGTTCACTCTCGACGAGATCCACATCGTGGGTCGCTACATCGGCCGCTTCACCGTCTAGCTGCGAGAAACCGCTCGTTTCGCACTTTGATATCGGCCACGACGATGCCGACAACTCTTTCGTTGAAATCATCCCTGCCGATCGTCTTCGATCCGTAGCGTGGGTTTTCCCTGGACAGACAAAGGGCGCCGCATTTCTCCAGCGTGTTGGTAACGCGGTAGAGGTCGAGCGAGAGGCCGTCGTCGATGAGGTAGGTCCCCTCTCCCTGATATGCAGTTACCGGTGCGAGAAGCGCATAATCGCGCCCTCCGCGGAGCGCCGGCTCCATCGCGTCGGATTTCACCGCATGGATGCGGAAGCGACCAGACAGGAGAGCTTCGGGCGGAAGGTTCGGATTAAATAGCTCATGCATTTTGCGCCTCGCTGCAACAGCTTACCGATTTTGGGTACGCCCTGCACGTTAACGCAGCAGTTGCATGTTCCGACAGAAGTATTTCTTTAAGGGAATATTTGTGGGTTGTCACAGAACTGTCATACTTTCCGCGACCGAGCGCCGAGCGCCTCAACCTTTAAGACAGCTTTCTAACAATCCACTGCTTATCCGCCGGCACTTTTCTAGGGTTCTCTGGAACGTAGTTTAGGGAATACTCAAGTTTCCGGCGATTTCGGCTCAACGCGGCACAGCTTTTGTGCCTGAATCGAACGGTCACTTTTTCCGTACTTGGATAACATTTCGTTATCTGGACAGTCCGCCTCGGAAACGTTCACGCCAGCCTCTTCCAGAGAAAAACCGATCGCGTATAGGCTAATTCCTATTTTTCCTATTGACATGTAAATAGGCTTTTTCCTATAGTCCTCCTATCGACACGGCAACTTCCTGCCGAAGGGGTTTGGACATGGGCACGATGGTTACCCGCTACCGCATTGAAGACGAGGTTGGCCGCGTCCTGACCGATGAGGGCTTCTTCTCCTACGAGGTCGACGACGCTCTGATCTTCCGTTCGGAAGAAGCTGCGATCGAGGAAGCCGCCGCCTTCCCCGGCACGACCGTCGAAGGCTTCGAGCGCTGGTCTGCCTTCCCTGATTTCCCTCTTTCAATTGCCGCCGAAAGGAGCGCCGCATGACCCCGCGCCGCGTGAAGCTGCACGAACTGTACCGCGAGATTGAAGCGCTCGGAGGCGGCTCGTTCTCCGCCGAGGACGAAGCTTATAACCGTGCGATCCTTGATGCCTGCGCGATCTTGCGCGCCTCCGGCTTCGGCGAGGGCTTCTACATCGATCAGCGCGAATACGAGAACCGCGTGCGGATATCGCATGGGGCGCGATTGGAGGCGGCAGAATGAAAGAGTGCCCCGCCGCCGCTTTCGGCTGCTCCTGCAACCGCTGCGTCAAGCCCGAGCCGGACCTGACTGCGCTCAAGCAGTTCAACCGAGCAACCTACACTACTGCTCTGTTCCTGATCTTCCTCGCGACTTTTCTCGGCGTGCTCGCCGTCGGCTTCTGGAAGACGGAACAGGTCCACCTTCAAATCGTCAAAGCCAGGAGCGTCTGACATGACCGCACCAGCAATCGAACACAGCATCCGCCGTCAGACCGAGGCGGCAAAGGCCCTTCTGGCCGATCTCCGCAACCGAGGCGCCGATGACGACGCCGAACTGGTCGCCGACACCATCGAAGGCGAAACGAACCTCATGGAGGCCATCGAAGAGGCAATCGCGGAACTCGACGAATGCGATGTTCTCGTGATTGGGCTCAAAGCCAAGGAAGCCGAGTTCGAGGCGCGCCGCAAGGCTGTCGAGAAGCGCGCCGAGCGCATCCGCACCCTGATCGAGCAGGCGATGCTCGCCACCGATCAGACCTCACTTAAGCTGCCGACGGCAACGCTGTCGCTCACCAAGCGCGCCGCCGGCCTGATCGTCACCGATGAAGCCGACATACCGGCCAAATACTGGGTTGAGCAGCCGCGCCCCGCGCCGAAGCTCGACAAGAAAGCTCTCACCGCCGATCTGCGCGAAGGCGGCGCCACCATTCCCGGCGCCACGCTCGACAACGGCTCGTTCTCTCTCACGGTCCGGAGGAAGTGACCATGAATTCTATCACCACGTTCGACCTGACGTCCAAGCAGATCACTTTGGTCAAGCAGACCATTGCGAAGGACTGCAATGACGAAGAATTCAACCTCTACATGGAAGTCGCGAAGGCCAAGCGCCTCGACCCGTTCCTGAAACAGATCATCCCGATGGTCTTCTCGAAGAACAATGCCGAGAAGCGCAACATGACCATCATCATCAGCCGCGACGGCCAGCGCGTTATCGCGCAGCGCTGCGGCGATTACCGGCCGGCGAGCAAGCCCCCGTCCTATGAGTTCGATCCGGGGCTGAAAGGTCCGCTGAACCCGCACGGCATCGTTTCCGCGACTGTCTTCCTGTGGAAGCAGGATCCGAAGTCTGGCGAATGGTACGAAGTCGCCGGGCAGTCCTTCTGGGACGAGTTCGCTCCGATCAAGGAGGAGTGGGCGAAGAACGAGCAGACCGGCAAGAACTACAAGACCGGCAATCAGACACTCGACGATAGCGGCAACTGGGCGCGTATGCCGCGCCTGATGATCGCCAAGTGCGCCGAAATGCAGGCGCTGCGCGCCGGCTGGCCCGAGCAGTTCACCGGTCTCTATGACGAAGCCGAACTGGACCGCGCCAAGGTTCTCGACCTCACCGCCTCTGAAATCGTCCTCAGGGAGCGCGAAGACAACCGGATGCGCGCGATCGGCGCCGACAACTCCATCACCGTCACCTGGGGCGACAACTGGGCGCTCGAAAACGTTCCGGTCGGGAAGTTCGCCGACGAGGTGATGCGCTTCATCAAGGAATCGACGCCTGAGACCGTGGCGAAGTGGCAGGACGCGAACCGAGAGCCGCTGAAGCGCTTCTGGGCTCTGCAGCCGGGCGACGCGCTCGCACTCAAGAAGGAAATCGAGGCG
This sequence comes from Sinorhizobium americanum, assembly GCF_001651855.1. Taxonomy (GTDB): domain Bacteria; phylum Pseudomonadota; class Alphaproteobacteria; order Rhizobiales; family Rhizobiaceae; genus Sinorhizobium; species Sinorhizobium americanum. The sequence goes on along the minus strand of NZ_LNQC01000056.1, from coordinate 175,715 downwards.
GCAATCGCGCGTAAGCCGAGCCGGCCGGTGGCGAAGGGGCCGTCCGACGCCGAGCTTCTCAAGCAACCGTTGGCGGCGGGCTGACCATGGGCGGCCCTGTCCTTCTTCAATGGAACGGCGAGGCCTTTGAGCCGGCGAACCGGCACTGGGCCCGCGAGTGCGACAAGCGCTTCGTGGTCGGCGAGTTCTATACGCTCGCCGACCACAACGACCGGAGCATGAATTCGCACCGGCATTATTTCGCCGCCGTCGCCGACACCTGGCGCAATCTGCCGGAGCACTATTCCGGGCTGCCGTTCGCCGAATCCGCCGAGCACCTACGCGCCTATGCGCTGATCCGGACCGGCTACTGCGACGCTCACACGATCGTCTGCAGCTCGAAAGCAGAGGCGGCGCGCATGGCTGCGTTCATCCGGCCGATCGACGCCTTCTCGGTCGTTGACGTCAAAGAGGCGACGGTCACCCGGTACGTGGCGAAAAGCCAGTCGATGAAGGCCATGGGCAAGCAGGAATTTCAGGAAAGCAAAACGGCTGTCCTCGACTTCCTCGACGATCTGATCGGCGTCGAGCGCGGCACAAGTCAACGAAATGCGGGAGCCGCAGCATGAAGAACCCGTTCCCTGTCAACCTTCAGACGTCCGAAGATGTGCGCAAGGCCGGTTGGCAGGCGGAAACCCGCGATGACGACGGCCACCTTTGCCGAACCCATGCGCCGTTCGAGACCGACGAGGAGATAGTCTGGCTGGTTCGCGAAGCGCTTGAGCACGGCGAGACCGTAACAATCTGGCCGGCGAAAGGCGGTGCGGCATGAACGCGATGCCCCTCAAGGCCTATGCAGTGCTCGAAAAGGACGAGTTCACCGGAGACATCTATTTCGCAAACCGCTCCATCGTCGCCGCCAAGGCCGGCGCTGCCGAGTATAGCGACGGCGAGCTGTCGTATGTCCAGTGCCGCCGCGCGCCGTGGGCCGACGCATTTGCCGGAAAGGGCGTCCCGGCAAAGGTTTCCGTCGATCATGGCTGGCGCTTCGAATGCAGCGGCTGCGGCATCACCATAGACGAAGATCTGGAGACGGAGCATCGTCTTCCCGTCTCCGGCGTCGTCGGAACGATGCACGGTGCTGTCTATTGCTGCGCGCGCTGCAAGTGGCGGCGCATGAAGAAGGAAGCCCGACGCCAAGAGGAGGAAGCGGCCGCCATCGACGATTTCAAGGCTATCGTCCGTCAGCGGTTCCCCGATGCCGAATTCTGCGACGACGAAGACAAGTTCCGAGGCCACCACGCCTACCTGACGCGATCCTGGGGCTCGCGCTTCTGGCACAGGGCTCAAATCATGGTCGCCTTCCGCTTCCCGGGCATGCAGATTGGCCCGGCGCACTTCCGCATGGACAGCCATCACAAGATCGGCCCGACGAACGCCTACTACACCTGCTGCAACGGCGATCGCGAAGCGTTCGAGGCCTACGCCAAATCAACGAAGGGAGCCGCGTGATGGCTGATCGCCCTATCCTCTTCTCCGGTCCGATGGTTCAGTCGCTCCTCGCCGGCCGCAAGACGCAGACGCGGCGTCTCATCAAGCCGCAGCCAACCGCGCCCTATTTGGAAAACGGCGACTGGTGGGATGAGACAGTGCCAGGCGCTGCAACACCAATGGTCGTGAAGGCTTATGTTGGAGACCGCTTATGGGTCAAAGAAACGCACGCTCGCGTTGGCGACAACGGCGATGATCACATGGCCTGCCCGGACCTTACCAAGCTGGTCTACTACCGCGCCGATGACGTGCAACCGGAGCTTTCTCGCTGGCGTTCGTCGATCTTCATGCGCCGGCAGGATTCGCGCCTGACGCTGATCGTCACCGACGTTCGCGTCGAGCGGTTGCAGGATATCAGCGAAGACGATGCCGCCGCAGAAGGGTGGCCGGCCCCTGAGCAGCGCGCGAGAACCGGCATCGCCGAGATCAAGGACGCCTATCCGATCGGCTGGTATGCATGGCTCTGGGACCAGATCAACGGGGCCGGCGCGTGGGACGCTAACCCTTGGGTTGCCGCCTACACTTTCACGGTCATCAAGCAGAACATCGACCAGGTCGACAGCGAGCGGACCGAATCGCGCCCTGCAGCGTCCTCGATAGAAACCACCAACAAGCAGCTCGACGCCTTGCAGCGGACGCGCAAGCTGACGGGGAGAGCATGATGAATTCAGCTCTCTCAAGTCTGATCGGGCGCCTTTTCACCTTTTCGGTTGCTACCGACGTTCGCGCCCTCACCGGAAGATGTTTTCGACTTATCGGTCTGCTTAATCGCCGACCGGTTACGGAGATACGGAGGATTTTCCGTTCCGCAAGGGCCCATCCGTGCATGGATGTGCATCATCATTTTAAAGTCCATCGCAGCGCTCCTTCGCGCCTGTTGAATGCTCAACGGCGTTTGACCAACAAGGTTCCTGCGTCGATCGCAAGATCGAGAATTCATTGCTGGGGGCGTGCGTGATGGCTCGCTCGGTGGAAGAATGGATCGGAAGAAACGACGACCAGAAGGTCCCGCCGCGTGTCCGGATGCGCGTCTTCGATCGAGAGGGCGGCATCTGCTATTTGACCGGCCGGAAGATCGATCCGATCCGGGATGAATGGGACGTCGAGCACAAGGTTGCGCTGATCCTTGGCGGCGAGCACCGGGAGAGCAATCTCTTCCCTGCACTGCGCGAGCCGCACCGCCGCAAGACGGCCGTCGAGATGAAGGTGAAATCCAAGATCGCCAAGGTTCGGAAGAAGCACCTCGGCATCACCAAACCGAAATCCAGCCTCTCCCACCCGCGCTTCAAGCGCTGCATGGACGGCACGGTTGTTGACCGCCGCACGGGGGAGGTCGTCAGCCGATGAGCCTTCCCTACTCCAACAGCACGTCCGGCCGTTCGGCGATGGACGATATCCGCAAGACCATCCAGGCTTTCGGATGCTCGAAGTTCGCCCCTATGGAAGATTTCGCCGAGGGCAAGGTCATCATCCAGTTCGAGTATCGCGGCCGGATGGTGCAGGTCGAGGCCAACGCGAAAGGCTACGCGGCCGCCTGGCTGAAGGAGAACCCGTATTCTAGCCGGATGCGGATGAGCAAGGCCGAGCACGAGCGGCGCGCACTCGAGAAAGGTCAGATTGCTGTCTGGTCGATCCTTCGCGATTGGATCAAAGGGCAGTTGACAGCGATCGAGACCGGCATCCTATCATTCGACGCCGCTTTCCTCGGGCAGATCCTGCTTCCGACCGGCGAGACCATTTACGAGCGCACGACGTCGCAAGGCCTTCTGCCCGCTCCTGAGAATGATGCCAAGCCATGACCTACACCGAAGCCACCATCCAATTTTACGAGCTGCCGGCGGACATCCGCGCTCGCGCGGAAGAACTCGTCGGCCCGACGATGACCCGCATGGAAACGATGGCGTTAGTCGGGAAGCTGATCAACGCTCTGACGATCGCCAAGGACCATGCCGAGTTTGAAGACGAAGTGCTCGACTTGATCGACAACGCCCTCGCCCCGCCAGATGGCGCTATTGGAAATCGGGGATAAGATGACCAAGCACGCTGTCATTCCCACAGGATGCTGGCCGGCCGTCTTACGCGACGAGCTCGCCGCCGCTTATGCTGGCGAGAAGACAGTCGATGCCTTTATGAGCCGGGTCGGGACCATTTGGCCCCTACCCTTTATCGACATGGGCACGGGCAAGGGCAAATTCCGGGCATGGCGGAAGACCGACCTAGACAAGGTGATCAATCCCGAGGCCGCGGCCGCCGGCGGAGACCCGGAGGCACTTTAATGGTTCCGGTGTCCATGCCGCGCTACACCTCGTTCAAGCGCAAACAGAACGGCTCGATCTCCTATTTCTGGACCTGCCCGACCGCCTTTCGCAAAGCCGGCGCACCCTACACCTCCGCCACGCTCGGGCACGACCTATCGCAGAAGGAATTGAACGAGGCGGCGGCCGTCTGGAATGAGCGTCTGGACGAGTGGCGCAAAGAGCGCAATCCCTTCCAAGAGCCTGACCTGACGAGATACGGCACGGTTGAGTGGCTGGTGAACGCGTATCTCAAGCATGACAGCTTTCTCGAGCGCGTCGCGGAATTCAGCCGGCCGGATTACCGCCGGGTGCTGGACCGCGTCTGCGACATGAAGATTAAGGCCGGCGCGACCGGCCCGCTATTCCGTTTCGGCGATGCCAAGATCAATCAGATCGGCGTCAGCACGGCGGAGAAGCTCTATCACGCGTTCCACGGCGAAGGCGCGGCACGGACATCGGAGAAGGTCATCACGTACTGCAAGGCCATGTGGAAGCGCATGCAGCCGCATCATCCTGACCTGTTCCGCAAGGACACGCCGAACCCCTGGGAAGGCGTCACGGTGAAGAAGCGGGAAAAGGCCGTGAAGGGACATGTCGACCGTGAGACGGTCTACGAGTTTGCCAAGGGAGCAATCAAGGAAGGACGGGGAGAGTTGGCGGCCGCCGCGGTGCTCGCCTTCGAGTGGCTGATGCGCCCGTCGTCGATCGGCGCCGGCTATGCCGCCTGGAGCGGCTATCGCGGCCCTTCGGATCCGGACAAGATCCAGATCAAACACAGGAAGAACGGGGAATCCGCCTCGCACCCGCTGGAATTCACCGAGGAGGACGGCACGACGGTGATGCTCTACCAGGACGCCGAAGAGGTCCTGGGGCAGACACCCCGCTACGGCACGTCGATCGTGTGCAAGAAGAACGGCCAGCTCTTCGGCGACGGGACGTACCTGGCGCACGAGGTCAGGGAGATGGGAGATAAACTCGGGATCGAAGGCTTCAGCCTGGATAAATGCCGGCATGGCGGCATGACCGAGTTGGAAGAGATGGGCCTGACCGAAGGTCAAGGCCGGGTGCTGTCGAAGCACAAGACGGCGAAGGCCTATCGAGGCTACGCCAAGGAGACGGAAAAGCGCGTTCTGGAAGCCACGAAAAAGCGCATGGGGGCGACTTCTGGCAAGGCTGTGGAAGAACAGTCCGAAAACGCAATTTCAGAAATGGCCAAGGACGTTTTTCAGAAATCCGCTATTGCAAAATCGGATCGGAAGGGCTAAACGCCCGCCATCGCTCGATTTTCCGAGCACGAGAGGCCTCGTGGCGGAGTGGTGACGCAGAGGACTGCAAATCCTTGTACCCCGGTTCAATTCCGGGCGAGGCCTCCATTAGACACTCAATTATCGATTCTACGCCACGCGATCAGGTGCTCGATCCGGCGCAACGCCCTTAGCTGGTAGCAATCTGCTCCCGGCTTTCCCACAGCTCACGTCGTTGTTTATGGGTCGTCGAGCCGCGACCCAAAATTAAATCGCCGCGTCTTTCGCCTGCCGGGCCCTATAGGCTAGGCTTGGCGCGAAGCGGCCCCGAAGTCTCTACCTGTTGAGCCGATTAGACCGGTACGCTCGACAAGAGCGCCGCCAAGAGCGCCGGATGCGGCGAGGCAGTTGACAAGCGCAGATAGCGGCCGGTCGGCTTTGAGTGGCGCGTCAGTGCGGCGTAGACAGATTTGTCTCCAGGTACCGCGGCGGGATGCTCCAATATTCTCGCCAGCTTCGTCAGCAGTTTCAGGCGCATCCGCCTGAGCTTGATGTCGTTCGCGGGGCGAGAGAGAGCGAAAATGCGCAGGAAACTCTTCTCTCCCGTACCGTCAACGCAGATGAGTTCATCGTCACCACGGCGATCGGTAACGACGAAATTGCCCGGATTTACATCCATCATGACGATGTGCAGGCGGCGAAACCGCTCGAAGATTTCGTCGACCATCGTGAGATGCCTGGCGGTGAGCTGCCCCGAAAACGCCAGTTGAGCGAGGGTGGGCGCGAGCTGCCCATCGCGCCTGGTGATTTTTTCCACCACGAGGCCCAGGCCGTGCTCGGTCTGAGCAAAGCCGAATATCTTCGGTATCGGCAGTTCGATACCGTCTGCGAGGGAGAACTTTCTCGCCTGTTCGAGGAACTCGTCAACTTCACGCCGAAACGTTCGATAGGCCCCGAAACGCTTGAACCGGTTGAGGAACGCTCTCTTTGAGATACGCGCGCCGCTTGCTTCTCTGGAGCCCAGCTTCAGAACCTTGATGAGAACACTCGGATAGAGCCGATTCTCGAAGATGCTGCGCTGATGGCCAGCGGCGCATTCACGCCAATTAGAAAGTTCGATCCTGTCGTCGAACATTTTTCTGAGCCCCGGATTATGACAGTTTTGTAACAAGACTGTGTCCGTGGGGAAAATTCAAGAGAAGCGTGCCTCTAGGCGTTATCTCTACCTTACATAGTATATGGCAGTTGCAGTCCTGCCACGGTAACAGCGCAGAATCGGAGCCACCACGGTTGCAAGCGGCGGCCGCCGTAACCTGGCGCCGTTGATCTCAGCGTAAGTGACAAGCCACCGCCCGTGCCTGGTGCATCACGGAAGTGTCGGAATGCGTTAAACGACGTGGGTGGAAGCAAGCGTCACTGAGTTCCGGCCGGCTCTACTTCCCGGAATTCTCCGTTCCGCGTCGACGCGCCCACCAGACGGCAAGCTTGCGGCGGGCGCGGCGCACCGCAGGTATGTCATGCGACAGAACGAGCAGCCCGAGCGGCACCATCCAGAATCCGAGAACCGGAAGAAAACCGAGCAGACCACAAACGACGAGCAGCGAGCCGATCAAGATGCGCAGGGCCGGCGAGTGGGGCAGCCGGATTCGCCACCTGCCGAGCACGATTTGATGCGTTTGCGGATCGATGCCGAAATATCTCTTCTTGCCGCCGTTTGCCATTATGCCTCTTTAAACCAACTTCCCAACAGTTGGTGCCTTCTCCACAGGGTGACAACCGCGGCCCGAGATTTTTTTTGAAAAATCGCTTGGCAAATCGGAAAAGCATTTGTATTAGCAGCCTCACTTCTGCGGCGCAGATGTTCCCTGGTAGCTCAGCGGTAGAGCACTCGACTGTTAATCGATAGGTCGCCGGTTCGAATCCGGCCCGGGGAGCCAGTTTCAAAAGGCCTGCACTTCTAATGGTGCAGGCCTTTTTCTTTTCACCTTCAAAGACTTATCAAGACAAGTGCGCGAGCCGCACCTCGTAGAGTTCGATTGGAACTTGCCATTTTGGGTACTTTTTGGGTACTTTTTGACCTACAGGACAGCGGAGAAGCGGCATTCGATGGGCTCGGATGATATTTCACGTTACGTTGTGAAACACCCAGCAAGCGGCATCTACCGATATTACCGCCGTGTTCCGACTGATGTCGCTCATCTCGACAAACGCTCCCATATCAAGAAGTCGCTGAAGACAAAGAGCCTGAAGACTGCCTTGGAGCGGGGACAACTGGTGCATGACGCAGCCGAGGACTTCTGGCGCGCGCTCCTCGCCGGAAATGAAAATGACAACGCCTTCGCGCGCTACGAGGCCGCGGTTAAGATCGTTCACTCGCTCGGTTATACGTACAAGCCGGTCACCGAATTGGCGACGGGGCCATTCGACGAATTACACGAACGACTCACTGTCGCCAGGAGGCACGCAAGCCAGCCGGCCATCGTAGAGGCGGTCTTGGGCGTAGTCGTTGAGCCCTCACCACGCCTCAGCGATATTTGGACGCTCTACGAGCGGCACAATGCCGCCGGCCTGACGGGCATGTCCAAGGATCAGTTGCGAAAGCATAAAACCTCGCGCAAGAGGGCAATTCGTTACGCGATCGAGGAGCTCGGCGACGTGGAGTTGGCGGGGGTTCGCAGGCGGGATGTCCTGAGGCTCCGAGAGTGGTGGACGAGCAAAATTGCTAGAGAGGGCCTGACAGCCTACAGCGCGAATCGCTGCTTCAGCGACATTATGGGTATGCTGTCGGTGATCGACGATGCGTTGCATACCGATTTTCATTTGGCATGGGAAAGGGCACGCATCAAGGAAACTAACGCGACCAAGCTTAAGAAGCGCCCCCCCTTTCCCATCGCTTGGATCCGCGAGAAAATTCTGGCGCCAGGTGCGCTCGATAACATGAACGAGGATGCGCGTTTTATCGTCTATGCAATGGTGGAGACAGGCCTGCGCTTAGGTGAGGTCTGCAATCTGCGTCCGCAGGATATTCGGCTCGATGATGAGGTTCCGCATGTCGAGGTCGCTGATCGCGAGGATCGGCGGCAAAAGACCGATTATTCGATCAGGCGGGTGCCGCTCGTAGGCGTCTCTCTATGGGCGATGAGAAAGCGCCCTGAAGGTTTCAAACGCTACCAGGACAAGGCCGATCACGCCTCGGCGCTGATCAACAAGGTGATGCGGAACGCTAAGCTCTTCCCCAGCGCCGATCACGTTATCTATTCGCTGCGTCATAGCTTCCAGGACCGCATCGAGAGCGCCGGCTGCTCCGAGCGGATGCAGGCCGATCTGATGGGGCACGAGTTCGGCCGGCCGAAATATGGCGACGGCGCGGACATGGAGCAGCGGCAGGAGTTCCTGCAGGAAATAGCGTTTACGTGGCCACCGGGCGACAAAACGGACTAAGCTCCGAAATCTGATGGAAATCAAAGCGATCTGGTTCTGAAGCGGCAGAGCGTTCAGATCGCCCGTCATCGCCAGGGACCTTTCCCTTCGACCAGATCGTCGAGGCGCATCGCTTCCTGGAATCGAACGCTCGGCTAGGACGACACGAACGACGGCAGTAATGGCAGGCCCCTGTGATTTCCGATCGGCTGCAACGCTGGCTATTGACGGTCTCTTCCTTTTGCTCGAAGTCGCCGGAGTTGCCGCTTGAGCGTCACGCAATCCATCAGTCCAAAGGTCGGCATCCTCGTCCAAGCTGTAGATCTCCGCGGTCAATAGTGCGTACAATGCTGCATCGAAGTCGGCGGGTAACTCGCGCGCAGCCTGCTTGGCCTCTTCGATCCTCCCGAGCTGGGCGAGACAGGCCGCCTCGTTCAGTCGGAAGAAGTGCGGAGGATCGATGAGCGATCGGTAAGCCTCCAATGCCGATTCGAATTCGCGGGACAGATAACAGCAGTCCCCCAAGCTGGAGACGAACGTCGGCGGCAACAATGGCTCGAAGCTGCATGCACGCCGCACGAGGGAGAGCCCTTCGTCGTGGCGGCCAGCATAGGAGAGAACCATCCCCCTCGCGACTTGCACGTTGATGTCGCGTGGGCTCATGGCAAGAGCAATTTCCGAATAGCGCAAGGCGTCCGACAATATCGCCGAGATTTATTCCTATTCGGAAGACTATCCTTCGCAGGTCCGGAAGTGAGGCATTGGCTTCCCTCATCTGCCGCTGAATACGGATCGAGCAGTCGACCGCTCGCACGACGCTCGCAAATTCGAGGAGCAGACCATCGCCGAGGAGCTTGACGATCCTGCCGCTGCACTCCCGAACAAGCGGTTCGACCACGGCCTCGCGGGCTTCAGCGAGAGCACGTAATGTTTCCGACTCGTCTGCCTCCATCATACGGGAATAGCCGACGACGTCCGCGACGACGACAGCAGCCAAACGACGGTCGATTGGGCTGGTCGAAGACGCTTCGCCCATTTGCCCCCCTATGCTCTTAATAGAGGCCGTTCCGCAGAAAATCTCCATCCTGATCAGTTCGGTGATCAAAGGGTCGCCATTCAGACGAGATGCTGTGCGACGTTCGGACTAGATAACGGAGACTATCTCCGGACTGCTTCGACCGCGGGCCGCGTGAGCAATCGCCTCCTTGCGCACAGAGAATGGACCCGCGAAATCTTGACGGCCTGTCGCGACGAGCTTTCGAGGCTTGCCTGTCACAAGCCCTTGACTGGACCCTTCACCGAGGAGATGTGGAACAGATTTCGCCTGGGAAGGCCCAGGAAGCCCATGGAGAAATTCCGGAGTTGCCACGGACCGCTCGCTTGTTTCACGACTGCATCTCGTGACTCGGACTGTTTCTCGCGATTATATCCGCGATGCGGAACGTAAATATTGCCTTGGTCTCGGGACAGTATGGTCAACGTCGTAAGCATCTGCTCCGTCCTCATCGCGGTCAGTCGCGTGTGGGGGATAGGCTCGATCACGACGCCCTTCCTGTCTTGAATCGCCCTCGAAAAAATTCCGAAGCGTTCTAAATTGTCAGCCTTCCTCGACGCCCGCCCTCCGCAGCCCTTCGAGCAAGGCGGCAATCCTCGTCGGATCCTTGGCAGGCTGCCCTGCCTTGATGCGGACGATTGTAACTGCCGGAGTGAGCCGCTTAAGCGCGCGGAGATAGCGGTGTGCTTCCTCCATGCAGCCGAGATGCGCATTGGCAGCGATCAGCACCCAGAGGGTCGGGTCAAAGTTGGGGTTGCTTGCGAGTGCGCGAGCAGCCCAAGATGTGGCTTCGTCGTAGTCGCCGCGGATCAGGTGCACGTCCGCGATCCCGCAGAGCGAGAAGTGCGCGCCTCGATCGCCGGGGCTCAGCCGGTTGGCCCTTTGGAAATGGGCGAGCGCCTCCTCAAGGCTGCCGCAATGAAGATGTGCAAGGCCCGCTCTGACGACAACCATTAGATTGTTCGGGTTGGCTTCCGCCGCAGATTGCAGGACCGCCATCGCCCAATCGTACTCTTTGGCGGTCTGCAACAGCGCGACGCCGCAATGCGCCATCACTATAGCATCTCCCGCTGCGTGTTCGAGGCCTCGGCGCGCCAGCGCCGCGCATTCTCCCACGTCGTCCTCACCTAGCGGGGGCCAGCCCATCGTGTGCCTATGTTCGAGAGCCCAGGCGGCATGGGAAAGTAGGAGGGCGTTGTCAGGTTCGGCCTCCAACCCCTTCAGCAGGAGCGCGTACGCTTCGGCGTTATCGAATTCGGTCTCCGTCGAGATTTTTGCCAGGGCCCGCAGATAGACGTCGTAGGCGGCGATGCTTCCCGACCGCTCCCGCCGCGATCGCTCGATCTCGGCGGTCTGAATATGCGGTTCGACCAGAGTCGCGACACTCTCGGTTATCCGGTCCTGGAAATCGAACAGGTCGCCAATTTCACCGTCGAAACTCTGGGCCCAAAGGTGTATTCCACTGTCGCCGTCGACGAGTTGCGCCGCGATCCTTAATCGATTACCCGACCGCCTGACGGTGCCTTGGAGGAGGTAGCTGACGCCGAGTTCCTTGGCGACCAGGCGCACATCCGGAAAACTCCCCTTGTACGCGGACGAGGAATGCCGGGCGACCGCTGCGAAGCTCCTGAAGCGGGTGAGCGCCGTAATGATGTCGTTCACTACGCCATCTGCGAAATAATCTTGGTCGGGACTGCCATCGAGATTGATGAAGGGCAGAACCGCAAGCGTTGGCCTGATCGGCATGAAATCGGCAGCAACACTCGCCCCCCGCAGACGTGACAAATCGATAGCCTGTGCGCGGGATCGTCGTGATCCACTCCCGCCCGTCGGGAGCCGTGCCGAGCGCCTTGCGCAAGGCCGCAATCTGAACGGTAAGATTGCTTTCTTCGACGACTGTATTCGGCCAGCCTCGTTCCATCAGGTCATGCTTGGACAGGACCTGTCCTCGGGCCTCGAGCAGCGCCTGAAGGAGCGCAAGGCCGCGCTGGCCAATAGCGACGGCGTTACCGCTCCGCTGCAGCAGGCCGCGGCTGGGTTCAAGCACGAAATCACCAAAGGCATAGAACGGCTCCACCATGACGGGAACCATAGTCTATAGACAAGGCCATAGGAATGAGGCAATCGGCCGAGCGATGTCAGCGGCCCCAACATTTGCTCGTCAAAATGGTGCGGTTTCCACCTTGGCGAGCTTTAAAGGAACAAGCAAACCAGCCCCAATGGAGTCGCCGGTGAAAGGGGAAACGGGCGCCACCGATTGGGCCGAAGCCGCCCTCCAGCCTCTGCATTGGCAATGCGAGCGTCGGTGCATCGTGCTACTCTTGTACAATGCGACCGAGCACACGCTACGCAAGAAGTGACGGATTGAACATCGCTTATCAGACGATCGGCGATGGCCCGCTCGATATCATCTATGTGCCGGGCTGGGTATCCAATCTGGATTATGCCTGGATCTTTCCTCCTTTGGCGCATGTGTTCGAGCGGCTGAGCGCGTTTTCGCGGTTGATTCTGTTCGACAAGCGCGGCACGGGTCTGTCCGATCGCAATGTCGGGTTTCCAACTCTGGAGGAACGAATGCGAGACATGCAGGCGGTCCTAGATGCTGCAGGTTCTCGCCGAGCGGCGCTGATGGGCACCTCCGAAGGCGGCAATATGTGCATGCTGTTCGCGGCCACCTATCCTGAGAAGACCGCCGCACTCGTGCTCAACGGATCTTTCGCCAAAGGACTGTGGGCAGAAGATTACCCATGGGCGAAGACCCGCGAGCAGGTCGACGAAGAACTCGCCGCGATCGCGCGAGACTGGGGCGGAGCATTTGATCTCAGCAACGCGGCGCCGAGTCACGTCCACGATAAGGAGGCGCGCGACTGGCTTGCCGGATACTTGCGCAATTCCGCCTCGCCGCAGGATGCCATCGACCTCTGGCGCTGGAACACCGAGATCGATGTTCGCGGAATTCTCAGCGCCATCCATGTTCCCACGCTCGTCCTGCACCGGACCGGAGACCGATGGGTGAATGTCGAGGAGGGCCGCTACGTCGCCGATCACATTCCAGGAGCAAAATGGGTGGAACTTCCGGGCGACGATCACGTGATTTGGGCCGGCGATGCCGACCGCACTCTCGACGAAATCGAGGAGTTTCTGACCGGCATTCGACCGCAGCCAGCGTCGGAACGCATCCTGCTCACCGTGTTGTTCACCGACATCGTCGGCTCCACCTCCATCGCGGCCGAGCTCGGTGATCGGCGGTGGGAGGAGCTCCTGCACCGCCACGATGCTGCCGTGCGAGCTGAACTCGATCGCTTCGGCGGCAGTGAAATAAAGACGACCGGAGATGGCTTCTTGGCAGTCTTTCACGGACCGAGCCGGGCCATCCAATGCGCTTCTGCGATACGCCATCGGGCGGCCGACATGGGGCTCGCCGTGCGTGCCGCCCTCCACACCGGGGAGTGCGAGAAGCGGGGCAATGACTTGAGCGGGATCGCCGTGCACCTCGCCTAGCGCCTGCTCGATCACGCCGGGGCGAGCGACGTCATCGTCTCCGGCACGGTCAAGGATCTCGTGGTCGGCGCCGGTGTCGCATTCAAGGCACTTGGTGAAGTGACCCTACGTGACGTTCCCGGAAGTTGGCAGATTTACGCCGCCACGGATGCACCATAGGACCGACCTCTTTGGCGTGGAATCCCCTCGCTAGGCTGGAACTCCAGGTTCTTCGCCCCTTTCATCTACGGTGAACGCGATGAACGTCTTGGCTTGAGACCATTGCAGACCGTCGGTTCAACGCAGAATAGGCCTAAATCAGAGACAGTCATCGTTTGGCTTAAAGGGGTGGGTCCGAGCAATTCCGCTGAGGACTGGTGAAGGCGGGATTACCCGTTGAGGGCTGGACTGAGTTGAACACATTTGCATGTCCGGTTGACGCGTACGCGGCATCCCCACACGAGCACTGCAAAATCCTGCTCCGCGTGGCTGCAAGGCGCGTGCAATCCGCCCCGCGTGTCACAGATGGGTCCGCCGGAACCCCCAGCTGGCGCGCCTGGGCGTTCCACATGGAAGCTCACCCGCAGCTCATAAGCAGGAGCTAAATCTCGTCACCGCTAACCGAATAAGGTATTCTCGTTGGCATTGCGGCCCTGCCATTGGTCACCGCGAGGCTGAAGACCGTGCTGAACCGGTCGCTTGTGAGCACTGCTGGGGGGCGTACCGTGGAGCAGTCGAGCCGGAGCATCAGACGTCAGGTGGAACTGCTCAGACGCGAGCTTGCCGAGGCAATCGAACAGCAGGCGGCGACCGGCGAAATCCTGCGTGTCATTTCGCTCTCCCCCAACGACGTACAGCCGGTTTTCCAGGCGATAGCGGAGAACGCAGCGAGGCTGTGTGAAGCAGAATCTTGCTTCGTATTTCGGTTCGATGGAGAACTGCTACACCCGACAGCCTATCACGGAGTTTCACAGGAAGGTATTGAAGCAGTACGTGCCAATTTTCCGCAGCGACCTAGTAGAGGTAATGTCACCGGGCGAGCCTTTCTGAGCGGTGCCGTCGAGCAAATTCCCGACGTCTATGAGGACGCTGATTACAAGATGCTCTCGCTCGCGAGAATCGTATCCTACAACAGCGCCATCGGCGTGCCGCTGGTCCTCAACGGGCGGCCAATTGGATCAATCGCCGTTACTCGACGCGAGGGCGGCTTGTTTCCAGAGCGCCATGTCGAGCTCCTGCGAACTTTCGCCGATCAGGCGGTGATCGCCATCGAGAACGTCCGCCTGTTTGAAGAGGCCCAAGCGCGCAATCGAGAGCTCACAGAGGCACTTGAGCAGCAGTCGGCCACAAGTGAGATCCTGCGCGTCATCTCAACTTCGCCCACCGACGTGCAGCCGGTGTTCGACTCAATCGCAAAGAACGCGGCGAGGCTGTGCGCGGCGGAATTCTGCTTTGTCTTCCGGTTCGACGGGGAACTCATGCACCCGGTTGCCTATCATGGTGTCTCTCGCGAAGGCATAGAAGCGACCCGTGCCATTTTTCCCCGGAAGCCAAGCAGGACCAATGTGACGGGGCGTGCCTTTCTCAGCGGTACCATAGAGCAAATTGCGGACGTGTTTGCCGATCCCGAGTATCAACTCCTCTCGTTGGCGAAGATCATGTCCTACCGCAGTGCCATCGGTGTGCCGCTCACGCTGAACGGCCGTCCCATCGGAGCAATCGGCGTCGATCGGCGCGAGGTCGGATGTTTTCCGGAGCGACAGGTCGCGCTGCTGCGAACCTTCGCCGATCAGGCGGTGATCGCGATCGAGAACGTTCGGCTCTTCACCGATCTGGACAAGCGCAATCTTGAGCTCAAAGAATCGCTGCAGCAGCAAACTGCGACAGCGGACGTCCTCAAAGTCATCAGCCGGTCAGCATTCGACCTCCAGGCGGTGCTTGACACGCTTGTTGAGTCTGCCGTGCGGCTTTGCGACGCTTACGATGCAGTGATACTGCTGAAGGATGGAGACTCGCTCCATGCGAGAGCCCATCATGGGCCGATTCCAATGGATTTCTTTAGCTGGCCAGTGTCCCGGGACTGGGTCACTGGCCGGGCCGTCCTGGACAGAAGACCGATTCATGTGACTGATCTGACGACCGAGGCCGACGAATACCCGGACGGCCACCGGATGGCCGTGCGGATGGGTCATCGTACCATCTTGGCGGCGCCCCTGCTCCGGCGGCAGGAAGCTATCGGTGGTCTCGTCATACGCCGGACCGAAGTCAAGCCTTTCACCGAGAAGCAGATTGGACTTCTCCAGACCTTTGCCGACCAGGCGGTGATTGCGATCGAGAACGTGCGGCTGTTTGACGAAGTGAATGCGCGCACAGCAGAGCTCGCGGGGGCGCTGGAGCAGCAGACGGCGACCGCCGACGTTCTGAAGGTTATCAGCCGATCGGCATTCGACCTTCAATTGGTGCTAGACACGCTCGTAGCGTCCGCTGCCCGGCTTTGCGATGCGGACATGGCAACGATGACCCGGCCGATGGGAGACGCGCATTATCCGGTCGCCGACTTTGGTTTGTCGCAGGAGTTCGGACGATATCTGCGGGCTCTCCCGCTGGAGCCGGGGCGCGGGACCATAGTTGGGCGAACCCTGCTCGAGGTTCGGCCCGTCCAGGTAGCCGACGTCCTTGATGATCCCGAATACGAGCTGCGCGAAGGGCAACGACTTGGTGGATTTCGTACGGTGCTCGGTGTGCCACTCTTGCGCGAGGGGAGCCCAATCGGCGTGCTTGCATTGACCCGCTCGGCCGTTCGGCCATTCACCGACAAGCAGGTCGAATTGGCGTCGACTTTCGCCGATCAGGCGGTGATCGCCATCGAAAACGTCCGGCTCTTTCAGGAAGTGCAGGAGAGAACCGAGGCGCTGTCACGCTCGCTCGAGGAGTTGAGGACCGCGCAGGACAGGTTGGTTCAAACCGAAAAACTCGCTTCACTTGGGCAACTGACCGCCGGCATCGCGCACGAAATCAAAAACCCACTGAACTTCGTCAATAACTTTTCGGCGATCTCGGTCGAACTGGTGGAGGAGTTGCAACGGGCGCTCGACGGCGCGGTCTCCGAGGGGAGCGCGCGGGCCGAGATAGACGAGTTGGCTGTGATGCTCAGGGGCAATCTCGAAAAGATTGTCGAACATGGGAAGCGTGCCGACTCAATCGTCAAGAACATGCTTCTGCACTCACGCCAAGGGGTGGGAGAGCGGCGAGCAGTCGACATAAATGCCCTCGTCGAGGAGAGCCTCAATCTCGCCTATCACGGCGCCCGTGCCGAGAAGCAGGGCTTCAACATAACGCTCGAGAAATCCCTCGACCCGGCCGCCGGTGAGGTCGACCTTTACCCGCAAGAGATCACGCGGGTCCTCCTTAATCTGATCGCCAACGGCTTCTATGCCACAGGCAGGCGCGCAGCTTCCGATACCCGTGAACGGTATGAGCCGACACTGGCTGCAAAAACCAGGAACCTCGGTGACAGCGTCGAGATCATTATTCGCGACAATGGGCCCGGCATCCCGGCCAAGGTACGGGAGAAGATGTTTAATCCCTTCTTTACAACCAAGCCTGCTGGCGAGGGCACAGGGCTCGGCCTCTCCCTCAGCCACGACATCGTTGTCAAGCAACACGGAGGTTCGATCGAAGTCGATACGGAACTTGGTCAATACACCGAGTTTCGCATCCGATTACCACGGATCGCGGCTCCGGTTGCAAAGCAGGAGGGCAGATCATGAGCCTTCTCATTCTAGTCGTCGATGACGAACCGGATATCGAGCTGCTTTTCCGCCAGCAATTCCGCCGAGACCTGCGTTCTGGACGTTTCGCAATGGAGTTCGCACAGTCGGCGGCGTCCGCACTCGCGCGAATCGTTGATGCCAGCGATGTTACACTCATTCTCATCCTGTCGGATATTAACATGCCAGGCATGAGCGGCCTCGAATTGCTGCCGATGGCGAGAAGCATTCGGCCTGATGTGCCCGTGATCATGATTACCGCCTATGGAGATCCGGAAACGAAGCGCAGAGCCCTTGAAGGTGGCGCCGAGGCATTGCTTGCGAAGCCGATCGACTTCGTTGCACTCAGAGAAGAAATCGAGAACCGTGTTGGTAGCCTCCGATGAGCACCTGCATTCTCGTCGTCGACGATGAGCCGGATCTGGAACTTCTTCTCGTCCAGAAGTTCCGCAAGCAGATCCGGGGCGGGACGCTGCGCTTTCTCTTTGCCCGCGACGGTGTTGAGGCGCTGGCAGTACTGGCTGACCACCAAGATGTGGATTTGGTGCTGAGCGACATCAATATGCCGCGCATGGACGGGCTGTCGCTGTTGTCGAAGCTTCAGGAGAGGCGGGACGAACTCTCGACGATCGTTGTTTCCGCATACAGCGACATGGCCAACATCCGCACTGCTATGAACCGCGGTGCCTATGACTTCGTCACGAAGCCGATCGATTTTTACGATCTCGAAGCTACAATCGCAAAGACGATTCACCACGTCGAGGCCCTGCGCGAGGCTCAGCGCCGACAGGCGGAGGCGGAGCAGGCGCGCGCGTCGCTTTCGCGTTACTTCTCACCTAATCTGGCTGATCGCCTTGCCAGCGGCATCCATGCCGTCAATCTCGGCGGAACGCGCCGAGAGGTTGCGTCTCTTTTTACCGACTTGACCGGTTTTACCACCCTCGTGGAGACGATTGAACCGAAGCTGCTCGGGCAGCTTTTGAACGATTACATCGCCGGGATGACCGACATTGTGTTCGCGCATGATGGCACGGTGGCCAAGATCATCGGTGATGCGCTCCACGTGCTGTTCGGGGCGCCCTCCGATCAGCCGGACCACGCCACGCGCGCAGTCGCCTGTTCACTCGAACTTGACGCCTTTGCCTGCTCGTTCCGCGAACACTGGTGCGGAGAAGGAATTGCTCTCGGCCACACGCGGATTGGCGTGCATGCCGGACCCGCCGTCGTCGGAAACTTCGGGGGAGGAAGGTTCTTCGACTACAGCGCCTATGGCGACACCATTAACGTTGCCGCGCGCCTGCAGGCAGCCAACAAGACGTTCGGGACCCGAGTGTGTGTGAGCGCCAGCATTGCCACCAACGCGCAGCACTTTTGCGGCCGCCCTGTGGGCGACCTCCTCCTCAGAGGTCGCACCGTGCCGATCCGCGCTTTCGAGCCGCTCAAAGCCGATCAATGTGCCAGCGCAGAAACAAGGGCGTACGTGGAGGCTTTCGAAAAGCTGGAGGTCGGCGATTGTGATGCGGTCGCGTCGTTTGCCGCCTTGGTCGGCCGCAACGCGGAGGACCGGCTTGCGAGCTTTCACCTGAGGCGGCTGTTGAACGGCGACATAGGGACGAGTATCACCGTCTAAAACGCTGCTTCGATGTGGCGCGAGATTGCGTTCGGGCAGCCACTCGTAAGTGGCTCGACTTGAGGATCGAATCTCCCTCTGACGTGAGGCTGGCTCCCGGAGGAGATTTTCCGGCGCCGATACTTCACGAATTGCGCGGGCGAAGAACCAGCGAAAAGCGCGGGTGATCTCGGATTGCCTCGAAGTCGACATCGTTTCGCAGCATATCTATCGTGTTCTGCGGGACTTTCCGGGTGGCCTTTTCGAGATAGTGCAGCGCGTCTTCCACTTCGCCGAACTGAGCATGAATGCTCGCCGCATTGACCAGTGCAATAAACTCATCCGGGTCGATCGCGAGAGCGCGCGCCAGCCAGGAGTGGGCCTTCTCCCCGTCGCCGAGGTAGGCAAGCGCCACCGCGCCGCGATGCAATGGCGAGGCATTCTCAGGATAGAGGTCCACAGCGCGTTCCGCCCGTTCGACACATGCCCTTGCCCATTCCAGTCTTTCCGGATCGTTCTTGCCGAGAAAGCCGGCGATCATCATCGGCGAAACGTAGTCGTCCGGCCGCAGCCGGGCGGCCAGCTTGAACAGCGACACCATCCTCTCCCGGTCGTTTCGGAAGCGCACGATGGTCGAGGCGAAGAAGAAGTTGGCGTCGTATGAGTTCGGATCGATGGAGAGAGCCTGCCGATATGAGCGGTCTGCATCATCGTATTTTTCGTTGCAGAACAGCGCAAATCCCCGTGCTGTGTGCGCCTCCGGAAGACCGGGGTCGAGATCCACCGCCTTGTCCGCGATGGGCAGGATCTCACCCGCCGGTACCTTCTGGCCGTGCCACTCGCGCAGGTAACAATCGCAGATCACCATGCCGGCATAGGCGCGCGCGTAGCCGGCATCGAGTTCTGCCGCCTTGGCGAACATGCTCCGGGCTAGCTGGAGATTTGACTTCGTCAATGCCAGCGCCAATTGCCGACCCCGCAGCTCGTAGTGATAGGCCTCGACATTGTCCGTACGGGCCTGCTGGATGGCCTGGCGCTCCTCCGGCATCAGTTCGAGTTCCAAGTGCTGGACGACAGCTTCGGTGATCTGGTCTTGGATCGCAAATACGTTGGCATACTCCCGGTCGAACCGCTCCGCCCAGAGCAATTCTCCGGTCGCTCCCTCAAGCAGCCGCGTGGAGACGCGCACGCGCTCGCCCGACAGGCGCACGCTTCCTTCCAGGAGATATCGGACGTGGAGCTCGCGTGCGATCTCGTTTCCCCGGATGTCGTGCCCCTTGAAGGCAAAACTGTAATTCTTCGAAACGACCCGCAGCCTCCGGCTCTTCGCCAGCGCCGTGGTAATGTCTTCCGCAATCCCGTTGGAGAACCATTCCTGGTCGGGTCCCCCGGTCT
Source organism: Sinorhizobium americanum (assembly GCF_001651855.1). Lineage (GTDB taxonomy): Bacteria > Pseudomonadota > Alphaproteobacteria > Rhizobiales > Rhizobiaceae > Sinorhizobium > Sinorhizobium americanum. The sequence goes on along the minus strand of NZ_LNQC01000056.1, from coordinate 155,916 downwards.
CGAACGGCAGGACGGCGATGGAAGGCCTATCCTTCTCACCGTGGATCGCCGGTGCGAAGACGGACGCAATGCCGCGCCCGTTGGATGTCTCCTGCTGCCAGTCGACCCGGAACACGTAAATGAGCCTGGGGATGTTCTTCAGGGTCCGTTCGCCGAGGCTGGTCAGCCTGAACGGCACCTTGCCGTCGAGATGCTCGCGCACCGATGCGGAAATGCAGATGGTTGACGGGGCAGCGATCTCCTGCAGGCGTGCCGCGATGTTGACGCCGTCGCCGAGAAGATCGTCTCCCGACACAACCACGTCGCCGAGATTAACGCCGATGCGATATTCCAAGCGGTAATCGGGTGGGAGGTTTTCTGAAAGGCTGGGAAGGCCGCGCTGGATTTCTACGGAACACCGGACGGCCTGAACAGCACTTGGGAACTCGGCGACAAGGCCGTCACCTGCGCTGCCGAAGATGCGGCCGCCATGTTGGTCCACTAATTCGGCAATCCGGCTGCGGCACAGATCAAGTGCCTGAAGCGTGCCCTCCTCGTCCAGTGCCGCAAGGCGACTGAACCCGGCAACATCGGCTGAAAGAATGGCTGCGAGCTTTCGATCCACAGCGATGTCCGCTCCTGCGGGGCACATTAGCGAAGAGTAAATATGCGCGAATTTTCGCTACATTCACAGCGTTTGTCGTGAGTGGGAGCGGATTAGAGCCCGCTTTTGGGCATGGTCATGCGCTACGTCACTGGCTTCACCAACAGCGAGGAAGAGGCTGTAGGTCTCACGCACGTCGTGCCGTTCCTCGTCGAGGGCGAGCTCATCAGCCTCGGTGCGGTCTCCTCCACGATCAAGGACTGGGCGTGCACACAGTCGTCGATGACCAGCTCATCACCGGTCAGAACCCGGCCTCATCGAGTGAGGCAGCGCAGGCGCTTCTGGCTGCTTTTGGCTAGATGAAGAGCACGGCCGCCTGACCGCTCTGAAACAGCGTGATCTGCCGGCGGCGGATCACCTTCAGCAACCCGGAGCTTGTCATGCCCTCCTCTGCAATAGATGGGACAAATGTCTATGATCGCTCCATGGGCTACTCCAAAGACATTATCCGGCAGAGAATGATAGCCCATTCTGAGTACCTCTTAAGGGTGACTTGAAGAACACTGAAAATAAGCGCTCTCTAAAAGAATGCCGCCGCTATCTACCGAGCATGGGAGCAGGTAACGAGTAGGGGTAGGCTCCTAATCCGACAGATGGCTGACGACCTCATCTGAACGAGGGAGTGCCTTCACGTGGACACGCGTGGAGGAGTTCAGCGATGGCAGCCTTGAAGAGCGCTACAAGGGGATTCTTTCCATCGCCACAGCGATGTGAATGCTGGTCCGCAAGACGATGCGCAGCCGGCGGTTCTCTGGGTGTCCGTTTTTTGCAGGCGGCCTGCGGCTGCCACTTCCCCATCACGTCCATGACAGCAGGTGTACCCTGGCCTTTCCAGCGGCCTGGGGACTCGCACACCACTGACAACCGCTAGGGCGGTTTATGAGGGAGGATGAAACATGGCTATCGCGATCACATCAGCTGGCGCGTTTGTCGTTCTCGACGAGACCGAAGACCTGCAGAACGCAACTGCAACACCGTCCCCCGCGGGTGACGCTGATGACAACGATACGAGCAACCCCCTGCCGGCGGCGTTTTCGACCGCGCTGAGCTCACATGGGGTGGTGACATTCGCCGAGGCGGCGCTGAGCGGCCACAACGGCGCCGCCGGCAACACCGGTGCCAACATCATCACTGTCACTGGCGCCACGGCTACCACCGACTTCGCGTTTAGAGGCGAGAATGGTGCCGCGTTCACGGCCTATGAGGCAGGCGCGACCTCCACCCTCAACAGCGGCTTGTCTGCCGTAGCTCCTGACGGGACTATCACTGAAATCTATCTTTTCGCCGATCCGGACGACAACAATATTGTCTACGGCGTGGCTGGGGATAGCGGTGACGATCCCATCGTGTTCGCCATCTATCTCGAGGAGGTGAAGAACGCCAGCAACATCACCATCGGGGCCAAGATGTGGACCGTGCTCGCGGACGGCTACACGCTGGCACACACCACGGATGACCATGACGAGTCCCTCGACCTGGCGGACAAGCTGTTCGTCGCCGCTGTCGCGGAGAATGACTTTTCCTTCGCAAATGCGCCTTCCGGCCAGAACCTCTTCATGATGTTCGGAAACACGTCGCTGGCAATCCTTGTCACCGGCGAGGATCCGGCCGACCAGTCGGCTGGCCAGAATGTGTCGAATGACGGCGACACGGTCAATACCGGCCAGGGCGGCGGTGCCACCACGCTCGGCACCGAAGGTCAGCAGATCAAGGCCCAGAAGGCGTTGGTCGTCACCTTCGTGACCGGGGCCAATTCCAACTTCCTCGTTCCCGGTCTCACGCCGACGGAAGCAAACCTCGAATCCAACATCGCTTTCAGCGGCTATGCCCAGGACGTTACGGGCGCCGCGTTCACGATCTCGCAAATGACGCCCGGAAATGCCAACACGACCGCGACCGTGGAGCTTCAAGCCTTTCTCACGGCAGACGCAAGCGGGACCGGCTATATCGACAATAATCCGCTCACGACGGGTGATGCCGCCGTCGCCATCGCGTCGGTGCAGGTCATCCGCGGCGGGGTCGACGTCACCGGCACCCTCGGTGTGAACGTCACGATAAGTGGCGGCATAGCCACGATCACGGGCGTAAAGGATGACGACATCATCCAGTACACGACCACCGACGATCATAATCGCGTGCTGATCCGCAACGATCAGCCGGCATCGGGCCAAGGCAGCAACGTTTCCTTCGATCTCGGCGGCTTCACAATCACGCAGGTATCCAGTGACGTCGAGGAGGTCGGCTCCAAGGTCAGGTTCGAGGATGACGGGCCGGCGATCGACCTGACGTCGCTCGCGCCGACAATCGCGGTCGACGAGTCGGTCGGTACCGGCGGCTCGACGAAGGACGAGCCGGGCGGTGCAGCGGCCAACGACGAGGCCGCGGCCGGGGCGCCGGCGGGCGCGATCGGCTATGCGGTCACGGCGGCAGCGACGCTCTTCTCCGAAACAACCGAGCCGGGCTCGGACGGAGAGGACGGGACGGCCTATTCGCTCGTGCTCACAGCCGGCGCGACGGGCCTCACCGACATCGCCACAGGCTCGGCGGTGGTGCTCTCTCTCGTCGGCGGGGTTGTCGAAGGCCGTAGCGCAACCGGCAATCATCTCGTGTTCACCATCGCGGTCGCCAGCACGACCGGCAACGTAACGACCACGCTTTACCGGGCCCTCAGCCATGGCGCGGACTCGAACGACCATGACAGCGCGGTGAGCATGGCCTCCGGGCTGGTCGAACTGCAGGCGACGCTGACCGACGGCGACGGAGACACCGGCTCGGACAAGATCGAGCTCGGCAGCCTGATCGACTTCGAGGATGACGGGCCGGCGATCGACCTGACCTCGCTCGCGCCGAGAATTGGAGTCGACGAGTCGGTCGGCACAGGCGGCTCGGCCAAGGACGAGCCCGGCAATGCGCAGCCGAACGACGAGACCACCGCCGGGGCGCCGGCTGGCGCGATCGGCTACAAAGTCACGGCGGCGGCGACTCTGTTCAGTGAGACTGCCGATGCGGGCTCCGACGGCCAGGACGGCAAGGCCTACTCGCTGGTGCTCAATGCCGGCGCCACCGGCCTCACCGACATCGCTACAGGCTCGGCTGTGGTGCTCGTCAACAATGGCGGCGTGATCGAGGGCCGCAGCGCAACCGGCAACCACCTGGTGTTTACCATCGCGGTTGCCAGCGCGACAGGCAACGTAACGACCACGCTCTATCGGGCGCTTGACCACGGCGCGGACTCGAACGACCATGACAGCGCGGTGAGCATGGCTACCGGGCTGGTCGAACTGCAGGCGACGCTGACCGACCGCGATACCGACACCGCTTCGGACAAGATCGAGCTCGGCAGCCTGATCGACTTCGAGGATGACGGGCCGGCGATCGACCTGACCTCACTGGCGCCGACTATCGGGGTCGACGAGTCGGTCGGCACCGGCGGCTCGGCCAAGGATGAGCCCGGCAATGCGCAGCCGAACGACGAGACCACCGCCGGGGCGCCGGCGGGCGCGATTGGCTACGCCGTCACGACCGCGGCGACGCTGTTCAGCGAGACCGTCGATGCGGGCTCCGACGGCCAGGATGGCAAGGCCTATTCGCTGGTGCTGAATGCCGGCGCGACCGGCCTCACCGACATCGCCACAGGCTCGGCCGTGGTGCTCGTCAACAATGGCGGCGTGATCGAGGGCCGCAGCGCAACCGGCAACCACCTGGTGTTTACCATCGCGGTTGCCAGCGCGACCGGCAACGTGACGACCACGCTTTACCGGGCACTCAGCCACGGCGCGGACTCGAACGACCATGACAGCGCAGTGAGCATGGCCTCCGGACTGGTCGAACTGCAGGCGACACTGACCGACGGCGATGGTGACACCGGCTCGGACAAGATCGAGCTCGGCAGCCTGATCGACTTCGAGGATGACGGGCCGGCCGTCACGGTCGCTGACTCGAATGGAAACTATGACGACGGTGCCCAGGGCACCTGGGACGACAACAATCCCGGCAGCGACGGGTTCGCGTCGCTGAGCGTGAACTTTGACAGTTACGAGATCGACGACGATGGACTTATCACCGTCGACACCGCCCTGACAAAGACGGGCAACTTCACGTTCACCGGGTCGATCACGGACGACTTCAACGGCGACGGCACCGATGAGACGGTGGGCTTCACTTTGACTTTCGATCCGGTCAACGACACTTACGACCTCGATGTGACGACGCCGCCTCCGACTACTAGGACCTTCGACACCTCGCAGGGATCGCTCAAGGCAGGTGGACCCGACGCAGTGCAGACTCTGCTGTTCGGCGGCAGCGAGGCGGGAGCCGACGACATCGTGTTCTTCGGCGTCGTCGCGACGGCGCCGATCCAAGGCGTGTCCTCACCCCCGACTAACGACATCGAAGATCTCGTTGTCGAGGGAGCCGGCGACCTGACGGAGGCGCAGATCGAGGGGCTGTTCCCGATCCCGAGCCTGATCAACCCGTCGACGCAGATGAACGTGTCGACCTCGGGCATCGGCATCAACAACAACAATCTCAACGGTGCGAGTGAGGGCGCCGGGACTGGAGCCTTTGCGGGCACCTCGATCACCTCGGGCGACGAGAGCTTCGTCGTCAACCCCGAGACGGTAGTGGACAAGGTGACGGTGTTCATCGACAACTCCGTCGGCGGCTATAACCCGGCCACCGAGGAGCTCTATTTCACCGTCTATTATACCGACGGAACCGTCCAGGCGGCGACGAAGGTCACGGCCGGCATGCTGACCCCGGTCACCTCGGGCGTGGCGGCGGGCGGCTTTTCCTTCGAGATCGACGGTGGGGCCAAGCAAATCGACGCGGTCCAGCTCACCATGGGAGAGGGGACCATCAAGATCCCGGTGATCGCGTTCTCGGTCGAGCAGGTGTTCGACCCCGAGCCGCTCCAGCTCGACTTCACCGCGACCCTGTTCGACGGCGATGGCGACAGCAGTTCCGATTCGTTCTCGATCGATCTGATCGAGGCGGTTGTCTGACACGGCTGCGAGCCCGCCCCCGGTGGGTGGGCTCGCACCTTCCCAGCAAGGTTTCCAGTCGCGGAAGGTAATCGATGCCAGCTCATACCAGTACAACCCGTCTCCAGGAAGTCATAAGCGCTATCCGCAGGCAGTTCCCGCTGCTGATCTTGCTGAGCTGCCTGCTCAACCTCTTGCTCCTCGTCAGCAGCATCTACATGCTGCAGGTCTATGACCGGGTGCTGTCGAGCGGGTCGCTGGACACGCTCCTGTGGCTGACGTTGATAGCGATTTTTGCCGTGGTCATTTACGGCGCGCTCGAGCAGGCAAGGCGGGTGGTCCTCGGCCGTGCGGCCGGCTGGCTCGACAGCGAGCTCAACGCGCCGATGCTGAAACGCGCCATGGAAGTGCGGCTCGCGGGCAAGGAAGGGCGCGCTGGCAGCCGCGACGTGACCGACCTCAGGTCCTTCTATGCGGGCGATGCCGTGCTCGCCCTACTCGACATGCCCTGGAGCGTCATCTTCCTCGCCTTCATCTGGGCTTTGCACCCTGCCCTGGGTGTGGTTGCCACCGGCGGCGCCGCCATCCTCCTCGGGCTCGCCTTGACAAACGATGCGCTGACACGGGACCGCCAGAAGCGCGTCACAGCCGTCACCAAGGCCCATCAGGAGAATGCCATGCGCTATGTCGATGGCGGCGAGACGATCCGACCTCTCGGCATGGCACAGGCTGTCTTCGACCGTTGGCGCCGCCGTCAGGCCGAAGTGGTGGCCGAACAGCAGCTCCTGGCCGATCGGACGACCACGATCCTTTCGATTTCGCGCAGCCTACGGCTGATCCTGCAGATTGCTATCCTGGCTGTTGGCGCCTATTTCGTCCTTCTCGGCGAGATGACCGCGGGCGCGATGATTGCAGGGTCCATCGTCATGGGCCGCGCGCTCGCGCCGATCGAACGGGCGACCGGTGCCTGGCGTTCCTTAGTGGCAGCAAGGAACGCCCATGCAAACCTGAAGGAACTCTTCGCCGGCACGTCAAACGGTGACCACGACCGCGTCACCCTCCCCCGTCCGAAAGGCGGGCTCGCCTTCGAGAACGTGTTCTATTTGCCTCCCGGCACACAGGAGCCTGTCCTCAGCGCCATCAGCTTCGCGATCCAACCGGGCGAAAACTGTGCAGTGGTCGGACCGTCTGGCGCCGGCAAATCGACGCTCTGTCGCCTCGCTGTCGGCGCCTGGAAACCGACCAAGGGTCACGTCCGCCTCGACGCGGCCGACGTTTTCGATTGGGACCCGGAGGAGTTAGGTCCGCATATCGGCTATTTGCCGCAGCAGGTCGAGCTCCTGCCAGGCACGGTGGCTCAGAACATCGCACGTTTCCGGGAGGTGGACAGCAACGCGCTGATCCAGGCAGCGGAAGTCGCCGGCGTTCACGAACTGATCCTCTCATTGCCGAACGGCTACGAAACCGAAATCGCACTGCACTCGCAGCGGATCTCACTGGGGCAGCGGCAGCGCCTCGGGCTGGCGCGCGCCTTGTACGGCGATCCGGCATTCGTCGTGTTGGACGAGCCGAATGCGAACATGGATGAGGCCGGAGACCGGGCTCTGATCGAAGCACTGACGACGCTCAAGCAGCTTCGAACGACCGTGTTGATCGTCACGCACCGCGCTTCCGTGCTGAAGTGCGCCGACAAGGTCCTGGCACTTCATAGCGGCGCCGTTGCTGCCTTCGGCCCGCGCGAGCAGATGGTGCGGCAAGTACAGCCGCCGGGAACGGCGCCCGCAAGACCCCTGCAAGCTCCTCATCCAGAAAATCGAACACAGGTTGTCGGCCGCGAGAACCACCTTTCCGCGTGGGAATGAAGCATGTCTGATATGCTGGATTTGATCAATTTTGCTGTGATCTGGACCGAGACGCGGCTATCCCGCGCCATGGAGGCGCTGCCGGCCGGTTACGCCGCGACGATCACTACGATCCGTGACCAGTTGGCGCTTGCCGGCATCGAATTGAGCGACACGACCATTGCACTCATCGTCTCGGGGACTGCAGCGGTCGTCTTTTTCGTCCTTGCGCGCACGCTTCGCTTCAGCGGTCGACGCGGCGCCGAAAAGTCGCCCGATGCGCTCGCGACCGCCACCCGGATGCCGCGTCGTTTGGGGCTTCTGGCAATCATACTGTTCATCCTCGTGTTGGGCGGCTGGTCCGTGCTCGCCCCGCTGGCGAGCGCGTCGCTCGCCCCGGGGGTCGTCAGCCCCGACGGGTATCGCAAGACCGTTCAGCACCTCGAAGGCGGGATCATTCGGTCGATTCACGTTCGCGAGGGTGATGTGGTCAAGGTTGGAGATCCGCTGATTACCCTCGATGACATCAGGGCCAGGTCTCAAGACGCGGAAATACGGGAGCGGCTTCTGCACGTTCTGGCAACGGAGGCTCGACTCGAGGCCGAGCGGACCGACGCTGCCGAAATCGGCTTTCCGGACTTTCTCATTCACAACAGCAGCTCTGCGGGCCTACAGCGACTGATGGAAGGGCAGCGGCAACTATTTGTCAGCCGGCGAGCAGCGCATCAGGGGCGCATACAGATCCTGGAGGCGCGCACTCGGCAACTCGAGGAGCAGAACGCGGGCCTGCGGGAGGTGATCGCCGCTGAAACCGAGCAGATCGCGCTGATCGACGAAGAAATTACGGCCGCGCAGGACCTCCTCGAAAAGCATTTGGAGCGCAAACCGCGAATATTGGCTCTCAAGCGTCATCGTGCCGACATCGCAGCCGCAAAGGCAGCGAACCGGGCGAAGATCGCCGAGAATGCACAAGCCGTTGGCGAAACGAGACTGCAATTGCTTACGATAGCCGAAGAGCGCCAGGAAAAGCTCGGTGCGGAGCTCGCCGAAATGCGCCGGATCCTGGCTGAGCTCAAAAGCCAGCTACCGACACGCGAGGACATACTTGAGCGCACAGTCATTCGAGCTCCGCTTCCCGGCACGGTGATGAATCTGCGCGTCACGACGGAGAGAGGCGTCATCGATCCAGGACAGCCGCTGCTCGACCTGGTTCCAAATGACAGCGGAGTGGTCATCGACGCCCGGGTCCGACCGATCGACATCGAGCGCGTCAGATCCGGGATGTCCGCCCGCGTGATTCTCACGGCTTATCGACAGCGGAACTTGCCGCTCATTCATGGCCGGCTGCGCTCGATCTCAGCGGATGCGATCGCCGATGAACGAACGGGAACGACCTATTTCCTGGCGAAAGTGGTGGTCGCGCCTACGGACCTTGCAAAGCTCGACGACGTGCACCTTATTCCGGGGATGCCGGCGGAGGTCATGCTCATGGACGGCGAGCAGAGCCTGTTCACATATCTTCTTGCCCCGATCCTCGACAGCGGTCGGCGGAGCCTTATTGAGAACTAGCCTAAGCCTAGAAAGACTCGGCCACACTACAGGAGGCCGCGAGATCTGGGCACGGAGAAGTCCAGGATCCATCCGATCTCGGCCCCAGAGCTGGTTGAATGGCCAACTCGGCTGCGACATGGTGGACGTAGTTTTCACCTCCTCTCACCGCGCGACCTTAGGGGGTAGCATGAATGGGATTCTTGATGCCGTCGTCATAGGCGCCGGCTCAGCGGGACTCGGCGTCAGCTACTTCCTCAAGCAACGAGCTCTCGATCATGAGGTGCTCGAGCGAAAGCGGATCGGCGAGACATGGCGGACGCAGAGATGGGACTCGTTCCGGCTAAATTCGCCGAGAATACGATCGCTACTGCCCGGCGATTCCTACGATGGGCCGGACCCTTGGGGTGCGAGTACCCAGCATGATTTCGTCATCTATCTTGAGAGCTACGCCGACCGACATGGACTGCCGGTGAGAGCCAGAACTCCGGTCCACGAAGTGACGGGAGACGATAGGCTGTTTGAGGTGGCGACGCCGCAGGGTCGGTTCTCCGCCCGTAATTTGGTGGTCGCCAGCGGCAGCCTGAATTGCCCGATGCGGCCGCATTGGTGGGGGCAACTGCCGCGGTCACTTTACCAGCTTGATGCCTCCAACTATCGCAATGCTGCCGATCTGGAGGACGGTTCGGTCCTGGTGGTCGGTAGCGGTCAGTCGGGGGGACAGATCGCCGAGGACCTGGTGCTTGCCGGTCGCTCGGTTTTTCTGGCGACCAGCCGCGCCGGCCGCTTGGTGCGCCGGTATCGTGGCGGCGACATCTTCAATTGGATGACCCTCTCGGGCTATCTGGACGTGCCGCGCGAAGAACTCGTTTTACCTTCCGGGAAGCTGCCGCCACGAGCTTTGCTCGGTGCCACTCATACGATCAGCCTGCAATCACTGAGTGCTCAGGGCATTGTGTTGCTAGGGCGGTTCATCGGCGCCGAAAAAAACGCCCTGCTATTCGACAATGACTTGGTTGATCACATTCGCTTTGCGGACGAGAGTTCAGCGGAGGTCAAGCGCTTTATTGACCGGTATATCGAACGCGCGGGGCTTAACGCGCCGTCAGCCGAGGATGACCCTGCCGAGATGATAGAACGGTGCCTTCCTGATCCACCAATCCGCTCGATCGCCTTGTCGACGAGCAACATCAGATCGGTCATCTGGTGCACCGGCTTTAAGGGGAATTTCCAATGGATCCAAATTCCCGGCGTTCTTGATGCGAGCGGACAGCCCATCCACAAGGACGGGATAGCGGCCGTTCCCGGAGTCTATTTTGCCGGTCTCGATTTCGCAACGACGCGCAAATCAGGCACCATACCAGGGGTTGCTGAAGAGGCCTTGCGTCTGGTGAACCACCTCACCCAAAGGGCAGATCATCCTGCATAGATGGATTTGCCCGAGGCCGGCATTTGCGTGCTCTTGTTCTGAAGAACAAAGACCTGATGCAGAGCGGAGAGAAAGCGTCCCGCTCCATTTAGAAGTGCCATGAAACTAATTTAGTATTGCTGCATAATGATTTTCTCTCTTCTTTGCAGGAGGGTACGATGGAGAGTTCTCGCGATCCAACAGCCTTTCGTGAATTCGAACACACCGGGTGGGAAGATGCCAGCCTAGGATACGACCAGCATTTTGCCCGCCTTACCTCGGAAACCGTGCCAACTCTATTGGCCGCCGCCCACGTTGCGAAGGGAATGCGCGTCCTCGACGTCTGCACCGGCCCGGGAATGCTCGCCCGAGCAGCGGTCGACTTGGGCGCGCAAGTCGTCGGTCTCGACTTCTCCAGCAAAGTCATAGAAATCGCCCGACGCAACGTGCCCGAGGCGGAGTTTCTGGAGGGTGACGCCCAAGCTTTGCCGTTTGACGCCGAAAACTTTGATGCCATCGTTTGCGGATACGGCATAATCCACGTTTCAGATCCCCGGTCCGCATTCTCCGAAATGCATCGTGTGCTGAAGCTAGGGGGATATCTCGCCGCTAGTGTTTGGCAGGCGCCAGAACCGACCAACGGCTTTGGCCTGCTCTTCGGCGCAATTAAGAAGCACGGCAACCTCGACGTACCCCTGCCCCACGGCCCCGATTTCTTTCAGTTCAGCGAGCCGGCGAAATTGAGGGCAGCATTCGAAGAATCCGGGTTTGTGGACGTGACCGTCGCGGGGGTGGATCAGACTTGGATAATGGACGATCCGTTCGGGATGATAACCGCGATCCTCGAAGGGGGTGTGCGCGCCCGTGGCCTTCTGATGGCCCAAACCGAGGCGGTGCGAAGCGCCATCTCCACTACGATTGCGAACGGCATAAAGCAGTTTCGCTCCGTCGACGGGAGCTATCTAATCCCGATGCCGGCCTTCGTGGGGTCAGGAAGGAAGTGATCTTTTCGCAGCCGAGCGCAAGCTGAACGCCTCGAACCCTCGCGACTCGCGCCGCTCGCCAAGCCGAGGCATCCGCTCCAAAGGAAAGACCGTCCGCAGCACTCTGGAAAGCCATCGGCGACATCTGCGCCCTGTTCTCTCCAGCCGAATGCAGAAACTACTTCAACGCCGCAGGATATGGATTCACTTGAACGTCCGTTGCTCTAGATGTGGAGGGCCGTGACGCCGCAGCTCGATCCTACGTCGACCGTCGTGACTGACGATATTCCGGGAATAGGCTGGGTATCCCTGGACATCGTTCGCGATCCGTAGTGGAAGCGATCAACGCTCATCGACGTTAAACACATATATCTTTGCCGATCCTCCCAATTTCATCGTCGCGCTCTGGTAATAGCCAGATGCAAAAATTCTAATGAATTTGCAAACGGGAGTTCAATGAACAACGCCTAGAGTCGTCATTTCCTGAAATGGGGGCATCGATAGACATGATTAAAGTCTTAACTACGATGCAGCGTCTGCTGAAGGATGAGAGCGGCAACTTCGGCCTCATGACGGCTCTATTGGTTCCGGTGCTATTCCTTGGCGGTTCGGTGGCGGTGAATATAGCGAACGCGGCCAGGGAAGCTTCCAAGATGCAAGATGCGCTAGATGCTGCGGCCATAAAGGCCGTGCGGTCCTACGGGGAAGGCGAGAGCGAGAACGCGGTGCGGATTGATGCGAACAGATTGTTTTTTGCCAACTTTCAAACGCCTTCTGCCGCCGATGGATACAATTCAGCCTCTCCTGAAGGACCTGCAGTGCAATTTACCTTCTCTGAGGTTGGCCAGGAGACGAGGGTTCAGGCATATTATGCCGCACAGTATAACCCGGTGTTCTGGGGCCTGAAGCCTTTCGAAATTAGTAAAATAAGCGTTGCCGCGCGACTGGCGGATAGGGAAGCTTGCATTTTAGCCCTGCATCCGACGGCCAGTCGCGCAATAGAGGTTAGCGGAAGTGCGGCGGTAGATACGTCAAACTGTACGATTACGTCGAACTCAGATGACACACAATCAATCTACCTGAGCGGGACAGCCACTCTCAGAGCTGAATGTCTTTACGCAACCGGCAAGGTGTATGCGGCCCTAGCTCATCTGGAGTTGGCTTGCCAGCAGGCCCGTGAGGGCGTTTCACGAACACCAGATCCCTTCAGAAAGAAAGCCATGCCGACGGCGGGAAACTGGGTGAATCTGTCTGGTTGCGGTCAAGAGTTTGTAGGAAATGGGGGCGGCAATGGGGACTGCAACGGCACCGGCAAGACGCCGAGCAAGGTTCCGGATGCATACAGTGTTACGCTGAAACCAGGCACCTACGGGGAACTCGAGATCAAAGGAAAGGTAACCCTTCTGCCCGGTAATTACATCATCGACGGCGGTGTCCTGAAGTTCGCGAGCCAGTCGACAGTCAGTGGCGAGGGCGTGACATTCTTCCTTCTCAACGGCGCTGAGGTCGACCTTCATGGTGGCTCCGATTTTCGTGTGACAGCAGCCACAAGCGGTGAGTGGGCCGGCTTCGTAATCGTTTCAGGCCGGAACAATACGGAGCCGGCCGTGATCAACGGCAACAGCAACTCCTTGCTGAGCGGTATCATATACATGCCTGCATCCAAGGAGATCCAATATTCCGGCAATGGATCAAGCGGAGGCGAATGTGTGCGCATCATCGCGCAAGAAATCACCATGATCGGCAACAGCGGATTTGCAATCGACTGTGAGAGCGAATTGGCTGACAACCAGATATTGAATCCGGGCGCTATCAGGCTCGTTCAGTGAATGGGCTTGTCGCGGCGCCCTCGGCGGCCCATTATCGGTCCTCCAAATGATAGGACACTCGAGGTCGCAGCCCCCACTTTCGCCGGTCACCGGCGAAAGTGGGGGCTGCGACCTCGAGCCCCATCAGCCGCTCGGCGGCGAAGCCGATCATCTGGCGCAGCAAATCGCAATTCGGAGTCATAGCGCGCGCAGGTTCATCATATCGTCGGTCATCGATTGTTCCCTAGAGCTCGATGCCAGCAACCCGACTCTATCGGGGAACATCGATGACAACCGCTTCGTCACCAGCTACGGCGCCGTCGGGCGCGCAGCTTCACCTGAAGCGACTGCTAAACGGTGAAACGAGCAAGACGATCGCTCGAAAAATTGCCAGTCAGAGATTCTGCCAGTCGGTTCATCACCGCAGCGTTGATCGAGATTATCCTGGGTGCGGAGCGGAACTTAGACCGACCCAGAATGCCGCAGGGCTCTCGCTTTCCTTCTCTGATCAGGAGGCGGAGTTCGCTCAGCTCGCGCTAACACTTTTGTTCAAATCGCAGTTCACACTGTTTCATGAGAGAGTTTGTTTTTGGTCCGCCGGTCATCAGAGAGACTCGAAGCCGACAAAGCAGACATGTGACTAGTACCTGCGCGGGTATGTTCTCTCGAGGGGTCACGTCATGAAAGTCCTGCTAAAATCAGCCCTCATTTGGGCATTGATATTGGGCTGTAACCAAAGCAGCCGATATGTGTATCTGCCTGGGTACGCCTACGAAACCGACCCGAGCTGTCGCCGTACTGAATTACCGTCCAAGTACGATATTCGCTGCGATTATCCCCGGCTTGGCTTTCCCGACTTCACCCCGCTGCCAACCTTCGGCACCGGCGGAATTTAGCTGGAAAGCCAATGGGGCCGTTTTGGGGACGGGGCGAAACATTGTCGGAGTCGACCAGCACGTAGCCAAAAAGACGATGCCAATGCACTGCGGCTTCGCGTGCGACGCCATCGGCAGCGTGAAGGTGGGCGAGCATCTGATCACGCTGGTGATTACTGCCCACCTGAAGAGACGGCCAAGGGAAACAACGGCCGGGGCCAGGAAAAACACGGTGGCGACGGCACCGACAAAGGAAGCGATAACCGCGGCACGGCCGAGAACGGCCCTTGCCGAACCGCGTGAGGAATAGCGCGTGCTAAGAGGACGAGTGGCGTAGTCCGATCTATGTCAACTCATAATCGTCGCTTCTCTTGAACGACGGATGCCGAAGGCTGGCTGCGGTGTTCGCATATGTCTTGCCATCTAATGCCAAAGGACCGCGAAGCGTCACATTAACCGATTGACGATCTTACATCGTGCGCGGAGCACGCGTATGCTGTATATAATAAAGCCCTAATGCAAGGCATGGCCGCACGGCTGGGAACTCCAGTCACGCAACCGGGCCGAGGAGGCGCCATGGAGCGCCGCGATGAACCTTCCCGACCAATCACTACTGCCGAAGTGGATATGCTCGGCATAGTGTTCGATGAGTTGCTGGCAGAGTATTGTATTCCAAACGAAGGGCCGGAAGCGGAAGATCTCGCAGCCAGAGTGTTTACGCTCTACCAGTCAGGTGTGCGAGATCTTGAACTGCTGAAGACGCTCGCCATCCGGCGTGGATGACGCTCATGGGATAGAAACAGAACCGGCCGATGTGACGTTTGGCGGGAACCTCCGGGACCTCCGATACGCCGGCGTAAAGTTGAGCATCGTCTTGATCCTTGCCGTGCTGGTGCTCTTTGCCTTTAGATGGTCAGTCTCCTAACGTAATCTGCTACTTCTTTTCGAGATATTCCATCATCTCGGCTCGGCCCTGCTGGGCGGATCGCCTCCAGAGCCTTCTGCCGCAAAACCTTCGCTGCTTTACTAGGCGACCTCGTGCTCTTGCGTCGATGCAAGCTTGCGGTCGCGGCCTTGCTTCTTCGGATCGTCTGCCATGGTTCTCCTCCATTGCTGACAGAAGGATGGGAGCGGTTCGAAGCACTGGCAAGAGCGCGCGGGACCTTGATCAGCCGCCGGGATTCATCAAGCAGGGAGAACGCCGATGCAGAGAATATGAGAAAGCTGACGAAACCGCTCAAGCTCATCTTCGCCTGCGCCCTCGCGCTTGGCACCACTTACGGCGCTCTCGCAGCCGAGTTCACCAAGGCCACGGTCAAGAAAATCGACTGCAAGGCAAAGAAGGTGACGCTTCACGCGAGGAACGAAGAGCCTCGACATGCCTGCGATGACGATGGTGTTCCGCGTCGGGGGAGACGCCATCCTGCAGAAGCTTAAGGAAGGAATGTCGAGTTCGTCGCCGAGCGGGTCAACGGCAAGCTGACCCTCATGCAGGTTAAATAATCGCTGCAAAAGGACGCAGCGTAGCCGGGGGCGTCCTGTTCCGCTCATTCGCTGGCCGACAGCTCCCGATTAACGTCTATTTGCCTCAAGGCGCGTGCAGCGGCAGCGCTACGATACGCGCGGCGCGTGCACGGCACTCCAGAGATCATCCTTCCAGTAGCGTCCAACACCGGAAGTAGGTATCGGGTAGTCAACACCCTCCACCGAGACCGCTGCCGGAGGACCGCATCGCGCTGGCGAGAGAAGCTGAAGCCGATCGGCTGGCTTGGCCTGATCCTCATCTTCGGCGCAGTGCTGGTGCTTCACACCGCCTGACGCGGCCGCTTGTCGGATGGCGACTGCTTGCGCTTCGGAGCTGTACCATGCGGGCCGGGGCCGGACACGAGCCAGTCGAGAAGGGCGAAATAGGCGCCGTAGGGCAGGAGCCGCAGCAACTTGACGGCATAAGTGAAGCGTTTCGGGAAAGTGATCTCGAAATGTCTCGACTTCAATCCGGTGCAAATCCATTCCGCCGCCTCGTCGGCGCTGACAAGGGCCGGGCGCGGCAGGTTGTTCTTCACCGAGCCACGCGTCGCCACGAAGCCGGGACAGATCAGTTGGAGCCTGATGCCGATCCGATCGAGGTCGAATTTCAGGCTCTCGGTCATGTTGATGAGGGCCGCCTTGGTGGCGCCATAGGCGGCGCTCATCGGCAGCCCGCCATAGCCCGCCACCGACGACATGATGGCGATTTGCCCGTGGCCGTTTGCCTTCATGTGCTCGACCAACGGCACGAGACAATTGACGACACCATGCAGATTGACCGCGAAACTTTTGTCGAACGCCTCGAGATGAAGGTCGTCACCGCGCACGGGAATGGCAACTCCGGCGTTGAGAATCGCCAATGCCACCCGGCCATGATCGTATTCGACCGCCGTCAGCAACCGCTCCATGTCGTGCGGGTCGGTGACGTCGCCGTCGAGCACGACGATCTTCCCCGGCCCGTCGACCTCATGCTGAAGAGCGACAAGCTTCTCGTGACTGCGCGCCGTGACGACGACCGAATAGCCCTCCTCCACCAGTCGCAGCGCAACGGCGCGCCCTATTCCGGAACTTGCCCCGGTGACCCATGCCCATCCATGTTCGGGGCGGGCGGTAAATGCAGTCATCATTTCGTCCTCGCACGTCGTCCAGGAATTCCTTCCCGGAAGGCTCGGCAGGTCCGAACCCAGTTGCCTCTCCGACGGCAGATCCAGTCCCCGTTTTCCGCTTCCCGCCCATCAATTTGACCGCGGAGACGATTTTTGCCCGGGACAGGAAAGCGGCGAAACGCTATTTCTTGCCTGTTGAACAGCCTGAGCCGAAAACACGCCAATATTTCGGCGATTCTGCTTCAATTGTTTGTCGCTTGCCGTTCGTCGAGGTTAATGCTTGGCTGAGGCCCGGCCATCGTTCCGTCCAGCGTGAGGTTTTCCAAGATGAGTGTCCATCCGTCCGTGCTCGAAGCCATCGGCAATACGCCGTTGATCCGGCTCAACGCCGTTTCCGAAGCCACCGGCTGCACCATCCTCGGCAAGGCGGAGTTCCTCAATCCCGGTCAATCGGTGAAGGATCGGGCAGCGCTCTGGATCATCCGCGAGGCCGAGAAGGCCGGCCAGTTGCGCCCCGGCGGCGTGATCGTCGAAGGAACGGCAGGCAATACCGGCATCGGACTGGCGGTCGTCGGCAGCGCGCTCGGCTATCGCACCGTGATCGTCATCCCCGAAACCCAGAGCCAGGAGAAGAAGGACGCGCTGCGACTCCTCGGCGCCGAGCTGGTCGAGGTTCCGGCGGTGCCCTACAAGAACCCCAACAACTACGTGAAGGTCTCCGGCCGGCTGGCGGCCGAACTCGCCAAGACCGAACCGAACGGTGCCATTTGGGCGAACCAGTTCGACAACGTCGCGAACCGGGAGGCGCATGTCCAGACGACGGCACCGGAGATCTGGCGCGACACCGATGGTAAGGTCGACGGCTTCATCTGCGCCGTCGGCTCCGGCGGGACGCTCGCTGGCGTGGCGCAGGGCTTGTGCGCCAAGAACCCGGCCGTCAAGATCGGCATAGCCGATCCGGAAGGGGCGGCACTTTTCAACTACTATGCCCATGGCGAGCTGAAGGCGAGCGGAAGCTCTATCACCGAGGGCATCGGCCAGGGCCGCGTGACCGCCAACCTCGAGGGCTTTACGCCGGATTTCGCCTATCAGATTCCCGACTCGGAAGCGGTGCCCTATGTCTTCGACCTCATAGAGAGGGAAGGCCTCTGCGTCGGCGGCTCCAGCGGCATCAATATTGCCGGTGCGGTTCGACTGGCCCGCGAGCTCGGCCCCGGACATACGATCGTGACGATCCTCTGCGACTATGGTAACCGCTATCAGTCGAAGCTCTTCAATCCGGACTTCCTCGCCTCGAAGGGCCTTCCGGTCCCGGCCTGGCTGAATAGAAGTTCGAACATCACCGTTCCATACGAACCCGTCGGATAGTCTCTCGATGACCAGGACCGTGACCGCCCTCTTCCGCGAGGATTTCTACCTCTCGACCTGCGAAGCAAGCGTCACGGCGGTCCTGGAAGACGGCGGGATCGAACTCGACCAGACCTGTTTCTATGCCACGTCCGGCGGCCAGCCTGGCGACACGGGCTTTTTCGAGCGCAAGGACGGCAGTCGGATTCCGATCGTCGAGACCCGGCATGGCGCAACCAAGGATGTCATCGTGCATGTCCCCGCCGACGGACAGGCACGGCCGACGCTCGGCGAGAAGCTCGTTCTCCACATCGACTGGCCGCGCCGCTACCGGCTGATGCGCATGCACACGGCATGCCACCTGCTCTCCGTCATTTGCCCCTACCCCGTCACCGGCGCCGCCGTCGGCGAGGAGGAGAGCCGCGTCGATTTCGACATGGGCGAGACAATCGACAAGGACGAAGTGACGGCGGCGCTGATGAAGCTCGTCGATGCGAACCATCCGGTCTATGTGCAATGGATCACCGACGACGAACTCGCCGCTAATCCGGGCATCGTCAAATCCAAGAATGTCCGCCCTCCCATCGGCATGGGGCGCGTGAGCCTCGTGTGCATCGGCGAAGACTCCTCCATCGACAGCCAGCCTTGCGGCGGCACCCATGTCTCGGAGACGCAGGAAGTCGGCGCCATTCACATCGCCAAGATCGAGAAGAAGGGTAAGGAGAACCGGCGGTTCCGGATCCGCTTCGGAACACCCGAAGACCGTGCCGCCTCTTAAAGTCCACGGAGGAAACGACAATGAACAACGAGAACAACAAAAGAAGCGCCTTCATCGTTTCCCCGGACTGGCTCGAGCAGCGCCTTGACGATCCCAGCGTCAAGATCGTCGATGCCGCCTGGTACCTGCCGGCGCAGAAGCGCAACCCCAAGGCGGAATACCAAGCCGCGCATATTCCGGGGGCCGTCTTCTTCGATCAGGATGCGATCGCCGACCAGTCGAGCGGGTTGCCGCATACCCTACCCTCTCCCGAATCTTTTGCCGAAGCCGTCGGCGCCATGGGCATCAGCGAGACCGACACGATCGTCGTCTATGACGGACCGGGCATCTTCACCGCGCCGCGGGTCTGGTGGCTGTTCCGCATCATGGGCGCGAGGAACGTCTTCGTCCTTGATGGCGGCATGGACGGCTGGAAGGCCGAGGGACGCCCCACGACCGCCGAGATTTCGAGCCCCGCACCGCGTTCATTCCATGCAAGCTTCGACGCCAAGGCCGTCACCTCCTTCGAGCGCATGAAGGACATCGTCGAAAACCGTCTCGCCCAGGTCGCCGATGCCCGTAGCACCGGCCGCTTTTTCGGAGAGGAACCGGAGCCTCGCGCCGGCATGCGGTCGGGGCATATGCCCGGCGCTCTAAGCCTTCCCTCCGGGACCTTCTCAGAAGCGGGCAAGCTCAAGGATCTCGACGCATTGCGCCAGACCTTCGCGGAGGCCGGCATCGACCTGACCAAGCCGGTCGTCACGACCTGCGGATCCGGTGTGACGGCGGCAATCATCACGCTTGCGCTTCAATCATTGGGACATACGGACAATACGCTCTATGATGGTTCCTGGTCGGAATGGGGTAGCCGCCCCGATACCCCGGTTGCCATCGGTAGAGAGTGAAAACCATGCAAGGATCGAAGCCCGCTGCGATCACGGCCCACGTGACTGAGCTCGAGATGACGGCGCCGCCAAAGCAAAGCCTGCCGGTGCCCGTCAACATCCACACCGCGATCCTGCGGGTGTCCGACATTCCGCTTCCCTATTACCGCTTCCTCTATCTGCGTGTCGGCAAGCGCTGGCACTGGGCGGAGCGACTGCGGATGAGCGATGAAGACCTGGCGGCGGTACTCCACAACAAGAAGACGAACCTGACGGTCCTCTATGTCAACGGTGCGCCCGCCGGCTTCTTCGAACTGCAGCAGCGCGATGGCGACGTCATCGAGCTTACCCATTTCGGGCTCATGGAACATGCCCTCGGCCTCGGCCTCGGGAAATGGTTCCTACTGCAGACGCTGTTTGCCGCCTGGGCGATGGACCCGCGTAAGGTCAGGGTCACCACGAACAGCCTCGACCACCCTCGGGCATTGCAGCTCTACCAGCAGTTCGGCTTTTCTCCGGTGGCGACGCGGGAGGCGATCGTTCGCCCCTTGAGCGACGACGAGCTGCTCACCTTCGCGAAGAAGCTCTGACCTCTCCGGCAAGTTTCGGGTGTCGCAACCAGGCGCAAGGGCCCATTCTCCTCGTCGACAAGAACAGGAGAAGAACCCATGACGCTGCGATATATCGCGATGCCCGACCGGGACGCGGCACGGCTATGGCAGGGCGGACGAGATGCCTATGGAAACCTGCCGGAACGGCACATCTCTGACGGCGTCGGCGTTCCGTGCCGACACTGCCTGCGCAATGTCGAAGAGGGTGACGCTTATCTGATCCTCGCTTATCGGCCGTTTTCGTCAGCCCAGCCTTACGCTGAAACCGGCCCGATCTTCATGCATGCCGATCAATGCCGGGCGCCGGACGGAGCCTTACTGCCGCCCATCCTCGCATCCAGCAAGGAATACCTCCTTCGCGGATACGGCAGCGACGAGCGCATCGTCTACGGGAGCGGCGGCGTCTTCCCTGCGGAGATGCTCGAGCAGCGTGCAGAAGAACTGCTGGCACGGACGGACATCGCTTATGTCCATGTGCGCTCCGCCAAATACAATTGCTACCAGTGCCGCATCGAGGCGGCCTGAAGCCCGGCCCGGCATCCTACAACGTACTACGCCGGGCCAGGTTTATCTTCACCGCTCAGGCGACGTGGAGGACGCTTTCCGGAGCATGGGAATCATAGCCGAGTGCCTCGGCGACGGGGGCATTGGTCACCCGGCCGCGATGGACGTTGAGGCCCGCCCGCAAATGCCGGTCCTCGGCAATCGCTTTGAGCCCACGATCGGCAAGCTGAAGGCCGTAATAGAGTGTCGCGTTGTTGAGTGCATGCGCCGACGTGATCGGCACGGCGCCCGGCATGTTGGCGACGCAGTAATGCACGATGCCGTCCACCTCATAGGTCGGCTCGGAATGGGTCGTCGCATGCGAGGTCTCGAAGCAGCCGCCCTGGTCGATTGCGACGTCGACGATCACCGCGCCCTTCTTCATGCCCGACAGCATTTCGCGTGTGACGAGCTTCGGTGCGGCGGCGCCCGGAATCAGCACGGCGCCGATTACCAGATCGGCGGAAAACACCTCCTCCTCCAGGGCGTCGATCGTCGAATAGCGCGTATGGACGCGGCCGTTGAAGATGTCGTCGAGCTGGCGCAGACGCGGAATCGAGCGGTCGAGGATCGAAACGTCGGCGCCGAGGCCAACGGCCATCTTCGCGGCGTGCAGACCGACGACGCCGCCGCCGATGATCGCCACCTTGGCGGGAAGCACGCCGGGCACGCCGCCGAGCAGGATGCCACGGCCGCCATTGGCCTTTTGAAGTGAGGTGGCGCCAGCTTGGATGGCAAGCCGCCCGGCCACTTCAGACATGGGAGCAAGCAGCGGCAGGCCGCCACGCTCATCCGTCACCGTCTCATAGGCAACGGCGGTGACGCCCGAATTCAGCAATCCCCTCGTCTGCTCGGGATCCGGCGCCAGATGAAGATAAGTATAGAGAACCTGGCCTTCGCGCAGTTGCGTCCACTCGGACGGCTGCGGCTCCTTGACCTTGACGACCATGTCCGCCTTTTCGAACACGTCCTTGGCCGCCGGAACGATCCGCGCGCCGGCGGCGCGATAGGCGTCGTCGTCGGCTCCGATGCCCGCTCCGGCCTTCGTTTCGACAATCACCTCGTGGCCGTGGGCGACATATTCCCGTACCGATCCCGGCGTCAGGCCGACCCTGTATTCATGATTTTTGATTTCCTTCGGGCAACCGACACGCATCTTCGCGTTCCTCTCCTGTCTGTCCGCTTTCGCAGCATTGATGATCAGACAAGGAAAGCAGATGCCGGCGAGAATGTCCTTGCAAAGGCGCGTCCCTCGGCGCATTGCTTTCGACGTTTGTTGCGTGAGAAACTTTCTGATTGAGGGAAAACACGAATGGGTGAGCTAGACGCCATTGATCGTTCGATTTTGAGGATCCTGCAGCAAGAGGGCAGGATCTCGAATGCCGATCTTGCCGCCAAGGTCGGCCTGTCGCCTTCCGCCTGTTCGCGGCGGGTCGACATCCTCGAAAAGACCGGCACGATCGCGGGCTATCACGCCCGTATCGCCCATAAGGCGCTCGACTACAAGATCATGGTGATCGTGCACATTTCACTCTCCGGCCAGTTCGCCAAAACGCTCGCCGAATTCGAAGGGGCAGTCAAACTCTGCCCGAATGTGCTCGTCTGTTATCTGATGTCCGGGGAATACGACTATATCCTGCGTGTCGCGGCTCGGGATCTCGAAGATTACGAGCGCATTCATCGCGACTGGCTGTCGGCGCTTCCGCATGTCGTCAAGATCAATTCGAGCTTCTCGCTGCGCGAGATCATCGACCGTCCGAATGTCGGGATCTGACACTCGCGCCGATCAACGGCCGACCACCCGGTTGCGGCCGGTATTCTTGGCGGCATAGAGACGAATATCGGCCTGCGCCAGCAATTCGTTGATCCCGGCGCCATCGGCAAGCGTCGACGACACGCCGATGCTCGTGGTCACCGAGTGACCGTTCGGCGTCTTTACTCCCGTGGAGACTGCCAGCCGTATGTCCTCGGCCCGCGAATGCACACCCGCATAGGGGAGCCCCGGGCAAAGCACGACGAATTCCTCGCCGCCATAACGAAACAGGCGATCGTCGGGCTGGAGGTTTGCCTTGACCGCTTCGGCCAGTTTCTTCAGCACGCGGTCGCCTTCCATATGGCCAAACTGATCGTTGACGCTCTTGAAGCGGTCGACATCGATGAGCATCAGGCTGAGCGGCGCGCCCTCCGCCGCCGCGTCGCGCATCATCTGCTGCCCTTCTCTTTCGAAGCGACCACGGTCCAGCGCGCCCGTCAGGGTATCGTGACCGGAACGCGACAATAGATCCTCGTAGCGCTCGCGAAAGGTGAGGTCGTTGAAGACGTCGCCGAGCGGCCGTTCGGAAATCGCCAGGAAGGCATGACGCGAGGACCTGAGGTAAAAGCCGATGGCTACGGCATAGAAGGGGGCGGCCAGCATCTTCGCCATCCACCCGCCCCAGAACACGTCCCAGGGCGCACCGTTCACGAAGCGGAGCGCGGCATAGAAGCCGAGCTGGTCGAATGTCAGCACGATCACGCCGCAGATCAGGAAGCGCATCGTGACGAAGCGGCGGAACCATCGCCCCAGCTTCTCGTAGAGCAGGATGATGATCAGCGAATCGAAATAGAGCAGCGTCGTGCCCCAGACCATGAGCCAGCCCATCTCGTCGATGAAGGCGATATCGGCGACGCGACCGGCGACGACCGAGACGGTATCATGCCGCCGCAAGAGCAGGCTGAGCGCCACCGTCAAAAAGTTGCCGGCAAGCAAGCCGTAGATCGGCTGGCGGACCGTCGCCGCGTCCTCCTTCACGTAAAGGAGAAGGATCATCATGAGCTTGCCGGAAAAGAACACGGCCGAGCCTGGAGAGATCACCCCGAACGGCAGCTGAACGTAAAAGACGGCGGCAAGATAGGTCTCGATGAAATGCATGACGCCGAGGGCCGCCACGAAAACGCCGAGCCCCAGGCGAGCGCGCAGGTGAAGAAGCCCAATCATCGACGCGACATAAACCAAGGCCTCGGCAAGCAGGAGCATGAGATTGGCGTTTGGCATGCGCGCAGGAGACTTCCGTTTTCACTCGACCGTTCCTTAAAGCTAGAAATTGAACAAAGCTTTACCGGCTTACGACGCGGCGAAAAACAGGCAAGATTCTGCCGCTTGCCGTTCCGCTCCAGTCGGTCATAGTCGCGCGGACAGGTTGCGCTGCGGGCGCGCCATTGCCGGCGCCTTGCACGTTCTTGACGCGCCCGAACGGGGCTTGAATACGGAGACCGCCATGACTTCAAAGATCGCGCTGCATCCCATTTCCCGCCGCGCCCTGCTCGGCGGGCTGGCTGCCTCCTCGGCCCTCGCCGTGCTGCATCCCTTCTCCGTCAGAGCTGCCGCCAACCAGGCCCATCTCCGGATCATGGAGACGACCGACCTGCACGTGCATGTGTTCCCCTACGACTATTACGCCGACAAGCCGAACGACACGCTCGGGCTGGCGCGCACCGCCTCGATCGTCGACGCGATCCGTGCCGAGGCGACCAATGCCATCCTCGTCGACAATGGTGACTTCCTGCAGGGCAACCCGATGGGCGACTACATCGCCTACAAGCGCGGCATGAAGGCCGGCGACATGCACCCGATCATCGCCGCCATGAACGTGCTCGGCTATGATTGCGGCACGCTCGGCAACCACGAGTTCAACTACGGCCTGGACTTCATGTTCAATGTGTTGAACGGCGCGAATTTTCCGATCGTCTGCGCCAACCTGACCAAGGGCGCGCTCGCCGCCAGCCCCCGCCAGGACGAACTTTTCCTCAAGCCCTACGTCATCCTCGATCGGAAGGTGAAGGACGGCGCCGGGGAGGAACACCCGATCCGTATCGGGCTGATCGGATTCGTGCCACCGCAGATCGTGACCTGGGACGCCAAGAATGTCGAAGGCAAGGCGAATGCCCGCGACATGGTCAAGGCCGCCGAAGCCTGGGTGCCGCAGATCCGCGAGGAAGGCGCCGATATCGTCATCGCCCTCTCCCATTCCGGCATTGGACAGCAGGCCTATGCGGAAAATCTCGAAAACGCCTCCGTGCCCCTGGCGGCGATCGACGGCATCGACGCCATCGTCACCGGCCACAGCCATCTCGACTTTCCGGGGCCGAAGTTCGATGCGGTCGCAGGCGTCGACAACAAGACCGGGCTCATCTCCGGCAAACCCGGCGTGATGGGTGGCTTCTGGGGCTCACATCTCGGCCTGATCGATCTCCTCCTCGAGCGCGATGGCGGTGCGTGGCGGGTGATCGGTTCGACGAGCGAAGCACGGCCGATCTACCGGCGGGAGGAGAAGAAGGTCATCGCCGAGGTCGGCGACAAGCCGGAAGTGCTGGCGGCGGCGCAGAAGGATCACGAGGCGACGCTCGCCTATGTCCGCACCCCCGTCGGCAAGACCTCCGCGCCGCTCTATTCCTATTTCGCCCTCGTTGCCGACGATCCTTCGGTGCAGATCGTCAGCCAGGCGCAGACCTGGTACATCCGCGACATGCTGAAGGATACCGAGCACAAGGACCTGCCGGTGCTTTCGGCGGCGGCGCCCTTCAAGGCCGGCGGACGCGGCGGCGCCGACTACTATACCGACGTTCCGGCCGGCGACATCGCCATCAAGAACGTCGCCGACCTCTACCTCTATCCAAACACGGTGCAGGCTGTCGTCATCACCGGCGAACAGGTCCGAAACTGGCTCGAAATGTCTGCCGGGATCTTCAACCAGATCGCGCCGGGCTCGACCGACGCGAACCTCATCAACGGCGACTTCCCGTCCTATAATTTCGACGTGATCGACGGCGTCACCTATCAGATCGATCTTTCTCAGCCGGCCAAATACGACAAGGACGGCAATCTGGTGAACGCCTCGGCAAGCCGCATCCGCGACCTGCAGTTCGACGGCAAGCCGATCGACCCCGCCCAGAAATTCGTCGTGGCAACCAACAACTACCGCGCCGGCGGCGGCGGGCATTTCCCGGAGATCGCAGCCGACAAGGTCGTCTTCGTAGCTCCCGACACCAACCGCGACGTGATCGTGCGCTACATCGTGGAGCAAGGGACGATCAATCCGTCGGCCGACGCCAATTGGAAATTTGCACCGCTCAAGGACACCAGCGTCGTCTTCGACAGCGGCCCGAAGGCAAGACAATTTTTGGCTCAGGTCAAGGCCGTCGACGTCGAAGACGCCGGCGACGGCGCCGACGGCTTTGCGCGCTTCCGCATCAGGCTATAGAGGGAGCAGGTGGCCTCTGGCGTGCCGGCCCGGCCGGTAGGCCAGAGGGGGCGAGCGCCCCAAGAACTTGACTTACATGTTAAGAAAACACTGCAACCGATTGCTGCAGAACAAGATTGTCCTGCTTACACCGAGCGCGACTGTGCCTCATCGGCAAAGAGCGCCGCGCGCTGCTCGTCGACGATCTGCCGGCCCTTGCGGAGTGCCGAATCGATGGCGTCCTGCTCGGACGTGAAGAGATCGGCACGAATGAAATGGCGCACCTTCGTTCCGCCGGGCAACACCTTTTCGATGCTGCCGGCAAGCCGGAACTGCGCGCCCTCGCGCATCGGCGTCGCGCGGATCAGGCAATCCGCATAGGACTCGGTCTTGCCCGGAGCGGGCTCGGCCGGCTTTTCGGAGCCGCCGGAGAGGCCGAACAATTTCGAGAAAAACGATGCCATAGCTCATGGTTAGCTGTGGCTTCGGCCTCTGTCAAAGCCAAAAGTTGATTCACTTGCGCGACGCAGCGGCAATGGCCGTCAGATGACCAGATTGGCGAGAATCTCGTTCTCGGTGATGTCCTGGTATCGCAGCCCGGCCGCGTCGAAACGCTGCTTCAGCAGCGGGAAGTTCTCCGCATGCTTGGTCTCGATACCGATCAGCACGGAGCCGAAATTGCGCGCCGACTTTTTCAGATATTCAAACCGGGCGATGTCATCCTCTTCGCCCAGCAGATTGAGGAAATCGCGCAAGGCGCCCGGCCGCTGCGCCATGCGCAGAATGAAGTATTTCTTCAACCCCGCATGGCGCATGGCGCGCTCCTTGACGTCCGGCAGGCGCTCGAAGTCGAAATTGCCGCCGGAAACGACCGCGACCACCGTTTTGCCTCCCAGCCGCTCGCGACCGAGTACTTCCAGCGCAGTAATCGACAGCGCGCCGGCCGGCTCGAGAACCACGCCTTCGACGTTCAGCATCTCGGTGATGGTCAGGCAGATGGCATTCTCGGCGAGAAGCATCACCTGCTCCGGCGCAAAACCGCGGAGCGCCGAGAAATTGAGGTCGCCGATCCGCCCCACCGCAGCGCCGTCGACGAAATTGTCCACCTGATCGAGCGTCACGACGCTGCCCGCCTCGAGGCTACGCCTGAGGCTCGGCGCGCCCTCCGGCTCGCAGAACATGAACCGGTCGTTCGTCAGGGCATCGCGGAAATACCCGGTGACGCCTGCCGCCAGTCCGCCGCCGCCGACCGGCAGCACGACGAGATCGGGGAGCAGCCCCTCCGGCAATTGCTCGACGATCTCCGCCGCGACGGTCGCCTGCCCTTCGATGATATCGGCATGATCGAAAGGCGGCACCATCACGCCGGCAATTGCCTCGACATGGTCGCGAGCGGCCTGGTAGCATTGGTCGAATATATCGCCGACAAGGCGAATGGTGATGTATTCGCCGCCGAAGATGCGGGTCTTGTCGATTTTCTGCTGCGGCGTCGTTACCGGCATAAAGACGATGCCCGGAACGCCGAAGTGCCGGCAGACGAAGGCAAAGCCCTGCGCATGGTTTCCGGCCGACGCGCAGACGAAGGTCTTGCCGGAAGCACCCGCCGCAAGTGCCTTGCGGAAGAAGTTGAAGGCGCCGCGGATCTTGTAGGAGCGCACCGGCGAAAGATCCTCGCGCTTCAGATAGATGGTGGCGCCGTAGCGCGCGCTCAGGTGATCGTTGAGCTGCAGCGGCGTCGCCGGAAAGATCTCGCGCATCGCCGCTGCCGCCTGTTCAACATCCTGCTTCATCTCGTGCCATCACCCGTACGATCTTGATTTCTGTCGCTATCGCACATTGCTGTGACTGAAACCATCGTTTTGACATGATGCGCGCCTGGGCTTGGCAAACACTCGCGAACCGTCACTCTACGCCGATCGGCTGCGGTCACGGCAGTCTCCTTCATCTTGACTTGCGCATGCCAAATGCCGACAGTTTTTCAGCAATCGGGATGCTGGGAAACTGCGATGGCGAACTATCTCTCCATGCTGGCGATGCTGGCCCTGGCGGCCCCTGCCCTGGCCGCTTCCGAAACCGAAGCGGGGCCGCTTTCCGATGCCGCGGTGAAAGCGGAAAAACAGGCAAGCGAAGGCGACGCGGCAGGCGCCCGCGACACGCTGCGGCAAGCTATCAGCGCCTTCTCGCAAACCCTTCCCTTCGCGATCGGCAAGGCGCTTTTCGTCACGGCCGAACCGGCAGGCTACGCCATGTACGAGCCGAAGCAGGATTCGGTCTTCAAACCCGGCGAGACGCTGCTCTCCTATGTCGAGCCGGTCGGTCTCACCTGGAAGGACGCAAGCGCCAAGGGCAAGCTCGAAACGCACTTCACCGTCGATCTCGACATCGTCAGCCCCAAGGGCGAGGTGCTCGCGACCCGCAAGGCCTTCGGCGACTTCACCTTCACCGGCTATCTCCGCAACCAGGAGATTTATGCGACGCTAACCGTCGACGTCAGCGGCGCGCCTGCTGGCGACTACGTCCTGCGCTTCCGCTTCAACGACATCAACAGCGGCAAGAGCGCGACCGTCGACCAGCCGTTCAAGATTGCGGCGGAGTGATTGAGAGGGCAGCGCCGGCATTTCAGTGATTGGTGGTGCGGACGACGGGGATCGAACCCGTAAGCCTTGCGGCGAGGGATTTTAAGTCAATTTTTTGCCGCTTCTGACTGCTTCCGCTTGCTTCCTCAAAACCATTGTAAATCAAGCATTTCCGACATATAACTGTCATCAGACAGTAGCGACTGATATCGCTCGACATCATGAAAAGTAGGGCCAAATGTCGGGCCAAAAAAGGACAAGGGATTTATGGCTGACTTCATTTCCGAGGACTTCGTTAAGAACCGCGTTCCGAAACTGATGAGGGGCAAGGATGCCCTTAAAGTTCGCGACAGCAAGTTGACCGGCTTCATGCTGCGTTGCCGCCGCACCGCCGACGACAGCATTACCCGCGAGTTCCTCGTCGAGTATCTGCCGCCGCTAAAGGTCAAGGATGGCGAGAAGCCGAAACGAAAGTGGCTGTCGATTGGCAAGTCGCCGACGTTCACTGCCGACGAGGCGCGCGAACAGGCGCGGCAGATGCTGCAAGCCGTCAAGAACGGAGATGATCCGGCCGCGATCCGGGCCGCGAAAAAGGCGCAACCGACCATTGAGCAGCTTTGGGAACTGTTCGACGAACAACATCTTGCAATGAAATCCGGAGAGACGCCGAAAGACTATCGCGGTCGTTACCGCCGCATCATCGAACCGTCGTTCAGGGGTCGCCGTGTCGCTGACATCACCCGCGCCGAGGTCGATGCGCTGCGGGTGAAGTTCAAACACAAGAAGACCGATTGCAATCGCGCCTTGGCGGTGTTGTCGAAGATGATGTCCTTCGCGATGCTGCAAGGCTGGCGAACCGATAACCCTTGCTCAAAGGTTCCCCGCTTCACTGAGACTCCGAACGACACATGGCTGGACGAACAGGCGCTGCCGCCGTTCATCGTCGCGCTCGGTAAGGTAGACGGTCCGATGGGCGACCTCTTGCGGTTCGTCGCGGTTTCCGGCTGGCGGATTTCGGCAGCGCGGCTGCTGCGGTGGGATCAGGTGAGCTTGCAGCGCCTCGAAGTGCATCTCGACGACAAAGCAACGAAGATTCACGCGACCGCGCTTTCAACCGATGCCGCCATGCTCATCGACAACCAGCCGCACCGGATGGGCTATGTGTTTTCCAACCGGAAAGGTAGGCAACCCATCGGTTACTCTGACGTTCTCGCGGCGCTCACCGCCGTCTGCGAGGAAGCGGGCGTCGAACGGATCACCCCTCACCGGCTGCGATCAACGTGCGCGACGCATGCCGCTGTGAACGGTGCCAACGTCTCCGAACTGATGCAGACCTTCGGCTGGAAGACGCCAGCGATGGCGATGCGGTACGTGAAGCGCTCCGAAAGTCTCGCGCGCAAGGGCGTCGAGCGGACAGCCGGGATTATCAACGTCTTCAACAAACCTACAGCAGATGTGAAGGAACTTTCGCGGAACGGTTGACGGGAAAAGCCTAATCCAATGAACACAAGGGGGCGCGTCGCCCCCTTTCCTTTCTTTTGTTTGAGTTACTTAGCGTCAAATAGATGCAAATCTGCACTTTATACATAGTTTCATCGTCACGCTAACGAACACGTCAAGTTTCTACACTCTTCATCCATCAAACGTGATCATCTACTATTCGATGGTAGCAACAGAGATCGACGGTGAGGATGACCCATGAAATTGAAGCCGATCGAGTTCCTCGACGGGCATGGATTGTTCCTTGCCGACGATCTCAGTTACCTGACCGGCGCGGGGGCCATCGGCAAAAGCCTGTCCTCGCTGCAACTCGCCTGCGCCGTCGCGCTTCCCGAAAGGGACTATCCCGAGACCCATTGGCTCGGGCGTCCCGTCCGCCGCCGTGGCAAGGTGCTCTATGTCAGCGCAGAGGACGAACTAGACGTCAACCACCAACGAGTCCTCGACATCGCCGCAGCGGAAATGTTCGAGGCGCGGCTGCTCTACAATCTCGAAATCTGCGACCTGTCCGATGTTGAGGACAAGGCGCTATTCGTCGGGCAAAGGAGCTACGTCAAGAAGACGCTGCTATTTCGGCTGCTGGAAAACACCATCGGACATCTTAAACCGGAACTCGTCGTGCTCGACAACCGCGCGCAACTCGCCGACATCGACGAAATAAACCGCAATGCAGCGACGAAGGTCAGCAACTATCTCCGGGCGCTCGCCAAGAAATACGGCACGACGCTGATTGTGCTCGCGCATCCGTCGCTCGCGGGCCTCAACCAAAAGACCGGCAATTCCGGTTCGACCGGCTGGACGAACACCATCCGCAATCAAGTCGACATGCGGAAGCCGGACGATGCCGAGGCAGATGGCCCGGACGATGGGCGGCGGATACTCGTCAGCCAAAAGCCGAATTACGGTCCGCAGGGCCTCGTCGTCAACGTCAAGTGGGACATGGGCTGCTATCGCTGCACCGACAGGCAGGAACGCGCGGGATCGGACATCGGCAGGGCGGACAAGGCCGAGCGGGTGTTCCTGAGACTCCTGCAAATCCACAACAGCCAGAACCTTTTTGTTTCCGCTAGTCCCTCATCCAACAGCTTCGCGCCGAAGGTTTTTTACGGCGATCCGCAGAACGAAAACGTGTCGCTGAAATCGCTGAAGGCGGCCATGTATGCGCTGTTGAATGACGGGCGGATTGCCAATGTTGCGCATGGTCCGCCGTCGAAAAGGCAATACAGATTGGAGGTTGTGAAATGCAACTTCTAGCACTGTGTTCGCCCGCCTTTTTCCGGCCTGTTCCAGCCTTGGCGATTTCGCTGCGATTTCAATCATTTAAGGGGTGTGTTCGCCCGCCCCTATTACTACGTAATAAGCGCGCTTGCCCTTTGGGGCAGGCGTCGCGCGCTTCGAGAAGAAAAAAGGAAAAGCGCAAAAGAAGAAACCCCGAATTGTGTTCGGGGTTTTTCTCACTTATGCGGCTATCTTGTGCCAGCCATTTTGCTCTCTGGTGAGCCGCAATTCATGTTCCGCGATCTCCGCGTCGAGTTGCGTGATCCGGTCGATGACCGCCGAGAATTCCGGCTTGCCATCCAGATAGTTGATATACGCCAGCCTCAAGAGGCGTTCTGCCGACCTGTTGGCAACAGCCTTGTCCTTCGCCTTCTCCCATTTGGCGACGGCCTGTTCGGTGACGCCGAGGATGACGCCAAGCGACTTCTGCGAAAGGTCCAGTTCCAGACGCAGGAAACGGAATTCCGCGCCGTTGAGTGTGCGTGGTTGCCCTACCAGCCATCTGCCGATGGCCTCATGAAGGCCACGGACGTTCTTAACTGATATGAGTTGGCCGTAATTTGGATGCTCCTCGACGGTGTATCCGTCTTCTAGCCAAATGTTATCCAACCCGGAGTCTGTGTAGTGATAGCTCATCACCATCGCCCTTCAAGGTTCAAAAGCCGTAATGACTATGACCTGTTCTTCCCATTCTAATGCGGCTACAACGATTAGCTCTTGCCCGGCCATGTGACGGTAGATTTCGCCTTGCCAGTTTCCATAGGCGTTCAAGAAAGGGTCCGTTTGCACGGTGCCCTTCTCAAGGCACATTTCAATTTGACGAAACGAAATCGCACGTTCGGGGTGGTCCCGTCGCAAATGCGCGGTTACCTTCACCTGTCCAGTTTCGAGCAGTTTCAGCACGTGGTTCTTGAATTCCTGCCGAGATAGCTTCTTCGGTTGCGGTGCCTTCATCGGAATGATGTTGCTCACTTCGAAGCCTTCTATCGTGGAGGAACACCTATCTTTTATATAGGTCTACCTTAACAGTCAATGAATGTTCAGCGCGACTAAATGTTCCGTTCCCCTTCATCGCAACCTCGC
Organism: Sinorhizobium americanum; assembly: GCF_001651855.1. Lineage (GTDB taxonomy): Bacteria > Pseudomonadota > Alphaproteobacteria > Rhizobiales > Rhizobiaceae > Sinorhizobium > Sinorhizobium americanum. The sequence continues at coordinate 123,397 of NZ_LNQC01000056.1, read as the reverse complement.
CGCGCCCGGTAAAACCATCGACGGTTGGTAAAAGCGACACCTCGGTCGCATCTGCCTACCTCTGGTAGGTAGATACGCACCAAAGTTGCGTATTTGCTTACCTCTGGTAGGTAAAAGCAGGCCACGGTCGGCATCTACCTATCGGGGATTGCATCGGGGGCACGCGGCAGGCAGGGGGCGGGGGGTCGCCAATCCTCGACGTCCCCTCGGGGACCGGCGGCGCAGTCGAGCGCGCGTTTTCGGGAAAAATAAAATGGCCCTTTGTCTATACAAAACGGCCCTTTTTCGGCCTCTGCAACCCGCCTCGAACCTCGCCCAACCCGCCGCTATCGTGTAGCGTCGCCGCATGGCACTGGAAACAATTCGCTTCGACATTCAGGACTTCATTCGGACCGAGCAACAGGCCGGCTATCTCGAAGCCGCCCTCGAGGACGGCGATCCTGCCCTGATCGCAACCGCCATCGACGACATTCGCGAGGCTCGGCGCAGCAAGCGAGAAAGCAAAATCAAGTTTCTCCGGGAAACTTGAAGATGTTTCCGCGCCAATGCTTCCTAACCGTCCTGAACAGAGCGACGTAGCCTCTCAAGCCCTCGCCGCCGCACATCCTCGGCATTCTCTGGGGGATCACCGTCACCGGTCCGGCGAACGACAAGCCATTGCTTTCGGAAAAAGTTGGACGGGCGGTCGAAAACAGTGTCGCCGCCGATAATCTGATAGCCAAGTTCGACCACCCCTTGAACGGCCAGTCGCTTGCATGCCCGGCGGGTTGACTCCTCGGCTGATCGATTAACGCGGACGTCAGGTTCGCCGTGGATGGCTGCGGCGATATAGACGACGGGTTGCCATTCGTCCGTGATAGCGGCAAGCACAAGCCGCATGACATTGCCATGACCCTTGCTCATAAGTGTTGAGGTTATGCCGCTGATGATGAGGGTCAACACTTAATCTCAACGTTGCGGACGAAATAAATTTGCCGCCGTTTCAACCATGAAACAGCCGCTCGCTATCATGGGACTTGCCGTGGAAGCGCTGGAATATCGGCATCAGCAAAGTAGGTTTTTCGAACCTCCCGCCTTCCACTGGCGAGGAGGTATTTTCATGACTTACACGCTCGAACGAGTGGCGCGGCAGGCGACTGAGGCGAAGGAGCTTGCTGTCCATACCTCGCGTGCATTGCGCGATCTGAAACGCGGCACGAAGTCCGGCCTTTCCGGTCGCGACCGCTTCGTCCGTCACGCGGTTCTCAGAGCATTGGCGACAGGTCCTGGCGTTACCTATGAGGACGTTTGGCGCGAACGCTATGCAGAGCGCGCCGCGACGGGTCCCGCCATGATCACGACGCCGAACTGGGCGACCGAACTTGCGCCGGTCGACGTCGGTGAATTCCTGGCCGAAGGCACCGCGCCGCTGGCGCTGTCGCGCTTGGCCGCGCTTGGCAGGAGCATCTCGCTCGCAGGGATTGGCACGTTGCGGATTCCGTATCGTCCACCCCTTGCCGAGGTCGGCGGCTGGATTGCCGAGGGTTCGCCGATCCCCGTCGATGATTTGAGCGTCGGCACTATCAGCCTATGGCCGCGAAAGGCGGCGGCGGTCAGCGTCTTCAGCGCCGAACTGCGGAAACGCGCGGTCACGGACATCGAGGCGCTGCTGGACGTCGCCTTGAGGGCCGATCTCGCTTCGATCATCGACGGTGCGCTCGTCGATGACCAACCGGGAAGCGCGCTGCGTCCGCCGGGCCTGCGCTACAACGTCGCCGCGGTCGCCGCTTCCACCGCGACCGACCCGCTTGTCGCGATGCGCGTCGATTTGCAAAAACTCGTCGGTGAAATTGTTGCAGGCGGCGGCTCGTCGCCGGTTTTCGTCGTCAACCCGCAACAGGCTATTAGCCTCGCCTTCGTGCCGTCCTTCTCCTATCCGATCGTCGATACGCCGGCCGTGCCGCGGGGAGTCGTCCTTGCCGTCGATGGACCTTCATTCATCTCCGGTTCCGGCGGTGCCGTCGTCGATGCCTCGAAGGATGCGGTCCTGCATGAAGACACCACGCCTCTGGCGATCGGCACGGCTGGCACGCCGCCGACCGTCGCAGCCCCGGTTCGTTCGCTTTGGCAGACCGACATGCTTGCCGTGCGCGCCATCATTGAGACCGCCTGGGCTGTCCCGGCGGGCCGCTCTGCGTGGATGGAGGGCGTCGCATGGTAGCCGAGCCGGGCAGCTACCGGTCGCCGACCGGTCCCAATGGCGAATATGAGACCTTCGACGAATGCGCCGCGCGGCGACAGAGCGAGGCGGCCGCCCGCAAGCGTGAAGCCGGACTCGAGCAGCGGCTTGCGGCGCTCGAAGTGCATGTTGCGGATGTCGTCGAGGCGAGCAGACGCCTGTTCACTAAAGCGCGGGAAAGCACAGACGCCCGGATCGCGGAACTCACCGAAGCAACGGAGCTTGGCATCGGCGATTTGCGCGGCGAAGTGGACGAACTTTTCCGCGATGCGCAGAGCGATTTCAGCGACTTTCTCAAGGACGCTCGCGCAATGCTGCGGCAGTTGCAGTCCGAGGCCAGCGAGCGGCGCACTCAACTGGCCGCCGTCAAGCGCGACTATGAACGGCTGGCGCTCGAGGTCGAAAAGCTGCGGCAGGAACTTGCCGACGAGCGCGGCAAGGGTTTGAGGGCTGTAAGATGAGACACCAACCCGAAGACCTTGCCGACGCCCTCGCACGCGACAGCAAGCGCTTTTTCGGCGGCGATCTCTTCGCCGTCGTCATCATGCCCGATGGAACCGGCTTCCATTGCGTCCCGGCAGGCGAGTCCATGGACGCCGAGCGATTGAGCCGCGACGAGATGATCGAGAAGCTGATCGAGCTATTCGGACCTTCGGCATTTAGGACGAACTGAATTGCGCCGCCTTTAATCGGGTGGGCGGCGCATCTGCCGGGGCGGTCCGGTTTCTGGCGATGCCGGGCCGCCTTTTTCGAAAGGTGAAACATGGCAGCCGCGACAGAAGATACCAAACTCATCCTCTCAATCTCGGCCGACATCGCCGCCTTGAAGCGGGCGATGAAGGATGCCGACCTTACGGTCAAGCGCACCACCGACCACGTTAACGACAATTTCCGCAAGGTCGGGCCGACGGTCGACCGGACGGCGCGGCAGATCAGCGCGTCGATGCAGAACGCCACCCGCAATCTGTCCTTCCAGTTCCAGGACGTGGCGACGCAACTTCTGTCCGGGCAATCGCCCTTCACCGTCGCGTTTCAGCAGGCGAGCCAAGCGGGCGATGCGATCAAGGAACTCGGGCGCTCGGGCGGGCTTCTCAGGGGCATCGGCGGGGCGCTCGCTTCCGTCCTGTCTCCGCAGGCAATCGGCGTCACGGCGGCGATCATCGGCTTCGGCGCGCTCTTCGACGCCGCGCGGAGCTATTTCACCGAAACCGAGGAGGGTGCCGAGGAAGCGTCCAAGGCGCTCAAGCAGCATGCCGAGGAGTTGAAGGCGATTCCGACAGCGCTGGGGCGATACCTTGCCCGGCATCGACGCCTATATCGACAAGCTCGAAGAGGCCGACCGCACGGCACAGAAGATCGCCGACCGAAACCGCCTCGTCGCCGAGGCGCTGAAACCGGTGCAGGAGGTCGTTCCCGACATCGAGGAGGACGTGAAGCGCCTTTTTCAAGGAACTGGACCGCGGCAACGAAGCGGCGCGGGCGCACGCGGCGAAATTGCGTGACGCCTACAAGGCGTGGCGGGCGGAAATCGAGGCGGGCCGCGAAGGCACGAAGGAACTGCAGGAATTCCAGCGGGTGTTCGACGACCTGCGCAATCTCGGCATTGCCGCGACCGAGGACCTCGCCAAGGCGATCGAGACGAAGCTGCGACCGGCGGTCCGGGGGGCCGGCGAGGACGTGTTGAAGGTCCGGCAGATTTTCGGCGACCTCAACCTGCCGGAACTCGGCACGCTGGCACCGATCACGGCGGCGGGCGGCAAGTTCTTCCCGTCGCAGACCGAAATGGAACGGGCGGGCGAGGAATCGGCGAAGGCGTACAGTTCCGGGCTGCGGCGGTATCTCGCGGCCGACAAGCCGCTGTCGCATGTCGCCGACATGGCCCCGGACTTTCAGGAGCGGCTACGCGCCTTCCTCGAGGCAGCTGCCTCGCAGGCTGGACAGATCACCATCACGTCCGGACGGCGGACGATTGAGCGGCAGATGCAACTGTGGAACGACGCGGTCAGGAAATACGGGTCCGAGGCGGCGGCGGCGAAGTGGGTTGCCCGACCGTCGATGAATGCGCCGCATGTCCGGGGCGAAGCGGCCGACCTGTCCTTCGAAAGCGAGGCGGTGAAGCGATGGGCGCATGCCAATGCCGAGGCTTACGGCCTCGTCTTCCGGCTCAAGAACGAGGACTGGCACATCGAACTGGCCCGCGAGGAAGCGACTAGGCGGCGCGCCGAGGCGGAAAAGACGCAGTTCGACACGCTCTATGCCGCCAATCAGAAGCGGCTCGAGCAGCAGCAGCGGGAAAATGCCGTCCGGGCGGATGCGACTCTCTCTGTCGATCAGCAGACGCTCGCCATCGAACGGCAGCGCATCGCGAGTGAACTTCTCGACGCAGCGCAGCAGCAGGGCCTGACCGTCAACGACGCATTGCGGGCGAAGATCGACCAACAGGCCGAGGCGATGGCGCGGGCGGGTCTGGCGGCGACCGGCCTTGCGGACCGGCAGAGAGACGCAGCGCAGGCGGCAGAAGAGCACAAGCGGCAGGCCGAGCAGATGGGGCAGGCTTACGCCCGGATCGCGCAGACGGCGGTCTCTGGCCTCGTCAACGACCTTCGCAATGGTGTCGATGCTGGCGAAGCCTTCCGCAACGTGCTCGACCGGATCATCGACGGCATGGTCAACATGGCAATCGAAGCGATGTTCGCGAAGAACGCCCTCGGCGGCGTCTTCGGCGGTCTCTTCGGCGGCGGTGGCGGACTGTTCCCGGATGTACCGGGCGGCCTCTACCACGGCGGCGGTGACGTCCGATCGACTGCACCGAAGCGCCGGGTCTCGCCTGCGGTCTTTGCCAATGCGCCGAGGCTGCATGGCGGGCTGATGCCGGACGAATTCCCGGCGATCCTGCAGAAGGGTGAGGTCGTCATTCCGAGGGCGATGGGGCGGGCCTCGTCGGCGCGCTCGGTGAACTCGGGGAATGTCTATCTCGGCGACGTCCGGGTCGATGTCCAAACGGGCATGGTGACCGCTAACAACGACGACGCGCGGACGCTCGGGCAGCGGATCGATGCGGCGGTGCAGTCGGTTCTGGTGAAGGAGTCGAGACCGGGCGGACTGCTAAGACGGGTGCCGTCGTAAGTTTGCGGAGTCCGCAAACATTTCGGACCATTCCCGAATTCGGGAGAGGTTTCAGCGTCCCGCCCGTGGCTGGCAACCGGGGGCGAAGCGCTCGTCCCGCCGAGGCGGATCGGCATCGAGGCATTCCCTGCAAAATCGCTTGAGCGAGTTGACCAGCCTGAGACTCGGATTGATAGCGGATGCGCCGACGTTCGCACCCTCGGCAATGGCTCGGCGCGACATGCCGGTCTCTTCGAGGCGGCGAATCATTTTGGCGATCTCGGCAAGGTCATCCATGGGCGTGCTCCCGATAAAACTCAAAGGGCGTCCGTGGATCGTTTCTCCCGATCGATCCGTGACGCCCCGGCCTCGAACCGAGGCACGCGGAAGGATAGCAGAAAAAATAGTTAAGTGGGCCAAGCCGGGGCCGGTAGGGCCGCAGGTAGGGCCAAGCCATCTTCGTCGATCGTATCGCCGCCCTCGCCTCTTCGCTAATTGTCTAATGATTTCAATTTGGTGCGGACGACGGGGATCGAACCCGTAAGCCTTGCGGCGAGGGATTTTAAGTCCCTTGCGTCTACCAGTTTCGCCACGTCCGCATACTGTGTTTGCATACTTTGCGATAACAGCGATTGGAAGGGCTGTCGGCGCGTTTTTTGATGTGCGTCCCTGCGAACATGCTCAAGCCGAATCTTACACCGAGAGTCGCGCAAAAATTCGCACTAACCCCTGATTCGCCAGGGGTTCAATCTTTGCGTGTTGCTGGCAATATTCGATCCAAAGACTGTCCTGGCACCGATGGCAGAGGGGATCGGCGTGCGTCCGTTGCGAGCGTCCAGCAGCACACCTTTGTGGCCGGAAGACCTCGATGCGCTTCAGCGCGTCTTCGACCGGCTGTGTAGCGAGTATCGGTGGCCGCGCAAGAGCGCCCAGGCGCAGCGATATGGCCGGATGCTGATCGAGGAATATCAGGCCGGCACCAGGGACGAGTACCTGCTGCTGGCGGCAGGCCGCGCGTCTATCGAAAGCTCCCTCGTCCAGAAGAGGCCGGCATGACGCAGCACATTTCGGTCGACAGCGAGGATCTCGCCGAAAAGCGCCGCGCCATCGACGCGATGAAGGACGACTTCGCCAGCGCCATCGAGGCGCGGCAGGCGGAACTGCGCGCTCGCGACCTGCCCGGACACCGGACGGGCTGGATTGGCATGCTTGTGCGAAAACCGCGCTGAGACGCGTCCTGTGACGGCGTCAAACGGCGACGCGCGGCCTCCTTGGATTCGCGCAGCATGCCAAAGCCGACCTTTTAAAAGCCGGAGCGCAGTGCATCCATCAGGACGTACAAAAGAAGCGGCAAGTCTTTGAACCGACGCATCGCACTCTCCGAAAATCGACTCCGATTTTCGGGCCGATGCTTAGGCCGCCGCCTCAGTGATAGAAGAAACAGTCGCAATCGGCCTTCTGGGCGTCTTCGCCGCGCCAGACCCGGACTGCCAGTTTCGACGACTCGCCGTTATCCTCGAGCCGTAACCCGAGCAGCGACACTGCGGCTGCCTTCGGGTTGGGTGCATCGACTTCGATGACCGATCCGACCTGGTGAACGCCCTCCCGAGCGGTCCAGGTGAAGATCTGAACGCTGTAGTGCATAGATATCCTCCGTCGCGCTGTCGCTCGCGCCATGGGCGGGCAGGATTTTAGGGGTCAGCAGGCAAAGGCCCCTATCTCAGCCGTCCTCGACGGTTGCTTCAGGTCGATCTCCTCCATCAGCGTGTTCGAAATGCCAGTTTCCCTGCTCATCCTGGAAGCTGATTTCCTCATCATCGCCGCCAACTTGCTGTTCCGCCGCGGCAGCTTTTGCGGCCGCCAGCGCCAGCTCGCGACTGGGAAAGGGCTCTGAATATGCTTCGGCGGCCTTGTAGGCCCAGCCTCCGTCGTGTTGAACGATCGAATAGATGATCCGCGCCATTCTTCACTCCCATGGATGTCCAGGGACATTCCTGCCCCCGATTGGACCGTTGCCGCACGGCCGCACTGCTCCTCCTTGCCTGTGGCAGTCCACCTCGGACGGGGCGATGTTAACACAAATTGGCTAGAGTTGTGCCTTTTTTGAGGGAGGGTGCGCCCACCTCCTACCATTTTAGAATTAGACAGCGATATCAACGACAAGCGCGGCCACTTGATGCGGCAGCGCTCGCTCAGACGTGGCTAATTCTACTTTGATCAGTCCGCGCGCATGGCGAGCATGCTCGCCACATGAGCGCCCTGCTTGCCGACCAATTTACCCTCGTTGCGGGTAACCGAAGAAGAACGCCTTGGATGTCCGGCAATTCCGCTTGATCGCCGCCGCCGGCAAGATTTATCAACGCGCATGCTGCTATCAGAACGGGCTAGCAGTAAGATCGTGTCGAACGATCCCAAGCATTCCGGAGCGCAAATGACCAGTGCCAGTATTGTCACCGCTGCCATGCTCGCCATTGGCGACGAGCTCCTCTCCGGCCGGACCAAGGACAAGAACATCGGCCACCTTGCCGACATGCTGACGATGGTCGGGATCGATCTGCGCGAAGTTCGTATCGTCGCCGATGACGAGGAGGCGATCGTCGAGGCCGTCAATGCGCTGCGCGGACGCTACGACCATGTCTTCACCTCCGGCGGCATCGGACCGACCCATGACGACATCACCGCCGACGCGATCTCGAAGGCGTTCGGGGTTGAATGCGTCCACGATCCGAAGGCGATGGAACTGCTCGGAGCGATGTATGAGCGGCGCGGCATGGATTTCACCGAGGCGCGCAAGCGGATGGCGCGCATGCCGCTCGGCGCAGACCACATCGCCAATCCGGTATCGACCGCTCCCGGCTTCAAGATCGGCAATGTCTATGTCATGGCCGGGGTGCCGCAGGTGTTTCAGGCGATGCTCGATAGCCTGCTCCCCAGCCTTCCGACCGGTACGCCGGTTCTGTCGCGAACGGTGCGGTCGCCCTTCGGCGAAGGAGATATCGGCACTCCTTTGACGGAGGTGCAGAAGCACCATCCCGAAACGAGCATCGGTTCCTATCCGAAATTCGACGGCAAGAGCTTCTCGACCGACATCGTCATCCGCGGGCGAGACGAGTCGGCGATTGCGGAAGCAGAAGCCGATGTGGCCGCGATGATCGAGGCGATCTCACGCTCGCGCCAAGGCGGCTAGGCTCGCCCCTCACCGCGGCCAAATCCTGCCCATACAAGCCCTTGCGCTGCGGGCTTCCTTGCCGGTATTGCATTCGCCAACGGGAAGCGCCGCAGGAGCGCCTCCCAACCTATTCGATCAGATATCGGAGCGCCTCATATGTCCCTTCCCGAAAAAGCCTTTCCCGTATCCTGGGATCAGTTTCACCGCGACGCGCGTGCGCTCGCCTGGCGGTTGGCCGATAACGGGCAGGAATGGCGGGCCATGGTCTGCATCACCCGCGGCGGTCTCGTGCCGGCGGCGATCATCTCCCGGGAACTCAATATCCGCATGATCGAAACCGTCTGCATCGCCTCCTATCACGATTATGACACGCAGGGGCAGATGAAGGTGCTCAAGGGCATTTCACCGGAAATCGCCAAGGATGGCGGCGACGGCGTTCTCATCGTCGACGACCTGACCGATACGGGAAAGACCGCCGCCGAAGTGCGCGCCATGCTGCCCAAGGCGCATTTCGCCGCGGTCTATGCCAAGCCGAAGGGCCGGCCGCTGGTCGATACCTTCGTCACCGAGGTGAGCCAGGATACCTGGATCTACTTCCCCTGGGATATGGGCTTCACCTATCAGGAGCCGATCGCCAAGGGCACGCGCGGCTAACCCGCCGCCATCTAGGCAAGCGGCGGAATGTTTTCGACGAGCCTCTCGGCCGTCAAGGCGCGGCCGGCGCAGATGCCCGCCTCGCCGTGGCGCCAAACCGCGGCGGCGGCCGCTTCGAAGGCGGGAAAACCCTGCGCCAGATGGGCGCCGATGATCCCGGCCAGCACATCGCCCGATCCGGCAGTGGCAAGCCAGGGCGGCGCATTCACGTTCACCACCGCTCGGCCGGACGGCGCCGCCACGACAGTGTCCGGACCCTTGTAGATGATCACTGCATGGCTGAGCCTTGCCGCGGCTTGTGCCTTTTCGATCTTCGATAGTGCGGCATCGGCGGCAATCTCGGGGAACAGGCGGGCAAACTCACCTTCGTGCGGCGTCATCACCACCTGGCCGCCGTTTCCGGCGATCTTGTCAAACAGCTCTTCCCTTCCCTGCTGAAAGGAACTCATGCCATCGGCATCGAGGACCAGGGCGCGGTCACAGAGCATCAGGGCGAAGTCCCTCGCCTTCTTGCCGACGCCAAAACCCGGACCAAGCACGAACGTGTTGAGCCGTTTGTCGCGCAGCCATTCGGCAAGATCGGCGGCGCTGCCAACTTCCTTGAGCATGATGGCGGTCAGGTGCGAAGCGTTGGCGGCAAGCGCCTCCGGCGGCGAGCCGAGCGTCACCAGCCCCGCTCCGGCGACGAGGCCCGCTGCGGCGGAGAGCCGCGCCGCACCGGTTGACGTCGGTCCGCCGGAAAGGACGGCAAGATGGCCGCGCTTGTATTTATGCGTGCCGGCGTCGAGACCGCGGGAATAGTGTCTCCAGTCGGCCGGGCCATTGATCCGCAGGTCGCTCGCCCTTGCGGCTACAAGCCGAGTGGGAATGCCGATATCGAAGACTTCGAGCGTCCCGCATGATTGACGCCCCGGCATCAGCACATGCCCCGGCTTCGCCGCCATGAACGTGACCGTGTGGGTGGCCGTGAAACTTGCGCCGCGCACTTCGCCGCTGCGTCCGTCGATTCCGGAAGGCAGATCGACCGCCAGGACCGGTATCCGGCTCGCACTGACCCGTTTGATAATCGTCTGCGCCACACCCGGCAGGTCGCGGGCGAGCCCCGCCCCGAACAGCGCGTCGACAACGATATCGCCCGCCTGCGGCTCGTAGGCCTCGACGGGCAGTCCCGCGAGTCGGCAGCCCTTGCACGCCCTGGCTGCGTCGCCTCGCAGCTTATCGGCGTCGCCCAGGATATATAAGGCGACCTGCGCACCGCTCTCCGCCAAGGCTTCTGCGGCGACATAGCCATCGCCGCCATTGTTGCCTGGGCCGCAGAGTACGACAAAGCGCAAGCCGGCCGGGAACAGCCGGAGCGCGGCAGCAGACACCGCCAGCCCCGCCGAGCGCATCAGCGAGAAACTGTCGATGCCGGAATCGGCTGCGTCCTTGTCGATCGCCGCCATTTCAACCGGCGTCACCAGCATATCTTCGAGCGCGTCACCCATGACCCGATCTAAGCGCGGCCGCGCTCGCTAGACAAGAGCCCGCAGGAACAACGAAGCCTGTGTATTTTTTATGCATTTGCCTATAATTGGTGCTCAAATTTGAGGCTTATCGCATTAAACGACAGCGGACGCCTTGCGATCACCCGTGGCGGGGAGTGAATCTTCATAAAAAATAGGCAGGTGCGAATGAGAGCGACAAGCCGGTGGCAGCCGACTCGACCTGAGCGGGTGAAAAGTCCCTCGTCTCGCATCATGCCTCTATAAAATTGGCACACTACATGCATACTGGAAGGCGAGCGGGTGATACCCGGCTTTTAAGGGAGAAGCGGAGAGACATTTTCTCATGAAAAAGATCGAAGCGATCATTAAGCCCTTCAAGCTCGACGAAGTGAAGGAAGCCCTTCAAGAAGTCGGCCTGCAGGGTATAACCGTCACGGAAGCCAAGGGTTTCGGGCGGCAGAAGGGACACACGGAGCTCTACCGGGGCGCCGAATACGTCGTCGATTTCCTGCCGAAGGTAAAGGTGGAAGTCGTGCTGGCGGACGAGAATGCGGAAGCCGTCATCGAGGCCATCCGCAATGCCGCCCAGACCGGCCGCATCGGCGATGGCAAGATTTTCGTGTCCAATGTGGAGGAAGTGATCCGAATCCGCACCGGTGAGACCGGCCTCGACGCCATCTGATTGACTGACCGTCCAAATACCCCCATCCGATCCTGGGGGCCGCCCGGCCCCGATTTTCCAACTGCGTCATCTCACACGAGGAATTGCAAACCATGACGACTGCCAGTGAAATTCTGAAGCAGATCAAGGACAACGACATCAAGTTCGTCGACCTGCGCTTTACCGACCCGAAGGGCAAGCTGCAGCATGTGACGATGGACGTTGCCGTGGTCGACGAGGATATGTTCGCCGACGGCGTGATGTTCGACGGCTCCTCGATTGCCGGTTGGAAGGCGATCAACGAATCCGACATGGTGCTGATGCCCGATCCGGAAACGGCCCATATGGACCCGTTCTTCGCCCAGTCCACCATGGTCATCGTCTGCGATATTCTCGATCCGGTTTCCGGCGAAGCCTACAACCGCGATCCGCGCGGTACGGCGAAGAAGGCCGAGGCCTACCTCAAGGCATCCGGCATCGGCGACACCGTCTTCGTCGGCCCTGAGGCCGAGTTCTTCGTCTTCGACGACGTCAAGTACAAGGCCGATCCGTACAACACCGGCTTCAAACTCGACAGCTCCGAACTGCCCTCAAACGACGACACGGACTATGAGACCGGCAACCTCGGTCACCGTCCGCGCATCAAGGGCGGCTACTTCCCGGTTCCGCCGGTCGACAGTTGCCAGGACATGCGCTCGGAAATGCTGACGGTGCTCGCCGAAATGGGCGTCACGGTCGAAAAGCATCATCACGAAGTGGCCGCCGCCCAGCACGAGCTCGGCGTCAAGTTCGATGCGCTCGTCCGCAACGCCGACAAGATGCAGATCTACAAATACGTCGTGCATCAGGTTGCCAACGCCTATGGCAAGACCGCGACCTTCATGCCGAAGCCGGTTTTCGGCGACAACGGCTCGGGCATGCACGTGCATCTTTCCATCTGGAAGGACGGCAAGCCGACCTTCGCCGGCGACGAATATGCCGGTCTGTCCGAAACCTGCCTCTACTTCATCGGCGGCATCATCAAGCATGCCAAGGCGCTGAACGCCTTCACCAACCCATCGACGAACTCCTACAAGCGTCTCGTCCCGGGCTATGAGGCGCCGGTCCTGCTGGCCTATTCGGCCCGCAACCGCTCGGCCTCCTGCCGCATTCCGTTCGGCAGCAACCCGAAGGCAAAGCGCGTTGAAGTCCGCTTCCCGGATCCGGCCGCCAACCCCTACCTCGCCTTCGCCGCCATGCTGATGGCTGGCCTCGATGGCATCAAGAACAAGCTGCACCCCGGCAAGGCGATGGACAAGGACCTCTATGACCTGCCGCCGAAGGAACTCAAGAAGATCCCGACGGTCTGCGGCAGCCTGCGCGAAGCGCTGGAAAGCCTCGACAAGGACCGCAAGTTCCTGACCGCCGGCGGCGTCTTCGACGACGACCAGATCGACTCGTTCATCGAGCTCAAGATGCAGGAAGTCATGCGCTTCGAGATGACCCCGCACCCGGTCGAATACGACATGTACTATTCCGTCTGATGACGGGGCCATCGGCGCATCAGATGCAGCTGATCCAATCGAGATGAAAGCGAAAGGCGGGTTTCGATCGAAGCCCGCCTTTTCTCAATTGCGACAGAAGCGATGCATTTCCTAGAGGTTGGTGCGCCTATTGATGTTCCACATGCGACACCCCAAATAATCGTCTGAAAGGATGTGTTGCGTCATGAAACAAAGAAACGCGAAATTTGAGATCGGCCAGATCGTCCGCCACCGGTTCTTTCCGTTTCGCGGCGTCATCTTCGACGTCGATCCGGAATATGCCAACACCGAGGAATGGTGGAACTCCATTCCCCAGGAGATCCGCCCGAGCAAGGACCAGCCCTTCTATCATCTGTTCGCCGAGAATGATGAAAGCGAATACGTCGCCTATGTCTCGGAACAGAACCTGGTGTCGGACGAAAGCGACCAGCCGATCCGCCACACCCAGGTAGACGCCCTGTTCGAGAAGGCGGATGTGGGGCACTACAGGCCGAGGTCCGATTATCGACACTGACGGATCGCAGGTCAGAATAAGCGGCCAGTGATACGCGAGGTGCGGGCGGGAAACCCTTTGCACCTTTTTTGATCCGCCTCGGTTGATCCAACAAAAAACGCCCGGCTGATGACCGGGCGCTCTTCAATTTCGGAAGCGAAGATTACTGCTGCTTGGCAGCCTTCTGCGCCTCTTCCAGCTTCTTGCGGGCATCTTCAGCCTTCTTCTGCATTTCTTCCTGCAGCAGGCGTTGACGCTCTTCGAGTTGCGACTGCTCGATCGGCTCACCGTCGAAGACGCCGGTGAAGCCTTCCAGCGTCATCTTGATCGGGTTCGGAGCGCGCTGGAAATTGACCGAGGTGAAGATGACCTCGTTACCCTTCTTCAATTGGGCAATCAGTGCATCGGAGAGCGGCGCCTCGGCAACGCACTTGTCGGGCATGCAGATGGCGTAGTCGAGCTTGACGCCCTTGCCACCGTCGATCTGCATTTGGACACCCGGCGGGATCATGCGCGCGGAAGGGACGGAAACCTGCACGACCTTGCGGTTCACCTTGCCGGAGACGGTGATGAGGCCGACGGCGGTGATAAGCTGGCCATTGTTGGCGGTGAGCAGGTTCTGAACGATGCAAACGTCGTTGTCCTCCTGCTTCGTGCAAACCTTGAACCAACCCTGCGGCGGCTTGCCCTGCTGTGCAGAGGCGATGCCCGGCGCGCCGGCTGCTGCTACGGAGAGCGCCAGTGCTGCCATGCCCGCACGTTTGGTGAAGTTCGACTTGAAGATCATTGTGATTCCGTCTCCTGAAAACCGGCCACGGAACAATCGTTCCGCTGGTGAGTATCGTCGGCCCGCCGTCCTGTTGGCCAAATGAGGCTTTTGAATGGCCCCGATTCCGGAAACACCTGTTACATTGGCTCGTGCCGTTTATCCAGTGTTTCGTTGCATTTTTTGCAACTCGGCGACAGCGGATACCGCCTGCTGGGCGCTCAAAAGCATCGTCAGTCCATGCGGAAGCCATGGCGCCGCTGCGCGGATGTCTTCCCGCTGCCGTGTTGGAAATATTCCTGCGCATTGGTAACGTGCCGGGAATCGGACCGTCTATTCCTACGGGAGGTGAAGTTGCGCGCAGTTCTATCCGGCCTGGTCATGCTTCTGGCGACCAGCATATCGGCCAATGAAGCCGCCGCCGCACCGGTGCACGCCATCTCCATGCACGGCGAGCCGGCCCTGCCGGCTGATTTCAAGCACTTCCCCTACGTCAATCCGGACGTCAAGAAGGGCGGAAGGATTTCCTACGGCGTCGTCGGCACTTTCGACAGCCTCAACCCCTTCATCCTGAAGAGCATGCGCACGACCGCGCGGGGAATGTGGGATCCGGGGTTCGGAAACCTGGTCTACGAATCGCTGATGCAGCGATCCCAGGACGAGCCTTTCACCATGTACGGGCTGCTCGCGGAATCGGTCGAGTGGGACGGCGACCGCACCTTCATCCAGTTCAATCTCAATCCCAAGGCGCGCTGGGCCGACGGCCAGCCGGTGACCGTCGAGGACGTGATCTTCACCTTCGAGTTGCTGCGCGACAAGGGACGCGCGCCCTTTAGCAACCGGCTAGCGAAAGTCGAGAAGATGGAGAAGGTCGGCGAGCGCAGCGTGCGCTTCGCCCTGAAGGAAGATGCCGACCGCGAGTTCCCGCTGTTGCTGGCGCTTTCGCCGGTGCTGCCGAAGCATGCCATCAATGTCGAAGCCTTCGACAGGACGACGCTCGAGCCGCCGCTCGGTTCCGGGCCCTACCGCGTTGCCGAGGTACGGCCGGGCGAGCGGATCGTCTATCGCCGCAATCCGGAGTATTGGGGCAAGGACCTGCCTTCGAAGATCGGCGTCGACAATTATGATGAGATATCCGTCGAATATTTCCTCCAGGAAAACACGCTGTTCGAAGCCTTCAAGAAGGGCGAGGTCGATCTCTATCCGGAAGGCAGCGCCACCAAATGGGCGCGTGCCTATGATTTCCCTGCCGTTCGCTCCGGCGACGTGATCAAGGAAAGCTTCAAGCCGAAAACGCCCTCCGGCATGCTCGGCTTCGTCTTCAACACCCGCCGGCCAATGTTCGGCAACATCAAGCTCAGGCAGGGCCTTGCCCTGGTATTCGACTTCGAATGGGTCAACAAGAACCTGTTCGACGGCGCCTATACGCGGACCCAGAGCTACTGGCAGAATTCGTCGCTCTCCTTCCTTGGCGTCGCGGCCGACGACCGTGAACTCGGCCTGATGGGAGACGTCAGGGAGAAGATCAACCCGGCCATCCTCGACGGCACCTATCGGCTGCCGGTCACCGACGGCTCTGGCCGCGACCGCAACGTGTTGCGCGAAGCGGTGACGCTGCTTCGCGAGGCGGGTTACTCGATCAAGGACGGCAAGATGGTCGACGCCAAGGGCACGCCGCTTGCCTTCGAGATCATGAGCCAGAATGCCGGCCAGGAGAAGATCGCGCTCGCCTACCAGCGCTTCCTCGCGCCGCTCGGCATTGTGGCAACGGTCCGCACGGTTGATGATTCCCAATACCAGCTGCGCAGCCAATCCTTCGACTACGACGTGATCATCAAGTCCTATCCCTCGTCTCTGTCTCCCGGATCCGAGCAGATATCCTATTGGGGATCGGTCTCGCGGGAACGCCAAGGGAGTTCCAACTTCGCAGGCGTTGCCGACAAGGACGTCGACAAGCTGATCAACAACATCCTGCAGGCGCGCACACCGGAGGATTTCACCGCCGCCGTCCGCGCGCATGACCGGCTGCTGGTCAACAACGCTTATCTCGTGCCGCTATACCATCTGGATGAACAATGGATTGCCCGCTGGAAGCACATCGGCCGTCCCTCCGCGGTGCCGCTCTACGGCTATCAACTGCCGACCTGGTGGGACGAGCGGGTGCAATAGGTACCCTGGTTCCCTTTTGGTAACGCATTGAAAGACGTGGCCGGTCGGCCTATGTCGCTGCTTCAGGGCATTTTGCAATCAGGTGGCATCACCTGACGTCGCACGAATGCGGCAGAAAACAAGCAGGGGGCGGCACGAACGGATGTGAGTGCATGCCGATCCGCCAAACAGAAAGGCCGCCACCATGGAAACCGTCAATATCGATATCGTCTCGGACGTCGTCTGCCCGTGGTGCTATCTCGGCAAGAACCGCCTGGACCAAGCGATCGCCAATGTCGCAGGCGAAATCGATGTCGCGATCCAGTGGCGACCCTATCAGCTCAACCCAGACCTTCCCCCGGAAGGGGTCGATCACAAGCGCCATCTTGCGGCAAAGCTCGGCGGCCAGGACGCCGTCGACCGGGCGCATCAGATGCTCGACGGCTTGGGGCGGGAAGCCGGAATCGCCTTTGATTTCGATGCCGTGAAGATCAGCCCCAACACGCTCGATGCCCATCGCCTCATCCGCTGGGCGTCCACCAGCGGCACTGCTGCCCAGGCCGAGACCGTGCGGCTGCTTTTCAAGGCGAATTTCGAGGAAGGCAAGAATGTCGGCGACCACGCCGTTCTGCTCGACATTGCCGAAGAGGCGGGGTTGGACCGGCCGGTCATCGCCGCGCTTTTCTCCTCCGATGCCGATAAGGATGCCGTCAAGCAGGAAATCGACATGGCGCGGGAGATCGGCGTAACCGGTGTTCCCTGTTTCATCATCGAGCAGCAATATGCGGTGATGGGGGCACAATCCGTCGAAGTGCTGACAAATGCGCTTCGCGAAATCGCCCAGATGAAGGCGTCTCGCCCGCCCAACTGATCCTCAATAACGGCGCCGGGATCCGGCGCCATCTTCGTTTCACGCTGGCTTCGCGAGCGTCGCGAGCTGGGTCATCACCATGGCCGCGCCCGAGAGGCGCTTATCCGGCGTGACGAGTTCGCGCTGGAAGAAGATGCTCTGGTCGGGCCTGATCTTGGCGAGCGTTCCCTGCTTGGCGATGTGGCCGACAAGGGCGGCCGGATTCGGAAACTCCTTGTTCCGGAACTGGACGACGACGCCCTTCGGCCCGGCATCGAGCTTCTCGACATTCGCCGTGCGGCAGAGCGCCTTGATGTAGACGATCTTCAAGAGGTGCTGAACTTCGACCGGCAGCGGGCCAAAGCGGTCGATCATTTCGGCGCCGAAGCCGTCGATCTCCTTGAGGTCCGTCAGTTCGCCGAGACGGCGATAGAGTCCGAGCCGCAAATTGAGATCGGGAACATACTCCTCCGGGATCATCACCGGCGTGCCGACTGAAATCTGCGGCGACCAGCCGGTGTCGTGGATTTCCTCTTCGCCCTTGAGCTCGGCGACCGCCTCCTCCAGCATCTGCTGGTAGAGCTCGAAACCGACCTCCTTGATGTGACCGGACTGCTCCTCGCCGAGCAGGTTGCCGGCGCCGCGAATGTCGAGGTCGTGACTGGCAAGCTGGAAACCGGCGCCGAGCGTGTCGAGTGACTGCAGCACCTTAAGACGGCGTTCCGCCGGGCCGGTCAGCGTCTTGTTGACCGGAAGCGTGAAGAGCGCGAAGGCGCGCACCTTGGAGCGCCCGACCCGCCCGCGAAGCTGATAGAGCTGCGCCAGGCCGAACATGTCGGCGCGGTGCACGATCAGCGTGTTGGCCGTCGGCACGTCGAGCCCCGACTCGACGATCGTCGTCGACAGAAGCACGTCAAAGCGGCCTTCGTAGAAGGCATTCATGATGTCTTCGAGCTCGGTTGCCGGCATCTGGCCGTGCGCCACCGCGACCTTCAATTCCGGCACGTCGGATTTCAGGAAGTCGTGGATCTCGGAAAGGTCGCTCAGCCGCGGGCAGACATAGAAGCTTTGGCCGCCCCGATAGTGCTCGCGCATCAGCGTCTCGCGGATCACCAGCGCGTCGAAAGGCGAGATGAAGGTTCTGACCGCCATGCGGTCGACCGGCGGCGTGGTGATCAGCGACAATTCGCGGACGCCGGTCAGCGCAAGCTGCAGCGTGCGCGGAATGGGCGTCGCCGAGAGCGTCAGGACATGGACATCGGTCTTCAGCTCCTTCAGACGCTCCTTGTGCTTGACGCCGAAATGCTGCTCCTCGTCGATGATCAGCAGGCCAAGATTGGCGAAGTTGATCGAGGAACCGAGAAGCGCGTGGGTGCCGACGACGATATCCGTCTTGCCGTCGGCGACTTCCTTCTTCGTCAGCGCCAGGTCCTTCGAACCGACGAGGCGGGAGGCTTGCTGGATGCGGATCGGCAGCCCGCGGAAACGATCCGAAAAGGTCTTGAAATGCTGCCGCGCCAGCAGGGTCGTCGGCACGACGACGGCAACCTGCACGCCGTTCATCGCGGCGATGAAGGCGGCACGCAACGCCACCTCGGTCTTGCCGAAGCCGACGTCGCCGCAGACGAGGCGATCCATCGGCCGGCCGCCGCCGAGATCGTCGCGGACAGCCTCGATCGAGTTCAGCTGATCCTCGGTCTCGTCATAGGGGAAGCGGGCTGCGAACTCGTCATAGACGCCGTCCTGCGCAACGAGAACCGGGGCGTGCCGCGTGTGCCGCTCGGCAGCGATTCGAATAAGGCCGCCCGCCATGTCGAGCAGCCGCTTCTTGAGTTTCGCCTTGCGTGCCTGCCAGGCGACGCCGCCGAGCTTGTCGAGGATCGCATCGGTCCCCTCGGAGCCGTAGCGCGACAGGAGCTCGATGTTTTCCACCGGCAGAAACAGCTTCGCATCGTCGGCATAGACGAGCTCCAAGCAATCATGCGGTGCGCCGGCGGCCTCGATCGTGCGCAGGCCGACGAAGCGTCCGATGCCGTGTTCGGCATGGACGACGTAGCTGCCCTCGTCGAGGCCCGTCACTTCGGCGATGAAATCGGCGCCGCGCTTGCGGCGCTTCGAGCGGCGCACCATGCGGTCGCCGAGAATGTCCTGCTCGCCGATGACGACCAGATCGCCGGTCTCGAATCCGGATTCGAGGCTCAAGACAGCGGAGGCTGCCTCGCCCGGCTTCAGCGCGCGAAGATCGGCGAGCGCCTTCACCGGACGGATGTTGCCCAGGCCGTGCTCGGCAAGCACCTGAAGCAGCCGGTCGAGCGAACCCTCAGACCAGCCGGAAATTACCACCTTTGAGCCCTTCGCCCGCTTCTCGGCTATGTGTTTCACGGCCTGATCGAAGACATTGGCGCGAACGCCGTCACTCTCCTCGGCTTCCCCTGCCGCCTTCGCCCAGCGCACCCCTTGCCGAGCCTCGATGGTGACGACCTGGCGGGCTTCGCCCTCATGTTCGGAAAACGGCGACAGGCGGACGGCATTGCGCTCGGCCAGGCCGGCGCCGAAACCTTTCGCACTCAGATAAAGCAGGTCCGGCGGCACCGGCTTGTAGGGCGTGCCATGGGATATCTGCGACTTGCCGGGAGATGCGGAGGCTTGGCGCGCCTCGTAATAGTCGACAATGAGTTTCGAGCGTTCCGCCGCGGCTTCGCGCGCTAGGTGATCCGTGACGATGCGGAAACCTTCGAGATAGTCGAAGATCGTTTCCAGGCGATCGTAGAAGAGCGGCAACCAATGCTCCATGCCGGCATAGCGGCGTCCTTCGGAGACCGCCTGATAAAGCGCATCGTCGCGCGTCGCGGCGCCGAAAAGCGACAGATACCCCGTGCGGAAATGGCTGATCGTCTCCGGCGTCAGCGACACTTCGCTCATCGGATTGAGAGTGAGCGACCGCACCTGCCCGGTGGTTCGCTGGCTCGCCGGATCGAAGGAGCGGATCGTTTCCAGCGTATCACCGAAGAAATCCAGCCTGAGCGGCTCGCCGCTCCCCGGCACGTAGACATCGAGGATACCGCCGCGCACGGCAAACTCCCCCACCTCGCGCACGGTCGGTACGCGCTCGAAACCGTTTCGCTCCAGCCGCGCGGCGAGATCGTCCATCTGCACCTGATTGCCCGGCCGCGCCGAAAAGGCGAGACTCTCGATCACATCGTGGGGCGAGATCTTTTGCAGGGCGGCGTTGACGGTCACCAGCACGATTGCCGGGTGCGGCTTGTGGCGATGCGCAATCAGGGCGCTGAGTGCGGCGAGCCTTCGCGCCGAAGTGTCGGCGCTCGGGGAAACACGGTCATAGGGCAGACAGTCCCAGCCAGGCAAGGTGAGGACTGGGATGTCGGGCGCCACGAAACCGAGCACCTGCTCGAGATCACCGATCCGCTGGCCGTCGGACAGAAAATAGGCGACCGGCGCGCCGGACCGCGCCAGATCGGCGAGGATCAACGCTTCGGCGCCGGAGGGAACGGGCCCGATCGTCACTTCCCGCGCGGCAGCAAGAATTCTTTTCGCGTCAAGACCAGGGATCATCGTCGAACTCATTCCGCCTCTTGCTGAACGGGGTCGAAATCCGGCCGGTAGGCGGCTATGCGCGAAAACAGCTCCGTTGCGAAGCGTTCGGGCAGCGCCTTTTCCCCAGTGATCCAGCGAACGAGATCGTTGTCTTCCTCGCGCATGATCGTTTCGAACTCATCCAGCTCCGCATCGGAGAGCGTGGCGAGTTCCGCCTCCGCGAATTGCCCGAGAATCAGGTCCATCTCGCGAATGCCACGATGCCAGGCGCGGAAGAGGATCCTGCGCCGACGCGGATCAAGATCGGCGCTTGTGCGCGAAATGCCGGTCATGGAACGTCCTTCCTGCCACCGCCGCCGCGGCGGATCCTGTTCACGGGCTCTATAAACGCTGGAAAGCGGCTTGTCAGCCTTGCCAAGGCCGGATTTCTTGTCGCAATTTCATGGCCATGCGCCCTGCCCTGCTCGATCCCCTGTTCTCGCCGCTCGATAGCCTGCCCGGCATCGGCCCCAGGACCGGCGAGCTCTATGCGCGCCTGCTCGGACGCGAGTCGATCGAAGACTGCCGTGTCATCGATCTCCTTTTTCACGCGCCCCACTCGCTCATCGACCGGCGCCGGCAGCCCGGCATCGCCTATGCGCCGCAGGGATCGATCGTCACCATCACCGGCCGCGTGGATCGGCACCAGCCGTCCCCGCGCGGCCGGCCGAACGTGCCCTATCGCGTCTTCCTGCACGACGATACGGGCGAACTGGCTCTCACCTTCTTCCGGGTCAAGGGAAACTGGCTGGAAAAAGCCCTGCCGATCGACGAGACCGTGATCGTCAGCGGCAAGGTGGACTGGTTCAACGGACGCGCCTCGATGGTGCATCCGGATTATATGGTCCGCTCGGCCGAAGCCGAAAGCCTGCCGCTCGTCGAACCCGTCTACGGCCTGACTGCCGGCCTCACGCCGCGGCCGTTGCGAAAATCGATCGAGGCGGCGGTGGCGCGCGTTCCCGACCTTCCCGAGTGGCTGGACGAAACGCTGCTGCGCCAGCAAGGCTTTGCGAGCGCAAGGGATTGCTTCCATCACCTGCACGAACCGCGCGACGAAACCGACATCGCCCCGCAGGCATCCGCCCGCCGCCGGCTTGCCTATGACGAGTTTCTCGCCGGACAGCTGTCGCTCTCCTTGGTGCGCCAACGCTTACGCAAGGTTGTCGGAACGCCGGTGCATGCAACGGGCAAGCTGAGCGGACCGGTCATTGCCGCCCTTCCCTTTTCCTTGACGGCCAGCCAGTCGGCTGCTGTCGCTGATATCCTTGCCGACATGTCCGGAGCCGAGCGCATGCTGCGTCTGCTGCAGGGCGATGTCGGCTCCGGCAAGACCGCCGTCGCACTGATGGCGATGCTTGCCGCTGTCGAATCCGGCGGCCAGGCGGTGCTGATGGCCCCGACAGAAATCCTCGCCCGCCAGCACCATGCAACGCTCCAGAAGATGGCCGAGCCGGCGGGCATCACGATCGACGTCCTGACCGGCAGGACGAAGGGCAAGGAGCGCGACGCGATCCTCGAGCGCATCGCCTCCGGCGAGACGCAGATGGTCATCGGCACGCATGCGCTGTTCCAGGATGCAGTGAACTATCGGCAGCTGGTGCTCGCCGTCGTCGACGAGCAGCATCGCTTCGGCGTCCACCAGCGGCTGCAGCTCACTGCCAAGGGCATCTCCCCGCATATGCTGGTCATGACGGCGACACCGATCCCGCGCACGCTGGTGCTGGCGGCCTTCGGCGACATGGACGTCTCGAAACTAACGGAGAAGCCCGCGGGACGAAAACCGATCCAGACCGTCACCATCCCGACCGAGCGCACCGACGAAATAGTCGAGCGGCTCGATTCGGCGCTTCGCCAGGGCAAGAAGGCCTACTGGATCTGCCCGCTGGTGGAGGAATCCGAAGAAACCGATACCATGTCCGCCGACGAGCGCTACCAAAGCCTTGCGCAGCGTTTCGGAAAAGACGTCGGGCTCGTCCATGGCCGCATGGCCGGGCCGGACAAGGATGCCGTCATGCTCGCCTTCAAGAACGGCGAGATTCGCGTACTGGTGGCGACGACGGTGGTCGAGGTCGGCGTCGATGTGCCAGACGCGACGATCATGGTGATCGAGCATGCGGAGCGCTTCGGGCTCGCGCAACTGCACCAGTTGCGCGGCCGCGTCGGGCGCGGCGACGAGGCCTCGACTTGCATTCTGCTTTACAAGGGACCGCTGAGCGAAGCCGGCCACGCCCGCCTGTCGATCCTGCGCGACACCGAAGACGGTTTCGTGATTGCGGAAGAGGACCTGAAGCTGCGTGGCGAAGGCGAACTGCTCGGCACGCGGCAATCCGGCACACCAGGATTTCGCATCGCCAGCCTCGAGGCGCATGCGGATCTTCTGGAGATTGCCCGGAAGGACGCTGCCTACTTGATCGAGCGCGACCCGGAACTGACGACGGAGCGCGGCCAGGCGTTGCGGACACTGCTTTATCTGCACCGGCGAGACGAAGCGATCCGCTTCCTGCGCGCCGGTTAAATACGGCGCTTCGACGCGCTGGGTCTGGGAGTGATGTTACGCCCTTTTCTGTTGCGTGATCGTCCGCGGCGGCGCGTTGGCGAGCGGCTTGTGATCCGGCGTCACGAGGCCGCCTGAAATCAACAGCTTGGCCGCGTCCTCGGCACTCATCTCCAGCGGCACGATCTTATC
Source organism: Sinorhizobium americanum (assembly GCF_001651855.1). GTDB lineage: Bacteria > Pseudomonadota > Alphaproteobacteria > Rhizobiales > Rhizobiaceae > Sinorhizobium > Sinorhizobium americanum. Next base: position 100,043 of record NZ_LNQC01000056.1, on the reverse strand, counting down.
GCGCGGCACGAACAACAGGAAGCCGGCGGTCGGCAGCGGCGTCGGCGGCAGGAAAACGGCCACCATATCCATGCCGCGCTCGTCAAACTTGGAAGCGATCTCGCCCTTCACGTCGGTCGCGATGAACACCAGCGACCAAAGCCCGGGGCTTGGATATTCGATCAGCCCGGCCTTCTTGAAGGAGGAGGATTGGTCCTGCAGCACCGTCTGGAAAATCTGCTTCAGCGACTTGTAGATCGTCCGGACGAGCGGCGTGCGGTTGAGCAGCGACTCGCCGAAATGGATGATCGAGCGCCCTATGATGTTCGCCGTCAGGAAACCGACGAGGGTGATAACGACCATCGCGACGAGCAGGCCGAAACCCGGGATTGCCACCGGAGAATAGGTGTCCGGATTGTAGAAGCTCGGCAAATAGGGTTTCACCCAGCTGTCCGCCCATTCGATGAACGAGCGCACCAGCCAAACGGTGATGGCCACGGGCGCGCAGATGATAAGGCCCGTGAGAAAATAGTTGCGCAGTCGGGCTGCGATGATGCCGCTTTTTGAACCGTCCGTCATGCCGTTGCCATCGATCTCGTCAAACCGCCCCGAAGGCCGGATGATAACTGACCGTGCCGGAAACCCGTGTTTCCGCCAAGGGTAGAACCATGAAATATTGCGGCGCACAACCGGGAAAGACAAGAGCCGGATCGTTGCGGAACCCGAACCTGCCGTAAAAAGCCGGATTGCCCGCCAAGACACAGCCGGAAGCGCCCAAATTCCGCATTCTATCAAGCCCTTGCCGGACGAGCGCACTGCCCGTGCCGCGACCCTGCCGGTCCGGCCGCACGGACAGGGGACCGAGTCCATACCAATCCGCCGCAAAGGGCATGATCGTCACCGGCGAGAAAGCGATGTGGCCAATCACCTCACCATCGTCCTCGGCGACCAGCGACAGCGTCAGGGCACCCTCGGCGCGGAGACGTTCGATGATCCGCGCCTCGGTCTGGTCGCTATAGGGCTGACCGGCAAAGGCCGCCTCCGTCACGTGCCGGATCGACTCGATGTCCCCTTGCGTCTCCGGCCGGATGATCATTCGACGGTGACCGATTTGGCGAGGTTGCGCGGCTGATCGACATCGGTGCCCATGAAGACCGCCGTGTGATAGGCGAGCAGTTGGACCGGCAGCGAGAAGATCATCGGCGCGATGATTTCGTCGACGTTTGGAAGCACGATCGTATGCATCGTGTCGAGCTTCGAAGCGGCAGCCCCCTTCCCGTCGGTAATCAGAATGATCCGTCCGCCACGCGCCGCCACTTCCTGCATGTTGGAGACGGTCTTGTCGAAGAAGCGGTCATGCGGCGCAATCACGATCACCGGCATGTTCTCGTCGATCAGAGCGATCGGACCATGTTTCAGCTCGCCGGCGGCATAGCCTTCCGCGTGGATATAGGAGATCTCCTTGAGCTTCAGGGCACCTTCCATGGCGAGCGGGAAGCTTGTGCCGCGACCGAGATAAAGCACATCTCGGCACTTCGACAATTCGCGCGACAGGAACTCGATCTTCGGCTGAATGCTGTTGAGCACCTGCCCCATGAGGCGCGGCATCTCGGCAAGGCTCCTCACCAGCGCCTGCTCCTCCTGCTCGCTGACAGTGCCGCGCGCCCTGCCGGCAGCGACGGCGAGCGCAGCCAGGACCGCAAGCTGGCAGGTGAAGGCCTTGGTCGACGCTACGCCGATCTCCGGCCCCGCGAGGATCGGGAAGACGGCGTCGGACTCGCGCGCGATCGTCGATTCGCGCGTATTGACGACCGCGCCGATCTTCAGGCCGTGTTCCTTGCAGTAGCGCAGCGAAGCAAGCGTATCGGCGGTCTCGCCCGATTGCGAGATGAAGAGAGCGGCCGACTGCGGCGAAAGCGGAATTTCGCGGTAGCGGAACTCCGAAGCGACATCGATTTCGACCGGCAGGCGTGCATAGCGCTCGAACCAGTATTTGCCGATCAGCCCGGCCAGGTAAGCGGTGCCGCAGGCGGAGATCGCCAGGCTCGGCACCTTGGCGAAGTCGATATTGTCCGAAACCGGCAGCACCCGATGGTCGATGAAGTTGATATAGTGGCTGAGCGCGTGGGAGATGACCTCCGGCTGCTCGTAGATTTCCTTCTCCATGAAATGGCGATGGTTGCCCTTGTCGACCATATAGGCCGCAGCCGAGGATACCTGGCGCGGGCGGGTGACGACGTTGCCATCCATGTCGAAGATATGGACGTTGGTCCTGCCGATCACCGCCCAGTCTCCGTCGATAAGATAGGTGATTTCATTGGTGAAGGGCGCGAGCGCGATGGCATCGGAGCCCAGGAACATCTCGCCCTCGCCATGGCCGATCGCCAGCGGCGGGCCGTTGCGGGCCGCCATGATCGTCGACGGGTCGTCCTGGAAGAGAACGGCAAGGGCATAGGCGCCCCTCACCCGTTTCAGCATCGCATGCATCGCCTCGCGCCGTCCCAGGCCGTCGCGGCGAAATCTTGCCAGCAGCTGCGCGACGACTTCCGTGTCGGTCTCGGTCTGGAATTCGGCACCCGCCTCGGACAGCTCGTCCTTCAGCTCGGAAAAATTCTCGATGATGCCGTTGTGCACGACAGCGACGCCATCGGTGAAATGCGGATGGGCATTGCGTTCGGTCGGCGCCCCGTGGGTTGCCCAGCGCGTATGGGCGATGCCGATGCTACCGGCGAGCGGCTCCTCTTTCAGCCTCGCCTCGAGGTTGACGAGCTTCCCCTCGGCGCGCCGGCGATCCAGCGCTCCACCCTCGATTGTCGCAACCCCGGCCGAATCGTATCCCCGGTATTCAAGGCGTTTCAACGCATCGACCAGTCGCTCCGAGACCGGTTGCTGCCCGACGATACCCACAATCCCGCACATATTGCTCTCCGCGTTCCCTCGCACGCCAGTCGGGCGTGTCAGCTCAAATGCGGCGACCCCGTCGCCAATGTAGCAGCCTTGGTAGCGAAATTATCGCGGGAAACAATCCGCTGCGATTTCACTTTCAGTTTCAATGATTAACGAGACTATTCGGCAGCCTTGACCTTCTTCCTGGCCGCTTTTTCCGCCTCATAGCGCTCCCGCAATATGGGAGCCCGACCCGGCTTGATTTCCTGCCGCGCCCGGCCAAAAGCAACGGCACCGGCCGGAACGTTCTCGGTTATCACGCTGCCGGAGGCGACAAGCGCGCCATCGCCGATCGCCACCGGAGCCACGAGCGACGAATTGGAGCCGATGAAGGTATTTTCGCCGATCCGCGTGAGGTGTTTGTTCACGCCATCATAGTTGCATGTGATGGTGCCCGCACCGATGTTTGATCCAGCGCCGACGAAGGCATCGCCGATATAAGTGAGGTGGTTCACCTTGGCGCCGGCGCCGATTTCCGCCTTCTTCACCTCGCAGAAATTGCCGACCTTCGATTTGGGACCGAGATCGGCGCCCGGACGAAGACGGGCGAAGGGCCCGACCGTCGCGCCCGCGCGGACATGGGCACCTTCAACGTGCGAAAAAGCATGGATCACGGCGCCGCTTTCGACCCGCACCCCGGGGCCGAAGACCACATTCGGCTCTACCAGGACGTCCTGCGCCAGTTCTGTGTCCCAAGCGAGGAAGACGGTCTCCGGCGCGATCATCGAAACCCCGGCAAGCATCAGCTCCTGGCGCCGGCGTTGCTGCCAAAGACGCTCGATAGAGGCGAGTTCAGCCCTTGTGTTGCAGCCGGTGAGTTCCTCCTCCGGCGCCTCGACGGCGATCGCCCGGCCGCCGAGGCCGCGGACGATCTCGACAAGGTCGGTCAGGTAGTATTCGCCCTTTACATTGGCATTGCCGATGCGGCCGAGCAGGTCGAGCGCCTTGCCGCCGCTGATCGCCATCAGGCCGCCGTTGCAACAGGTGATGCGACGCTCCTCTTCGGAGGCATCCTTGTGTTCCCGGATGGCGAGCAGTTCCCCGTTCTCGACGATGAGACGTCCATAGCCGGTCGGATCCGCGGCTTCAAAGCCGATGACGACCACGTCATTGCCTTCCGCCAACCGTTCGCGCGCCGCCTTGAGCGGTGCGGCAGTGATGAGCGGCGTATCGCCGAAGACGACCAGGACGTCGTCATAGCCCTTTTCGATCGCCTCACGCGCCGCAAGAACGGCATGCGCCGTACCGAGCCGTTCCTTCTGCAGGAAGGAGGAGACCTTGGCCGTGCCGGTGCTCGCGGCAGCCGAAACCGCATCCGCGTCGCGGCCGACGACCAGGGCGACGTCGGAAATGGATGCGCTTGCCAGCGCGTCGACGACATGGGCAATCATCGGCCGGCCGGCGACCGGATGCAGCACCTTCGACAGGGCCGATTTCATCCGCGTGCTTTCGCCCGCCGCCAGGATGATCGCCAGGCAAGTCCGTTCCATTCTCTGATCTCCTTGGTATCCTTCGGGTATTCCTGGGCTTGCCGGTCGCCCGATTCTGCGCGTGCTGTCAGCAAGATATTGCGAAATGCATATATCGCACAATCACGTCGCGTTAACCCCGGTTTAGGGAGATGCTTCTCCGTCTCGGGAAAATTCCTCGGCGCAGTCCGCTGGGCGCCGGGCAGCGACATCATGCCTGCGGCCGCAGCCGGCTCTCCGTCAATAGCCCGCTTTCTTCGACGATCGGATAAGCGACAGAGGCGATGTGCGCATTGACGCGTTTCAGGTCTCGCAGCATGTCGAGATGCAGCGAACTCGTCTGCAGGCTTTCAAGCAGCCCGTCGCGAAGGCGCTCTAGATGCCGTTCGGCGGAGCGTTTTTCCATGTGGCGCACATCGACCTTTACCTCGATAAGGTGACGGGCGAGGTCCGCATTGCGCGAGACGAAGATCGTCTGGGCGATGCGCAAGTTGTCGAGCGTCAGGTCGAACAGGTTCTTCAGTTCCTGGTAGCCGTCGTCGGAGAATTTCAGACCATTGGTGACTTTCTTGCGGATCTGCTCGCAAAGGCCCTTCTCGATGATGTCGCCCATGTGCTCGAGGTTGATCGCGTAGTCGATGATCACGATCGAGCGACGCCCGTCTTCTTCATTCAGCCCGTGCCGGCCCAGCCGCGAAAGGAAGATCTTCACCTCCTGCTGCAGCAGATCGACCTGCTTCTCCATCGTTCCGATGTCGCCGAGTTCACTCATATCGTTCTTGTTGAACGCGGCCGACGCGCGCAGCAGCATGCCCTCGATGACGTCTCCGACCCTGAGCACCTCCCGCGTCGCGCCGGAGAGGGCCATCACAGGCGTATCGAGCGCCGCGTCGTCAAGATAGCGTGGGCCCGTCTCGCTCACCTCTTCGTCCGGGACCAGACGGCTCATCATCCGCGACAGCAAGCCCGCAAAGGGCCAGGCGATCAGCGCGACGACGAGGTTGAAAAGCAGGTGGACATCGACCGGCAGGTTCTGTCGCGGCAAAGGCAGACCCTGCAGAATGTCGGCGTTGAGACCGGCCAGCGGGAGTGCGATCAGACATCCGATGCCGCGCACGATCAGGTTGCCGATTGTGACCCGACGAGCACCCGGCGCCGCGGGGAGCGTCGCGATCACCGGTGGGATTGCGCCGCCCAGATTGGCTCCCAGCACCAGCGCCACGGTCAAACCTGGTGAAAGCACGCCTGCGGACGACAGCGACAGGACCAGCATGACCATGGCGAGACTCGAAGACGAAGCGAAGGCAAGACCGGCCGAAAAGAGCAGGGCGACCGGCCAGGCATTGTCGAGCATGCCCAGAAAGGCGGCCAAAGCCTGTGACTCCCGCATCGGCTCCGTGGCCGTGCCGAGCAGTTCGAGCGACAGAAGCATCAGGCCGATACCGACCAGCGCAAAGCCTGCACCCTGGCGTGCGCTCGAGCGGCTCATCCGGTGCATCATGACACCGGCGAGAATGAACAAGGGGGACAGCCATCCGATACCGATCGCAACGATCCAGGCCGTCATGGCCGTGCCGATATTGGCACCGAGCAGCACGATCTGCGCCATCCGCGACCGCACGAGGCCCTTCTCCACGAAGGATGCCGTCATCAGTGCCGTGGCCGTGGAGCTTTGCAGTGCGAGCGTGGCAATCAGGCCAGTCACGAATGCGCGCAGGGAGCCATTCGTTCCTCGAGCGAGGCCGGCGCGCAGACGTGATCCGAAGGCGCGCGTCACACCCTCCTTCACCAGTGAAAGACCGAAGAGAAGCAGTGCGACGGCACCGAAGAGATTGACCATTACGATAGTGGATTGCATGGCATGGAAATTCCGCAGCCGCCGCCCGGCATCAAGTTTCTGACACTATCGAAGACACGAATCTCTCTCGTTGACCATAGAGAGACCAGCCTGAAACCGACAATTTTGCAGAATGAATTCACTTGCCGGCTAACGAATCCGACATCGGCTTTCTCGTTCGCGTCGATCCCCAATCAGTTGGTACAGCGATGCCCCTGCGAAAGCGCCTGACAGTGCCTCGGAATCTGCCGAGCTGCGGGTCTGTCGGTCCACTCTCTAAAGCATCGCGATTTACGACTGATCGGCCTTCAATTCCCATTGGGTTTGTTCTAAGGAACGAATTCATTCGGCGTCATGCCGCTGCACTGAACGAGGTTTCTGCCCCCCATGCTCGATTCTCTGAGAAACGCCGCCCAGACGCGGATCGTCAAAGGCCTCCTGGCCATTCTCATCCTCTCATTCATGGTGTGGGGCGGTCAGACCTTGATGGTGACCGGTACGTCCGATGCGGTGGTAACGGTCGGCGACGTCAAAGTTTCCGCCAGCGACTATCGGCTTGCCTATGAGCGCCAGTTGAGCCTGCTTTCGCGGCAGCTTGGAACGCCGCTCACGCGGCAGCAGGCCCGCGCTTTCGGCGTGGAGGCGCAGGTCTACTCGCAGCTCGTCGCGGGCGCCGCTCTCGATCAGCTGGCCGAAGACATGAACCTCGGCCTCTCCGAAGACCGGCTCGCCAGATTGATCGGCGAGGACCCCGCCTTTCACGGCGCCAACGGCCAGTTCGATCGGCTTACCTTCTCGACTATACTGCGAAATGCTGGGCTGACCGAGCACGACTACATCAACAACCGCAGCCAGGTAGCGGTCCGCTCTCAGATCGTCGATGCACTCTCGGACGGATACGCGGCGCCCGCGGTCCTGCTCGATGCCGTCGGCAAATATCGGCATGAAACGCGCACCGTCGACTATCTGCTGCTCTCGAACGCCAATATCGATCCGGTCAAGGCGCCGGGCGACGATGTGCTGGCCCCCTGGTTCGAAAGCCACAAGGCGAACTATCGCGCTCCGGAATACCGGAAGTTCAGCTACATCAAGCTCGAACCCGAGGATCTCATTGCCGCCGACGCGGTCACCGAGGAAGAGCTGCGCGCCGACTACGAAAAGCGCAAGGAAAGCTTCCGCACACCGGCCACGCGAACAATCGAGCAACTGGCCTTCCCGTCTCGCGAGGCCGCTGACGCGGGTGCCGCCAAGCTCGCCTCCGGCACTTCCTTCGACGATCTCGTCAAGGCCGAAGGCAAGAGTGCGGCGGACGTCCTCCTCGGTGACTTCACCAAGGAGCAGATGCCCGACCAGAAAGTCGCCGAAGCAGCCTTTGCTGTCGCCACGGACGGCGGCGTGACGCCCGTCGTCGAAGGCGCCTTCGGCCACGTCATCCTGCGCGTCACCAATATGCGCCAGGAAGCCGTTCGCAGCTTCGATGAAGTCAAGGAGGAGTTGCGCAAAGAGATCGCCCTTTCGGTGGCGCGCGATCAGCTCGTCGGCCTGCATGACAAGGTCGAGGACGAAAGGGCAGCCGGCGCAACCGTCAAGGAGGTCGCAGACCAGCTGAAGCTCAAGCTCGCAACCGTCGACGCAATCGATGCCACCGGCAAGGACCAGAATGGCGACGAGGTGACCGGGTTGCCGGAGCAGCGCACCCTTCTTCAGGAAGTGTTCAAGGCTGAAGTTGGCCTCGAGACGCTCGCCGTCCATATCGGCCGCGACGGCTACGCCTGGTTCGACCTCGAAGAGGTGATCCCGGCCCGCGACCGCACGCTCGACGAAGTTCGCGACGAGGTGGCTGCCGACTGGACGGCCGAGCAGCAACGGGTGGCGCTCGCCGCCAAGGCAACAGAATTGAAGGATCGGATCAAGAAGGGCGCGAAGCTCGCGGACATCGCAAGCGAACTCGGCATTGTCGTCGAAACGAAGACCGGATTGAGCCGCTCCACTCAGGACGCCGCTCTGAGCCAGGCCGCCATTGCCGCGGCCTTTGCCGGGCCGAACGGACATGTCGCCAATGCAGCCGGCATGGGCGGCGAAGGCCAGATCCTGATGCAGGTGACGGCCGTTGACGACAGAGCTCCCGCCAACGCGCTCGATAATGACAGCCGCCAGATCGAAGCGATCGCCCGCGCGAGCGGCGACGACATACTCGATCAGATGGTCGCGACACTGCAGTCGGTCTATGGCGTATCGATCAACCAGACGCTTGCCGAGCAGGCATTGGCGCAGCGCTGACGGACGAGGTAACGAAGCATGAGTGATTTGAAGCCGTTCGTCGCAAAAGTCGCAGCGCGCGAAGCCCTCAGCCGCGAAGACGCTCGAGCGGCCTTCGAGATCATCATGTCCGGAGCGGCCACGCCATCCCAGATCGGCGGCTTCCTCATGGCGCTCAGGGTACGCGGCGAGACAGTCGACGAGATCGTCGGCGCTGTCGGTGCAATGAGGGCACGCATGCTCCCGGTCGAGGCGCCTGAGGACGCCATCGACATCGTCGGAACCGGCGGCGACGGTGCCGGCACCTACAACATCTCGACGCTGGCGTCGCTGATCGTCGCCGGTGCCGGCGTGCCGGTCGCCAAGCACGGCAATCGGGCCCTGAGTTCGAAATCCGGAACGGCCGACGCGCTCTCCTGTCTCGGCGTCAAGCTCGACATCGGCCCGGAAGCGATTGCCCGCTGCATTCGCGAAGCGGGCGTCGGCTTCATGTTCGCCCAGCAGCACCATTCGGCGATGCGCCATGTGGGACCGACCCGCGTCGAGCTCGGCACGAGAACGATCTTCAATCTCTTAGGCCCGCTCTCCAACCCGGCCGGCGTCAAACACCAGCTTGTCGGAGTCTATGCGCCGCAATGGGTTGATCCGCTGGCGGAAGTGCTGCGCGACCTCGGATCCGAGAGCGTCTGGGTCGTGCACGGCGAGGGACTGGACGAGATCACCACGACCGGGGTCACCAAGGTTGCGGAACTGAAGGACGGCCACATTCGCAGCTTCGAGCTGACGCCGGACGACTTCGGTCTGACGCGCACCACTCTCGATGCCTTGAAGGGCGGCGACGGAGCCCATAACGCGGCGGCATTGCAGGCGGTGCTCGATGGCGAAGAGAATGCCTACCGGGACATTTCCCTTGCGAACGCCGCCGCTTCGTTGATGATAGCGGGGCGCGCCAAGGATCTCGCCGACGGCATGGCGATCGCCCGCAACGCCCTTACGAGCGGCGCCGCCAAGACTGCCCTGCAGCGGCTGATCACCGTCTCCAATGCCGCTTGAGGAGAGGACATGACGGATATTCTGCGCAAGATCGAGGCCTACAAGCGTGACGAGATCGCCGCCGCGAAGGCGCGGGTGCCGCTCGACGAGCTGAGGGCGCGGATCGCCGACCAGTCCTCGCCGCGCGGCTTTCACGCCGCGCTTGCGGCGCGCCGCCAGAAAGGCGAGTTCGGACTGATCGCCGAGATCAAGAAGTCCAGCCCGTCGAAGGGCTTGATCCGTCCGGACTTCGATCCGCCGGCGCTGGCGGAGGCCTATGCCGCCGGCGGTGCCGCCTGCCTCTCGGTGCTCACGGATACACCGAGTTTTCAGGGCGCCCCCGAGTTTCTGACCGCCGCGCGAACCGCCTGCTCGCTGCCGGCACTGCGCAAGGACTTCATGTTCGATACCTACCAAGTCTTCGAAGCCCGCGCCTGGGGGGCGGACTGCATCCTCTTGATCATGGCATCGCTCACCGACGAGGACGCCCATCGTCTGGAGGACGCCGCAGCGGCGCTGGGTATGGACGTGCTCGTCGAGGTGCATGATGCGGAGGAAATGGAGCGCGCCCTGCGTCTCTCGTCTCCTCTCATCGGCATCAACAATCGCAACCTGAGGACGTTCGAGGTCGATCTTGCCGTTTCCGAACAGCTGGCGCCGATGGTGCCGGCCGATCGGCTGCTGGTCGGCGAAAGCGGCATATTCACGCATGAGGACTGCAGGCGCCTGGAAAAGAGCGGTATCACCACCTTCCTCGTCGGCGAAAGCCTGATGCGAAAGGAAGACGTGGAGGCCGCGACGCGGACGCTGTTGACCGGTTCGGCAAGCGCCGTGGCGGCAGAGTAATGAACGGCCCGCGCCTCACCCATATCGGCAGCGCCGGCGAAGCTCATATGGTCGATGTCGGCGACAAGGCGGAGACGGTGCGTGTCGCCGTCGCCGAAGGCTTCGTCCGGATGCAAGCCGAGACTCTGGCACTGATCCTCGAAGGCAACGCCAAGAAGGGAGACGTCATCGGCACCGCCCGGCTCGCGGGGATCATGGCTGCCAAGCAGACGTCCAACCTCATTCCGCTCTGCCACCCGCTGATGCTGACCAATGTCTCGGTCGATATCGTGCCCGACAACGCCCTGCCCGGCTTGCGCATCGAGGCAATGGCGAAGCTCAAGGGGCGGACGGGCGTCGAGATGGAGGCACTGACGGCGGTCAGCATTGCCTGCCTGACGATCTACGACATGGCAAAGGCTGCGGACCGCGAAATGGAGATCGGCGGCATTCGCCTCGTCAGCAAATCGGGCGGGCGATCCGGCGACTATCGCCGGGATGGAGACCTGGGCTGATGTCGCTGCTCCCGGTCGAAGAGGCGCTCGGAAGAGTTCTCGCCCAGGCCCAACCCCGTCCGGAGACCGAGCGGCTTGCGCTGCACGATTGCTTCGGCCGTGTGCTTGCCGAAGATACGGGAGCGCTGCTCACCCATCCTCCCTTCGACAATTCCGCCATGGATGGCTACGCCGTCCGCCATGAGGACATCGCCGCTATCGGCGCCGAACTGTCCGTCATAGGGCAATCGGCGGCGGGCCGTGGATTTCAGGGCCGGGTTGGACCAGGCGAGGCAGTGCGCATCTTCACCGGTGCGCCGCTCGCGGCCGGCGCCGACACAGTCATCCTGCAGGAAGACACCGAGCGCCTTGAGGGCAATCGGATCCGTACCCTGTTCGCGCCGGCGAAGGGCCGCCATATCCGTCTCGCAGGCCAGGATTTCGAGAAGGGCGAAATTACGCTTTCTGCCGGAAGCGTGCTCGACGCCGGCCGCTTGACGCTTGCGGCGAGCATGAACCACCCGAGCCTACCGGTGTTCCTGCGTCCGAAGATCGCAATTCTTGCCACGGGCGACGAGTTGCTGCCGCCCGGCAGCACGCCCGGGGCCGACCAGATCATCGCCTCGAACAGCTTTGGCGTCGCGGCGATCGCTCGCGAAAATGGCGCGAATATACTGGATCTCGGCATAGCCCGCGACGATCGGGCGGCGATTGCCGCTGCCGTCGAAAGGGCGCGAGGCGCGCAAGCCGACGTGCTTGTCACGCTCGGTGGCGCTTCGGTCGGAGACCATGATCTCGTCCAGTCGACGCTCCTCGCCTGTGGCATGACGCTCGATTTCTGGCGCATCGCGATGCGGCCGGGAAAGCCGCTGATGGTCGGAGACCTCGCCGGCATGCCGGTGCTCGGCCTGCCGGGCAATCCGGTCTCGAGCCTCGTCTGCGCCCTGCTTTTCCTGGAACCCCTGACGCGCAAGCTCGCACATCTTCCCGACCGCTCACGGCTCATCGCGGCGAAGCTCGCTCAACCGCTGCCCGCCAATGATCGCCGCCAGGACTACGTTCGCGCCCGCCTCTCCCGCGAGCCGGATGGGTCGCTCATGGCGCACCCCTTCCAACGCCAGGACTCGTCGATGACCGGGGTCTTCGCACAGTCGGACGGCCTCATCGTTCGCCCACCGCAAACACCGGCCGCGGCGCCGGGTGACCCCTGCACCGTCCTCAAGCTCCGGGATCCCGCCTGAGGCTGACGGCAACGGGCGTGCAAAACGACGGGACCAAAGGTACTCGACTGACCTAGGCCGGATGCCTATTTTGCGGCATTTGCTAAATGCAACTGCATACTCTCGACCGGCGCTCTCTAGAGTAATCTGGCATGAAAAATCTCTTTGTCGTCACCCATGCCCAATCCGTCCATCACATCGAGAAAAAAGTCGGTGGTTGGCATGACACGGACCTGACGGCGAGCGGCGTAGCCGATGCGAGGGCTACCGCAGAGCGGCTTGCCACGCTGATCGGTGATGGTCCGGTTGAGATTTTCAGTTCTGATCTTCTGCGCGCCTCCCAGACCGCTGCGATCATCGCAGACCGCCTTGGGCGGACTTTCGAGGAGACCAGCGACCTGCGGGAGATGAGCTACGGTTCGGCGGGCGGAAAGGCGCAGGAGTGGCTGAACGCGCGCCAAACCCCGGCTCCCGATGATAACCGGATGGACCATCGTGGCGGAATTTCCGATGGCGAAACGCGCCGTGAAATTGCCCAGCGCGTCTATCGATGCGTCGATGCCATCGTGGGCCGCACCTGCGAAACGCAAATCATCGTCACGCACGGGTTTGCTCTGACCTTCGTCATTGCCGCATGGATCAAGATGCCAATCGCCGCCGCCGGATATGTGAATTTTCCGGCACTGCCCGGAAGCATCACCCAATTGCGGCAGGATGACTATTGGCGTAGCCGTGCAGTGGTTCGGCTGGCAGATGTTTCGCACCTGGAGGACGCGAGCCCACATGGTTGACATTCCGATCCGGTGCTTTGCCGTATCCGCTGTCCTTTTGCGTGTTATCGATGGTGAAGCCGAGGTGTTGCTGCTTCGCCGAAATCACACGCTGGTCGGAGAATGGTGCCAGATTGCCGGCGGCATCGAGGAAGGTGAGAAGGCTGGCAGGCGGCGCTGCGCGAGGTGAAGGAGGAAACCGGCCTGACCTGCGATCGCCTTTACTCGGCGGACATCTGTGAACAATTCTATGAGACCGACAGGGATGCGATCAGCATACTGCCTGTCTTCGTAGGTTTCGTGGATCCTGGAGCAAAGGTGGTCATCAATCACGAGCACAGCGAATTTTGCTGGGTCCCGTTCGAAGCTGCGGTCGGCATGGTACCGTTCGCCGGCCAGCGCCATGTGTTGCGGCACGTCGAAGCCGAATTCGTTCAACGGGCGCCTGTTCGGCATTTGCTGATAGGAGCTTGACTTCCGATCTCACAAGACGCGCGGTGAAGCGTCACCCCGGCCACTTGCTCGCCATCAGGCTGAATGTTCCTCGGCGCGGCGGCTGACGAGGATCTTGTCGATGCGGCGGCCGTCCATGTCCAGCACCTCGAAGCGGTATCCGTGCGCCTCGGCGCAGTCGCCCTCCTCCGGTGTCTTGCGCAACTGCTGCACCAGAAAACCGGCAATGGTTTCGAAATCGCCGTCGCTGTCTATCCCTTCAATGCCGATCTGCAGGTGGATCTCGTCGATCGGCGTTCGGCCGTCGACAAGATAGCTGCCGTCCTCGCGTGCGCGGATATGGGCGTGCTCGATATCGTCGTAATTCGACGGGATGACGCCGACGATCGCCTCCAGGATGTCGGCGGTGGTGATGATGCCTTCCGTGCTGCCGTACTCGTCGACGATCATCGCCATGTTGACGCTGGAGGCCTTGAAAGCTTCGAGCGCCTTCAGGCAGGAAGCCGTCTCCGGAAGGGTCAGAATCTCGCGGACATAATTGCGGATATCGAAGGGTGCCGCGACCGCGGCGTTCAGTATCTCCTTGGCCAGCACCGCTCCGATCACGTCGCCCGCCGGACCATCGATAACCGGGTAGCGCGAATGGCCGAACTGGCGAATCTTGCGGCCGATCGTCTCCATGCTGTCATTGACGTCGATGAAGCTGACCTCGGTGCGATGCGTCATGATCGATTTGACGTTCCTGTCGCCGAGACGGATGATGCGCCGCAGCATTTCGTGTTCGCTCTTCTCGATCGCGCCGCTCTCCACGCCTTCGGCCATGATCGCATGCACTTCCTCTTCCGTGACGTGATCGGGGTCCTCCGCCTTCATGCCCATCAGCCGCATCGCCAGGCGAGCGGCCGTTTCGAAAAGATAAACGACCGGCGCGGCTATTCGCGAAAGCAAGGTCATCGGCCGCGCGACGAAGATCGCCAAGCCTTCCGAATTCCTGAGCGCGAGCTGCTTCGGGATCAGTTCGCCGATTACTACCGAGAGGAACGTGATGAGCGTGACGACGAGCGCGACGGCAACGGTGTTGCCATAGGGGTGGATCCAGGCGATCTGGTCCAGGGTCGGCGCGAGCTTCGCCGCGATGGTCGCGCCGCCATAGGCGCCGGCCAGAATGCCGACGAGAGTGATGCCGACCTGAACGGTGGAGAGGAACTTTCCAGGCTCCTCGGCCAGCCGCAGGGCGGCTTCCGCGCCATGGTTTCCCTGCTTCACCATCTGACGCAGCAAGGGTTTGCTTGCCGAGACGATTGCCATTTCCGAGAGCGCGAAGAAGGCGTTGATCAGAAGCAGAAGAAAAATGACAAAAAGCTCGGACATAGGCTCCGTTCACCGCTCAAGGTAGGTCGTCAGATGTGGAACGACTGCCGTCTCAGATAGGCCAGGGAAACTGTGCGGGCAAGGCCAGTCCGGCGATCTGGGCCGTCGGAGCTCGTAGTAGCGGTTGCGGAGCCGCCGGGCTCTTTCAGTTTTTGGCGCTCTTGTCCGGATTGAAGGCCTTCTGGATTCGATTGCGACCATATGTGATGACGTATTCCATCGCCTGCCGCGCGCCGAGCTCGTCCCTTCTGCCGATCTCCTCGACAATGCGGATGTGGTTGCGGGCCACCTCGTCTATGCCACCCTTCTCGTCCGTCGGCGAACTCAATTTGAAGACGCCGACGAGAGCCGCTTCGATCAGGCCGCCGACCGTTCTGAGGAACGGATTGCCAGACGCCTCGAGAACGGCGAGATGGAACTTCAGGTCGGCAACGGCAAGCGTTTCTGCCGTGTGACTCGCGTCACCCATGGCGACTGCCAGCCGCATCATCGTGGCGATTTCGGCGTCGCTGGCGTTGCGCGCGGCCAGGGCGGCGGCGTGCGTCTCGAAAGCGAGCCGCACCTCACTCAGATGATAGAGGAAATCCTCGTCAACTCCGCAGGCGAAATGCCAGGTCAGGATATCGGCATCGAAAAGATTCCAGTCTTTCCTGGGTGTCACGCGAGTCCCGATACGGGCACGCGGAACGACCATGCCCTTCGCCGCAAGCGTCTTCATCGCCTCGCGCAAGACAGTGCGCGACACACGGAAGCGGAGTGCCAGTTCAGGGTCGCCGGGCAGAATGCTGCCGACCGGAAACTCGCCCGAAACGATCGCCTTGCCAAGTTGATCCACGACCTGTGCATGGCTCGTCCGTTTGGGCGTCTTGGATATCACCGTATCAAGCAGGCTCTTCAACCCCGTCCCCCTCCAGAGTGCCCTCCTGCTGCGGGCAGGCGCCATTCTTTTCGTATCATCGCCGCTTCTCATTCCGACAGGAGAAGCTTTGTATAACAGTAGATCGAATATACGATTCCCGAAAGTGCGACGATGAGCCCGCGGGCGGCGGCCGGCGCGAATCCGGTGCCCCAATGTCGATACGCCCCACAAGAACAAACCCCGCGCCTGGGCGCGGGGTTTGCAGATGATTCAAAAGGCGGCCGCCCTCCCGCCCTTACTGCGGCAGCTTGTCGTCCACTCCTTCGACATAGAAGTTCATGCCGAGGAGCGTGGCGTCATCGGAGGATTCGCCTTCCTTGAGCCAAGCGGTGCCGTCCTGCTTGTTGAGCGGGCCGGTGAATGGCTTCAGTTCGCCGGACTTGATCTTGGCTTCCGTCGCTTCCGCCATCGCCTTCACGTCATCGGGCATGTTGGTGTAGGGCGCCATCGTCAGGATGCCGTCCTTCAGGCCGTCCCAGCTCGAGGTCGTTTCCCACTTGCCGTCGAGGAAGGCCTGGGTGCGTTTGACGTAATAGGCGCCCCAGGTATCGACGATCGCCGTCAGCTGCGTCTTCGGGCCGGCGGCGATCATGTCGGAGGCCTGGCCGAAGGCCTTGATACCGCGTTCGGCCGCAACCTGCATCGGAGCGGTGGTGTCTGTGTGCTGGGTGAGGATGTCGACGCCCTGGTCGATGAGCGCCTTGGCGGCATCCGCTTCCTTGCCCGGGTCGAACCACGTGTTCGCCCACACGACCTTGATCTTGAACTCCGGATTGACCGAGCGGGCGCCGATGACGAAGGCGTTGATGCCCATCACCACTTCCGGAATCGGGAAGGAGGCGATGTAGCCGGCAACGCCCTTTTGAGACATCTTGGCGGCGATCTGGCCCTGGATGTAGCGGCCCTCATAGAAACGGCTGTTATAGGTCGCGACGTTCGGGGCGGTCTTGTAGCCGGTCGCATGCTCGAACTTCACGTCCGGGAACTTCTGGGCAATCTTGATGGTCGCGTCCATGAAGCCGAAGGACGTGGTGTAGATCAGCCCGCAGCCGGACCGCGCCAGGCGCTCGATCGCGCGTTCCGCATCCGGCCCTTCCGGAACGTTTTCCAGGAACTGTGTTTCGACCTTGTCTCCCAGTTCCTTTTCGACCTGCTGGCGGCCGATGTCGTGCGCCTGCGTCCAGCCGCCATCGGTCTTCGAGCCCACGTAGACGAAGCAGATCTTGGCCTTTTCCTGGGCGCTAGCGGCTGAAGCGAAGCCGAGCACCGCAGTGGTGGTTGCGAGGGCGAGGAGTAGTTTTTTCATTTTTTGACCTCTGTCGGTTTGAGAATTCCGTCTGTTGTTGTTGTTCACCGGTCCGGCACAAACGGTTTGCCGAGCGATGCTGGCGTATTGATCAGGGTCATGCGCCGGTTATGCGATATGAGAATGAGTACGACAATTGTCGCCACATAGGGAAGCGAGGAAAGGAACTGTGAGGGAATGCCGATCCCGAAGGCCTGGGCATGCAACTGGCTGATCGACACGGCGCCGAACAGATAGCCGCCGGCAACCACCCGCCAGGGACGCCAGGAGGCGAAGACCACCAGCGCAAGCGCGATCCAGCCGCGGCCGGCAGACATGTTCTCGACCCATTGCGGCGTATAGACCAGCGAAAGCTGCGCGCCGGCAAGCCCGGCGCAGGCACCGCCGAAAAGCACGGCCAGGTAGCGGGTGCGGATGACGTCGACGCCCAGGGCGTGTGCCGAACCGTGGCTGTCGCCGACAGCGCGCAGCTTCAGTCCCGAACGCGTCCTGAAGAGGAACCAGTGGATGCCGGCGACGATCGCGATCGAGAGATAAAAGATTGCGTCCTGCCGGAAGAGGAGGGGCCCGATGAACGGCACCCGCGAGAGCAGCGGAACGGCGATCGGCTGCAGCTTGATGCCCTGCATGCCGAGGAAACTCTCGCCCAGCATCCCGGAGACGCCGAGACCCAACAGCGTCAGGGCAAGGCCGGTCGCCACCTGATTGGCGACGAGCGTCAGCGTCAGGAAGCCGAAGAGCAGCGAAAACAACGCGCCGGCACCGACACCGGCAAGCACGCCAACATAGGGCGAGCCGCTGAGCTGCGTGGCGGCGAAGGCGCAGACCGCGCCCATGATCATCATGCCCTCGACGCCGAGGTTGAGGACGCCCGACCGTTCGGCGACCAGTTCGCCGGCTGCGGCAAGGACGAGCGGCGTCGCCGCGGTAATGACGCTCAAGAGAATTGCTTCGACGATACCCATCAGTGCGCCTCATCCGTCTTGAGCGCCGCAAACCTCTCTCGGACAAGCCGGATCCGGTAATGAATGAGCGTGTCGCAGGACAGCACGAAGAACAGGAGCAATCCCTGGAACACGCGCGTCACCTTGTCGGAGACGCCGATCGAAAGCTGCGCCGCCTCGCCGCCGAGATAGGTAAGAGCGAGCACAAGGCCGGCAGCGATGATGCCAAGCGGATTGAGCCGCCCGAGGAATGCGACGATGATCGCCGTGAAGCCGTAGCCGGGCGAGATGACCGGCCTCAGCTGCTGGATCGCGCCGCTCACCTCCGAAATGCCGGCAAGACCGGCAAGCGCACCGGAGAAGAGCATTGAGAACCAGATCATCTTCCGCGACGAAAAGCCGGCGAAGCGCCCTGCCCGCTCCGACTGGCCGAGGACGGTGATCTCGAAGCCGCGCAGCGTGTAGCGCATCATGAACCAGACCGCCAGCGCCGCAAGGATCGCAAAGGCAAATCCCCAATGCGTGCGGCCGGAAGCGAGCATCTCGGGAAGGATCGCATCCACCCCGAAGCTTCGGGTTTCCGGAAAGTTCATGCCCTGCGGGTTGCGCCAGGGGCCGCGCACGAGCCAGTCGAGAAAGAGCTGGGCGACATAGACCAGCATCAAGCTCGTCAAGATCTCGTTGGTGTTCATATGGGCCTTGAGAAAGGCCGGGATCGCCGCGAAGAGCGCGCCACCAACCATGCCGAGCAGCAGCATCAGCGGCAGCATGAGCGGCGACTGCCATTCGTAGAAGACCACCGGAAAGATGGATCCGGCGATCGCCCCCATGATGAACTGGCCTTCCGCGCCGATATTCCAGTTGTTGGAGCGGAAGCAGACGGAGAGGCCGACGCCGATCAGAATCAGCGGCGCAGCCTTGATCGCCAGTTCATGCAGCGACCAGACCTCGCTCAGCGGCTCAACGAAAAAGCTGTAAAGCGCAGCCACCGGGTTCTTGCCGAGCAGCGCGAACATGATGCCGCCGAAGACGATCGTCAGCGCAAAGGCGATGAAGGGCGACAGGATGGAATAGAGCGCCGAGACCTTGGGACGCTTTTCGAGCTCAATGCGCATGTGCCGCTCCCGCGCCTTCCATCTTGCCATGCATGCCGCCCATCAGGAGGCCGATCTTCTCACGCGAGAGTTCGCGGGCCGGATAGGGATCGGAGAGCCTTCCCTCGCTGATCACGGCTATTTCGGTTGCCACCTCGAAGATCTCGTCGAGATCCTGGCTGATCACCAGCACGGCGGAGCCCGCTTTGGCGAGATCGACGAGCGCCTGGCGGATCCGGCTGGCCGCCCCGGCGTCGACGCCCCAAGTGGGCTGGTTGACGACGAGCACGGCCGGCTGCCGGTCGAGTTCGCGGCCGACGATGAACTTCTGCAGGTTGCCGCCCGAAAGCGAGCCGGCCGGCGGGTCCTCGCCGCTCTTGCGGACGTCCATCGCCTCGGAAATGCGCTTGGCTGCGGCTTTCACCGCGCCCTGGCGGATGATCTTCAGGAAGCCGCCGCCGAGAAAGGCGCGCTTGTCGGACTGATTGCGCGCCAGCACGAGATTGTCGGAAAGCGAGAGCGACGAGACAGCCGCATGCCCATGCCGCTCCTCCGGCACGAAGCCGGCGCCCATCAGGCGTCGCGCATTGATGTTCTTCGCTCCGACCGGCCTCTGGCGAATTTGCACGGCATTGTCGTCGGTCACCGGGTACTCGCCCGAAAGCGCGTCGAAAAGCTCGCTCTGGCCGTTGCCGGCAACGCCGGCGATCGCCAGAACCTCGCCTGCCCTGACCTTCAGCGAGACATTCTTGAGCGAAACCGCGAAAGGCGTGCGCGCCGCGACGGAAAGGCCGCGGGCTTCGAGTTGCACGTCGCCCTTGGTGCTCGTGCCCTCGGGCGTCACCACGGCCACATCGTTGCCGACCATCATGCGGGCGAGCGAAGCCGGCGTCTCGGCGCGCGGATCGCAGGCGCCGGTGACCTTGCCGTGCCGCAACACGGTGGCACGGTCGCAAATGCGCTGCACCTCCTCGAGGCGGTGGGAGATATAGAGCACCGAGCGGCCTTCCGCCTTCAGCTTTAGCAGAGTCTCGAACAGCCGGTCCGCCTCCTGCGGGGTCAGCACCGAGGTCGGCTCGTCGAGGATGATCAGCTGCGGGTTCTGAAGCAGGGCGCGGACGATCTCGATGCGCTGCCGTTCACCGACCGAAAGATCGGCGACATGCGCGCTCGGATCGAGCGGCAGCCCATAGAGGCGCGACAGCCGCGCCGCCTCTTCGGCAACCCGTGCAAGCGAAATGCTGCGATCCATCGAAAGTGCGATGTTTTCCGCAACCGTCAGCGCCTCGAACAGTGAGAAATGCTGAAAGACCATTGCTATGCCGAGCTTGCGCGCGTCACCGGGGCTGGTGATCCGGACATTGTCGCCCATCCAGGAGATCTCGCCGGCGGTCGGCGCAAGGACGCCGAACAGCATCTTCACCAGGGTGGATTTCCCCGCCCCGTTTTCGCCGAGGAGCGCGTGAATTTCTCCGGGTTCTATGTGCAGATTGATCGTATTGCAGGCTGCGAAGGAGCCGAACAATTTCGTCAGGTCGCGCACGGCCAGCAGCGGGCCGCTCGCAATTTGTCCCTTAACAGGCACGCTGCCCTCTTTTCCCCTCTTTCGAATCCCCTGCTGCTCAAACAGGTCAGGGAATCAGCAATGTCGTTCCACTCGTTTTTCTTGTTTCGAGATCCGTATGCGCTCGGCCGGCGTCGGCGAGCGGATAGGTTTGATTGATATTGATACGCACTTTGTTGCTTTGCACAACATCAAACAAGGAGTTTGCACATGCCTCCAGCGCCGGCCGGGCCGCGACATAGGTGAAAAGGGTCGGACGGGTCGCGTAAAGCGCCCCTTTCTGCGCCAGGATGCCGATATTGAAGGCGTCCACCGGCCCGGAGGAATTGCCGAAACTGACCCACAGGCCGCGCGGCTTCAGGCAGTCGAGCGAGGCCGGATAGGTGTCGCGGCCAACCGAGTCGTAGACGACGTCGACGCCCTTGCCGCCGGTCAGTTCCCTCACGCGTGAGACGAAATTCTCCGTTCGGTAGTTGATGACATGGTCGTAGCCATGGGCGAGCGCCAGATCGATCTTGTCCTGCGATCCCGCCGTGCCGATGACGGTCGCGCCAAGCGCCTTCGCCCACTGCCCGGCGATCAGCCCGACACCGCCGGCAGCCGCGTGAAAGAGCAAGGTCGTTTCCGGCCCAACCTTGAAGGTCTGATTGAGCAGGTATTGCGCGGTCATGCCCTTCAGCATCATCGCCGCTGCGGTCTCGAGGCTGATTCCGTCCGGAACTTTGACGAGCTGCGAGGCGTCGACATTGCGTTCGCTTGCATAGGCGCCGTCGGCCGACGCATAGGCGACGCGGTCACCGACGGAAAACATGCTGACACCATCTCCGACGGCGGTCACGAGGCCGGCGCCCTCCTTGCCCGGAATGAACGGCAGGCCGGTTGCCGACTTGTAGAGGCCGGTCCGGAAATAGACGTCGATGAAGTTGAGGCCTATGGCGACCTGCCGGATCTGCACTTCGCCGGGTCCGGGCGCCGCAAGCGTGACGCCTTCCATCTTCAGCACTTCCGGTCCGCCGAGTTCGCGGACAACGATCGCCTGTGGCATGAGCAACTCCTATACGCGGCCGAGATTGGGAAAAATCTGCAGAACGAATCCGATGACGTAGAGATAGATCCCCGTCGCCACCACGCCAAGGACCACCCAGGGCGGTGTCTCGAAATGCAGCAGCAAGGCGTACATGCCGAGAACCGACCAGATGAGGAAGACGCCGAGATTGAGCGGCCGCAACCTTTTCACCCGCACCGGATGCAGGAAGTTGATCGGCAGGAAAGTCAGCACGACGGAAAGGAAAACGACAATCGATGCAGCCACTTCGCTTGCCTGGATGACAAACAACGTGAAGACGACCATGTTCCAGACGACGGGGAACCCGGAGAAGAAATACTCATCCGTCTTCATGCCCATGTCCGCATAGTAGATGGCGCTCGACACGACGATGGCGCCGGCCGCCACGAAGGACCAGGGTTCGCCGATCATGCCGCTCTGGTAAAGCGCGAAAGCGGGAAGCAGCACATAGGTGACGTAGTCGATGACGTTGTCGAGAGTATCGCCCGACCAGTTCGGCAGCACTTCCTTGACCTGCACCTTGCGCGCGATCGGGCCGTCGATACCGTCGACGAGCAGCGCCAGCCCGAGCCACCAGAACATGTCGACGAAACGATGCTCGGCAGCAGCCACGACGCCCAGAAAGGCCAGGAAGGAGCCGGACGCCGTGAGGATATGCACGGAAAACGCGCGGATTTCAGCGTAGGGAACGCGTCTGTAGTTGAAGAATTTCATCTGCGACTGCCGCCCATTCCCTTCGGTTCGTCTTTTCGCGCCATCGCCAAACCGCCCTGACCCGCGATCGACGGCACTCGGCGGCTAATATGCACCCTTTACGGGGCATCGCCAGCAAAATTCACCTTCGTCAACCCCTCAAGCGGCATTGTCCTGTGGACACGCGGCAAACGCGCCTGCGCCGTTTCATCCCATTTATTTCAATGGACTAAGGGGCTACAAGAAGATCACGATATCGACATGGAGGCGGACAACCGCCCGGGAAAGCGACGGCCATGCAACATTACGACATCGCCATCATCGGCGCGGGACTTGCCGGCTCGCTGGCGGCGATCGCCCTCGCCCGCGACGGCCATCGCGTCGTGCTTGTCGGGCCGAGGCCGGTCATTGCCGACGGACGCACCACAGCGCTCATGGACCAATCGATCGAGTACCTCAAGGGACTTGGCCTGTGGGACGAGGTCGAACCGCTGACGGCGCCGCTCGTCGCCATTCACATCATCGACGGGACCAAGCGGCTCCTGCGCGCACCACCCGTCAATTTCCGTGCTGCAGAGGTCGGGCTCGACGCCTTCGGCTACAACATTCCGAATGCCCCCTTCCTCGAAATCCTGGAAGGGCACGAAGCGAGCCTGGCGACGCTCGAGCGGATAACCGCCTCGGCCATGACCTTCGACATCGGGGAAGTCGAAGCGCGGATCGGTCTGGAGGACGGGCGAACGATCACCGCGGATATTGTCGTCGGCGCCGATGGCCGGCGCTCTGCGGTTCGCGAGGCAGCGGGCATAGAGACCTTCACCTGGTCCTATCCGCAAACGGCGGTGGTGCTGAACTTCAGCCACGAGCTTTCGCATCAGGAGGTTTCGACGGAGTTCCACACTGAGAGCGGCCCATTCACGCAGGTGCCGCTACCGGGCAACCGCTCGAGCCTTGTCTGGGTGCAGAGGCCACGCGACGCGGAGGAGGCCCTGAAACTTCCGTTGGATGTCCTGTCCCGCACCATCGAGGACCGTATGGAATCGATCCTCGGGAAGGTGACGGCCGAAGGCGTGCCGCAATCCTTTCCGCTCTCCGGCATGACCGCCCGCCGCTTCGGCAAGGGACGTGCCGCACTTGTCGGCGAAGCCGCACATGCTTTCCCGCCGATCGGCGCGCAGGGGCTCAATCTCAGTCTCCGCGACGTGATGACGTTTGTCGAACTCGTCGGCCGGGCAACCGGCAGGGAACTGGCGGCTGATATCGGAGACCGATTCGACGGCCGCCGGCGCATGGACATCGTCAGCCGAACCGCAAGCGTCGACCTGCTCAACCGATCGCTGCTCTCGGATTTCCTGCCCATCCAGGCGCTCAGGGCGGTGGGCCTGCAATTCATCGCCTCGGCCGGTCCGCTTCGCGGCCTCTTGATGCGCGAAGGCATCCATCCGGGCAGCGCGCTGCGCTCGCTCAAGGAAAGCTTATGGGAAAGGGTCGGCCGGCAGCGCGCCTGATCGGATGAGGTAGAGCAATCCGGTCACGGTCGCGACGGAAAACAGCGTGGTGATCAGGATGGTCGCGGAGGCCCGCTCCTGCCAGATCCCGTATTGATGGCCGATCACGAAGACGTTGGTGGCCGTCGGCAGGGCGGCGAGCAGCACCGCCGTCTGCATCCACACGGGGTCGTAGCTGCCGGCAAGACTCAGCGCCAGATACATGAGCACCGGGTGAAGCACGAGCTTCGCCGGAACGATGTAGCCGATCTCGACGGGAATGCGCTTCAGCGGTCGAAGCGCCAGCGTCACGCCCATCGCGAACAGCGCACATGGAGCGGCCGCCTGCGCAAGGTAATCGATCAATCGCTGCAGCGGTGCCGACGGCTCGATCGCCAGGAAGGCGGCCGCCACCCCGGCGAAGGTCGACAGGATGAACGGGTGAAGAACGATCCGGCGGGCGATGCCGAGGACGAGCGATACCGGCTTCTGCCGGCGTCCGCCGGCAACCGCCATCATCGCCGGAGCGACGGTGAAATGCGCCGCGTTTTCGAAGCAGAAGATCAGCGCCACCGGGACAGCGGCCGCTTCCCCGAAGGCGAGCAGCGCCAGACCGGGCCCCATGTAGCCGATATTGCCATAGGCCCCGGCAAACCCTTGGATGGTCGCCTCGGCGATCGTGCTTCGGCGCAGGAACACTCCGATCGCGAAGATCAGCACGAAGACGACATAGGTCGTCCCGACGCTGGTGAGAATGAAGTCGGCGCGCGTCAGTTCTTCCACGGGCGTGCGCGACACAAGTTTGAAGAAGAGGGCCGGCAGCGCCAGATAGACGATGAAGGTGTTCAGCCAGCCCATCGCCTCGCCGCGGTGCTCGACGAAGCGCGCCGTCAGATAGCCGAGAAAGATGAGCCCGAAGAACGGCAGCACCAGGCCCGCAATGTCAGCCATTCTTCCCTCCGATCCGGCTCCGGCCTTGCTTAGCCGATTTGCGACAGGATCGGAAAGGTCTGCTGGAACCAGATCGCAACAGAGCTGATGAAGCCGAACAGGAAGGCAAGGCCGGCGAGGACGAGAAGCGCGCCCATCAGCTTCTCAACGAGGCCGAGGTGCCGGCGGAAACGCATGAGGAAGCGCATGAAGGCGCCGGAAAAGCCGGCGGCGATCCAGAACGGCACGGCAAGTCCGAGCGAATAGATGGCGAGCAGCATCGCCCCGTCGCCGACGGTTTCACGCGCTGCGGCGACACCGAGGATGGTGCCGAGCACCGGGCCGATGCAGGGCGTCCAGCCGAAAGCGAAGGCGAGCCCCATGATATAGGCTCCCGACAGCGTCGCCGGCTTGCCGCCGCCGTGAAAGCGCGCCTCGCGGGCAAGCAGCCCGATGCGCAAGACCCCGAGGAAATGCAGCCCCATGACGATGATGATGATGCCGCCAATGCGCGACAGGAGATCGATATATTGCCTGAGCAGGAGGCCGATCGACGACGCCCCTGCCCCGAGCGCCACGAAGACTGTCGCAAAGCCGAGCGTGAAGAACAATGCCGCCGACAGGACCGCCCGTCGCGTGTTCCCGACCGTCGCGCCATCGCCGCCGCGGAACTGATCGACCGAGACGCCGGCCATGTAGCAGAGATAGGGCGGGACGAGCGGCAGGACGCAGGGCGAAAGGAAGGACAGGGCGCCGGCAAGAACGGCGGTCCAGATGGAGACATCGGCAATCGACAAATTCGGAACTCCGGCACTCGGCTGGTGGTTTTCTTACCCGCATGTATACGGCGACACCAATCACCTTTCGGCGATCATTTTGCCGCACCGCGTCGTCGGCTATAATCCTGGTCCTGCGCAATTTTTCGGTTGACCCGCGCGAATCTCGCGTGCATATGTCCGCCCACTTCCGCCGGGCTTAAAGGCCGGGCCTGGGAGCGCGTAGCTCAGCCGGTAGAGCAACTGACTTTTAATCAGTAGGTCCAGGGTTCGAATCCCTGCGCGCTCACCACCAGAAAAATAATAAATCCAATGGCTTCGTTCTATTTTCTGTCAGGGCAACTAGCGCCAATCTACGCGGCCATGCCGTGCTCGACCCACCTGCACCAAGCGTTCGAACGCACTCGAGGCTTTACGGAGAACAGATCAGGCATGCTGTGGCCAATGCCGTCGATGTGATCGAGACGTTGAAGTTTGTGCTTGATGGAGAGCCGACATCCGGGCTGAATTCCCGCGGTCGGCTGGTTCTCGGACGCGCCATTATTGAGAAACCTCAGCGCCTACAATCCCCGTTCGACGTTTAGAGAAAGCTCAATTTCGAAGCATCAAGGTGAACAAGCGTCAACCTCGCCCACAGCTTTTTTGAAGAGGCGTACCGGAATCACGGAATCAGATCTTCCTCTCGGATCAAACCGTAGATAGCGTCTCTGCGTAGCTCGCATCTCTGGGCTACATCTCCGCATCCGCTGAAGGCAACGGGATGCGGACTTGCCCCGCCCTCGTGCGGGGCTTTTTCGTAGTGCTCGTCACTGCGTTCCTGACAAACGCTGTCGCAGAAATGGCACCGCAAGCATCTTCAGCAGCACGGGATCGCGAACGCCGAGATCGTAGGTGAAGATCAGGCGTGCGAGGATGCCCTCTGCTGCAGTGCTGTCGCGAGACGTTTGATGGTCCTGCAACAACTCTTCGAACACCATGCTGAGCATGTCGACATCGTGAAGGGCGATGGGAGTTTCAATTTGCATGGCGCATCTTCCTGCGTAGGCGCGACATCGCTATGACATCGGCGGGGCCCTAAATATTCCCGCTGGCGACCGCAGGGATGCATCCTTCGACAAGGCGCTGTTTGAGAAGTTCATCGGCGTGGCTAGCACGCGCACGTTTGCCTTGTCTGGCCTGTGGGGTCTGTCATATGCCTCCCCTCGACTCGTCGCGCTGTCACGCCCAGCGTGTTCCCAAGGGGACTGACCGATCGGAGCTTGTCTGCTTCCATCTTCTCCGGTCCTTCGAAATGCGGTTCGGCGGAATTGAGATGGTGAACGATCGCAAAGGGAGGCGCACGCGGCGCCTGCAAGTGCTCAGGTTCTTCGGGGTGTTGGCTCTGCCGGTCCTCATGCTCGGCTCGGCGATTGCGGTCGCTGAATGGGCGGCAAACGGAGCTCCGGCGACCGAATTCGCTCGAACGCCCGCAACTCCCCGTTAGACTCGCTGTATGACTGCCAGCCTCAGTTAGTATTCACAAGATTTCATGTATGTAACACTGCGTTACTACCAGAACACGAGTGGACTTTGAAAGTCACGTTCAGGAACAAATCAAATTACACGGCGTTGTACCCCACGTATAGCAAGGGAGTACGACAGATGAATGCCAAGATCATCATTGCTACCGCGATCGCGACGGGCATCTTTGCCGCGCCCGCTATTGCAAATGACAGCAATCAAGGTGCAGTGACTGGTGCCGCGGGCGGCGCTGTTACTGGCGCGATTGTTGGCGGCCCGGTGGGTGCAGCCATCGGCGGCGCCGTCGGGCTGGTGGCCGGCGCGGTCATCGCGCCGCCGCCGCGGCAGGTAACGACCTACGTGCAGCAGCAGCCCGCCCCGGCCAACACGGTCATGATCAAGGAACAGATCGCCGTCGGTAGACCGTTGCCGCGCACTGTTGTCCTGACGCCCGTTCCGGAGAACCCGGCCTATGCTTACGCTGTCGTCAACCAGCAGCGCGTCATTGTCGATCCGAAGACCTACACGGTCGTTCAGGTCGTGCAATAACGACCCGGAGCCCTTCACTCAATCGAGGGAGGGGCTCCTCCTTCAGCGCGCCCGCGGTGAGTTTGATGCCGTCGAGGGGGACTGTGGCTTATACACATCGATCGCCCAACAAAAATCATCAGCGCAAAAATTCCTCTTTCGTTCGGAGCAGATTCGCCCTCTACCAAGTGAGATCGAGGAAACGAACCGGCAGTT
This sequence comes from Sinorhizobium americanum, assembly GCF_001651855.1. GTDB lineage: Bacteria > Pseudomonadota > Alphaproteobacteria > Rhizobiales > Rhizobiaceae > Sinorhizobium > Sinorhizobium americanum. The sequence goes on along the minus strand of NZ_LNQC01000056.1, from coordinate 72,365 downwards.
TCCTCGTCGACCCATCCGGAGGCCTGCCGCCATGTTCACAGCCTTGCTGATTGCCTCGCTCGTGGCACCTTCCGGTGGCGCTTCCGCCCCGGCCAGCGTGGATGATCTGCAGACCGATTTCGAGACGGCGGTTGCCTGCAAGCAGATTGACGGTCGCAAGGTATGGAAGGGCGAAATCGCCTATTACATCCAGTCCTTTGTTTACGAGGGCGAGGCGACAGTCGAGGAAGTTGCCGACGCGGTACTGCCCGAGGACAATACGCCGGAAACAGTCAAGGAGTTCGAAGAGGCCTGCGCCCTCTCCGGATCCGGCGGCCCGCACGCCCGAAACTAGCCGCTTTCTGCTCGACCGCTCGCCGGGCGGTTGGCGCCACGCATCTTCAATGGGCTCGCCCCGTATTCCCGCCGATAGGCGCGCGAGAAGGCCGACAGGCTGTCGAAGCCGCAGCGCAGCGCGATATCGCGCATCGGAACGCCGGAGTCGCGGACGAGTCGATGGGCGACCTGCAACCTCAGGCGCAGATAATAGGCGCCAGGGCTGATCGACAGGCCCCTTGCAAAAAGCAATTCGAGCTTGCGCTGCGAAATGGCGAGCCGCCGCGCCAGGGCCGCCACCGTCATCGGCCGTTCCAGCGTGCGCTCCATCAGCCTTATCGCACCGGCAAGCTCGGGATCGCGCGCTTCGATGCGGCCGAGTGAGACGAAGGGCTGAATATCGGTCGGGCTGTGCATCTGGTCGTAGACGAAGATGCTCGCGACATCGAGAGCCAGGGCCGGGCCAAGCCGCTCGGTGATCAGGTGCAGCATCATGTCGAAGGTCGGAGACGCGCCGCCCGAGGTCCAGTATTTGCCGTCCGTCACGAAACGGTCGCCGATCACCGTCAGAGCGGGAAACGCTTGGCTGAAGTCTTCGAGCTCTTCCCAATGGGCGGTCGCCTTGCGCTCGTTGAGCAGTCCCGATCGGCCAAGCAGCCAGCAACCCGATTCGATGCCGGCCACGATGTCGAAATGACGGGCGCACTCCTGCAGGGCGGCGAGAAATCGCTTGCCGACGTGCCGGTCGAGGTTGAAGCCGCCGATGACGAGGAGAAGGTCGCCGGCAAGCGGCAGCGAGAACCGGCCGTCGACGGGAATCGGGATGTCGCAGGTCAACTTCACGGCCTGTCCATCGGCCGAGAGCAGGCGCCAGCGAAAGACGGCCCGGCCGGCGACGCGATTTGCTGCCCGCATCGGGTCGAGCACCGAGGCGAGCGACATGATCGAGGATTCGGGCAGGACCACCACGATCACCTCGATCGGAACGGTCTTTTCAATGGTTGCAGCCATGCGCATAATGTCAAATTTCATGCGGACCATGTCAACGCGTAAAAGCGCGTTCAGGCATTATCAGGTGGCAATCGGTCTCTTCCGCGCGGCCTTGTCGCCAAGCGAAGAGACGTTCCCCTTTCCGCGACTATTCCGGGCGGGCCGGCTGGAGTTAAATCCACTGGCCCGTTTTTTCGTCCGAGGCGGAGGGAATCCAAAAAGCGCCATTTTTCGCAGACTTGTTCCCGATTAGTTGCTAATCTCGTTCTCGGACAACAGGAGGCATCTGTGATGATCAGAGACGTGCTTGTTGCAATGCTCGGCGCCGCCCTAGCCGCCGCTCCAGCCTACGCAGCAGACATCACCGAAGCTCCGGAACCTGCCCCGGCCGCCATTGAAACGACCCCCACCTTCGTTTGGACCGGCGGTTATGTCGGTCTGCAGGGCGGAGGTGGCTGGCTGAACAGCGACCTCAGCGTTCCGGGCGCCAGCGCCTCGGAGGATTTCAACGGCGGCCTTTTCGGCGCCTTCGCCGGCTACAATTACCAGATGGGCGACTGGGTGGTCGGCGTAGAGGGAGACGTCAGCTACAACTGGAACGACAAGAGCTTCACGGTCTTCGGAGCGAGCACGGAGGTGGGAACGGATGTCTCTGGATCCGTTCGCGGCCGGGTCGGCTATACACTTGGCGAGAAGGCACTTCTCTACGGCACCGGCGGCTGGGCGGTTACCCGCGGCTTCGTCGACGTGGCCGGGGCGCCGAAAGAGAAGGAGACGTTCAACGGCTGGACGATCGGCGGCGGCATCGACTACGCCTTTACCAACAGCATGTTCGGCCGCGCCGAGTATCGCTACAATGATTTCGATGACAAGGACGTCGGCGGCGTCAATGTCGATCTCGACCAACACCAGTTCACGGTGGGCGTCGGCGTAAAATTCTGAGTTCTCTTATTGATTCCCGGTTTCACCCTCCCCGGCGCCGCGCCGGGTTTTTTCTGAAGAACACGACAAAGGAGCCAGCCGGCTCCGCCCTTAAATATCCACCCGTCCAATCGGCATCGAAACCCGCGGCCGTAGCACTTTGAATTGTTGTCCGATTGAGGAATCATGCAGCGGATGCAGCATTAGGCCGCAGCGAGTCGGACTGGGCAACGAGATAGGGGATCCACGGATGGGAAAGTTTCTCGAATTCCTCGGCGGCGCGATCGTCATCGGCACGCTCGTCGTGCTCGCCACGATGCTGCTGCCCTCGCCCGATGTCAGAACCTTGCTCGCCGTTCTTCCCTGGACCTTTGCGACGATTGCCGGCGGGCTGGTGCTGGTGGCCTTTGGCGGGATGCTCGATCATCTCGTTGCGATCCGCGCAGCGACCGAGCGACAGGCGGAGATCTTTCAGCAACTCATCGAGCGGCGAGCCCCGGCGAAGAAGGAGCCTGGCAACACTTAGAGCGGCACGGAACCTCGATGAGTTCTCTTCGTTCTGAATTCTGAAGGAGAATGCCAATGGCCATCAAAAATACGAACTCCGAAGCCGAGCAGAAAAAGCCAAAAGACGTGCAACCGCCTGTGGAGCGGCAAAAGCATGTCGACGAGAATTCAATCGCACCGCCGCTGGTTCAACCGCCCGGTGCGAAGGACACCAGCGAAAAGCCGAAGGTCAATCCGGTGACTGGCGGAGCGGTTTAGGACGAGGAAGACCACATGAATTGCAGCAGCAGGTCCCGTACAATCTGCGCAAGAACTAAGTAATTCAAAAATTTGAATTTTGGCGACCCCTGCAGGACTCGAACCTGCGACAACCTGCTTAGAAGGCAGGTGCTCTATCCAGCTGAGCTAAGGGGCCGTCGGGCCGGTTTGCCGGGCCTTCAATGGGTCCAGGGCTGCATCCGGTTGAAACGGAAATTGTCCGAATAGGACACATTCTTGCGCGTCGAGTCCTTCGGCGCGATGACGCGGTATTCGATGCCGTTGCGTTCGGCATAGGCGATCGCCTGCTCGGCGGTCTCGAAGGTCAGCCGCAACTGCTGCCGCATGTCGCCCGAGCTCGTATAGCCCATGATCGGGTCGATGGTGCGCGGCTTCTCCTGATCGAACTCCAGCACCCACAGATGCGTCTTGGCCTTGCCGGATTGCATGGCTGTCTTCGCGGGACGATAAATCTTCGCGGACATTGCTTTCAAACGGCTCCCGTCTCTCCATCTCGACACCGGCGCATCATCCGATGCGCCAAGTCGCTGTCGTCTCTCGAACTCTGAGCATGGCCTTTCGAGGATCACTGACAAGCCAAAACCGTGCCTGCGAGCCGTTCTGCTCCATGCTCCGTCTTCCCTTAGCGCAGAATGATTTAAAACGGAATGACTTGCGACACGGAAATATAGCTTTTTCAAGCCCGCGCCGGCCGTGTCGAGATGGCAAGTTTTTCCCGCAGTCGCCGCCCGAGTCGTCATCGACTGCCCGCGGTCTCAATAGGATACAGGATCAAGGACTTAAATGGTCGGAGTGGAGAGATTCGAACTCCCGACCCTCTGGTCCCAAACCAGATGCGCTACCAGACTGCGCTACACTCCGAGCCGACGAAGGCGGAGATACACGCTTCGCCTTTTACCTGCAACAGCAAATTTGGCTGTACCGACCACAGGGCGGGCTCAGCGCGCTCCGGCCGGGATGCGGGCGCCGGTGATCCGGGCGCCAGGCTTTATCCCGAGGCGTTGCACGGTTCCGGCGTTGAGCTCGAGCACGAAGGCGACCGGTTCTTTCGAATCGATGATCGCTTCGGACAGCGGGACGGCGTTCTCATGAATGGTTTCGACGGTGCCATCCGCGGCGATGAAGAGCATGTCGAGCGGCAGATAGGTGTTCCGCATCCACATCATCACCCGCCGCGTCTCGCCGAAATCGAACAGCATGCCGTGGTCCGGCGCCATCTGGCGGCGGTGCATCAGCCCCTGTTCGCGCTGCTCCGGTTCGATCGCCAGTTCCACGGTCAGGTCATGGGCCTTCCCCCCGCTGGTGAGGAGCCGGATTCTGTCCTTCTCGAAGGTGATGGCCGCAGCGTGCGACGCGAGGAACAGCGACAACGAAAAAAGCGCCGCAATGGCGCTTCTCGCAAGGCGGCCGTGAAGCATGCGCATCAATGCGACCGATTCGTCGGTGTCGGGCCGTCCGGATGAATCTCCGCAGCCATCAAGCCCTTCTCTCCGTCACCGAAGCGGCACAGCACCACCTGGCCGGGGCGCAGTTCCGTCAAGCCGAAGCGGCGCAACGTTTCCATATGCACGAAGATGTCCTCGGTGCCCTCGCCGCGCGTCAGGAAGCCGAAACCCTTGGTGCGGTTGAACCACTTCACCAGCACCCGTTCCAGTCCGCTCGTCGGAGTGACCTGGACATGGGTGCGTACCGGCGGGAGTTGCGAGGGGTGAACCGCGGTCGACTGGTCCATGGAAAGGATACGGAAGGCCTGGTAGCCGCGCTCACGCTTTTGCACGAGTGCCACGACGCGAGCGCCCTCAAGCACCGTCTGGTAGCCGTCGCGCCGGAGACAAGTGACGTGCAGCAGGACATCCTGCATGCCGTTGTCGGGGACGATGAAGCCGAAACCCTTGGCGACGTCGAACCACTTGATGACGCCGGTGATCTCGATGAGATCGAGAGCGTCATTACCAAGGCCGTCATTCTCGATGACGCCTTTTGAAGATGTTCTGTCCGCCATTCTCCCAGCCCCTCGTTACGCGCAACTCTCGATACGGTTAACTGATTCTTATGGACCAGAATAACATCGTCCCGCTGCGCATGCGCAAGTCCCTCGACATAAATTGGCCGAGGTCATTTATGGGGCCGCAGGCTTGCCTCTGGCTTGCTGTCCCTTAAGTATACGCCATCTTCTGCAAAACAGGGACAATCCAATGCGCTATCTGCACACGATGGTTCGTGTAAGGGACCTCGACAAGGCTCTCCATTTCTACTGCACATTATTCGGACTCCAGGAAATTCGCCGATACGAGAACGAGAAAGGCCGCTTCACCCTCGTCTTCCTCGCCGCACCCGGCGACCTCGACCGCGCCAAGGCAGAGGTATCGCCCTGCCTGGAACTGACCTACAACTGGGACACCGAGGACTATACCGGCGGACGCAACTTTGGTCACCTCGCCTATGAGGTCGATGACATCTACGCCTTTTGCAAGCACCTGATGGATAATGGCGTGACGATCAATCGACCGCCCCGCGACGGTCACATGGCCTTCGTCCGCTCGCCCGACGGTATTTCGATCGAGATTCTGCAGAAGGGAGAACACCTCTCCGCTGAGGAGCCCTGGGCCTCCATGGCCAACACCGGCACCTGGTAAGCCTCGCACAATCCCGAGCGCCCAAGGTCGGCACAGGACCGAATGCGAAGATCAACAGAGTCGACTGACGATCAAAGCCCGGCCAACGCGCCGGGCTTTCGCATGTGATCGTGGGCGGAAGGTTAGCGCCAGTTTACAAATTGCGCGGTATCCACTAATTTCCGCGCCATAGTTGAAACGGGGCTATGCTTCGCAATCATTTGCGGCGCCCTTACTTGGCCTGACCTTCCCGTGGCGGGAGAACTTCTCGCCGCGAGAGAAAAGTTGTCTGTTCCGAACAATGTTTCGGAGCCGAGACTTGCGCATGATCCACGATAACCGGGGATATGCACGGAGAGCGGGGATAAGACGTTGCAACAGCTGGATTCAAAACGCGCGCTCCTTTCGATCGGACGCGCCGCGGCGTTCTCCGTATCACTCCTTACGCTCGCCGGTTGCGTCTCGGCGGTTGCGGAGAGCGAGGGCGCCAATTCGGTCGAATCGCCGCAAGCCGCAGCTCCAGCGAGCATGACGACACCGAACGCGGAAGACGGTCGCCCAGATGACCAGGCCGCCGCATCCGGCGTCGGCGCTCAACAGCAAACAGACGATCCGGCCGCCCAGGCGGATTCAGCCGCCCTGCGCCGGGGCCTGACGATGCAAAGCACCGGCCTCAATGCCACCGCGTCGAGCATTTACCGGCAGTCGCCCGCCGCGGGGACCGCGCCTGCAAGCGCCGCCCAAACCTCGGAAACATCGGGCGGCGATGCCCAGCCCGGCGTCAATGCGACGAACAACAGTCTCTTCACCGGCGCTCAGCCGGCGGCAGCGCCTGTCTTGCCGGACCAGGAAGGCGCGAGCAACGCAATTCCGGCAAAAGCCCAGCCCGATACGGAAAGCACTGCCAGCGCTGCAGATCTTCCCGCCGCCGTCCCCTTGCCCACGAGCGCGCAGGCGGCGCGCCGCGATCAAACATCCGGTCCTCTACAGGCGGTTGAAGTCGCATCCGCCGGACAGGTGACGCCGCCCGTGGCGGCCGCCACTCAGCCCACCTCCCCCGAGGACGACGGGAAGGACCAGCAGCGCACGGGCAAGAGCTGGACGCTCGCAAGTCTCTTTGCCGCCAAACGCAAGCCGAAGCTGCGGATGAGCGGCGAGAGCAACGTCGGCGCCGCCGAGAAGCGGACGATCACTGCCGCGAACGCGGCTGAACCTCAGGTCGCATCGCTCGCCTATACCGCGCTTCCCGGCGTCAAGCTCAATCCGCTGTTCAACATGGACCATGCCGACCACGCGGGTGAAGAGGACGACGCGCCGGTCGAGGTTGCCAATCTCTCCGGTCTCGCCCGTCTGGCGCCAAGCGGCCTCATCCTGCAGACGGAGAGCGTCGAAACCGGCTGCTTCAAGCCGGCGCTTCTCCAGATGCTGAAGAGCGTCGAGCGGCATTACGGTCAAAAGGTGATGGTCACCTCGGGGCTTCGGCCGATCAAGGTCAACCGGAAACGCCAATCGCTTCACACGCGCTGCGAAGCGGCTGACATCCAGGTCAAAGGCGTCAGCAAGTGGGATCTCGCCGAATATCTCAGAAGCCTGCCCGGCCGCGGCGGCGTCGGCACCTATTGCCACACCGAATCCGTGCATATCGACATCGGCCGGCAGCGCGATTGGAATTGGCGCTGCCGCCGTCGCAACGGCTGAGGAATGGCTGCCACCGCGATGTAAATTTTTGAGAAAAAGTGAGATTTGCCGCTTGCGGGAATCCGAAGTGCTCTCTATAAGCCACTTCGTCTTGGGCGCCCATCGTCTAGCGGTCTAGGACGCCGCCCTTTCACGGCGGAAACACGGGTTCGATTCCCGTTGGGCGTGCCATTCTTCTTTTCCAATACTTGCGGATACTTTGACATTTTCATTCGTCACGCATCTGTGTTTGTGTGTGACAAGCCTCTGCACCGATGCTTTTCAATCTCGGCAGAAAAATAAAAAATATTGTTTCAGACGACTTGCAGGAATCCCAAGCGCCTTCTATAAGCCGCCCTGTCTTGGGCGCCCATCGTCTAGCGGTCTAGGACGCCGCCCTTTCACGGCGGAAACACGGGTTCGAGTCCCGTTGGGCGTGCCACTCTCTAGAGATTTGAGATACTGATACAGTTCCCCAAGTGCTTGTCATGAGCTGCGCTCGGCCTCTGTCGCGCAAGCCCCACGCAGTATCCTCTTGCCGCAGCCGGAAGCGCCCTCCCCCATGTCTTCTCCTCCGCATCCCCGACCGATCCGGCGGCTGAAATTCAACGACTGAGGATGCCGCGGCGTATGAGCTTCACAGTGATCGTTGCCGCCCGTGCGGTGGGTCGGCCTGTGCACGGGCGCAGCATCGCTTCATTTCAGAGCGACACCGACTCGAACAGACCTCGAAGCAGAGAAGCGCTTCGTTGAAGTCCAGCGCGTTCCTTTGCGTCAAGATCAGGAAGCAGCTCGGTGGAAATGCCTTCGCGACCCACGACGCGGGGAACCGACAAAGCTACATTCCTCACTCCTTCGACCAGCGCGGTGACACTCGAAACCGAGAGCACCGCTTGTTCATTCTGTCTTATCGCGGCGACGATCCGGGCAAGTCCAGCTCCAATTCCGTAGTAGGTCGAGCCTTTGCCCTTGATGATGGTATAGGCCGCGTTGCGGGTCTTGCTGTCGATCTCTGCCCGGATAGATTCGGTGATGGGCGCGCCAATCTGTGCACCTAGGCGATCGATAGGAACTGTGCCCGCCCTGGCACCAGACCAGGCCAGCACCTGGCTGTCGCCGTGTTCGCCTAGCACGTAGGCATGAACGGATCGCGGCGACACCCGAAGGTGCGCCCCTAGCAGGCTGCGGAACCGCGCAGTGTCGAGAATCGTACCCGAGCCGATCACCCGATGGTTTGGCAGTCCCGAATAGGCACTGGCGACCTGGGTCATGATATCGACTGGATTCGACGCGATGATCAGAATTGCATCGGGGCAGACACGCATGATGTCTCCCACAACGACGCGGAAGACAGCGGCGTTCCGGCTTAACAGATCGGTCCGTGTTTCCCCGGATCGCTGCGCGACCCCCGCGGCTATGATGACGACACCCGCATCTCGAAGGCGGTCGTAGCCTCCATGAGCGATTGAGGTTCCTGAGGCAAAGGGCATCGCATGTGCGATGTCCAGGGCGTGTGCTTCGGCCAGAGCCGAATCGAGATCTACCAGTACAACCTCGCTCGCGACCCCTCGCAATCCCAGGGCGTAAGCAGCCGCACTGCCAACCATGCCTGTTCCAACAATACCGACTTTCATGCCACGTCCCTCCTTTTGGGGTGGGTTTTCGGCACAGGCGCCCATTGTCCAGCGGTCAGGACGCCGCCCTTCACGGCGGTAATGCGGATTCGAGTTGCGTTATCGGTCACTGCCTCCCGCGTGCGTCGCTGAACCGACACCGACGACCGGCGAGCCGCAGGCGCACGTCGCCTCGGCTTGATCGCGTCTTATCCTTGCTTCACGACCGCGACACTGACCTCTCCGTCCGACGCCACCGTGCAGGCGATGGTCGCCGAGCGCGGCTCGATGGCGCCCTCGCGCTCGTAGTCGATCTTGACGTCGAGCGTGGCTATCCGCTCGCCGGCAGCGCCTGCGCGCACAGGCTCGGTCAGACTTGTGTCGATGGCAGCCGGATTGTACGGCGCGGCCCACTGGGCGATTGCCTCGTTGCAGCGGTCGACGGTCGGCTGATCGGCCGGCGAAACGCCGTGGCTGACCGGCGACACCGGTTCTGGCAGCAAGTCGGCCGCGAAGGCTGGACCGGCGAGAAAGAGCACGGCGGCGCTGAGCATTCTGATCATGTGCATGGCCTGTGGTCCTTTCCTGGTGCATGGACCAGGCATTCTAGCCTGTCTGGCTGTCAAAACCGCAGTACGCCTTTTGATGGTGGAAGGAGGCCCAACGCCATTCACGGCCTCGACTCGCAATGCGCAGCTAAGCACGACGGCGCCCCCCTGGCTCCGCTACGCTTAGGTCACGGCAACGACCAAGCCGTTCGAGTCGAGATGGCATCTGACGCGCGCCTGACGGACCTCGACGAGGCCCCCTGCTGCATATTCAATCCGCACAGTAATTGGAGCCATGAGCGCGCCGTCGCGTTGGCGGACGAGAGGGCCGGCGCTGGCCGCGCGTATACGCACGGCGCCAAGCGGCAGCGCAGCCGAGGTGATCGCCTGGAGGCAGGCACGAACCACGCCGCCCGCCCCATCCGAAATCGCTCCCGTTATCATCGGGTCCGTCACGGGATTGCCAAAAATACCTTGCTCGTATTCACCGCGCTCGCCGAGCCGAATCTTTACGGGCCAAAGGGCAGAAGGCAGTCCGACGGATGGCGACGCGCCCGTCGCGGGAGCAATGCCAGCAATCGCTCGTGCACGGACACTGTTTGGCGTCCTGCTCTTCTTTGGAGTTCCAGCGCCTACGACCGGACCAGCCAAAGCACCGCTCGAAGCAGGAGGCGCTCCCTTGCCTTTCGGCACCGCGGCTCGTCTGCCGGCACCCGTCAGTTTGCCGCCACTCTTATGGCCGACATTGCCGCTGGTCCCACTGTTTTTCCCAGCCTTTACGCTGGCCGAGGCTCCGGCCTTCGTTCCGCCTCCGGCACTCGTCCCTGGCGAGCCGCCACTCCCGCCACTCGCCACACCACTTCCCACCGATGTCCCTTGATTGCTTGCAGCGCCACTGCTTTTTCCCGCTTTTGCGCCGGCCGACGCTCCGGCGTTTGTCCGGCCAGCGGTGCTGGTTTTTGACGAGCCGCCACCCGTGCCACCCGGGGCGGCGATGACCCCGACACTGCGGAATTTTCCGACCTCGCCAAACTCAAGAGCCGGCGCCAGGGCCAGCGCAAAGGCAACAAGGAATGTGGCAGACGTATGAGTGCGCATCGCCAACGTCCTCATCTTCGCATATCAATCCTCGCTCCTTACCAAAGGCCGGGCACCAGACGTCTGGGGAGGAGCGCATCGGGCAGCGCCTCCGGCATAGGCTGGATCACCACCTCGCGGCGCGAATTACGGTTCTTGCGGGCGCCATTTTCCATCGGCTCCGCCGCACGCTCGCGGCCGGTGCCCCGATCGCGCGCTTCCTCCGACCCACGCCGTTGTGCCGCCAAGATCCGGTTCAATTGCTTCTTTGTCGCGTCGCGTTCCTCGCGGACGGAGTCGAGCTCGCGAGCGAGCGACCGTGCCTTCTTGCGCTCCAATGCGAGCTGGTTGGCAGCCCGACTTGCCGCGGTCTCCGCCACTTGGCGCGCCAGCACGATGGCCGCCTTCTCCGCCGCTGCCGAGTTGGCGTCCAATTCCGGGGCAGCGGACGATTGGCTGGCTTTGGTGAGTTCGCGCTCATCCTCCTCCGCCCGCTGTTTCGCTGCGAGTATTGCGGCGTCGCGATCCTGGCGAACAGCCTCGAGCTCCCGAGCGAGCGCACGTGCCTTCTCACGTTCCGATGCGAGCTCTTCGCTAATCCGCCTCGTCGCAGCCTCGGCAACCTGGCGGGCCTGCACGGCGGCCGCCCTTTCTGCCGCTGCAAGACTGGCGCCAGCCTCCTCGCTCGCGGCCGACTGACTGGCCTGCGCAAGATCGCGCTCATTCTCCGTCGCCCGCTGTTTCGCTGCGAGTATCGCGACGTCGCGTTCCTGGCGAAGGCTGTCGAGCTGCCGAGCGAGCGCACGTGCCCTCTCATGTTCCGATGCGAGCTCTTCGCTAATCCGCCTCGTCGCAGCCTCGGCAATCTGGCGGGCCTGCACGGCGGCAGCCCTTTCTGCCGCTGCAAGACTGGCGCCAGCCTCCTCGCTCGCGGCTGACTGACGGGCCTGCGCAAGATCGCGCTCATTCTCCGTCGCCCGCTGTTTCGCTGCAAGTATCGCGGCGTCGCGTTCCCGGCGAAGGCTGTCGAGCTGCCGAGCGAGTGACCGTGCCTTCTCACGTTCCAATGCAAGCTCTTCGTCAGTCTGCCTTGCCGCATTTTCGGCAATCTGGCGGGCCCGCACGGCGGCAGCCTTCTCCGCCGCTACCAACCTGACGCCAGCCTCCTGGGTCGCAGCCGACTGGCGGGCCTGCGCAAGATCGCGCTCACCCTCCTCCGCCCGCTGTTTCGCTGCGAGTGTTGCGGCGTCGAGTTCCTGGCGAAGGCCGTCGAGCTCCCGAGCGAGCGACCGTGCCTTCTCGCGTTGCAACGCCAGCTCTTCAACCGCCCGCCTTGCCGCGTCTTCAGCGACCTGGCGGGCCTGCACGGCGGCAGCCTTCTCCGCCGCTGCCAAACTGACGCCAGCTTCCTGGGCCGCGGCGGACTGACGGGCCTGCGCAAGATCGCGCTCATTTTCCGTCGCCCGCTGTTTCGCTGCGAGTATCGCGGCGTCGCGTTCCTGGCGAACAGCGTCGAGCTCCCGAGCGAGCGACCGTGCCTTCTCACGTTCCGATGCGAGCTCTTCACCCGCCCGCCTCGCCGCAGCCTCGGCATTCTGGCGGGCCTGCACGGCGGCAGCCTTCTCTGCGGCTGCCAAACTGCCGCCAGCCTCCGGGACGGCGGCCGACGGACGGGCCTGCGTAAGATCGCGCTCGTAGGCTTCCTGTTTTCGCTGCGCCTCAGCGAGTGCCCGTCTCGCATCAACCAGCAACGCTTCCGCTGCGTCCCGCGCCCTGAGTGCGGCAGCTTTTGACCGCGTTGCTCCGGCCGCGCTGGTCTCCAACTCTTCGACGACTTGCAGCACCATCGTCAGATCGCGCTCGAGTCTATCGGCTCTTTGGCGCTGCTTTTCGGCGACCCGGCGCATCGCCTCGAGGTCCCTCTTGGCCGCCGCCAAGGCGCGGCGGAGAATTTCCTCCAGCTTGCCAGCGGCCAGTTGCATGTCGTTTTTGGGCGTATCGACGGCCCCGCTCGCCGCGAGGAGTACTCCCTCGGGTGCGGCGTCCCTGGCGCGTTCGCGCCCCACCAACTGAGCTAAATCGTTGATCCACGCCCTCGCGGCCGCTGCACGCAATTCGAGCATGTCGTTGGCAGGTCTGTCGGCAGTTGCTGTTTGTCCTCCTGTGGGAAACCCAAGGAGCAAAACAAGGCAGAAAAAAGTGAGGCTGCGCGTTGCCATAGCTGTGTCCCCGCCGGGCGACTTGCCATAATACTGCCTTGGCTCGTTCCTCGCTAGAGAAGAGTGCGGGGCTGGTCATATCACCCGTGCGAACCGTAACGGGATGGCGAACGGGAGCAGCCGTTCACCAATAAAGCTCATCAAAAGCAACGCGAGCGGCAATATCGTTGGCGCGCTATTCCTCCCCTTTCCCATTTCGTCTTTTTCATAGTATGTTGCTGTCGCTTCGGCTTAGGCGCCCATCGTCTAGCGGTCAGGACGCCGCCCTCTCACGGCGGTAACACGGGTTCGAGTCCCGTTGGGCGTACCATATCTTTCTTTCCATTGGACAATTTGGCGCGAGGTCGAAGGTACCCACCCAAGACCTGAAAACCGCCTGCGCTCCAAGTAGCTGTGCGACGTTTTCGTTTTCATAAGAAAAATCGAACTTTTGGGGCTCCTGCTCCCTTGCGGGAATCCGAAGCGCTCTCTATAAGCCGCCTTGTCTTACAGCACCGCGCGTTCTTGGACGCACAAGGTCGCTGCAGCAGGCGCCCATCGTCTAGCGGTCTAGGACGCCGCCCTTTCACGGCGGAAACACGGGTTCGAGTCCCGTTGGGCGTGCCATTACGATCCTCAGAAATCTTCTCAAACAAATTGCACAACCGGTTGATCCGGCTTAGCAACCCTATCGCGGATGAACGTGATCAGCTTGCCTTTGCCGCGTCCGTCACGCGCAGTTGCACGCGGCGCGTTCCCTGCCAGAGATCCGCCGACACCGAGCCCGCGACGTGCACTGTCGAACCGCGATTGCCGAGCAGGAGATCGCCGAGCGGCGTTTCCTTCGCCCGGAAAGCGATGCCGTCGATGCGGCTGCCGTCGTGACCCTCGAGCGTAACCTTGACATGGTTGGCGCCGACTTGGCGGCTGTCGCGCAGACGATGCTGGGGAAAGGCGAAGACCGGTTGCGGATGGGCCGAGCCATAGGGGCCTGCCTGGTCGAGAAGGTCGACGAGATCGAGCGTCGCTCCGGCCGCTGCCAGTGCACCATCGAGCTTGAGGGTCTCGACGGCCACCAGTTCCCGCACCGGGTTCTCGGCGCGCTCCTCGAAAAACTGGCGCAGTCGCCCGAGATTGGCGCGCTCGACCGTCAAGCCGGCGGCCATGGCATGCCCACCCCCTTTGACGAGGAGGCCATTGTCGACGGCCGCGCGAACGAGTCTGCCCATATCGAACCCGGTGATCGATCGGCCGGAACCCGTGCCGCGGCCGCTCGGGTCAAAGGCGATGGCAAAGGCCGGGCGGCGGAACTTCTCCTTGATGCGCGCCGCTATCAGGCCCACGATGCCGGGGTGCCAGCTTTCCCTGGCGGTGACGATGACCGAGGCCCCCTCGCCCGTACCGTACTCTGCGAGCACTTCGGCCTCGGCCTCGGCAAGCATTGCTGCCTCCATCGCCTGCCGCTCGCGATTGAGCTCGTCGAGCTGGCTGGCGATCACCTCGGCCGCCGTGGCGTCGTCGAGGGTCAGGAGGCGGCTACCGAGGGCCGCATCGCCGATCCGCCCGCCCGCATTGATGCGCGGGCCGATCAGGAAGCCCAGATGATAGGGCGTCACCGGGCCACCGATCGCAGCCTTGCGCAGCAGGGCTGCCAGGCCGCTATTGCCCATATGGCGCGCCGCGATCAATCCCTTGACGACATAGGCTCGGTTCAGCCCCTTGAGCGGCACGACGTCGCAGACAGTGGCGAGCGCAACCAGGTCGAGTAGTGACAGCAGATCAAAGCTGCCGGCACGCGCATTCCCCTCAAGCCGCAGCACCCGCAACGTATTGACAAGCACCAGATAGACCACGCCGGCGGCACAGAGATGCCCCTGCCCGGACAAATCGTCCTCGCGATTCGGATTGACGAGGGCGTGGCACGGCGGAAGCGTTGCGCCAACCTGGTGGTGATCGATGACCACCACGTCGATCCCACGCTCGGCGGCGACGGCCAGCGACTCATGGCTTGTAGAACCGCAGTCGACGGTGACGATCAGACCGGCCCCGTTGCCAATCAGTTGCTCGATCGCCTGCGGGTTCGGCCCGTAGCCCTCGAAAATGCGATCAGGAATATAAGTCTCGGCCTGAATGTCGAAATGGCGCAGGAACCGAAGCATCAGTGCCGAGGAGGCCGCACCGTCGACGTCGTAATCGCCGAATATCGCGACCTTCTCGCCCCGGCGAATGGCACCGGAGAGCCGCTCCGCGGCCTTGCGGCAATCGGTAAGCACGTCCGGGTCGGGCATCAACGCGCGCAGCGTCGGATCGAGAAACCGTGCCGCATCATCCAAGCCGATGCCGCGGCCGGCCAGTACCCGTGCAATGAGCTCCGAATAGCCGTGCACCTGGCTGATTGCCAACGCCCGGTTCTGCCCGGCCCGATCCAGGCGCGAGACCCAGCGCTGACCGCTGACCGAGCGTTCGACGCCGAGAAATGCCCGCTCTATCGGATCCGCCAATACGTCCATGCTACCCGTCCGCCCGAACTCCATCCGTTCTTAACGAATATTTTGGGGCGGAAAAACCGGCAGGCCGGGCGCTCCGGCCTGCGACAGGCATGCCGGAGCGGTTTCTCAACAGATTTAATGCAAGAGCGGGGTCACCAGTCCTTGGGCCGCTCGATGCGGATCACCTGCGGCTCTCCGACGAGATAGCCCTCGCTCTTGATCGAGACGATCGCCTTGCGCACCGAAGCTTCGTGCGTCGCATGTGTCACCAGGATGATCGTCTTCGGTTCGGCAGGATCCGCATAATGCTTGGAATGCTGCATGATCGATTCGAGCGAGATGTCGTTCTCCGCCATATGGCCGGCAATGTTGGCGAAGACGCCGGTGCGATCGACCACTTTCAGGCGGATGAAATAGCCGCCCTCGTGGCTCTGCATCCGGGCGCGCTTATAGGGCATGAGGGCCGTGGTGGGCCGTCCAAAGGCCGGCACATGTTGGGCGCCCGGACGGCTTTTGGCGATGTCGGCGATATCGCCAAGCACGGCCGAAGCCGTCGCATTGCCGCCGGCGCCGGGGCCGACCATCAGCAATTCGCCGAGAATGTCGGACTCGACCGCGACCGCATTCGTCACCCCGTCGACCTGAGCGATCACGGAATCATGGGGCACCATGGTCGGATGGACGCGCTGCTCGATGCCGCTGTCGGTGCGCTGCGCGACGCCGAGCAGCTTGATGCGGTAGCCAAGATCGGCGGCGGCCTGGATGTCCTCGATCGAGATATTGGTGATGCCTTCCAGATAGATATCGTCGGCGGCGATCGCCGTGCCGAAAGCGAGGCTGGTCAGGATCGAGAGCTTGTGGGCGGTGTCGTTGCCCTCAATATCGAAGGTCGGGTCCGCCTCGGCGTAGCCAAGACGCTGCGCTTCCTCCAAGCAGGCTTTGAAGGTCAGCCCCTCCTTCTCCATCTTGGTCAGGATGTAGTTGCAGGTGCCGTTCATGATCCCGTAGACGCGCGAGACGGTATTGCCCGTCAGCGATTCGCGAAGCGCCTTGATGACCGGAATGCCGCCCGCGACCGCCGCCTCGTAGTTGAGCAGCGCGCCCTGTTCCTCGGCGATGCCGGCGAGTTCGATGCCGTGCTTGGCAAGTAGCGCCTTGTTGGCGGTAACCACATGGATACCGCGCTCGAGTGCCGCCTTGACAGAGGAATAGGCAGGATCACCTGCTCCGCCCATCAACTCGACGAAGACGTCGATCTCGGCCTCGGAAGCGAGCGCCACCGCATCCTCGAACCAGACGGCCTTCGAAAGATCAACGCCGCGGTCCTTGGTGCGATCCCTTGCCGCCACGGCGATTAGCTCGATCGGCCTTCCGCACGTTGTTGCCAGCATCTCGTGACGTTCCTGGAGAATCCGCACGAGCGAGGCACCAACCGTCCCCAAGCCCGCAACGCCGATTTTGAGGGCATCTGCCATAGCACGTTCCTAACATGTAGAAGGCGCCCCGCCGGACTGGCGGGGCTGTTTTGCGCGAAAGCCGGCTTTTCCGTTACCGATGTGCATTCAGTGAGACGACATTGTGCATCGTCTCATCCGCCGTCGACAGGAAGCGCTTGATGTTGCGCGCCGCCTGGCGGATGCGGTGCTCGTTCTCGACGAGCGCCAGGCGGACATAGTCGTCACCCTGCTCGCCGAAGCCGATGCCCGGAGCGACCGCGACATCCGCCTTCTCGACGAGCAGCTTGGAAAATTCCAGCGAGCCGAGATGGCGAAACTTCTCCGGGATCTTCGCCCAGGCGAACATCGTCGCCGGCGGCGGCGGCACCTCGAAGCCGGCCTTGCCGAAGCTGTCGACCATCACGTCGCGGCGGCGCTTGTAGACGTTGCGGACCTCGGCGATGTCGCTGCCATCGCCGTTCAGCGCTTGCGTCGCGGCCACCTGGATCGGCGTGAAGGCACCGTAATCGAGATAAGATTTCACCCGCGTCAGCGCCGCAATCAGCCGTTCGTTGCCGACGGCGAAGCCCATGCGCCAGCCGGGCATCGAGAAGGTCTTCGACATCGAGGTGAATTCGACCGTAACGTCGATCGCGCCCGGCACTTCCAGAACTGAGGGCGGCGGCACGTCGTCGAAATAGATCTCCGAATAGGCGAGGTCCGACAGCACGATGATGTCGTGCTTCTTCGCAAACGCAATGACATCCTTGTAGAAATCGAGCGTCGCGACCTGGGCCGTCGGGTTGGACGGATAATTGAGGATCAGCGCCAGAGGCTTCGGGATCGAGTGCTTCACGGCGCGCTCGAGCGGCGGGAAGAAGCTCTCGTCCGGCTCGACCGAGATCGAGCGAATGACGCCGCCGGCCATCAGGAAGCCGAAAGCATGGATCGGATAGGTGGGGTTCGGACACAGGACGACGTCGCCCGGCGCGGTGATCGCCTGCGCCATGTTGGCAAAGCCTTCCTTCGAGCCGAGCGTCGCGACGACCTGGGTCTCGGGATTGAGCTTGACGCCGAAACGGCGGGCGTAATAGGCGGCCTGGGCGCGACGCAGCCCCGGGATGCCCTTCGACGAGGAATAGCGGTGGGTGCGCGGGTCTTGCACGACCTCGCAGAGCTTGTCGACGATCGACTGCGGGGTGGGAAGATCGGGATTGCCCATGCCGAGGTCGATGATGTCAGCACCGGCGGCTCGCGCGCTTGCTTTCAAACGGTTGACCTGTTCGAAAACATAGGGCGGCAAACGCCGGACTTTATGAAACTCTTCCATCTCCAGACCTCATTTGGCGCGCGTTTTTGGGCCTCATCGGCAATCGCTCAACATGCGCGGGGTGAAAGGCCGTCATTACGGCCAATCAACGCTTTGCGGCCAAATCGCCAGAAAGGCAAGTGCTAATTCTCGATCTGTTTCAGCGCTTCGGGCCCATGCTGTTCGGCCAGCAACTGCAATTCCTTCAGACGGCGCTGATACTCCGCTTCGGAGATGGCGCCGGATCTGCGCTGGGCGGCAAGCGCCGTCAGCCTGCCCTGCATGTTCACCGCCTCTTCGTCGGTCATCTGCTGCATGGCGGCAGGCTTCTGCCCATAGACTGAAGGATAGGTGGCGAGATCCGCCGTCGAATTGCATCCGGCAAGCATGCCTGCAAGAATCAACCCGGAAATCCGGGAAAGCGAACGCTGGTTTCCGACGACGAGCATGCTGGCGATGACCTCTGTTTTAGGGTGCGACGATGCGCTAGCCCTTGTAATCATTTTCGGGCAGAATGTAAAAATACAAAACAAACAACGTGCTGTGGAGGACGCCGGGTGACATCAGACAAGGCCGAGGACACCACGGGCAAGGGCGGCTATTCGGGCTTCGATCCAAAATCGGTCGAGCCCTATATCGTCAAGGACCCCCAGAACCTGGCCATCAACATGGCCCGCGCCGTCGAACAGATGGGAAAAGCCGCGTCCGCATGGCTGGCGCCGCGGGAGGCCGGCGAGAAGAAAGACACCTATGCCGAGCCTGTCTCCGACATGGTCAAGACGCTCTCCAAAGTCTCCGAATACTGGCTCTCTGACCCGCGACGGACGCTCGAAGCGCAGACGCATCTGATGGGGAGCTTCTTCGACATCTGGTCGCGGACATTGCACCGGATGGCCGGCGACGATGTCGCCGAATCGGAGAGCCTGCAACGCAACGACAAGCGTTTTGCGGACGAGGACTGGGTGAAAAACCCGTTTTTCGATTTCATTCGCCAGGCCTATTTCGTGACATCCGACTGGGCGGAGAACATGGTCAACGAGGCCGAGGGACTCGACGACCATACCCGGCACAAGGCGGCCTTCTACGTCCGCCAGATCTCCAGCGCGCTCTCTCCCAGCAATTTCATCACCACCAATCCGCAACTGTACCGGGAAACGGTGGCATCCAGCGGGGCGAATCTCGTCAAGGGCATGCAGATGCTCGCCGAAGACATCGCCGCCGGGCGCGGCGACCTCCGGCTCAGGCAAACGGATACCAGCAAGTTCGCCATCGGCGAGAATATCGCGATCACCCCCGGCAAGGTCATCGCGCAATCCGATATTTGCCAGGTCATCCAATATGAAGCGAGCACCGAAACGGTGCTGAAGCGGCCACTGCTGATCTGCCCGCCGTGGATCAACAAATATTACGTGCTGGATCTCAACCCACAGAAGTCCTTCATCAAATGGGCGGTGGACCAGGGTCATACGGTCTTCGTCATCTCCTGGGTCAATCCGGATGAACGCCACGCCCGCAAGGACTGGGGAGCCTATGCGCGCGAAGGCGTCGGTTTTGCGCTCGATACGATCGAGCAGGCAACCGGCGAGCGCGAAGTGAATGCGATCGGCTATTGCGTCGGCGGCACGCTGCTCGCCGCCACGCTGGCACTCCATGCCGCCGAAGGCGACGACCGGATCCGCTCGGCGACGCTGTTCACCACTCAGGTGGACTTCACCTATGCGGGCGACCTCAAGGTCTTCGTCGACGACGACCAGATTGAGCAACTCGAAGCCAAGATGAGCAAGACCGGTTATCTGGAAGGCTCGAAAATGGCGACGGCATTCAACATGCTTCGCGCATCCGAGCTGATCTGGCCCTATTTCGTGAACAATTATCTCAAGGGCCAGGATCCCCTGCCCTTCGACCTGCTCTACTGGAACTCCGATTCGACGCGGATGCCGGCCGCCAACCACTCCTTCTATCTGCGCAATTGCTACCTCGAGAACAAGCTGGCCAAGGGTGAGATGGAGCTTGCCGGTCGCAAGGTCTCGCTTGGCGACGTGAAGATCCCGATCTACAACCTGGCCACCAAGGAGGATCACATCGCGCCGGCGAAATCGGTCTTTCTTGGGAGCGGTTCCTTTGGTGGCAAGGTCACTTTCGTTCTATCGGGGTCCGGCCACATCGCCGGCGTCGTCAACCCGCCGGACAAGAGCAAATACCAGTTCTGGACGGGTGGCCCCCCGAAGGGCGATCTGGAAGAGTGGCTGGACAAGGCCAAGGAAACGCCAGGCTCCTGGTGGCCGCACTGGCAGGACTGGGTCGAAAAGCTCGACAAGCGGCGCGTTCCGGCGCGCAAGGCCGGAGGGCCGCTCAACTCCATCGAAGAAGCGCCGGGATCTTTCGTGCGCGTACGTGCCTGAGACGCGGAAAGCACCGTGAACTTTTCCCGTCCGCTCGTTCAGGCAACGCTCTTGCAGCGCTACAAGCGCTTTCTCTTCGACGCAGATCTTGCCGACGGCACGCGCATCACCGGCTCTTGCCCGAATACCGGTTCGATGCGCGGGCTGACGTCGCCGGGATCGGCAATCTGGCTGTCGGAGCATGACTCTCCGACCCGCAAATATCGCCACATGCTGGAGATCGTGGAGGCGGACGGCACGCTGGTCGGCATCAATACCGGCCTGCCAAACCGGCTCGCCGAGGAGGCGATCGCCGCCGGATTGGTCAGCGACCTCCACACTTATGAAACGCTCCGCCGTGAGCAGAGATATGGGCGCAATTCAAGAATCGACCTTCTGCTCAGCGACCCGGCTAAAGGTCTTGCCTATGTCGAGGTGAAGAATGTCCACTTCAGCCGCGCCGCGGCCCTGGCGGAGTTTCCGGACAGCCCGACTGAGCGCGGCGCCAAGCACCTCGAAGAGCTGGGCGACATGGTCGAAGCGGGACACCGGGCGATCATGCTTTATCTTGTTCAAAGAAACGACTGCGGCGTCTTGCGGATATGCCGCGACCTCGATCCGGTTTATGCTCGGGCGTTCGAGCGGGCGGCTCAACGCGGCGTCGAAGCCTATGCGATCAGATGCTCCGTATCGCCCCTGGAGATCGTGCCGGCCGGAGCGATGATAGTGGACGAACCGGTCCATGCTGATTTAAGAAAACCGCCTGAAACATCGAAAGTCTTGGAATGGTAACTTACATCGAGGCCGGCGCCGCCCCTTACAAGAACACCGGCGTCATTCGTCTCTACGGCCCGGACGGATTCGAAGGCATGCGCAAGGCCTGTCGGGTGACGGCACGCTGCCTGGATGAACTGGCATCAAGGGTACAGCCAGGCGTAACGACGGAAGAGATCGACCGTTTCGTCTATGAGTTCGGCATGGACCACGGAGCCCTGCCCGCCACCTTGAACTATCGCGGCTATACAAAGTCGTCCTGCACCTCGATCAATCACGTCGTCTGTCATGGCATTCCGAATGACAAGCCGTTGCGCGAGGGCGACATCGTCAACATCGACGTCACCTATGTGGTCGATGGCTGGCATGGCGACTCCAGCCGGATGTACCCGGTCGGCGAGATCAAGCGCGCCGCCGAACGGCTGCTCGAAGTCACGCACGAATGCCTGATGCGCGGCATAGCGGCGGTCCGGTCCGGCGCCCGCACCGGAGCGATCGGCGAGGCCATCCAGTCCTATGCGGAGTCGGAGCGCTGCTCGGTCGTCAGGGACTTTTGCGGTCACGGCGTCGGCCGCCTGTTCCATGATGCTCCAAACATCCTTCATTACGGCAATGCCAGCGAAGGTCCTGAACTCAAGGAAGGCATGATTTTCACCATCGAGCCGATGATCAATCTCGGCCGGCCGCATGTGAAGGTGCTCTCGGACGGCTGGACGGCCGTGACGCGCGACCGGTCGCTTTCGGCGCAGTATGAGCACACCGTCGGCGTTACGGCAAATGGCTGCGAAGTTTTCACGCTTTCACCGGCCGGTCTTTTCATGCCTGGCGTCCGCGCATTGGGGACGGCGTGACGAAGCCGCCGCTTTTACCTGAACCGGACGAAGGAGAGGCCGCCGACGAGCGGCAGTTCTTCGCGCCACAAAAGGCGCGGAAACTCGACAAGGTGCCGACGCTTGGCGGCACTGCCGAGGCGCACTATCACGGCCACCGCGATCGTCTGAGAGCCCGCTACCGCGAACAGGGCGATGCGGCGCTCGCCGACTACGAGATTCTCGAACTCATTCTGTTCCGCCTCATTCCCCGCCGCGACACGAAACCGATCGCCAAGGAGCTTCTCGCGCGCTTCGGCACGCTCGCCGGCGTCTTCGGCGCGCCGCAGCACTTATTGCAGGAGGTCAAGGGCGTCGGCGAATCCGTTGCGCTCGACCTCAAACTCATCGCCACCGCTGCGCAACGGACCCTGAAGAGTGAGCTGCGCAACAAGCAGGTCCTGTCTTCCTGGAGCGCTGTGATCGACTATTGTCATGCTGCGATGGCGCACGAGACGAAGGAACAGTTCCGCATCCTGTTTCTCGACAAACGCAACACGCTGATCGCCGACGAGGTACAGCAGCAGGGGACGATCGACCATACGCCCGTCTATCCGCGCGAGGTCGTCAAGCGTGCGCTGGAGCTTTCGGCGACCGCCTTGATCCTGGTCCACAACCATCCGTCAGGCGATCCGACGCCGTCGCGCGCCGATATCGAGATGACGAAACTGATCGCCGAAGCCGCCAAACCACTTGGCATCACCGTCCACGACCACGTGATCATCGGCAAGGACGGGCACGTCAGCATGAAGGGGCTGCGGCTGTTCTAGGCCTCTTCGCACGGAGACTGGTCAAAGCCAGCGAGCGCGCCGGAAAAGCCGGTAAAGCGTCGCGCAGAGCCCGATAATCACCGCCAGCACGATGAAATACCCGTAGCGGAAGTGCAGCTCCGGCATATCTTCGAAGTTCATGCCGTAGATGCCGGCGATCGCCGTCGGCACCGCCAGGATCGCCGCCCAGGAGGCGAGTTTGCGGGAAATTTCCGTCTGCTCGGACTGGCCGATCATCAGGCTTGCCTCGAAGGTGAAGGCCAGCACTTCGCGAAGCGCGTCTATGTCCTCCTGAACGCGGCGAACGTGATCGGTGACATCACGGAACAGCGGCTGCATGGCCGCGTCCATACCCGGCAGTTCGAGATGTTCGTGCCGTCGGCAGACATCGACGAGAGGAACGACGGCATTGCGCAACTTCAGCAGATTGCGCCGCATAAGATAGAGCCGTTCAATATGCGCCTTGTCCAACCGCGAGCGCAGCAGCCGGTCCTCCAGTTCCTCGACCTCGCCGTGAATCGTCTCCACGACCGGCATGTAGTTGTCGACGATGAAGTCGAGGATCGAATAGAGAATGTAGTTCTCGCCATGGGCCAGCGCCGCCGGGGAAGACTCGCAGCGCTGCCGCACCGCCATATAGGACGTCGAGGCGCCGTGACGCACGGAAACGACGTAGCCGCGCCCGACGAACAGATGCGTCTCCCCGAAGGCAATCTCGTCCTCGACCATATGGGCCGTGCGCGCCACGACGAAGATCGCATCGCCGTAGATTTCCAGCTTCGGGCGCTGATGCGCCTTGCCGGCGTCCTCGATCGCCAGATCGTGCAGGTCAAATTGCCTCTGCACCTGCCGCAGCAATTGCTTGTCTGGCTCGTGCAGGCCGATCCAAACGACGACATTCTCGCGATTTCGCCACTCTCCGGCCTCTTCGATCTCTATGTCTCGAACCCGTCGGCCGTTCTGATAGACGGCGGCCGCCACGACGCCGGGCCGATTGCTCGGCGGTCCGTCGAGCGCTGGCGCATCGCCATTGCCTTGCGCTGTCTGAGAACCTGGATCCTTCATCCACTCGAGCGCCATGCCTGTCCGTTCCTCCTTCTCCGCCGAATGCGCAGCATAGCGATATTTGCGATCGGACGCATCCAGGACAGATCGGTGCGGCATTGCCACTTCATCAAGCCGCGCGATTGACGATATAGATGTCCATGCGCGAATTTTGCCGCATTGCAAAAACGATTCTCGCTTGGATCAGGGGAAGCGCTCATGAACCAGTTCGATCTTATCGTCGTCGGCAGCGGTCCGGCCGGACGCAGAGGCGCAATCCAGGCGGCCAAGCTCGGCAGGAAAGTGCTCGTCATCGAGCAGGGCAAGCGGGTCGGCGGCGTCTCCGTGCACACCGGAACAATTCCGTCCAAGACGCTGCGCGAGACGGCGCTCAATCTCTCCGGCTGGCGCGAGCGCGGCTTCTACGGCCGCTCCTATCGCGTGAAGCAGGAGATCAGCGCCGAGGATCTGCGCCAGCGCCTCATCATCACGCTCAACCACGAAGTCGAGGTGCTGGAGCATCAATTCGCACGCAACCGCGTCCATCACATCCGCGGCAAGGCGAGCTTCGTCGATCCGACGACCCTCGAAATCGTCAAGGACGACGGCGAGAGCATGCAGGTTTCCGGCACCAGCATCCTGCTTGCCGTCGGCACGAAACCTTTCCGACCGGATTATATACCTTTCGACGGGAAGACCGTTCTCGACAGCGACGAGCTCCTCGAGATTCAGGATCTGCCGCGTTCGCTGGTGGTGATCGGCGCCGGGGTTGTCGGCATCGAATACGCTACCATCTTCAGCGCGCTGGACACGCAGGTGACGGTGATCGATCCCAAGGCCACCATGCTCGACTTCATCGACAAGGAAATCGTCGAGGATTTCACCTATCAGCTCAGGGACCGCAACATGAAGCTCAATCTCGGCCAGAAAGCCGAGAAGGTGGAGAGGCTCGATGATGGTAAGGTCATGCTTACGCTCGACAATGGCCGCAAGATCACCACGGAAATGGTGCTGTTTGCCGCCGGCCGAATGGGAGCAACCGATGCGCTCAATCTTCCGGCTGCCGGCCTCGAAGCGGACAGCCGCGGGCGTCTCAGCGTCAACCCGGAAACGTTCCAGACCGCGGTTCCGAACATCTATGCCGCAGGCGACGTGGTCGGTTTCCCGAGCCTCGCATCGACCTCGATGGAACAGGGCCGCGTCGCTGCGCGTGTCGCGGTCGGCGCGATCGCCAAGGAGCCGCAGAAATACTTCCCCTACGGCATCTATGCGGTGCCGGAAATCTCCACTTGCGGGCTCTCCGAAGAGGAAGTGAAGGAACGCGGTATCCCTTACGAATGCGGAATCGCGCGGTTCCGGGAAACGTCGCGCGGCCACATCATGGGACTCGATGCGGGCCTCTTGAAAATGATCTTCTCGCTGAAGACCCGGCGCCTGCTCGGCGTGCACATCATCGGCGAAGGTGCCACCGAACTCGTGCATATCGGCCAGGCGGTTCTGAACCTGAAGGGCACGGTCGAATATTTCGTCGAAAACACCTTCAACTACCCGACGCTTGCCGAGGCCTACAAGATTGCCGGGCTCGATGCCTGGAACCGCATGGGCGAAATCAAGGCGGTGTAGGTTTCCGCCTCTGCCTCCTGCAATTCATGCCGCCGGTTTCGGCGGCTTTTCTCTGCGCAAACGAAAAAGGCCGCCCGAAGGCGGCCTTTAACGATTCTGTACGGGCCGATTACTCGGCGCTTTCGTCGGCGGCCTTCTTCTTGGCCGGAACCTTTTTCTTCGGAGCCGCGGCTTCTTCGCCTTCGGCAGCTTCGGCCTTGGCGGCCGCCTTCTTCTTGGCAGGCGCCTTCTTGGCCGGCTTGTCTTCGGATTCGTCCTCGGCCATCAGGGCTTCCTTGGAAACCGTCTTGTCGGTCACGGAGACTTCCGAAAGCAGGTGATCGACGACCTTCTCTTCGAAGAGCGGCGCGCGCAGCGAAGCGGCTGCACCGGGCGTGTTCTTGAAGTAGTCGAGGATCTGCTTCTCCTGGCCGGGGAACTGACGAAGCTGCTCGAACAGCGAGCGCTGCATTTCGTCATCGCTCACCTGAACGCCGGCCTTCTCGCCGATTTCGGAGAGGACGAGGCCGAGACGGACGCGGCGCTCGGCGAGCTTGCGGTATTCGACGCGGGCTTCCTCTTCCGTCGTCTCTTCATCGGCGAAGGTCTTACCGGCCTGCTCGAGGTCGGTGTTGATCTGGCGCCAGATGTTGTCGAATTCGGCGTTGACGAGGCGCTCGGGCGTTTCGAACTGGTAGAGCTCGTCCAGTTGGTCGAGCAGCTGACGCTTGACCTTCTGGCGGGTGACCGAGCCGTACTGGCCTTCGATCTGGCCGCGGACGATTTCCTTCAGCTTGTCGACCGATTCGAGGCCGAGCTTCGTTGCCAGTTCGTCATTGATCTCTATCGGCGCAGCGCCGGCGACATCCTTGACGGTGATGTCGAAGGTTGCTTCCTTGCCCGCGAGATTGGCAGCCGGGTAGTCGGCCGGGAACGTGACGGTGATCGTCTTCTCGTCGCCCGCCTTGACGCCGATGAGCTGTTCTTCGAAGCCGGGGATGAAGCGGTTGGAGCCGAGAACCAGTTCGGCGTCCTCGTCCTTGCCGCCGTCGAAAGCAACGCCGTCGACCTTGCCGAGATAATCGATGGTGACGCGGTCGCCGTCGGCTGCCTTGCCCTTCTTCGATTCATAGCTGCGGGCGCTTTCGGCGATGCGCAGGATCTGCTCGTTGACTTCGTCGTCGCCGATCTCGACGACTTCGCGGGTCACCTTGATGCCGGTCGCATCCTTGAGCTCGATCGCCGGGATGATCTCGTAGGCGAGCGTGAACTCGAAATCGGCTTGGGCGTTGAGGATCTTGTCCGCTTCGGCCTCGTCCTCGGTCATGGCGACTTCAGGCTGCGTGGCCGATTTTTCGCCGCGGCTCGTCAGAATTTCGGTCGGCTTTTCGCGAACGATGTCGTTGACGAGCTCGGCCATGATCGACTTGCCGTAGACCTTCTTCAGATGCGAGACCGGCACCTTGCCGGGACGGAAGCCGTTGATGCGGACGCGGTCCTTCACCTCGGCCAAACGCTCGTTCATCCGAGTTTCCATTTCATCGGCCGGAATAACGACCTTGAGTTCGCGCTTCAGCCCTTGAGCGAGCGTTTCGATAACCTGCATGTTCAAACCTTCACTTCACGTTGACCGTGCTGTTGCCTAGATAAGTTCCGGCGAGCACGTGAGCCGATCCATTTGCCGGGAGTGGCTTTACGCAATTCCGCAACCGTTTTGCAAGCAAAATGGCACTTTGCCGCCCCTCCTCACCGTCGAATACCCCTATGTGGCCGAGATATTGTCTCCCCGAGCAATTCGAAAGACTGGAACCAGTATCTCTCTGCTGCGCAGGCTCAAATCACCGCCACGGAGATGTCGTTGACCAGACGCCAGTGAACCCAATCACTTAGCCGTAATCGTCCTATCGCTCTCGACAGGGCGTCACGAAGTCATGGCACGCTTCGCGGTTTCGTCACGGGCGCCAAATACACCCGATGGCAGCCGAATGGCAAGCATTTCCGGCGCGCCGCGCCGGCAGCGCGAGATGACGCCAAGGCAGCACCGGCGCCCTGCTCGCCCTTATGCAAGGCTTGCCAAAATGCCTTTCATTGTTCTACAGGCTTCGCAAGCACCTCCGTTGCCCGGTTGGTGGAATTGGTAGACACACTTGGTTTAGGTCCAAGCGCGAGAGCATGGGGGTTCGAGTCCCTCACCGGGCACCATCGTGACACGACCGCAGCGCCGCTGCAGCCATTCGATCGCTGCAAAAGACGGTTTGCGCAGGATGCAGATCTTCCATGTCGATATCGCACTGCACAAATGCGCCCAGCCGACTTATATTGCTGACATTGAGAGCGGCGTGGAAGAAACAAAGCCGCCCGCGGTTGGTCTCCCTCCCGGACTTCCGGAAATACCCCGAGCCGAAGCTCGACAGAATTCGAGGCAGCGTATTCCTCCTCCCAACGCTGTTTCGATAGGATTGGCAACAATCCTCCTCCCGGTTGCCAATCACCTTAACGACGCCCGCCGGATCTCCTCCCCCGGCGGGCGTTTTTCGTTCTTCGCACCTGCGATAAGATCTTCACGCTTGTGGAGTTAGGCTGAGCGTGGTTGCACAGTATTGAAGCACTTCCGCCAGGCGACCGTCGCAGCCATGCATCACGCGCATATGTGCCATTCCGCAGTGTCCCTATACAAATTAGGGGTGCACGCCTATCTTCAGATCATCGATCGGGCAGCGCACTCCTCCTCCCAGCGCCCCCGATACGGATTGGCAACCTCCTCCTCCCAGTTGCCAATCAGAACAAGCAACGCCCGCTGGATCTCCTCCCCCAGCGGGCGTTGTTTTTTGTGCGGTTCGAGCCACATTTCGATCTTCGCCGCCTCACCCGAGGCGATTCAAGGCACACCCGTCATCACCATAAATTAACACTGGATTAACGGCCGACAGAGGATTGCAAAAGCTGCATGGGTGCGATGCAGCATCGTCTCTGTTTTCCGAGGACAAATCGATTATATTCCCGTCCATAAGATGATGGCCAGCAAGAGAGATAGAGCGCTGGCGAACGACCCTGAAAGGAATAGGATCATGAACCTCGCACGTTCTTTCAACAATTGGCGCAAGTATCGTCAGACCTGCAGCGAGCTCGGCCGCATGAGCGACCGTGAGCTGAACGACCTCGGCATCGGCCGCGCGGACATTCCCTACGTTGCTCGCAAGGCTGTCAAGTAAGCGACAGACGGCTGCTGTTTCCAAACGCCCTCCGGCCCTGCCGGAGGGCGTTTTTCATTGCCTGCTTGGCGCTCGGCGACGGGACGCGTTTAGTCCATTTGGCACATCTATTTCGCACTGCAATAATGGCGGTCCTGAAAGCCTTGTTGGAACGGCTCGCGTCCAATGGCAGCGTCCGCGAAAACCGCTGCGAAACAACGCGCTACGGCGACGGGACGGAGATTAACCGCCGCTAAGATGCGATGCATTTTCGGGCTCCTCCGAGCCCCTGCACAGCAAAACATCGATGCAGTGCACAAATGCATAGCAGATGCATTTTCTTTGCACTCCACCTGCCAATTAGACAGGCGTATAAGAACCTCAACGACGCAGACAAATCACTGTCGCGCCCAATGATCTGAGGAAAACGACCATGAACCCCATTCGCCTTGCAAAGAGCTGGATCAACTACCGCCGCACTGTCGCCGAACTCGGCGGCCTTTCGAACCACGCCCTGAGCGATATCGGCATCACCCGCTACGATATCCGCAACATTGCGGCCCGCTCCTTCCGATAATCGGAACGAAGCCTCGAACTTCAAAGACGGCGCCTACGGGCGCCGTTTTTGTTGGAAGCGCGGCATGGCTATGCTAGGAAGCCGCGCATGAACAGGACCACCTCTCCTTACTCGCCCATTCATGTCATCGGCGGCGGGCTGGCCGGCTCGGAAGCCGCCTGGCAGATCGCCGAAGCCGGCGTGCCGGTCATTCTGCACGAAATGCGCGGCGTGCGCGGCACGGACGCGCACAAGACCGATGGCCTCGCCGAACTCGTTTGCTCCAACTCCTTCCGCTCCGACGACGCGACGAGCAACGCCGTTGGCGTACTGCATGCGGAAATGCGCCTCGCCGGCTCGCTGATCATGCAGGCAGCCGATCGCAACCAGGTGCCCGCCGGCGGCGCCCTTGCTGTCGACCGGGATGGCTTCTCGCAGGCGGTCGGCGCCCGGATCGAAAGCCACCCGCTGATCTCGGTGGTTCGCGAGGAAATCAGCGACCTGCCGCCCAGGGAATGGGATCTTGCGATCGTCGCCACCGGTCCGCTCACCGCTCCCGGCCTGGCCGAGGCGATCCGCCGCGAAACCGGCGCCGATGCTCTCGCCTTCTTCGACGCCATAGCGCCGATCGTCTACGCCGAGACGATCGACATGGATATTTGCTGGCACCAGTCGCGCTACGACAAGGTCGGTCCGGGCGGCACCGGCAAGGACTATATCAACTGCCCGATGACGGAGGAGCAATATAACGCCTTCGTCGATGCGCTGATCGCCAGCGACAAGTCCGGCTTCAAGGAATGGGAAGGTACGCCCTATTTCGACGGCTGCCTGCCGATCGAGGTGATGGCGGAACGCGGCCGCGAGACGCTGCGCCACGGCCCGATGAAGCCGATGGGGCTCACCAATGCCCACAACCCAACGGTCAAGCCCTACGCCGTCGTGCAGCTGCGTCAGGACAATGCATTGGGCACGCTCTACAACATGGTGGGCTTCCAGACCAAACTGAAATACGGCGCCCAAACGGAAGTGTTCCGGATGATTCCGGGCCTGGAGAACGCCGAATTTGCAAGACTCGGCGGCCTGCACCGCAACACCTATATCAACTCGCCGATCCTTCTCGACCACTCGCTGACGCTGAAATCCCGTCCCGGCCTGCGCTTTGCCGGCCAGATCACCGGCTGTGAGGGCTATGTGGAAAGCGCCAGCATCGGGCTTCTCGCCGGACGGTTCGCCGCTGCCGAGCGCAAGGGCGAAGTGCTGTCGCTGCCGCCGGACACGACGGCCTTCGGCGCGCTTCTCAACCACATCACCGGCGGGCACATCGTTTCGGAAGACGAGCCCGGCAAGCGGTCGTTCCAGCCGATGAACATCAATTTCGGCCTGTTTCCGCCGCTGGAGTCGGGTGCGCTTACGAGGCCCGAAGGTGCCAAACGCTTCCGCGGCAAGGAAAAGGCACTGGCCAAGAAGCAGGCGACTGCGGCCAGAGCACTCAAGGACTGCGGCGACTGGCTGGGCAACCAAGCGCTCTAACAACTTCAGTCGGTGGTCTGCGTCGCCGCTCTCTCTTCGACCGGTGCATCGAGCTCGGATTTCGGGCTGAAGCTGCCGAGCAGCCACAGCGAGACCTCTGCCGCCTCGGCCGCCGTCCGAAATTCGAAGCTGTTGTCCAGATAGGCGAAATCCGGGAAATGGACGATGAGCCCCTGCCCGCTTTCGGAGCTGTTCACCCGCAGCTTATCGGGATGAATGACATGGCATACGTAATGGGTGCCGTGAGACCGGATGAAGCCGGCCTTGCCGTCGTGTAGGCGGAGAAAGATGGCCTTGCCATCGATAGTCGAATGCAGCGCCCGGATTGCCTCATCCGGAAAGGCTCGGCCGAACTCGACCATGGCAGAACCGGTATCGGGATTGCTGGAGTCGCGCTCGGCGCGTGCATTCATCCAGACATAAAACGCGGCGACGAACGCAACCAGAGCGATGAGTATGAACCAAAGCATCATCCGTCCCCTTCGGACGACAGGAATAAGTAACGCCCATTCTTATCGCTCGAGGCTTGCGCCAGCTTGAACAGCGGCATGCGTCAAAAACGCCGGCGGCGGCTTGCGCGCCACATCCGCCATTGCCGTTGCCACTGGGGCGGCTGGATCGATTGCCGCAGGATCCGCGCTCCGGCGGCCTCGGCGCGCTCAAACACCGGCTCGGCAAGAGCAACGGAAATGAAGGCCGAGAAATTCTGCGGCGAGATCGAATCCAAACTACTGCGCGCTTTGGCGAGATGATCGCGGCCGAGCCCGCAGAATGCGCGAACGGCCCTGCCAATCGCGACCTCGTCGCGCCCGTCCAACAGCGTCTCCCGGTCGAGCCCGGTCGCCCGCAGGAGGTCGGCGGGAAAATAGACCTGGCCGCGCCGAGAATGGACCGGCAGGAGTAGCAAAAGGCCGGCGACCGTCTGCGCAACGCCGGCATGACCGGCAGCATCTGCGGACATTCGGGCATTCGCCGGGTCGAGAGTGAGAGAAGCCAGTTGAATGAGTGCGGATGCCGTTTCGCCCGCATAGCCTTCCAGCGCCGTCGTGTCCTCCATCGGGTCGTCGTAGAGGTCGAAAATGCGCGCGTCGATCATGTTCTGCAGAACCGCAACGGGCAGATGATGCTCGGAAATGCAGGCAAGCAGCGCCTCCGCCAGCGGGTGGCCCTCGCCCCCCGAACGGTTCTCCAGCAGGTCACGCCACCATTGCAGCCGAATTTCGCCGGGAAGCGGCTCGTGCACCAGGTCGCGGATGCGGGCGATCTCGGCATGGAAGGCGTAGAGGCAGGCAAGCGAGTGCCGCTTTTCCGGCGGGGCGAGCAGGCATGCAAGATAGCGATCACGATCGGTGTCCCGCAGTGTCGCGAGTATCTGGGCATCTGGCACTTGCACGCTGGAATTCCTTCGGCGCTCGATCACACCGCAATCAGGGCTGCAGCCACGGCGCGCGATTCGGCCAGCATGACATTGTAGGTGCGGACCGCCGCGCCGGTATTCATCGGATCGGACGATATATTGGCCGCTTTCAATGTCGCCTTCAGATCCGCCGGCAAGGGTCTGATGTCGCGGCCGGTCCCGACGAGCAGGACTTCGATTGCTTGAGCCTCCTCAAGAACGCGCCGAAATTTGTCGATCGCCAATGGATCGCCCTCGTCGACGTCCCAGGCATAGACGCCGGAGGGCAGCATCAGCACCGAGCCGCGGTGCGACATGTCGGCGAAGCGGAAGCCGCCATTGCCGTAAGCGTCGATCGGCGCGCGTCCTGGGAAGTGCGCTTCGCGCATTTCGATGCCTTTTGCCATCAGGCCGCCCTCCCCGTTGCCGTACCCTGCGGCGTCGTTCCGTGTCCGAGACGATTGTTTCGGCGGTTGAAGAGGATGAGCAGCGGCCCGGCGATATAGATCGACGAAATCGTTCCGATAACCACGCCGAAGAGGAGCGTTGCGCTGAAGGACTGCACGAGGCGGCTCCCGCCAAATAGGTAAAGCGCAACGAGGGCCAGTGCCGTCGTCATCGCCGTAAGGATCGTACGCGACAGGGTCTGGTTGATCGATGCGTCGATCAAGACCGAAAGCGGCATTCGCCGATAGCGTGCAAGGTTCTCCCGGACGCGGTCGTAGATCACCATCGTGTCGTTCAGCGAGTAGCAGACGATGGTCAGAAGCGCGGCGAGGCTCGCGAGGTTGAATTCGATGCCGGTCAACACCAGGAAGCCCATGGTCAACAGCACGTCGTGCAGCGTGGTGATGACGGCACCGGCAGCAAACTTCCAATCAAAACGCAACCAGACATAGAAGATAATCGCCAGTATCGCCGCCGCGACGGCGAGTGAACCGGCGCGCGTCAGTTCTCCGGACACCGCCGGGCCGACGACCTCGACACGCCGGAAGGTGTAGTCATCTTCGAGTTCGGCGCGGACCAACCCCATTGCGGTCTGATCGGCGTTGTCGCCGGCCTCCTGCGAAGGGATGCGCAGCAGGATATCCCGCGCCGAGGCAAGCTCCTGGATCTGAACCTCGGCGAGGTTCAGCTCGTCGAGGCGGGCGCGGACGTCCGCGACGTCGGCAGCGCCTTGCTTCGACCGGAGCTCCAGGAGCGAACCACCCTTGAAGTCGGCACCCATGTTGAGCCCGAGGCTGACCAGCAGGACGAGCGAAGCAACCGAGAGCGACGCCATCAGGATGAACACCGGATTGCGGAGGGCCATGAAGCGGATGTCCGCTTCGGCAAAGAAGCCTGTGCGAATGCCCCGGGGTAAATGTTTCGGCCGGCGGCGGCGATACCATCCGCGGATCAGCCGGCGGGTCAGGCTGTGCGCCGTCAGGATTGTCGTGAGGCTGCCAATGGCGAGCGTCGCCGCAAACCCGCTGATCGCCCCTGTCCCCAGCAGGAAAAGGATGACGCCCGCAATCAGCATCGTCAGGTTCGCATCGACTATGCTCCTCAAAACGCGCGAAAAGCCGTTGTCGAGGGCCTTGCGCAGCGGCTCACTGCTGCTGCGCACCTCCTCTCGCAGCCGCTCGTAGATGAGCACATTCGAATCGACCGCCACCCCGATCGTGAGAATGATCCCGGCGATCCCCGGCAGGGTCAGCGTAATTCCGAGAAGGGAGAGCACCGCGATGATGAGCACGAGATTGACGATCACCGCGACCACGGCGACAAGGCCGAAGAAACCGTAGAACCCGATCATGCAGGCGGCGACCGCAGCTGCCGCGGCCAACCCGGCCGTTAAGCCGTTGGCGATCGCGTCCGTGCCGACTTCCGGACCGACGGTGCGCTCTTCGATGACCGTCAGTGAGGTCGGAAGCGGCCCGGCTCGCAGCAGAGCGGCGAGATTCTCCGCGCCCTCCTCCGACAAGTCGCCGGAGAGCCGGACCATATCGCCTTCGATGACGTCGCCAAGCGCCGGTGTCGAGACCACCTGTCCGTCGAGCACGAAGGCGAATTGCCGGTTCGACGCAGCTTGCGACAGCGTTGCGAGCCGCGGGGACGCTTCGGCCGTCATCTTGATATCGACCACGGGCTCGCCGGTCTTGGGATCAATGCCGGGCTGCGCATCGGAAAAGTCCTGGGCGGAGGCGAAGGCCTGCCTTTCGACCAGATAGGGAACCGGCGGGTCGTCCAGCGAATAGAGAACTTCTGAGGCGGCGGGCGGCCGTGTGTCGAGGGCCTGCTGCGCCGGCATCGATGGGTCGAGCCACCGGAAAGCGACGCTGCCTCGTTGGCCCAGGAGGTCCTTGAGCCGTTGCGGGTCCTCCAAGCCGGGTATCTGGACGCTCAAGCGGTCGCTGCCGCGGCGCCGGATCACCGACTCCAAGGCCACCACCTCCCCGACGCGGCGGCGTACCGCTTCGATTGACTGGGTGAGCGCTGCGGACAGCCGGAAATCGATGCCCTCATTCGTCAGGCGCAGCCGAACCGGCTCCTGCGCCGTGGTCTCGTCAGCGACCAATTCCCGGATCGGGTTCGCAGGCCGATCTGGTGCCTCAACCGGCGTGGTGAGTGCGCTGAAGGCTTTGCGGGCCGCCGCGGATTTCGACGTATCGCGAAGGCGAAACTGTATTTCCTGCCCGCTGCCGGAAAGACCCGTATAGCCGATATCGGCATTCCTCAGCGCCTGCGCAATCGCTGCGATCGTGGTTTCCAGCCGATCTGCAACGATGCTGTCGCGATCGACCTTCAGGACGATGTCGGAGCCGCCCTTGAGATCGAGGCCGAGCGGCACCTGCCGATGCGGCAGCCACGTCGGCCATCCGGCAAGCTGCTCCCTCGGAACGATGTTCGGCAGAGCAAAGGCAAAACCGGCCAGAACGACCAGCCAGATCAGGGTGTTCTTCAGCGGCGAGAACTTGGGCATGCCTTAAGATGCTCCATCGCCAGGCCCGGCCGGCCGTGGCAGGTGAGGTTATTCCTTGACAGGCTCACCCTTCACGCGAACTTCGGACACGCCGCTGCGGGCCACGCGGACCTTGGTTCCCTCGGCGATTTCGACTTCGAGTTCCGCATCGTCGACGACCTTCGTCACCTTGCCGATGATACCGCCGCCGGTAACGATTTGATCGCCGCGGCGGATGTTCTTCAACAGCTCTTCGCGACGCTTCATCTGCGCACGCTGCGGGCGAATGATCAGGAAGTACATGACGACGAAGATGAGGATGAACGGCAGGATGGACATCAAAATGTCGGCCCCGCCGGCGGCGGGCGCGGCAGTCTGCGCAAAAGCTTCGGTAATGAACATCGATCACTCCTTGAGTTCAACCCACGCGGTTACCTGCCCGCGCGAAATCCGTCGGGAATATAGGGAAGCAATCCCACGACACAAATGTCGGCCCCCTTCTCCGTTGCTCCTGCCTCTGACACAATTTCCGCAACAGGAGAACCCCTTGAGGGCGCGCAGCCAGGCTTTTCCAGCGCAAACCGCCGTGCTACCGACAAAATCGCCACGTCCGGAGGAGATGCAGCCCCGACCAATCAAGCAATTGCCCGGCGCCGCATACTTCGCCAAGAGCAAGAGCCAAGCCCGCAGACCACGACATTCCTGGAGATAGAGAGATGCGCGAAAGCAAGCTCGAGATTCTGATCAACGAAATGCAGAAGCTTTCGGCAGCGCTCGACCGGATCGCCGGACCGGCGCCGGCGGAGAACGACTGGAACAAGGCGGAGTGCTTCGTCTGGGCACCCGTTACCCGCCATTTGCAACCGGTAACCAAACCGAATCGCATCGATCTCTCGTTGATCACCGGTGTCGATCATGTCCGCGACATCCTCTTCGACAACACACTTCGCTTCGCCGAGGGTTTTCCCGCGAACAACGTGCTCCTCTGGGGCGCACGCGGCATGGGCAAGTCTTCGCTGGTCAAGGCGGTCCATGCGAAGGTGGCGCGTGATGGCGGCAGCGGCCTGAAGCTCGTCGAGGTACATCGCGAGGACATCGCCTCCCTCCCCGCCCTGATGGACATCCTGCGGCAAGCCGATATGCCGGTGATCGTCTTCTGCGATGACCTTTCCTTCGATCACGACGATACGTCGTACAAATCGCTGAAGGCCGTTCTTGACGGCGGAGTCGAGGGCCGTCCGGAGAATGTCGTGCTCTATGCGACCTCGAACCGAAGGCACCTTCTGCCGCGCGACATGATGGAAAACGAACAGTCGACGGCCATCAATCCTTCGGAGGCCGTCGAGGAAAAGGTCTCGCTCTCGGACCGCTTCGGGCTGTGGCTCGGCTTTTACAAATGCAGCCAGGACGACTATCTGGCCATGGTCGACGGCTATGCCCGCTATTTCCGCCTGCCCGTCGAACCGGCGTCGCTGCACGCCGAGGCCCTCGAATGGGCGACGACGCGGGGATCGAGATCCGGCCGCGTTGCCTGGCAATTCATTCAGGATTTGGCTGGCCGTCTGCGCCGCCAACTGGACGCGACGGCCTGACCGGACGCGCCGAGCGCCCGGTGAAGACTATTCGAGGAAGGTCGAAGGGTTCACCGGGGTCGCGTTCTTCCGCACCTCGAAGTGCACCTGCGGCTGGCTCGCCTTGCCCGTCATGCCGGAAGCGGCAAGCGTCTGGCCGCGCTGTACCTTCTCGCCACGCTGAACCTTGAGCTGCGAGGCGTTGCCATATACCGTGACGGTGCCGTCATCGTGGCGGACCAGGACGGCATTACCCAATTCCTTGAGGCTGCTGCCGGAATAGATGACCACACCATTCTCGGCGGCCTTGATCGGCGTGCCTTCAGGCACCGAAATGTTGATGCCGTCATTGCGGTTGCCGTCGACATTGGCGCCATAGGGGGCAACGACCGCGCCGCGCACCGGCCAGCGATATTTGCTAATGCCGGTCGACTTCGGAGACTCCTCATCGATATCACTCTTGATGGCGACGTCCGAAACGCTTTCCTTGGCGACCGGAGCCTTGTATTCCGCCGGCTTGCCCTGGTCGAGCGACGCCACTTTCGTTTCCGCCTTGGCCGGCACGGAAGCCGTGACGACTGCATCGGTCGCCTTTGCTCCAGCAGCAGGCACCTTCAGTTTCTGGCCGACGCGAATAGCTTCCGCTGTCAGGCCATTTGCCTGCTTCAGCGCTGCAACCGAGACGCCGTTGGCCCTGGCGATTTTGTTCAACGAATCTCCCGGCTTGACGGTGTAGCCGCCATCCGAGCCGTCGCCCGCACCGGCATTGTTGAGCTTGCCCGCAGCCACGTCGTTGCGGCCTTCACTCTTTTCACGGGACTGGGACTGGCCCGGGAGGATCGCCATCTCGCGCTGGCTGGCAGGCAGCGGCGAAGGCTGTCTCTTGCCGCCTTCGAAGTCGGCGATGGAACCGGAGGCTGCGGCCTTTGCGGCACTGCTCGCACCGCCAAAGGTCGGCACGACGAGGCGTTGACCCGGCTCCACCTGGCTTGCGGACTTCAAGCCGTTTGCCTTGAGGATTTCCTTTTCCGGAACTCCGAAGCGGCGGGCCAATACGGCAACGGTGTCGCCCGGGCGCACCATGATCGTGGGTGCGTTCGCCGTCGTCCAGCCACCCTTGCTCGGAGTCGCCTTGATGTCCGCCGGCAACGGCTCAGCCTTGGCGAGTATGGGCTGCGGCTGGCGGGCGGCGGGAAGCGCCTGTGGCTGACGCGATGCGGCCGTCGCCGGCTCCGCCAAGGCGGTGCGCTGAACGCTGACCGGCGTCGAGGCGGCCCGAGCGCTGGAGACCGGCGTGCTCGCCGTGCTCATCGGATCGTAGGAGGCGGTCTGCGCGGAGGTTGGAAAAGCCTGACCGTAAGAGCCGCCGCCAGAACCGGCGGACGAGGCCAATTGGCCGCCAGAGACATCGCCACGCGGCACATTGCCCGGGATGGAACTGGTCGTAATGTCATCCGAGCTCGAAAAGAGCCCGTTAAAACGGCTGACGTCGGAGCTGCAACCGGTCGCGACGCTTGCCAGCAAAACCGCCCCGCACAGGCGGATCAAAGACTTCCCTGCACCGGGAGATGAAAAATGACGCATGACGCTTACCCACTCCGAACGCAACTCGCTGTGGAATGATTAAAGCGCATTAGAGTTACCGCCCGGTTAAGGGCGGGACTCATTTGACGAAATGCTAACCATAGGATGTCCGCTCGTCCGGACGGCGGACGCCGTTCTGCTCAAAGCGCCGCAGTGGCAAAGCTCAAAGGAGCTCGGAATAGAGGCGCTCGATTTCCGACAGCGATCGCGATTCAGGCGGCTGCTCCTCATAGCTGATGCTGCCGACGTCCCAGCCGACGAAAGGAGTTTCGCGGACCGGAAGGTCGGTGGACCCGACTGATGTGACAGTCTTGTCCTCGTCCAGGAAGACGCTGACGAGCCTTTCGAAATTTCCGCCCGTGTCCAATCCGCTTCCGGCATCGTATTCGAGCGAGCGCAAGCCGGCCAGGGCCGCCTCCCTCGTGCCGAAATAACGCAGGCTGTTCTGGTCCTCCGGTCGGAGATTGTCATAGTAGTCGATGAAGGAACTGTAGTAGGCCCTGTAGTCGCTGGTTTCGGCATGTTTTCCGAAGGCCTGATATTCGCGCGCGGCAAGCTGCGGGGAAAGCGTGTTATTCCATTCGTCCCGGGTCAAGGGCGGCAATTTCTCCGGCGTCTTTCTTGTCCGGCTGAGATAGAGCAAAG
The DNA here is from genome assembly GCF_001651855.1 of Sinorhizobium americanum. Classification (GTDB taxonomy): domain Bacteria; phylum Pseudomonadota; class Alphaproteobacteria; order Rhizobiales; family Rhizobiaceae; genus Sinorhizobium; species Sinorhizobium americanum. The sequence continues at coordinate 33,534 of NZ_LNQC01000056.1, read as the reverse complement.
CATCGACCGACAGCGAGATGCGCGGCGACGGGTCAAAGAAGCTTACGGGCGGTGCCTGGACACCGCCGTCGTCCTTGCTTCCGGAGACGACCTGCCCGGCGGGACGGCCGGCGAGATTGCCCAAACCGTCGCCGGTTGTCGCTGCAGTCAGCCTGTTCGCAATCTCCATCCACCGTCTCCGTCACTGGCACGATGAAGCGATCAACGCCAGGCGCGAGGCAAACCTGCCTTCAGCCATCGTGCCCGTCCGAGCTAAGGGCTGAAGCTTGCGCGAAGCTGGATTTGGTTAAGAATGCGTTAACGGGCTGATCTGAAAGGCGTTTGCTGTATCGACGCAACGTCGTAACGATGCCTGCGCCGGCCCCGGCAGCCGAGAATCAGATCAGCCTTCCTTCAAAGATACGAAGCGAGCTGCGGTACGATCGGAAGATAGGGTGCATCGAACAGGTCTTCACGATCGAAACGGCTGCCCGTCCGGCTGACCCGGACGATGCGGCACTGTGTTTCGCTCATCATGATCGGGACGAGCAGAGTACCGCCGGAGACGAGATGATCGGAAAACATGCGGGGAAGGCTGCTGAAGGCGGCAGTGATGAGAATTCGGTCGAAGGTCCCCTCGCCCGGCACTCCGGAACTGCCATCCGCATGCCTGACCACGACATTGCGGATGCCGGCCTTTTCGAGGTTCTTCTGCGCCGAACCCACCAATGTCTGGTAGCGGTCGATGGTCAGGATGCGTTCGGCGATACGCCCCATCACCGCGGCGGTGAAGCCGCTGCCTGTCCCGACCTCGAGAATACGCTGGCCCGGCTTGATGTTCAGGCAATGCAGCAGGCGGACGGCGAAGTCGCAGCCTTCCATGAACGAACCACAATCAAGCGGGATCAAGCGTTTGGAATAGACGTCGTCCTGGTATTGCGGCGGACAGAAATTGCGGCGCGGAGTCTGCTCGACGGCCTTGAGCAAATCGTGATTGACCACGCCGGCGGAACGAAGGCGCAGCGCCATCGCTGCAAAGCCTTCCTGCTGCGAAACGCGTTCGTTCAAGCCCCTGTCCCTTCCCGCAGCGCGCGCGCAATGCGCTCCTGGACAGTATAGTCAGTCATATCCAGTTTAAGCGGGGTTACCGAAATCCGGTTATCGCGCACAGCGTGAATGTCGGTGCCGGAGCGAAAGTCGCCGGAACGCTCGCCGAAGCGGAGCCAGAAATAGGGAAATCCGCGACCATCGATACGTTCGTCGATGCTGAGGCCGAATTCGAGCTTGCCTTGTGAGGTCACTTCGACGCCCCCCACCGCATCAGCTGCGCAATCGGGGAAGTTCACATTGAGAAGCGTGCCATCCGGAAGCTCGACGTTCATCAAGGTGCGGATCAAGGCGGGCGCATGGGTCTCGGCGACAGCCCACGAAACGGCGCCGCCGACGGCATGCCGGTAAGCCTGGCTGACGGCGATCGACCGGATTCCCTGCAGCGTGCCTTCGATCGCGCCGGCGACCGTGCCGGAATAGGTGACGTCGTCGGCGAGGTTGGCGCCGATGTTGACGCCCGAAAGGACGAGATCCGGCTTGCGGTCGAGGATCTTGCGCGCCGCCATGATGACGCAGTCGGTCGGCGTTCCCCGGAGCGCAAAGCGCTTCTCCGAGACCTGCCGCAGCCGCAGCGGCTCGGAGAGCGTCAGCGAATGGGCAAGACCGCTCTGGTCCACTTCCGGAGCGACGACCCAGACATCATCCGAGATCGTCAGGGCGATCCGCTCGAGGACAGAGAGCCCTTCGGCATGAATGCCATCGTCATTGGTCAGCAGGATGCGCATTCCGGTCTCTTTCGCTTGCCCGTGCTTCAGGCCGCCTTCTCGATCCGCCTGAGTCCGCCCATGTAGGGAACGAGAACCTCCGGCACGGAGACCGAGCCGTCGTCATTCAGATAGTTCTCGATGACGGCGATCAGCGCACGGCCGACAGCGACGCCGGAACCGTTCAGCGTATGGACGAACTTCGTGCCCTTTTCTTCCTTGGTGCGGTAGCGCGCATTCATGCGCCGCGCCTGGAAGTCGCCGCAGACCGAGCAAGACGAGATTTCGCGATAGGTATGCTGCCCCGGCAGCCAGACCTCCAGATCGTATGTCTTGCGTGCGCCGAAGCCCATATCCCCGGTGCAGAGCGTCATGACCCGGTAATGCAGACCGAGCCGCTTCAGCACCTCCTCGGCGCAGGCCGTCATCCGCTCATGCTCGTCGATCGAGCTCTCGGCGTCGGTGATCGATACCAGTTCGACCTTGTTGAACTGATGCTGGCGCAGCATGCCGCGTGTGTCGCGACCGGCAGACCCCGCCTCCGAGCGGAAGCATGGCGTCAGGGCCGTGAAGCGCAGCGGCAACTTCTCGCCCTCTAGGATCTGCTCGCGCACCATGTTCGTCAGCGGAACCTCCGCCGTCGGAATCAGCCAGCGGTCGTCCGTCGTGCGGAAGAGATCTTCCGCGAACTTCGGCAACTGGCCGGTCCCATACATCGCATCGTCGCGGACGAGCAGCGGCGGCTGCACCTCGATATAGCCGTGCTCCTGCGTATGCAGGTCCAGCATGAACTGGCCAAGGGCGCGCTCCAGCCGGGCAAGCTGACCCTTCAAAATGGTGAAGCGCGAGCCGGCAATGCGTGCGGCCCCTTCGAAGTCCATGAACCCCAAGGCTTCGCCGATTTCGAAATGCTCGAGCGGCTTGTGATTCCACGTGGGCTTGGCGCCGACAGCCCGGCTCTCGACATTGCCGCTCTCGTCCGCGCCGACCGGGACATCGTCGAGCGGAACGTTCGGAATGCGCGACAGCGTATCGTTGAGCTCGGCTTCGATCCGGCGGCTTTCCTCTTCGGCAGCCGGCAGGGCGTCCTTGAGTTCGGCGACCTCGGCCTTGAGCTTTTCGGCGAGCTCGCCGTTCTTCTGCGCCATGGCGGCGCCGATCTCCTTCGAGGCGGCGTTGCGGCGCGACTGCATCTCCTGCAGCGATTGCAAGACCGTGCGACGGCGCTCGTCAAGCGCGATCAGCGATGCCGACAACGGCTCCGCGCCCCGCTTCGCGAGCGCATTGTCGAGCAGGTCAGCATTCTCACGAATCCATTTGATGTCGAGCATAGTCGTCCCACGCGTTGGTCGGTCAGGTCACGGCGCGATTACGTCAGCCCTGGGCGGGCCCGACCGTTCCCGAAGAACCTTCCTGCGAAGACGCAGACTCGCCTGCAAGTGCTTCAGCTTCCCGCTGCCTTTCAACGAGTCGCGCCGTATAGATTGAAATCTCGTAGAGAAGGATGGCTGGCAGCGCAAGACCGATCTGGGAAACCGGATCCGGTGGCGTCAGCACGGCTGCGACGATGAAAGCGATGACGATGGCATATTTGCGCTTCTCGGCAAGCCCCTGCGAGGTAACGAAGCCGACGCGCGCCAGGAGCGTGGTGACGACCGGCAACTGGAAGACCAGGCCGAAGGCGAACACCAGCGACATGATCAGGCTCAGATATTCCGAGACCTTCGGCAGCAGCTGGATCGCAACCTGCCCCTCACCGCCGCCCTGCTCCATGGCCAGGAAGAACCACATGACCATCGGGGTGAAGAAGAAATAGACCAGCGCCCCACCCAGCAGGAAAAGAAGCGGAGAGGCAATCAGGAACGGCAGAAAGGCAGCCCGCTCGTTCTTGTAGAGCCCGGGCGCGACGAACTTGTAGACCTGCGAGGCGATCACCGGAAAGGCAATCACCAGCGCCCCGAACATCGCCACCTTGATCTGGGTGAAGAAGAATTCCTGTGGGGCGGTGTAGATGAGTTCAACGTTGCGATGGCTGAGACCGGCCCAGCTCACCGCCCACTTGAACGGCAGCACGAGAAGGTTGAACAGCTGCTTGGCGAAATAGAAGCAGACAAGGAAGGCAACGAAGAAGGCGCCGACCGCCCACATCAACCGCGCGCGAAGCTCGATCAAGTGCTCGATCAACGGCTGCGGCTTGTCCTCGATATCGCCGCTCATGCGTCACCTTTTTTCTTGCGCGAAGCTGCGCTTGTCTTCTCGGCGCTGACAGCGGGCGCGTCCGCGCCAGTTGTGGTCTTCCTGACGGCCGCCTTCTTCGGCGCGGCCGAGGAGGCGGTCCTCTTGGCGGCTCCATTCGTAGCCGGTTCCTTGCCGCTCGACGATTTCAGCGAAGCGGCTCTCGGCTTGGCCGCGCGCTTCGGCGTCGCCTCGGCCGCCTTCGGCTCCGCAACTTTTACCTCCTCCGCCGCTGCGCGTTCCATCTGCCGGGAGGCAGACCCCACCGCCGCGGCTGCCACCGTCTCGACCGGCTTCGCCGGCGATCCAGCGGGCGCGAGCGCCGGCTCGATTTGAGGTTCAGGCGTGACGGGAGCCTCGGGCGCCACGGCCTGGGCCGGTGCGTCGGGCGTCGTCGCCCGCTGCAAATCGGATTTGATCTCGTTCCCGAGCTGGCGCAACGGGTTCATGGCATCGCGAAGCGCCGTGGTCGGATTGAGGCTTTGCGCATCACTGATCGTCTTGCGGACCTCGTCGAGATCGGCCTCGCGCAACGCTTCATCGAACTGGCGGCGGAAATCGGAGGCCATGCCCCGCATCCGTGCCGTCATCCGCCCGAAGGCCCGCAGCATGGGCGGCAGGTCCTTCGGTCCAACGACGACGATCAAGACGATTGCGATAACAACAAGCTCGGTCCAGCCGATATCAAGCATCCGACGCGCCCTACAAACCCGTAATGCGGCTCACCGGGCGCCAGGCGCGCCGGTTGACCATTTCCGATCGTCAGCGGACTTCGTCGGACTTGTGCTCGACGGTCTTGCCGTCGATCGTCTTGTCGGCCGAGGCGGCGTCCTCGTCGGTCATGCCCTTCTTGAAGTTCTTGATGCCCTTGGCAACGTCGCCCATCAATTCCGGGATCTTGCCACGGCCAAACAACAGCAGCACGACTACCAGAACGATCAGCCAATGCCAGATGCTAAACGAACCCATCCACTTACTCCCTCAGGCTTTATCGATTTAAAGCCATCACGTTGTCATTTTTCGGGCGCTGCTTGAAGGCGCGCCGTCATTCTGACCGAACCTAAGATGTCGAGGCGTCTTTTTCAAACACCAATATGTCGCGCTCGTTAACGGAAAGCGTGACGTCACGCAATCCTTGCGGCAACAGATCGGCGCGGATGCGGGCCCGTACCGTCCGCTCCGACTGCGGCACGGCGAGTTCCAGCAGCTCGACAACGCCCAGGAAGCGGCGAGAGAGGATGCGCGCCGGGATGTCGCCGCCCTCCGGCTCCAACTGAACACCGGAGAGTCGCACCGCCACGCTCAAGGGCTGCCCCTCCTTGTATTCTCCGGCAGGCACGCCACCGAGCGGCGTTTCGACGCGGCCGCCGCGCACGCGCGCATCGAACACGTTGATCTCGGAAAAGAACCCGGCGGCAAAGAGATTGCAAGGCTTGCGATAGAGCTCGTCGGCGGTGCCGACCTGAACGAGACAGCCATCCTTCAGCAGCGCGATACGGTCGGCCATGCGCATCGCCTCTTCCGCGTCATGGGTGACGACGATCGCCGTCGCCCGCGTTTCACGCAGGATGGCCAGCGTGTCGGCACGAATGGAGTCCTTGAGGCGGGAATCGAGACCCGAGAAAGGCTCGTCCATCAACAGCACCGCCGGCCGCGGGGCGAGCGCTCGCGCGAGCGCCACCCGTTGCTGCTCGCCGCCTGAAAGCACATGCGGGTAACGATCTGCGTAATGAAACAGCCCCACGCGATCAAGCGCCGCATCGGCCTGCATCAAAGCCTCCTTCTTCGGCAGGTCGTTCAAGCCGAAGCAGACATTGTCGCGAATGGTCATGTGCGGGAAGAGCGCGAAATCCTGGAACATCAGCCCGACGCCACGCCTTTCCGGCGGCAGGAAGACGGAGGGACCGGATATTTCCTGCCCGTTCAGCAGAAGTCGGCCGCCGGTCTGCATCTCGATGCCGGCCGCGATCCGGAGCAAGGTTGTCTTGCCGGACCCGGAGGGGCCGAGCAGGCACAGCACTTCGCCGGCCTCGGCAGTCAGCGAGACGTTCTTGATCGTGTCCTTCGAATGATAGCGGTGGCTGATGTTTTCGAATGCGAGGCTCGCCGCAAAGGACACACCCTGGCGTCTCGTCGTCGCAACGGCGCCGTTGAGCGTGTCTGAACCCATACCCGCATTCCTTGACCGAAGGCCTTCCGGAGGGATAGCGGCCTTAAAGCCGATAGCCCAACTCAGGATTCCTAATCGTCCCCTTCAGCCTTCGGAGTCAAGAGGCCCAGTTCCTCGAGGTCCATCTGGGTGATGGGATCCTCATTGTCGGAAAGTTCGTCCTCACCGGCAGGGACCGGGATATGCAGGTTGGAGGGAACCCGACCGGACAGGAGACCGGCGCCCTTCAATTCCTCGATGCCCGGGAGGTCGCGGATTTCTTCCAGCCCGAAGTGATCGAGGAAATCCCGCGTCGTTCCGAATGTGACCGGCCGCCCCGGCGTGCGTCTTCGGCCGCGAAACCGCACCCAGCCCGCCTCCATCAGCACATCGAGCGTGCCCTTGGAAGTCTGAACGCCGCGGATGTCCTCGATCTCCGCACGCGTCACCGGCTGGTGATAGGCGATGATGGCCAGGACTTCGAGCGCGGCGCGCGAGAGCTTCTTGATCTCCTGCTCGTCAGTTTGCACGACGAAGGAGAGATCGGCCGCGGTGCGGAACGCCCAGTGGTCGGCGACCTGAACGAGATTGACGCCGCGGCTCGCATAGGACGCTTTCAGCCGTGCCATGACACGGCCGACACCGACGCCACGGGGTATCCGGCTGGCGATATAGCTCTCGGAGATTGGCTGCGCCGATGCGAAGACGAGCGCTTCGGCGATCCGCTCCGCCTCCTCCGCTAGCCCTGGATCGATGAACACCTCGAGGTCGTCCTCGTCATCGGGTAGTCCGGGCAGGTATTTTTGCGCCTCAGCCACGCGCTGCCTCCATTTCCGCCAGGGTCGCGGCATCGATCGGCTTCGGCCCGCGCCTTAAATAGATCGGCGCGAAAGCGGCTTCCTGCCGGATTTCCAACCGTCCCTCCCGCACTAGCTCGAGCGACGCGGCAAAAGAACTCGCGATTGCGGTTGCGCGCTCCTTCGGGCCTGTCATGTAGCGGATGAGGAAATGGTCGAGCGCGGTCCAGTCTTCGAGGCTGCCGACCATCCTGGCGAGGATGAGGCGCGCATCGGCAAGCGACCAGACATGGCGCTTTTCGATCGTCACCTGGGTTATCGCCTGCCGTTGCCGGAGCGTAGCGTAGGCCGTCAGCAAGTCGTAGAGCGAAGCGTCGTAGCCGGACTTTCGTTCCGGTACGAGGTGCTCAGGCGCACCGCGTGCGAAAACGTCTCGGCCCAGCCTGTTGCGGTTGACCAGCCGCGTCGCGGCATCGCGCATCGCCTCGAGGCGCTTCAGGCGGAAAGCAAGGGCGGACGCCATTTCCTCGCCCGAGGGGCCCTCGTCCTTCGATTGCTGGGGGATCAGCAGGCGCGACTTCAGATAGGCAAGCCATGCCGCCATGACGAGATAATCGGCGGCAAGCTCGATGCGGATGGAGCGCGCCCGCTCGATGAAGGCGATATACTGCTCGGCAAGCGCCAGAACGGAGATTCGCGAAAGATCGACGCGCTGGCTGCGGGCGAGATGGAGAAGCAGGTCGAGCGGACCCTCGAAGCCACCAATGTCGACGACGAGCTCTTCCTCGTGCAAGCCGCGATCGGCAGACTCGTCCTGCCACAAAGGCTCCATCGGCGCCTTTGCCACAGGTTGTCCCTGCCTTTCGTCAGACCCCATCGACCCCATGCCCTTTCGACGCGGCGGCGCCGCGTTTCCCAAATAGATCGCCCACCTTCATGCGAAGCCGCAAAAAAACGCTCTACAATTTTGAATCTAGAGTATCTTTTCTGCCTTCTGCCTGTCCACCCGGAAGCAGGATGCTCTAGGCGAGCGAGAACATCGCATTGAACTCCGCTCGCAATATGTCTTCGTCCGAACCGTCAGGCTGCCGGAAGGCGGCCTCCGCCGCCTTCGCGCGGCGCAGCAGGTCGCCCGAGAGAACCGGCACGACATCGGCGACGGCTTTCATTTCTTCCATAATGCCGTGGCAATGCAAGACGAGATCGAGGCCTGCGTCGACAATCCCTCGAGCGCGGGTGGTCATATCCCCAGCAAGGGCGTTCATGGAAACGTCGTCGGACATCAACAGGCCGTCGAAGCCGATATAACCGCGGATGATCTCCCGCACGACCTTGGAAGAGGTGGTTGCCGGATTGTCGGGGTCGATCGCCGTGAAGACCATATGCGCCGACATCGCCATCGCCTCGTCCTTCATGGCGGCGAAAGGCTGGAAGTCGACGCGCTTCAATTCATCCAGCGAGGCGTCGACCACCGGCAGGTTGTGATGCGAATCCACGAAGGTGCGGCCATGGCCGGGCATGTGCTTCATCACCGGTAGCATGCCGCCCGCTTTCAGGCCCTCGCTGACAGCACGGCCGATCGCCGTCACGGTCGCCGGATCGTGGCCATAGGCCCGGTTGCCGATGACGTCATGGCTACCAGGCACCGGCACGTCGAGAACCGGCAGGCAGTCGACCGTGATGCCGAAGCGCATGAGGTCGAAAGCATGCAGGCGCCCGAGCAGCCATGCTGCACGCAGCCCCATCTCGACGTCGCGTCGGTAGATCTCGCCGATGGCTGCACCACTTGGATATTGCTGTACGAGCGGCGGGCGAATGCGCTGGACGCGGCCGCCCTCCTGGTCGATCAGAACCGGTGCTTTCGGATTGCCGACGCTGTCGTGCAGGGCCGCGACCAGATCGCAGATCTGCTCTTTCTCACCGATGTTGCGACCGAAGAGAATGAAGCCCCAGGGACGCTCGCCGGCGAAGAAGCTGCGCTCTTCCGCCGTCAGGGAAAGGCCTTTGCAGCCCGAGATGAATGCCTTTGATTCGCTCATGCGTCGATCATAGTGTCCCGCGGTCGAACCGCGAAGCCGCAAAGCGTTTGCCGGCGCGTCCATGCACAGGCAAGCGCATGGCGGAACGAAACGGGCGCGGCATTTCTGCCGCGCCCGCCCAGTTTTCTTTTAAGCCTTAGCGGTTACTTCGTCACGAGGCAGCTTCCGCCGGCGCTCTTGTAGCGCGAGCAAAGGGCATTCGCTTCTTCCCGCGAACCGGCCGGTATCCTGACGCGGTAGTAGGTACCCTTGCCGGCAATCTCCGCCTTGCGGATATCCACGCCGCGACCGCCGATAACGCTCGCGAACTTGGCCGAGAGATTGTTGTAGCTCTTCTGCGCCTCCGCCTCGGAAGGCAGCGAGGCAATCTGGACGACGTAGCTGCCGGCCGGAACGGACGCGGTAGCGAGCGGAGCGGTGGCTTGTGCAGCCGCCGTTTGCGTGGCCGGCTTAGCTTCCGGCGCTGCAGCCGGGGTGGCGGCTGAAGGGGCTTCTGCGGCGGGCTTGGCCGATGGTGCCGGTTCGCTGCCGACCGCCGTCGTCTTGACGCTGCGAACAGGCGCAACCTCGTTCCCGGCCGGCTCGCTCGGTGCCGCAAGCGCGACCTTCCCGGCCGGCGCGGCGGGTTCTTCGGCGGCGCGCAGCTCGGCTGCCGCAACCGCGACCGCTGCTTTGCCCTGGGAGCCGGAAGTGCCCGCCTCCGCCGAAGCATTGGCGGGAATGGGCTGAGAGGCAGCCGTAGCCGTGCTGGCTGTTTCGGCCGGCTCCTCACGGGGGACGAGCGTCCCGTCCGGCTTGACGATCATGGTCCGGACCTTGCGCGGCGCGACCGCCGGGGCAGCTTCCTCATCGGCAGCGGCATTCTCCGCCGATGCATCCGGCGTCAGGCGCGCGACTTCTTCCTCTTCCGGAGGAGATACTCCAGGCAGGGCATCCCCGTTTTCACTGCCTTCAAGCGGCAAGGATTCGGGCGTCAGCGTTCTCTGGACGACGTCCATCGGCTCTTCCGTCGAGGAGACAAGGGCCTCCTGGCGCGGTCCATTGCCCTGGTCGCCCGCCACCCGATCGTAGACCGCCTTGTCCTGGTTCGGCACCAATTTGCCGCCCTTCTGTTCCGGGACGATCTTGACCGGGTCCTTGTCGGCAAGAATGATCTTGGGTCCGTCCCCCGACAAGACCGCACTGCTCCCGCCCATCCAGGCGTAGACGGCGGCGCCGCCGAGGATGATGACACCGGCAACGCTCGCGGCCAGCAGCATCGTGCGCTGCGAGCGGCGGCCATAGCCCTGTTCGGCGAAATCGTCGGTCTCGGCGCCCGGGACCGCCGCCACCCGCTCGGCATCTTGCGCGGCGCTGCGGCGCTCCGACATCGAACGCTGGAAGTCCTCTTCCATCGCCTTCTCGAACTCCTCGAAATCGTCGAGCGAGGCGAGAGGGGCGCTGCCATTGCCCGCTGATCCGGCGCGCATGGCGGGCGCGATGTCGGCCTGGCTGGAACGTGCGCCGCTCTTTGCGGCCGGCGCCGGCGTGTTGAAGAGCTGTGCCATTTCCGCGTCGATATCGAGGTCGAAATCGCCTGGATAGGAAACCGGCTTCTCCTCGGCTTCCAGAGACGGCAGCTGCGGGACATCGAGATCGGCGATCGGCGCGACGCCGCTTTCCATCTCGCCGATCATGGCGGGATCGAATGGCAGCGGACTTTCCGATGACGTTTCTTCGGCCTCGGCAACCACAGGGGCTTGAACGGCCGTGCGTGCCGGCGCCTGTTCACGACGCAGCTCCGGCTCGTTCGCCGGAGCGAGCGCCTGCAGGAACGGCTGAGCCGCCGGCTCCACCAGCGCAGGATGCCCTACGACCGGAGGCGCTTCCGCAGCTGCCTTCGGCGCATCGTCTTTCGGCAGATCCATGTCCAGGGCGATGTCGGCGAGTTCCAGCTCGAAATCGTCGAGATCGAAGCTCGGCTCGGATTCAGCCTGCGATGAGCTGCTCTGCGCGGTCACGGGTTCCGGCTCGGCGGGCGCCTCGGGTGCGACGACCGGAGCGGGCGCCTGCAAGGCGGCAGGCGCCGGGATCGGAGTGGCGTAGGCTCGCTGCTGAGACGCACCGGCCACCGACGCGACCGGCGTCGCGCGGCTGAACGTCGGCGTAAATGGGTACGTGTTCTTCTTTGCAACAGGAGCCGAAATAGCGGGCGCCGACTGCGCGGCAACCGATGCGGCCGCAACGGCTGTAGCCGGGACGACCGGTATTATTGGAAAGCGCTCCACGTCAGCGAGCAGCCGATCCACGTGGTCGGGAGCCGCCGGCTCGGGCGGCAGGGCCGGCGATACATGCGCAGCAACCGCCTCGGTGACCGCTGCCTCCTGGGGCAGTTCGGGCTCCGCCATATCCAGGTAAACCGGTTCCGCGATATTGGCACGTTCGGCAGCCTTGCCGGCGGCAGCAAGCCTGGAGGCAAGCGGCTCCTGCCAGTCTTCGAATACTGGGAGCTCCGGCGCCTCGACCTGCTGACCCGCATGCATGGCTTCGCCGCTTGGCGCGGCTTCGGCCGACAGATCTTCATAGCCGAGCGACAATTCGAGTTCGCGCTCCAGATCGACCGCGGAATCGACATCCGGCGCTGCAAAGACATCCGCCTCGCCATCGCTCGACACCTGATCATCTTCCGGAGAGAACGCTACCGGCTCTCCGGATACTTCTTCGGCGAGCTCGACGGCCGGCGCCGAAGGCTCCATGAGCAGCTCTTGCTTTTCCGGCTCTTGGCTTTCCAGCACAGGCTCAGGCGAGCTCGCCGAATGGGCGCCTGGGTGCTCGACAAGCCCGCTATCGGGGTGCACCGGTGCCGCGCGCGGGGCATCATAGCTGTCGAATGCGCGCAGCAGCTCGTCTTCAAGATCAAAGGTCGGATCGCGCCGGATCGTCTCCTGATGTCGCTGCAACTCCTGCAGTTGCTGAACAGCTGGCCGAGCATCGTAACCGACAATGCGGGCAAGTTCGCTCAACGGATCATCATCGGCCAATTTATCGAATTCTGCCGGCCCGCTTCGTGCGAATTGTTTGTCTGCCATAGTTTCCACTCACAACTGCCTGCGTTGAATTGCCAGCGCATTGTGGGGAAATGGTGACACTACTTACCGCATCTCTTCCGGCGCCGAGGTGCCCGTAACGGACAGACCCGACTTCAATACCGAGGCGACAGCATGCACCAGCCCGAGTCTGGCAATGCTTAATTCTCTGTTCTTATCGTTAACAAAACGTAATTCCGGATTTTCTTTACCTTTGTTCCAGAAAGCGTGGAAGGCTGCAGCAAGATCATACAGGTAAAAAGCGATTCGATGAGGCTCCTGCGAGAGTGCCGCAGCCTCAACGACGCGAGGATACTCTGCGAGCTTGGCGACGAGCTGCAATTCGGCAGGATCAACGATCGCCCCGATCACTGCACCGGCAAGATCGATCGAAGACAAATCGAGGTCGGGGAAGGCTTCTTTCGCCTGGCGGAACACCGAGCAGCAGCGTGCATGCGCATACTGCACGTAGAAGACCGGATTATCCTTCGACTGTTCCGTCACCTTGGCAAAATCGAAGTCGAGCGGCTCCGAATTCTTCCGGTAGAGCATCATGAACCGGACAGGATCGCGCCCGACTTCATCGACCACGTCGCGCAGCGTCACGAAGTCGCCCGAGCGCTTCGACATCTTCACCGGTTCGCCGTTCCGGTAGAGTTTGACCAGCTGGCACAAGAGCACCGTCAGCTTCGCCGTGCCCTCGGATATTGCCCTCGCCAGCGCCTCCAGGCGCTTGACATAGCCGCCGTGGTCGGCCCCGAGGACGTAGATCATCTCGTGGAATCCACGGTCGAACTTGTCCTTGAAATAAGCAACGTCGGCGGCGAAGTAGGTATAGCTGCCGTCCGACTTGATCAGCGGCCTGTCGATGTCGTCGCCCACCTCGGTCGAACGGAACAGCGTCTGCTCGCGATCCTCCCAATCTTCGGGCAATTGGCCCTTCGGCGGCGGCAGCGTGCCGATGTAGACATGCCCCTTGAAAGTCAGGTCGTTGATCGCCGTGCGAATCCGGGCGGCGCCATTGTCGTGCAGCGTTCGCTCGGCGAAGAAGACGTCATGGTTGACGTTGAGGGCCGCCAGGTCTTCGCGGATCATCGCCATCATCGCGTCGATGACCCGCTCCTTGACGAGCGGCATCCACTTGTCTTCCGGCATAATCCTGAGGCTCGTGCCGAATTCGTCGGCAAGCGCCTCGCCAACCGGTACGAGGTAATCGCCGGGATAGAGTCCCGCCGGTATCTCGCCGATCTCTTCGCCGAGCGCCTGCCGGTAGCGCAGGAAGGCCGAGCGGGCGAGCACGTCGATCTGCGAGCCGGCGTCATTGATGTAGTATTCCTTGGTGACGTCGTAGCCGGCGAAGGCGAGAAGGTTCGCCAGGGCGTCGCCGACGACGGCGCCGCGGCAGTGGCCGACATGCATCGGCCCCGTCGGATTCGCCGAAACATATTCGACGTTCACCTTCCGCCCGGCACCGATGGTGCTGCGTCCGAAATCCGTCCCCGCCCGCACCATTGCCGAAAGAAGCTTCTGCCAATAGGAAACCGACAACCGAACATTGATGAACCCCGGCCCGGCAACGGAGACCTCGGCGACCTCGGGATCCTGGCGCAACTTGTCGACGATGAGATCGGCAAGGGCGCGCGGGTTCGTGCCCAGCGACTTTGCAAGAACCATTGCGGCGTTCGTCGCGACGTCACCGTGGCTGAGGTCCCGCGGCGGCTCAATATTGACCCGCCCGAAATCAATCTCCGATCGCTTTTCACGAACGATATCAAGTGATTCCAGAATATTTTTAACTCTTGATTCGAAGTCTGTGAAAAGGTTCATCTGATCCATCCGCTCTTTCCCAGTTCAACTGGAGAATGGCGCAAAACTCAAAAAGGAGGCCGGGGTCCGTAGGGAACCTGCAGCCTCCGCGCGGCGCGTCACTACCGCAAATCCGGCGTGTGGTCAAACAAGCGCCGGTGCACGCTGATCGCGAAGGTATCGGTCATGCCGGCGAGATAGTCTCCCACATGGCGCGCGCGGGCCGGCTCGGCCATTCCGGCGATCTGGTCGATCCAGTAGTGTTCCTTCATCAACAGCGGGTCGGCCATGAACGCCCGATAGAGATCGGTGACGATCGATGCCGCCGCCTGCCGCACCCGCATCACCTCCGGGTGGCGATAGATGCGCGTCATCAGCAGGTTCTTGATCTGCCGGTCGGTCTCGCTCATCTCCTCGGAGAACGTGGCGATAACCTTGCCGGCCCTGCGCACGTCGCTCGCGCTCTTCGGTCGAATGTCGCGCAGTCTCGCCTGGGCGACGCCGATGACGTCCTCGACCATCGCGGTGATCTGCCGGCGCATGATCTCGTGCGTGAAACGGCTGCTTTCGAGGCTCGAATAACGGTCATGGACCTCGCACATCAGGCGGCCGAGAAACGGCACGTCCTCCAGCATGTCGAAGGTCAGATAGCCGGCCCGCAATCCGTCGTCGATATCATGGGTATTATAGGCGATATCGTCTGCGATCGCTGCGACCTGGGCTTCGAGGCTTGCGAAACTCGCCAGTTCGAGATCATGGAGGGCGCAATAGTCCAGGATCGGCTGCGGCACCGGGCCGCGGATGCCCTCGCCTTCCGGCGTCATCAGCGGCCCATTGTGCTTGACCAGTCCTTCGAGGCTCTCCCAGGTGAGGTTCAGGCCGTCGAATTCCGCATAGCGGCGCTCGAGCTTTGTAACGATCCGCAGCGACTGCGCATTGTGGTCGAAGCCGCCATAGGGCTTCAGCACCTCGTGCAGCGCATCCTCGCCGGTATGGCCGAACGGCGTATGGCCGAAGTCGTGGACAAGCGCCACCCCCTCGGCCAGATCCTCATCGAGTTTCAGCGCCCGTGCCAGGGCGCGCGCGATCTGCGCGACTTCGATCGTGTGCGTCAGCCGGGTACGGTAGTGATCGCCGTCGGCGGCAATGAACACCTGGGTCTTGTGCTTCAGGCGACGAAACGCGGTGGTGTGGACGATGCGGTCGCGGTCGCGTTGGAAGTCGGAACGGGTCGGACTGGAAGCTTCGGGATAGAGCCGGCCGCGTGACGCCCAGGGATTGGAAGCAAAGGTCGCGTGCTCACCATAACCGAAACCCAGGGCCTGTCTGTCGAAAGCCATTTCACACCTGTGATGCCATCCCATTGACGGGACATTCAAGCCTTCATACCTATAGTATGCGTTGCAGGAAAGCGACGAGGGAATAGCTGCTTAATCACCGCGAATTCCCGGGGCTCGCTTCTCGAGCCCAGCAATTGTAGCGCCAGGTTGCAAACGAATCTCTCCGGTTCTTGACCCCGGCAGGAGGCCAGACATGATGCAGGACACAGTGACGCTTTCGGATGCGGCCGCCCGGCGCATCGCCGCCATACTCCAGACCGAACACGACAAGACGGCGATGCGCGTCTCCGTCGAAGGCGGCGGCTGTTCTGGCTTTTCCTACAAGTTCGACCTGGTGGACAAGGAAAACGACGACGACCTCGTTCTCGAGAAGGGCAACGCCAAGGTGCTGATCGACAGCCTCTCGCTGGTCTATATGGGTGGTTCGGAAATCGACTTCGTCGACAACCTGCTCGGCCAGTCCTTTCAGATCAAGAATCCGAATGCCGTTGCAAGTTGCGGCTGCGGAACAAGTTTCTCCGTCTAAGCGCCTTCCCCGATTGCCTCTAGAGATAGGGTGAACCCAGCCAGAGCAGGCGGTTCGCAAGCCGGTTGAGCATTGGCTCCGCTTCAAGGCTCGCGAGCGTTACTTCGGCGGCCATCTCGCGCGCCGCGCAAAACTTGTCGCTGATCGCCTGCGCAAAGGCGTCATCGAGGATCTCCAGGTCGAACTCGAAATTCAGCCGCAGCGAGCGCGGGTCGAGATTGCTCGATCCGACATAGGCCCAATGGCCGTCGACGACGATCAATTTCGAATGGTTGAAGCTTCCCTTCGCCCGCCAGACGCGACAATGGCCTTCGAGCACCTGGTCGAATTGCGCCGTCATGGCGCGATCCACCAGCGTCAGGTTGTTGACCGCAGGCACGATGATGTCGACTTCGACGCCTCGTCGCGCAGCCGTCACCAGCGCGCTGATGAGTTCCCTGTCCGGCAGGAAATAGGGCGACATGACCCGGATGTGCCGACGCGCGATCGAGAAGGCCCCCATCAGCATCTTGTGGTTGGTTTCATTGGTGCTGTCGGGTCCCGAGGGCACGGCGCGCATCAGCACCGACGGCGCATCGCCCCGCTCCTCCAGGTCCGCTAGCCGCCAGGCTTCTCCCGAGAGCAGTTCTCCGCTCGAGAACTGCCAGTCTTCGGCCGCCACCTGGAATATGTCGGCGACGATCGGCCCGCTAACCAGGAAATGGGTGTCGAACGAAGCGGCGATTCCGGCGACCTCGGTGGTGAAGCCGGCGCGGATGTTCATGCCGCCAGTGAAGGCGACAGCGCCGTCGACGACGACGATCTTCCGGTGGGTCCTGAGATTGGCATAGGGCAGCCGCAGGCCCATGATGATATTGCCGTTGAAGACCGCGGTCGTGACGCCTCCTTCCTGGAGATAGCCGACGATGCTCGGCACCGAATAGCGAGCGCCGACCGCGTCGATCAGGACCCGCACGCTGACGCCGCGCTTGACCGCGGCGATCAGCGCATCGGCAAAGCGAAGCCCGATCGGGTCGCGATCGAAGATATAGCTTTCGAAGAGGATGCTACGGCGAGCGCCGTCGATGGCCTCGAGCATCGCCCCATAGACCTCGTCGCCGCCCTCCAGCGTGGTAATGTGGTTCCCGGTCGACATCGAAAAACGCGATACGCGGTCCCCAAGGATCTTCATCGCCGCGAATCGCTGCCCGAATCGGACTGCCACGTTTTCATCCGTGACGTCGGAACCGAGAAACGGGTCCGGGCCGCTCGCGCGCAGCAGCGAGCGCTGCAGACCGATCGAGGAACGGCGAATGCGGTTGATGCCGGCGACCGCATAGATCGCCGCGCCGATGACTGGCGAGAGGAGAACGACGCCGACCCAGCCGGCGGCGGCGCGGACATCGTCCTTCGTCATGGCCGCATGAATGATCGCCGGCACCCCCAGCGCGAAGGACAGGAGCGCCAGGAAATGCGGCCAGTAATTCTCGATGAACGCGATCATGCGCGGGACTATAGACGGACCGAATGAGGAATCAATTCCGCCACCGACGGCTGCATTTCCTCAAGCGAAGGCGCAAGGAAACGGGCCTTTGGAGCGCCAATTGCGTCCTGCCGCGGAGATTTGTCAAAAGAAACCGCAGCCGCTAAAACGACTCGGCGCCAATGCGAGACCATAAAAAGAAAGGCAGATGCGGCCCATGAAGATCGCCACCTGGAACATCAACGGCATCAAGGCGCGGTTCGACGGTCTCGTTGCCTGGCTCAAGGCATCGAACCCGGACATCGCCTGCCTGCAGGAGATCAAGTCGGTCGACGATGCGTTCCCGAGGGAGGAGATCGAGGCGCTCGGCTATCATATCGAAACCCACGGTCAAAAAGGCTTCAACGGCGTGGCGCTGCTTTCCAAGCTGCGGCCTGACGAAGTGAACCGCGGACTGCCGGGCGACGATTCCGACGAGCAGTCGCGCTTCATCGAGGGCGTCTTTTCCGTTGCAGGCGGATCGATTCGCGTTTGCTGCCTCTATCTGCCGAATGGCAATCCGGTCGGCACGGAGAAATATCCCTACAAGCTCGGATGGATGCAGCGGCTCACGTCCTTCGCCAAGGAGAGGCTGATGCTCGAAGAGCCGCTGATCCTCGCCGGCGACTACAACGTCATTCCCGAGGCTCATGACTGCTGGGACATTAATGTCTGGCGCAATGACGCGCTCTTCCTGCCTGAGACGCGTTCAGCCTTTCGGCAGATGCGCAATCTCGGCCTCACCGATGCGGTGCGCGCCACGACGGATGAGGTGCCGCTTTATTCCTTCTGGGATTATCAGGCCGGCTGCTGGCAGAAGAATTTCGGCATCCGCATCGACCACCTGATGCTGTCGCCCGAGGCGGCCGACAAGCTGGTTTCCACATCGATCGAAAAGCATGTCCGCGCCTGGGAAAAGCCGTCCGACCACGTGCCGGTTGCTGCCGAATTTGCTTTCTAAGGGGCTTACTCGTCGGCCTGGTGGTGATGCATGTTCTCGGCCATGGCGATCGCGACGCGGCGGTCGTCCTCGGTCGCAAGCGAGAAGGCCTGCTCCTGCATGGACTGGAGCCACGGCCTGTCCTTCGGCGAACACTGGTCGAGCGCCGCCGTCATATAGGCGAGGCCGCGCACCGTCTGGCCTTCCTGGAAGATGACGTTTCCGAAGACGCCCATGGCACCGGCATGGCCGTTCTTGCGCGCCCGGTTCAGCCATTTCTTGGCCTGCTGAACATTGACGGTGCCGCCCTCGCCCGAAAGCAGCATCCGCGCCAACTGGAACTGCGCTTCGGCGATGCCGAAGGTCGATGCCGCCTGGAAATAGAGCTGCCGCGCCTGCGGCAGGTCAGCCTCGACCGGGCTGTCCGGAATGCCGCGTCGGTAATAGCCGGCAAGCGCGATCAGCGCGTTGACGAAATAGCCGGTATCCTCGGAACCGGGCTCGACGCCCTGCTGGGCGATCTCGCTGTAGATCTTGAATGCTTCGAGATCGTTCTCCGCGACGCCATCGCCATAGGCGTACATGTTGGCAAGCGCCCAGCGCGACCCCGTATGGCCCTTCTCGGCGGCATAGCGGTAGGCCTCGACCGCCTCGTCCTTGCGACCGCTCTTATAGGCGGAGAAGCCGAACTTGAAGAGCGCGAACGGACCCGACTCCTTTGTCACGCCCGCGGATGGATCGAAGGCTCGCGCCGGTCCTGCAGCGGTGGCGCCAACCGCCAGGGACATGCCCAGCACCGCCATTTTCAGCGACTTTAATTCACCCGCGCGCATCACAATCAGCTTCTTCCGTCCCGACCGGCTATGCCGACCCAATCACCATGCACATCGACCAGTCCCCGGCCCCGTGCCGCTTCAGCGTCCTGGCGTATCAACGCCAGCCGGCTGGTTCGGTTGCCGCGCACGCCAGCGCCGTCGCGATCGATATCGGCCCGACCACGCGCCAAGCGCCAGTTGCTAAGGGATGTCATGGCGGCACACAAACTCAGTTCACCTCAAACGCAAACACGGCACTCGCACGTTTGTCGCTATTATCGCTGCTCCCATTTTGTGGCGGGAAATGGACATATTCGACACGGGGCGGATACTAGCAAAGCATAGTAATAAATGTGTTGCTGAATCGTCACATTCGCGATTGCTTATAAGCGGCGGCCGAAATGCGCCCGTCCGCCAAAAGAAAGGCCCGGCAGAACCGGGCCTTGAAATGATGATCGATGGAAATCAGAACCTGACTTTTAGCGATGTCGAGATCGCGCCGACGAAGTCGTTGTCGAATGAATATCTCGCTTCGTTGCCGTAGGTCGTTCCCTGATAGGTCGTAGGGCCTGACTCCCCGCTGGTCAGGATACCGACGATGCCGGCAAGCCGCAGTTCGACGTTCTGCGTTGGGGAATACGTAACAGCCGTGCCGAGCGTCCAAGTGTCCGTCTGCGTACCAATCCCGGTGCTCGTGCCGCGGTCCCAGGCCACGCTGACCGCGCCGCTCCATTGATCGTTGAACTTGTGGCCGATGCCGCCGGTGATCGTCCAACCGTCCTGATAGAGCAGATCGAGGCTTGTGCACGGAAGCGGAGATCCCGTTGCTGGGCAGAAGTTGAGGACCTGGAGTTGACTCCAGTCGGTCCACTTGACCGAGCCAAACGCCAGCCATCCGGGAGCAATACCAGTCTGCACCTTGAGTTCCAACGAATCCGGCATCGAGGCGGAACCGGAAACGTCATACTTGACGCCGATCGGCGCAAACTGACGCAGATCGATTGTACCGGATAGGTCATCCAGATCGACTGCGCTGTTGTAGACTAGGCTGGCGCGCATTGCGTATTCAGGAATTTCATACGCCACACCAGTTCGCCAACCCCATCCGGAACCCTCCAAGTCCAGCCGACCGATGGCACCAGGCGCGACGAGCCGCTCTTTAAAGCCGCCAACCTCCTGATAGAACGCACCGCCGATCAAACGGACAAAGCCCGGACCCATATCCCATTTGTAAGAACAGGTGGCCGCGTAGTTATCGCTTTCGACCTTGGTCTCGATATTGTCGTTGGCGCCCATCCAGTTCCTGCCAGGATTGGTATGGGCGCCCCAAGGCTGGGAGTAGTCCGCCATACAGTCAACGCTGTCACCCAAACCAGCCTTTACGCCCACGCGGGGCGCCCAATAACTCTCTGTATCCTGAACGCTGGTGCTGCCGCCGCCTATGCCGTCTGACCCGACCCCATTGCCCGGCCTGATATCCTCCACGTCCTTCAGCTCGCGTTGCGGGTTGACATAAGTCGCCGTCGCTTCCGCCGCATAATCTGAGGGATCGAACAAGAGATCGATATTGTAGCCGCTGCGCTCGAGCCCCCCAGCCTGCGCAGCCGACGCGACGAGCACTCCGGCAACCGCTGCGAGAATGCTCTTCTTCAGTCCATTTCGAGCCATTCAGCTCCTCCCCTGCATTTCAATGAATGCGGCGTTCACCTCGCGCCACCGCAATTGGGCTGACTATTCGTCACGATGCCGTGATTGGCAATTCGTAGTCGGAGGACTAAAGGCGACGAATTCAGTCATAAAATTTACGTAAGAATTTCATGATTCGGCCTCATTCCAAATAATGAGGAATGATTTTTCTCATGTGGAGTATGATTTCCGCCAAATTAGAAGAGTTTTCCAACAATGCAGCAATGTGTGACGTCACGACAACAATATTGCTTTTTGCAAAACAACCCGCCGCTGTCCGTGGGAAAACGCCGCAACAAAACCCACGCGTGTAATTCGCAGCTTGATCGACCAATGGGGAAACTGATTCGAAGTTGCCTTCGATACGAAAAAGTCCGGGGCATTTCTGCCGCGGACTATCATATCCAAGCTTGAACTGGCCTAACCCGCTTCCGAAACGCGGCTTAGTGCAACGCCGAGCGAGTCCTTCTGCAGGTTGAGTTCGGCCAAGCGTTCCCGCTCCGCTTCGACCAATTCCGGCTTCGCATTGGCGACGAACTTTTCGTTGGCCAGCTTGCCGAGAATTCTCTCGCGCTCGGCCTCGACCTTGGCAATAGACTTCTCGAGGCGCAATTTTTCTGCCACCAGATCGACTAGACTGCCGAGCGGAAGGCAGGCCGTCGCTTCGCCGATGACGATCTGGGCGCTGCCGCGCGGCGCCACCGCCGCGTACTCGATGCTCTCCACCCTCGCCAGCCGCTTGATCGCCGGGCCATGCCGATCGAGCCGCTCGCTCGTCAAGCCCTTGGCGCCAACGATGACCAGCGGCGCCATCGCCGCCGGCGGGACGTTCATTTCCGCCCGGACCGAACGGATCCCCGAGACGAGATCGATCAGCCAATTGATTTCATCCGCGGCCAGATCGTCCGCGTAAAAGGCGGCCGGCCATTCGGCGTGGCAGAGCAGCGTCGCGCGCTCACGGCCCGGGCCGGAGGTCTTCTCCCAGAGCTCCTCCGTCATGAAGGGCATGAACGGATGCAAGAGCTTGTAGGTCTCGTCCAGTACGTAAGCGACGCAGGCCTGCGATTCGCGCTTGGCGGTCTCGTCCTCGCCGCCGAAGACCGGCTTCAACAGTTCGAGATACCAGTCGCAGAACTGGTTCCATATGAAGCGGTAGAGACTTCCCGCCGCGTCATTGAAGCGATATCCCTCGATCGCCTCGGTGACATCGCGGATGGTGCGCGAAAGTTCGGTCAGAATCCAACGGTTGACCGTCAGCGAGGCGGCTTCCGGGATGAAGCCCTCGCTGCTCGTGGCGCCATTCATCTCGGCAAAACGCGTAGCGTTCCAGAGCTTGGTGCCGAAGTTGCGGTAGCCGGCGATGCGGGCCGGATCAAGCTTCACGTCCCGTCCTTGGGCCGCCATGATCGCCAGCGTGAAGCGTAGCGCATCGGCGCCGTATTCGTCGATCAGTTCGAGCGGGTCGATGACGTTGCCCTTCGACTTCGACATCTTCTGCCCGTTCTTGTCGCGAACGAGCGCATGGACATAGACGGTGTGGAACGGCTCGACCGGCGTGCCGTCGGCGTCCTTCATGAGATGCAGGCCCATCATCATCATCCGCGCCACCCAGAAGAAGATGATGTCGAAGCCGGTGACCAGAACGTCGGTCTGGTAGTATTTTTCGAGTTCCGGCGTCTCGCTCGGCCAGCCGAGCGTCGAGAAGGGCCAGAGGGCGGACGAGAACCAGGTGTCGAGCACATCCTCGTCACGCGTCAGGATTTCGCCCGGCTTGAAGTTCTCGAGCAGGTCCTCAACATAGGCCTTCATCGGTCCTTCATGCGCGATGTAGTGCTGAATTGCCGCGTGCAGCGCCTCTTCCTCGGTCTTCTCGACGAAAACCTGGCCATCCGGACCATACCAGGCCGGGATCTGGTGGCCCCACCAGAGCTGACGCGAAATGCACCAGGGTTGGATGTTCTCCATCCACTCGAAATAGGTCTTCTCCCAATTCTTCGGGACGAAGCTCGTGCGCCCTTCCCTGACCGAAGCTATGGCCGGCTTGGCCAGCGTCTTTGCGTCGACATACCATTGTTCGGTCAGGCGCGGCTCGATTGGCACACCGCCGCGATCGCCATGCGGCACGACGTGCCTGTGCGGCTCGATATGGTCAACGAGACCGGCGGCCTCGAGCGTTTCGACGATCAGCCTGCGCGCCTCGAACCTGTCCTTGCCCTCAAGCTCATCCCAGGCGCCGTGGAGCGCTGCGGGCTGATCGAGACCCTCGAGGAAGTCCTCGTTGCTGGTGATCGTGACCCGGCCGTCCGCGGTCAGCACGTTGACCTGGCGAAGCCCCCGGCGTTTGCCGACTTCGAAATCGTTGAAGTCGTGGGCCGGCGTCATCTTCACAGCGCCGGTGCCTGTCGTCGGGTCCGGATATTCGTCGGCGACGATCGGTATGCGCCGTCCGACGATCGGCAGGATGACGTGCTTGCCGACAATCCCCTTGTAGCGCGCGTCATCGGGATGCACCGCGACGCCAGTGTCGCCGAGCATCGTTTCCGGACGGGTGGTGGCAACGACCAGATAGTCGCGGGTTTCCCACTCGGTGGCCTTGCCGTCGTTGTCGAAGGCGACCGGGTGCTGATAGGTGACGCCCTCTTCGAGCGGATAGCGCAGATGCCAGAGGTGGCCGTTGACCTCGACCTGCTCGACCTCGATGTCCGAAATCGCCGTCTGCAACTTCGGATCCCAATTGACGAGACGCGTGTCGCGATAGATCAGGCCTTCCTTGTAGAGGCTGACGAAGACCTCGACGACCGCTTCGGACAGCCCCTCATCCATGGTGAAGCGCTCACGCGACCAGTCGCAGGAGGCACCGAGCCGTTTCAACTGATTGAAGATCAGGCCGCCGGATTCGCCCTTCCATTCCCAGACCTTGTCGATAAAGGCCTCACGTCCCATGTCGCGACGACCCGGCAGCTGGCGCTCAGCGAGCTGCCGCTCGACGACCATCTGCGTGGCGATGCCGGCATGGTCCATGCCCGGCTGCCAAAGGA
The DNA here is from genome assembly GCF_001651855.1 of Sinorhizobium americanum. Classification (GTDB taxonomy): domain Bacteria; phylum Pseudomonadota; class Alphaproteobacteria; order Rhizobiales; family Rhizobiaceae; genus Sinorhizobium; species Sinorhizobium americanum. The sequence continues at coordinate 9,804 of NZ_LNQC01000056.1, read as the reverse complement.
CATCCTTGCCGCGCATGCGCTCGAAGCGCACCATGACGTCCTGCAGGGTGTTGTTGAGAGCGTGACCCATGTGCAGGGAGCCGGTGACGTTCGGCGGCGGAATCACGATGCAGAAGGTTTCGGCGTCCGGCTTTGCGCCGGCGCCGGCACGAAACGCGTTTTCATCGTCCCACTTCTTGGCGATACGTGGGTCGACGGATGCGGAATCGTAGGTCTTGTCGAGCATTCTTTGACCGATTTTCGAGATTGATGTCAGGGTTTGTAAACCGGAACGGCCCGTCCAAGTCAACACAAACGGGGAAAAAGCCGCGACGATCACGGCTTTGGCCTGTCAACTCAAGGATGTCCGCCAGCCGTCTTTTTCTGAACGGCTCGATGCACCGAAGGCTCAGAAGCAGCGCTCGGTCGCCCTTTAGGAGTTCCGCAAGGCTTTAGCGCCGGGGACCGCGCGCGACCCGTTCGATCTCCTCGCGCACCAATTTCTCGACCAGCGTCGGCAGATTGTCGTCGAGCCATTCCTGCAGCATCGGGCGAAGCATCGCCTCGGCGATCTCGTCGAAAGACCGCCGCGGCCCCTGATCCACCGCATGGGCCAGATCGTCAAAAGCACGCGCCACCTGCCGACCGACGGAGGGCGATAGGATCGCCCCGCCGACCTCGTCGCTTCTCCCGGCTGCTTCCGGAACGAACGGGTAGCCCGGCGCTGACGGAACCGCCGCCATAGCCACGGGCTCTTCGGCAAAGCTGCGCAGCGACACGCCTTCGGACAGCTTCTCGGCCGCGGCCGAGGGCGCATTCGAAAACGGAACGGATGCCATCCGCGATGTGATCACCGGGCTCTCCGCTGCCGGACTTTTCTCCACCGGGTTTTGCTCTACGGAACTGGCCCGCTCGAGCATTGAAGGCTCCTTAGCGGCGTAATGCGATGCATGGCGCTCGGAGGCCGCCCGCACGCGCGCCGCCACGTCCGCAAGGGAAAGCGGCGACGAAGAGGATGCCGTCGCCTCTCCCGCGCCGCTATTGGCCGGCTCGGCGTCCGTCAGGGAGATGCGGGACGGAACGCGGTGTTCGGACGAGAGTGCCTCAGCATCGATTTCGGAGTCGATCGTCAACTCGATTTCGTCGTCAGAGCCGTCCTCGAATGTTTGCGGTGCAGAGGCGCCGGCCAGACCAGGCTCGTTGTTCTCGATGATCTTGCGAATGGATGCCAGAATCTCATCCATCGAAGGTTCTCGTGCGACATTGAGCTGTGCCATTTCAATCCTCGTTTGCTGCGGACAATCGCATGTCAGAAGCGGTCCGCGTGCCGATTTCGAACGAACCTTATGTGAGTTCGCGAACGAAACAAATGTCGCGAATCAGCTGAGGAAATTCTTGCACAGATTTGTTTTTTAAAGGAGGTGCCAAGGCTACGAAAGCAAATGGCGCACCGGTGGTAGCCCACGGCGCGCCATACTACTTGGCAACATCATCCCTCTCCTTGAACCGAAGGCGGCTCAAGGAGAACGATGCGGCTGAAACTTTAGCGTCCGTCTACGGTACGCAGGCCGAACCACTTGTCCTTGACGGCTTCGTAGTGCTGTTCCGGACGATACTCGGCCACTTGCAGACCTTGAACCGCGACGGTCAGCTTGCCCATGGCCGCAAGCAGGGCGTAGCTCGCCACGACGGCATCGCGCTGAGCGGCGGCAAGTGATTCCTGCGCATCCAGAACGTCCTGCTGCGCATCGAGCACATCAAGCGTGGTGCGCTGGCCGACCTTGCGTTCTTCGATGACGCCTTCCAGAGCAAGATTCGCGGCCGAGATCTGCGACCGGCTGGCGGTGATCCGGGCAAGCGCGGATTCGAGCTGCGCATGGGCGGAAACGACCGTCTGCTGCACCGAGGCGCGCGCGGAGTCGACGAGGATGCGCTGCTGACCGAGAACTTCCTTCGCCTGGCGAATCTGGCCGTATTCAGCGCCACCCTGGTAGATCGGCACTTCAAGACGGGCGGTGACGCTCGCAGTGGTGTCATCAATGCCCGTGCCGGAATTGCCGGTATTGCGTGTAACCGATCCCTGGAGGACGACGCCCGGCAGCATCGTGCCCTCGGCCGATTTTACCTGGAAGCCCGCCGAATCGACATTGTACTGCGCTGCGAGGATCTGCGGGTTCTCCCGCAGGCCGGTGGCAACTGCCTGATCGAGAGATCGCGGCATGCCCTTCGTTGCCGGACGGGGCTGACGGATACCCGTCGGGGCGGCGCCGACGATCTGAACATAGACCGCTTCGCTCTGCTTCAATTGGGCAACCGCAGCGACGAGCAGCGACTGCGCGTTGGCGAGTTCGGCTTCCGCCTGGCTCACGTCGGTCCGAGTGCCTTCGCCCACATCGAGACGCGCCTGGGCGGCGTTCAACTGTTCGCGGAGGAAGGCGAGGTTCTGACGGCGAATGGAGACGATCTGCTGGTCGCGAGCGATATTCGCATAGGACTGGGCAGCCGACAGAAGAATCTGGATCTCGTTAGCCTTCAGTGTCTCCCGTCCGGAGAAGACGTCCGACTGCGCCGCCCTGACGTTGTTCAAGGTCTGAAATCCGTCGAAGATCGTCTGGGTGATCGAAATGCCGACCTGCCCATCATGCGTATCCCGCCTACCGGTTTCGGCGTCGATGCGCGTCAGCGTCCCGGTTGCAGAGGCAGAAACCTGGGGGCGGTAACCGGACTTCGCGATCGGAACGCCCTCATCGGTAGCTCTGAGGCCGGCGCGCGCGGCATTGAGATCCGGATTGTTCGCATAGGCCTTGGCCATTGCCCCGAAGATCGTCTCAGCGAGCACGGCGTGCGGCGCAAGCAATACACTGGTCGAGACAGCCGCCCACAAGGCTGCTTTGCGGACAATCGACACCATCTTCCCTCCGTTCAGCCGGGCGTCACGCACCCGGCAATTTCCAGCAGACCAAATCCCCGTGGGCGGCCTGTTCAATCCCCATGCGGCAATCCGCCCAGCCGCCCCTCGGCGGGCAAATCACCTCGTCGTTCCACTTTGAACCCCGGATTCGACCTTACGACAACCGTACACTGCATGCGAGGGGGGCATTTCAAAAAGAAACACATGACACGTTGCCGATTGGCAACATTGCAAATTTCAGCCAGAGAGGCGTGTGCTGAGATGCCTCAATAAGTGGCACCTCAGAAAATAAACGACCGCTCGCGATTGAACCCGGGCAGCGGTTTCACGGACGTATTGAAATCGGATCGCTCGGAAGTCCTGCCCGATTCTCGCATGTAGAGTTTCGCACGCGATGCGTTACCAAACCCTTCCACGGCGACTAGGCGACCGCCGTCGCGAAGCTGCTCGAAAAGAGAAGCGGGAATCGTCTCCACCGCGCCGTTGATGAAGATCACGTCATAGGGCGCTTCGGCGGCGTACCCCTTGGTGAGATCGCCTCTTGCCATCCTGACGCTGCCATAGCCAAGACGCGCCAGCGTCTCAGTCGCCGTAGCCGCCAGCGCCTCGTCGCTCTCCAGCGCCACGACCGAGCCGGCGATGAGCGACAGCAGGGCGGAAGCATAGCCCGTCCCCGAGCCGATCTCGAGCACCTTGTCCGATTTGGTGATCTGGGCGAGCTGCAGCAGCTTTGCCAGCGGAGACGGCTCCATGAGGTAGCGCGGGGTGATGCCGCCGACGAGCGCGATATCCGTGTCGATATACGCCAGTTCCTTCATCTTCGCCGGCACGAATTCCTCGCGTGGCACGGAGAGAAAGGCAGTCAGAACCGAGTGGGAGGTCACATCCGTCGTGCGGATCTGATTGTCCACCATCTTAATGCGCGCTGCTTCGAAGTTCATGATGCTGCCTCGTGTGCGAATGGGCGCGGCGCCGCCATCTTGGGAATTCCGCGCGATCTAGCCTGGCTGCGTGAGAGCCACATGCCTAAGCTCATAATTCGCCGCACCGCGGGTTTCAAGCGACCGCGGCATTCGGCCCGCAAAAAGGAAGCCGCCAGCGAAAGGCCGGCGGCTCGAATGCGGTTGCTTGATGGCGTTGGTGCGACGGGATCGTCAGCGGCCGGGAGCGGCCTCGAGCCCGACAAGGGCGATCTTGCCGTAGCCCGCGCCCTGGATGAGATTCATGACGGTCATCAACTCGCCGTAGTCGACCAGCCGGTCGGCGCGAAGCAGAACGCGGGTTTCCTTGTTTCCGTTGGTGATTCGATCGAGTTCGGCGACGAAGGCGTCACGTCCCGTCTCCTCATTGCCGATCGCCAGCGACAGATCCGCCTTCAAGGTCACGAATACCGGCTTGTCGTCACGCGGCGTCGGCCTGGCGACGGATTGCGGCAAGTCCACCTTCATGTCGACCGTCGCCAGCGGCGCAGCCACCATGAAGATGATCAGGAGCACCAGCATCACATCGATGAACGGCGTGACGTTGATCTCGCTGTTCTCGTCGAGGTCGCCGCTGCCTTCAGATATCCGTCCCGCCATATCCGCTCACCCGATCCTGGCGATCGACGCATCGGCACCATGGCCGTAACCGTCCTGCCGGCGCGGCTGAGGCTTGCGGATCTGGCGGTGATCGAGATCGCGGCTTACCAGCCGCTCAACCGCGGCGGCGGCATCCGCCAGGATGAGCTTGTATCCGCCGACCGAGCGGGCGAAGTAGTTGTAGATCACCACTGCCGGAATGGCAGCGACAAGCCCGATGGCGGTCGCCAGCAGGGCTTCGGCGATGCCGGGCGCGACGATCGCCAGATTGGTCGTCTGCGCCTTGCTGATGCCGATGAAGGAATTCATGATTCCCCAGACGGTGCCGAACAGACCGACGAAGGGACCGACCGAGCCGATCGAAGCCAGAACGCCGGTGCCGGCGCTCATCCTCTTGCCGGCGCGGATCTCGATGCGGGAAAGCAGCGAGGCGGCGCGCTCCTTGACGCCTGTCGCCGGCGCTTGGTCCAGGACCGCCTCGGAACGAGCCATCTCATCGACGGCGGCGGCGATCATTTCGCCCGCAACCCCTGCCTTGCGGTCGAGTTTCAGCGCTGCCAGACCGTTTGCCGCCGTCAACGCGCGTACCGCGCGCTTCATCCGCACCTTCGCAAAGGCGAGTTCCAGGGTCTTCACAAAGAAAATCGCCCAAGTCGCCACCGAGGCCAGGGCGAGTGCGATCATCACGCTTTTGACGACCACGTCAGCGGCGAGGAACATGCCGACCGGCGACAGGTCGTGCGGAAGGTTCGGCGCGCCTTCGGCGGCGATCGCGCCGCCTTCGGCCGGCGCCGGCGCCGTTACGGGCGCCGGGCTGCTTCCACCCTCGGCCGGCAGCGGGGCAACGGTCTGCTCGCCGACTGGCGCCGATGGTTCCGTCTGGGCTGCGACCATGGCCGGGCCGGAAAGGAAAATGGCAAGTGTCGCCGCCAGCAACAGGTTCTGGGTCGGTCGGCTCCGATTCGACATCTCGTTCCTCATTATTTCGCGCGCTTCCCGATCAACGTCGGCGCTTCGGGCAATCGAGGGCGCTGGTCGCAAGCGGCCAGACTTCCTCGCCGGCACGGTCTTTACGCAAAGCCGGCTCGGATGACAAGGATATCTGGAGTATAATAATCAGGAATAATGGCGAGGCAACGCCGAAACGGCGCTGCAGACCCTTTAGAACGCGGGCGGTTCGGAGGAAAAACTGTCACTGCGCCAATCATAGCGGCGGTGCTGCTGCCACGGCCTCTGCGTCGATAGAAAAGACGTCATGACGCGCATGCGAGCAGGCTGCGCCGCGTCGGCATAAATCTCGATCGCGCCGGTCTGCCGCAACGTCCTGCCGGTAAACACCAGCGTTTTGCCCGACGAACAGACCGGCAACGCCCGCCTTGTCGCGGCAACCATCAGGTCGACGCGGCCGCACAGCTCCGCGAAGGCATCCGGTGCTTCTATCACCGCAACCGCCCAACCTTGCCGGCTGCGACCGACGCACCACTCGCCCTTGCGACAAATAAAGGCGCCCGGCTTCGCCGCAGCCAGATACGGCATGGCGTTCCCACTCGCTATCCTGTTGGCGGGTTGAGCGCCTGGAGCACTCCGCGCGGAGCGATCGACACCCTCCCGGACGCGGCCTTCGGCGGACGCTTCGACAGGCGCAAGGTGGCTCTCAAGGGCAAGCGCGCGTTGCCATTGCGAGAAGATGAACGCCGGCGGACGTGCCTTGTTGGTCGCAATCGCGTCCTCGGCGATCAGGCCGACCAGTTGTCCGTCTTCGGAAATCGTAATGGAGGGCCGTTCCGCCTGGCGGTCCAACGCGACGGACAACCCGCCCACGAGGATCAACGCCGCACCGGCGAAGGCGAGCCGGGTCCTGAGAACGCAGAGCAACACGCCGCCGAAAGCGAGCAGGAAGAAACCTGCCGCGCCAATACGTCCGGTGACCCACTCACCGTCGAGCGTCGCCACGTAGCGCGCGACGGTGAGCATCCAATCCAGCCCCTGCCCCATCACCATCAAGGGGTAATATTCCAGCCCGAAAGGCATGAGCAGCATGGCAAAGAGGCCAAAGGGCATGATGAGAATGCCGATCAGCGGTGTCGTCAGGACATTGGCGAGCAGTCCGTAGGCTGGCAGCCGCTGGAAATGCGCTGCCGCATAGACGGCAGTGGCCAGTCCGCCAATGAGCGACGTCGCGACGGTAGCGACGACGGGACCGGAGACCTGGCCGAGGTTCAGCCGAGAACGCCTCTCCTCTGCACTCCGTAGCCGATGGTCGCGCCAGCGAGCGTAGCCGGCAACAAGCGCCAGTGTCGCGGCAAAGGACATCTGAAAGCCGGGACCCGCCACGGCCGAGGGCGACCATACAATGATGATCAGCGCGGCAAGCGCGACATTGCGCAGGCTGATGGAGACGCGGTCGAAGAGGACGGCGACAAGCATGATCGAGATCATGATCCAGGATCTGAGCGCCGACACCGCACCGCCGGAAATCAGAATGTAGAAGAAGACCATGGTGAGCGCGCCGGCGGCCGCGTATTTCTTGATCGGGCGCTTCGCCGCAAGGCCGGGAACCAGGCTCAGCAGGGTTCGGGCACCGACGAGAAAGGTGCCCGCTGCCAACACCATATTGAGCCCGGAAATCGCCAGGACGTGCGAAAGGCCGGCGGCCCGCAGCGTCTCGACGATCTCCCGGCTGATGGCGCGCTCCTCGCCGGTTACCAATGCTGCAGCGATGGCGCCGGTGTCGCCGCCGATTGCCGCCCGAATCCGATTGCCGACCGTTTCCCGCAACGCCGACAGGCGGGCGATCATCTGCAACGAGAAGGAGAGATCGCCGTTGGCGTCCGACGGCCTGTGCGGCGCACCGTAGAAAAAGCCGACGGCGCCCACGCCCTTGAAATAGGCATCGAAGGCGAAATCGTTGAGGCCCGGGAGCGCCGGTCCGGACGGCGGCGAGAGACGAACCTTGCCTTCGATGGCCGAGCCGATGGCGAAGGGCTCGTGGCGACTGCGGGCCACCAGCGTCGCCTGCCCGGGCGGCCTGCGCAGCGTCGGCTCCGAGGTGCCGACGATCTCGACCAGATAGCGCCACCGCCCCTTGTCGTCCGGCTCGCGCGAGAGCACGGTGCCGCGCAGGTTCGTCGTCACCGGGCCATCAAGGATGACCGTATCGACACGGCGCGTTTCGATCACCGCAAGCAGCATACCAGCGACCACGATTGCTGGCGCGAGCAAGAGCGGCCGCCACGCACGCAGTTTCCCCCGGCACAGCAATGCAGATATGCCGAAAACGCAAAGCGGCGGTGCGAGTTTGGCAAGTCCGACGTTCTCCGGCAGCGAAAACCAGATAAGCGCCCCGAGCGCCAGAAGCACCGGAACCAACACGAAGCCATGGCCGAAATCGTCTTCCTCGCGCAGCATCGCGCGCAGAGAACCGGCAACGGCGGCGGTCCGAGATCGAAGCCGGCCGGCGTAAGAGCGGCGATCGGCCTTTACGACGGAACCGCTGTGCGCCTTGATCTGCGGGTTTTCGCGCGTATCGACGACAAAGTCGGCGGCTGACAGGCTCCATGCGCCGCGCTCCGCGTCGCGCATTACTGCCGGTCCCTGCCCCTCCCGCATTTCGCTCTGCTCTGCCCCCTCTGGCCGCCCGCACCGATCCTGCAACCAAAGGAACCTTATTGCAATCGTAAGACTACCTGCCAAAAAAATAGGCAGAGCTGAACTGACCAGCCTAAGCCGTGAGATTAGCGATCATTGATCTTTGCGGATATATTGCCATACCATGCGATTGTTGCGCCGCCATATGCACATTTTCGCATCGCACAATTTGCCTTTCGTACAGCTTGGCAGTCGAAAGTAAATCATATAGCAAATTCGCAACGCTTAATTTGGTGGCATAGGACGACGTGCCACAGCGCCAAAAGACGGAGGGTCCCATGTCAGGAACAAGCGCGACAATCTCAATCGATGGAAAAGCAGCGGACCTGCCAGTGAGATCGGGATCGATCGGCCCGGACGTGGTGGATATCGGCTCGCTTTACAAGCAGACCAAGTTGTTCACCTACGACCCCGGCTTCACGTCGACGGCATCGTGTGAATCCAAGATCACCTATATCGACGGCGACGAGGGCGTGCTGCTGCATCGCGGCTACCCGATCGAGCAGCTGGCCGATCACGGCGACTTCCTGGAAGTCTGCTATCTTCTTCTTTACGGCGAGTTGCCGACGAAGGCGCAGAAGGACGACTTCGACTATCGCGTGACGCATCACACGATGATTCACGAACAGATGTCACGGTTCTTCACCGGCTTCCGGCGCGACGCGCACCCGATGGCCGTCATGTGCGGCTGCGTCGGCGCCTTGTCGGCCTTCTATCACGACTCCACCGACATTACCGACCCGCATCAGCGCATGGTCGCGTCGCTGCGCATGATCGCCAAGATGCCGACGATTGCGGCAATGGCCTACAAGTATCACATCGGCCAGCCTTTCGTTTATCCGAAGAACGATCTCGACTACGCCTCGAACTTCCTGCGCATGTGCTTTGCCGTGCCCTGCGAGGAATATGTGGTGAACCCGGTCTTGTCGCGGGCGATGGATCGCATCTTCATCCTGCACGCCGACCACGAGCAGAACGCCTCGACCTCGACGGTGCGGCTTGCCGGCTCGTCGGGCGCAAACCCGTTCGCCTGCATCGCCGCCGGCATTGCCTGCCTCTGGGGTCCCGCTCACGGCGGTGCCAACGAAGCGGCCCTCAACATGCTCGCCGAGATCGGCTCGGTCGACCGCATCCCGGAATTTATCGCCAAGGCGAAGGACAAGAACGATCCGTTCCGCCTGATGGGCTTCGGTCACCGGGTCTACAAGAACTATGATCCGCGCGCGAAGATCATGCAGAAGACGACGCATGAGGTGCTCGCCGAACTCGGCCACAAGGACGATCCGCTTCTCGAAGTCGCGATGGAACTCGAGCGCATCGCGCTGACGGACGAGTACTTCATCGAGAAGAAGCTCTACCCGAACATCGACTTCTATTCCGGTATCACGCTGAAAGCGCTGGGCTTCCCCACTACGATGTTCACGGTGCTCTTCGCGCTTGCCCGCACCGTCGGCTGGATCGCCCAGTGGAACGAGATGATCGAGGATCCGGAACAGCGCATCGGGCGTCCGCGCCAGCTCTACATCGGCGCACCGCTGCGCGACTACGTGCCGCTCTCCAAGCGCTGATCGCAGCGCCCGTCGAAAAAAGCCCGGTCAAGAATGGCCGGGCTTCTCTTTTTGGGCTGGGTCTGTCAAGCAAAGGATATCCTCGCCGCGCCTACAAGGCGCGGCGTCGGTCGTTGTC
>NZ_LNQC01000055.1 GCF_001651855.1 Sinorhizobium americanum | reverse complement strand
CCGCCGGGCTTTGCCCGCGCAGATATCGCGATTCACCCAATAATTTCAGCAGTTTACCGTTTATGGACGGGCACTAGCTAATGTCCCTGCCCGCTGTTTCCAAGGAGCCAGAGGTGGCCCCTATTGTCGTGTTTGTCAGTTCCGCGACACGCTGCTGTTCGACAAAATTCCTAACACACTCGCTTAAAGCATTGAACTAACAGGGACATTTCGCATAGGCGCTTCTCTGCGTCGCTGGCATGACTTTTGCTGATTGTCGATCGCGACGGGGCAGGAACGACCAACTATGACCCACTGGCTGCCTCGCCGGGCGAGGAACCTTATGCTCAACGAAGGCCGGACTGTGAAGTCCGAATTTATGGGAAATCAACTCATCGATGTAGTCGCGGCTATCGATGAAATCGCAGCATTGTTCCGGGACAAGGTAGCGATCAAGCATGGTGCGGAAGAGCTCACATATGGTGGGCTGCAACTGCTGTCGGATAGAATTGCGAGCACCCTGCGGGCGCGCGGTCCAGAGGGTACGATCGTGGGCTATTACGGCGCAAGAGACCTTAATTGGGCGGCCACGGTAATCGCAATTTTGAAAAGCGGCTCAACTTATTTGCCGCTCGATCCATCCTTACCGGCATCGCGCATTTCCTGCATGATTGAGCAGAGTGGATGCAATCTGATTATCGGGTCAGAAAGACCCGAAGCGCTTGCTCGATTCCAGGAAGACGGCACCGGCGACCTGCAATTCTTGACGGTGCAGGCGGCGCTACTCGATGTCTGTACCTCTCCTGCAATGCGAGCTTCGGTAGAGGGCCGTCTCGCCTACCTCCTGTTCACCTCCGGTTCGACGGGAAGACCAAAGGGAGTGATGGTCAAGCGGGCGGGCCTCAACAACCACTTGATGGCGAAGATTGATGCACTCCAGCTAGGTCAGAAGGACTGTGTCGCACAAACTGCCTCGCATAGCTTTGACATCTCGCTGTGGCAGCTTTTGGCAGGGCTGTGTGTCGGCAGTTGCGTCACGATCATCGATGATGCGACAGTGAGATCTCCGATGGCCCTTCTTGAGGCCCTTGAAACAAATCACGTCACTGTCGTCCAATTCGTTCCATCGTTGCTCTCAGTGTTCGTTGAATATCTGCAGACACTGTCGGCGCAGGAGCGGCTTCTCGGCGCCTTACGCATGATCTCCACCGTCGGCGAGCCGCTGACGCCTGCCTTGGTGCGCAGCTGGCTGACACTCTATCCTCATGTCCCGATCCTCAATCACTACGGCCCGACAGAATGCGCGGATGGGGTCACGCATCATCTGATGTCTCTCCCGCCCATTACGGCTGAGACCTATGTTCCCATTGGTAAGCCGATTGCCAATCTCAAGGTTTATGTCGCCAGCGGCACACGTCTGTGCGAGGCGGGAGAGATTGGCGAAATCTGTGTGAGCGGTGTCGGTGTCGCTGACGGTTACATCAACGATGGCGAGCGTACCGAGAATGCTTTTCTGTCAAATCCGTTCTCGGACCACCCATCATATCGGCAGCTCTACAAGACCGGCGATCTCGGACGGATCAGGGCAGACGGCCTCTTGGAGTGTCTTGGTAGACGAGATCGGCAGATCAAGATCCGCGGACATCGAATCGAACTCGGAGAGATCGAGTCTCGCCTGTGCGCCCATCCTTTGATAAGTGCGGCCGTGGCTGTTGCACCCCTCCACGAGAACGTGAAGCTCACGGCCAGGGACATAGCAAATACGGACGGAGCAATCGGGCCCAGACGGATAGTGGCGTATGTGTCGGCTCCTGCCGGGCTATCGGAGAGTGAACTCCGCAGCTTTGTTGCCGAAAGGTTGCCCGCCTACATGCTGCCGGAACGAATCATACGTGTCGACCGGCTACCGACCACCCCGAACGGGAAGGTCGACTTCGCGTCACTGCCTGATCCGACGACGCTTCGCCCGGAGTTGCTGGAGCCCTTCGAGGAACCAACGACCGAGCTCGAAAGCAGACTACGAGATATTTGGTCCAGCATTCTTCGGATCGAAAGTATCGGCGTGGGCGACCAATTTATGGACCTTGGCGGAGACTCGATCCGCGCGATGCTTATATTGGCTCAAATCCACAGGCAGCTCGGGACTAAGGTGGACTTCAGGCTTGTTCTGAATGGGACGATCAGGTCGCTTGCGGCGTCGATATCAAGCCAGTCCGAGACGACAAAGTTCGGGCTCCCCACCTGCGGCAAGCTCAGACGATCACCCCTCACTCGAGTACAGGAACACCTTTGGTTCCTCTGGCAGCTCGACCCGACTGCGAAAAACTACATTATCCAGGGTGGTGTGCGTATCCGAGGTGACATCGATCCGGCCGCTTTCAATAAGGCCTGGAAAGATGTGGTTCAGGCGCATGACGCCCTTTCGGCACGTTTCATCGACGAAGACGGCGCGGTTCAAATTTTCGATGATCCCAAGAACTCCGATCTAGAGTTGGTGGACGCCACCCTCCTATCCAACCACGAGGCCGAGGCACTTGTGGTGGAGTTGCGGCGAACGGAGCTCAACAAGCCCTTTGATCTCAGTCAGGGCAATCTGTTTCGTGCGCGCATAATTCGTCTCGGCGCGGACGACCATCTCATATTGATCACCGCGCACGAAATCATCATAGATGCATGGTCGATCTCTGTCCTGCTCAGGGACTTGCAAACGAGATACTCGCATGCGGCTGCATTTTCTCCGGCGGATCGCACATCACTCTCTAGCTATGCGCTGTGGGAAAGTGCACATGTCACACCGAAGTCGCTGAAGGATCAGCGGCGCTATTGGCGTCAGCAGATAGGCGACAATCCTCCGGTACTTTCGCTTGGAAATCCTCGACTGCGGCCGCAAGTGACCTCCTACCGCGGGAATTCGCATGCGGTTCTCCTTGGCGGTGAGCTATCTGGTCAGTTGCGAGATTTTGCACGCCGGCACAGGTGCACGACTTCCACGGTCCTTCTGGCATGCTTCAAGCTGCTATTGCGGATGTATAGCGGCCAAGACGATATTATCGTTGGCATACCGCACGTGGTGCGCAGCGAGCCAGGCACTGAGGAGATCGTGGGTTTCTTCCTCAACATGCTGCCGATCCGCACAACGATCGACGTCAACAGGTCCTTCGTTGGCCACGTAACTCACGTACAGGACCTCATAGGGGACGCCATCGCGAATTCGGCGTATCCGTTCAGCTGGATGGTCCGGGATGCCCGACTCCACCGCGAGCCTGGTCGATCGCCCATCTTCCAAGTCATGTTCAACATGTACTCTGAGCCCGCGGAGCCAACTGGCAAACGCGATCTCCAAGTGTCATTTCGCGAGTACGACACCGGTTATGTGAAATTCGACCTCACGCTTTACGCGCAAGATGAAGGCAATGCAATTGCACTGCAACTGGCCTACGCGGAAGACATTTTTTCAGGCGATGAGATCGCTCGCATGGCCGATAATCTTCATCATCTCATTGCTACCTGTGTGCAGAGATCGGGCGAGCCGATCCTCGCCCTGGAGGGCCTCAGCCCGTCGGAAGTCGCCAGTCTAAATTCGCTCAAGGGCGAGGAGCGGCTATACGAGAACGAACCTCTGCTGGTGGAAGCGTTCGATCAGGTGAGCGCTTCGAATATCGATCGGGTGGCCTACTTCGGCGAATTCGGAGCAATCACGTTTGGCCAACTGCGCGAACGGATGGCTGCGATCAAGGCCGTTCTGCGAGCTTGCGGGGTGGGGCCGGGAGACATCGTTGCCATGCTGGTCGACAGGTCCCCGGATGTAGCGGCCACAACTTTGGCAATTCGGGACCTGGAGGCAGTTGTTGTGCCGATATCGCCAGATTACCCGAAGGAGCGGGTCGGCCAAATCCTGGAGGATAGCGGCGCGAACCTCCTTGTGCACACCGGCAGCGACGAAGAGGTCGATTTCGCTCTGCCGAGCGTCAGCCTGACCACCCTGCAGGCCAGATACAACGCTGGCCAGGTTTCGCACAGAACTATCGAATTGCCCGATGAGAGCACAGCCAGTCTAATATATACCTCTTCCTCGACCGGTAAGGCGAAGGGCGTTCTCATACCGGAATCCGCCATACTCAACCGACTGAACTGGATGTGGCGATGCTTTCCCTTCGATGGCTTCGACGTGATGGTGGTACAGAAGTCAGCAGCCCTTGTTGCTGCGGCATGGGAGTATTTCGGAGGGCTCCTGAAGGGCGTACCCACGCTGATCCTGACGCATGAGCAGTTGCTCGACCCCGACCTCTTGTTGCAGGCATTGGCAAAGCATCACGTGACGCGTTTGTTTGCCTCTCCTCCCATTCTCACCGGTTTGATCGCCTCTCAACAGCGAGACCCGAAAAAGACCAACTTGCGCCTGGTTACAAGCAGCGCTGAACCGATGCCGCCATCACTTCCCGACCGTTGGCGAGAGTGCTTTCCGGACGTACCCCTATGGAACTTTTATGGAACGACGGAGTGCGCGTCTAATTCAGCGGTATACCGAACATCGAACGGCGACGATGGCTCTTCCGCCGTGCCGGTCGGGCGCCCGATCGACAATGTAAAAATCTACGTTCTTGACGCACAGTTGAAGCGGGTGCCCGTGGGCGTTGCGGGCGAGCTCTGTGTGGCAGGGCTCTGCCTGAGCACGGGTTATTGGAAGGATCTAGAGCGGACAACTCACTCTTTCGTTCCAAATCCGTACGATGAAGGTCAATACAGCCTCCTCTACCGCAGTGGTGATATCGCTCGCATCTCGGTGGAAGGCCTTCTGGAGATTTGCGGTCGTGCGGACAACCAAATCCAGCTTCGGGGGTTTCGAATTGAACTGGAGGACATCGAAACGGCGCTTGCATCGCATCCTGGCGTTGCGAAGGCCGCGGCATTTGTAAGGGGCCAGGATGATGATCGGCGACTGCTCGCCCTTGTCGTCCCGGCTCGTGCCGGCCTGGCCTCAAGGGACATTGTAGACCATCTGCGGCAAAAACTGCCATCTTACATGATCCCGTCGGATGTTCGGGTCGTGCGCCGTATTCCGGTTACGGCGAGCGGGAAGATAGACCGTGCCCGTCTGGCGTCCGTGTCATCGAGCATCATGCGAAGGGCCAAATCCGCTAAGCCGCAGACGAAGAGAGAGCGACTGCTCGCCGATATTTGGCAAGAGCTGTTGGGCACAAAATCTGTCGGTATCGATGATAGCTTCTTTGATATCGGCGGAAATTCGCTACTGAGCGTGCGGTGCGTTACACTGGCGCGCAAAGCGGGACTGAGCCTGACGGTCAGCCAACTGCATCGGACACCAACGATCCGAGAACTGGCAAAGAACCAAACGTCGGCGGCGAGCTATGCCTTGACGACTTCCGATGGGCCGCTGCCAGTGACCCCTGCAGTCTCCCATTGGAATAGTATCGTTGGCATTGGCGAGCACTACAACATTGGCGATCTGTTCTTCATGCCCGCCGGCCACTTGAACCTCTCCATTCTTGAACAAGCGCTTGCGCATGTCCTCGGCCGGGAGGAAGGACTGAAGCTCCGAATTGACCAAACGGCGAGGGGCCTGTCTCAGGCAATCGGTTCGCTACCAGATCCCCTTGTCGAAGAAATAGACCTCGCCGGCATGGCCGCAGCAAAACAACTCACGGTCATCGAGCACGCCTGCGCGGAGCGTCAGCGCACATTTCGATTTGACGGTGAAACACCGCTTATCAGAGTCTCAGCCTTCCGGACATCAGAGTGCGACGATTACTATTTGCTTGTCCTGCTACACCATTTCGTAGCAGACGGGGTTGGATACCGGCTGTTCCTGAATGCCCTCGAGGCAGCTTACAATTCGTTTGCTTCAGGCCAAAGCGCTGCGGATCCCGAGACGTCGACCCTGTCTCGATGGCTGGAGCGATTGGATAACTACGCAAATGGCGAAGCGGCAACAGAGCTCGAATATTGGGAGAGCTTGCGGTATGACCAGTTTGACATGCGTGTGAGCGACGCTGGCGCTGGCGCGGCGGGATTTTCAGCCGAAACTGCAAGGTGGCTCCACTATGTAGGGACTGAGGAACATATCGATGAAGAATTCTGCAGGCCGCTCTGGAAAGACCAGGCGACATTCCACCTAAGGATCAGTGAGGAGGCAACAAGGAAGCTTCTCATGGTTGCGGCGACGTCTGCCGATTGCGAAGATTTCGATCTATTGCTTGCTGCTATTTCGGGGACATTTGGCCGCGCTTTCGGCAATTACTCACTCTGGATTGACAGTCTCACTTCGACCAGGGGACGGCTGTTTGACGACATCGATCCGTCTCAAATCATCGGCTATATCGGTGAACTGGTGCCGCTCCCGTTATGCCTTGATGGTACAGAGTCTCGTCCGAACCGAGCCCGTTCGATTTATCAGCAGCGCAGCTCGTTGCCACGCCAGGGCATAGGTTTCCGGGCTTTGAAGTTTTTAAATCGGAACCCCGCTGTCCGGGAGCGGATCGATCGTCTCCCGTTACCTCGCATTGGAGTGAACTATCGGGCGAGGCTTCAACATCATTATCCGCGCCGTCTGCTGTCCAGAGATCCACATCCATTGTGGATCGGTGACGACATGGATCAGTCCGTTCTGAACTACCTCTTCTGGTTTCGCGTCGGGTACCAATCGGGCGAACTACGAATCGAAGTGAGATACGATCCACGACAGGTTGGCTACGAAACGACCCGCAAGGTCTGCGCAATCTTGCGGGAGGAGCTCCTGCAGATGGTGGACGCGCTTGCAGATCCTGCTGCAATCGGCCGGTAACGGATGGGGTCCTCGGAGCCACTGATGAAGGGCAAAGTAGAGCGCATGGCCTCACCGGCAGAGCATATCAGTTTGTTGGATGGCAAGGTCTCCCGCCTCATCATACGGCTCGCCATTCCCTCGATTATTGGGTTGTCGTTCAATGCACTTCAGCAGTTCGTGAATGCGATCTTTGTCGGGACACTCGGTGCGCAGGCTATCGCTGCCGTCAGCATAACTTTGCCCATCGTGGTCCTGCTCACCGCGGTCGGGCAGGGAATCGGCGTCGGCACAGCATCCTTCGTGTCGCGCAATCTCGGGGCTGGCAATTCGCTGGAGGCCAGTCGAGGGGCGAGCTCGGCACTCGCCCTCGCGGTTCCGATCGGAGTCGGATTGACCGTCGCTCTGCTCCTCAATTTGCGCGACGTTCTCGCTGTGCTGGGTGCCAGTCCGACAATAATGCCAGCTGCACTCGATTACGCATGGTTGCTCCTGTTTGGGTACACTCTCATGCTGTTGAACATGGTCAACGGGTTTATCGTGAGAGCTGAGGGTAATACACGCTTCAGCATGTGGACCATGATTACATCTTTCACGCTGAATGCCCTGCTCGATCCCATTCTGATTTTTTCGCTGGATCTCGGTGTTCGCGGAGCCGCGCTCGCAACACTGCTGTCTCAGATCTCCGCCACCAGCCTCTACGTCCTCTATTTCGTGAAGCAACGTGGAATTGTCCGTGTCCGACCTTCCTTCGCAACTTGGAGGGGCGACCGCGTAAAGCAGATGGCCGCCATTGGCGCTCCCGCAACCTTCACCGGGATCTTGTCTGCTGCTTCATTCGTGCTCTTGAACAGGGCTGCTGCGCCGTTCGGCGATAACTCCATTGCCGCTGTAGGTATAGCGGCACGATTGATAACGATCGGTGCACTCCCGATTATGGGCCTGTGCATCGGCTCCCAGGCGGTTCTCGGTTTCAGTTGGGGAGCACAAGACTTCGCTCGGGTACAGAGAGCGGCGAAGTTCATGCTTTCCGTAGCCGTTGGGTTCTCGGCCAGCTTTTCTGCTGTGGTCGTGGTTTTTGCGCGGCCAATCGTCCAGCTTTTGAGCGATAGCGAGACCGTGACGGAAATCGCTGTCCCGGCATGCATTATGTTCCATCTGTTTTTCGGGCTTTTTGGTGTGCAGTACGTTGCAATAACCATGCTTCAGTCGTTCGGGAGAGCCCGTCTGAGTGCCGTCGTTTCCTTCGCGAGGCAAGGATATCTCTTCGTACCAGCCATACTGCTGCTGCCCGTCATTTGGGGTTTTAACGGCCTGTTGATCAGCCAGGCAGTTGCTGAGCTACTGGCAGGGTTGCTGGCCGTGCTCGTGATATTCAGGCAGTTCGGCGATCTCAAAGGAATGCTGCTTAGCCGACGAGCGAGCCGCGAGGCTGAGAGCTGATGCAAGCGTGGCGACTCTGTCTGGATTGTCGCTGACCGGCCGGATGCAAGCAGGAGGCCATGCTTCCCCCCAGCTGCTGATTTTCGATCCGAGTCAAAGGACATTGGCGGGGAAGCGCCGTCGACCGCACTCGATTTTGTACCCCGCAAAAATGCATGCTCAAGCGAGAGGAGATCTCGATGATAGGAACGCTGCTGCCATCGAATGTTGCCGTGCAAACCTGCCGGGCAAGTGAAGGCAGCGGAATTGGAGTGATGGCCGAAGAAGAAATTGCAATCGCCACCGCACTCGAAGGCAGAAGGCGTGAATTTTCGATCGGGCGGGCCTGCGCCAGAGCGGCATTGTCCAAGCTTGGCTTTCCGCCGTCAGCGATCCCAACTGGGCCTAACCGAGAACCGCTCTGGCCGTGCGGCGTCGTGGGCAGCATAACGCATTGCGCCGGATTCCATGCCGCGGCTGTTACCCTGCAGAAGGACTGCGTTGCGCTTGGGATCGATGTCGAAGTCGACGACGAGCTCCCCTCAGGCGTGTTGCCGCTCATTTCGGGTGACGAGGAGCGAAATTGGATCGCAAACGCACCTCAGGGCCGTAATTGGGGACGGCTGCTCTTCAGTGCCAAGGAGAGCATCTTCAAGGCGTGGTTCCCGCTCACACGTGAATGGTTAAGCTTCGAGGATGCCGTAGTCACTATCCTTCCGGAAGATCGCTCATTTGTTGCTCAGCTTCCGCACACGATCGTGCCGGCGAACGATTTTCCTTCGGAGCTCCGCGGCCGCTTCCTTATTGCAGATGGACTGATACTGACTGCAGTGTCCCTTGCGGCATCTAAGGCTAACCACTCTCCCCTTGCCGGCGCGCAGACGGGGTCGAGCCCAGGCATCAAGTAGATTGTAGGGGGCTCCCTCAAGGCAATCTGGAGCTTTCGACAGCCTTCGGACCAGTTCAGAAGAGGAAGGACCGTAAGTGCCGTTTGCGACACCCGCGCCGTGTAGATGAACTCAAAATAGCTAGCAGTGACGGCTACCGAGATATCGTACGCATTCCGTTAAAAATCAGAGCCGACTTCTCCGCATGTCACCATTCCTCTGTGACGTGTCGTTGCGCGTGAGCCAGATGACTGGAGATTGAACCTATGACGGTCAGACGACCAGGACCGGTCTCCCGAGGATTGTGCCCCCATCTGCACTGTAGAACTCGAAGTGCGCCACCGAAATCGGCATAGCTGGAGGATTTGACAGCATTCCGGTTCTACTCAGAAAGGGGTTTGGCGGCCCGTGGGAACGGAGTGACTCATAATCGGATTTAGCCAGGCGCTTGTCAGAGCGAGATCGTGGTCCGCAGGAAACCTGCATATACCGCGACACAAAGCAGATGTTCGGCGGCCATACATCCAGATCGCAGGAATTCACCAATTTACCCGCATATACTTCCCAACCAAGTCCGCGGGCCAGCAGGCATTGGCAAATGGCTTTTGAACGGCGCTGTGAGTGCCACCAAGACTTCTCTGATTAAAATCGAATTGTGGAGATTTACATGGCAAAACCCCCAAGCCAAGGCATTCCGGGACACACGCCTCCTGGGCCGCCGCCCGGGGTGCCGGGGCGTCCGGATGGCGTTCCTCCCGGCCCCAAGGATCCCCCAAGGCCCCCAGATCGCCCCGTAGGCTGACGTCATGATAAAATGCAGCGATCTTAAGCCCGGCATGGTTCCCTGTTGGGAACCCGCCTGGAAGGGGAGATTCGAGTTCGAATTGCAGGACCTTGCCGCCTTTGTCGGGGACACCCTCCTAATCGACGAAGAGTTGCTCGCAGAGGGAGGCCTTCGGCTCGAGTTCGACTGGCGTCTCTCCGACGGCCGCATCTTTCCGCTCCAGGCGGCATTCCCCGACACTTATCCGTTTGTCCGCCCGCAAGTGGTACTGCGCGGCGATCCGTCAACCTTCCCCGAGAAGCATTGCTCGCCTGCCGACGGGACACTCTGCCTGCTTGGACGAGACACCGGCCTCTGGTCGGCGGAATGGACCTTGGCGACTTTGCTGGAGAGACAGCTTGAAAATGCTCTCAATGGAAGGGGGCCGGAGGATCCACAGGGAGAGCCGATGGAGGTGTGGTGGAACTATCTCGCACCCGAGTTCAAGCGCTTTGTCGATGGAAGCTACGTGTTGGTGGACTCGGCCTGGGACCTCGAAGATGCCGCAGGCGGATCCTTGCGTCTCACCTACCTCATGGAAAAAGTGGGAGAAGGAATTTCCTTCCGAGGCGCCGTCGATGAAATCAAAGACGATAACGGAACCGTCCTCGCCACAAGGAGCTTCCCCCTCCCCCGCGAATTGCAAGCCAGGAGCAAGGCCGCGACGTTTCCTTGGCGGCGCGTCGACCGCTTCGCACCGCCGCCGCGCGAGAAATGGCTTGATGGCGATGAGAGCCTCCGGGAAAAAATCGACTTCAACCAGCGCCCCATCGACAACTCCTCGCCGTCGATTTCGCTCTCGGTAACCGTGCAATCGACCGAATTGAGCGCCGGGGCTAAGGGAGACACATACCTCTTTCCGCTGCTCTTTGGACCTGCGAGGTCGTTCCGCCCGGCAAAGCCTGGCCAAAGGGTCTCTAAACCCTCGCTAGTTATCATCCCGACGCATCGTGCCGGGGAAGGCGACATCGGGAGCCGGGTACCCTCGGTCGGTATCTTGAGGAACAAGACAGTGGCCGTCTTCGGCATGGGCGCCATTGGCGCTCCTGTTGCCATCGAACTTGCCCGAAACGGCTGCAGACAACTCGTCGTCGTTGACCACGACGTCGTCGAGCCGGGCAACTCTATTCGCTGGCCGCTAGGCGCAACAGCATGGGGCGTGCGGAAAACGGCTGCGATCAAACAACATGTCGAGGCGGAGTATCCCTGGACCTCTGTGGAAAGCGTGCAGCACTTCATCGGGATGCCGAGTGCGTCGGGTGGGGAAGGCGACAGTAGCGTGCTGCCTCCGATCATCGCGAAAGCCGACCTTGTAATCGATGCGACCGCGTCCTCGGGAATTTCGCGCCTGCTCGCCGAATTTTGCAAGAAAGCTGCGAAGCCGCTCATCTCCGTCTTCGGCACATCATCTCTGAAAGGCGGCATAGTCGCCTATTATCATCCGACTTCCGGCTGCCCGACCTGCCGCGAGTTCGCTTACGACAAAAGGCTGATCGACAAGCCGCCTGGGTCGGGCGAGAGCTCCGGTCTGCGGCAGCCGCCAGGCTGCTCGGAGTTGACGTTCACGGGCGCCTCCTTCGACCTGCAAGAATTATCACTGGAGTCGCTGCGACTGGCGGTGGACGTCCTTTCGCGACCGGAGCAGTTCGAGCAATCCGTCATCCACACTCTCGCTCTGCACGATGGCTCCAGAAGGCTGCCGCCGAGTTGGAGGATAGACGAACTCCACTGTGCACCGGAATGCGGATGCAACCACTAGTCTGGCTACCCAGGCCCGTGGTGCACGAGATGCACCTCGATGCCGATAAATGGTATGACGACGAGACTGGGGGAACCTTCATGGGATACTGGGCCGATAGTAATGTTGCTGTCGTCACGGCCAGTATTCCGGGTGGCCCGCACGCCCACCGGGCGCGCTACAGCTTCGTTCCGGACCAGGAGTGGCAGCAGAGCGAAATTGGCCGCCATTATCTTCAGTCAGCCAGGTTGGATACTTATCTGGGCGATTGGCACACGCATCCGAATGCAGCCTGCGGTAGCCTGAGCTGCAAGGACCGAGCCTGTCTAAGAAAGATTGTCAATACGCCGTCCGCGCGGAACGTCACTCCAATCATGATACTGATGTGCGGCAACCGGCAAAGCTGGAATCTGCACGCGTGGGTGGCGCGTCTGCGCAGACCGTTTATCTTTTACGATCAGCTGATCGCGGCTGAGGCAGTTGTGCAATTCTATGGCTGACCGCAAATGCTTCCGCTTCAACTACGCCCGGTGCGATTGGAGTGCACCCTCAGATTGAGACAAGGAAAATCGCGGACACCGCCCCGTGTTCAGCTATGCCGCCTTTTTCCATCCGTCGTCCACCTGAATGCTTCTGTTCGTATTCCTCCGGTGTGAGGTAGTCGAGCGCCGAGTGCAGGCGCTGCGCGTTGTAAACGGTATTGATGAAAGCGCCGATGCGCCGACGGGCATCGTCTGCATCCCTATAGGCGAGACCTTGCACCTCTTCCTGCTTCAGGGTCTTCATGAAGCTCTCCGCTTTCGCGTTGTCATAAGGATTTCCGACACGGCTCATACTCGCCTGGGATGCCGTGAAGATGCAGAAGTTCGGAGTAGGCTCCGCACGCGTATTGAACGCCGCTATCGGAATGATGCACGAGGCTCCCGGGCACGGGCTGGCGATCGGTGATAGCCATCTCGAGAGCTTCGATCGCAAGACTTGCTCTGAGATGCGTATCCAATGCCCATCCGACCACCCGGCGGCTAAATGCGTCAAGCACGACGGCAAGGAATGCAAACTCCTCAGCGAGATGAAGGAAGGTGATATCGGCAACCCATAGCTGGTTGATCCCATTGAGGATCATGCCCCTGGCGAGGTTCGGCACGACTTGCCAACCATGCCTCGAGTTGATCGTTGTAGGAACAAAGGGTCTTGCGCGCAGGCACAACAGATTGTCTTCACGCATGATGCGTAGAATGCACTTGTGGTTGACTTGCCACCCCTCCCGACGCAACAGGGCTCCGATCCGGCGGTAACCGTAGTGCCGAGAGCCATCTTTTGAATGAGGTCTCGCAAGCCTGTTTCGGCCCGACGAGGGGCCGAATCCAGCCAGTGACCGTAATAACTCGCGCGGCTGACGCCCGCGAGCCAACACATTCGGTCGATGTTGAATTCGCTTTGCGACAGGCCGGTCATCATCTTATCGATGACTTTGAAGACCCCGTTTCGCCAGGAGCGCTGCTCCGACGCTGATCTTCCTCGAAGTGCCGCAAGGCTTCGCGAAAAAAATCGAGATCGAGCTGCTGTTGCCCGACCTTCTGCTCCAATTCCCTGATCCGGCGCCTGGCCTTGGTCAGTGCCTTTTCCTGAGGCGCTCGCTGATCGACGCTGCTCTGCAGCTGCAAGTCCCCGTCAACTCCTGCTGTCGATCTGGCCGGCCGCCCGCGCCGACGTGACTTCAGATTATAATGAAAACTCAGCTGATCACGCCACTCGTAAAGAAATTGCGACTGATGCCAACCTCATCTGCCAACTTGCTGACGGTTTCACCCGCCTCCACGCGCTGGAGAAGCTCCAGTTTTTGGTCCTCATCAATAACTCTTTGCCGTCCGGCCATGCCCCAGTTTCCTCTCCTTGCGGGGAAACTGTCCGTGATTTTCCTTGTCTCAGTCTGGGGGTGCACTCCACTGCCGTCAGCCGAGGCGGTCCGAGCTGTTGCAAACTCAAGTTTCGGTTCAGTCGAACTTGGCCGGTGATGAGAACGGCTTTGTGGCATCCACCACAAACATCACGAGCGACTGTGTTTTCGTTGAGCCGCTGCTCCACACCTCCATGGGGGTGTCGCCATGACCCACCATGCTCTGGCCTGCGCCGACACGGTTCACTCCATGAGGTGTCTTTTGGCTCGTTTCTCCGGCTAGCACATAAAAGGCTTCGGGGCCGGGATGCGTGTGTACCGGCGTCTTGGTGCCGGGAGGACCGCCAGCCTCGTTGATGCGGAGAAGGTATTGCGATGCTTCTACCTTCGGAATCGGCCCGATTTCGGCGACCTTGGTACCCCCCGCTGATACCTGTCCAGCGGGCCCAAGAGTGAAGAGCCAAACCTTGCCCCGGGACTCGGCAACCAATGAGTTTGGTCCCATTGCGGCCTGCGCCTGAGCACCGGTGGCGAAATTTTCGACGCGCCAGAAAAGCTCCCCCGCTGGCAATTCAGACACTTTTTTCTCAGCCAGTGGCTTGACGACATATTTCGGTTCTTGCGCTTGTTGTTGTGCTCCTGCGAGGGAGGGTGAGAGGAACAACCCCAAGGCTAATGCTGCAATTAGATTCTGTTTCATCATACAACTCCTTCCGTAGTTTGATGCGCTTCAGCACGAACTTACGGATACCCGTTCGGGACCCGCTCACCAAATGCCAGCAAGAAGAGCGGAGACCGTTACCCAGTCATTTTATGTTTAAACTTGATATTTATCATTGGTCTGTGGTGCCGACGAGCGCTTATTTCTAGTATATCTTACTGGAGCAGTCTTTGCGGAAAAATCGATGCAAAGAAAAAATGTCGGTACACGAGACACAAACGGTAAAGGCATGGATTCGAGTATCAAATCCATGCTGCGCTATTCCACCGCGTCTCTGATATTGTGCCAAAGATATACTACATTTTTTGATTTGCTAATGCAAGCTGGAAGTGGCAGACGATGAAATCACACGCAAACCATTGATTGAGTTTCCGCCTTCAACGTACGGCATGGTTGGCAGGGCTGAGGGAAACTGCGACCCGGTTTGATTTTCGGAGCCAGAACCTAGAAAGTGACCCGGGCTGAAGCGCTATGGATGGGGGATGAAACAAATATATGCGGTACGCATTCACATTGGGTCTGTTCGCGCTGCTCAGCGGTTCCGCTTTGGCAGCTGCCCTCTCCCCGGGTGGTCGATGGTGACACGATAGAGCTGAATGGGATCGTTTATCGCCTGCACGGGATCGACGCACCCGAGGCCGGGCAGAAATGCAGCAAGCCAAACGGCAAAGCCTGGGATTGCGGCAAGGCTGCTATCTCAGCCCTCGAAGAACTCGTCCTTGGAAAGGCTGTCGAGTGCGATTACCGTGGTCAGGATGGCTACGGCCGGACAATCGCCGTTTGCTACGTCAGCGGGGAAGATGTCAACGCGAAGATGGTCGCGACCTGCCACGCTTGGGCGTTTCGCAAGTATTCCACTGATTATGCCGATCTCCAAGATCAGGCCCACAACAGCCACATCGGCATTTGGATCACCGATAACCAGACTGCTCCATGGGATTACCGTGCCCAACAATGGACGCTTGGGCAGCAGGAAGCTCCCGATGGCTGTCCGATCAAGGGCAACATTTCCGAAAACGGGCACATCTATCACACGCCTTGGTCACCTTGGTACAAGAAGACCGCAGGATCCGGACTTATGTCCGCGATCAACGTCCTTGGGCGGGCGCCGCTCCACCGGGCGCGTCTACTACTTTGCTCCGGACTGGAAGGAAGACCACGTCCACCATCACCTCAGCAGGCGAGCGGCATCCTTCAAAGGCTACGGGGAAGCTATATGAACCTGGCGAGAACGGGAAATCCCGCTTCCGGGAGGCTTCATGTTGGGCACACTGGCAACGCGACTTCCATGATATCTGGATCTCGAACAAATCCGAGATCGCGCGAGGCACTCGATCGTATCGGCCGAATTGCTCGGCGAAGACCTGGAACTCCTGGAGGCGATCGTCCGCAATTCCGCCAATCTGACCTATGGAAGTATCATCAGCGTCGTACACGGTGACGATGAGACAACCACCGCACTGAGCGACGATGGCATCGATGTGCTTAACCAGATGCTCTCCGCTGCTCACCGTTCGCCCGAAGCCTGGAACGACTTCCTCGACAGCTTTGTCGACGACGAAGAACTCATCGCTCGCGTCAAGGCGAAATCTCCGCGGTAACAATCGGCCGGTTACCGCTGATCGGGGGTTGGTTTCGGACCGCGTCGACCCTTTCGCCCGCGTTCGCGAGCTGCCTGTAGACCCGCCATTGAGCGTTCCCGCAAGATGGCGCTCGAATTCGGTGAACGAGCCGAGCATCTGCATCATCATGCGTCCCCTCCGGCGTCGTCGTGTCGATTGCCTCGGTCAACGAGCGAAACCCCGCGCCGGCAGTTTCGATCTTCTCGAGGGTGAGAAGCATGTCCTTGAGTGACCGCGTCAGCCGGTTAAGCTTCCAGACGACGACATTCCCTTCAAGCAGTCGGTGCAGTTCGGGCCGATCGAACGTCCGCCTGAGGATCTTTCTTCATGGATCCGTTTGCAACCGGCATCCTTGAGGGCATGCAGTTGCGGTTCTGTCGGCCTCGCGCAGTTGCTCGGCTACGGTATCGGCCAGCAAGGGAATGTCTGGAGCCAGGCGGCGCAGCGCGCGCGTCAGCCCCTGGGCGTAGCGGGATTGCAGGACGCGCTACGAACCGACGCACGTGGCGATCCCCAAGGCTTGCACTGCCTCGCTCGGATGCCGGTTTTGGGCTCGGCGCGCCGCGTGCGGCGATCAGCAGCGGCGCGCGCATGGTCTTGCCCAGCAGCGAGGCGCCAGGTCGATCTGCGTCAGGTCCAACTCGGTCAATGCGCAGTGTTCGAAACGGATGCACTCCCGCTGGCAGCGACCGTGCCGGCGCCGTTCGCCGATCCAGCACGATATCCAGATTGGTCGTCCTTGCGCCGGCTCAGGGCGGTGTCGCTCATGCTCGCTCCTCCATCGAATCCGCCGACGGCGTTGCGTCGGATCGGACCGACGGCAGCGCCCGCACGCCGCCGCCTCCCGAGCGCGTTAAGGCCGGCGCACGCTGGCCTCCCCCCGCAGCGTCGCTGCGGTAGCGGCTGGTCGAGGTCTGGTAATACTGCGCGCGCAGGGCCGCCATGGCCTCGATCAACGGTCCCCACGGCGCGGGAAAGCGTTCTTCCGACATCACCCGGTGCAGCATGCGCGTATGGCCGGCCAGTTCGTCGTTGAGGAACTCCACCACAGGCATAACCGGATAGCGCTGCAGCAGCAGGATCGCCGCGTTGTCGGCCTCGCCGGCCGACCTGTCCTTGTCGAGTCCATGCAGATCGTTCTGCAGGCGCCCTATCGTGGAAATGAGCCGCAGGACCTCGCGAAACGCGGGGCGCGCGCGCAAGGTCGCCATGTCCAGCCCCCACAGCAAGGACAGGCAACAGAACACGTTCGTGTAGGCGATCGAATCGATGCCGTTGTGCAGGTACTCGGCGTAGGACCAGCGTTCCGCCGCTTCCGCCTGCGCGTGCCCGGCGCGCAACGCCGCGCAGTAGCACCAGGTATCGTCGAGAAGCTGAGCATAGTCGCGACGATCGTAGGCGAGCGCGGCCAGCGAAGCGCGCAGCACAGCGCAGCCCTCGAATCCGGGGAGCGCGCACGGGACGCCCTGCCCCAGCGCCTGCTCCACCGCGGCTCGCTGCTCCGGCGCGATCAGGCCAAGGTCGTTGCAATCGTCGAGCCAGAACAGCAGCGCCAGTTCGCGATAGAACGCCACGATCAGCGTTTCGTCCTGCGGATCGCGGCCGGTGCGGGCGCTGGTGTCGCGCAGGCTCGGTTGGATGCGCTGCAGGATGTAATGGCCGCCCCTGACCGCTTCCACGGCATGCTCGTCGGCGAACCCGATCAGGGAGCGCCCCCACTCCAGCACCTGCTGCAGCGCACGTTCGGTCTGGATCATGGCGCCGCTCCCGCTCCCTCGGTCAGGACGCGCCGCCCCCAACGAAGCGCTAGCCACAACCCGGCGAGTTCAGCGACGCGCACCACCCGGGTGGGGCAATACAGTTCCTTGCCGATCCACAGCGGCGTCCGCGGCAATGCATGCGCCGCATGGCGGGCGAGCATCCACTCCAGCGCATGCGCCACCGCCTGCGCGATGCGCCGGCGGCCTGTCGGCTCTTCGCTCCCGTCCATCACGCGCAACGCGAACAGCGCATAGGCGGTTTCCTCGAATGTGGACGCGCGAGCGGCGCCCCAGCCGCCGTCGTCGCGTTGCGCCTGCAGCAGCGCCGAAAGCGCGCGCTCGTCGCGCCACTGGGGCTTGCCTTGCGCCAGCGCAGCGACCGCATGCGCGGTGGGATACAGCCACGAAACGTGCCATTTTTCGTTGTTCCATAGACCGTGCGGGTTGCGATTGGCCTCGACATAGGCGCTGGTGCCGGCGGCGGGCTTTCCCAACAGTCGCAACGCATGCAGGGCATGGATGTTGGTCGACACCGAGGCATTGCGCTCGCCGGGGAAGGTGACGAACTGCTCGCCGATTTCGAAATGGCGCAACGCGTCGACCGCCGGGTCGTGGCCTGCAAGGCGCAGGACGCACAACGCAACGGCGGTGTCGTCCGCATCAGCCGCGAAGTGCAAGGCCGGGCCCAGACCGCGCGCGCCCAGGCGGGCGTCGAGCTGCGCGACGATCACGCGCACCGCCTCGGCGAGCGCACGATGCGCGAACAGCCCGGCCAGATGCAGAGTGTACAGGGACCAGCATGGCTCGAACACATTGATCGGCCAGACGTTGGGAACGACACCTTCGATGCCGCTTCGCGTCGCCCGCGATGCCGCCTGCAGATACGCGTCGGCGCGCCCGACCTGCGGCGTGCTCCCCTGAGTCACGGCGTGCGCACGCCACACGGCGGTGGCCGCCGGACTGATGCCGATGCTGCCGGCGTCATCCGGGCATGCGGTGGTCGGGGACGTCCCCCAGGCTTCCCAGGAGTGCAGCAACGGATGGCCGCTCGGCAACGTCGCCCCGCCGCCCAGCTTGACCAGGCGTGCTTGCCTCAACGGCAACAGCGCCGGGTGGCGCGGAAACGCCACTTCCCCCAGCAAGGATGCGGCCTCGCCGCACAACTGCGGCAGGATCAGCTCCGCGCCGATCGGCGCGTCTTCGGGCACCGCATGCGCATAGGGATCGGGCTGGCGCTCGAGGAACCGGGTTGCAGCCTGGACTGCGTCGGCAGCGCCGGGAAGAGGGTCGGCACGCTGCAATGCCAGCAACGCCGCCCACGTGGGCGCATGGCGGAACAGCGGGAAGTCCGCGCTTCCCCATCCGCCATCCGCCTGTTGCTGGGCGAGGAGCCACGCGTATGCGTCCTGCCGAGCGGTGACGTTGCCGTGGAACTGCAGAGCTCGCGCCGTGTCGTAGACGGACGGACCGACGCTGCCGCCGTCGCTCATCTCGCTCAGCAGGTGGCGCAATTCGGATAAAATCTGTTCGGACAGCGCGTTCACGCGGGATGTTCCTTCTGCAGACGGTTGACCAAGAACCAGGAACGGGCAGGCGCCGCGCATCTCGCCGCGGACGCGGACACAGTGCAGCGTGCACCGCTGCCACCGGCCGATCGCAGCGGCAGAGGGGCCACTCCATGGGGACGGGCGCGCTCATGCGCATGGCGCGTGCTTGAACAGGTACGCATTGGCCCGCTGCAGCATCTGCGCCAACGGTTCCGCACGCGGCCCCAGCGGGGCGATGGCCTTTTCGGCGTCACGCAATAAATCCAGCGCGAACTGGCGCGCTGCCTGCAGCCCCATGATCGACGCGCAGGTCGGCTTCTGCGCCGCCGCGTCCTTGCCGGGGGTCTTGCCCAGCGTCGCGATATCCGCTGTCGCGTCGAGAATGTCGTCGAGCACCTGCAACGCCAGGCCGAAACAGGCGGAGTAGCGATCGAGCGCACAGTACAGCGCGGCGTGCGCGGCATCCTCCGCGATGGCGGATAGCGCGCCCATGCGAACGGACGCGCGCACTAGCGCTCCGCTCTTCATCCGGTGCATCGCCACGACCCTGTCCAGCTCGACGTGCTTTCCGACCAGCGACAGATCCAAGGCCTGCCCGCCTGCGGCACCCTCGGCGGACACCGCCTGCGCCAGTTCGCGCACGAGCGCGATACGGTTGTCGCCCGGCGCATCCAGGCTCGCCAGGGTCAGGAAGGCGTGCGCCTGCAGCGCATCGCCGACCAGGATCGCAGTGGCTTCGCCGAATTTGACGTGCACGGTCGGAAGGCCGCGGCGAAGCACGTCGTCGTCCATCGCGGGCAGGTCGTCGTGGACCAGGGTACAGGCGTGCATCATCTCGATGGCGGCGGCGACGTCGTCGAGCATGTGCGCCGGCGTGTCGGCCAGTGCGCCGGCAGCCAGGCAGAGCAAGGCGCGGGTGCGCTTCCCGCCATGCAAGGTGGCGTAGCGCATCGCCGCCATCAGCTCGGTCTCACCGTCGTCTTCGGCGCAGAGAAGACGCGCCAGCGCCTGTTCGACCCGCTTTGCGCCGTACTGCATCCAGATCTCCGGCAGCAGCCTACCGGATGCGCCGCGCGCCTGCGCGCCCAATCCGCCAAGCGCGGAAACGCCAGCTCGGTCGACGTGTAGCGGGGAACCGGTCTGCATGTTGTTCATGTCCTTGTACCTGACACGGCCACGGCGAGCGCCGAGCCGCCGCGGTGTTGCCGGCGTCGCACCGAGCGCGCGGAGTGCAGCAATACCGCGCGTCGCGCCGCTGCCTCGCCACACGGGGCATGCGATGCCAGCTCATGAGAATTCGATGCGGATTTTCATGGAGGGTTGTGCTGTCGGGTAATAGCGCCGGCCTTTTTCGGCGTCGCTCAGCAACCGCGGCCGCACCCCGGCCTTGTGCATGGTCAGCGCCAAGGCGATGCTGAACTGCACCAGTTCCAGCCATACCAGGTGGTAACCGATGCAGACGTGTGGGCCGCTGCCGAACTGCAGCATGTCCACCGGCCCGATCGGCCCCGTGCGTTGCAGCCATCGCGCCAGGCGGAACTCATCAGGCGCCTCGTGCAGCAGCGCCGAGGTCGAGAAGTGCAGCAGCGGGATGCATAGACTGGTGCCCGCGGGAATGCGCCGCTCGCCGAGTTGCAATTCCTGGGTCGCGCGACGCGGTAAGAGCGAGGACGCCGGATGCATGCGCAGCGTCTCGCGGAACAGCGCCTCGGCGACCGGACACTGCGCCAGGTCCGCGTGCCGGGTCGGCACTGCGCCCACGCGTTGCGCCTCCTCGACCAGGGCGTCCCACAGCTCAGGCCGCCGCGCCAGCTCGATCACCATCCAGGCCATCGTCGAGGCGGTGGTCTCGTGACCGGCAAGCAGCAGCAAGCGGATATTGGCGACCAGGACGTCATCGGAGAGCGCGTCTTCACTGCGATCGAAGGCGCTCACCATGTCGTTGATCAACCCGGTGCGCACGGCATGCGCGCGCGCGTCGCGGATGAACTCGCGAGACTGCGCGTCGATCCAGTCGCGGGCGGCGCGGCCGCGTCGCAAGGGCATTCCGGGCAGGTCGACCGGGGGCGCGACGATCAACTGCAGCAGTTGCCGGTACTTGCGATGCCACTCCGGCAGGTCTTGGGCGGGGATGCCCATGAGACTGAAGGTGAGCTTGAGCATCAGGTCGGCGGTTTCGCGCAGGATAGTTACTTCACCGCGGTCGCGCCACGCCTGCACCCGGGCCCAGATGGCGGGCTCGAACAGCTCGCCAATGCCGGCCTCGGTCAGCCCCCTGGGCAGGAACGCCGCCTTGATCCCATCGCGCGCCTGCCGGTGCGCACTACCGTTCAACGTGACCAACGTTCGGCCAAGGATTTCGGGCGCGATCTCTTCGATCAGCGCCGAGGACACATCCTTGTGCCGGAGCAATGCGAGCGCATCCGGATCCAGGCAGGTCATCAGGTGTCCGGCAGGGCCGAAGTCCAGCCAGAAGTGGCTGCCCAGCGTCCGTTCCGCGCGCCGCAGCAGGCGTGGCAGGTCACATATGATGGCGGGAAGATGCCCGACCACGGGGAAGGCGCCGGGCATGACCGGGATGTCGTACCGCAGCCGGTGTCGACGGTTCAGCGGGTTGAGCAGCATGTCCATCACCTCCCTGGCGCAGCGGCCGCTTCGGCGGTGTCGCCGGCCGGCCGCGCGGCGCGGCTGTTGCCACCATCGGCGTATGTCGGCACATGCGTCAGCATGCCGCCGTCGATGCACACGACCTGGCCGGTGATGAACGCAGCATCGTCGGAGAGCAGGAAAGCCACCAGCGCGGCCACGTCCTCGGGGCGGCCGACGCGCGGCAGGAGCTGGTGCCGGCGCAGATGCCGTTGCATGCACTCGTCCAGCTTGGCGAGGAGACGTTCGGTCATGATGAGACCCGGCGCAACCGCGTTGCAGCGGATCTGCGCGTGACCGTACTGGGTGGCGAGCGAGGCCGACAGCATGTTCATCGCCGCCTTCGACGCGGCGTAGGACGTCAGCGCGGTGTCACCGCTGATCCCCTGGCACGACGACATGTTGACGATCGCGCCACCGCCACGGACCATCATCCGTGGGATGGCCTGCCGGCAGCATAGCAGCGTGCCACGCAGATTAGTCGCCATGGTCTCATCCCAAACCGCCAGGTCCAGGTCGAGGATCGCGCCGTCGCGCGGGGTCAGATGCATGGCGCTCGCGTTGTTCACCAGAAGGTCGACCCCACCAAAGTGCCGCTCCGCCGTGTCGAACAGCGCGGCCACCGCCTGCGCATCGGCGATGTCCATGGCCAGGGCCAGCGCGTGGCCCGCTTCGGCCGCGATCTGCGCGGTGCAGGCGATGGCCGCCGAGCCATCAATGTCGGCCACCACCACTCTGCCGCCCTCGCGCGCGATGGCGAGGGCGCATGCCTTGCCGATGCCGGCGCCGGCGCCGGTCACCACGGCCACCTTGTCTTCAAAACGTTCCATCGTGTCCTCCTGGGTCGTGCGGGTCATTCGCGGCATGCCGCTCGGCCTCCGCCGGAAGGCGGGAGGGTCGGCGCTGGCGCGCTCGTCATCGCGAGCGTCGCTTTCGATGACCCGAATGGCTGCGACGGGGCACTGGCTGGCCGCGAGCCGCACGGCGGCGTGCAGCGCCTCGGGGACCGTCGCCACGCACACTTCGGCCACGCCGTCCGGTTCGCGCTGGCGAAAGGTGCCCGGCAGCGTCAACGCGCACTGCCCCGTGGTTCCGCACAGATCCTGGTCGACCACGACGCGCATCTCAGCCCCCCGCCTGCGCGTGCAGCCGCACCGGCAGGGAGCGGAACGTCCTAAGGAACGCGGAGGGCTCCCGGGTCGGCTTCCCGGCCAGTACCAGCGTGGGGAAGCGCGCCTCTATCCGCGGCAGGCTCTCGGCCAACTGCACCCGGGCCAGTTGCGCCCCGAGGCAGAAGTGGATGCCGTGGCCAAAGCTCAGCATGATCTTCCCGTCGGTCGACATGCCAGGACTGGTGCCGTAGAACCGCGCAGGATCGAAACGGTCGGGATCGGCGAAGGCGTCCGGGTCGCGATTGCCGGCCGCGATCAGCACGCGCACGTCCGCGTTCTTCGGGATCACCACGCCGTTCAGTTCGATGTCGCGCTGAGCGATGCGCGGAATGGAGCTGAACATGGCGGGCGCGTCGCAGCGCAGGACTTCCTCGACGAAAGCCTCGATCCCCACGGCGTCTCCCTGCAGCCAGTGCCGCTGTTCGGGATACGCCAGCAGCGCCAGGACCGCATGGTCGATGGTCGCAGCAGTGGTGGCGAAGCCGCCAAGCAGCATGCCCCACAGCATGCTGATCAACTCCGCATCCGACAGCGTGTCGGCATCGTCGTCGTGTGCGCCGACCAGCATCGACACGATGTCGTGGAGGGGATCGGTGCGCTTGCGCTGTATGAGGTCGCCGAAGTAGGCCTGCACCCGGGCGCTGGCCGCGTCCGCCGCGGCCAGCTGGGGATCGCTGGCGTGCGGGCTCAGGCCTTCCAGAATGGCGCCGATGCCGGCGGCTAGCCCGAACATATCGTCCTGGGCCATGCCGAACAGTTCGGCGAAGACCAGCATGGGCAAGGCCAGCGCGAATTCCCGATGCAGGTCCACCGCTTCCCCACGCTCCAGCGCGGGCGCCATGCCGTCCAGGCGCGCTGCGACGTTGCGCGCGATGCTCGGCCGCAGGTTGTCGATCTGGCCCATGGTGAAATCGCGCGAGATAAGCCGGCGCAGACGCGTATGCGTCGGTGGATCCTTCATCGCTAGCGTGGACGCCAGCAGATTGAGAGACAGGCTGGTCGCCGCACGCGGGAAATAGCGCGCCAGTTCGCCCGGCGCCGGTCCCCGCAACGCATCGCCCGTGGCCTTGAGCGCCCAGTAGATGTCGGCGTGGCGGCTCAACAGAAAGAGGCCCGACGCTGCGCGATGCACCGGATCGTGCTCGCGCAACCACCGCATGAACGGATACGGGTCGTGGATGCACGCTGGCGACGCCAGGGCGGCGAAGGCGTCCCGGCATGCTGCCGTGGTTTCTTGCACGTCCATCTTGGTTACCTGTTGGCTGTCTGATCTGACCGGCGCGCCAGGCACGCCGGCAAATTTCGGAGAAGATCGCTATTCCCGGTGGCCTCCGCGCATCACCAGAGCACCGGGAATTCCTCGAACCCGCCAGTGATGATCTCCTTGCGCAACTTCAGTTCTTCGGGCGCCACGGCTAGGCGCAGCGCGGGAAAGCGCTGGAAGATCGAACCGAACACCACCTTGAGTTCCAGCCTGGCAAGCGCCGCGCCGATGCAGTAGTGCGGCCCGTGGGAGAACGCCAGGTGCGGCTGTTCGTCGCGTCCGATGTCAAAGATTTCCGGGTGGGCGAAATGGCGCGGATCGAACGACGTCGCCGGCAGGCCGACCAGCACCTTGCTCTCCGCAGGAATATGCACGCCCGCAATGGTAACGTCGATCCTCGGATAGCGCATGATGCCGTCCCAGCCCGCGCCCGGCGGGTACATGCGCAGGATTTCCTCCACCGCCTTGTCCACCAGGGATGGATCGCCGACGAGGCGTTCGCGCTGTTGCGGATGGCGGAACATGGCCAGCAGGCCGAATTCGATCTGCGCGACGGTGCTCTCGTGCCCGGCCACCAGCATGCCAGCCGCCAGGCCGATCGCCTCTTCCTCGGTCGCCTTGCCCTGGTCGACCGCCGCGAGAAGATCCGTCAGCAGGTTGTCGCCCGGATCCTGGCGCTTGTCCCGCATCTTGCCTCGAATGTAGGCGCGCAGTTCTTGCCAGGCCAGGCGCGACGCGCTGCGCGGGCCGCTTTCATGCTGGTGCGTCATCACCTCGTCGGACAGCCCCGCGAAAAAGGCGTGATCCTCGTAGAGCACGCCCATCAGCGCGCTGATGACCATGGCCGGAAGCGGAAAGGAGAGGTGGCGCCGCAGGTCGGCGGGCTGCGGCTGGGCAGCCAGCGTCTCGAACAACTGCGCGGCGATTGCCTCGACCTGCTGCGCGAGCAGCTTCACCCTGCGGTCGCTGAAGGCCGGCGCCACGATCGTGCGTAAGCGGGCATGCTCGCACCCCTCGTGCGAAACCAGCCACCCCGGGGAACCGAGAATCACCGAATCCGGAGTAAATGCCGCCGGCGGCATCCCGGCGGGCCGGAACGCCGCGTCGGACAGCGCCGCCTTGGCCTCGTCGTAGCCTGTCACCCACCAGCCTTCGTGCCCAGACGGGAAGCGCACGCGGTGGATCGGACCGTTGGCGCGTAGCGCCAACATCTCAGGCGAGGGCTCGATGTGATCGACGCGCCACATCGGCAGCGTCGGCACGGGTTGTTCGGACATGGTGGCACTTCACTCTCTAAGCGGTAAAAGGGCGGAAGGTGACCGGCAGGCGCTGCGGGCAGCGAATGACGTGAGATGGATGTGGACGACGCCCTCCGCGGAGTAGCCCGACTCGATTATCAAGATCGGCAGCGTGTAACTGTCTAGGCGTCGAGATGCAGAGCTTTATCCTTCGCCTTCGAGTTCAGGATAAGGCGAGTAATGTTGGGCCTTTGAGTCGCAGCCGGCCATCAAGAATTCCTGCGCAAGGGTCGACAAGGGCGGCGAGCCTGTTTGGTAGGAAGCGGTTTCGCCGAGGCCCCCTTTACGATCGCGGTGTCATCCACGAAATGAAGGTCGGTCGGCGCTCCCGGCTCGCAACGAAGGAGTTTCAAAACTCGTGCCAAATTGGCCGACCCAGCAGAAGAAAAAAATTGTGTTTGCCTTTCAGCGGCTTAGACTGAGGCCAGACAAAAGCTCGGCGAAATATGCCGTGTCGCGGACCAACAAAGGCGACAGAACAGTGTCGGATAGTACTCAGACGCCACGCCGGCCACCTGAGCGTATCGACCCATATGTATGGACCGGCTGCGTTTCGCAAGTGAGGCGTGCAGGGATAGCGGAAGTCGCACATATGTCCGTGGCTTCACGGGACGCTGGCGAAAAAACTTTGGCTGGAGAACCCGCCCCTGCCCGGTTTCGTCACCCACCACTTGGGCGGCAAGCATTTCTTGCCATTTGAGAATGCGCGAGCCGTAGATCCGTCACCAGACATTGTGTACATGAGCTCACTTAACGCGGACAACAAGGCAGCTGATCAGGCGGCATTCTCCCCGAGATTGACGGTCTATTGGGACGTTGATAACGAATGTCGCTGCACAGGCATTGTTGTAAGACTGTCTGTCGCGCTGTTCCACGCAACTTCAGTCATCCGTAGATTGGATCGGCCCCATCCAAATAATCGATTTTGCGGTTCGTTTGGGAAGTTGCATAGGTGTATATGCCCAGGGAGACGTGCCTACACACCGAGCCTCCCAAACATCGGTGTAGGACAGCTCCCCAGACGTGTCCCTGGGTACTCGCTTCCAGATAAAAATCATTTGAGCTCAGCTGGTTTAGTCGAAGCACGATCAAACAAGAGCAAGGGCGATCGTCAAGGACGACGCACACCTTTCGAGGAGGTGAGTGCCTTCGCCGAAAGGTAAAAGGCGAATCTTGGCTCTCGAAAAGGTCAGGCCCACCGCCCCTTCATAAACCAGACCAGACCAGACCTCACCTCACTTTCGTTCCGGCTTGAGAGACATTACTGGACTGACTGGGTGTTTCAGTGAGTGAGGTTTGCTTTCAAAGCGGCGCATCGCCTGCGAGTGCTAAAAACTGCCCCTGATCCAGCTTGCCTCCACAGTGCACCTGGCCGAGGGAGCATCGCAACGCCGCCCAGTCCCTCGGTTTCGGTCGCTGTCAGGTCCGGGCTGTTGCAGTCCAAAGGCCGCGCTGGTGCTAGAGACTTGCCTCGGGCAAGCGCCACGGCGAGCATTCTCGCAACACCGAAGTTCTTTGCTATGTTGGCGCGGTTCACTCCACGAAAGACACTCGGTCTTGAAAAGTCGATGCGGAACCATGCCGAAATGCTCTACCGAGCAGCCCTGATCAACCTCTCAGCAAGTCTCGTCTTTCGAGCGATGATCTCGGATCCTTCATAGGACAGGTGGCCGCTGTCCCGGTAAAGAAATTTGCCGTCGATCTCGGTCTTGCACGTCGTGTCGTCGCAGAGAAAGTCGTGGTAAGAGACAACCTCCACGTCAGCCTTCACGGCCACTTGGTTCAAGAGCTCCAGAGTGCGGGATCGCATCCGGCGGTAATCGCTCACACGTATTTTACAATCGCTGTAGCGCCCGAGCATAACACTTCCCCTCGCCTTCCGCTCAAGGCAATCGCCGATATCGAAGCTTGCGACTGGTGGGGGAGCAACAATGACCACTCGCCTTCCAAGGGCTCGAACGGCCTCCACGAGAGATTTGATACCCTCAGCCGCCCCATCTACCGAAGTTTCAACCTCCGCGAACGTGTCGCCGTTCCTCTTAAGGAGCATAGAGTCCTTCCCTACGGCGGTGGCAAATGGGCTTGAGATTGCAACGGTTCTTATCTCCGGCTGATTTTTCAGGATGCTCAAAACACTGTCATTAAAGCGAATACAATCCTCGCCGAAGGCACGGGGATAGTAGGGCGTGGTTGCTGAGTTCTTTGAGAAGGCAGCAACGCCGATTGCGGGGAAGCACGCGTTCATGGTGAGCTGGGCCAGTCCGGCTTCGCCTACTGTTTTGGCCAAGCCCGGAACCAGGGCCATCGCAAATGAATCGCCCCAGACGAGCAACCGTGGTCTGTCCGTCGTCTGGCAGTCCCGCGGGATAGCCTTAGGAGGCGATCCGGGACTAAAAACACATGCGCCTCCCAAGCCATAATTGATCCTCCGGATCTGATTGAAGTCAACCTTGCTATTGGTTGCGGCAATGGCCACTGCTGGCGAGAAGCCAAGAAAAACCGATGCGGCGAGAAGCCCTGAGGCCATCCGTCCACGAGATGTGACGACCCCCTGGCGGCACGGCTCCTCCACGAAGCGGTGAAGAGCCAAGCTCGCGACAACTGAGAAGAATACTGCCGCGTAGATCGCAGCCGCAGGAGGCTCTGTCAGCCAAGCAGCCCGAACATACACTAGTACCGGCCAATGGAGCAGATAGAGCGAGTACGAGATGTCCCCGATCCTTGCCATGCCTCGAACCGCCAAACTACTCCTGCTCGGCACAAGCAGGAGGATCAGGGTTGCCAAACAGACCAGTACAGCATCTGCGCCCGGGTGCTGGGAACCAACGGGAGCGATAGGAATAACGAGAAGAAGCAGGAGCGCCGGGAGGCGCAACAGCGAAAGCTTTGCAGCCACGCGAGGGCTGGCCGAAAGCAAAGCCCCGAGCGAACCAATAGCCATTTCCCAAAAGCGGGTCGGCAAAAGATAAAATGCAGCGGATGGGTCACGAGAGGCCACGTATAGACAGAGCGCCAAACTCGTACCGAGGAGCGAGCTAACTCCTAAGAGCCACCATCTCCTGGGAGTTAGCGTCAAGAAAGCAGGAAGAAGCAGATAATACTGCTCTTCGACAGCGAGCGACCAGAAATGCAGGAGGGGCTTCGTCTCTGCCGCCCCGCCGAAATAGTCCGATTGAAACCAGAAAACGATGTTGCCGGTGAATGTGAGCGCCCCGATTACCTGTGTATGGAACTCGCGCAGACCCACATCTGACAGGAATAAAGGCGCAGCAATCGTCGCGAGCGCAATGACGACATAGGCCGCCGGCAACAGACGTTTGGCACGACGATAATAGAATTCCCAAAAGCTGAACCGTGATTGCTCAAGCTGCGTCCTGATCAGACTGGTGATCAGAAAGCCCGAAATCACGAAAAAAATGTCAACACCGAGATAGCCGGCTGCGAACGGCCCAACAGCGGCATGATAAAGGACGACCAGCAAAACAGCCAATCCCCGCAAAGCTTGGATATCAGTTCGAAACGCGCTCGGCATAGAAGCCCTGATGAAATTCCCGATCTAACTGGATGAACTGAGGACGCGAAGAATGTTGGCCACTGACAATTATCCGCACCAAGGATCCGGAGATAACTTTCTTCTGGGGAATGTTTCTGCCCATACTTTCGAATATCCGCCCTGCTCTCTGAGAACTAAGAGCGTCGTCGAAGCATGGCGTCGGTGTACTTTCTTTCTGTCAATTCAACTTCTTCTAATGAAGCATGCCCGCTAATTCGTAAAATCGATTGTTTAGATGGCATACATTTACGCTGTAGATCGATTAGACAACCATGAACCCGGCCATGCGCTCGCCCAGGGTAAAAACCTCGGGGATCGCCATCAGCAGCAAAGAACCTCGGTCTTGAAAAGTCGACGCGGAACCATGCCGAAATGCTCTATCGGGCGGCCCTGATCAGCCTCTCAGCAAGTCCCGTCTTTCGAGCGATGAGCTCCGACCCTTCATAGGACAGGTGTCCGCTGTCTCGGTAAAGGTATTTGCCGTCGATCTCGGTCTTGCATGTGGTGTCGTCGCAGAGAAAGTCGTGGTAAGAGACAACCTCCACGTCAGCCTTCATGGCGACTTGGTTCAAGAGCTCTAGAGTGCGGGATCGCATTCGGCGGTAATCGCTGACATGTATCTTACAATCCCTGTAGTCGCCGAGCATAAGGCTGCCCCTCGCCTTTCGCTCAAGGCAATCGCCGATATCGAAGCTTGCGACC
Source organism: Sinorhizobium americanum (assembly GCF_001651855.1). GTDB lineage: Bacteria > Pseudomonadota > Alphaproteobacteria > Rhizobiales > Rhizobiaceae > Sinorhizobium > Sinorhizobium americanum. The sequence goes on along the minus strand of NZ_LNQC01000055.1, from coordinate 133,007 downwards.
GGCGGAGGAGCAACAACGACCACGCGCCTGCCCAAAGCACGAACGGCCTCCACGAGAGATTTGATACCCTCAGCGGCTCCATCTACCGATGCTTCAACCTCCGTGAAGGTATCACCAGTCCTCTTAAGCAGGATAAAGTCGTTGGATACAGGTGCGTCAAACGGGCTTGAGATTGCAACGGTCCTCATCTCCGGCCGATTCTTCAGGATGCTCAAGACACTGTCATTGAAGCGAATACAATCCTCGCCGAACGCACGGGGATATGGAGAGGCTGCCCGCCTCGAGAAGGCAGCAACGCCGATGGCGGGGAGGCACCCGCTCATGGTGAGTTGCGCCAGTCCGGCTTCACCGACCGTTTTGGCCAGGCCGGGAACCAGTGCCATAGCAAATGAATCGCCCCAGACCAGCAATTCGGGCCTGTCCGCCGTCTGGCACGCCTCCGGGATAGTCTGAGGAAGCGATCCGGGTGTAAGATCACATGCTCTTCCCAGGCCGTAATTGATACGTCTGACGTCGGAAACCCCAACCCTACTTTCGGTTGCGCCAATGTCCACTGCCGGTACGATGGCGAGAAGACTCGTTGCGATAACAAGTCCTGACGTCATTCGCACATGAGACGTGACGGATCCCCGTCGGAAGGGTTTCTCGACGAAGCGGTGAAGAGCCAGGCTCGCGACAACTGAGAAGAAAACTGCCGCGTAGATCGCAACCGCAGGAGGCTCTGACAGCCAAGCAGCCCGAACATAGACCAGCACCGGCCAATGGATCAGATAGAGCGAGTACGAGATGTCCCCGAGTTTTGCCATGCCTCGGACCGCCATACTCTCCTTGCAGGGCGCCAGGAGGAGAATGAGGGTTGCGACGCAAACTAAAGCGGCATCCACGACGGGGTCCTGCAAACCAGAAGGTCCAATGGGAATCAGGAGGAGAAGCCCCAGCGCCGGGAAGCGCAGTGTCGCAAGCCTGGCAGCCACGCGAGGGCTGGCGGGCAACAACGCCCCGATGGAACCGACCGCCATTTCCCAAAAGCGCGTCGGTAAAAGATAAAACGCGGCGGATGGATGACGAAATGCCACGTAGAAACAAAGGATCACACTAGTGACCAGGAGCGAACCAACGCCCAACAGCCACCATTTTTTGGGTGCCAAGGCAAAGAAGGCAGGAAGCAGCAGATAACACTGTTCTTCGACAGCAAGCGACCAGAAGTGCAGAAGAGGCTTCGTTTCTGCCGCTCCGCCGAAATAGTCCGCTTGAGACCAGAGAACAACATTGCCGGTAAATGTCAGCGCCCCGAACACCTGATTTCGGAGCTCCCGCAGCCCCACATCTGACAGGAAGAAAGGCGCAGCGACCGTCGTAAGCGCAATGACGACGTAGGCCGCGGGCAAGAGGCGCCTCGCACGGCGATAATAGAATTCCCAAAAGCTGAACTGTGATTGCTCGAGCTGCCTCGTGATGAGGCCAGTGATCAGAAAGCCAGAAATCACGAAGAAAATATCAACGCCGAGATAGCCGAACGGCCCGACGTGGGCGTGATAGAGCACAACCAGCAGAACGGCTAGGACCCCGCAAGGCCTGGATATCAGGCCGGAATTCTCGTGACATTGGAGGACCTGTTGATTTTCAGTTCAGGTGGATGGTTCGCAAAGGCAGCACTCAGGCAGTGGCTGCATGCTGCAAGAAGGCAAAGTTCATGCCTCTCTGGAGTGCTACATCGCTCAGGTTGCCATTCTTCAGTATCTTCACCGGAAACAAAAAGACGTCGGCGTGGCCCTCGGCCACCGCAACCAGGAATCGGGCAGAAAGCGGATGAGGACCATCGTCGAGTGCCCCGTGGCCCTGGAGAATCGCAAAAGATTTGGTGCGTTCGGCGTGAGCGGCCCGCTGCAATCCACACTTCCACCGCACCTCAAAGCACGTGCAAGCCCTCCTCGTCCTCCTTGCTCGCCCTTGAGAATCGAAACTGCGCCCGATAGGAGCGCCTCAGGCGCGGCCGCCAATCATCGAGGTGCTCTCCGGTTGCGCTGACATAATCTTTGGCAACGCCCGTTCGATCTGAGCGGTTTCGAGCAATTCCCGTCCCTCCTGCGCTCGCAGTTGATCCCATGTAATTGATTTCCTTCGACCGATGTCTTTCTAATGAGGTGCGCCGCCCAATTCGTAAAATCGAATATTTGGATGGCCCAAATCCGCGTTCTGGATAGACGCTTCCTTAAGCTGTTGGCCCTGCGCAATGATATTGTTGTCGTAGTCAGAGGCACTGCCGACATGTGCGAAAACGTTGTACGTTTAGAGCGGGCTTCGCCCGTCGTACGGGCGAGGAGCGGCACTCCCGCCGGATCGATCGGGCAGTCGTCCGCTGGCCACCCATGGCCACGACTTCGAACTGACCGGACGAGAGATCTCAGAGCGGCATCAGCCCGTTCTGCGTAGCTTTGGGCTTCATCAAGGGAACGTCGCACCGCACCTGACGTTATACCTCCGCCTAGCGTGGGTTGAATTCCCGTGAACTTTCCAGCCGGACTCTCGTAGTTGCAGGATTGTCCTGGTGGGCTGGCATGCACGGCGACAATCAAGGTGAGACTCGGCGTCGATCAAGATGAGATTTTATGTCGCGGTCGGGATGAAGGTATCATGCTGATTGTCGCGCTATATTCGCACCACGAGACGGCTCTCCGCGCCCGATACTCAAACTTCCATCGGGTCGAGGACCATGCTATCGGATTGAAAGAATGTCACAGTTACGAAGTGGCCGGGCCCGTCTGGCGCTTGCCCTGCCTCGACATCGAGAACTCCTATACCACGCTAAGAGCCGCGAATTGGACGACCTATTCGAAGCTTATGCTGTAGCGGCGGAGACGCTTGAGCGGCATCGGAGGGATTTTCCTCACCGTGAGGAGCTGATAGTCGAATACGTGGATTTATGCCTCGATATCCAAGCTGATGTTTTAACGCTCTTGGAAAAGCTGAAGACTGCAGGGGACTAGGCCTATGTGATATCCAGGTCCGCACGGCCGTCCCTTCCACAGCCGAACGTTCAGCCGCCGGCGGGAGCGAAGAAGAAGCTACGCACAGCTGGCGAGATTCTGCGGCGGCAAAGTGGGGGCTGGATTTCAAGATGAGAAAGCACTATTTATGGCTAAGTTAGCTAATTGGGGTTTCCAATGCAGGTGACAATTCACAACGCCAAGACGAACTTGTCCAAACTTATAGAGGCGGCGAAGGCTGGCGAAGAAGTTGTCATCGCCAAGGGCAAAACCCCTGTAGCCCGGATTGTTGCCATCCCGCAATGCAAGTTCACGATCGGGCTGCTTAAAGGCAAGGTTACAGGAGACGGGCCCGACTTCTTCGAGCCAATGAGTGAGGATGAGTTGGCGCTTTGGGAAGGTCAAGCGTGACGACTGTCCTTCTCGACACCCATGCATGGGCATGGTCGCTGACCGGCGATGGACGCCTATCTGCCAAGGCAACCGCTCTCATCACAGAGGCCGCCAGCGTTTTCGTCAGTCCGATCAGCTTTTTTGAGATCGGGCAGAAGGTGCGTATCGGCAAGTGGCCGGAGATGAAGCCATTCGTCAACGATCTGCCGAGCCTGCTGGTGGAACAGGGTGGCAGAATTGCCGCCCTGGCGCCAGAGATCTGTTTGAAGGGGGCCACACTTGAGTGGGAGCATCGCGACCCATTTGACCGTCTCCTCGCAGCAAGTGCGTTGGATTTTGGAGCCCCGTTGATCTCAGCGGACGAGGTGTTCGATACACTCCCAGCCGTTAGACGGTTGTGGTGAACTGCAATTCGCTCATCGTAGAAACCTTGAAAGCTCCCTGGCCGCCTACCGCCTGTCCATAGATACCGTCCTACACGAAGTTGGTGGTGCCGCACCACCAACGGGTCTGTTTTGCGCCTGAACTGGAATCTTCCAACGTCATGTTACCCGCAATGGAATCACGCAGAACCAAGCGCCACCATCTCGCGGTTGACCAAAGCAGTCCGCCTGAACACCACCAAACAGTGCTGCTGCCATGGGCCTACTCTGACAAGCCAGACGGAAGAGCAGTGACCTCGTCGACTGTGACAGGAGAATCGATGACGTCGTCCACCCCCAAGATCGGCATACCCGTAACGTCCACAATGCCTCGGTAAAGGACTGTTATGTCCGTTCTATCAATGTTGGGGTCTGCACTTATCAGGCGTTCCGTGACTCGACTGTCATCGATGACAAGGACGCAGATGGCTTCGACCACCTGAGAAGGCGTAATGTCGATCGTGTCGGAGCTTTCAAGGTAACTTTCGATCATGAACGCCACTGAGACCGCGGGATTTCGGGCGAGATAGACACCTGCTTCGACCGGAAAGTTCTGGGAATCTGGCGGCGCTCCGCCGAGGCCATGCTTCAAAATCGAAGGGAGGTGACGCCGCCATGTAGCGTGGTAATAGGGCATCGGGTACCTGATGTGCTCTGCTATCGGCGGACTATCGTCGCTACGCGGTGAAATGTCCAGCAAAGCTCCGGTGTGAAAAGTCGCCGACCGTTCTTAGCAAATGCCGAGCTGGCGCTAGTGACATCTATCAACGGGTGATTGGGAACAGCGCTTACATCCGAAGAGGGCACGCGATCGGAACTCCAAGCGCTCCTGTGGGCCCTGCCGCCGAATTCACTGAATGCGCCCGGGCCTTTCCATGCCTGAACCAGCGAGGATGGCATGCCTCCCTTTAGAGCCCTGGCCCTGAAGAAGTCCGCAGATCGGAGGTGAGCAGGTCAATACTCGTGCTGGTCTGTCCGACGAGGGGCTCGGTCGTGGGAAGGGACGAAGCCATAGGCGACGCCTCCTCTACTATCATCTCGCGCAGCCAAAGACTGGCCGGATCACTATCGTGAAGCGCGGGCCATTGAACCGCCTCGGTAATCGGGGGGAGTGGCAGGGGAAGCTCGACAATCTGCAGCGGTATTGTTTTTGCGAAAAGCTGCGCCAGCCTTAAGGGCATGGTTCCTATCCGCTCGGTGCCCAACAGCATGGGCGGAATCATGCTGAAACCCTGTACGACGACGTCGGTACGTCTCTTTAGACCGTGCTCGAGCAGATACCAATCCTCGAGGCCTGGCCTTCGGCTATTGCCGAACTTGACCGCAACATGCCCCATCGACATATATCTCTCGAATGTAAGTGGCTCCGACAGTTGCTCGTTCGTTCGGCAGCCGACGCAAACATATTTATCGCCGAAAAGCCTTGTTCGAGGATTAGTGCTCGACATCAACATTTCCGGCAGGATTAGCACATCGACTTCGCCGCGCCGGAGAAGGTCCTCATTGTCGTCCGCGGGAGGCCGACAATCGAAGCTGACGCCAGGAGCTTCCCGCGCCGCACGCTCCACGATCTTTTCGAAAAACACGAGCGTGACGTAATCGGAGAGCACGATTTTAAAGCGGCGATCCGAGTGGGCTGGTTTGAACGCCTCCCAGGAGACAATGGAGTGCTGGATCTGCAGCAGGGCCTCGCGCACCGCGGGGGCGAGCCCTTCCGCACGCGGCGTCGGGATAAATTCGCGCCCCGCCATTGTGAACAGCTCGTCCCGAAAATAGCTGCGCAACCGGGCAACGGCCGCGCTCATCGCCGACTGGCTGAGATTGATGCGGCGCGCCGCCGCCGTAAGATTACGCTCGCTCATCAAAGCGTCGAGCGCGACGAGGAGATTTAGATCAAGGCCCTTGAACCGCATGCGTCATCTATCCAAAACGTGGATGGTTGCCATCCCAAACTACCAGCTTTCTTAATTAGTAATACAAATTGTTCGAAATCATGGCAGCCGTAGCCGCATCTACGGCGCCGGCGGCGGCCGGCGCGATCAGACGACAGTCGTACCCTGTCCGCCTAGCGCTAGCGTTACTGCGGGCCCGACAAGCCGCTAAACGCACATAGGGCACACAGCACGTTAATCTCTTGCATCAGCTCCTACCGCCCGGCCTCGGTCGGCCTCAACGAAGGACCCAAGCAAAACGTGACACTGGAGCTGCGCGGCATCGCAGTTCAACATGATCCACATCCGCAGACACATGTTGAATTTGCTGGTGGATGGGGACGGCGAACTGAAGACATCGGCGGCCCGGCTTAATTCGTCCCGCGAAAACTTGTTGCCCGACGATCGAAGAGATTGTATGCAAGAAGCTCTTCAACCAGATGCTGCGTGTCGGTTATCGAAGCGCAAAGTCGCCGCTCGCATGAATCTCACGCGTTGAAGAAGCAACCTTGCGATACTATCCATAGCCTGGATGCATTCCATCCAAACATTCTATTTTTCCCGACCGCACGGGATGTTGCATTAGAACAACCCCTCCGCGAGCGCAGCGGGTCGAACATTTCTGAGGTGTTCGTCGGCCATGCGCCGTCGGGTACGATCCGCCCCGTGTTAAACCAAGGCGAAAAACGATGTTGAGACGCTCAACCCCGACAATTCGGATCTCTGCAACGAAGAATGCGCGATCTTCGCAGTCACTTCACCGACCTCGAATGCTTGTTCGAGCGGCTCGCTGATTTCAGGATCTGCCGTGCGTCATTGGCGAGGTACGCGGGCAAAAATAAAAGTACGAAAGGCAATAGAATGAACAGTCCCGCTCACTCTGATACGAAGGACCTCGAAGCAATCGCCCGCAGCGGCGGGACGATCCGCCGGATAGCTGCCCGAGTCCCTACGTATCTTTCGGATGTGCGGGAGAACCCGGCTTGGCTGCCGATGTTCCTATTGGCGCGCTTGATGCCGTTCCGCAAGGCGCATTGGCTAACCGCAAGACGCGTGGTGCAGGACAAGATTGCCACGCCTTCCATTTTTGGCGACCTCCAAGCAGAAGCGATCGCGGCGGAACTGAGAAGAACAGGTATTTTTTCAGGCCTGACCCTGCCACGCCCCATTCAAGAGGAAATTGCACGCTTTGGTCACGAGACACCCTGCTTCGGCAATTTCGACCGCAGGCTCGAGTTCCTGGCCGGCGATCATGCCGAAGCTGAGCGCCGTTTCGGCCGGACTATTTTGAGCGGCCATCATTATGAGCAGATTATGCAATGCCCGGCCGCCTTAGCCGTGCAGCAAGACCCCCTGCTTCTCAACGTGGCAAGGCACTATCTCGGCGGCGAAGCGAGGTTGATCACCACAAGGACGTGGTGGAGCTTCCCGACGCGAAATGCCTCTGATGCGGATCTGAGCCGCGCTTCTTTCAAGTTCCACTTCGACCTCGATGACTGGCGAATGTTGAAGTTTTTCTTCTATCTGTCAGACGTGGATGCCACTTCCGGTCCTCATGTCTTCCTTCGCGGCAGCCACAATCGCAGGCGTTTGAAGCATCAACTGACGCTCCTTGTCGGCCATGCCGCCGAGGAAGTGCTGGCCTTCTACGGCGAGGAGAATGCCATCACTTTGACCGGCCAGGCGGGCTCAGGCTTCGTCGAAGATCCATTCGGCTTCCATATGGGCACGTTGGCAAAGGAGAAGCCGCGTCTGATGATGGAGGTCGGATTTGGCGTCTCGAAACCGTCGAAGCGACGCTATCATGGCGAGCCAGTCGTTCGGTAGTTTATAGCGTGGCTCCAAGTTATGGGTTTCAAGAGCGGAACTTTTCCCGCTATACAGGGCCGGCTTCTCGGCAATAGCCACTCCTGCCCACTGGACCATAAATAGAACGAGTCCATCTAATGAGAAATGCCGGCGCAATATCGGCATCAAGGCGGGAACAACAGCAGAGCGCGATAGGTCGGGGGAGATACCCATCGCGAAGTAAACATGGAGAAATGCATGCTCAGTCCGAACCCTGAACAGAAAAAAGCGAAACCCGAGCCTGTTGACATTCATGTCGGCCGTCGAATTCGCATGCGGCGAGTTTGGATGGAAATGCCACAGACGAGTCTTGCCGAGCAGATCGGGGTGACGTTTCAGCAGGTGCAGAAATACGAAAAGGGCATCAATCGCGTCGGAGCGAGTCGCCTGCAACAGATTGCCGAGGCGCTGGAGGTACCGGTATCCTACTTCTTCGAAGATATGCCGGGCGCCGGCACGAACGGCGTCGACGGCACCGCCGTAAAACCCGGACTGCAACCCGAAATTATCGACTTCGCGTCAAGCAACGAGGGTCTCGCACTGATTAGGGCCTTCTCCCGTATCGGCGATGCGAAGGTTAGAAGCCGGGCCATTGGCCTCTTAAAGGCTGTCGCGGACGGGTTCGATGAAGGTCAGGCTATCTGAGAGGTGTCTCGTCCGGAATCCCAGTTTGGCGGTAATTCAACCCTTGGCAGGTTGCCGAAATTCAGGCAGAGGGCAATCTCGTACAACAGCCGTATGAGTGCTGCCGCGCCCGAACCCGGTATAGGAAACTGCAATGACCCACCTCGACAGCCGCGGCCTGCCACTCTCGACGACGTCCGACCTCGCGGCCGAACGCTACCGCAATGGGGTTGATCTGCTCCTCTCCACCTGGCCAGGCGCTGCGGAAACCTTGGAAGAGGCTTTCGCGGCCGACCCGGATTTCGCTCTCGCCCATGCGGCACGCGCGCGCCTGCATGCCATCCGCGCTGAGCCGGCCAAGGCCGAGGCGCGCATTGCGACGGCGGAGGAGATCGTCGCCCGGCGCGGGACGGAGCGGGAGCGGAGCCACGTGGAAATTCTATCGCTTGCAATCGACGGCCAGTCGGCAAAGGCGCTGGAACGGGCGCTCGCACACGCCGATACCTGGCCGCGGGATATCCTGATCTTCTCGTTGCCGCTCGGCGCATTCGGGCTCTTCGCCTTCTCCGGGATGGCGGATCACGACCAGGCACGCGTGGATCTCTGTGAGCGCCACGCCAGGCACTTCGACGCCGACGATTGGTGGTTCGTCACCTACCGGGGCTGGGCCCATGTCGAGAACGGCAACGCGACACTCGGCCGAGCCCTCACGCAGCGTGGTTACGACCTCAGATCCAACAATGCGAACGCGGCGCATGCGCTGTCGCACGCCATGTACGAGAGCGGCGCGGGAGAAGACGCCGAGAGGCTGATCGCGGACTGGCTGCCTCGCTACGACCGTACAGGGATTCTCCACGGCCATATCGCCTGGCACTCGGCATTGGGCGCACTGGAGCGGGGTGATGCGGAGCGAGCGCTTGCGATCTACGCGGATTACATCCAGCCTTCGGTTACGGCCGGGATGCCGGTCAATGTGGTCAGCGACACGGCTTCTTTCCTGTGGCGGCTCCAGGCCTATGGCCACACTGTGCCGGCGGGACTGTGGGCGGCCGCGGCAACCTATGCGGGGGAATACTTCCAGAAGGCCGGCTTTGCCTTCGCGGATGTCCACATGGCCCTTATCGCGGCGGCGATCGGTGACAGGGCCGCAGTCGAGCAGCGGGCGCAGGCGTTGACGGGCCTGATCGAAGCAGGAGCGCTGGCCGCAGGGCCAGTCGTGCCGGCGATCTGCCGCGCCGCCTTGGCGTTTGCAGACCAGGACTACGCTCGCTGCGCCCGTATTCTTGAGCCGGTTGCTGTGGAGGTCGTGCGCATCGGGGGCAGTGGCGCGCAGCGCGAGTTGATCGAGGACATGCTCCTGCTAGCCCTCATGCGGAGCGGCGAAGCCGTGAAAGCCCGTAACCTACTCGATCGCCGCCTGCACCGCCGCCCGTCGCCGCGCGACACGCACTGGCGCGGCCGGCTCGCAGCCTGAATACCCGCATGCCTAAGATGCCGGTATCTCAGGTACGGCCGGTAATCGTGGGTGGCTGGTCCCGTTGCCCTCGTCGAACAGCGCGATAAATTTTCCGGCCTTCGAGTGTGGTCTTTTCATTACAAACACTCCTGAGTGAGTGATTTCATCGGAGCTGCGATTGCGTGGATTATGGTCGAGGCTCTGCCCGGCCTGCGTGGGCCGTTGTCGCCAATGCAATGACAGCCACCACGAGGGGAATGAAGGAAAGCCCAAGCACGAAGTTCCACCCAAATGCCGTTAGCAACCCCCCGGACAGGAACGAGCCAAGGGTCATCGTCCCGAACACGGCGAAATCGTTCAGCGATTGGACGCTCGCCTTTTCCTCGGGGCGATGGCACTCGAGCACCAAAGCGGACGCCCCCACAAAACCAAAGTTCCAGCCAATGCCCAGCAGGATCAGGGTGGCCCAGAAATGCGGAACATCGACCCCCGTCAATCCGACCGCTGCCGAGATGCCCGTCATAATGAGGCCAGCCATGACCACGCGGGGCGCACCGAAGCGCGTAATCAGCCGCCCGGTGAAGAAGCTTGGAGCATACATCGCGATCACATGCCATTGAATGGCGAGATTGGACGACTCCTGCGACAGGCCGCACAGACGCATCGCCAGGGGAGCTGCCGTCATTAGGAAGTTCATGAGCAGGTAAGAGACCGCGCCGCAGATGACAGCTGTCATGAACCGTGGTTGGCGGGCAATGATGCTCAGCGGTCGACCGCCGGCGGCCTCGACTGCTGTCGGCTTTGCTAGACGGACACCCACCAGAAGCAGCGCAGAGACCGCTGCCACTGCCGCTTGAGCAAGGTAGCTCGCCGCAAACATATAAGGCATCCAGAGATACATGGTGTGGTTGACGAGCTGCGGCCCGATCACGCCGGCGAAGACACCGCCCGCCAGGACGAAGGACAAGGCGCGCGGTCGGTGCTCAGCGGGAACGCAGTCAGCAGCAGCGAAGCGAAAGGAAAGCACCACTGCGGCATAGGCGCCGCCGAAGAGTGTCGCAGCGCAATAGAGCCAAAAGGAGCCGATCACAACGGCAACCGCCGCCAGCAGGCCGACGAGCACGCCGCACCCTGTACCGACCAGAAACGCGGCGCGACGACCGTAACGCTGAGCGATGGCTCCGGCCGGCAGGGTGGAGGCCGCCATTCCCGCCACGAACATCGAAATCGGCATCGTGGCCAGTGCAGGATCAGGCGCGAGCATGTTTCCCACGATCGCACCGGTAGAATAGACAACGGCCGAATTCGCCCCGCCAAGTGCCTGCGCGATGGTCAACCGCGCGACATTGGCTTTCGCGGAACCATAACGCGATGGGGCACCCGGTCCGGGCACTTTGTTTGCGGTGATTTCTGACACTCGATTTCACAAGCCATGGAGGACCGGTCCGGTTCGAGACGTGCTCGCGTCGGGCGGTAGGTGCACTTGGCGGTTGATTTTGACCGGATGTTAGCGCTTTTCGATTTGGCTGTATTTCAATGGCTGGACAATCTATGTAGAACATCGGCCAAAATGGAGAATAGCGATGATCTGGCATCCGATCACCACACCATCAGGACTTCGTCCTCCACAGCCGATCACGGTGCGCGCGCAATCCATTCCGGCACGGCATTACTTTCCGGACCACTCACATACCTGGCACCAGCTGGTCTATGCGATCTCGGGAGTGCTGACCGTTAATACGCTGGCGGAGTCCTTCGTGATCACACCGGATCAGGCAGTGTGGCTGCCGACCGGGGTCGTGCACCGCGTCGGTTCGCTTCTTGGGGCCGTATTCCGAAGCCTGTGGATAGCGGATGAAGCCGGCGCAAACCTGCCGAAAATTCCGACGATCTTCATGATGTCACCTTTGCTACAGGCCTTGATCATCGAGGCCACGGACCTGGAGGGACAGACGGACCGGGATGGTTATCCAGGTCGCGTGACCGCCCTCATTCTGGATCAGCTTGTGCGGGTCCAAGCGCTGCCATCGGCTTTGCCGTGGCCACGTAACCCGCCGCTGACCGTGCTCTGTGAGGCACTCTACCTGGACCCAACGGATGACCGCAGCCCGGAGGAATGGGGGTTTGCGCTAAACATCTCGCCTCGCACACTGGCGCGCCGCTTCAACACGGAGCTGGGCATGAACCTGCGCTCATGGCGACGACGCCTTCGGCTATTCCGTTCAATAGAGCTCCTGGGGGGTGGTCTGGGCGTTACACAGGTCGCCATGGAGCTTGGTTACGGCTCGACATCAGCTTTCGTGTATGCGTTTCGCACCGAAATGGGCAGCAGTCCCCAAGCCTATATGCGCCGCCATGTCATAGACAGCGCAAGCCCTAGGACGGGCTTGGGCCTTCAGAAGGCGAAGGGCTGAACGATTGAGCCGAGTGTCGGCCCGCCGCACGGCACCTCGATCTGCGATCATGCCGGCGCATCAAAGGCACGGTTTTCGCAGGCTCCCGTCGAAACGCTCTGCCGGTTGCCGGGAACGGCCCAGCGCCGAGTTGCCGATGGCGCGGGTGAGCGCATTGGGATCGACGTGAACGCAGAGCGGCCTCTCTTCGTTTGCATCGGCTGGATCGTAGCAGGCGCTTTTTCGAAAGCTGGATCAAGCCGCGCCGAATGCCTTCCAATAGCGTGACGCGGGCGCGGCAGGCACCGATTTTGTTGAAGAACCTGATCTTGCCGTTCGAGAAAATGTCGCGCTCTGCCGCAATCTAATGATGCATCGTTGCCGCCCCGGAGCTTTCAGGCGACACTGAGGGGCCTGTTCCGCCATGCCGGACAGTTTTCGAATCATGTCCTAACGGGCGGGCCTAGCATCTCCCAATAGACGATACTCCTGCCATCAGTGCGCCGCACGCCACGCTCTTTTTCGATCGTCGAACTCGTCAGTGCGCCCGACACCAGAACGAGCGGCTGGGCTCCGGCCCATAGTCTTGTCCGTTCCGATTTCATGACCCCGATGAGCTCGGCGGTCTGCTTCCAGCGCACCGGTGCGCATTGCTCTTCCATTCTCTATGAACGCGCCGGCGTATTCTCGCGAATGCGGGGTCACCCTCCTCGGGCCCCTTTTTGCACCCCAAAAGGTCTTCTCCAAGTCCTGGGAACCTATGTCCTCTACCATCCAGAGCGCTGATAGGTTTCATCCAAACAATGTATTTTGCCAATCCGAGATAATGTCGCATGAAGCACTCACACGATACTGGAGGTGGCAACGGGGTTGGAGCGTGACTGGCGAATACCTAAAAACACTGAGACTCCGGGGATAGCCATTTTTTCGTACGGAATGAACTCAAACCCGAGGCTCTGGCTGCGCTTCGGGGCGGATCTAGCTGAACCCGGTTCGATGTTTATGCGGCGGCCGCATTCAGCGAAACCGTGGAAGGGAAGCGATGGTAGGTCACCAGCGTTCCGACACTTTCTTGGGCAGTACTGGAGTGGCGCCAATGATGAAAACAAAACCGGCTCAGCCATGCGACGGCGATACCCGAAAGGCAAACAGCCGGCGATGTTTTTCCCCCGAGGATAATCTCACCACAGGTGCGATCAATAATTCGAAAGGCGCAAGGGGATCATCCGAGGCCCTTGCCGGCTGTCCTAACCTTGCCCCACACGTCCGAGCAACATCGCTGGACTATAATCTGGACGCCTGGGCTGCCCAAAAGGGGCAAGGCGAAAATGAGGACCGACACGAGGCGGTGAAACGAATCAGCGCCTGGGTGGTTGCCGGCGATCTCAGTGCAGTGCTCGATCTGTCGTTCCTGCGGCTGAGTACCCTTCCCGCCGAGTTGCCGGCCGGACTCCAGCGGCTCAACGTCGACTGCAACCATTTGGCCCATCTGCCGGGCCATCTCCCGGCCGAACTTCAGGCGCTCAACGCCAGATACAACCGATTGAGCAGCCTGCCCGGCACCCTTCCGCCCGAACTTCAGATCCTCGAGGTCAGCTATAACCGGCTCATCAGCCTGCCGGATGTGCTCCCGGCAACGCTTCAGTGGCTCGGCGCCGGTGGAAATCAGTTGGCCAGCCTTCCAGACAATCTTCCGATCGCTCTCGAGACGATCAACGTCGACAGCAATCAACTGACTTACGTTCCCGCTGGCCTCCCGGGCGGGCTCCAGACCCTCAACGTCGACGGCAACCGGCTGACCAACCTTCCGGACAATCTCCCGAGCGGCCTTCAGACGCTCAACGCCAACGGCAACGAACTGACCAATCTTCCCCACAAGCTCCCGGCCGGACTGCAGACGCTCGGCGCCGCCGACAATCGGCTGGCCGGTCTGCCCAACGACCTGCCGTCCGGGCTCCGCAGGCTCAACGCCAGGTGCAACCTGCTGATCAGCCTGCCCGACAAACTGCTGGCGCAGCTAAGCTCTGGGTGCCTAGTTTTCCTGGAATCTAATCCACTTCCCAAGTGGGTACGAGCGAACGTGGCGGCAACCGTGCATGCAGCAGATTACGGGGGCCCGCTGGTCTGCCTCTAGCTGAACCGGAAAACGGTGGAAGTTGCGAGGAGCGGCGGACTGCGCGACGCACCCGAGGAAAGAGGCCGACAGAGCCGGCCGTCTGGGAGTATCAGGCGCCTACTCGACCAGTTGCTGGCGTACCCTGGCAACAAGTTTCTGGCACCGGGCCGAGGATCTGAGAGGCGACCGCGAGCCGCAAAATCGCGCTGGAGCCGGATATGCGAGCGGCCCGAACTTCCCGTGAGCGGCGTTAGGGTTACGGCTGGGAACTGAATTCGCGTTTTTCCACTTCTCCGCTCTGGGACTTAAAGCACTCTCATTCCGCTGCCGCCAAAGGCGCCGAACCAAGAGCCGAAGCTTCGTCCTGGACGCGTCCTCGGATCGTCATCGTTACATTGAAGGCCATGAGCACGGCGCCGGAAAGGTAGAGGGCACCGCCGACGGCGCGCATTACATAATAGGGGAACATCGCGGCGACCGTTTCCGCGAAGGAGTAGACGAGGAAGCCCTGGTCATCGTGTTCGCGCCACATCAACCCTTCTTGGATGCCGGCGACCCACATGGTTGCGGCATAGACGACGATGCCGAGGGTGGCGAGCCAGAAGTGCCAGTTGACCATGCGCAGGCTGTAGAGCCGCTGGCGGTTCCATAGCTTGGGCACGAGGTAGTAAATAGCGCCGAAAGTGATGAGGCCGTTCCAGCCGAGCGCTCCCGAATGCACGTGGCCAATCGTCCAGTCGGTATAGTGGCTGAGCGAATTTACCGTCTTGATCGACATCATCGGCCCTTCGAAGGTCGCCATTCCGTAAAATGCGACGGCCATGACCATCATGCGGACCACCGGATCGGTGCGGATCTTGTCCCAGGCGCCGGAGAGGGTCATCAGCCCGTTGATCATGCCGCCCCAGGAGGGCATCCAGAGCATAACGGAAAACACCATGCCGAGCGTCTGCGCCCAGTCGGGCAGCGCCGTGTAATGGAGGTGATGGGGACCGGCCCAGATATACATGAAGATCAGCGACCAGAAGTGAATGATCNATCATCGCCAGGAAGCCGGCGGTCAGGAAGAAGCCGACGGCGTTGTGGCCGTACCACCATTGCGTCAGCGCATCCTGCACGCCCGCAAAGGCCGAGTAGCTCTTGGATCCGAGGAAGGAGACCGGTACCGCCAGGTTGTTGACGACGTGCAGCATGGCGATCGTGACGATGAAGGCGAGATAGAACCAGTTCGCCACGTAGATGTGCGGCTCCTTGCGCACGAGGATCGTGCCCAGGAAGACGATGAGGTAGGCGACCCAGACGATCGTCAACCAGAGATCGACATACCATTCCGGTTCCGCATATTCGCGGCCCTGGGTAATTCCGAGGAGATAGCCGGTGGCCGCAAGCACGATGAAGAGCTGATAACCCCAGAACACGAACCAGCCGAGATCACCGCCGAAGAGCCGGGCCCGGGTGGTGCGCTGGACGACATAAAAGGAGGTCGCGATCAGCGCATTGCCGCCGAATGCGAAGATGACGGCCGAGGTGTGAAGGGGTCGCAGGCGTCCGAAGTTAAACCAGGGCTCCACATCGAGGTCAGGAAAGGCAAGCTGCAGCGCGACGACGACGCCGACGAGGAGGCCGATCAGACCCCAGAACACCGTAGCGACGACGCTGTATTTCACGACCTCGTCGAAATATTCCGTTCGAGGGATGGCACGCTTGGCGACCCGACGAAAATCGGTGCGGTGCATCAGTACTACCGTGCCGCCGAGCAGCACGAAGAACAATACCCACATATGCGCGCCGAAGAGGTGGTCCTGGGCAAAGCCGGCCCCGACCAGCGCCAGGAAGGCGCCGATGGCAAGCACGATCATCTCCATTGTGTATGTCATGGTTGGGATCTCCAACTTGCCCTGGCGCTGGCCACCGCGGGGTTCACACGCGATCTGCCGAAGTCGCGCGAGATTGTCAGAGCCGGGACTTGCACGCCTTGATTCAGATCAAGAATTCCCTTTGAGACACTCAGATCGGTCACACGGCACAAATCACGGGAAGTCCGAGTGGGCTTTGTTTTCGATCAAAGCGCCCTGCGGACGCATGCCTAGAATTCAGGACATTGCCAGACCGCGGGAAAGGATTTTCTCATGCAATCATCTCTTATTGCAAAGTACGGCGATGCGCGTCTGCCCCGCTACACGAGTTATCCCACGTCACCGCGCTTCTCACCCGCCGTGGACGCCAGCACTTACGGCGACTGGCTTGCCACCCTGCCGATGGATAAGCCGGCATCGCTCTACGTGCACATCCCATTTTGTCGATCGATGTGCTGGTACTGCGCCTGTCACACGACAATCACGCGGCAGGACCTGCCGATCCACAACTACCTACAAAAGCTGCGCAAGGAGATATCCCTCGTATCCGCAAGCACCAAGGCACGGCTCAACATCAACCATTTGCACTTTGGCGGGGGAACGCCAACGATCATGCCGCCGACGGAAATGCGGGAGCTGATCGGGCTTCTGCGTGAGTATTTCGATTTTGCCGATACTGTTCAAATCGCGTTGGAGATCGACCCGAGAACGCTAGAGGAGGAGATGGCGACGGTACTTGGAGAAGCGGGAGTCAGCCGGGCAAGCCTGGGGGTTCAGAGCTTCGATCCGGTGGTGCAGAAGGCTATTAACCGCACCCAGAGCGAAGAACAGACGATGGATGCGGTTTCCCGGCTGCGTCGGGCGGGCGTCGGCAGCATCAATTTCGATCTTATCTATGGCTTGCCGTATCAGACAGTGGAATCGTGCATTGAGACGACCAAGGCTGCAATCACGATGCGCCCCGATCGCTTTGCCGTTTTCGGCTATGGCCACGTGCCTTCTCTCAAGAGGCATCAGGGGCGGATCGACGAAAGCTCGCTCGCCAATTCGGAAGGTCGAGTTGCCCAGGCAGAGGCGATCGCGGAACACCTTGTTGCGGCCGGATACCACTGCATTGGATTAGACCATTTCGCCCGCCCCGGCGACAGTCTGGCAATTGCGCAGACAAACGGGCAACTGCACCGGAATTTTCAGGGCTATACAACGCGCGCCTGCGAGACGCTCATCGGCTTCGGTGCATCGGCGATTGGCTTCATGGCAGGCGGCTATGTTCAGAACGAGGTCCGCCCGAGTCAGTATGCGCGGCGAATCACCTCCGGGCGCTTTGCCACAGTCAAAGGCTACTGCTTGTCGGCCGAGGACCGTCTACGAGCAGATATTATCGACCGCCTGATGTGCGACTTTCAGGTCGACGTTCCGTCGATCGCCGCCGCACATGGGTTCGAGCCTGGCGCTCTTCTCGACGGGAATGATAGGCTCTCCATGCTCGAGAACGACGGAATTGTTGAAAACGTGGACGGAGTCATCCAGTTACGAGAAAAACGGCGATTCCTAATCCGCGCAATCGCTGCCGCTTTCGATGCCTACCTGGAGCCATCGGAGCGAAGCTGCAGCAAGGCTGCTTGAGGGTGTGTTCCCTCACTGACGAAGACCGGTACGGGTGACAATAGATAAATGGTTTTTACTGAGAGCGCAGGCAGGCGATGGACTCCTAAGGTGCGTTCGATCATCCGGAATATGGACGCGGCCCAATGTCAAAACGCTCTCAGCTGAAGCATGACTCTGAGGGTCACCTTCCGTGACAGGCAAGTTTTGAGCTACGCCGGGCGCCGCGGGGTCAAACATTGAACGTTGACGTCGTGCTGGCCGCAACAGTGCGGCTAGCAGGCGCCTACTACTGGATTTCGCGGGTGTTGCGGCTTTCCATCGTGAAAGGAACTCAACGTCAGAAAAGGGGTTAGAAATATGATCGTGCGAGCGGTCCCACATATTCGACTTTAAATCCATCCATGCGCGCCTTCTGTATAAAGGCGTTCGCTTCGGCAAGACCGGCCTCAAATACGTGCCCCTCTTGAGTGCTTCCAACGAAGTTGGTCTCGAACCAGCGGATTGCTCTAGGCGAGAGAAGGCTGATGCGCCATTTTTGCGCCTCCTTCCTTTGAATGCGGAAATCGGCGGCCGGAGAGCTCTGCTCGGGTAGCTCCAGGGTGTCCGGCTTGCCAGGTGTAAGACCTCCATCTGCGTGGGGCATAATTACGCTCCTCCTCTTGGTTGGCGCTCGGAGACAGGCCAGATACTTACCTTACCGAGAGTGGTCGGGGATGCGGCTAGCCCTGATCTCCCTTGCGGTATGTCACAAAATTGCTGTCGGTTGTGACAAAGCCTCCGGCTTTACAATAGCGACTGTATTGATCCCCATGCGTCATCGCCGGTCTTTGAGGGAGATCAATTTTTTCCGATAAATGCACGCTGTTGGCGAACATGGGTCGGGCCAACGGTTCCTGTCACTACCAGGGAAAGGTTTCAGATTGAAGACACGCTACATTATTGAGGAAAGCGTGCTCCGGTGCGCCGTCCTCGCGCCGGCAATCGATGCGAACGTATCTTGTAATCGTTCCCGCCACATACTCGGCTTTTTGAAGATCTTCATTCTAATGTCGCTTCGATAGAGGGAAGTGGGTGGCTCGCTCCGATCGCGGGCAAGTGTTCCCCCTAGGGTCTGGCGGTAGAGAATTTCGGCGGTGTATACGTCTGCATCCACCACCACTGCCCAGCCACACGATCACACCTTCGGGTCGCGGCGGCTGTGGCGGCACTCCCTGCTCATATGACATCGAATCGCTCAAGCATCCTCTTGAGCTGCAAGTTCTGTGCATAAAGCTGTTCAGCCAGCAGTCTCTTTAGCCGCTTGTTTTCTGCATCAAGGGCGGCCACGTCCCCCAGGGAGCTCGCGTCGTCAGCGTTCGTGGGTGGCCCGTTTTGGCGCTCGTTCGAATGCGTCGAACTAGGCGCAATCGCCCGGGCGGGTGTATGCCTGGCCCGCTTTCGAGTACGGCCCGTTGACGTTGCTTGGGGCCTCGACGCCGGCTGCGTCTCTTTTACAACAGGCTCCTCGGGCAGGCGCTCGGCCTCACGCTGCTGTTGTTCTTCACTGCCTGCGGCAAGGTCCAACGGCACCGCTTCTGCTGCAACGTCGATACCGCCCGAATGTTCGCTGGCAGAGCCAACATCGATCTGCTGAGATACCATATCCCCACTTGCGTCAGGCGTGACAGGTACTTCAGTCGAATTGAACAGGTGGGACGACTCCTCTTCTACTGCGCGGGTCAAAGCCTTGAGGTCTGTGTCCCCCCAAATGGAGTTTGTCCTCGCCTTGGCCTGTCGACGCCCCGACTTGAATTCAACGATGAAGCTCCGTTGTGGTACTTTCATATACCCTGAACCTTAAGCATCCTAAAAACCACTCCTTAGCCAGCGCCGGTGCTCCTGATTGCGGACGCATATATCTCCTCACCTAGCGCTTCAACTCACTAGCACGCGAGCCGCGGGAACATTCGCGTGACTGATCGCCCATCATGGACAATATCAGGCCGGCGGTTACGGGCCTGCGCGGGTCCTAGCTGGCTTAGTCTAGTCCGAGTCTTTTGCGCAGGTCGGCATTCTCCGCTCGCAACTTTTCCGCCAGAAGCTTGCGGAGCCGCTGGTTTTCCTCTTCCAGTCGAACGAAATCTGCCAACTCGTCGTCAACGGCCAGAACAGCCTTCTCGGGCTTTTGTTCAGCGGGCTTTGCCGTCCGTTTCCACTGATAGTAGGTCTGCTCCGATATGCCGGCGCTCTTGATGGCGTCTTTGAGTGTGCCTTTGCCTTCATTGACTTGCGTCTCGATCAGCTTGAGCTTCTCGGCTTTCTCTTGTTCGCCATACCTTCTGGACTTTGCGGCCGGCGCCTTCGATTCGGTGCGAGCTGGTTCGGCAGCCGCCTTCTGCCGTCTCGGCGACTTCTGCTTCTTACCCGTTGGTGTTTTCACCTCAGCATTCGTCTCTGCAACTGCAGAATTCAGTCCTGTGTTACTCTCGTCAGCCATCCTAAACCCTCCTTAGGCAACCACCTGTTTTGGTCTGAGTGAACTACAGAGTCAACAGACCGTCAAACTCCTAGTTTTTGCATACTTAATCTTGGGCTTGTGCCGTCAAGTGATGTCGCAAGAAGGACTTTCGCCTTCGCAATTGGAGCCTCGTGTCTCATCCTTATCGCGTCGACGCGAAATCACCTATACTGCGCGGGGATGGCCTTAGTACCACGCGCGGATCGGGAGCCGGCAACCCAAGCTGAAACGCATCGCCGCGTCTGTGCAATGGCGCTGCATGCGGTCAGCGGATTCTCGCCAACTCGGATGACAGTTTGTAAGCGACAAGGTCGGCTGCAACGCCTCGCAAAGGAAACCGGCATAACGTTAGAGTGACCCCGCAGCGGCATCGCAATCGTCGGGCTTTGGACCGCTCATCCAATTCATTTCGCCCCGGATGCAAGAGGCCCAGTGACTTGCGCAAAACCCGTGTGCGACCCGCAGCCTTACAAGGAAGGCGACGTGATACCCGCATTCGATCTCGCGAGAGTTGGCCCGTTCCAAGGCGAAGTTGGGATGATTATAGTGATCCGCCAAGAATCGACTTTTGGGACTGTGTTATCCCCCTCGGTTCGCTATACAGCATCCGTCCAGCAATCAGGAGAATTCATGGAAACCGTGGAAATCAGCAGCCGTAGCGAGTTTGCCCTGTGGGCGATCCAACGGGCGCAGGAAATTGTGACGACGGAGGGCGCAGCGTTTGTCATGGCCGCTCATGACATGAATGAGGAAGCGCTGACGGATACCGCAGTGATGCTTGGAAAGGCCATAAGTGACGCGTTGTTGGAGGTGTTCGATAGCCTGACAGCTGATACGTGATAGGTTCCGCTCTCCTTAGAAGTCGCGCCATGTCTTCGACGTCGGGTCGTTTCGCGTCGTCACTTCAAAGACGGCTGAAGCTTCATGACGGATTTCGGTTGCCTCACGCGACGCGCGAAGCATATCAAGCTGTGATGCCATTCCTCGGCGGGCTCCCGTGCTCCGAGTACACCAGGTGGGAGGAGCGTCGGACCCTGCAAATGCGAATGAATCGACAGCCCAAGACAAGTCAAAGACACCAAAGTCTGTTAAAAAAGGCATCCTAGGCCTGTCCCCGCCTTCCTTCCGACCGAAATACCTGCACGCTGAGCGAATCTGAGCGACTTGCAAAACAAAGGAGAAGACCGTTGAGCGAATGGAGTTCGGGCAATGAGGAACGGAGGCTCGAGCTGACGAGCCGTATTGTCGCCGCTTATCTGAGCCGCAATGTCGTTCCACCCGCGGATCTGCCTGATCTTATCGAGCAGACGTATTCCTCGCTGAGCAGCACATCTCAGTCAGACAAGGCCGACCTTGCCGTTGAAGAACGTCGCCCCGCCATTCCGATCAAGAAGTCGGTGACATCCGAATTCATCATTTGCCTTGAGGATGGCCAAAAGTTCAAATCGCTGAGGCGGCACCTGATGGCAAAGTACGGGCTCACACCTGAGGAATATCGTGCAAGGTGGGACCTTCCGGCTGACTACCCGATGGTTGCTCCAAACTATGCTGAACAACGCTCCGCGCTTGCGCGTGCAGCCGGCTTTGGCAAGAGACGGGAGGTACGCGAGTAGGACCTGCAGCTTCGACCGGCAAGACATCGGCCTGAGGTGTCGTTGAACTCTGCCTGAGACAGCTGTTGCACCCGTTGCGCAAGATGCAGGACTGCCTCTCCTGCATCGCGTCTCCGCAACCCTGGAGCTTGGCGGCATAGGCAAGCGCCTGAGCGTGATGACCGGATGAGTAGGCGACGACACCATTTAGCCGTGACAGACCGTCCAGCGCGGCGATGGCGTTGTAGGCCCCACGAAACTTGAATGCGCCGGCCCGCTGAAGGTTCTCGCCTTGAAGAAAACGGCCGCTCCGGTTCGCGCGTCCGCAGTTATGTCAATACGAGCGCGTGGTACGCAACGCCGTAAATGCGTACCTGCGCGGTAGGGCAGGCCCGAGACGTCGTAAGCGAACAAGGTCGTCGTGATATTCGATTGCAGAAGCATTCCCCGATGGTTACCGGGGAAGTTCTGCTGCCTATTATGCGATGAGCTTGCCGATGTCACCTCTGAAAGCGTGGCATTTTATGTTCGGTCGGGAGACCAGCGCACGTGCCTATATCGCGTCGAATCGAGGCACCCGATCCGTTAAATGGTGCGCGAGGGTGACTTGCTTCCACTGGCGACGGGTTCGGGCGGCCGTGTCGTGCTGCGTTTTCTGGTGAAGGCGGAGAACCTTAGAAACTATTCGGCGTCGAGGTTTCTACAGCTCGATTGGTGAGCGGGGCCCGGATACGGCCGGTATATCCGCACCTGTTTTTGGTCCGCGTCACGTGGTCATGGGGGCAATGACCCTCGCAGGCCCACGCACCCCGGTAGACGAAGGCCTCTCGCGGTTCGAACGCCCCCCTTTGCTTGAGGCGGCAGCGCGCGCTACCCGTGCGTTTGGCGATGAAGTGATCATTCGCTAACTGGTTATTGTTCAATCAGCAGCAAACCCAATCTACACTTAAGGTCCTCCAAAAGGGCCATAAGTAGCGTCGAAAACGCTCGACGGCCGCTTCTCGCGCGCGAAGCGGCTTGTCGGCGCATTGCGTCGGACTTCCGTCCCCACCCATATGAGACGATCGGCAGACCGGACCGCCTGCGCCGTTTGTCAGCTGTGTATCCCTCGCCTCGAAGGGATCTCAACCGGCGACTCCTTACATTGATGGGTTAAGTGCTTGATAAATTTGGCTTCGGGCATAACGCCAGGTTGCCGCTTCAACGTTCCTTGTTTTGGCGGTTGGCGATCAAATCGTCGACGACAGCAGGATCGGCCAGCGTTGACGTATCGCCCAATGCGCCGAAATCGTCCTCGGCGATCTTGCGCAGGATGCGGCGCATGATCTTGCCCGAGCGGGTCTTCGGCAGGCCGG
This sequence comes from Sinorhizobium americanum, assembly GCF_001651855.1. Lineage (GTDB taxonomy): Bacteria > Pseudomonadota > Alphaproteobacteria > Rhizobiales > Rhizobiaceae > Sinorhizobium > Sinorhizobium americanum. The sequence continues at coordinate 109,929 of NZ_LNQC01000055.1, read as the reverse complement.
GCGTGAACTGGATCTTGTCTGGCGAGGCGATCGGGCCGATTTCGGCACGGACGTGTTTCACCAGTTCCTGGCGAAGCGTATCCGTCCCCTCGTGGCCGGCCATCAGCGTCACGTAGCAATAGATGCCCTGGCCCTTGATCGAATGCGGAAAGCCGACGACCGCCGCTTCCGAAACAAGGCTGTGCGAGACAAGTGCGGATTCAACCTCCGCCGTGCCGAGCCGGTGGCCGGAAACGTTGAGCACGTCATCGACGCGGCCGGTGATCCAGTAATAGCCGTCTTCATCACGGCGGCAACCGTCGCCGGTGAAGTACTTGCCCTTGTAGGTGGAGAAATAGGTCTGGATGAAGCGCTCGTGGTCGCCGTAGACCGTGCGCATCTGGCCGGGCCAGCTGTCAGCAATGACGAGATTGCCGTCTGCGGCGCCTTCCAGCACCTTGCCTTCATTGTCGACCAACTGAGGCTTGACGCCGAAGAACGGGGTTGTCGCCGCGCCGGGTTTCAGGTCGGTGGCGCCCGGCAGCGGCGCGATCATGTGGCCGCCGGTCTCGGTCTGCCACCATGTATCGACGATCGGGCAGCGCGCGTCGCCAACCACGTTGTAATACCACTCCCAGGCCTCCGGATTGATCGGCTCGCCGACCGACCCCAGCAGCCTGAGCGACGAACGAGACGAGCGTTTGACGAAATCGTCGCCCGCACCCATCAGGGCGCGAATCGCCGTCGGGGCGGTGTAGAAGATGTCGACCTTGTGCTTGTCGATCACGTCCCAGAACCGGCCCTGGTCGGGGTAGTTCGGCACGCCCTCGAACATCAGCGTCGTGGCGCGGTTCGCAAGCGGACCGTAGACGATGTAGGAATGGCCGGTCACCCAGCCCACATCGGCCGTGCACCAGTAGATATCGCCGTCATGATAATCGAAGACGTATTGATGCGTCATCGAGACATAAACGAGATAGCCGCCAGTCGTGTGCAACACGCCCTTCGGCTTGCCTGTCGAGCCTGACGTATAGAGGATGAAGAGCGGGTCTTCCGCGTTCATCGGCTCGGGCGGGCAGTCGGCGGCGACCGTTCCGGCTTCGTCGTGATACCAGAAGTCGCGGCCCGACGCCCAGCCGACATCCGTGCCGGTGCGGCGGACGACCAGCACGCTCTTGACATGGACATGATGGCGCGCGGCGATGTCGATTGCCTTGTCGACATTGGCCTTCAGCGGCACGGATTTGCCGCCGCGCAGGCCCTCGTCGCAGGTGATGACGAAGGTCGATTCGCAATCGACGATGCGGCCGCCCAGCGCGTCCGGGCTAAAACCGCCGAAGACGACCGAATGCACGGCGCCGATGCGCGTGCAGGCGAGCATCGCATAAGCCGCTTCCGGAACCATCGGCATATAGATGGTGACGCGGTCGCCCTTCTTGACGCCATACTTCTTCAGCACGTTGGCGAAGCGGCAGACATGCTCGTGGAGCTCGCGATAAGTGATCTTCCTGTCGAGCGAGGGATCGTCGCCTTCCCAGATGATCGCGACCCGGTCGGCATGATTTTCCAGGTGCCGGTCGATGCAGTTATAGGAAACGTTGGTCTGGCCATCCTCGAACCACTTGATCGAAACCTTGCCGGTGAAGGAGGTATTCTTGACCTTGGTATAGGGCTTGAACCACTCGATGCGCTTGCCGTGCTTGCCCCAGAACTTGTCGGGATTCTCGACGCTCTCCTTATACCACTTCTCGTATTTCGCCTTGTCGATCAGGGCATGGCTCTCTGCGGATTGCAGCACCGGATAGGTTTCTGCCATGAGTTCCTCTCTTTGCACGCGTGTTATGCCGTCCGATAAAACGGATGTCGCTTAATGGACATGTTGTAGGAAGTCCTTGAGCCGCGGGTTCTCCGGATTATCCAGCAGCACCTTCGGGTCGCCATCAACGGAGATTTTGCCACCCTCCATAAAAATCAGTCGGGTGCCAACTTTTCGTGCGAATCCGATTTCATGGGTTACGACAACCATCGTCATGCCTTCCTCCGCCAGTGACTGCATCACGCGAAGGACTTCGTGCCGAAGTTCCGGATCAAGAGCTGAGGTCGGTTCATCAAACAGCATGATCTTTGGCTTGACGGCCAGTGCACGAGCAATGGCTACGCGCTGCTGTTGCCCGCCCGACAGTTCTGCTGGAAAATGATCAGCCCTCTCAAGAAGACCAACCTTTTTCAACAGGTCGCGGGCAAGTTCCTCAGCTTCGCGCCTCTGTAAACGTCTTACCCACCGGGGGCCACAGGCAACGTTCTGCAGCGCCGTCAATTGTGGAAAAAGATTGAATTGCTGGAACACCATTCCGGCTTCCTGCCTGATCAACCGTACCTTGTTCTTGCCGTCATGGACGCTGATCCCATCAACGATGAGGTCGCCGCCATTGATTCTCTCCAAGGAGTTTATGCACCTCAGGAGGGTTGATTTTCCTGATCCCGAGGGGCCAATGAGAACCACGACTTCACCCTTGTGGATTTCGAGGTCCACATTGGTCAGCACCTTTATGCTGCCGAACTCCTTGGTCACATTCTTAAACTGGACGATACTCATAGCACGCGCATCCTTTTTTCCGTGACCCGCAACAGAAATGACAGCACACCGGTCATGATGAGGTAGAGGACCGCCACGGCGCTCCAGATTTCGACCGCTCTGAAATTGGTCGCCATGATTTCCTGGCCCGCCCTCGTAAGCTCGGCCACACCGATCACGATAAAGAGTGACGTGTCTTTGATGCTGACGATGAACTGGTTCCCGAGCGGTGCTAGGACACGCCGTAATGCCAACGGGCCGACAACATTCGTGAGAACCTTCCAACCCGGCATGCCCAGCGCTAACCCGGCCTCCGACAGTCCCTTGTTGATCGAAAGCAGGGCGCTCCTGAAAATCTCGGCAATGTAAGCACCCGAATTAATGACAACGGCAATGACCGCAGCAAGGAAAGGATCGATCCGGATGTCGACCAGCAGCGGCAAGGCAAAATAGATGAACATCACCTGCACCAACATGGGCGTGCCACGGATCACCTCGACATATACGAATGCGATCGCGTTCAATATGATACCGCCATAGACGCGGCAGAGGCCCGCCAAGGCACCGACAGCTGATCCGCCGAAAAGGCCGATAAGTGCGATGACGATGGTAATCCGTGCGCCCGCCAGAAGTTCTGGCAACGCTGTCGCTACGACAGACCAATCAAGTTCCATTTCTCCCCCTATGAAGGGTCATGCGGAGCCTGCTCCGCATGACTTCTTCCTTGCTCCAGAAAATTGAGCGGCCTCTACAGCCGCTCGCCGTCAGTTGAACCACTTCTTGTAGATGGCGTCGTAGGTTCCGTTGGCCTTCAGCTTGGCGAGCGAAACATTCACCTTGTCGCGAAGTTCACTACCCTTGGGGAAGGTGATCCCGTATTCCTCGGACTGCTTCGCATCGCCGATGGCTTTGACCTTGCCCTGGCCATTGGTCTTGATGAAGTAGAGAATGTTCGGCTTGTCATGGAGTGCGGCGTCGGCCCTGCCGGTCACGACTTCCAAGAACATGTTGTCACCATTCGGGAACTGCCGAAGCTCCGTCTTCGGAAGGTTTTTCTTGGCATAGGCCTCGCTGGTCGTTCCCGTCTTGACGGCAAGAACCTTTCCTTCCAGGCCGGCCGGGCTGCTGACCTTGCTATCGGCCGGCACCATGAACGTCAGATCGCTGGTGTAATAACCGTCGGAAAAGTCAATGACATTTCCCCGTTCCTTGGTGATGGTGATGCCAGCAATCCCGACATCGACCTGCTTTGTCTGAAGCGCAGGCAGGATCCCGTTGAAGTCCATCGGCTGCAGCTTGTAGGTAATCCCGATATCCTTTGCGATGGCATCCCAAAGCTCGATATCGAAGCCAGTATATTTGTCGCCGTCCTTGAATTCGAACGGTACGAAGTCGGCGACGGTGGCGACGGTTACGTCCTCGGCAAACGCCGGAACCGACAACGACATCAACGAAACGAACGCGCCGGTGCATAGCGCAGTAATGAAGCCCTTCATTTCAAATCCTCCCATTCAGGTCAGGTTGGGTTGTCACGTGAGCACGCCCTCCAGAGTGCCCGGTATAAGAGGAGCGCCGACAAAACAGCCCTCCTCGCCGCAAGTGCATTGCGGCTGAGTTCGATAATCAGGAATGTCGGGTGGATCTGACCAACAGCCGTCCGGGACAGCCTAGTTCATCAGATATCACGCGTCCTCAACGCCGCACCAGGCCGCTGCAAACAAGGCGATCGTCTTGGTTACGTGCTTGAGGGATGCCAGGCTGACGCGCTCATCCACGGCATGGATGGCCTCGGCAACGGGTCCGTAGACAAGACTGGTCATGCCGCCATGTCGGGCAAAAACGGAAGCATCGAGATAGCAGGGCATCACGAACCTTTCGAGAGACCGGCCCTCGCCATCAGCCGTGCGATGGGCCATCGCAAGGCAGCTTTCGGCCTGCGAACCCGGCTCCAGTACGAATCCACCTTGCTTGACACCTACCCATTCGATCTCGGGACGCGGACATCCAGCGAGAAATGTATCCGTTTGAAACGCGTCCTCGACGAATTCCTCGAACTCCTTCGCGCGCGCCGAGACATCTTCATGAGGATAAAAACCAATTCGGCCTTCGAAGCGGCATTCGCTGGGCACTGATGCAAGCCATTCGCCCCCCGAGATCGTGCCGATGGTCAATGCGATCGGGTTGTCGACGGCATCGAACAACTCGCCTGCTTCCGAATGCTGGCTTCTCCATCGGCTTTCCAGAACACGAAGCTGTTCTATCGTCCGATAAGCTACATCGATCGCGCTTCTACCCCGCGCAACCTCGAAGGGATGCGCTGGCACGCCCTGTACCGTGATTGCGAATTTCATCACGCCGGTATTGGCCGCAACCAGCTTTTCATCCGTGGGTTCAGAGATCAGAACTGCATCGGCCTTGTAACCTGCGGCCAGCACCATTGCGGCACCGTTGCCGGTCACTTCCTCTTCTATCACGGACTGGATTTGCACCTGGCCTTTCAGCTTGAGTCCGGCTGCCTCCAATGCGTCCAAGGCAAACAGATTGGCACAGAGCCCAGCCTTCATATCACCGGCACCGCGACCATAGAGCCAGTCGCCTTCACGCTTGGCCGAATATGGCGGATACTTCCAACGCTGCTCGGGACCGGTTGGCACGACGTCGACATGGGCGTTCAGCGCCAGCGACCTGCCGCCTCCCCGCTCCGCCTCGCGCGTGCCAATAACAACACCCGTATCCCTAAGCTGGGTATTCATCGGCGAGAACGCCGGATCCACACCAATCAGCCTTTCATCAATAGCGAACCGGTCCACCTTGTAGCCACGTTCAGACAATGCATCGGCAACGATCCTCTGCACGCCCGCCTCGTTTCCCCGAAGAGAGGGCGACTGGACAATTTCCGTAAGGAAGGCCACTTGGCGTTCGAAACCCTCTTCCACGGCCTGCAGTATTTTATGCACTCGAGTCGAGCCCAACGCCTGCGCGGGAGAGGAGCCGTCCATGCCGGTAAGCGAAACCGCGTTTGCCTGCATTGTCACCAAGACCTCCCTCCAATCCGTTGAAGGCAAGAATAGCCTTGCGGTTTGCTGACCGTAAAGCGCACATATGCTAGCTAAACGCTTCTTTTTTTGATCAGTTTGCTATAGCATGAAACGCAAATTGCTGCATGAGGCTCGAAATGGATGATTTGGATAGGAAGCTTATCGCGCAGCTTCGGCTGGATGGGCGGATGCCAGTAGCGATCCTGGCGGCCAAGCTCGACGTGTCGAGAGGCACAATTCAAAAGAGGTTGGACAAGCTCATTAGCTCGAATGCCATCCGGGGGTTTACGGTCCGCACACGCGAGGAAATCGACGCGAATGTTTTGCGTGCGATGATGAATATCAAGACTTCGGGCAAAAAGCCTGCAGCCATCATAAAGGCGCTGAATGGATTGCCTGAGGTCGTCGCTCTCTACACGACAAATGGTGTATGGGATTATGTAGCAGAACTCCGCGCTGAAACGCTGGCGGATTTTGACCGGGTATTACGCGAAGTCCGAAGCATCGATGGAGTAGCGACTACCGAAACGAGCATATTGCTTGGTTCCGTTTGACGCGTTTTGAAACGAATACCTGATTTGCGATAACCAGTAAGAATCGAAAATGAAGGCGGGCTATTGCGGCGCCAGATATTCGGCAGGGGGACGACCTGCCCGTCGCCAAGCTCTGATGGTGCTCAAACGGGCACGCCTCTGATGCAGGGTTAACTCCCGATCGTCGTTTGCGGACGAACAAACATCACCCGCTGACCCGTGACCGAAAAGCTGTACGGCAACCCGGAAGAGTTTTCAGCCTTGGGCGCCAGATCGACGTGCTTTGGGCCGTACCGCCAAGACATTTCGAATTGAGAAGCTCGAATGGATACGCAGCACCCCGGGCAGGGTCGAGAGGATTTCCTTATGGATGCGCTCGAACTCGCCAGCACTGGCTACTTCCACGCGTAGCATGTAGTCCGATCCACCGGTCATCAGGTAGCATTCCCGTATTTCGGGATGCTTACGGACGGCGGCCTCGAACTTGTCGAGATAATCCTCCGTCTGCCGCTCAAGGGTAATGTTGATGATGACGGCGATCGTCGCATCCGCATTGACCGTATCGACCAACGCCGTGTAGCCGCGGATGACGCCCGCCTTTTCCATGATCTTGATGCGCCGCAGGCAGGCAGAGGGAGACAATCCCACCTCGCTTGCGAGTTTGGCATTGCTCGTGCGCGCGTCAACGCGCAGCAGCCTCAGGATATTGCGGTCGATATTGTCTAAAGCGGTCATGGCAGAATGTTCCAAACTATGAAATATTATGCGAGCCTGTTCTCGTTTTTGCTCGTTTCGAGCACAGATTCGCAGGCCTTGTCACCGATTATTTCATATTTTTCGCGCCGTCCAGGGAGTGAAAGATGAGCAGCACCTTTTCGCCACATCGTGTGAGCGCCAGCGCAGCAGTCGCGGGGGCAACGGGCTATCTCGCGATCGACCTTGCGGCGCTCGGTCGCAATTATCAGAAGCTCGCCGCGATGCTCGCCCCGGGGCGCGCCGCCGCGGTCGTCAAGGCCGACGCTTATGGCCTCGGAGCGGAGCGCGTCGCAAAGACTCTCTCCGAAAGAGGTTGCCGGCATTTTTTCGTGGCCCAGTTCGTCGAAGCGCAAAAGTTGCGCCCAACGCTCAGGAGCGATGCGCAGGTCTTCGTGCTGAACGGATTGCAGCCAGGCACCGAGATCGAGTGTGCCGAGGCGGGCATCATCCCTATTCTCAATTCGCTCGAGCAGTACCAGCGCTGGTCGGACGCTGCGGGCGAACTGAGGCGCACCCTCCCCGCGGTCCTTCAATTCGATACCGGCATGTCGCGGCTCGGCTTTCCGCCGCAAGAGCGCGCTGAGCTGGCGCAGGCTCTTGGTGAAAATAGCAATGTCGAAGTCCTTTTCATCATGAGTCATCTCGCCTCGGCAGACGAAGTGGATGACGTACAGAACGCTGAACAACTCGCCGAAATGTGCCGCATTGCCGACGAGTTCACCGGCTTCGACATTTCCTTCGCGAATTCCGGCGGTGTGTTTCTCGGCGGTGCCTATCATGGTGTGCTTGCCCGCCCCGGCATTGCCCTCTACGGCGGCGCTCCAACCTCGGGGGTGCCGAACCCGATGGAGCCGGTCGTCAGCCTCGATGTAGCGGTCGTCCAGACCCGGACGGTGCCGGCGGGGGCCAAGGTTGGTTATGGCGCAGCGCATGTCACCACGGGAGAAACACGGCTCGCGACCATCGCGGCCGCTATGCCGACGGCCTGCCGCGAGTCTTAAGCGGACGTGGCGCTGTCTATTATAAGGGGACTCGCCTGCCGATCGTGGGCCGCGTGTCGATGGATAGCATCACGGTCGATGCCTCCGCCCTGCCCGATGGCACGCTGACGCTTGGCAGCCTCGTTGAGGTCATTGGTCCGCACCAGACGCTCGAAGACATCGCCCGCGACGCCGGCACCATATCCTACGAAATCCTGACCAGTCTCGGTCACCGCTATGTCAGGCAGTATCGCTAAGAGCCTTGCTGGCTCCGTTATTGAGGAAATCATGAAAGTTGTAGTTCTTGGATCCGGCATCGTCGGCGTCACATCTGCTTATCAATTGGCGAAGGCCGGTCATGAGGTCACGGTCATCGATCGTCAGCCGGGTCCAGCGCTGGAGACAAGCTTTGCCAATGCCGGTCAGGTCTCCTTCGGCTATTGCTCGCCGTGGGCGGCACCCGGCATTCCCTTGAAAGCGTTGAAATGGCTGTTCATGGAGCATGCGCCGCTGATCCTGCGCCCGAAACTGGACGCAGCCATGCTGTCCTGGTTGCTCAGGATGCTGTCGAACTGCACCTCGGAACGCTATGCGATCAACAAGAGCCGGATGCTTCGGTTGGCGAATTACAGCCGCATTGCGCTTGCCGAGCTGCGTTCGGAGACCGGGCTCACCTATGACGAAGGCATGCAGGGCACGGTGCAGCTGTTCCGGACCCAGCAGCAACTCGATGCATCGACAAAGGACGTTAAGGCTCTCGCCGCCGACGGCGTGCCCTATGAGGTTCTCGACCGGGACGGCTGCGTTCGGGTCGAGCCGGCGCTGGCTCATGTCCGCGACAAGATCGTCGGCGGCCTGCTGACGCCGAAGGACGAAACAGGCGACTGCTTCAAGTTCACCAATGCGCTTACCGCCAGGGCAGAGGAAATTGGCGTGCGCTTCCTCTTCAATACGACGGTCAAGCGGCTCGATGTCGAAGGGAACCAGGTGCGCGGTGTCGTCATCGATCATGAGCGGGTCGCGGCGGACGCGGTCGTGGTAGCGTTCGGCAGCCATTCGCCAGTGTTCCTCCAGCGCTACGGCATCAAGCTGCCGGTCTATCCGGTCAAGGGCTATTCGCTGACCATCCCGATCACCGACGCCGCGCGCGCCCCGAAGTCGACCGTCATGGACGAAACCTACAAGATCGCGATCACCCGGCTTGGCGACCGCATCCGCGTCGGCGGCATGGCGGAGATCTCGGGCTACACCAATGATCTCGGCCAAGCGCGCCGCCGCACGCTGGAACATTCCGTCACCGATCTGTTCCCCGGCGGCGATGTTTCCAAGGCGAGCTTCTGGTCGGGGCTGAGACCGATGACCCCAGATGGCACGCCGGTGATCGGCCCAACGAAAATCGGCGGGCTCTATCTCAATACCGGCCATGGCACGCTCGGCTGGACGATGAGCACCGGCTCGGCCCGGGTGATCAGCGATCTCGTCAGCGACCGCAAGCCGGAGATCGACGCGACCGAATTGGCGGTTGCCCGCTACGCCTGAGGCTATCCTGACAATTTCATCCAAGGAGGACTGATTTGATCACCGCTATTTCCACCGCCGATGCGCCGGGCGCCGTTGGCCCCTACTCCCAAGCCATCAAGGTCGGCAATCTCCTGTTCGTCTCCGGGCAGCTGCCCATCGATCCCGCGACCGGCGAATTCAACTCTGCCAATGCCGTCGAGCAGGCCGAACAGTGCCTCAGGAACATGGCCGCCATTGCAAGGGAGGCGGGCACGAAGCTTTCGAACACGGTCAAGACCACGGTGCTCTTGACCGACCTTGGCGATTTCGCCGAGGTCAATCGCGTCTATGCCGAGTTCTTCTCGAAACCGTTCCCGGCCCGCGCCTGCTACGAGGTCAAGGCCTTGCCGAAGGGAGCCAAGGTCGAGATCGAAGCTGTCATCGCGGTCGACTGATCCGCCGCAGGTCAGCTATCACGCTCCATAACCGAGCGATCGGCAAGGATCGCTGTGCTGCCGTTTTCAGGACGACGGGCTAGAGACTGCGGCAAGCTTCAAAGGCCATGAGGAGGATCACCGTTGACGCTGACGCGTTCACTGACCGGGCATCTCAAGAACCCTGCGCTGTTCGCCGACCTGGCGTCAGTCCCCCACCTCACCACCACAAGCGACGCCGGACGCTTTGCACCCCTCCACCGGTGAACTTCTGGCAGAGCTTCCCGACATGGAGATAGCGGATGTCGCCGTAGCGATCGACCGGGCTGACGCCGCGAGAGAACGTCGGGCGGGTCTCACCGCGCGCGAGCGCTCCGATGCCCTGTAGCAATGGCACCAGCTGATCCTCGAACACAGCGACGATCTCGCGCGCATTCTGACGGCCGAGATGGGCAAGCCGCTTGCCGAGGCGAAATCCGAAATCGTCCATGCCGCGGCCTATCTGCAATGGTATGCCGAGGAGGCCCGAATCTATGGCGAGACGATTTCAGCGCCATCCAACGATCGTCGGATGCTGGTGATCAAGCATCCGATCGGAGTCGTCGGTGCGATCACGCCCTGGAACTTTCCCGCTTCGATGGTGGCGCGCAAGATCTCGCCGGCGCTTGCCGCCGGCTGCTCAGTCGTCCTGAATTAGCCGGCCAGCTTCTCCTTAACGAGCTCGGCCGCGGCTTCGTAGCCGATCGTTGCGACGAGTTCCGTTGCAAAGGCCGTACTGCTCGTGAGGTGCGCTTCGCATCTTGCCGCATTGGCTTGGACACCTTCAACACACGCCCGGGCGAAGCTCAGCACCGCGTTGCGAAGAAGGCTCATGGCGTTGTGGATGCTGAATACGATAACGGGTTCCATGGCATTAAGCTGCAGCTGCCCGGCCTCGGCGGCGATACCGACCGTCGTGTCCATGCCATAGACGTAGAAGCAGACTTGGTTCAGCGCTTCGGCGGCAACGGGATTGATCTTCCCCGGCATCAAGGATGAACCGGGCTGCAGGGCCGGCAGGATGATTTCGCCGATCCCGCCGCGCGGACCGCTCGACAGGAGCCGGAAGTCGTTCGCGATCTTGGACAGCTTGGCTGCGGTACGCTTCAGAAGGCCCATATGGAGCATGAAGGCTCCCATATCCCAGCTCGCCTCCAGCAGATCCTTGCAACCGACGACAGGAAGGCCGGTGTTTTTGGCAAGATGCCCAAGCGCGCGGGTGCGATAGGAGGAGGAGGCCGCGACCCCGGTTCCGATGGCCGTCCCGCCAAGATTGACTTCCAGAAACAGGCGCTCGGTTTCGATCAGGCGGTCGCAGTCTTCCAGAAGCGTTGTTGCGAATGCCGCAAATTCCTGACCAAGCGTCATCGGGACGGCGTCCTGCAACTGTGTCCGACCAAGCTTTCGAATACCGCCAAATTCTTCCGCCTTGTCATTCAGAGCCGATGCAAGAACGGCAAGCGCATCCCGCAGCGCGCGGCTCGCCGGGATCATCGACAGGCGAACGGCCGTGGCATAGGCATCATTCGTTGACTGAGACCTATTGACGTCGTCATTGGGGTGAACGAGCCGTCCCTGCCCTCGTGCGCTGCCCAGAATCTCGCTCGCGCGATTGGCGAGCACTTCATTCATGTTCATGTTTGTGGAGGTGCCGGCTCCGCCCTGAAACACATCGACGAGGAACTCCTCGTCGTATTTGCCGGCAAGCACCTCCTGGCAGGCCTGGAGTATCGCGTCGCGCTTCGCTTCTGATAGCAAGCCTTCGTCGAAATTGGCTTGCGCGGCAGCCATCTTGACGTGGGCCAATGCTTGAATGACGAACGGCATGCTTCTGATCGCGATCCCTGAGATCGGAAAATTCTCGATCGCTCTCGCTGTCTGTGCCCCGAAATATCGGTCCAATGGCACGCTTACGGCACCCAAGGGATCATATTCAATACGACTGTCGCTAGACATCCTATCCTCGACGAGGTTGCACTCGCCGTCCACCGGGTCAGTTCAGAACCCGTGCGGTCTATCGCGAGCTGCAGGTTTGATGGAAAAAACCAGTTCGCAATCGCTCACCCGCGATTGATGCAAACGACCTTCGGCTGGGTCATTTCCTCGTAGGCAAAGCGAACGCCCTCACGGCCCATGCTGCCATATTTGGACCCGCCGAAGGGCATGGCGTCAAAGCGGTAGTCCGAGGAATCGTTGACCATCACCCCGCCAGCCTCGATTCTGCTTGCGGCTCCCAGCGCGACAGACAGGTTGTTGGTGAAGATACCGGCGTGCAGGCTGTATTCGGGTTCATTCGCCAGTTCGATCGCTTCATCGAGCGTCTCAAACGGAGCCAGCATGACTACAGGGGCAAACACTTCCTCGTGCCACAGGCGGCAGGTCGTCGGCGTGCCTTCGAGCACCGTCGGATGATAAAGCGACCCTTCGCGCTTGTGACCGCAGAGCAGCTTTGCCCCGGCCGCGATCGCGTCATTGACTGCCGCTTCGGTGCGTTCGGCTGCTTGTTTCGAGATCATCGGTCCCACATCGGTATCCTCGCGCAACGGATCTCCCGCCTTCAGCTTCTCCGTCGCTGTGATGAACGCATCGCGGAAGCGATCATAGATTTCGGCCTGCACGAGTACACGCTGGGCACCGATGCAGTTCTGCCCTGCAGCCCAGAAGGCCCCGGAAACGCAAGCCTCAACAGCCCTGTCGAAGTCGCAATCGCCCATGACGATCACGGGCGCATTGCCGCCAAGTTCCATCGCCAGCTTCTTCAAGCCCGCCGTGCGGCTGATGGCTTCGCCAGTGGCAAAGCCGCCGGTGAACGACACCATGCGTACCTCGCGCGCAGCGACCAAGGCCCTGCCCAGATCGGTTCCACCTACCGCCACTGTAATGACCTCGTCGGGCAAGCCCGCCTCGCGAAGCGCGTCAACAAGGTTGATCGCCGAAAGCGGCGTCAGCTCCGACGGCTTCAGAAGCACGGCATTACCGCCGGCGATTGCCGGACCGAGCTTGTGAGCGACGAGGTTCAGCGGGTCGTTGTAGGGTGTGATGGCGGTTATGATACCAAGCGGCTCACGGCTGAACCAACCCTGCCGCTGCTCCGATCCGGCATAGGCGTCGAAGGGTACGATTTCGCCGGCGTTGCGCTTGGCCTCTTCTGCCGAGAGCTTCAGAGTGTTGACGCAGCGGAGAACCTCCTTGCGTGCCTGGACAATCGTTTTTCCGGCTTCGCAGACGATGGTTTCGGAAAACCGATCGCGGCTGACTTCGACGATCTGCGCAGCCCCTTCGAGAATGCTGGCGCGCTGGTGCCTTGCAAGCCCGCGCGACAGCTCGGCGCCGCGCCGGGCGCGTGCAAGAAGAGCGTCGATTTCACTTGCGTCCGTCGCCTCGACCGTTCCCACAACTGACCCGTCGAAAGGGCTTTGGACGGTAATCGACGCCAGGCTGGTCGTAACTTGAAGTTTCGCAGCGGTCATGGCCGGCTCTCAGTTCCTTGGTACGCCTCCATCCGGAGGACGAGTTCATCCATCAAGGCTGGCTCAATGACCAGCCCAATCCCAATTCGCTTCTGATGATATCTGTGCTGCCTGATCGGCGTCGCGGCCGGTGACGGCCGCGCTCGCTCAGATCTTCTGGCCGTCGCGCACCAGGTCGTCCATTACCGAGCGGACTGCCTTCTCAGCGATAGAGACGATCTCGTCGACTTCTTCCTTGGTTATGACCAACGGCGGTGCAAAGCCGAGGATGTCTCCATGCGGCATGGCGCGGGCAATCAGGCCGCGGTCGCGGGCAGCCTTGGAGACGCGGGCGCCGACCTTCAGCGACGGATCGAACCGAGTCTTGTTTTCCCGATCGCCGACAAACTCGATGGCGCCCATCAAGCCGACGCCGCGCACTTCGCCGACGATCGGCAGCTGCGCGAACTTTTCCTTCAGCTGCGCCTGGAAATAGGCGCCGACCTCGCGGGCGTTGCCGGGCAGGTTTTCCTTTTCGACGATGTCGAGCACCGCATTGGCGGCTGCCGCGCCGATCGGATGGCCGGAATAGGTATAGCCGTGCGAGAAGGCACCGACCTTGTCAGCCCCCTCTTCCATAACCTTGTAGACCTTCTCACCGACGATCGAGGCCGAAAGCGGGAAATAGGCCGAGGTGAGACCCTTGGCGACGGTGATCAGATCGGGTTCGATGCCATAATGCTGCGAGCCGAACATCGAGCCGGTACGGCCGAAACCGGTGATGACTTCGTCGGCGATCAGAAGCACGTCGTGCTTCTTGAGCACCGCCTGGATTGCCTCCCAATAGCCTTCCGGCGGCGGCGTGATGCCACCGGTGCCGAGAACCGGCTCGGCGATGAAGGCGCCGACATTATCCGGGCCAAGCGTTTCGATCATTTCGTCCAACTCGGCAGCACGGCGAGCAGAGAATTCGCGTTCGGTCTCGCCGGGGTTGGCGCCCCAGTAGTGGTGCGGGACACCGGTATGGTCGATCTGCGGCAGCGGCAGATCCATATGGTCGTGGTAGAAGCTCATCCCGGTCATCGAGCCGGAGACGACGCTGCAGCCGTGATAGCCGCGTTCGCGCGAGATGATCTTCTTCTTGGTCGGCTTGCCGCGCAGGTTGTTGTAGTACCAGACGAGCTTCGCCTGGGTCTCGTTGGCGTCCGAACCGGACATGCCGTAGAACACCTTGCTCATCTTGCCTGGGGCCATCTTCACCAGACGATCCGACAGGATCGCAAGCTCGTCGGTCGTGTGCGCCGCGTAGGAATGATAGTAGGCCAGGCGATAGGCCTGACGCGAGATTGCTTCGGCAACCTCGGTGCGGCCATAACCGACATTGACGCAGTAGAGTCCGGCAAAACCGTCGATCAGCTGGTTGCCATGCGCATCCTGGATGCGGATTCCCTTCCCCGTCTCGACGATTGTCGGCTCGCCGAGCTTGCCGGTCGCAAAGTCCTTAAGCTGCGTGAAAGGATGCAGGACCGTGTTGCGATCCTTCGCGGCGATGTCTTTGATATTGATGGTCACGGTAATGATCCTCTTGGCGGAAACTTCTCAAGCAAACGGGCTTTCGACACATCGTGTGCCGGCGTGCTTGCTTTGGCCTGATCGGAGAGTAGAGCCAAGCGGTAGTCACTTGACGGCGATTGTTGCCGCCCCTATGCAAGAATTTTGCATCCTGAACAAGCCTGACGCAAGATTCTACATGAGCCAGGAACTCGATCGAATAGACGCCGCTCTTCTCAACGCTGTCCAGCGAAATAACCGGCTCACATCCGATGAGCTTGCGGAGCTGGTCAACCTGTCACCCACGGCTTGCCACCGAAGGCTGAAGCGGCTGAGGGCGGAAGGTGTCATCGAAGCGGATGTCTCGATCGTCTCCCCAAAGGCTGTGGGCCGCCAAGTCACGGTGATCGTTCTGGTCTCACTGGAGCGCGAACGCGCCGATATCATTGACCGCTTCAAGACAGCGATCCGCAACACACGAGAGGTAATGATCGGCTACTACGTGACTGGTGACGCGGATTTCATTCTTGTTGTCACTGCGAAGGACATGGAAGGCTACGAAGAATTCACCCGACGTTTTTTCTACGAAAACCACGACATCAAGGGATTCAAGACGATGGTCGTGATGGATCGCGTCAAAGCGAGCTTTGTCCTTCCGATCGACGTCTAGTCAGGCTCCGGACACCGCCAGGCCAATTGAGTTGCCGAGATCACAGCCTGAGTGCACCTGAATAACGGAGCAAACCACGTTCCGCTTGGCGGATGGGGCCCGAACGATCACCAGAAGTGATGGCTTTGCGCGCTCATCTAAGTAAGCCGAGCCATAGCGCGAACTCGACAATAAAGCGCCCAACAGGAGGCGTTGGACCCTGAATGGCTCAACGACCTCCATGAGCGACTGCCGACGGTAACCTCAGACACGAGTTGGCCATCCGCTGCCTCACAATGACGCGTGGGCCAAAAGCGCCGGGGCTTGACGGACCCATGGTGCATTTCGTTCGAAGCACGAGACGATCTGCAGGAGCTCACGGTCGGCGCGCGCTCGTCCAAGCAGTTGGATACCCATTGCTCGACCGCTCCCATCGAAGCCTGCCGGAACCGCGGCAACGGGATGGCCGGACAGGCTGCCCGGAACGACTATTTCCATCCATCGATGATATGTGTCCATCGGACGGTCGTTGATTGAACTGGGCCAGGTGAGCTCAGCAGGAAACGCGAAGATTTGTGCTGTCGGGAGGGCGAGGACGTCGAACTGCGAGAACAGCTTTTGGAGGTACCGCACCCAATCGCTTCTGGTCACGCTTGCCCAATGTACGTCACCGGCGGTCAGTCGCAGGCCCTGCTCGAGTTCCCAGCGTGCTTCGGGTTTCAAAAGCTCGATTGATCCGTCACTGACAAGCAGTGGCTGCAGCCGTTGTGAAACGGCCCATTGGCGGAGGACAAGCCAAGCGTCCCACAGACGGTTTGCTTCGAACTCGGGCGTCAGGTCCTCGACCGTTGCGCCCTGATCGGCGAGAGCGCCAAGTCCCGCCCGCGTCAGTTCCAGTACGCCATGCTCCGTAGGGTAGTAACCTCCCCAGGACCCAATCCAACCGATCCGCAAGTCCTTGACGTCACGATCCAAGCCTTCGGCAAAGCTCGTCGGTTCGGTCGCCAAGGACAGAGGAGCCTCCGGCGCGTAGCCTGCAATGACGTCCAGGAAGCGCGCCAGATCACGCGCAGTCTTTGCCATCGGTCCGTTGGTGGATAGTTGATGCAGGAAGACATCCGGACTTGGAGCGCTCGGGACCCGTCCGAACGAGGGTCGGAAGCCAAAGACATTATTCCAGCCAGCCGGGTTGCGCAGGCTCCCCATCATGTCACTCCCATCGGCGATGGGAACCATGTCGAGGGCAAGGGCGACGGCCGCGCCACCAGAAGAGCCTCCAGCACTGAGATTGGAATCGTAGGCGTTGCGAGTAACGCCGAAAATGGGATTATAGGTGTGAGATCCCAGACCGAACTCAGGCGTGTTGGTCTTGCCTATGATAATCGCACCAGCTTCGCGGATCCTCTTTACCATGAGGCTATCTTCGGCCGGCAGGTTAGTTGCTTGCAGGGGCGATCCATACGTCGTGCGGATACCGGCCGTAGCGGATAGGTCCTTGATCGCGATCGGGAGCCCATGCATCCACCCGCGTCGATCGCCGCGTGTCAGCGCCATATCGGCGTTGCGCGCTTGCGCCAGCAGTTCGTCTTCGGGCTGCAGCGACACAATCGCATTGACCGAAGGATTGAGCCGCGCGATTTGATCGAGATAGGCTCGCATGACCTCTTCGCATGTGATCTGCCTGCACGAGATCTGCTCCGAAAGATCTGTCGCATCTGCGTGGGACGACATAGGTGTCATGTGGGTCTTTCAAAAAATCCAGGTTGAAAGGTCAGGTTGACTACCCATACTCACTGGGAAATGAAGCTGTCCGGAACCGGTCGATCTCGAGGCAGCCATATCTCACTTCTTGGGCGTGGCGTACTCGATGCCTCAGCAAGGTTGCGGGCCGTGGGCGTGATACGCCCCTTGAATTGCGGCTCATCGATATTTCTCCAAGTTCCCCTTTCCGACGGCAATCTTTTGTTGCTTGACCGGACAGCTGAAAAATACCGTTGGAGAGCCCGCGATTTCCGGCGGCTTCCGACGCGCTGGCGCAGCAATCCACCAATTTGACACAAGATTTTTGCTCCTGCGAAGATGTGGGCGTAGTTGCTGCGATCCCGTGATCTCCACACGAGTTCACGCAGTTGGTCGGCTGATCGCGAATAGAAGAAGAAGTTTGCTAAATCAAGCCTACGGGAAGGGAAACGGCGCCACATATAAGAGTAGCCAATCCCACATTCGGTCATAGTTGCCTCGCATCGCTCACGATCCACCCGGCCGTTCTCACATTGGTTGACCGTCGAGAAGAGTCTGGTACCCGCCCCGTGATGAACCGTTCGTTTGGAATAGGTAGCCAACGCTTCTCGTGGACGCCACGACCAGTGCGCAGCAGTTGTCACCAACCGTCAAATTGCTGATATCCGTCCGCTTTTCGGGAGGGCGGGTGAGGCGCGGCCGTCCGACGCGAAATTGCAATCCGCGCAACGGAGATTTAAGCAAAGGCAGACATCGACGCTGAGTTAATTAATTATGCGAGCGCCCGAGCGAGCGCTGTTATGGAGGAGGTGAACGACCAAAAAGCAGGGATCCATCGGAGCGATCAAGGGCGTCATCGTTTGCTGGCGCTAGGAAACTACGAATTCGCAACCCCTTGCGTCTCCGGCCGAATGATCATTCGACGGTGACCGATTTGGCGAGGTTGCGAGGCTGATCGACGTCGGTGCCCATGAAGACCGCCGTGTGATAAGCGAGCAGTTGGACCGGCAGCGAGAAGATCATCGGCGCGATGATTTCGTCGACGTTCGGAAGCACGATCGTATGCATCGTGTCGAGCTTCGAAGCGGCCGCCCCCTTCCCGTCGGTAATCAGAATGATCCGCCCGCCACGCGCCGCCACTTCCTGCATGTTGGAAACGGTCTTGTCGAAAAAGCGGTCATGCGGCGCGATCACGATCACCGGCATGTTTTCGTCGATCAGAGCGATCGGACCATGTTTCAGCTCGCCGGCGGCATAGCCTTCCGCGTGGATATAGGAGATTTCCTTGAGCTTCAGGGCACCTTCCATGGCGAGCGGGAAGCTTGTGCCGCGACCGAGATAAAGCACATCGCGGCACTTCGACAATTCGCGCGACAGGAACTCGATCTTCGGCTGGATGCTGTTGAGCACCTGCCCCATGAGGCGCGGCATCTCGGCAAGGCTCCTCACCAGCGCCTGCTCCTCCTGCTCGCTGACAGTGCCGCGCGCCCTGCCGGCAGCGACGGCGAGCGCAGCCAGGACCGCAAGCTGGCAGGTGAAGGCCTTGGTCGACGCCACGCCGATCTCCGGCCCCGCGAGAATCGGGAAGACGGCGTCGGACTCGCGCGCGATCGTCGATTCGCGCGTATTGACGACCGCGCCGATCTTCAGGCCGTGTTCCTTGCAGTAGCGCAGGGAAGCAAGCGTGTCGGCGGTCTCGCCCGATTGCGAGATGAAGAGAGCGGCCGACTGCGGCGAAAGCGGAATTTCGCGGTAGCGGAACTCCGAAGCGACATCGATTTCGACCGGCAGGCGTGCATAGCGCTCGAACCAGTATTTGCCGATCAGCCCGGCCAAATAGGCGGTGCCGCAGGCGGAGATCGCCAGGCTCGGCACCTTGGCGAAGTCGATCGCGTCCGAAACCGGCAGCACCCGATGGTCGACGAAGTTGATATAGTGGCTGAGCGCGTGGGAGATGACCTCCGGCTGCTCGTAGATTTCCTTCTCCATGAAGTGGCGATGGTTGCCCTTGTCGACCGGAAAGGCGACGTTTGCGAAGACCTCCCGCGGCCGGGCGGCTACATTGCCGTCGATATCAAAGATCTGGGCACCGGTCTTGTCGATGATCGCCCAATCGCCATCGACGAGATAGGTGATTTCATTGGTGAACGGCGCGAGCGCGATGGCGTCGGAGCCAAGGAACATCTCGCCCTCGCCATGGCCGATCGCCAGCGGCGGGCCGTTGCGGGCCGCCATGATCGTGAACGGATCATCTTCGTAAAGGACAGCGAGTGCATAGGCGCCCTTCAAACGCCTCAGCGTCGCAAACATCGCCTCCCGCCGCCCAAACCCATCCCGGCGAAATCTTGCCAGCAGCTGCGCGACGGCTTCGGTGTCGGTCTCGCTCTCGAATTCGGCACCCGCTTCGGAGAGCTCGTCCTTCAGCTCGGCAAAATTCTCGATGATGCCGTTGTGAACGACAGCGACGCCATCGGTAAAATGCGGATGGGCATTGCGTTCGGTCGGCGCACCGTGGGTCGCCCAGCGCGTATGGCCTATGCCGATGGCGCCGGCCAGAGGCTGTTCTCTCAATCTTGCCTCGAGATTGACGATCTTGCCCTCGGCGCGCCGGCGATCGAGCGCGCCGCCATCGATGGTCGCGACGCCGGCCGAATCGTAGCCGCGATATTCAAGCCGCTTCAACGCATCGACCAACCGCTCCGAGACCGGCTGCTGCCCGACGATACCCACAATCCCGCACATATCCCCTCTTCGCGTTCCTTCCGCCGATAACGGCATACTCAAATACCCCGTCTGAGCGGGCTATACCGATAGCTTCCCGGTCGCCTCACGGGCGATCGTGTCTTCGTTGCGCGTCACCTGCTGTTGCCAATCGGCCGAGCGAAATGCCGGCAGGTAAAAGCTACGTACCAGTGGACTTGATTTTCGTTAGTTTCAGCATTTTCTAATGGCGCTCGATGGATTGGGAAAATTGATTGTTTGGATAACACCCATTTACGTCATGGATGCATTGCGCTGATACGCTTCAAGGGCTCTGGCCTCAAAGTGCTCGCTGTGCTCGACGGGATGATGACGGAGCATCTCGCAAGTCGACATGCAACCGGTGGAACAGAGAATTGAAGCTGTAGCAGAGAAGCAGGACGGCATCTGCCCTAGCAGATTCTTGGCAACTGCTCACCCGTAAGCCAGTCAACGACCCGGCGGCCGCCGAAGGAGGTCGCCATCTGCACGAAACAGTAATCGTCAGCGACGACATGACCAATGAGGGCCGCCTCGCGCCCGAGGGGATGTGCACGCATCGCAGCCAAAATTGCTTCGGCGCCTTCCGGCGCGGCGACGGCGACAAGCTTGCCCTCATTGGCGACATTGAGCGGATCGAGCCCGAGCAACTCGCAGACCGCGGCCACCTCCGGCTTGATCGGGATCGCCTCCTCATCGATATGGAAGCCGACCTTCGACTGACTCGCGACCTCGTTGAGAGTGGCGGCGAGGCCGCCGCGCGTGGGATCGCGCATCAGCCGGATATGCCTCCCACCGGCTTCTGCCATCATGGCCACCAGCGTGTGCAGGGGAGCGCTATCGGAGACGATCGCCGCATCGAATTGCAAGTTCTCGCGGTTCGACATCACGGCGACGCCGTGATCACCGATCGAGCCGGAGAGGATGACCGCATCGCGCGGCCGGGCGGCATCGGCGCGCAGATCGAGCCCGTCCAGGACCCTGCCGACACCAGCCGTCGAGATGAAGACACCGTCGGCTTTGCCTCGCTCCACCACCTTGGTATCGCCGGTGATAATCGGCACAGCGGCCTCGCGCGAAGCCACGCCCATGCTGTCTGCGATGCGTTTGAGATCGGCGAGCGGAAAGCCCTCCTCGATAATGAAGCTCGCTGAGAGATAGAGCGGCCGAGCAGCGGCCATGGCGATGTCGTTGATCGTGCCGTGCACGGCGAGCGAGCCGATATTCCCGCCGGGAAAAAACAGCGGCGAGACGACATAGCCGTCGGTGCTCATCACCATGCGGCCGCCCGAAACGGCGAAGGCTGACTGGTCATTCCCGGCACGCAGCCATTCGTTGTCGAAAGCCTCGTGGAAGATGCCCTCGATGAGTTGTCTCATGGCACGTCCGCCGGCGCCATGCGAGAGGTCGACCCGGCCTTCCGCAAGATCGAGCTTTCGTGTGTAGGCGTCGGTCATCATGCTCATGTGACCACCTTCATGGCATTCGCCTGCCGTGCCTTCTCGCGGAAGCGGCCATAGGTCCAGTGTGCGGCGCAGGCGCCTTCCGAAGACACCATGCAGGACCCCATCGGCGTATCGGGCGTACAGACCGTGCCAAACAGTTTGCATTCGGCAGGTTGCTTGGCTCCGCGCAGAATGGCGCCGCAGTCACAGGCCGGATTGTCCTTGGCCCTGGGGGTCACCATCGAAAAACGCTTCTCGGCATCGTAGGCCGCATATTGTGGGCGCAGCCGCAGCCCGCTCAAAGGCAGTTCGCCAAGGCCTCGCCACTCGAAGCTCTCGCGCAGCTCGAAGAAATTCGCCACCTCCGCCTGCGCCTTCTCATTGCCGTGTCTGGTCACCGCGCGGATGTATTGGTTTTCCACCACATGCCTCCCGTCGTTGATCTGCTGCACAAGCATCAGGATTGCCTGAATGACGTCGAGTGGCTCGAAGCCTGCCACCACGACCGGCTTGCAAAATTTCTCGGCGAACAATTCGTAGGGCTTTGTGCCTATCACGGCGCTGACATGAGCTGGGCCGATGAAACCATGGATCTTGATCGTGCCGAGCTTGCGGACAGGCGGGCTTTCGAGAACGTGGTGCATCGCCGCCGGCGTCACTACATGATTGCAGAAGACCGAGAAATTGCCGAGGCCTTTGGCGATAGCCGTCTTGAGTGCAAGCGCAGTTGGCGGCGTCGTAGTCTCGAAACCAATCGCGAAGAACACCACCTCGCGCTCCGGCTCGGCTTCGGCGATCCTCAACGCGTGGAGCGTCGAATAGACTACACGGACATCGGCGCCGGCCGCCTTGGCCTCAAGCAGGCTCGAACGGTTTGTGCCCGGGACTCGCATCAGGTCGCCATAAGTACAGAGCGTGATCTCGGGACGGGTCGCAAGCGCGATCGCTGCGTCGATCCGGCCGATCGGCAGCACGCAAACCGGACAGCCCGGGCCGTGGATCATCCGGACATTGGCAGGTAGCAGATCCTCAAGCCCGTAACGAGAGATCGCGTGAGTGTGCCCACCGCAGAACTCCATGAGGCAATAGGAGCGGGCCGCATCGGCAAGAGCCGCTATCCGATCCCCAATAAGCTTGGCGAGCCTTCCGTCTCGATATTCGTCGATATACTTCATGGCGCAACACCCATCGAAGCCTCTTGGATCAGCGTGAGCGTCCGTTGCGCCTCCTCAGGTTTAATCTTCGTCAGCGCATAGCCTACATGGAGGATGACGTAGTCGCCCGGCCGGACATCGTCTATCAAGGCCGTCGATATGACCTTCAAGACGCCGTCAAGCGTGACTTTCGCCATATTGCCGGAGAGCACTTCGGTGACCTTGACCGGTATGGCTAGGCACATGTCGGGCTCTCCAGCGCCGATGCATGCTTGTTCATGATAACCTGCCGCGCATAGGCCGCTTGCCCCAGCGCAACTCCCCCGTCATTGGCCGGAGCCAGTCGTGGCAAATATGGCTTAAGGCCGTGCTGCCTCAGCGCCTGCGCTAGACCCGCCGCAAGGACGCGGTTTGTCATGCATCCGCCGCTGAGCGCGACCTGCTGCGAGCCGAGGTTTGTTGCACCCTTGGCCGCCCAAGCTGCAAGGCCGGCAATCAGCGTGCCATGGAAGAGGTCGGCGGCATCGGCGGCGCCGCTCCCTGTCTCAGTCAGACGCAGAATGAGCGGCCGGAAGTCGAGCACCCCGTTCTTTATGGCATACCCGCCAGGAAGGCAGCGCGGCGCCCGAACGAGCGCCTCGAATTCCATCGCCGCCTGTCCCTCATAGGTCTGGACAAGGCGAGTTCCCGATATCGCCGCGGCAGCATCGAAGAGCCGGCCCAGGCTGCTCGTAACAGGGGGCCGCACGCCGCGGCTGAACATCGCCGTTAATTGCGCCATGCCGCAATGAGCCGGCACGAGCGACAGCGCCAGGTCGATGCGGCCCGCGGCCTGAAGCGCCGCGACCCCCATGCGCCAAGGTTCGCGCGCCGCGCGGTCGCCACCCGGCAGCGGCAGCTGCATGAGTGATCCCAAGCGCCGCCAGCCATGTCGCTCGACTGCAAGCATCTCGCCGCCCCAACTGCTGCCGTCGGTGCCAAAGCCGTAGCCGTCAAGCGCGAGCCCTAGAACCGACCCGGCAAGCCTATGCTCCGCAGCGACGGCGGCGATATGAGCGAGATGGTGCTGGACTCGCACGACCGGCAGACCGAAGCTCTCCGCCATCCGCACCGAGCGAAAATCTGGATGCAGGTCGCAGGCAGCGAACTCCAGCTTCACATCAAGGATCGAACAGAGATGGACAGCCGCCTCAAGCTGGAAGCGTATCGTCTCCCTATTGTCGAGGCCGCCTACATGTTGCGACAGGAAGGCCTCGCTCCCCCGTGTGACGCATAGGGTGTTCTTGAGGTCTGCACCGGTAGCAATAACGGAAGGTCCGTCCTCGCCGAGGTCGATGGGCTCTGGCACAAAACCGCGGGCGCGGCGGAGGAAGGCGGGAGCGCCGTCAATCACCTGCATGACTGAGTCGTCGGCGCGCATGATGATATCGCGATCATGGGTGACGATAAGATCGGCGACCGCGGACAGGCGGAGCTCGGCATCCATATTGTCTGCGATGAGCGGCTCACCACGGGGATTGGCACTGGTCGCAACCAGCGCTGGGGGATAGACCGGCGAAAAACGAGCGAGCTCATCGAACAGGAGGAAGTGCGCGGGTGCGTAGGCCAGAATGAGACCTATCCGCCGGAGCGATGGCGCAATGCGATTGGAGAGTTGGCCGGCAAGGGCCTCGACCAGAACGATCGGGCTTGCCGCGGAGGTCAGCAATTCCTCTTCTGCGTCGGTCAGCTGGGCGATTTGCCGCGCCGCGGGGATATCCCGCACCATGACGGCGAAGGGTTTCTGGTCCCGAGCCTTGCGCAGCCTAAGGAGATCAATGGCCGCGTCGTTGCGGGCATCGCAGAGCAGGTGGAACCCGCCAACCCCCTTAAGCGCGATGATCGCGCCGCCTTCGAGCCGCGCCGCCAACTCGGCGACCGGATGGCTGAGCCTCGGACCGCAATCGGGACAGGCAATGGGCTCGGCATGGAAGCGCCGGTTCTCCGGGTCGTCATAGTCAGCCGCGCAGGCACCGCACATCGAAAACGAGGCCATCGAGGTCTGGGCGCGGTCATAGGGAAGCGCGCAGGTGATCGTGAAGCGCGGGCCGCATTGGGTACAGTTGACGAAGGGATAGCCGAAAAACCGGCTTCCTGGATCGTTGAGCTCCCGCTGGCATTCCTCGCAAATCGCGGCGTCGGCGCCGATACGAGTCGCACTCCTGCCGGCGAGGCTGTCGAGAATTTCGAATCGATTGTCGCCAACCGGTGCCAGCTCCAGCAGATCGACGGCGTCGATACGGGCAAGCGGTGGCGCCTGAGTTCGGAGCTCCTTGGAGAAGTCGTCTGCGTCCAGACCCTCGATCTCGATCAGCACGCCCGCACTGTCATTAAGGACGTATCCGGAGAGCCGCATTTTTCGCGCGAGCCTGTAGACGAAAGGCCGAAAGCCGACGCCCTGCACAGTGCCGCGCACCCGCAGCCTAAACCGCCGGCGGACCTCGCTTCCGGCCGGTTGTGCCACCCGCGCCATTGTTCACACCACCTTCGAGCGCGCAGCGGATGCTTCGAGCCAGCCATAGAAGGCTTCCATCCCCTCGCCCGTGCGGGCGGAGACAATCAGGCTGTGCAGCCGCGGATTCACGCAGAGCGCGTTGGTAATGCAAAGCTCGATGTTGAAATCCAGATGCGGCAGCAGGTCCGCCTTATTGAGGATCATCAGGTCGGCGGCGGAGAACATGTCGGGATATTTGAGCGGCTTGTCCTCGCCCTCGGTGACCGAGAGCACCACGACCTTGTAAGCCTCGCCGAGATCGAAAGCGGCGGGACAGACAAGATTGCCAACATTCTCGATGAAGAGCGCAGAGCCCGGCTCAGGCGCAAGGTCCTCGACCGCATGACCGACCATATGGGCGTCGAGATGGCAGCCCTTGCCAGTGTTGATCTGGATCGCGCGGGCGCCTGACTCGCGAATGCGAGCCGCGTCATTCGAAGTCTGCTGATCGCCTTCGATAACATTGATCGTCATACGATCCTTGAGCTCCCTGATCGTCCGCACAAGCAGGCTGGTCTTGCCTGAGCCGGGGCTGGAGACAAAGTTGAGCGCGAAAATGCCCTGGCCTGCGAAATACCTCCGATTTTCGGCTGCATAAGCGTCGTTCTTCGAAAGAATCTCCTTCTCGACCTGAATGATCCGTTCCTGACTCATCCCAGGGACATGCACGCCGGCAATGCCGTGGCTGCGGTGGACCGAGCCTTCCTTTGCATGGTGGTGATCAGCCGCGCCGTCGTTGTGGCGATGATCGTGAGTATGGTGATCGTGACCGTGGTGGTGATGATGGTCATGGTCGAGCCCTTCTCTGCCCGCTTCGTGCTTGTAGCCTCCGATAGGTGAGGTTCCGCAACCGCATACCGTGCACATCAAATCACCTCCATGTCCCTGATCTTCAATTCGTCGCCTGCCGTCATCTGGACTCGATGCCGCCCGCAGCCGGAGCAGGGACCGAACCGCTTTTGCAAAGCTACGGTCTTGCCGCAATCGAGGCACCAGCCCTCGCCGGCGATGCGATTGATCTCGAGGTTCGCCTGCCCGGCGAGCGTGCCGTGCCGCACCGCTTCGTAACAGAAGAGCAACGCGTCAGGATCGACGTGGCTCAGCACGCCGACATCGAGACGGATTGACTTGACCTGCCTTGCGCCATTCAGCCGCGCGGTCTCACACACAATCTCAATCACGCTTTCCATCAGCGACATCTCATGCATCGTCGGCCTCACGGATGCCGACATCGAAAGCGACGCAAGGGTCGAACAGAACGGCGAGCAGGGAGACGGACCGGGGGGCGGAATCGTCTGAGCCGATCCGCGACCGCAGCAATGTATCGACAAAAGGGCCGGCCGGGTGAAAGTTCCATTCTGTCGGGGCGAGGATGCGATAGGCCGAGAGCCTGCCGTCGCCACCAATCTCTGCCTGATGATAGAGCCGTCCGCGTGCGCATTCCACGGCTCCATAGCCGCCCGCGCCCGGCGTCGGTGCGCCGCAGGCGAGCGTTACCCAGTCATGTTCGCCTGTATCGGCGACAGCCTTCAGTTGCCCGAGGCAGTACCCGACATCGCCAATCCGGGCCAGGAAGCGCCGTGCGAGATGGGAGCCAGAAGCGGCTCCCCATGCGGGGCGCCGCGCGTAGGCCCCCGTCTCGACGACCCGGCCGGGAAGATGCGGCAGGTTACTGTAATCGGGTTCATCACTAAGGCGGAAGATGACCTCCTGGTCATCTTCGACGGTCAGCGCATCGAGCGGCCGGTCGGCAAAAACTCGATTGTTGACTATGTCCCGCAGCATTGCGGCACAGGCCGAGCCCGGCAATGGCATGTCGCCCGGATCGGAAATCCCGATCGCCCTGGCCGCAAAGCAGAGACGAGCGACCGCCGAAGCGAGTTGTTGGCGGTTGATCTTGCCGCTACTCGCCTGCCCGATAATCTCCTGTGAGGCGGCCAGTGCCCGTCGCAGACATCTGCCGGCGACTGGCGCGAGCTCGCTCGGCAGTGGCGACGGCCAATGGAGAATCAACGCCCGCAGAGTTTCGAAGATCCGTTCGGCGTACAAACCTGTGGCGGCGGCGACGCGCTCCCCTTCACCCATGGAAAGATCAGCTGCATTGAGGACAGCGAGCCTTGAGGCGACCGATTGCGAGAAGCCACAGAGCGAAAACACCTGCCGTGCCAGTGTGGGCGCCTCCTCTGGCCGGCGGCCGACGAAGATGCGGGTTAGGCCTGGCGGCCGGTTCGCCTTCACTGCGACGGAAGAAGCAACTCCGCTTGATACCGTCACCTCAATACTGATCGTGCCTGGCCGGCGAAGAAACGTCATCCCGAGGGCTCCTCGCACCTCTGGAAACGCCCGCGCAACAGGTCCCGCCGGTTGACGACAGCCGCTGGTGCCGGCGTAGGCTCGAGCGTAGCGGGATCAAAGTACGCACGGGCGGCCTCCTCCGCGATTTCGAGCGCCGCCTCCATCGTAGCGAATTCGAAGACCGGCGAGAGCAACGCGCAGGAATCGACGCGGCCGATCGCATCGAGCTCGCCACCAATGAATTCGACGTTGCCCGCAGGAAGGCCGAGGATCGTGCCAATGGCGGCAGGCGCGCCAGGTGCCCCTTCAGGCAGATCCACGCCCACCAGATTCATGAACCAAGGTGTGGTCACAATGCCGAAGGCGCGGCCGCGATAGGTTCGGAAACCTGTGGCCGCGATCTTAAGCGCCGGATTGCAGATCGGGACGTCAGTCATGGCGGTGTCGAGGATGTGTCGATAGCAGGCCACGACCCGTTCGCCCAGCGCCAGCGCCGCGTCGAGCTTGGCAGTTTCAGGGAGGTCAGCGATCATCGCCCAGCCTCGTGAACTTCGATGGCGGCGCAGCGCCATTCGGACAGAGCCGTTCTTCCGGCAGATCGGCAAAAAGGACCCTCGGTGGGATCTGCGGCGCCGGGTCGCCGATCGCAGGATCATGGACATGGCAGAGATGCCGCACTCCAATGTTTTCGCCCGATACGGCCCGTACTTGCCTGGACACTTCGAGCCGCTCATTTGAAATACGCCTCCTCCATCTCCCGGAGCCGCATCTTGGAGTCATGGAAATCCTCCTCGGCGGCAATAGCGACCGAGGGTATGTCGCAGATCTCCAGCGTATCGAGAATGGCCGTGTCCATGACGTCATAGAACTGCACCGACCAGACCTTGCGCGCCCCCGTCGCGACAATTCGGCAGGTTCGATATCCGCGGGAGGTGAGCCGCACCGGCCCGACCCCTAGTGTATGTTGCAGGAAGCTCATGTCTTCCGGGCTCATGGGGAAGAGCGAGAAGGTGATGACATGAGCTGTTTCGCTGCCGCAATGGCGGGTGATGCGGTCACCGATTTCGGTGAGCAAGGGCATGACATTCATGGCGCCAGCCGGCGCAGCGCCGTAGCTGATCGATGCCGGTAGCCGGGAACAGGCCAGCCTGACCGCAGCGGGAATGCTGCCCACTTCGATATAGTCGGCAACGATCCGCCCATCAGCGACGGTGAAGCGGATACGCCAGACGCCGGCCATGACAGCCTCCTGCATCTGGGCGATGATGCCGTTCTCCAGCACCGCGACGCCGGCAACCTCGCCCTCGCCGAGGATCTGGGTGATCAACTCTTTGTCGTCCTCTGGATAGTCGGTGATGTCGAACATCCGGCTCGGCCGGCCGGACTTCAAAACCGCCAGCGCATCCGCGAGCGCCGGCAGGAGCAGCGCCGTCCTCCAACATCGGCGTATCAGCTCCTCTGCGCTATTGGTGGCGAGCAAATTGAGTCTGGGCGCGCGGAGAGGTTCGGCGTCCGAGGGCATCACGCTTGCCTCACCCATTGGGGCGACCCATAAAGCAGGCTTCATCGCAGGATGGCCCTGGCGGCATGGGTAATCGCGATCTTCGGCCCGCCAGTGGGCACCTTGATTGACGCGCCGGAAAAGAACCGGCCCCCGAATTTTCCGACATTCACCGTCCGGTCGCAGACCTTGCCGATCACTCCTGCCGGCCGCTCACGTCCGATAGCGGCCAAGCTCGGAAAAACGGCGTTCGGGCGGCCCTTCAGCCTGCCATCGGCCGTTCGGCAAACCACAGCACCGCGCCGTCGGCAGCGGCACCCCTGCGGCAGACTGGGAGGAACGACCGCGACGCCTTCGACCTCTGGCCGCTGCGCGGGAGTACCGGTGACGACCGGCACAGGCTTTTCGGGCTCGCCCGCCGATCGTACGACACACGCATCGCTATTCGTCTCATCGACGACGAATAGTGTCCGCTTGCTCGCGGCGCGGACCAGGATGAATGGCATCGTTCTCCTCCACAAATCAGCACTCCGAACGTTCCTAAGAGGTCGTTGGCAAGCGCCGTGCCAAACTGAAGAATTCGAGCTACGGTGAGCTGTAAGGGGAAAAGCATCATCGACACCCTGGACGTGTTGCTTTCACTCGGTGCGAAGATGCGGCGGCAATTCGGGCTCGCGGCAAACAAGATCGGCAAAGAGCGGTTCGAAGGCGCGGCCCTCGCTGGCTTCAACGAGGGCGGCGAGCGCGTCGTCGATCGCGCGGGCCTCATCGGCCTCGAGCAGGCGAATGGCGGAGCCGAGATGAGTGAGGACGTGGGTCCCGGTCGGCTGGGGTCCGACAAGCAAGAGGGAGATTGTAGATATTGCGCCATAACGCTCGCAATTGGCGACGAACTCGTTGGCGGTGACGATCCGCATGGGAATGCCTATGCACATGGCGCTTCTCCTCTACTTTTCCGATGCTGCAGAATCCGCAGGCGCGGGAACAGCGTTGCCGTGCGAAGCCCAACAGCCCCGCCCTTTCTGAACCGCGCAGGCGAGCAGAGCCGCCTCAGCACAGCGATGGCGATCTGCGGCGGCGCCCTGCCATTGCCGAACCGGATCAAAGCCAGTCCGTTGCCGAGGGATTTCGGCCGCCTTGGAGCCGGCCATATCGCCCAGGCGTCATTTCCGGCAGGCTGGTGCCATGGAGTAGCCATGGAAGAGCGTTTCCGGAGGATCCCCCTCACCAGTTCAACGCGGCCGATAGGCACGGCACTCGTAGTTTTCCACGTCGATGTCGTTTTCGAGAAGCGGCGGAACCACTGCCCCCTCCGGCCTCACGGCAACGGCGACGCCCCAGTCCCGCAGCGTCCGGACGGCGGTGTCGACGGCCGCCGGAATGACAGTCTTGACCGGCGCCGTCAGCGGACCGCCCCAGTTTTCAAGATCAAGCGGCTGGCAACCGATCAGGGTCAGGCGCTCGGGGTATTGTCCCATGAGATCTGCCGCGCTCAGCACTTCCTGGAAACCGGTCTGGTGCAGACTCACTTTCTTGGCACCGGTGAACTTCGGCACTTCATCATCCTCCACCACCTTCATCGTCCCCGGTACGAGGCCGTAGTCGATCGCGTCGAAGACGATGAGCCGGTCGTGCTCGTTTATGAACTGCACCAGGTAGAGGCCCTGCGTGCCGCCGTCGAGGACGGTGACGTTGGCAGGCACTTCATAGGCCTTGTGGAAGGCTTCGACCGCGCGCACGCCAAATCCCTCGTCGGCCCAGAGGATATTGCCGATTCCAAGCACGAGAATGCGGGGCGCGGGGCGAATTGCGGTTTGATGATGGAGCAGCCGTCTAGTCCTCCATGTCCTTGGACAGCCGCTCGCCCGAGAACATCGATGAGATGATGCTTTGCGAACTCATGATGTCCTCGCGAACCACTACATAGATGTGGACGATCGCAAAGATGAGAATGACCCACATTCCGAGATGATGGTCGGTGTGGATATCCTGACTATTCGGCCAGATCGAGAATACCCATCCAAAAAGCACATATTCCCAACTGTCTCGGCCCGCGCCGTCGCTGTAGAGCGCAAAGCCGGTGATCACCATGAAGAACAGCGGCAGGGTGAACATGAGGAACATGGTGAACCGCGCCAACGGATTGTGGCCTGGATGCTTTCTTGGCTGGCGCCCCATAAACATGTACCAGCGAACTTCATGCGACCATTCCTTCCAGAAACGGCCGCTCCAGATTGGCATGTAGAAGATCTGCCGGGCATGCACGCCACCCACAAAGACCCAATAGACCCGCAGGATCAGGAGCACTGTGAGGATCTGTGCCGCCGCGAAGTGGATGAAGCGGATACGGCCCATCAGATAGTTGGCGCTCGCCTCCCCGGACACGGAAGTCAGCGGCGAGCCTATGAAGTAGCCGGTCAGAGCGAGTGTCAGGATCGAGAAGGCGTTTACCCAATGCCAGATGCGCACCGGTGCATCGTAAACATGGACGCTCAGGCGCCCGACTGCCTTTTTAGCATGAAGAGCCATGAGCAAACCTCCTCACCGGATCTGAACCCTCGTCCTTTCCTGCCCGTCCGGGCTCATGATATGAGTCGAGCATGCCAGGCAGGGATCGAACGAGTGGATGGTTCTCAGGATTTCAAGTGGCTGAGCAGGGTCGGACATCGGCATATCTAAAAGCGCCGCCTCGAAGGCGCCGATGTTTCCCGCAGGATCACGTGGACTGCCGTTCCACGTCGTGGGAACGACGCACTGGTAGTTATCGATTCTCCCCTCCTTGATCTTGATCCAGTGCGCGAGCGCACCGCGCGGCGCCTCCGTAAAGCCCACGCCCTTGACCATCCTGGGCCAAGTCTCCGGCTTCCACTTGTCGACATTGGCAGTGTAGGAATCGCCGGTTCTGACGCTGGCAATCAGCTTGTTCTGAAAGTGGCGCATCTGGTGGCCGGCCCAGGTAGATTCGAGCGCGCGGGCGGCGGTGCGGCCAAACGTCGAGAAGAGCGCTGATAACGGCAGGCCGAGATCCTTGAGGACCTTATCGACCGGCTCCTTGAACTCGGCCTTGTTCTGGGCGTAGCCGAGGACCCAACGCGCCAGCGGCCCGACCTCCATGGCATGGCCGCGCCAGCGTGGCGCCTTGATCCAGGAATATTTCGCGTTCTCGTCGAGCTGTTCAATATTGGTCTTGCTGCCCTTGGCGTTTGGCCCGAGCTCGTAATGGGGCTCGGTGACGCCATCCCAGGGATGCAGGCCCTTCGTCTCGTCGGGATATCTGTACCAGGAGTGTGTCACGAATTCCTGGATCTGCTCGGGATCGGCATGGTCGACCGGATGCACTTCCGCGAGATTGCCGTTGATAATCGCGCCCCGCGGCAGCTTCAGGTTCGCTTCCGAATAGTCGTTGGCATGCTCCGGCACGTCGCCATAGGCGAGCACATTTTTGCCGGAGAGACCGCCGCCATAGAGCCAGTCCTTGTAAAAGGCGCCGATCGCCATGATGTCGGGAATGTAGACTTTGTCGTTGAACTCGATCAGCTGATCGATGACGGATGCGACCATGTTCAGCCGTTCCATGTTGATAGCGCCGGCGCCACCGGTTCCGTCGACATTGATCGGACAGGGCACGCCCCCGACCAGCCAGTTCGGATGGGGGTTTTTCCCACCGAAGATCGAGTGAATTTTGACGATCTCTTTCTGGAAGTCGAGCGCCTCCAGATAGTGCGTCAACACCATCAGGTTTGCCTCGGGCGGCAGCTTGTAGGAGGCATTGCCCCAATAGCCGTTCTTGAACGGACCGGGCTGGCCCGACTCGATGAATTTCCTGAGCCGCGCCTGGACGTCCTTGAAATAACCGGGCGAGGAAAGAGGCCAGTCGGATACCGATTGTGCCAGCGCCGAGGTGGCCTTCGGATCGGCCGACAGCGACGAGATCACGTCAACCCAGTCAAGCGCGTGCAGGTGATAGAAGTGCACGACATGGTCATGAACCAGCAAGGCAAGCTGCATGAGGTTGCGGATGGAATTGGCGTTTTCGGGAATGGTGATGCCGAGCGCGTTTTCCACCGCTCGCACCGACGTCAGGGCATGCGTGCCGGTGCAGACGCCACAGATGCGCTCCGTGAAGGCCCAGGCGTCTCTCGGATCGCGGTTCTTGAGGATCACCTCGATGCCGCGCCACATGGTTCCGGTCGACACGGCGTTGCGGATGATATTGTTCTCGTCGACATTGACCTCGATCCGCATATGGCCCTCGATGCGGGTGACGGGATCGACGACTATGCGCTTGCCGGAATTTTCCAAAGTGTCGACTGTCGGAGTACCGATCGTCATGACGGTGTTTCCTGGCCATGCTGTGCTTCGGTCTTTTCGCGCTTCGTGGTTACGCGCTTGATGACGGTCGCAGCGGCATGCGCGGTGATCGCGCCACCGACGACACCAGCCGCGGTCAAGCCGATCTTGTCGGCATTGGCCTCGATGCCGAACTGTTCGACGTTGGTCAGCCGGTCATAGAAGCTGCCCTGATCCCAGAAGCCTTGTTCGGAGCAGCCGATGCACCCATGGCCGGACTGGATCGGGAATGAAACGCCCCCGTTCCAACGCACTGTGGAACAGGCGTTGTAGGTCGTCGGGCCCTTGCAGCCCGTCTTGTAGAGACAGTAGCCCTTGCGCGCGCCCTCGTCGTCCCATTCCTCCACGAACTGGCCGGCGTCGAAATGCGGGCGGCGATAACACTTGTCGTGAACGCGCTGCGAATAGAACATCTTCGGCCGCCCCTGACGGTCGAGCTCGGGCAGCTTGTCGAAAGTGATGATGAAGGTGAGCACGCCGGTCATCACCTCGGCAATCGGGGGACAGCCCGGAACTTTGATGATCGGCTTGCCGTGGATCACCTTGTCAACCGGCGTTGCCCGGGTCGGGTTCGGCTTAGCTGCCTGTACGCAGCCGGAGGCAGCACAGGTGCCCCACGCGATGACCGCCATCGCATCCTCTGCCATCCACCTCAGCTTCTCCACGAAAGGCCGGCCACCGGCAATGCAGTACATGCCGTCCTCGTTGAGCGGCGGATTGCCTTCGACGGCCAGGATGTACTTGCCCTTATATTTCGCCCTGGTTTCCCCGAGAATGGCTTCGGCCTGATGGCCGGCAGCGGCCATAATCATTTCATCGTAGTCGAGCGAGATCATCGACAGCACCACATCCTTTACCAAAGGATGGGCCGAACGGATGAAGCTCTCCGAACAGCAGGTGCATTCGAGCCCATGCATCCAGATGACAGGCACACGTTGCCTGGTCTGAAGCGCCTCGGCCATGGCGTTCGCCGCCCCCGGACCCAAGCCAAGGCTCGCGGCCGTCAGACTGCAGAACTTGGTGAAGCTGCGCCGGGTGATTCCCTGGCGGCGAATGACATCGTAGAATGTCTCAGCAGTTGCCATCGTGCACCTCGAGCAATCCGTCCTGAACAACGTCCGGATCGGCAAACCGGCTTTGTCATAAGGGGCACCGTGCAAGAAGCGGACCAGTTCACGTTGGCCGGCCACCTCTTCGTTAGGTCATTGTTCAGAGGAGAAACGAAGGGTGGCGTGCCAACGATGGGTGATCATCGTCCTCAATCGACTGCGAGAGAATGGCGGAGCATCGATTGCGTAATCTATCAAAGTGGGCCCGTCTTCGGCCCTTCGAGCGATCTTCCTCAAAATTGTTCCGAGCGAACCGGAAATTATGCTTTCCGCCCCACCATTACCCGTCGGCTGTGTATGCCCACTGTCGAGGGATAGTCGCCATTCACGCAAGGCGAAGGCGATGGCGCACAATACTGTCGTGTTTGTCGAATGCGTGACAAGAGTTTGTTTCGTGGTTTTCATTCAGTCGAAGATTGCTCACCCGAGAAGTCTACGAAAATCTATCTCTTCCGATGCAGCACGGAGTCGGCATGAGTTTTGAAAGCCCGTATTGATGCGGCGGGCACTGCCGACTGGCATTCGGATGCGGGAACCGTGATGGCTGATCTTGATAAAAGCGTCCGGACGACGGGATCGCATTCAATCCAACGGAAGAGGACGCCTGGGACCTGGACATCCTCGCGGTCCGACTGGAAACAAACCATCGCGCCGACGACTTCCCTTCACGCAAAGCATTATGATGCGCGCCTGCCCTGGTACACGATCTATCCGACAGTCTCGGAGTTTACCACGGCGGTTGGCGCCGACGCTTGCGCGAAATGGCTGAAGGGGCTGCCGGCCGACGAGGCCGTGTCGCTCTATCTCCACATTCCATTCTGTCGGACAATGTGCTGGTATTGCGGCTTTCCTACCAGGATCACTCGTAGGGAGGCCTCGATCGTCGAGTACCTTTCGGTGTTAGGTGAGGAAATCCGTTTGGTTGCGGAGCAAGCGCCGCAGGGGCTGCCGGTAAGCGACGTTCATTTCGGCGGTGGAACGCCAACCATCATGCCGCCCGCTGAGTTTCTCGTCCTAATGCAGATTCTGCGCCGCCGCTTCGCCTTTAAGAAAGCGGCTACCGTTGCTGTCGAGATCGACCCTCGCACTTTCACGCCGAAAATGGCCGAAGCCTTGGAAGTTGCCGAGGTGACCCGCGCGAGCCTCGGCGTGCAGAGCTTCGATCTGACAGTCCAAACAAAGATCAATCGGGTCCAGTGTGAGGCAATAGTAGCGGCTGCCGTCGAAAACTTGCGCCGGCATAAAGTAAGCCGCATCAACTTCGACCTCATGTACGGTCTCCCGCATCAAACAGTGCAGTCCTGTGTCCAGAGCGCAACGACAGCGGCTGCCATGCGCCCCGACCGGCTTGCGGTGTTCGGCTACGCGCACGTTCCTTCTTATAGGAAGAATCAGCGCCTGATCGCTGAGGCAGCACTGCCCGACGTTGCTGCCCGCGCTGAACAGGCAGCAGCCATTGCCGATACGCTGATTGCCGCGGGGTATCGCCAGATCGGGCTCGACCATTTCGCCTTGCCGGACGACGAGCTCGCGCTCGCACGGAGCGCCGGTCGTCTGCGGCGCAATTCCTTAGGCTACTCGGCCGACACATGCCAAGCCGTGATCGGCTTCGGCCCGTCGGCTATTGGTCGTCTCGGCAAAGGATATGTCCAGAACGAGATCGCACAGAGTTCGTATAGCCGGCGCATCGCAGCTGGCCACTTGGCGACAGCGCGTGGCTGCAGTCTCAGCGTCGAAGATCGCGTGCGAGCCGATATCATCGAACGGCTCATGTGCAATTTGGAGGTGGACGTGCCCGCAGTCTGCGCAGCTCACGGATTTGATCCGGTCCCCCTTCTGGATCGAGCTGAGCGCCTGTCTCGGTTGGCCGAGGACGGGATCGTAGATATTGACAATGGTTTCGTCAGCGTGCGGCAGGAGCATGGCTTTGTGCTTAGATCTGTCGCTGCCGCATTCGACGCTTATCTCGACCGCTCCCCGTACTAGCGCCGTGCGGCCGCGTCGTGCTGATGAGCTATACACTTGCTCCTTCTTCAGAGTTTTGCATTTCAAGGATAAAGAAGGCCTTTGGCTTAGCTGCCTAGCCGGCTGCGATACTCGCAACGGAAGCGGAGATTCACGAGAGATGACGGTCCATGGATGACACTGTTACCAAGGCGGCCCAACGTACGGATCACCGGGGCAGCGCCGGCGAGGTCTTCGCGACCTTTCTGAAGCTCGGACTGACCTCCTTTGGCGGTCCGATCGCGCACCTCGGCTACTTTCGTGACGAACTGGTCGTCCGGCGGCGCTGGATTGACGAAAGGGGGTACGCGGACCTCGTGGCGCTGTGCCAGTTTCTCCCCGGCCCCGCCTCCAGCCAGACAGGATTCGCGCTTGGCCTCCTTCGCGCCGGCCCGCTGGGAGCAGCGGCGGCCTGGGCCGCCTTCACGCTGCCTTCGGCGATCCTGCTTGTCCTCTTCGGGTTCGGGGCGGCCTCCTTTGGCGCGCCTATCGGATCCGGCGTCATCCACGGGCTGAAGGTTGTCGCCGTCGCCATTGTCGCGCAGGCGGTATGGGGCATGGCCAGGAACCTGTGCCCGGACAGGGAACGCGCGAGCGTCGCGCTCGCCGCCGTGCTGATCGTCGTTCTCGTTTCCGGCTCCGTCGGTCAGCTCGCGGCCATTGTTGTCGGCGGTCTCGCAGGGCTGTTGTTATGCCGGAGGAAGGGCGAGGCAATCACCGGCCATGTCAGCTTTCCAGTATCGCATTCCGTCGGCGGGATCGCGCTCGTCCTGTTCTTCGGCCTGCTCTTCGGCTTGCCGATTGCGGCCGCGATAACTTCGTCGCAAGGCTTGGCGGTCTTCGACGCCTTCTACCGCGCCGGCGCTTGTCTTCGGCGGAGGGCACGTCGTCCTGCCGCTCCTGCAGGCGGAGGTCGTCCAGCCCGGCTGGGTGATGGCCGATCAGTTCCTCGCTGGATACGGCGCGGCACAGGCGGTGCCGGGGCCGCTGTTCACCTTCGCCGCCTACCTCGGAGCGGCGCTTGGCCCCGAGCCCAACGGCCTGATCGGAGCCGCCGTCGCGGTTATCGCGATTTTCCTGCCCGGCTTTCTGCTGCTGATCGGCACCATTCCGTTCTGGGATGCATTTCGCACGAGGCCTGCGGCGCAGGCGCTGATGCGCGGAGCCAACGCGGCGGTGGTGGGCGTCCTAGGAGCCGCGCTCTACCAGCCCGTCTGGACCAGCGCGATCGTTGGCCCGCACGAATTTGCGCTCGCCCTGATTTGCGTTGTCCTTCTCATGTCCTGGAAGTCCCCGCCCTGGATCGTGGTGGTCGTCTCAGCCATCGGGGGCGTGCTTATAGGCTTCGCCTGATCTCCACTTCAGGATGGCGGCGCGCAAGATCTTCACCTGATGTCGTCGCCACGGGGTCGAAGCAAAGCCTTGGCTGACCTCGCTCCAGACAGGCGAATGTCGCGGGTGAACGCATCAACAATCTGAGCAGATGGATTACTTGTCGCATCTGTGGAAAGGATCGAGCGCCACCGGATCAGCCAGAGAACGCCTGCCCTGCAACAGCCGGTTCAGGGCGGTGGGGAAGATGGCTCGTCCGCCGCCGACCGGTCTTATCCTTTCCTATTCTCAAGGGGCGGTCCGACAATCATTACGGCGGGGTCGGCGGATAGAAGCCGTTTTGCGGCCGACCGGACGTCCTCGACGGTCACGGCCTGGATCAGCTGTTTCCGCCGCTCGATATGGTCGATGCCGAGATCTTCCATTTGGATTCTTACCAGAGTGTCGACGATCGCGCCGGAGGAGTTGAGATGGTCGATCGCGTAACTGCCGATCTTCTTTTTCTTCGCCGCTTCGAGCTCCTCCTTGCTGACGCCCTCCTCCGCGATCCGCCGCACCTCGGAGTGAATGAGAGAGAGTGTCTCTGCGGCCCGATCAGGGCGGGTCTCAGTGCCAATAACGAGCGCCTCGGCATGGTCGTTGTTCACGAGGGCAGATCCGATGTGGTAAGCGAGCCCTCGCTTCTCGCGCACCTCGTTCCAGAGCCTGGACGTGAACGCTCCCTCCCCGAGAATGTCATTCATCAGATAGGCTGCAAAGAACTGCGGGTCTTTGTCGCTAACTCCCGGATAGGCGAGGCGCAGACCAGTCTGCGGTAAGTCATACGGGATGCGAATTTCCTGCGCCAGCCTAGGGGCGGTGTCCGCAACCGGCACCAAGGAGGGTTCGGCAGGCAAGCCACCGAATATCCGATCCAGATCGTGCTTGAGTGCACCGGCGTCGATCGCTCCCGCTACGGCTATGGCAAGCTCGCCCCTTGCGAAAAGCCGCTTATGGAGCGCCTTCAGATCGGTGGTTGTGGCAATGGCAAGGGTCTGCTCCGTCCCTTCGGCGCTCCGGGAATAAGGATGATCCCCATAAAGCGCCTTCCTCCATGCGACCTCTGCGGCCGTCTCCGGATCCTTGGCCTCAGCGATAATGCCCGAGACGATCTGGGCGCGAATGCGATCCACCGACGCCTCGTCGAAGCGCGGCTGCTCGATGGCCAGGCGGAGAAGATCGAACGCCT
The DNA here is from genome assembly GCF_001651855.1 of Sinorhizobium americanum. Classification (GTDB taxonomy): domain Bacteria; phylum Pseudomonadota; class Alphaproteobacteria; order Rhizobiales; family Rhizobiaceae; genus Sinorhizobium; species Sinorhizobium americanum. The sequence continues at coordinate 71,016 of NZ_LNQC01000055.1, read as the reverse complement.
TATCCTTCTGATCGGCGAGCACTCGCATGGAACCGTAGACCGAATCTCGCCCGGCCCCGAATCGCATCTCGGCGCCGGCATCGTCGAGCCGCTCCTGGAAGGCTTCGCTGTCTAGGTCGCCGGCCCCTTCCTCGATCAGGTCGGTCATGAGATTGGCTAGGCCTTCCTTGCCGGAAGGATCCTGCGTGGTGCCGCCCCGGAACGCGAACCGAATGGTGACGATCGGTACCGAATAGTCTTCCACCAGCCAAGCCTTGATCCCACTCGATGTCTCGACTTCCTGTATGGAGATGGCCGGCCTGGCCGACGTGGCGGCAAGACCCAGCAATACAAACGCGATCAGCAGTGGCCTGGCGGCTCTGATCGGCAGTCGGTTGCACCATGTCATCGGATCTTATCTCCTGAGACCGCGCACCCGCGCGGCAGCAGGTATCCTGCCACCGAACGGTCGGAATTAAGGTATTTCCTCGCGACCGCCTGCACCTCCGCCGCGGTCACCGCGCGAACCCTCAACGGCCATACCTCTAAGTCGTAGACCGTGCTGCCGGTCACAAGCGCCTTCCCGTAGATGTTGGCCATTCCCGCCTGGCTGTCGCGTGCGAAGACCATCGTGCGCACCAAGCGGTTTTTGGCCCTCACCAGCTCGACATCTGGAACACCGGTCTCGATGATTTTACGGACTTCAGCGTCGAGCGCGCGTTCCACCGCCTCGATTGTCGCCGCGCCACGCGGCGAGCCATAAATCGTGAAGCTGGACGGATCGAGCGATCTTCCATGGAAATTTGCGCCACCCCAGGAGGCTATCGCCTGTTTCACGACCAATTCCTGATGGATCCGGCTGCGCGATCCTCCACCGAGAATTTCTGAAAGAACCTCCAGGGCTTCCGCCTCATTCGGCTCGGCCGTACTGTAGGACGGCGTGACCCACGCTTTTTGCACGCTCGGCACGGTCACCCGCGGGTCGGTGAGCGCCACGGTTCGCTTGGTGTTCTGCTCCGGCTCCTGCGGCCTTACCCGCTGCGGCAGGTCCGGGCCGCGCGGCACGGCCCCGTAGGTCTTGTCCGCTAGCCACCACACCGCCCCGACGTCCACGTCTCCTGCCACGACCAGTATGGCGTTGTTCGGGGCATAGTAGCGATCGTAGAAGGCTAGGGCGTCCCCACGATTGAGCTGTTCCATCTCGTGCATCCAGCCGATGACCGGAATGCGGTAAGGATGGTTCTGATAGAGGGTCGCCCGCATCTCCTCCTCGAGAAGCTCCTCCGGGTCGCCCTCTACGCGCGAGCGCCGCTCCTGGAGAATGACATCGCGTTCGGGCACGATGACCGCGTCAGTAAGTTCGAGATGGCGCATCCGGTCAGCTTCGAATTCCATCATCGTCCCGAGCGCCTCCGACGTGACCGTCTGGTAGTAGGCAGTGTAGTCGGACGACGTGAAGGCGTTCTCCTCCCCGCCGATCTCGGCGATCCTTGCGTTATACTCGCCGGCCGGATGCTTCTTCGTGCCCTTGAACATGAGATGCTCCAGGAAATGCGCGATGCCGGATTTACCGGGTGGCTCATCGGCGTTTCCGGCCTTGTACCAGACCATCTGAGTGACGGTCGGCGTCCGGTGATCGGGTATGACGACCACCTCCATGCCGTTGCTCAGTACGAAATATCCGATCTCGGGGTTGCCTCGCGGGATCTCGGCAGCCGCCGCTTCCGAGGTCGTAAACGCTAGCAGCACAACCATGCTCAGGGCGATTGCACGGATACGCGGATCTATTCGAGCATACATCATCTGCCCCCACAAAGGCACGATCGTCGGCCTATGAGCTGGTTTGACTTGTCTTGTTTAGCAGCCGCAGCCAGGTACGCCCTGATCGAAGATCGACCGCTTCACGCCTGTGACCACATCCACAAACATGAAGCACTAAGCGTGCCAAAGAGGAAATTCTTGTAAAAGCAACGGGGCCGGGCGAAACCAGCGATGAGGCATGTTCGATAATCGTCGTACATCGGACAATTCCGATATACATCTGCCCGTGTTGCACGCCCGGGGGCTCCGAACCCTGGACTGCCCCGTCCAAGTGCTGTTCGGGTGCCGGCGTTTATGTGTGCAGCAGAAATGCTCTGGCAGCTGCCCAGGTCCAGTGCCGGAGTAATCTGCAGCGGCACTGTCGAACGCGCCAGTGAACAGTGCCGCGATAGTGCGCTTCTTTCAACAATTCGCGATCATCTTTCACCGACTAAACGGTCGCCGCTGCCGAACAACTGCGTCGGCAAAGAAGCAATAGCTGTACGTTTGACGAAAAACCTATCCAGGTTTCGAAATAAACTTACCAGGCACATTTGTATTAATAGCAACAATTGATTTTTGACATTACAGCTTTGACCGAACGCCACATGCCCCGCAGGAAAGTCATGTCCGGTCTCGTTTCTTCTCCTCTCGTCCTGCCTTCCAATCCAGTCCTGCTCGGCGGGGAGAACCGCTCCGGCACCACTGTGCTGAGTATCGTACTTGACTCGTACCCCGGTTTGGTCGTCGGTCCGGAGATCGATTTCACTGATCCGGTCAACCTCGGCCCGCACATTCTCGCGGCGTGCGACATGATCGACCGCCGCGACCCGCGGCTCGCCGGTGCCACGAAGGAGACCGTTGATCCTGAGTGGTTCGACGGCGCGCACTTTGTTGTGCAGTGCGAGCGTTTCGGTCTCGATCGTGACGACGTGCGGAACCTGGTGATCGGCTTGATGGCGGAGCGTGGTACCGATCTTTCTTCCCTCGACGACCGTTGCCGGCTCATAGATTCCATTGGCGAATTGCGACGTGAACAGACGGGAGCCGGACGATGGGGCCTGAAGCTTCAGCGGAGGATCCGGGACATCGGCACGTACGCGGCGATCTGGCCTCAAGCTCATTTCATTCACATAATCCGCGACGGCCGCGACCTGGCTGCCTCACACCTCAAGACCGTCCCCGACTGGGGCTACCGGACTATAGCAGAGGCCGCGAACGGCTGGCTGGAGATCGTCACCCGGCCCCGCGAGACTGCTCCTGACGGCCGTTACCTGGAAGTCAGGTATGAGGATCTGGTCGCCCGCCCCCGCCAGACCATCGAGCGGATGCTGGAACACCTCGGCTTGCCATGGGACGAGGCAGTCCTGCACCACGCGGAGCACAAGCACGCGCTGTTCGACAAACCCTGGGGGCATCCCGCAGCGGAAGCCGCGGCTAAACCGCTCGATACCGGGCGTCGGGGAAGGTACCGACACGACCTCACGCCCGCGGAAATCGAGGAGTTCGAGCGGATCGCCGGGAAGGAGCTGCAACACTTGGGCTATGACCTGTCGACGCCGGATCCTGGGAGCGCGGGGTGACGCAGGAGCCACACGAAACGCCCCGCCGCCGCCTGCCCCGAAGCTTCCACCTTCTTCCCGCGGGGCAGACGGTCACCCTCCTCGAATCCAGCGTGATGCTCGTCGTCCCGCATGACCGCAATCGAACCTCTCTACCCGAGCACGAACGAGACTGGGCACTGCGCGTCCGCGGAGGGATCCCACTTCCTACAGGGGTCTGCTTGCCGGATCCTCGTCGCCACCAGCAAGCTGGTTTTTTGCTACAGCGCCTGCTCCGGGTCGTCCTTTCGGAGCTGATCGAGAGGCTGGGTCTGACCGCCGCCGCTAGGGACTGCGCTTTCATGAGATGTGCCGTCGGCGCGTTCCTCTCGCGCACGGCAGCGCGGGCGTTGAGCTTGGTCAACCGACGCCCCAGACCCTCGTCCTCAGCACCATCTCCGTTCCTCGCAGGCAGGCGGCCATTTCATGAAGTTCACTGACATGTCATCCCTCGGTCTCTCTCCGGGCCGCCTCACCGTCTGGCGGGCTTGCGCACCGTGCATGTCCGAGGCCATTTGGGCGGAAGATAAGCGGCGGGCGTCTCACGTTCAGGAAGCACACATCGGATATGCACTTGAGGCGGCCGACGAGGCCTCCCAGCCACCGTCATGGCTGGGCTCTGTCTTCAATCTGCCCGCCGAACTCGATGCGAATGTCTTTGCTACGGCGCTTTGCGAGTGGACAGACCGCCACGAAACCCTGCGAAGCCATCTCAGCCTCCCCCCTCGCTCCACGCCAGGCAGTCGTCTCCGCCGCAGGACCCTACCGGCCGGAGCCGTGAGTATCCACCACAGTGCGGCGGGTGACTTCAGCGACGGGCAGCAGCTGGCGCGGTACCTGGAGGAACTCTTCGACGCCGAAGTCGGCCCACTCGAGTGGCCCGCATATATCTGTGCCACCATCAGCCGCCCGGAAGCCACGACCGTCTGTCTTGCCGCCGACCACATCCTGATGGACGGTTTCTCCATTCTCGCAACGGCGCATGAGATTCGCACTCTTTACGTCGAAGCACTTAGGGTTCGCGACGGCAAGACCGTCCCGGCTCCTCTTCCCCCCACATCCAGCTATCTCGATTTCGCGGAGGCCGAACGAACCGCGGCCGACACGCTAACCCCCGAAGACGAATCCATCGCCCATTGGCGGCAGTTCCTCGCCGAGGCGGGCGGTCGCCTACCGGAGTTCCCTGTATCAGTTAGCGACATGAGAAGCAGCTCGGCCGCCCAGCCTAGCGGATACACCGAGCTTCTCGACGCATCCGCGGCGCGCGTCTTCGACACCGTCTGCCGCAAGGCCGGGGGAGACTCATTCTCCGGCCTGCTCGCTTGCCTCGCCAAAGTTGGCCATGAAATCACCGGTTCGGGTGAATTTCGCACCATGGTCCCCTTTCATACCCGGACAGCTCCCTTCCGGTCCTCCATTGGCTGGTACGTAGGAATGGGCCCACTTGCTTTCCCGCTCGACGCAACCGACTCCTTTTGCGAAGCGGTGCGTCGGGCGGCCTCCAACCTGGAATGGTCGAAGAACCTGGCCAGGATACCTATTCCGCGAGTGGCGGATCTCCTCGGGCAGCCCCTCCGCGATCCCTTCATGGTCTCGTACATGGACCTTCGCCGTACCCCCGGCGCCCGGGACTGGAACAGTTGGCACGTTGTCACCCTGCGTAGCCGCAGCACGGATCCGGACGAGGTATGCCTCTGGTTCGTGCGGACCTTCGACGGCCTCGTCGCCAACTACCGCCACCCCGCCACCGGCCCCGCAGGCATCGCGGTCCCCGACTATGTGGCCCGCACAAAGCACATCCTGGCCTCCGTCGCGAGCACCGCTTGCTGGCCCGCCGCTTCACATCGGGCAGGAGACCCTTGCCAGTGACGGACATCAGACACATTGCAGCGACCTCTTGTGATTACACAGCCTTCGACGCGGTTATCGTTGGCTCCGGGCCGTCTGGATCGATAGTCGCGCGAACTCTAGCGGAGAAAGGCTGCCGCGTGGCCGTCCTGGAATATGGAGGCATGGTTTCTCCTGGTGCCATGCACGAGCCCCATCAAGCGGCATACAGCAAGGCGTTCACGTCCACTGGCGCCGCCGACGGTAACCCGTGGACAGCGTGTTGCGTCGGCGGCGGAATGCAATTCTACAATGCAATCACGTTCAGATATCGCCAATCGGATCTGTCAGCTTCCCAATATCTTTCGACCGACATGGATATCGATTGGCCCATTACCCTTCAGGATCTCGAACCCTGCTATTCTGAGATCGAGCATCTGCTGGAGATCGGTGCCACAAACGGGCACGCATCGTACCCAGCCAGCCCCCGTGGAGTGATGTTATCCGATGCGATGCAGGAACTCGGCATAAGGCCAAAGAAGATCCCCCTGGCACTCCGGGCGCCCGGCGACAGCAGTGGATGCATCAAGTGTTCAGCTTGCGATGAGCTGGTATGCCCTACGGATGCGAGGGCATCAGTGCTTGCAAGGAACATTTTGGATGACTCCGGACTGCCGGGAGCGATTTCGGTTTTCTACGGCTGTTTCGTCAACCGGATCGAGATTGGCCGCGACGGCCGGGCCGAAGCCCTGGAGTGCTATGTGCCGCTCTCATCGGAACTGATCCGGATCCCGGTTGGAACGGTCGTCGTGTGCGCAAACGCGATACAGTCGGCCGCATTGATGCTTCGGTCGAAGAGTGGGCATGCCCCGCAGGGAATAGGAAACGAATCGGACCTTGTTGGGCGAGGCCTCTCCTTCAAGATCAGCGGCTACTCCGTCGGCTACGTGGATGCGGCTGATTGCGGCTCCGATGCATTGGCTTCGCACTGGGGACCGCATGCGACCGTTTATACAGACGAGTTCTATGAACATAATGACGTACCGTGCAGATTTGGTGGCCTCATTTATGAAGCGAATTTCCTCTTGCCTAGGGAGAACATCGGCCGGGTGCGCCTGCACTATATAGCCGGGGAGGAGCCATGGTCGCACAATCGCCTAGTGCTTGACGACGTCGCTGACCGGCATGGTATCCCCTACATCCGTTTCGTATACAGGAACTCGGAAAACGACCGAGCCCGAATGGACTTTCTCGCCGACCGCGCAGACGACATTCTGCTCCACCTAGGCGCATTCCGCATCGAACGAGAACCTTCCTCGCATGCAAGAGGCAGTTCCCACCTGCACGGAACCATGCGCGCCGGATGTGACCCCAGGAGCTCCGTCGTAGACAGGTGCGGCAAGGTCCATGGGTTCACCAACATCCATGTCATGGACGGCTCCGTTATGAATTTCGCGGGGAACAGCAATCCGACACACACAATCATGGCCAACGCGAGGAGAATGGCTCTGTCACTGAAGTAGAGGGGTAATTTAGATGCTCAATCCTGGAGCCACCGGACATTTAGCTGAATGGGAGGGTGAAACTCCGTCCTCCATCATCTTCCGCTCCGCAAATGGCGCAATAGCGGAGGACATCCATGGCAAGACCTACCTGGATATGACGTCATGCAGCGGGGCTTCCCCGTTGGGCAGCAATAACACGGTATTCACGACCCGGCTTGCGCAGGCGATGGAGCAAGAAACTGACGTTCTGCCATCGCCGGTAAGCGAGCAACGCCAGCTACTTGCCGGTAAAATGTCGGAAATGTTCCCAGATACTCCTAGAGTGTTCTTTCTGAGAACCGGATCTTGTGCAACGGAAGCGGCCGTTCGGATCGCTCGCTACCGAACTGGTCGGCCGGTTATCCTGACGGCTGGCTTCCACGGCTGGCACGACATCTTTCAACAGCCTCCCTGGTCGGACAATCCTCCGGCTAAGGATCAACACATCCAGGATTATCAATACGATCTCGGTATTCTGGAACAGCAACTGGCCAGGAACCAGGGCACAGTCGCAGGCATTTTCTTCACGCCCGAGCCCTCGGTCTTTCCCCCCGAATTGCTCCAAGAAATCTCCAGCTTGGCAAGACTGCATGGGGTTCTACTGGTTGTGGATGAGGTCCTGTGCGGACTTCGTTATGCCAAGGGTGGCTACTGCCGAAAACATGGTGTGAAACCTGACATCATCACATTGGCCAAGGGGGTCGCACAAGGCGTCGGCCTTTCCGCGGTCGCCGGCACCGCGGATGCCATGGCGGGAGCAGACAGGGCTTATCTCGGCAACACGTATCTGCGCGAGAACCGCGCCTTTGTGGCCGGCAACCTGACACAGGAGATATTTGAGGAAGCAAAAATTGTCGAGCGCCTCGCCGAAAGGGGCTCAGCGCTCAAGAGGCAATTCCAAACCTCCTTCGAGCGCAGCGGAATACCTGCGCGCGTTCTCGGAAGCGATACCATGTTCGATATCCTTCTGCCTTCGCAAAAGCATGGAAGGGCCTTCGCTCACAGGTGCCTGCAACACGGTATCTACACCGGCTACCCGGGAACATACATGAGCAATGCTTCCATGAATGCCGCATTTTTCAGAGTTCTGCACGCAGCACTGGAGCTCGCACTCGCAGACTATCGCAAGGACGAGGACATGACTGCTCAGGTCACCGACGCATCGATGGTCGACTACTGCGCCGAGGCCTTTCACGCCACCGAGAAGGCATGTCTTTCCAATAGGCATCATTGGGCCTGATGCACGGAGGCAAACCGTGAACGATCAAACGAGAGCTACAATCCATTCGCACAATGACTCGAATCCTCTGGACGGAGTCACGATCGAAACTCAGCTTGAAGGTTATGATCACGTGGCCTTCGACCTGGACGGAACCCTTGTAGATTCCCGGGCTGTCGTCGAAAGCGCACTCCGTCGGTGGGCGCTGGAGGAACGGATTTGTCCAGATCACGCAATGAGGATGTCGGCCGCTCGCAGGGATATCGAGCTGGTGAAGGCTATTGCGCCCGGTCTCTCGCCGGAACGCGAAGCAGCTCGCATTGCGGATTACGAGATCCAAGCAATGAGCCTGTTGCGGCCAATCCAGGGGGCCGCGGAGTTCTATAGCTCGATCCCTGACGAACGGAGATCCATCGTCACCTCTTCGACAAGGGTTTCGGCCATCGCCAGACTCGAGGCGGCCGGAATCTCCTACCCGAGAATCATGATTGCAGCTGAGGACGTCAGTCACGGAAAACCGCATCCGCAACCCTATCAAAGACTATTGCTGATGCTGCGCATGGCCCCGGAAAGATGCTTGGTGTTTGAAGATACCCAAACCGGAATTGAAGCGGCAACCGCTGCAGGCTGCGACTGCGTGGGTGTCGGCCCTGGTGCCAAAGGTCACGCTGACACCAAGGGCTGGATCGAGAGTTTTCGCGAGCTCCTTGCTTACCGGCCGGACTGAACCTGCTTCCCAGACCAAAAGGAGGACCAGAATTTGAAGGTAACAACGAAACAGTGCACACCTCTATTTGACGAGGTGCTGGTGGAAGGGTCGGTCCTTGAGCGCTACGCCGAGGAACGGGCGGACTACGGGGAACTTCTCGATGAACTCTTTCGTTCGTCCAACGCAACTCGTGACAAGATTGGCGCCCGTTGTATCTGGCATATCAATTCCACCGCGTTCGGCGGTGGGGTGGCTGAAATGCTTCCCCATCACATACGCCTCCTTCGGGAACTTGGTTTCGATGTTCGCTGGCTTATCTTCAAGCCGAAGGACGAACACTTCTTTGAGTTCACCAAAGGGCTCCACAATTCTCTTCACGACACTATCGCAGCAGGGATGGATGAGCTGCTGCCGCATTATCTTCAGACGTCGCAGCAAGGCGCCTCGGAGCTGGAAAGGATCATCGGACCGGATGACTTCCTTGTCATTCATGATCCGCAGCCACTTTGTGCAGCCGCACAGTTCCTGGATTCTCACCCACACCCGGCTATCTGGCGATGCCACATCGGCTATCCGAAGCGCACTCCGACAGTCGAGAAAACATGGGACCTCCTGAAGGAATACCTTCGTCCCTTCCAGCGCGTTGTTCTAAGTGACGAGGCATATGCCTTTGATGCCGGTCGCCCCATCGATTTCATCCAGCCATCGATCAGCCCTTTCTCGACCAAGAACCGCAACCATGAAGGGCCACCGAGCCAGGCACTGGAGAATTTGGTATCGTTCAAGGGTCATGAATTCGAGCCAAACGCGACCCTTCAGGACATTCTCGGCTCGCAGTATTTCCTGCACGTCTCGAGGTGGGATGGACTGAAGGGCATCGACCGCATCATCGCTGCGTTCGATCGCTTTGTTGGAACGGCCCGCGCCGAGGTCTCCGATAATACCTGCCTGGTGATTGCGGGACCGGATCCTTCAGGTGTGTCTGACGATCCTGAAGGACGCGAGTATTTCGAGAAATGCGTAGGACTATGCTCTCAATTATCCGAGGAAGTGCGGCGGCGCGTATATCTCACCTGTATCTCGATGAAGGACAGCAACGCAAATGCCGAAATTGTCGGTCGGCTGCAACAGAACGCTCATGGGATATTTCAGCTCTCTCGCGAGGAGGGCTTCGGCCTGACAGTAACTGAGGCTCTTTTCCGTGGCAAACCCGTCGTAGTGTCTTCCGCCTTTGGTCTGAAGAGGCAGGTTGTAAATGGGCTGAATGGAGTTGTCCTCGACGAGCCGGACATCGAGGTCAAAGCTGCAGACGTGATGCATCGCCTTGTAGCCGCCGATCGTAGTGATTTCGAGGAGATGGCGAGAACGGCACGCGAAAACTGCCTGCGCTCCAGTACGCAAATTTCGCAAATTCCAAAATGGTATGACTCGATTCGATCGGCTCTATCCAGCTCACCGCCTTAAGACCGGGACCGTTCAAGTCAAACGTCAGCCGAGCCAGGCGGCCAGGCCGCAGAGGATGTATCGGCTCCCATTCCCGCGAAACCATGCCGTTTACAACGGGCGGAGGTGACACTCGGCTGCTCGTCGACGGATCGGTACACCGCTGACAGCCGTCACAGTCGACGGCGACAGCATGCTGGTATATGCGCGCGCCAGGCTTAGGGGCGGAGCGGAGGCGATAAGCCCTGGCCATCAGGGCCAGCCTTAGATTTATGACGCCGGACGTTGGCCGATCGCAACCTCCTGATCCGGCGTGAAGCAAAAAAGCAATGGAATCGATGATGCCGGAAAATAGCCCTTCACAGTTTTCATTTCGCGGTTCGTCCTTCGACGGCATGATTGAAGCTCTCGGCGGGGCTTTCGGTACATTTCGTGCCGAGCCAATCGGGAGGATTGGCGATTTTGATTGGGAAATCGATCTTGCTGCGTGCGACAATGCAGTTTTAATCAGTGGTTATCACCAGAACGAATTCCAGTTCAGCATCGCGCCGACTTCCGAAACAGCCCAGTATTTGTCGATTGTCATCCCTCGAAGTGGCGGCATGGCGGTGACATATGGGGACCGCACGGCCGAGGCCGGAGGTGGGAAGCTACTCCTCTACAATAATTTTGAGCCGGACAGAGTTATCATGCATGGTCAATCAAATGTAATAGACGAGTTGTTGCTGAATTGGTCCGTTATCCTGCAAGCTGTCAGCCAAACATTTGAGGTGCCGCTCAGCGGCTCTCTGGATCTATTGCCTGAGTTGGAGCTGGCCACACCAACTGGTCAGATGATCGGCGATCTGGTTTCAACGATGATGAGCGGCCTGCGGGACAACGGTGCGCTGCTGCGCTCTCCAATCGCAATGATATATCTGACGCAGGCGCTGGCCGATCTGGTGGTGCGCCAAATTCCCCACAGGTTATCGCATTTGCTCGACAAGACTCCTTGCTCGATCGCCCCGCGGCATGTCCGTCGCGCGATCGAATACATGCAGGCCAATATAGATCAGCCGATCACGATGCCGATGGTGGCAGAAGCGGCTGGTGTGAGCGGTCGAGCGTTACAACTGGGCTTCCGCGCTTTCAGGGAAACAACACCTGTTGCTTATCTAATGATGCTTCGTTTGCGGGCGGCGCGGCAGGACCTGCTCGATCCCGACAGCAATCAATCTGTGAGGAAAGTTTGCCTGAAATGGGGTTTCTCTCATTTTGGAAGGTTTGCAATAGCGTACAAAGCAACTTACGGAGAAAAGCCATCTGACACTAGGAAGCGCGTGAACCGATCCCCATTTTAAGACGAGGCGATGCGGGTCGAGCCGCATCCTGGTCTAGCGCAGCTCCAGACGCGCAGTCAGCATGGATCGCAGCGCGGGCGCGTTGCCATCTCAGGGTATTTTATAGGTGAACCGCCGGAAACGGGAAAGTTCGGCCGGAATGGCCTTCATGCCGCAGTCCGCCAAAAAACCTTGGATGCACTGTGGAGAACAGCGGATAGATGCATTCGATCCCAGGCCTCGTCATTTGCGACATCGGATCTGCCCTGCCCCGGCCCTTGTAGCTGCACGGGCGCCTGGCGGCTGGCGGGCATCTCACTACGATGTATCCATAAGATCGATGACTTCCATCCAAACAATCGATTGTGATTATGCCGCGGCGTGTTGCATGAAGATAGACGTGATCTGAGGGCGGAGCAGCATGCATGAGAGGAGCGGTCAACGGGCACTAGCATGCACTCTCCTGATTACGCTACCGAAGAGACGGCAACGGTGAATACAGGTCAGGTCCGGTCTGGTGAAGGTAATATTTCGCTTCGGTGGCTCGATGCCGCGATGAAGCCACCGACGCAACTGCCCGAGACCGCCCCGGCCAAGCTTCCGTGGCACGACGCTGCGAACGACTCGTTACCAATCCTGCCAGATGGTCTCCCGGTCGAGCTTCGGACGCTCAACGCCAGATCCAACCGGCTGTCCAACCTGCCCAATCTTCTCTTCCTGGGAAGCCAGATCCATCCAGCGGACCAGCCTGCCCGGGACAACCATCCTGCCACGCTCTGATAGGTTTGGCGGTTACCGAACAGGGCGGTCATCGCATGGAGGCGCGGCCCCAAGTGAGTGCGAGCAATCGAAAGAACAACTCCATGGCGCTGATGCGGACCTTGGAAATGTGCTGCTGCCGTGACGGACGAGGATTTTAGTTGAGAAGGCTGTTTATACCACTCGCCATTGCTTGCTCGGCACTGCTTCCCTTCGGGAGTTCCATGGCGGATCAGTCTGCAGCACCCGCCCTCACGGTTTCAGTGGTCGCGCCGGCGCGACGGGACTGGCCGGAATCAGTTCCTGCAAGCGGATGGCTCAAACCTTGGCAGGAGGCTGTTATCGCCTCCGAGACGAGCGGCCTGCGCGTAACCGACGTTCTGGTCGATGTCGGATCGGTTGTGATCAAAGGGCAGACACTGGTCCGGCTTTCCCAGGACAGCGTGCTGGCGGACCTTCGAAAGCAAGCCGCGGCGGTCGAGACCGCAAAGGCAAATCTCGCAAAGGCGAAGGCGAACGCGGACCGAGCCCGGCAGCTTCGCCCCTCGGGAGCAATTTCAGACGAGAAGATCGCCGAGCGATTAACCGACGAGCAGATGGCTGTAGCAAGCCTTGAATCGCAAAAGGCCGCGCTCGACAGCCAGAAGATCAAGCTCGCTCAGACGACCGTCACTGCCGTTGACGACGGACTGATAACGTCACGCACTGCCGATCTAGGTGCAGTCGTTTCGACTGGCACCGAGCTATTCCGCCTGATCCGTCAGCAGCGCGTCGAGTGGCAGGCTGAAGTTTCGGCGCGCTACCTAGCGCGCATTTCGGAGGGCCTGAGCGTTGAGGTCAACGGCCCGGATGAGCGCCCCATCCAGGGCAAGGTTAGGCTTGTCGGACCGTCTGTCAGCACGGAAACCGGCCGAGCGATGGTTTATGTCACGCTTCCTGCCGACGTTCATCCGCGTGTCGGCCTTTATGTCACCGGCAGCATTGAGCTGAAGACGACTTCGGCCCTTACCGTTCCGGAGACGGCGATCGTGTTCCGCGACGGGATAAGCTACGTCTTTACGGTCGGCGCCGACCGGCGGGTGCAACGGGTCCGGGCGGAAACTGGCCGACGCAAGGATGGCCAGGTCGAGATTGTCTCCGGCATAGATCAGTCCTCGAGGATCGTGGCATCGGGCGGTGCATTTCTGTCGGACAACAACCTCGTGAACATCGCTGAGTAAGGTGATGAATTTCTCTGCTTGGTCGATTCTCAATCCCATACCGGCGATACTGCTCTTCGCAATGCTCACCTTCGGTGGGCTCTTGGCCTTCGAGCGGTTGCCGGTCCAATACTTCCCCGATATGGACCTTCCGAGGATCAGCATCAGCGCTACACTCGAGGGCACGGCGCCGACGCAGCTCGAGACGGAGGTGGCCCGCGTTATTGAGGACCGGCTCGCGTCGCTGAGCAATCTCGACCACATCGCAACGACGATTGCAGATGGCACGGTATCGATCGACGTCACTTTCGAACTGGAAAGGAACAGTGACGAGGTTTTGAATGAAGTCCGCAATGCCGTTGACAGTGTAAAGCCAGATCTGCCGGCGCAGATGCAGACGCCGAGCGTCACCAAAATCTCCATGCAGAGCGCCCCGCTGGTCACCTACGCGGTCCGTTCGTCCAGTCTCAACGAAACTGAGCTTTCCTGGTTCGTCGACAACAATATGACGAAGGCACTTCTGTCGGTAGCGGGGGTGGGACAGGTGAGCCGGTTCGGCGGTATTGATCGCGAGGTTCATGTCGACCTCGATCCAGGGACCATGGCTTCCCTCGGGGTCACGGCAGCCGCCGTTTCAGAACAGTTGAAATCGGTCCAGGCAGATACGTCGGGTGGAATTGGCGAAATTGGCGGCACACGCCAAACGTTGCGGACGCTCGGTGCCGTTGCATCCGTCGAAAATCTGAAGGGATTGCAAATTCCGTTAGCCAACGGACAACAGGTCCGTCTCGACGATGTCGCATCCGTCAATGACAGCTTCGCGGACCGATCCTCGCTGGCCTATCTCGACGGACAGCCCGTGATCGCTGTCGCGGTCAAGCGCTCAAACGGGTTTTCGGACACGGGCGTTGCCGCCGACGTCGCGAAGGCGATGCAGCAGTTCGCCGCCGAACATCCCGGCGTGCAGATCGATGAAATCTACAGTAGAGACGTAGCGATCCTCGATAGCTATCAAGGTTCGATGCACATGTTGTTTGAGGGGGGGATCTTGGCCGTCGTGGTCGTGTGGTTCTTCCTACGGGACTGGCGCGCGACGCTCGTATCGGCCGTCGCACTGCCGTTGTCCGTCATACCAACCTTCCTCGCCATGTACTTCGCCAACTTCAGTCTTAATATCATTACCTTGCTTGCACTGTCGCTGGTGGTCGGCATACTTGTCGACGATGCCATCGTGGAGATCGAGAACATCGCTCGCCATCTCCAGATGGGCAAACGGCCGATTGATGCCGCCCTCGAAGCCGCCAATGAGATCTGGTTAGCCGTTATTGCGACTACGCTCGCGCTCGTGGCGGTGTTTCTTCCGACGGCATTCATGGGCGGCATACCAGGGCTGCTCTTCCGCCAGTTCGGCATCACCGCCGCAGTCGCCGTACTCGCCTCTCTCGTCGTTGCGCGCCTGCTGACACCCATGATGGCTGCCTATTTCATGAAGCCGCATTCCACCGAGGTAAAGGATGGACGAATCATGGGAGCCTACTTGGCGGTTGTGAAGGCGTCCTTGTACCACAGAAACAATACGCTTTTCGTGACCGCGATCTTTGTAGCGCTCTCGCTTTCCACCATCCCCTTCCTGAAATCAGGCTTTCTGCCTGCTGCCGACGATGCGCGGACCCAGGTGACGCTGGTCCAGCAGCCCGGCGCGACCATCGACCAAATGGACAGGACAACCAAGAAGGCGGCAGACATCGTGAGCAAGCTTCGCGATGTGACACACGTCTTCTCATCCGTCGGCTCGGCATCGTCGGGTGATAGCCCCGGAGCCAGCATCGAGACGGCTACGCTTGACGTCATGCTGACGCCGCTGAACGAGCGCGACCGTAGGCAGTCAGAGATCGAAAACGATATCCGCTCGGCCCTCTCCATGCTCCCCGGAGTGCGGGTTGCGGTCGGTAGCGGCGGCAACGGTACGCAGCTCGTCCTCAGCCTTGCCAGCGATGATTCCGATGTTCTTGAACAGGCGAGCGAGGCGCTTGAGGAGCAACTCCGTACGCTGAACGGTATTGGAGCGGTGACTTCGACCGCCTCGAGGCAGGCGCCCGAGGTTCAGATCACGCCGGACTTTTCACGCGCAGCCGCACTGGGAGTAACCTCAAGCGCCATCGCAGAAGCGGTGCGGGTTGCCACACACGGCGATTACACTTCCGCCCTGCCAAAGCTCGATCTGCCTCAGCGGCAAATCCCCATCGTCGTCCGGTTCAAGCCAGAGGCGCGCACAAACCTCGACGACATCCGGAACATAAGGGTGGCAGGAGCCCATGGCAGTGTCGATCTCGGATCAATCGCCGACATCCGTATTGGCGGAAGTCCGTCCGAGATCAAGCGGATCGATCGGATGCGCAATACGACTGTTTCCGTCGAGCTCAACGGCCGCATTCTGGGCGACGTTTATCGCGAGGCAATGGCGCTGCCAGCTCTTGAGCACCTGCCGCCGGGCGTCACGATCGTGAAGCAAGGCGAACTTCAGCGCAGCTCGGAACTGTTCCAAAGCTTCGCTTTCGCGATGGCAATCGGTGTAATTTGCATATATGCCGTGCTCGTTCTGCTATTTCACGATTTCCTGCAACCGTTCACTATCCTGATGGCCTTGCCCCTATCGCTCGGAGGGGCTCTGCTGCCGCTGGTGGCAACCGGGACCAGCTTCTCCGCGCCAGTCGTCATCGGTCTGCTGATGCTCATGGGCGTCGTGACGAAGAACTCGATTCTCCTCGTCGAATACGCGATCGTGTCGCGCCGCCAGGGAATGGAGCGGTTCGATGCTCTCGCGGATGCCTGCCATAAGCGCGGGCGTCCCATTGTGATGACGACCATCGCCATGGCGTCGGGCATGCTCCCGGTTGCTCTTAGCCTGACGGGAGGCGATTCAAGTTTCCGACAGCCTATGGCCATTGTGGTGATAGGCGGTGTGATCACGTCAACGCTACTTTGCCTTATTGTTATTCCGGTCATATTCACGTACTTCGATGACCTGCGTGAGGCACTGACGCGGCTCGCATGCCGTACCGGGCTATGCCACGAAACATCTGAGCAGGAAGCGGATGCGCCCAATTGCGAGCCCATCGCGTTTAACCGTAGCCCTGTCACTCGGGGACATGGCCAAAGATGACGTTGCTTGGGCATAACAACCTGGGAGATCAACGAGCCGCGCGCACGTTGCCCAATCCATTTTCCGAACGCGCGATTGTGCGGGGCAGTTTCTTGATGACGCATCAGCGTGCCTGAACATGGAGACGAACGCGCCAGATCTCGGGGAAGTTCGTGGACTGCCGCAAGTCGCGAATTCAACCTGGTCGCAAAGAGAGCCAGCGCTCGTCGTCAACACGGCCTTTGTTAGGCAAGGAGTTACATTGTATTACTGATGAGCCGGCTGACCGCCCTCTCGAACCGGCTCAGCCGGGACATCTGGTTGGGAGCCGAGGTGGCGCACCGTATGGTAGTCGGCGAGATTCGCTTCCTTCGTCAGGTTCCAATAATCGATCAGGCGCCACGGGCTGTTCGTTACAATTCGCCCTCTGTCATTGCGAAAATATGTGGACATCCCGGGATGGCTCCAGATCATCCGCTGGTGCATCTCTTGAATCGTCTCGTTGTAGCGTTGATACACTTCGTGACGGCACTCGACTTCATCGAGCTTCTCCTCGCCCATCTGGCGCAGAACACTCAGCACGTAATCTATCTGACTTTCGATCGTGAACATGAAGTTGCCGCGATGACCGAGCGCCGTATTGGGGCCATACAGCATGAAAAAGTTCGGGAAGCCCGCCACGACGGTGCCAAGATAAGCTTGGCAGTCGTCGTCGTTCCAGACCTCACGTACTGTCAGGCCTTTGCGTCCGACCACTTGAACCGGAAGTAAGAAGCGTGTGGTATCGTAGCCCGAAGCGACGATGAGAACGTCTGCCTCGTGCTTTTCACCATTGATCCCATGGATTGAACTGCCCTCCACACGCTCAGCGGCGGCGTCTATGAGCGTCACATGCGGCTTGAGAAGGGTCTTGTACCAGCCGTTGTCTAGGAGCATCCGCTTGCCAAATGGCGGGTAGGGCGGGATGACCTTTGCTAAAAGGTCCGGGCGCCCGGCCAGCTGTTCTTCGATATACCGGGTATAGGTCTCGCGCTGGCCGTCGTTCACCGCATTCACAGACCGGTCTGGATGCGGCCAGGCCGGATCCTTCTGCAAGGCCTCATGCACTTGACTGTCGAAAATCCAACTCAACCGCAGCCTGTACAGCCATTCATAGTGTGGCACCTCGCGAAGCAAGAACTGCACCGGCTCCGGAACCGGCATCCGAAATTTCGCGAAGGGCGCCGCCCATTGGCGTGAACGCTGGAAGATTGCCAGGGCGCCCACCCGATCGGCAATGGCGGGAACAACCTGGATTGCCGAGGCCCCATTGCCAATCACTGCCACCCGTTTGCCGTCGAGGGCAACCTCGGGGTCCCATTCGGAGGTGTGTACCACCGGACCTTCGAAGTCGCGTAGGCCCGGGATGTTCGGCCATTTCGGCGTGGTGAAGCCTCCCACGGCGGAAATGACCACATTGGTTACGAGGGTTTCTTGCGTACCGTCGGGCAGGCGTAAACGGGAATGCCAGGACCGGCTCTCTTCGTCATAGCGAGAGACAATACACTCGGTGCAGTAGCGGATAGAGCTCTCGATGCCGAATTCACGAGCAACGCGGTTGAAATAGTCGTCAATTTCCCGCTGCAACGGGAAGAACTTGCTCCAGTTGCCACCGGCAAAAGTGTAGGCGTAGAGATGTCCGGGCGTGTCCACCCCGCAGCCAGGGTAGTGATGTGAGTGCCATACGCCGCCGGTGTGATCCTGCTTTTCGATCTGGATATAGGAAATGCCGAGTTGTCGCAGCCGAATTGCTGCCGCTAGACCGGACATGCCAGCCCCGATGATGAGCACGCGAAAGCCATCCGGCAAGCACACTGGATCGGGAACCGCGCCTGAATACCTCCGCAGCTTGTGGATCATCATGTCAGCGTATTCCGGTGGAATAGGCTCGGCCTCTGAAATAGAGAGCATGCGTGTCAACTCATTTGCCGACAGCTCCGGCTTGGCGATGTGTGCGCCGTGGCGCCAAGCCATGATGGCGGGCAGTGCTGCATCGCGAATCTCCATCTGCAATTCGACTGCCAGGCCGCCGGAATCGTTCTCATCCCACCGACTCTTCACGGGAATAAACGGAGGGCTCAGCCAACGCTCTTGCCCTGTGAACTGGTACAGAAGGAGCAGCAGGGTGGGAATGTTGGCCGAAGGGAGTGCCTCGGCGATGCGTTGGCGGAACAGTTCAAGGTCCCTAGAGTCCGCCATGATTCAGGCTCCTACGATAGCTCTGCCGACGGCGCGGGCACATGCGCCCAGGACGATCGACCTAGCCCCGGCGGAAAGCATTGTGCTGGCATTCGACATCTCCGCCCAATCATCGTTGGTCCGTGACTTGTGCAAATGCCTGAGAGCAATATGCATGCCAAAGGAAAAATTCCTTCGGATGCAACACGATCGACCGAACCGGCTAATCAAAATGTTCAAGATTGTCGCATATCGGACTACCGCATCTGCGGCCGAGCCCGCAGTGCTCCCGTATCCTCAAAAGCGTCCCGATATCGGCGCCCCCTGGCAAGCTAGCCAGCCGACCCGCAGCCATCGTCAGCGGGGAAAATTAAGTCTCCACACGCCAAAAATGAAAAAGCCAGAACCTGCAAGCGCGCCATCTTCAAGGCGGTTTGTCACTTCGCTATTGTCGCCGCCATGGTTCGCTGTCGGAGGAACGGCCCATCTTCCTTCGACAAGGGAACATCGGCGCTTTCGGCGAAATCCGGTCTTGCCGGGCAGGAATTTGTCTGCTGGAACATAACGACTGGCAAGGTCAGTCAGCTAGACCTCTGACATGCCCTATAGTGCAGGACTAATCTTCATGCTGTAAGAACTCGAATCGTACTCGGAATTGTTGCTCATCTCCCGGGGCGAGATTGACATTGTATTCTCGCTCGTCAAATGGAATGCGTCTGCCCTCCATGTCACCGTGCCCCGTACATGGTTCTAACGCCAGAAAATCTTGCTGTGGAAGAGACCATACAACCCAGTGCCGTGCATCTGGCGCGTCAACTCTGATTGTGGCCTTCTCTCCAACAAGCGACAGCCGCCTACTGTTCGCATTCAAAAAACAAAGGGCATCATTTTGGAAAAGGCTCTCATTTAGATGAAGGCAACGCCCGTGGAATGAAATTTTCCGTTTTTCACCTCGAATTAGCCCTTGAGAAGATATGCACGGAACAAGGGGAGATTCCGATTTCTCGAACTCCAGCTGCCAGCTATCCTTGCGCGAAGACATCAATGGCCATCTAAACCCGGGATGTATTCCGATGGAATAAGGCAGGAATGCAGAATGCGACTTGTTTTTCACGGATACGTCAATGCTCAATTGACTATCCACAACTTTGAACTTAACTGTGCAACTGAAATGAAAAGGAAACATTGTTTTCGTAAACTCATCGTCAGATGCTTCTAATATCACCTCACCTTCTGAGCTGGAGACCACGTCAAATTCCTGCATCCCGATGAAGCCGTGAACCGGCATCGGATAATACTGCCCTTTTATTTCGACAAGCGACGACTCGCTCGATCCGCACGAAGGGAACATCAGGGGACAAGTTCGGTTCCAGCCCTGGGAGCCTCGTGGCCAAAGGAGGTCGTTTGCACCGACCTGCCACCCGATCAGCTCTGCTCCTTTGCGGTTGACAACTGCCTGTGCAGCACCGGAGCGGATAACGACAGCATCATGCATGAATGTGGTTACCTTAGAACCTTCGCCAGGTGGTCTTTTTCTTCTACAATCGTGGTGGTCGGATCAGAGTCTGCTGTTTTTCTTTGACGTCAAATCGATCGGGTCACGACAGGTTCCACTGCCCCGGCGTCAGGCTACGGAGATGACGCTGACGAGTGAGCAATTGCACTGGTTGCTTGTCGGCATGGACATCGCATTCAAGGGATGAGTATCACGCCCGATTTGGAGGGGGAAGCGCTTTGCGAAATTTCCAGAAAGGTCTTGAAGCTCACCGCCTCATGTCAGCTGCGTTAATGGACGGCGCGGTTTGATTTGAGCCGACCTGCAAATATCGGTGAGGAAATTATTCGTCAATGGCGTGGGGGTTTGGAGGTGGCAGCCGAAAATAGCTGCTGTCCTAGCGAAAGAGGACACAGTCAGTGCGGCGGACATTTCACAAAGCTGTTTCAGGCATGCGCCGACGGGCGTGTCCTCACTGCCGCGAGCAATCATCGCATCTGCACGTGACAAAGCGCTCTCCCCGGCCCGTCATCCCCTCGCTTTGTCCTTCTGCGACTCGAACGGCATGGCGTTCCAGTTCGGCGGGTTCTGCCCGAGAATGGTGCGAACGAAGAAGTCCAGGAGCTTGCGCTCCGTGAAAGGGCCGGGCGCATCATGATCCGCACCGGGTACATAGACCATTTCGAAATCTTTTCCCGCCTTGATGAGCCGATCGGCAAGCTGAAAAGTGGAGGACGGATCGACATTGCGGTCCATTTCGCCGACGATGAGCATCAGCTTGCCCTGCAACCGATAGGCATTGTCGATGTCGGAGGACTGCGAATATTCGATGCCGACCGGCCATCCCATCCACTGTTCGTTCCACCAGATCTCGTTTAGTCGGTTATCATAGGAACCGCTGTTGGCGGCCGCGACCTTGTAGAATTCGGGATGAAAGAGCAGCGCGCCTACCGCATTTTGGCCGCCGGCTGACCCGCCGAAAATCCCGACATTGGAGATGTCGTACCAGGGGAACTTCGCAGCCGCCGCCTGGTGCCAGAGGATGCGATCGGCAAAGCCCGCGTCCTTCAGGTTTTTCCAGATAACGTCATGAAAGGCGCGCGAGCGGTTGTTCGTGCCCATGCCATCGATCTGCACGACGATGAAGCCTAATTGCGTGAGCGGCTCAGTGTCGGTCGAGAATGATTTCGGCACGAACGAGCCCTGCGGCCCGGCATAGATGTCCTCCACCACCGGGTATCTCTTCTTTGGGTCGAAATTGGCTGGCAGGTGAATGACGCCCCAGATATCGGTCCTGCCGTCCCGCCCCTTGGCACGAAAGCTCTGCGGCGGTTGCCAGCCCGCGGCGGTGAGCTCGCAAATCTCGGCCGTCTCGACGTCCATCAGTTTGGCATTGTCACTGGCGCGGTAGAGCACCAGGCGCGGGGGCAGATCGGTGCGCGACCACAGATCGACATAGTAGCGGCCATCGGGCGAAAACTCGATGTGGTGGTTTGCCGGCTCGGGCGTGAGCGCGGTCAGCCCCGTCCCATCGAAGCCGATGCGGTAGGCATGGACGAAATAGGGATCTTCCTCTGGGTTCATACCGCTTGCCTCGAACCAGATCTGACGCTTTATCGGATCGACATAGTCGACCGCCCGCACCACCCAATCGCCACGGGTGATCTGGTTCTTGAGCGCGCCGGCCCGGCCGTCGAACAGGTACAGATGCTCGTGCCCGTCGCGTTCCGAAGCCCAGATGATCTCCTTGCCGTCATCGACATCATACCGGTAGGTTTTCCCTGTCCAGCTTTGGTCCCTCGCCAGCGGTACGTAATCAACGAAGGTCCTACTGGCCTCATCGATCAGCGCGCGCGTGCGGCCGGTGGCGGCATCCACCTCGACCAGGCGATAGAGCTGATGGCCGCGTTGGTTGAATTCGAAGGTGAACCCGCGCGAGTCCTTCCACCACCGGATGGGCGACAACTGGAATGGGTTCGAAAACAAGGCGTTGTCGATCGTTATCTCGCGCCGGCCGGCAATGTCGAACAGCACGGGCTGGGGAAGCGGAAGCACGTCGCCCGCCTTGAGATAAGCGATGGAAGAAAATTCGGGTTGAAGCTGCTCCTTCGGCGACGATTCGAGATAGTGCACCTTGCGCTCGTAGCCGGGGCGGACGCGGTAGGCCGCGAGGTGGCGCGAGTCCGGGGACCAGCTCAGCGTCGAGAAGGCGTAGTAGTTGCCTTCTGATCCATCCCAGCTCAGCGCGACATCCGGCGCGCCGTCCTTGCTCCGCAGGAAGACATTGTAGTTCTTGATATAGGCGCTCCATTTACCGTCCGGCGACACGCTCCTCTTATCGGGATCATTCGTTGCTGGCGGCGTGTAGTCGTATCTTAATTCCTGATAGTCCGGGTCGCTCGGATGCAGCGCGGTGTGCATGCAGGCATCGTTCGCAAGGTCACAGCTCCACAGTTCATTCCCGCTGGGGAAGTTGAGCCTGCCACCATTGTCAGTCAGTTCGAAGCGGTCAAACGGCAGGTTTTCGGGCTTGAAGCTCTGGTGGGTCGCCTCGTTCAGCGCCGCTGCGAGGCGGACCTGATCGAAGGCCGGCCGCTTCTCACCGGTGGCGGCGTTGACCAATATGAACTGGTGCTCGCCGTGACTGCTCCGGCGGTAGGCGAAGCTGTCTGCGCTCACCCAGAAAGGCACCTCGGGGAGATCGACGGAGAGTCGGCGATAGCGGTTGTTGATCGTGAGCGCCCGCTCGAAGTCGGTCACCGCCAGCGGCGGATCCGAAGGAGCCGGACCGTTCGGCAGCGCCTGCGCGCCGGCTGCTCCGGTTTCAACGATCAGCACGAGCATTAAAGCCCCGATCTTCCACATGGTCATTCGCCTTCCTTCAGTTTTGTCATTTACCGCTTTCTTGGATCGACGCCTCTCAAAAGCCGATTTGCAGCACCGTTCAGGCCCTGGGGAGCTGCGGCCACCTTGTTGCGCGACCGCGGCGCCGGAATGCCTTGACAAGTCTACGGACACTCCAGAACCTGACGGGGTTGAATCGATTGCGGAGTTGGAATGGACCTCCCGGCCCAGCCGCAGCCTGACCGGGCATTGTTATCTCAATCGGCATGGCGATGATCAGTGGGGAAGATTGGACTATCACTTTAATTCGGCGTCATTGACGGGTTGACGGGGGGGGTCTGCATGAGCCGAGCATTCTTCGTGCCAATGAAGAACCTCTTATAAATACAACGCGGTTGGTCGAATTCGATATGTCGCATACCTGACATTCGTCGCGCATCGAACATGTTCTACATCAACACAACCGCGTCAGGTGGACGCGTGTATAAAGGAGCTTCTCGCAGCGCGCTGGACATTGCTGGGCTGGAGGAGGACGTGCATTCCACCCTATGATTCACAGGAGTGGTCGCTTTCACCTCACGAACCCGGCGGACAGGGATGACAGGTCCTCTGGTGAGAGCGCCGCTTCTCTCCCCCGTGACGTCCGCAAAGACATCCTGCTTTCTCGTCGCACTTGCCCTGACCGCGGACTACCCAAGCCACCAACGAGTGCTTACTCACAAGCTTGATTTACTGCCGTGCCAAACGGCATGCCATCAACCTGATTAGGCGGGCTGGTTTCCTATTTGACGGCGCCGTTCCAACTGCGTCACATTTTCTCTCGACAACTGTCGGCTCTGGTCTCCTCTGTGATGCTTCAGGTCGCCTTCTCGAGCACGTGAATGTCTGAGCCGGCATTATCCGAGATCACGTCGATCGACGCGAGCCCTGCCAGGTGCGCACATTGTTCAAAAAATGGCCTGGAAAACGAAAACGAGTTCTTTAGATGCAACCGATCGCCGCGTAATAACCTGATATTGCCGCCCTTGAGGCAAAATGATGAATTCCTTTTTACGACGGCGGTGTGTACTACCTGCAGGAATTCATCATCACCTCTAATATCCGCTTCATACTCAAAGACCTCTGGATCGAAGTTGCCGTCGACGGGCAACTCTGCTTTCATTCTGTAGAAAACATTGAGCTGAAATTCCGGATGCGCTTCATAATATGCTTTGGCAGCATCCTTTCTCAGATCTGAGCCAATTGAGATCGCAACCCAGCACCGCTTGGCGCAGCTCGATATTTTCTTCAGCGCCTGGACGACCACTTCGGTCGGGGGTGTATCACATATGCAAGCAGCAAGATTCCCAAATGTCCGGCCAAACATGACAACAAAAGCCGCTTCATCATCGAAAAAATAGCGTCGCCCAGAGAATATATCATCGCGTATAAAGTCGATTCTTGACCCGAAAGCTGACGCTGATTCCGCGATTGCACCAAGGAACTCGTTCGACCGATCGACCAGAACGCAACGTGAGGCCTCGCCGCGCAAGTCTGTCACAAGGGGAAGCGTCTTTTGTTGGAATGCTCGCACTGTTCCGGGACCGTATTCCAGAACCGATACGCCCTTACGGGATCGCTCGTCTCGACGATACCATTGTACATAGTCTCGCACTCTCTGTCGTAGGTCTTGTGCCAACTTGATCTCAGCGTCCACCATATTGGTGGTCCCGGTGTCGAGCGCATTCCTGATCCTCTGAGTTTCAGCCTTAGCCCATAGCAACGCGCCACTCATCGAATTACCGTTTCGATCAACTCCGGTGTGTTTAGCGTATTGTTCAGGACCTAGTTCCGGCGAATATCGTTGCTGAAACAGCTCCAAACTCGTTTCAAGAAAGCTCACCGCTGCTCTCCTCTCGATCCTTAGCACCCATCGAAGTATTCCAGCTGAAATGGCTCCACTTATCGTTCAACCGAAGCTGGACGTCCTAGTGCGCGTAAGCCGCCATCATTTCACGGACTTTCGCCACACAGCCGCGGCCGCGCCTGCAAGCAGAAGTGCGGCGGCATCGCCGACGAGCGCGGTCTGTGGGTTCACGACCGTATGTCCATGGACCTGCAGGAGAGGCTACAGGATCGGAAGGATCAATCCTTGACGTCGATCAAGGACAGGCAACCCGCCACTTGAAGAGGTCGGCGGCCGGGCTGCGAAATCCTCATGGCTGGGCGCTGCTTTGGCGAGAGCTTCGGCATGCCGAGGTTGCTCGATGATGTACAGATGTGTCGTTGGCGATAATCGACCCACGAGTTCAGCAAACGTGTCCCGTGTTTGCCGCAACGGAGCACGTCATCGGCCAGCCCCCCGCGCTGAACGTCGAAATCGCTGCGGTAGACGCTACAGCTCATCGACGGCGTCACATCATCCCAGCGCCATTAGGCCATCAAAACCGGGAGCGATGAGGAGATCGAGAAATCGGAGACGCTGCCTGATGCCGCGGCGGGCTCGCTTGACGCGGAAAAATCATCGCGGCTATTGGCGCACACGCCCACGACCTATTTTCGTCCGTCAGGGCTACTCAATCAAGTCGACCCAAAACGTGCCGCACTATAGCGACGCCCTGCCCTTTGCAACGGCCACTCTAGTAGGTCCGAACCATGCTCCAAGCTAGACGTTCTTCTGCGCCGCATTGACCTGCACGGATGAGCCCCTCGGAGTAAATTTATCTATACCGGGTCACCGGCTTCGCTTCAGTTCGAGAGATCAGATCTAAAGCTTCACTGCATGCGAATGCCGCTTCGATGCATGCGGCCTTAAAACAGTTTCTTGCGGAATTCACGTATGATGGGTGATGCAACGCTTCACGGCAGGCTTGTACCGCCCGTGCGTGCTGCACTCGCTGGTTCGGCCATTCATTCTCCAGGAAATCAAGGGCGTCGTACGGCCCGCAAAACTGGCGCTTCATTCCATTTTGCAGTGTCACCCAAAGCGGGGTATGCCATGGCACTTCTCTCATGTTGGGACCTCCTCAAAGGCCGTATTGAGAACAGACAACCCCCCTTATCCGTTCCCAACTCTACAATGATTCTTGGCTCTTCGTCACCACGCACGCAAGACGCCAGATTGCTCGCAGCAGGGCAAAGTTTAACCGGTGCTGTGAGCGGGTGTGCCCACTCTCCCTGCGAGAGAGACCGAGCCATGCGCAGGAGTCGAACGCTGGCAAATTGCCGGTTTTTTTCAGCCATTCGGCTCCGCTATCGTGGGGCTTTTCCGTGGTTCGTTGACCAAGGGCATACTGGCAGCGGCATATAAAGTAAGCATCACCAGGTCAGGCTGCATGGGCAACAAAAACCAGCAGCGTGACCTTAGCTACGCGGACGGGTCCGCTCGGTAGTCGCAGAGGTTCTTGGCACTCTACCGTCCTCGCCGAACCGCGGACCTGTCGAGTCTGGGGCAGGGCGTTCATTCAGAGTCCACGGGCGGGTTTGTCGAGCTTGCGACACGGTGAGCTTCGGTCCGGCGCTCTTGGGGAGCCATTGAAAATCTGCAGAACAGTTTTTCTGAGGTTCTTTGGCTTTTGCTGCGTTGGCACGGCTCTTGCATCTCTCATTGCGTACCGGCCGGAGCTGCCGACTGGCACCCTGACTGATCTTCTTATTTGCGTCCTCGGAAAGGAGACAGCGATGAAGAGCGACATGGCAGCCTATTGCGTAACCGAATTAACGCCCGAAGAAGCATCCGGGACTTCGGGAGGGATGTTTTGGGCAATAGCTTTCGTAGTTATTGGGTTCGTAGGCTTTGTAGCTGCAACCATAGCAGGAAAGGCCGCCGACGATGCCCTCGGTTACTGATCTTCTCTTTTAGCTCTTGGAAAGGAGACAACAATGAAGAGCGACATGGCAGCTTATCGTGTAGCCGAATTAACCCCTGAAGAAGCATCTGTAACTTCGGGAGGATTCTGGCCGATAGTGTTCGGAATTGCTGCGCTAATAGCTCTTGCAGCTGCAACCATAGCGGAGGGGGCCATACGCTCTAAGAACCACGATTAAAACAGAGTGGCGCTGTTATCCATGCTTCACAGTGAATACAGACTAGCCGTTCCCATTTCTCCTGAGACGGCCAACTACACCGCAGAGAGCATTCTCTCCCGACGATCAGGACGATCTCTGGTCATCTATAAGGCGATTCTGCTCTCTGTGGCTGCGGCATTAGTCTCGTTGCCACTGATCACCATACCGGTCTCGGTCCAAAGTGCCGGTGCCATTCGCCCAAGCGTCGAAAAGACGCCCCTGGTCGCGCCCGTCTCCGGACGCATCTCTCGCGTCCTTGCCGTTGAGAACGATGAGGTTATCAAGGGGCAGGAAATCCTCGCCCTCGATGATGTAGTCGTTGAAGAAAAGCTCAGCGCGGTTTTAGCCGACCTTAACGCTAAAAGCGATCTGGCCCATGACTTCGAAACGCTGATCTCGTCCGGCACACAGGCGAAGGAGCCCACCCGCCTCCTAACCAAATTCGCCACGGCTGAACGGGCGCATTTTCTCAACCTGCTGCGGGAGAACCACTATGCCCGCAGTAACGCCGCAGCGGAACTCGACCGCGCAAAGCGACTGGCCTCGGCTGCAGCAGCGCCTGCGAAGGCGATTGACGAAAAGGCTTTCGCTCTCCAAACCATCGAGGTCCAGGGTGAAATCCTCGCCCGGCGCAAAACTGCCGAATGGAACCAGCGCCTCTTTGACGCTAACCTACGCCTCAAGGAACTCACGGCCACCTTGCATCAGCTCGAGAATGAACGAGACCTGAACCGCATTCGTGCTCCAGTGTCAGGCGCTCTCGAGCAATTCTCCGGCCTCACTCCCGGCAGCTACGTTCAGGCCGGTCAAACCGTTGCCTGGATCTCGCCGAACGGCGAATTGGTGGCGGAAATCTACGTCTCCCCCGCCGACATCGGCTTTGCGTGGCCTGGCCAGTCGGTGCGGCTGCAAGTGGATGCCTTCAACTATAATCAATGGGGTGTTATCGACGCGACAGTGCTCGACGTGGCGCAGGACTTCACGCTCCATGACAGGAACCCGGTCTTCAAGGTCCGGTGCGCGCTCTCTCGCAGTCAGCTCGCGCTCAAGAGCGGGGTCATCGCTCACCTCAAGAAAGGCATGACTGTGCGGGCCCGCTTCCTGTTGGCCAATCGCACTCTCCTGCAACTCCTCTACGATCAGGCCGACGATTGGCTCAATCCGCTGCTGGCGAGCCACTAATCTTCATTTTCAAACAGCGATCGAGCCGCCATGTCGAGCAAGGCCATTAAGTTCAAGCAGCGCGACATCACAGATTGCGCAGCCGCCAGCCTCGCCTCTGTCGCAGCCTTCTATGGCTACAGGCTGCCATTGTCGCGGATCCGCCAGTATGCCTCGACCGATCGCTCCGGCACGAACGTGCTGGGCCTCACGGAAGCGGCGCAGAAGCTGGGCTTCGTTGCCAAGGGAGTGAAGGGCGGCTTCGACAGCCTGTACAAGATCCCCAAGCCCGCTATCGCGCACGTCATCGTCAAGGAGGCCCTGCATCACTTCGTCGTAATCCAGGCGATCGACGCCAAGTGCGTCATCGTAATGGACCCCGCCTACGGTGAAATCCGCAAGCTGTCGCATGAGGAATTCATGGCGCAATGGACTGGCGTCCTGGTTCTGCTGGTTCCCGCAGACACCTTCAAGCGCCGCGACGAGACCACCTCGCCCCTCGCCCGCTTCGCCCGTCTGCTTGCGCCACACAGAAGGGTGATGGCGCAGGCTCTCGCCGGCGCGCTTGTGACGACGATCCTCGGCCTCTCGACAGCGATCTACGTTCAGAAGATCGTCGATCATGTGATCCCAGCGGGCAACCGCAACCTGCTCAACTTGATGAGCATCGCGATGCTGCTGATCCTGGTGGCGCAGATCCTCATCGATCTCCTTAGAAACCGACTCGTCCTGCAGACGGGGCAGAAGATAGACGTCTACTTGATCCTCGGCTACTACAATCACATTCTAGGACTGCCGCAGAAGTTCTTCGACGACATGCGCATGGGCGAAATCGTCTCACGCATGAACGACGCGGTGAAGATCAGGAGCTTCCTAAACGACGTCTCGATCAACATGTTCGTTGACGTGCTCATGATACTGTTCTCGTTGGGGCTGATGTTCATCTATTCTTGGAAGATCGCCTTGCTCGTGGCGCTCTCCATCCCTCTGTACCTCCTCGTCTATTGGACCATCAATCGGATGAATGGAAAGCGTCAGCGTGCCATCATGGAGAATGCCGCCGATCTCGAGGCGCAGCTGGTGGAATCACTCGGAGCCATCTCCACCATCAAGACCTCCGGCGTGGAGAGCTTCGCGAACGTCAAGATCGAGACCCGCTTTGTGAAGATGCTGCATTCCGTCTACAGCTCCGGCCTGATCTCCATCTTCGGCGACAACGCCTCGACGTTCGTGTCGACCCTCTTCACCATCGTGCTGATGTGGTTCGGAACGACGCTTGCGCTCGAACAGGCCATCACCCCCGGCGAATTACTGTCCTGCTGTACGTTGCTCGGCTATGTCACCCGGCCGATTGCTCGCCTGATCCAAACTAACCGGATCGTTCAGGACGCGCTTATCGCGTCGGATCGCCTGTTCGAAATCTTTGACCTGGAGCCGGTAAGCAGCGGCGGCATCGATGCGACAAAGGCTGATCTCGGCGATATTCGCCTGGAGAACGTCACGTTCCGCCATGGTGCGCAGCCGGAGCTTTTCCAGGATCTCAGCGTCTCGTTTCGTCGGGGCGAGGTGACGGCCGTGGTGGGGGAGAGCGGCTCGGGCAAGAGCACCCTTGCGGCGTTGCTGCAGAATGTCTACCCGCTTGAGGGTGGATGCATACGGATCGGCCCCTATGCCCTCCAGGACCTCTCGACCGCATCGCTGCACAAAGTCGTGGCTGCAGTACCGCAATCGATCGACGTGTTCTCCGGCTCGGTGATCGAGAACATCGCCCTGGGGGAGTTCGAACCGGAGTTCGAGAAGATCCTGCAGATATGCGATCAAATTGGGCTACGGGAGTTGGTCGAGCGCTGGCCAGGCGGCTTCCAGGCCTATCTGGGCGAGAACGGCGTACGCCTCTCCGGCGGCGAGAAACAGCGCCTTGCACTGGCTCGAGCCCTGTACCGGAATCCAGATATTCTGATCCTCGATGAAGCGACCTCCTCTCTCGACTCGGCCGCCGAGGCATTTGTCTTGCGGGTGGTTGAGGATCTACGTCGGGCCGGCAAGACGATCATCGTCATCGCTCATCGACTGAGCACCATTCGTGGGGCCGACAAGATCGTGGTCCTCGACAAGGGGCGGGTCATTACGGAAGGAAGGCACGCTGACCTGCTGAAAACTGATGGCCCTTACGCTCGACTGTGGCGGGCTCAGAGGTCTTCCTCCATTTAGTGGGACCCCGACAAAGCCCTTGCTGGCGACTTGCAGCGTGCCAATGGCATCAAACTGGCATCCTTGATGCTCTTTACTGATCAATAGACGCACTTTCGCCATCGTGAAACCCAGGGCGACAGGATGACTCGTTACCGACAACGACGGTTTAGTAGCGACCAGCGTCGCCTGCCGCGGGCCTCGTTCACCAAGCCGCACATCCATCCGTAGCGTCGATGCGTTCGATCAAAACAATGAATTACTCGGCTTATTCGATGAAGGATATCAAGGCGTCCCGCAGCGGTAGGGCACTGCATCACAAGGAGCGTTTGCGATGGAAAAGTTTTTTCGGGGAAGCGAGGCTGCCGACTGCATCTTAGGCAGCAATGGTGACGATGTGATCATCGATTTTTCTGGCAATGATTGGATCGACTCACGTTCAGGCACTGACCGGGCATTCGGTGGCGCGGGAAACGACCGGGTCTTGGGGGGCGCGGGCAATGACCAGGTCTATGGCGAAGAGGGCAGCGACAAACTCTCCGGCGACGACGGGCGCGACAAGCCTCGAATCGTTGGTGAGGACAATGACTATCTCTCCGGTGGAGCCGGCGATGATGTTCTCTTCCTCGGTGACGGTAGGGATTGGCTGAAGGGAGGCGAAGGCTCCGACACGTTCGTGTTCCAGTTCCACAATCCAATGCCCGGGCTCCACAACCCGATGCCCGGTGTCTTCCCAAAACAGGGGCCGGAACCGGACGTATCCACCATCCTGGATTTCGACCCGGCGCAAGACACTTTCGCCTTCGATGCGGCGGGGCTCCACAACGATGGCTTTGGCGCAAACTTCATCAACCACGCCAGCGTGCAGTCAGGTTACCCGGTGGACACCTTCTATAGCGGCAAGGCGTCGGGTGCGAACGGCGAGCACGTCGTGGTTATCACCGACAGGAGTTTCGCCGATGGCTCTGCCGCCGCGAGCGCGATTTCCGGCGAGAGCGCCGGCGACATCATTGTCTATCACGACTACAAGAACCACACCGCGGATCTTGCCTATGTCACCTCGGCAAATCACGTGGATGTGTTCGCTCACCTGTCTGGCGTGTACAGTGTGTCCAACCTTGCCAATCTGCACCTGACCGCGTCGGACTTCACATTCGTCTGATCGAAAACCCCACGGAAGTGCTGCCGCTTTGGCGGCAGGACACTCCAAATTCGTGACGCACGCCAATCTAGGAATTCTGACATCTTGCGAAGCGTCGCCAGCCGTCCAAGTTCGAGAGGGGAATCGCGGCTCGTTGTGCCCGAGGTTCGCACTGGCCGTACGTCAGATATTGATCGTTGGGAAAGCCGTCGGCGGCGATGCCAATCTTTGCAAGGGCTCGTCTTCACTACGCTTGAGGAAGAACCCAGCGTCGTTCTGCCAGCCTTCGGCCGCCCCGCATTTTAACGTACCCACCTGCAGTGGGGAGCTGACAGTCGGATGCCCGACCAAGCGCATCCTGAGCGGGGGCGGCTTCGCTTGCAGAGGCCACGCAGAGCTCTTGCGGTGACGACTGAATGCGCGGTGGGCGGTTCATGGTAGTGTCCTGCTCAATCATTCTGTGGGGAGTTGTGCTTAATCGAGCAAGTGCCGTGCCAATCTTATTAACCTTTTGAAACGATGGGGTCACTCAGTGGGGCAGTGCTTCATGCCCGACGGTGTCAGAAAGCCAACGAGCGCAACTGACCAACATCGCAAGCGCCATCGTGCTCTTATGCGAGCATCATTGCCCGATTGAGAAGGTGTGAGCCTGGCATGATGGCCGCGTGCTAGCGTTTGGACCAGAATGGATAGTGTCGGCCAGGCTCTGGAGATCATTCAATGAGGCGGCGAGCGGTTAGGCAAAGATGACGCAAGTATGCGGGGCATGACACACGCTCACGAAGTTTCGAATCGCTCAAGCATCTTCTTCAGCTGAACGTTCTGCAGATAAAGCTTTCGAGCCAGCTGGGTTCGAAGCATTTTGATCTCCTCGTCGAGGGTTGTCACTTCATGGAAGAACAAATTTCTTGAGGATAGGGTGGGTTGCACACTTTCATCATTCTTTGACGCGGTATTCTCCCCGGCCACGCGAACCTTGGCTTTCTTCCTACCTTCTCTACGCTGTGTGGCCGGTTTCCTTCGCAACTTTGTTCCCACCGTGCCTGTTGGCGCCGTCGAATTCGTTTTGCCGCCCGCGTGGTCTGCTTCGTGACGCGCTGTCGGTTGCGCCTCCTCAATGTCGTCATCGACTTTCGCCTTGTCCGATGCGACTGACACTTGGTCAACCGATACATCCTCAGCGTGACCAGATGGGCTGACAGCTTGCGTCGAATTGGTCGGAAGTGTGGACGTGTGCTCCACAGTGCGCTCGAGAGCCTCGGGATCGCTGTCATAGCCATCCGAACTCTCTGGCGATCTGGCCGAGGATCGCCGCGACGTCAACTTAACAAGGAAATTCCACGGTGTTTTCATAGCATTGAAGGCTTCGGCTCGGGAGGGAGAACGGTTTGTGTTGCGGATGTGAGGTTAAGCGGGGAGACTAGAGGGTCGGGCAGTGCACGTTCCGACGGTTCCGATATGATAAGGCCGGCTCCGGTCTCGAGGACGTGAACAATGCCTTTGCTCGTTGGTCAGATAACGAAATTAAGCAGTTCTGAGAGAATGAGTCCAGCTGCACCTCGCAGAGCAGCCACATTTTCGCTGTCCCCAAGCGCTAGCCTAATCTCGTCACCAGGGCGGTCGAGTAGCTGATCCCGAAAGCTTCTTTCGATCAGATCGAGCATCCGCCTTCCCCCATGCACGACATCTCCATGCAGAATAATGCAGTTTGGTGCTATTAGATGCTGAAGATTAGCCAACCCGACCGAAACATTGAACGCGTACTCGTCCAGTAGGTCCACGGCCTCTTTAACGCCTTGGTTGGCTAGCATCACCAAACGGCCAGCGTTGAGCGCGTGAGGCTGCGGCAGCCCTTTTGATCGCGCTTTTTCCCTTATCCACTTCAGCGTTGCGACTGTTTCCCAACATCCGCGTCGCCCACAGTGGCATGCCCGGCCATTGAGCTGCACAATTGTATGACCGATTTCGCCACCTGCCCCCGCGGCTCCCCGATGAACATGTCCGTTCAGGAACAGTGCCCCTCTTAGAGTTTCCCCGATGTAGACCACAGCGAAGTTTCGCCGGCCACGTCCTTGCCCAAACCACCGGTCGCCAACAATTAACGCCCTGGTATCTTGGTCGACGACGACCGGAACCCCAAACTTTTTGGTCAACTCCGCTCTTATTGGAAATCCGTCGAGATACGGCACCGGGCCGGTGCGTAGAATTGAACCGGTTTCCGTATCGATCATTCCTGCAACTGCAGCGCCGATCCCCAAGATTGGATAACTGCTGGATGTGATGGTTCTTTCGACACAGCCGCTGACAATCTGGAACACGTCGGAAGCGCCCGTCAGGGCTTGCGGCACCTCCGCGACATTCTCGGCATTGATCTCACCCTCCAGCGAAACCAAGCACGTATGCACACGATCATGCATCAGAAGAACCGCACATATAGGCTTGGCCTCTTTGGAGAACCACAATTTAGTGGCCGGCTTTCCCCCGGCTTGGTTAGGCGGAATCGCTTCTCCCTCTGCGAGAATACGCTGGTCGAGCAGAGGTTGAACAATTCCGCCGATGGTTCCTCGACTGACGCCGGTAAAGCGCGCGAGATCCGCTCTGCTGGACGGTCCCATGTCATACAAAGCTTGTAGCAGACGCCCCCGATTTGCGGGCCCTAACGTACCTGCTGAAATCAGGGATTGAGCCGGAATTAACCGATGGGTGTTTTGGCCACCCTCAACTAGCCCTGCGGAACCGGTCCTGTCACGATCACCAGGAGCTGTCCCATGTTCGCTTAAGTCTTGTTGCCTTAGTCGCCTTATCAGAAGATCCATCGCGTAATCCCCCTGCGCCAAAAGTTTGTTGCCCGTATTTCAGGTCATTCGCGAAAACGAAAGACAACTTAGGCAATGGTTTGCTGGATCGTTGATGGCCGAGAGCACGGTGGCGCCTGAATAATGGTGCTGTGCATAACGAGGTCGCCCCACTGCCTTCGCGGTCTAAGGTTTTTGTGCCTGCTCTACCTGCCAGACACGCCACGCCAGCTCTTTGACCGTTTCCCCGCCATTGGACAGCCTTGTTCAAATTCCATGACGTGATGACGGTTGATCCGTTGCCAAGGGCCGCTCGGTGCCCATCAAGGAAAGTGCCGCTCGACCGACGAGCGGAGCGGAAAATTGCTGGCAGCATCTGCCGCCCACAACTGTGGATACATGGTTCAGATCAGGTTTCATTGCGGAAGGACATCACTGAGCCTTTTACGAGCCGATCACCTGGATGTGTCCCCGCGCGCTGGGGGACGGCTGAACACAAGTGCATTTTTTGTTACATCTTCATATTCTTCTCTCACGCCCACAGCAGCTTATGGAACAACCGAACAAAATGCAAAATATATACCAGAATATATTTTACATATCCTGTTGAACTGATCAGAACGTGTTTTATCGTACTTTATGTCTCCCACAGACGACTTATACATTCCCTTATTTACCGGAGAAATGGATGAATAAACGCGCCAAGATTGACACCGACGCTAACCAGGCCATGGCCTACCCGGAAATGAAGCTGGCTTTCTTTGGCGGCGATCCTGTGTTCCCCCCTGGGCGTATCACTGCCTGGCCAGCCGCACAGAAGAAGCACTTAGATGCTCTCCGCGGAGTAGTGGAGAGTGGGAAATATCATCGCGTCAATCATCCGATTGTGACAGAGTTGGAGCAGAATCTCTCCAGGTGGACCGGGAAGTGGATGGTGCGCGCCGTCGGCAGTGGTACGGCGGCGATCCACGTTGCACTCGACTATTTCAAAAGCCGTGGCGAGCACGTGGTTACCGCAGCCCTGAATTGGCCGGGAGCGGTGGGGCCGATAGCAATTTGTGGTCTGCGTCCGATCTTCGTGGATGTCGACATGGATTTGGCTGGTATCGATCAAAAGTCCGCCGCCGAAAAGCTCGCACCGAACGTCGCCGCACTCCTCACCACTCATCTCTTTGGCAATAACATTCTTGTCCCCGACGCAAGATCGGCTGCGCGTACTCAAGGCGTCGCGCTGATCGACGATGTCTGCCAGACAATCGCGGCCGCCAAAGCGATCTTCAACGGAACGCATCTCGACAGCGACGTACTCGCCTTATCTGGAAACGGGGCCAAGCATTTGGGGGCAGGCGAGCTCGGATTCATCCTTACGGAAAACAATAATCTGATCGAGCATGTTGATCGCGTGTCACTGGCGAGCTCAGCTCGAAACGGTGAGCGCATATTCTCGCCTTGCGCACAAGGGTATAATTATCGTCCTAACGTTTTCTCCTCATCTATAGCAAACATGCGAATAACAAATCTGGACACGCAACTACAGAAGCGAAGGAATAACGGGCAGCTGCTATGGAGCATGATTGGGGAACTTCCTGGACTTTTTCCGCTCTTCAATCCGTCGGATCAGCATCAATCGATGCTCAACTTTCCTCTTCGCATCGAACCGGACTTCCTCGGTTTCGGCTCGGGCCCCGCAGCAAGGGATTTCATCGTCAACTTGCTCAAGGCTGAAGGTGTGCCTGTTTGGGTCTGGCTTCGGAAACCTGTGTTCGAATATCTCCCCGGCATTAACGACAGTTGGAGGGCTGCCGATTTTCCAAATACGATGAAACTCTTGGACACGATGTTCTACATATCCGAGATCGCTCCGCCGAACGATGCCGAGGTGATGGAACTTTACGCTGCAGCCTTTCACAAGGTCTGGAAAGCTCTCCCGAGACTGGTCGGAAAAGGGCTTGCGACAGCCGTCTAGTAATATCTGCCCCTCGTAAACTCATAAATCTGCAGCATGCAAGCCGGCGCTCGCGAAGAGGGCCGGCTTGCTGTCAGATCTGCGCCCAACCACCGTCGACGCACAATTCGGTGCCTGTCACGTAGGCCGAATCATCAGAGGCGAGAAACAGCACAGCCTTTGCTATCTCATCGACTGTGCCGCTGCGGTGCATCGGGATTTGAGCGTGCACCTGCGTCTTCGTCTGTTCGATCATCTCCTCGCTCATTCCTCCTTTGCGCGCGAGATCCGTATCGATGTAGCCAGGTGCCATGGCATTCACGCGGATTCCCTTCTCGGCCAGCTCCACGGTGAGCGACCGCGCCAGCGAGCGAATGGCCGCCTTCGTCGCCGAATAGACGCTCACATATGGACGGCCTTGTGTGCTGAGCGTCGAGGTGTTCAGGATTACGGAGCCGCCGGAAGTCATGAGCGGCAGGAGACTGGCTCGCACCTGGCCGAGATTCCCGAGCACTGTGGTCGTCGTACGACTAAGACTGGTTCGTCCGCTGCCGTAACGCCGGGGGTATGGAACCGGTTTTTGGCCGCCGTTCTCACGGCTTTGAAGCGCGAAGCGTGACGCAGCTCGCAATTTGCATCCGTGATCACTTTACACAGTCTTCGTCGGCCTGCGTCAACGCCTTGGTCATTAATGCCGCTTCGCCATATGGTGTTCGTACATACTCTATCTCCTGCCAATCGGCCTTTGCGTAGAGGTCTTTTGCGTCCTCGGTTGTAAGGTAAAGGCTTCGATAGCCGAGCCTCTGAGCCTCTTGTTCCAGCCTCTTGATTAGCAACAATGCTATTCCTTTTCTGCGGTGGAATGGATGGACGTACAGCGACTTAAGCCAGGGAGTCAGATCTAACCTTCCTCGAAAGTCGCTTTCCCACAGACTGACCATTCCTGCAGGTTTGCCAGCCTCGATCGCAATCAAAGTTAACGGAATTGATTGTGTCTGTGCTCCTTCGAAGAACTCACGTTCTGCCTGCGCGAATGAGCCATCCGAATGGCAACCCCATTGCCCGAAAGCCCAGCTTGCACACACAGGAATGAAATTCGGATATGTCGCCAAGTACTCGACTATGATTCTGCTACCGCCGTGCATCGTCTAATCCTCTTTTTCTTTCAGGTGTTTCGGCGTCCAGCGCGAAAGGAAAGCTCACGGAGCGGCAAATTAGCGTCGGGGTCGCCGATTGAGAAACGTCCCGGTAACTGCGGGCTCTGCTTGCCAGACAATGCCCGAAGTGCCCGACAGAGTCTTCGCACCTGGTACACCGGTAGACTGCGTGAGCAACTCCCCACCGTACAAACTGTCCGATTAGAGGTGCCTAAGAATCTCCGGTAAAACTGCCATGTGGTTGAAGGTTCTGGTGGCACCTGCTTCCAACAATTTCTCTGCTAGGCCCGAGACACAATGAGAACCGCCGACAAAGCCTATCACCCGCATCCGGGCTGCCACCGCCGCTTGAACTCCAGCAACACTGTCTTCGATGACCAGGCAGTTGGCGGGCTGTGTTTTCATGTTCTCCGCTGCGAACAGAAAGAGATCGGGTGCGGGCTTGCCGCGCGGAACCTCGGACGCGCTGAAGACGTGAGGCGAAAAACAGTCGTAGAGATGTGTAATCTGAAGTCCAAAACGCAGCTTTTCCGGATCGCTGCTCGATGCCACGCATTTTGCCAGGCTGATGGCGTCCAACGCCTGTCGAATACCCGCGATGGCCTTGAGTTCGCACGCATATCGCTTGGCGATCTCTTTCATCACACGTTGATGGTGGTCATTTGGCAGGCGCAGGCCCGCCTCGGCTTCGATGATAGAGTAGCTTTGCTGATCGCTCATGCCTATGAAACGACTATTATAAGCCTCAGCAGTTATGGCGTACCCCGATTTTGCGAGAGCCTCGACATGTACCTCGGTGGCGATGCTTTCGCTGTCGATGAGGACCCCATCGCAATCGAAAATGAGAACTCCTGGGGATTCGCAGGCGGGCATGCATTGAGTCATCCGTTAAGCTTTCCTCACGATTCAAGCTAATCCACAAATTTACGGATCCTCCCGGCCAGCGGGGGAGAGCCGCTTGAACTTTGGAAGTCTTATTGGCTTCGCCAGGGCCATCGGCACCTATTTTTGTCCAAAATGACATCACGCCGACACGGATTTAATGCACGAAATCGTTCACATCCATTAGACCCTTGGCGCTGTTTCGCTCTGCTCATCCCAAGACTACCGCGGCGGAAAGTGAAGGCATAGGCCACGATAATCAAGTAACATGTAAAATATATTTTCCAGTATATTTCCTCAGACTGCGGTCTTTTGCTCGGCTAAAGCCACCTGATATTTAGTCTCGCCTCAACCGCAGTCCTCTCGATCT
Source organism: Sinorhizobium americanum (assembly GCF_001651855.1). Lineage (GTDB taxonomy): Bacteria > Pseudomonadota > Alphaproteobacteria > Rhizobiales > Rhizobiaceae > Sinorhizobium > Sinorhizobium americanum. The sequence continues at coordinate 32,231 of NZ_LNQC01000055.1, read as the reverse complement.
GCACTCCATATATTTTTTCCGGCATCTATAAGCTCGCGTGGCTCAGCGATTGGAGGAACACGCTCTCGGATCTCGATGCACTGGTCCAGCGAAGCAGTACAATGCCGTTGGTGGCCGCAGAACATCTGAAAGCACGCGACACCTAGTCAACTCGCGCCAACGGCACGGTTGCTCTCCCCGCCACTATGTGAAATGTGCCCCCAACAAACTTGTTTCTGGCATCCTGCAGTGTTTCTGGCATCCTGCAGGAGATGGTCAAACGACATCCGACAAAGGAGAGTGGGAAGATGTGGGTCTGTGATAAAGCCGCCCAATGTCGTGGAATTGAACCACCAAAAACGCGCGGAAAAACGGATGCGGCCTATGATGCAGTCGTTCACTTGCTTTACAGTTACGGGCTTATGCCGGGGCAACAGCTGAGTGACGTCGAGTTGTCGGCCAAACTCAACATTGGGAGAACTCCGGTACGCGAAGCACTTATCCGACTTGCAGCTGAGGGTAAGGTCATTTCCATCCCCCAAAAGGGCTACTTCACGAGGCCCCTCACCGATTGGGCCATAGCGGACTCGTATGCTGTGGCACGGGAAGTCCTAGCCTTCGCACTCGCCCGCGCAGAGCCTCAGGCTCACTACAAACCGGCACCTTGTGAAGCATCATCAAGGTCCGAACCCGCGCGTCGAGCGGAAGCGATCTTCACCGAAATCGGCCAGAGGGCATCGAATTGTGAGATGTGCAAGATTATCGACAAATTTTGTTTTTGCACGCACCCCTTACGCGTGGAAATAACTGCGTCAGAGCATTCCCGATCTTTCAGGAAAAGCCTCGCAACGCTGACGAATGCGATGCCCCAACTCGGCAAAGCAACGAGCGTCGTGCAATCCGCATTGATGAGCCACCTTGATTTCGAACAACGCGCCCTGACACACGTTTTGGACGTCGTGAACGGTCGATCATTAAATGCATCCGTCTATAGCGAGCAGTTCATGAGCGTGCAGCGATGACTTTTGCCAGAGCTATGCCGAAATGCCATGCCTTTGCCTGGGCAGCAGACGTTTGGCCAGCATTGGGTATGATGATGATTCCGCGCGAGGTGGTTATTGCACCTGCAAAGGTGTGCACGTGAGTTAAACCCGAAGAAAAAATCGATCCGTCGCATGCCAATTACGGCAGCGTAGAGCCAGATGCGATCTATCTAGATGAGATCCGCCTTCTTGAGCGCATCCTCCATCGAGATCGCCCCAAGCAAGACAAGGGCTCGTTCCAAGCACAGATTGATCTCTGCTTCGCTTTTGCCCTCGAGCAAGGCGATCTCGGAGACGCTCCTGCCCAGCGATATCCACCTAAGGCACGATCTTTCAAAGGGCGAAAGTTTCCACGTCGTCATGAACACCTAGCAGAAATTCAGTCTGTTACCTCGTCATCGGAATCTGGTCTCGGCTTTTTCGACGAAAGCTCAAAATTCGAGATCCAACGAATTTTTGGTTCCCGCCGAGCGCTCGGCGCACAGAAGCGCTGAAAGGACGCGTCACGCCGATTCAGAACAGGTTTTCATTCTCAACACTCAGCAACGTTGTTGGGCATCCCAAAAGCATTTACAACCTTCGCCATTATACGCCGGACTGGCGACCCTTGCGGGCTGTCAGTGCCAGACGTGTCATTCGACAAGTCCCCCATGCTTGCCCGCGCGGCCTCGAGGCTTCGATTGGACTGGCTCAGATTGAGTGCTGCAAACGCGTCTCTATCGAGCAGCGCCTCATAGCTCCTGCTGATCTCGAACGTCTGTCTGCTCTGATAAAGCGTGAGGGCAAGCGCCGTCAGGCCGAAGATAGCCATGAGCAGGAAGAACTTCCCGAAGATCGATAGGTGTTTCACAGGCTACTCCCGATGATGCTGCTGATAAGGTCCGGAACCGCTCGTCCCCGATCGCAGAGCCAAAAAAAGGGCTGCCGTCGGGACCTGTTCGACGGCAGCCAAGGCGCCCTGGGAGGGTCGGGAAACGATTGTAAAGGCGAGTCGGTGCTTGATCTTCCATCCGGTCAATCGCGAATAGCAGTTCCTGTCAATGGGTCGAACCAGTGCAGCTGTTGCAGGTCCACTGTCAGAGGCAGTCGCTGATTGGGCGCTGGCGTCGCTGCCGGCGGGATCCGCGCCACCAGGCGATTGGTGCCCTTGCGCTTGAACTCCTCCGGCTCCTCGGCGTCGTTGACATCGACGGGCGGGGACGCGATGTCGAAGAAGACATAGGTGTCGGCCCCGAGCGCCTCGGCGACCGGGACCGGCTCGTTGAACAGCGCCTCAGCTTCGGGACACACCAGAAACATCTCCGGTCGTATTCCGACGACGACCTGGCGTCCGGCATAGGCGGACAAGACAGCGCTCGCGGGAACCGGAAAACTGATCCCGGTCCCCGCGATCGCCGCGCGCAGGCCTGCCCCCTCCGCCCGGAGTTCGGCCCGCACGAAGTTCATTGCCGGCGAGCCGATAAAGCCTGCGACGAAGATATTTGCCGGCCGGTCATAGAGCCGCTGCGGCGTGTCGATCTGCTGCAGATTGCTTTCCCCGGCGTTGCCGACGGGCTTGAGCACCGCGACCCGGTCGCCCATCGTCATTGCCTCGACCTGGTCGTGGGTGACATAGAGCGTGGTGACGCCGAGGCGCTGGTTCAGGAGCTTGAGCTCGGCGCGCATCTGGACCCTGAGCTTGGCGTCGAGATTGGAGAGAGGCTCATCCATAAGGAAGGCCATCGGATGGCGGACGATGGCGCGCCCCATCGCCACGCGCTGGCGCTGGCCGCCGGAGAGCGCACCCGGCTTGCGATGCAGATATTTTGTGAGATCGAGCATCTCGGCGGCGTCGCGCACAAGCTTTTCGATCTTGTCCTTCGGCATTTTCCGCTGCTGCAGGCCGAAGGCCATGTTCTCGTAGACGGTCATGTGCGGATAGAGCGCATAGTTCTGGAACACCATGGCGATGTCGCGGTCCTGCGCCTCGGTGTTGCTGACATCGTGATCGTCCATGAGCAGCCGGCCGCTGTTGAGCAACTCGAGCCCGGCCGCCATCCTCAGAAGCGTGGACTTGCCGCAACCCGACGGTCCGACCAGCACGACAAACTCGCCATCGGCAACCGTGAAGCTCACATTGGCGACGGCGACGGTCCCGTCCGAAAAGGTTTTTCCGATCCCGTCAAAAGTCATGGACGCCATATTTTGTTCTACTCCCAGTATGAAAACGCGAGCCAAGCCGCCCGATGGACGGAATGCCTCGGGAATTAATCACGACATCAGCCGATGGTCACAGGTATCCCACTGGCGACTGACTCCTCGATTGCCGCCAGAACCCTGGTATTGGCGAGGCCGTCGTTGGCGTCGGCAAGCAGGGGCACGTCGCGCACCACGCTGTCGACGAAGCGAGCAATCGACTCCTGCACGAAGCCGCCGATGCGGGTGGCGCCGGTCGGAGTCATGCCGATGTAGTCGTTGAACTTCATGCCGCCATCGACGATGCGGCGAAGGCCGCCGCTATGGGTAGGATCGGCCTGGATCTGACCCTTCTCGCCGACGAACTCGAGCTTGAAATCGACGAGCGACGGATTGTCGCGCGCAAGGATCCAGCTGTTCTCCATGGTCACCACCGTTCCCTTGGAGAATTCGAGGATCGACGCATGGAAATCCTTGGTGTCAACGCCGCCGGCCGACAAGGTGCCGGAACGGGCAACCGCGTAGACGCGGGTAACCTCGTCCGCGAGGATGAAGCGCAGAACATCGACGAGATGGCTGCCGAGGAACCAGAGCGCGGAGGACTTCGCAGCCCAGCTCAGCATCTCGAACGGAACGAAGGTCGTGTTCGACAGCCGCGCCGTGCCATGCTTTGCCAGCCCGATCTGGCCGTCCTGGATCATGTCGCGGACCTGCGCCAGGATCGGGTTCACACGGTTGTGGAAGTCGATCATCAGCTTGCCTTTGGACACCGCCGCAGCTTCGGCGATGTCCTCAGCTTCTTTCACTGTCGTCGCCAGAGGCTTTTCGCTGAGCACATGCTTGTCGGCCTTCAGCGCCGCCAGGATGATCGGCGTGTGGGTGAAGTCCGGCGTCGCCACCGACACCGCATCAATATCGTCACTGGCGATCAGCTTCCGATAATCGGTGAAAGCCTCAGCCGCGCCGAAATTCTCCTTCATCTTGAGCGCCCTGCCCTCGTCGAGGTCGCAGACGCCGACCAGCTCCGTTTCCGGCAGGACATTGAAGGTGTGGGCGTGGTTGTTGCCCCAAAGGCCGGCGCCGATAACGCCCATGCGAAGTTTGCTCATTCAATTCTACTCCATTCAAAAGGGGGGCGATCAGCCTTTCACCGAACCGAAGGTGAGGCCTCTGACGACGTAGCGGTCGAACACCAAAAAGATGATCATCGGCGGGATCATCGCGAGCACCGCGGCTGCGGCGATGTAGTTCCAGGTCACGCCGCTGGTCGCGAAATATCCGAGCGTCCCGATCGGAAGCGTGGCGGTCGAGCGCGAGCTCAGCACCAGCGGAAAGGCCGCGTTGTTCCAGGCAAAGACGAAGGCGAACATCGAGGTGACGATGATGCCGGGGCGAACGATCGGCAGCGTGATCCGCCACATGATCGTATGCCAGCGCGCACCATCGACACGGGCGGCCTCTTCGAGCTCCGCCGGTACCTCATCGATAAAGCTCTTCATCAGCCAGACGGAGAACGGGATCGTCAGGGTCTGCAAAACCAGCACCATCGACAAGTATGACCCTTGCAGGCCGACCCGCGTGATCAGCACGAAATACGGGATCAGGAAGGCGACCGGCGGCGCCATCAGCAGCCCGAGATACCAGAGCATGATGTTCTTCTTACCGCGCAGCTTGAAGCGCGAGAGCGCGTATGCCGCAGGCACTGAGAAAGGCAGATTGAGAAGCACCGCGCCGATCGCGACGATCAGCGAGTTCACCAGCTGCGGCGCATTGGTGCCGGGATCGACAAGGATATGGCGAAAGGCGTCGAGCGTCGGTTCGAAGGTGAGCTGCGGCGGCATCTCGAACGCCGTTTCGGCCGAACGGATAGCGAGTGCCAGGAACCACAGGATCGGACCAATGAAGACGGCCAGGAACAGCAGGCCGGCGGCATAGGTGAGCGCCGTGTAGAAGGTCGTGCGGCTTTTCATATCACCACTCCTCATTCCGGAAGGCGAAAAAGACGTAGAGGGCGACGATTATGTTGACGATCAGCACCGCGATCCACGTCTGAGCGCTGACAAGGCCGACATTGAAGTTGACGAGGCCCTGCTCGTAGAGCGAATAGCCGAGCGTGCGCGTCGAGGTGCCCGGTCCGCCGCGCGTCAGCACCAGCACCGTGTCGAAGGTGTTGAATATCTGCATGAAGCGCAGCATGACGATGATGATGGCGGTGCGCCGGATGAGCGGCAGCTTGATGCGCATCAGGATCGTCCAAGCCGAGGCGCGATCCAGCCTTGCTGCTTCGATGATCTCGTCGGGGACGGCGAGCAGGCTGGCATAGATCACGATGGCGAAGAATGGCGTCCATTGCCAGATGTCGACGAACAAGATGGCGGCAAGCGCCGTCGACGGCGAGCCGAGAATGCCTTCTGCCGGCACGGGCAGCCAGAGAGACTGCAGGACCCAGGTCACCAACCCGCCGCCGGGGTCATAGAGATAGCGAAACAGGAAGCCGACGACGATCGGTGCAATCGTGGTTGGCAGGATCAGAAGCGCCCGCACGACATTCATGCCGGGCAGCGCCTTGAGCAGGACGAGCGCAATCGCCAGGCCGAGCGAGAACTCGGTCGCGGTGCCGACGACCGAGAGGATCAGCGTATTGGTCAGTGCCGCGCGAAAATCGAAGGCATTGATCGCCTGAACGTAGTTGTCCAAGCCGACGAAGGCCAAGGGCTGCGGCCCGACCTGCAGGTTCCAGAAATAGAAGCTCGATTTGAGCGCAAAGAGCAGCGGATAGGCGATCAGTCCCAGCAGCATGACGACCGAAGGCGCGATCAACAGGTAGGGCAGGTTTCGCCGGACAAAGCTCTTGCGGACAGGCGAAAGCGCCTGCGGCGAGCGGATGGTTGTAGCGTGCATGGTCGAGGTCCAATTCTTCTTCGCGCGTGACTGCCGGCGCGGGCGTACCGCGCCGGCCGGGAAGAAACCTTACGCCTTGCCGAGCGTGCCGATCAGGGTTTTGGCTTCGTCGAGCGTGTCCGCGAAGCTTTCCTTCTGATAAGGAATCATCAGATTGCCCTTAAGGATGCTTTCGAACAGGCCGTTGGTGCGCTCGAGCGCAGTCTTCGGATCCTCACTGCCGGTGAGGAGCTGGTTCAATGTGAGGCCGAGCACGCTCTCGACGGCCGTATAGCCGGGGACCGGCGGGCGGGTGATCTTGCCGTTGCCCTGCTTCATCATCGCGTACTGGACGTCGAGGTAAGGATAGACCGCCTTCACCTCCGCGTCCTCGTAGAGCGATGCGCGGGCGAAGTCGGAGAACTGGTAATTGAGGTCCGGCCAGAGCGCCATCTTCTTCTGGGTCGCCTTCGACGTCGCCCATTTGATGAAGGCGTAACCCGCTTCCTGCCGCTCGGAGCTCGAGGGAACGCCGAGACTGTAGCCGCCGAGGCTGACTGTCTGCGGCAGGCCTTCGGCCTTGGGCAGGGCAGCGGTTGCGTATTTGTCCATGACATCCGACTTCTTGCCGGTCATGTAGCCGGAATTCTTGACCAGGTAGAAATACGGCGTCCACCAGTAGAACATGCCGATATCGCCCTTGGCAAAGCGGGTGCCGGCATCGAACCAGACATAATTGATCGCCTCGGGCGGCGAGAGCTTGTAGAGCTGGCGGTAGATCTCGACCGACTTTACCCAGGCAGGGCCGGTCAGTTCCGGCGAGAAATCCCAGGGAGCACCCGGGAAGGACTTGAACCAGCTGGCGCCATGGCTGACGGAAAGCTGCGTGAACATATGGGTGATCGGCGAGGGTTGCGAGCCGCAGACCACCGTCGGGAACAGCGGATTGCCGCCGAACGACTTGCCTTCGAGCGCCTTCAGCGTCTCAAGGTATTTCGTCCAGGTCCAGTCTTCCGAGCTTTCGGAGGGCGGTGCGGCGATGCCGAACTCATCGAAGATGTCCTTGCGGTACATGACGCCCTGCGCATAGGCCGCGACCGGCAGCGTACCAATCTGGCCGCGCCACATGTTCGAAGAATAGAGAACCTCGGGAATGAAATCCGAGAGATCGATGTCGCTGTCCTCAGCAATGAAGTCGTTCAGCGAAATGATCCAGCCGTTGTCTAGATACTGCCCCAGCCACATCTGGTCGACGGCTATGACATCGGCATCGGAGGTCTTGGCGACGAAGGCGGAAACAAGGCGGGTCTGCAGCGCCTCATAGGAGAGGCTTTCCAACTCGACCTTGATGCCGGTCTCCTTCTCGTATTCCGGGATCATCGCTTTCATCGCGAAGAAGAACGGGTCTTCGACGGATAGTACCCGTACCGTGCCGGCGGCGGCTGCACGCCGTGGCGCCACCAGCGAGCTGACCCCTGACGCCAGGAGCGCTGCGGCGGACGCCGACTTCAGCATGTTCCGGCGCGACATGTTTCCGATATCAAATGTCATGAATGCCTCCTCGTTGTCTGTAATCCAACCTCGATCGAATCCGGACCCCGGTTGGCGCCGTGCTCGACTTAGTTGTTACCCCTCGTCTGCCGTTTGCAGCAGTTTGTTTGTACTTCGCACAAACTTATGCTACTGTCAAGAAGTCGCCACAGAGTTTCCAGCGGAGCGGCCTCACCCGCTCGCGACCGGTCCTGGATGTGCGCGCGGACCCCGTCTGGTCGAGCAAGCGTTCACAGGCTAGAAAGACCAGTTGCCAAATCGGAGATGCAAGTTGAAATTCGAGAATCAACCACCTTATTCGCTCGGGCAGCGCAGTCCTTCCCAAAAGGACGCTGGCGACGGTGGCAACGTGACGCTTGTTTCACAGTCGACGCTGGGCGAGATCAATCGTGGCCGCGTGCTGCAGGCCCTGTACGACCACGGCCCCAAGAGCCGCGCGGAGCTTGCCCGTCTGGCAGGCGTGAACCGTACGACGATAACCGGCATCGTCCAGCCGATGATCGAAGAGGGCCTGCTCGTCGAAGGCGAAGCGGTCCCCTCCGACTTCAAGGGCGGCAAGCCGGCGCGTCCGATCTATTTCAATCCGGAAGCCCCGATGCTCGGCGCCGTGCTTCTCTTGCCGGGCAGAACCCAGACATGTCTCGTGACGCTAAGCGGCGAGATCAAGGCACTCACCAAGGCGGAATTCGATCCGCATGGAGACAGGGATGCGTTCCTGGCGATCATCAAGGACACCTTGTCTGCAACGCTCTCCCAGGCCCAACAGGCGCCCTTCGGGATCGGCATTGCCTCTGGCGGCATGATCGACAGCGACAACGGCGTGATCCTTGCGGTCAATCTCGCGCCGGTTCTGAGCGGCCTTCCCCTGGTCGACATCCTGCAGACGCATTTTTCGCTTCCCGTGGTCATCGATCACCACCCCCGGGCACTCCTCGTCGGCGACCGGTGGTTTGGACCGGGAAGAGGCCAGCAGACGTTCGCGGCCATCTACACCGGTGAAGTGTTGGGCGGAGCCTTCTACATCGACGGACGGGTTTATCGGGGGCTTGCCGGCTCCGGAGGCGAACTTGGCCATACGGTGGTTCAAATTGATGGCGAGCTCTGCAACTGCGGCAAGCATGGATGTTGGGAGACAGTCGCGGCCCTGCCCTGGCTACGGCGAGAAGCGGCTCGGCTCGGTTTGGCGAACCCCGTAGGTGTCACCTCCGCTCGCCTCGTCAAAGAGGCCGCCGAAGGATCGGAGGCCGCCGATGTCCTGCTCGATCGCTATACCCGCAATGTCGCGTTCGGGATTCTGAACCTGCAACAGACCCTGTCGCTCAACTCCTATGTCCTCCACGGCGACATCGCAGGAGGCGGTGCAGACGCCGCCGAACGCGTCAAGCAGCACGTCGAACGCCTGGTCAGGAAGCGGCCAAACCAAGAGATTTCCATTACGGTGAACGGGATCGGAGAAGGTCACACCGCGTTACGCGGGGCCGCCGGCCTGGTCTTGTCCAGCCATCTCAAGTTGGTAATCTAGGCAGGAGAAGATGGCGACGGCCGCGTTGCCATCGCGAACGGGCAGTAGCAAGCAGGCCCACCGCTCCACGGATAGGCGGCACCGGTTTAATGGCGCGCCGTCGACTTGGGTAACCACCCTCCCCTTTCAACGAGATCACCAGTGAAGGAGCGCCCCTTCGGGACTCGACCGCAGCGAGGTCAGCCGGCGGGAAAGGTGCCGTCACGCACCTGTTGCGTCCTCGACCGGCCTCACGTCGCCGGCCTTCAACAGGTTTATCGGCCGGTGGTCATTTAAGCGCTCATCCGGATTGACAAGGAAGTTGAGGACCGTGCCACTGCACTATCGTCATGCGTCGTTACTGTCGGGCGAGACCACGACTCGGATGAACACCATATCGGCCATGGTATCGCAGCAAATAGGTGCCGATGACACTGTTGGAACCTAGTCGCTCCTAAACCAAGCAATGGCCCCCGCGTCGTCACCGGCAACCGCTTGACCACTGATCCTTTCGGCCAACACATGATGAACCTCTGGCCGCCTCCATTTGCGTGAGTGGTCCGATGCTCGGGACAAGATGAGGATCAAATAGATTGCGGGCGACACATTGCCGGCTTAAAGCTCTTCAAGCGGCAATCAGCCGTGAAAGCGTCGAGGATTTGTTCATGGCCACTGGCACGATTAAGTTTTTCAATGGAGACAAGGGATTTGGCTTTATTACACCCGAAAATGGAGGGGCTGACGTGTTTGTGCATGTGTCTGCCTTGCAAGGTGGCAGTTCCCTGAGCGAAGGACAGAAAGTGAGTTACGACCTAGGTCAGGATCGCAAGACCGGAAAATCGAAGGCAGAAAACGTTCGCGTACTTTAACTGAGATCGTTCAATTCGTGGATCGGCCGCGGAGGCCGATCCTGTTCTGGTAGGCCGAGATCTCGACCGCGATGTGATCGAACCGTCGAACCGTGGAAGCCTTCGCGGAGACCGTTGGGATGACGACCCATAGCGGGGGCGGCGGCGCCCTCAGTTAGTCGCCGCTCTGCCTTTTGCTTCTCGTACGGCGCTCGGCTTGATAGCCACTTATTCAGTGTAGGGCTTGCCATAGGCGCGCGATCCTCGAGGCTTGAATGTGGCCTCTAGTTTGAAATCGCTACTCCAAGAGTATCTCGCGATGTCGTGACGCTTGTCGACAGAACGGCAAGCATCGCAAAGGAATGAGCGCGTCAGATTAATGTCGCCCCGCCACCCGATCGATGCCGCGCGGGGGGATCCACCAGGCGTCTCCACAACTGAGCTGGCGGCCGCAGAGCGGTGACTGAAAGAATGCGCGGTTGGCGACATTTTGGAGCAGGCCAATTGTCGGTTTCGGGAGCCAAATGTCGGCAAGTTGACAATGTATACGGTCATACAAGGCGCAAGGCCAGAAATCTCAGCTTGGTACGCCGCTTGCCTCGTTCACGGCATCATCACTTGAGCGTTTGCGAGAGCGAGATGGGTAGTTTGGCAACATTGAGAAAAGGCGGAAATCAGCTATGCCGCAAACTGATGTAGAGCGCTTCGTCAACGACTTAGGGGGAAAAGCGAGCCTGCTTGAAAACGTCAAACCAACTGCTACAGGCCTTGCAACGATCGCAGCGGTCGGAAAGAGCCTCGACTACAACATCACGCCTGACGAGGTGAAAAGTTACGTACGGTTGGCCAACCCACGGAGGGTGACTAGTAGTAAGAGGCTCGACGCCGAGGAAAAGTTCCCTGGCTTCGCCGCGGTCGTTGTACTTATTGTAGTTGTTGTTGCGGTGGCGACTTGACGTGATTCTGGTTCTGCCGGCATCGACTTGGCCGAGCCGGTGCCAAGAGAACATGGAAGCCATCCAATCGAGAAAGAAACATGTCATCAAGCCTGCAACGTATGGCTTCAGGGGCCGACCTGTGCCCTCGGGGCGAACACTGCCGACCGAATGTTGACCGGCGCACACCAGAGCAACGGCGCACGTTGTCACACGTCAAGCGCTTCATGGAACGGCTGTCTGGTGATGTAAAGTTCCGCAGGGCGCTTTCGGAGAACGTAGACGCGCCTGGAGCAGTAACAGAGCGCTACGGCATCGAAGTTGACCCAATGCAAATGCTGCCGCTCTGGCGCAGTGACCACCTGAATTACCGCTTCAAGCCGGAGTCTGCCCCCTGGCCATTGGCGATGATGTGGGATGACCATATCCGCGACATGTTGCGCCATCGCGACCGCCTGCGCGTCGAAGGCGATATGTCGAAGATCAACCCCCGATTTCATGCCTGGCGTGAGCGCCAGATGCGGCGCTGCAACGACGAATTGGGCGGATCGGCGCCCTCGATCACGCACCCCATTATCGCCTTCGAGCTGAGCGAAGGCTGCACCGTCGGCTGCTGGTTCTGTGGCCTCTCGGCCGATCGCTTTAAAGGCTATTATGACTACAGCGAAGAGCATGCAGAGCTTTGGCGCGGTGTGGTTGGTGTCGCAAGCGACATGTTTGGTTCGGCGGCCCGCACTGGTTTCTGCTACTGGGCCACAGATCCTATGGACAACCCGCACTACGATCAGTTTCTGTACGACTACTATCAAATCACGGGAGCATTGCCGCAAACATCGACAGCCGCCCCGCTCAAGGATGAGGCACTCACCAGGCGCGTGCTCGGACTCTTCGACCGTTACGGCACTACTACCAATCGTTTCTCCGTGCTGAGCACAGCACATCTCAATAAGATTCACATGGCGTTTTCGCCTGAGGAGCTCCTCGGGGTCGAACTCATCCTGCAGGGCAAGGAAGCACCGACCGCGAAGGCTTTCACCGGGCGCGCACGCGCGCGGAAGCAGAAGCTCAGGGTGGCTAACGAATGTGATGCAATCGCCTTGCCGGAGGGCTATCACACGACAATCGCCTGTGTTTCCGGCTTCCTCGTAAATATGCCGCAGGGACGTTCACAATTGGTGACGCCGGTACCGGGCAGCGTACGGTGGCCTCTCGGGTATCGCATTGTGGATCAACGTTTCTTCAGGACGCTTGACGAGTTTCGGGAGGGGCTGCAGAGCATGATGGATCAGCATATGCTCGAGAGCCCAGCCCCAGGCCTGCCGATTCGCTTCCGCAGCGACCTGCAATACAGGCCAGGAAACGGTTACTTCGAGCTCCGCTCACGCAACATGGAACACAGGGTGCTTGACGATGTCGCTCCGATTTCCGTTGGCCAACTAATCGCGTGCGGCAACTGCACAGCCTCGGAGCTCGTTAGGCGGGTCGCGACGGACGGGTCGAGCATACTTTCGGTCGCGGACCTGCTCGAACAGTTATACGCGGCCGGGGTGATCGAAGAGGACCTCGATGACCGCTTTGCTTGGCAGAACGGCGACGGGATGACGAGCCGCGTCGAAGGGGCCTGATGCGAAGGCCTTCGGGACGGGGATGTATTATTACGTTACCTCATTTGCCGGGGGGCCGAGCATGCGCACCGACCAGGTGAAAGAGTCGTCGTATCACGGCGAGCTTCGTGGTGATGGTCGTGTCCTTGCGCTTCCACCACCATCGCAGTCAGTTTCAGCGCAAGCATCGCATCGCTGACTACGCCTGCAACCCGCCGAACTACCATCAAAGGTACCAGCATCGCGATGTTCGCGACCTCGGTCTGCGGTTGACCCGGTAATCAGTCGGAGGGCGTCCCGTCGCCGATACTTGGCAAAGTCGCGCAGGAGACACGAACGAGTACTGCCGTGACCGGGATGGCTTGCGTCGCTCTGGTAGTATTCGTAGTCTTACCAATCCAAACGTCTCCCGTAAGCCTTCTCTGCTGGGCTCCTCCAACCATTTGGGCCACGGATGGGTATTATCCAAACAATGGATTTTACCAATGACCGAGAATAGCGCATAGCGTCATCGCGGTGCCCCGCCGTACGGCGGCATGATCACCGTTTGGATGCGTGCGAGGAAATTTGCCATCGTGCTTTCTGCGCCGATACCGATCCGGTTGGACTCGCCCTCGTGACGAAGGCGACCGCGCTGATCAGAAAGATTCGCCGGAGCAAAACAAATGCACATTCTCGATGTTGATCAGATGATCCAGTCCTTTGTGAAATCGCTAGAGCTGGTTGTGATTTTCGCTACCTTTTGCGCCGCGCTGGAGCTAACCCTTCCGGCTTATCGCTACAGTTTTGCCTCATACGTTCGCGGCGTGCGGAATTGGATTATTCGCCTCGGATGGGGTGCGTTGGTTTGGCACCTCTACGCCGTAAGCTTGGACTGGTTAGGGGTAACGCCGCTCGTAACAATCGACTTCGGTACGTTGCTTCACTCCGAAAACGCAATCATTAACACTGGATTGGCCGTCCTTTCAGGGGTTTTGGTCGCGATTGCCGGGGACTTCTTTTACTACTGGATGCACCGCGCTCAGCATGCTGTTCCATTCCTCTGGCGCCTGCACGCTACTCACCACTCGATCCGCGAATTGACGGCATGGAATTGCAATCATCACGTTACCGAGCCCCTCATTTACGCAGCGTTAGTGGCCCTACCTCTCGCGCTTATCCACTTCGAATCTGGCGTAGTGCCCGTTGTTGCCATGACCCTGATTACGTTCCAGGCCCATCTTTCACACTCTAGCACCCGCATCAATCTTGGGCCGCTTCGGTACATCATTGGCGACAATAAGTTCCACCGCATTCATCACTCGATGGAACCGCATCACCGGCACCGAAACTATGGGTTCTTTACAACCGTCTGGGACACGATTTTTCTGACGGCATACTGGCCAAAAAAGAATGAGTGGCCAGAAGTTGGCCTCCGAGACCAGCCCGAGCCGCTCACCGTGCGCGATTACATTATGTTCCCATTCGATCGACGTCGCTGGCGTAGAGCTAAAGTCGGAAGTGATGTAGGGGCTGGGGATTGAATGGGAATCTACGCGAATCTGGCTGTCGAGATCCCAAAAACCATAAAGAATGTGCATCGAGCGGGCACGGATGTTCGCGTCAAAGATTTCTGGCGAAGATGCTACCGGCAAGTGTGACCAGGACGTGTACTGATCTTCGCCTCCGAATCAAGTAGGCGGATTACCATCATCTGGGTGGGTCGCGCAGCAAAGAAACGCATTCGGCCGCGAAGTGTCGCGGCGATGCGGCTGCCAAAGTGATTTCACTTGTGAGATGCAGGATTTCACATGATTGATAGGTCCCAGTACCGAGACGCAATGGCAGGTCTTGCCGCGGCAGTTAATATCGTTACGTCGAACGGGGCCGCAGGCCTTGCAGGATGCACAGTCACCGCAGCCTGCTCAGTGACGGACGAGCCGCCGACGCTCCTCGTCTGCATCAATCGCTCGAGCGCCACCAACGAAATCATTCGCAAGAATGGAAATCTTTGTGTCAACGTTCTGTCGGCCGATCAGCGTGACGTGGCGATGCAGTTTGCTACGAAGGGGCTGTCAGTCCGCGAACGGCTCGCCTGTGCTAAATGGGGTGCTCTTGAAACGGGCGCTCCGGTGCTCGATGGGGCTGTCTGTGCTTTCGATTGTCAGGTCGATTCTGCTTCGGAAGTGGGCACCCACACCGTTTTCTATTGCGGAGTGACGGCCGTTCGATACGAGGCCGGTTGCGATGGGCTCATCTATTTCGGGCGAGACTTCCACCGCGTTGGCGTCAGTGCTGCGCGTCTTGCCGAGATCCGGGCCTGAAGAAGATGGCAAGAGGATGATTTGCGTTCGCTTGCCGCTCCACCCGGAAGGCATTTGGCCAATGTCAAATGGCGTTCCTTCGCACACTGATCCTTGCCCGCCCGCCAAGGTGTCGGCGATGAGCGTCTGGTTTTCATCCAGCGCAGGGATCGCGAATATGAAGCAGCAAAAGCCGTCACCTCAGCTAACCGGTGACCGGATCCGCAGATTAGCCGGTGGCATTTCCGCAGCAGCATTCCCTCCTGCAACTCCGCTCGAACCATCAGCGTAAATATGCTGATCTCAAAGGCACCCGAAAGCCGAGCGAGCAACATGGCCGGCGGGCTCGCCTCGCCGATACTCTCGATCCCTCGAATCGCCAATCCGTGAGAGATATATACCTGAAATAAGGCTTCCTTCACTTCGGCCACTTCTCCGCCGTCCATCGGAAGGCCTAGGGAGAGAACCGTCCGATAGGCGAGCGGCACTAACTTAGCCAGTTCGCCTCGTATGCATTTTCAGAAGCAGTGTCCAATTTGCGCATTGTTAAGCATCGTGGCTTGCGAGGCTTAGGTGTTGTTAAGCTTTACAACTGGATAACGGAAGCAGTCCCTGGATTGCCACTGACTCAATAACCGTTTGGAGTTGGCGCAGGACCCTGGCGGCGAGTTACGATTGCCCAAGCGAGTAGATGGGCGCCCCCTTTGCTAATCGAATGATTCGAACGGCTGATTTCCTTAGACTCGGAAGCATGAGGTCTCCCTGTCCGAATTGCAGGAAAACCCGAATGAAACTATCGTCGCTTTCTCTCAAAACATCATTGATTGGTGCGATTTCGCTGCTGCTTCTGTTGCTCTGTGGCCAAGGTCTCTTCGCGCTCTCGTCAATCGGGCGGGTCTTCGGCGATGTCGAAACGATGGCGGCCAAATGGGTTCCAAGCATCGACATCACCAACAAGATCAACACTGCGATTTCCGACCTCCGTGGATCGGAAAATCGGCATATCGTGAACCGCACCGAAGCCGGCATGAAGCGTGCCGACGACGCGATCGCCACCGATCTCAAGAAACTCGAAGAGCGGATGAGAATCTATGACGGGCTGGTTGACGACCCGGAGGAGCGCGAGCTCTACGCCAAGTTCAAGGATGTACTCGCCACCTATCTGAAGCAGCATGACGAGCTGATCGCGATGTCGCGCGCCGGTAAGAAGGACGAGGCGGGGGATTTCCTGACAAGCGCCATGCGTCAGAGCTACACCGAACTGGACAAGCTGGCTGACGGGTTCCGCGACATCAATCTTGCCGGCGCGAAGCACAGCTACGCGGACAGCTCGGCGGGCTTCGCCAGCGCCCGCATCGCGACCTTCATGCTGCTCGCTATCGCCTGCCTTGCCGGTCTCGGCGCCATGACCTTTGCGATCGTCGGCATTTCGCGCCCGATCAATCGGACGACCGCGGTCATGCGCACCCTCGCGGATGGCGATCTGTCGCTCGAAATCCCTTTTACCGACAGGGCGAACGAGATCGGCGCGATGGCGCGGGCCGTCGAGGTGTTCAAGCAGAACGGCATCAAGGTGCGCGAATTGAACGCACAGGAAGCGGCGCTGCAGGCGAAAAGCACCGATCTTCAGTCGAGCATCGGCGAGGTCGTCTCGGCGGCGGTCGCCGGCGATTTCACCCGGCGCATCACCAAGACCTATGACCATGCCGATCTCGACCGCTTCGCCACCCAGGTGAACGAACTGGTTACTTCGGTCGACCGCGGCGTTGCCGAAACCCGCCGGGTGATCTCGGCGCTGGCGGAAGGCGACCTGACGGAAAACATGCGCGGCGAATTCCAGGGCGCCTTCCGCGAGCTTCAGTCCAACGTCAATCAGACGATGGCGAACCTGCGCTCCGTCCTCGGCGAGGTCCGTAGCGCGATCGACACGATCAATGGCGGCGCAGGCGAGATGCGGGTCGCCTCCGGCGACCTGTCGAAGCGCACCGAGCAGCAGGCCGCCTCGCTCGAAGAGACCTCCTCGGCGCTCGAAGAAATCACCGCCACGGTGAAGAGCTCGACGGAGCGGGCGACGGAGGCCAGCCACATGGTCGACGAGGCCCGCAAGAGCACCGAGCAGTCGAGCGCTGTCGTCAAGGATGCGGTTTCGGCCATGGGCCGGATCGAAGAGGCCTCCGGCGAGATCGGCCAGATCATCAACGTCATCGACGAGATCGCCTTCCAGACGAACCTGCTCGCACTCAATGCCGGCGTCGAGGCGGCACGGGCCGGCGAGGCCGGCAAGGGCTTCGCCGTCGTGGCGCAAGAGGTGCGCGAACTGGCGCAGCGCTCCGCCAATGCGGCCAAGGACATCAAGGCGCTGATCTCGCGCTCGGGGACCGAGGTCGAGGCCGGGGTGAAGCTGGTGACGGCGACCGGCGCGGCGCTCACCCTGATCGAAGGGCATGTGATCAAGGTCAACGAGCACGTCCATTCGATCGCGACCGCCGCCCGCGAGCAGTCGACCGGCCTGTCGGAGGTCTCGACGGCGGTCAACCAGATGGACCAGGTGACGCAGCAGAACGCGGCGATGGTCGAGGAATCGACGGCGGCCACCGGCCGGCTGGCCGACGAGGCGGCGAACCTCGCCCGGCTGATCGCCCACTTCAAGATCGAGGTCGGCACTGCCCCACGTGCGGCCGCCGCGGACACCCGTCCGATCACCTCGCCAGCCCGCGCGCTCACGCGTAAGCTCGCCGGCGCCTTGGGCGGACGCGCGGCCACGGCGGCGGTCGCAGCCAACTGGGAGGAGTTCTGACGAACCACCCGTTGCACTTTCCATTCGGTTGCGGCGCTCTGGTCGACAGCCTTGACGTGGCAGCCGGTCTCGGCCGCGAAGAGGTGATCCGTCTGGAACAAATGCGCGACAACACCCTGCACGTGACCAATCAACTGAAAGCAATCTTCGCCGAACTCTATCGTGCCCGGTATGGCACGACACCGATCTCGTTCGTTCTCGGATCGGAAAGCTAGGCCGAGATCGTCAGGAGCCGAAACATCTTTTGTCCATCGCATACGCGACCATGCGGTGGACGTACACCACAGGGTGGCAGCATTTCTTTCAGGGCATTCATCGCGACAAGCCTGACTTTCCATCGGGAACGGCTGAGTTGAAATCATTCGCCGACACGCTTCGCAAATATCAGTTTGCGACAGCTGACGATGCTATCCGCCCGCAAGTCGAACAGCAATCTCGCTGAGCCGCGCTACCTGAATCGTTGGCACCGCCGAGCTCCAGTTCTCCGCGCGCAGCGGGTTAAACCAACAGCTCTCGATGCCGAACTGGTTTGCCCCAAGAATGTCCGCATCCAGTCGGTCACCGACTATTATTGCTCCTCCTTAGTGAAAGTCCGGAACCTGCTTGCCGCGAACTCAAAGAACCGAACGTCGGCAAGATAAGCCTGCGGGTTGATGCCGCCGATTTTGCAGGTCTCGATGATGGTGTAGATGACGGCGGCCGTTCACCGCCAGCGTCTGAGCCGCTGAAGAGATAATTCTTTCTTCCGAGGGCCAACGGGCGGATCGCTCGCTCGGCGGCATTGTTACTCATCTCAAGGCGTCCGTCGGTCGCGTAGACGGTAAACGCCTGGGGGCACTTCGCTGCGGGAACCTCCGATCATTCAATGCGCGGAGGTCGCAATCGTCGGGCGGCGGAATGAGATCGCTGGAATGAGAAGGAGAGCGACGATTGCCAATATGCCGACGCCAGCAATTGCATTTGCAAGCCCAACCATTTCGGCAGCGTGACCGATGAGTGCGGGTCCAATCAAGATTCCAGCATAGCCAAGCGTTCCCGTCGCAGCGATCGCTTGGGGCGTCGGCATCGATCGCTGTATCGCGGCGAGCGAGAAGAGGATCGGGACAATATTCCCCGCTGCCAGCCCTGCGACAGTGATGGCTGTCAAGGTCATCAGGACCGTCTCGACGTAGGCGGCGAAGATGATACTCAAAGCAGCCAGTGAGATGCCGACGAAGAGCATCCTGGACTCGCCCAGGCGTTCAACCGCTTTGTCGCCCAAAAATCGACTGACGGTCATCGCGATCGCAAAGAGAGCATAGCCGCTGCCGGAAAATGAGACGTCCAATTTCTTCGAGGTCAACAAAATGGCTCCCCAGTCGAGCATCGCGCCTTCCGCTAAGAAGATGACCAACAAAAGCAAACCGACCGGGAGCACGCCTCCTCTGGGAATCGCAAAAGACCCCCCATCCGAAGCTGGCTTCGTTCTAAGAAATCCGGGTACCGCGCAAATTATGCAAATGATCATAATCGATGATGCCACCGCAGAAGCGGCAAGAACCCCAGGCCCAAGCGCGACAAGAAAAGTCATACCTGCCGCCCCGACCAGCCCGCCAATACTGTAGACGCCGTGAAATCCTGACATCAACGGCACGCCTGCGAGGTCTTGAACTTCGGCTCCGTGCATGTTGGTGGCGACATCAATCGCGCCAATTGAGCAACCAAACAGCAGAAGTGCGATTGCGAGGGTTATGGGGTTCGCCAGCAGCGCCATGAGAGGCAGCACCGTGGCTAGGCCAACGGCCCCGGCAATCAGGACTGGCCTGCTTCCCACTTTGTTTGACACTATACCTGCAGTCGGCATGCCCACGACGGCGCCAAGACCAAGGCACAGAAGCACCGATCCGAGGGTTGCGGAATCTGCGTCGATGCGGCTTTGCGCATACGGCACCATCGGTGCCCAGCATGCCAGCGCGAAGCCTGAAATGAAGTACGAAAGCCGCGTTGCGCGCTTGCTGCCCCGCAACTGCGCATCAGCCTCGGGGTTGGTCGCAAAATCCCTGCGGGCCAGTTTCAATTTCGAATTTGTCATGGACCTATCTTTTGCTTTTCTTCGGCCCAGCCGTGTAATCGCTGATCAGAGAAACGGGTTTTCGATAAAATGCCGATTTGTGTCGCTATTCCGTCAAGGACGAGGTTCGGGGCCAGCTAGGCACTTGTTCGCGGCTCAACCGACCACGATTCTGCAGACGCCAGTTCGCGAGTTCCGACAGTGCCTCGGCGAAGATCGATACGCCGTTACCGATGGCAGCGTCAGTCGGGATCACGATGATCCGCCACGCCTCTCTTCCAGTAGCCGCTTGCATGAAGCGCGTAGGTCTCAACGGACTGCTGTTTTTTCAGCCCGGCCCTGATCGCTGCAACCTGGCCTGATTCTGCTGTCACCCAAACCAGGGATCCCGATGGGATGGACAGATCTTTAGCGGCATCGACCAGTGTCTCACCGAGCTCGCGGCAGAGCCAGCGCACCGAAACCGCCGCCTCTGCGCTGAGGGGCTGCATCTCCTTAGTATTGGCGATCTCGATCCAGAGGCGCGCTGTCGCTGTTGCAGGAAGCGCCTCCACGATGGCCGCGACAGCCGGCAGGCCCGTTTCGTCTGCGAAAAGGAAATAGTTTTTGCCTTCCGGATCGATCATGATACCGCTGCGCGTGTTCGGCCTGCTTATTTCCAGGGTATCACCGGCTTTTGCTCGGGACGCCCACCGGGAAATGTTGCCCTCGTCGCCGTGCAGCACGAAGTCGAGTTCGAGTTCACTCGTCTTCGGATCGAACCGTCTGACGGTATAAGCGCGCCCAGGCTGGCGGAATCCATCGGCGTCGCGAACGAAGACTTTCAGGTATTGACCGGGCAAATCCGCTCGCAGCCCCGATACCTCCTGCGCATCCACGCTTATGCGCTTCAAGAGCGGGGTAATCAGCGTCGCCTTTTTTACCGTCGCGCTGAAGATATCGTAGGGAGGATTGACATCCGTTTTGCTCATATCCGCACGGCCTCGTCGCTATTGTCCAATTCACCAGGCGTTCTCAAAACGCTTAAAGGACTTGCGCGACCACCGATATTGCGGAACGGACAGCCTTTAGCTGTATCCTGACAACGGTAGCCGGTCTGCGAATTTCTGGCACGCATGGAGCGTCTTGCAGCCGCGGAACGCCGTGCTTCTCGAGGACGTTAGCCGCGGAATTCGATTGGGCGTCATCAAGCCGAGCATTCCATCTTCCAGGCTCGCTCCATTGGTGGATCCGAGACGTTACCGACCATCGCGTTGTCCTGATCTGCCCCTTCAACATCAGCGCTTGGCCGAGGGCCTCCCCTTTTGGGCATACCGTTTTGGCGGAAGACCTATGACCCGACGGAACATGGTGGTGAAGGCGCCGATATTACGATAGCCCGCCTCCAGCGCGACTGATGTCACCGGCTGGCCGGCCGAAAGACGAGGCAAGCTTGCAAACACGATCGCGTGTTGGCGCCAATCGAGAAAACTTACGCCCGTCTCTCGGCGGAAAAACCGCGTGAAGGCTCTGCGGCTCATCCCCAGCTTCCCCGCCCAGTCATCAATATGATCGTTTGGCGTAGGAGCTTCCAAAAAGCCTCGGCATAGTCCTGCCAGCCTTAGATCTGACGGGAACGAGAGCACGAGATGTTTTTCTTCCAGGTTGGTGATCTCTTCGAGCAGGAGTTCCTGCACGAGACAAGACCTAGTGTTTGCGATGGCAGCTTCCTGAAGTTTGACGGCTTCGAGCACGAGGCTGCGAGCGAGGTCCGTCACCTGAAAAACAAACGGCTCTTTCCGCCCGGCGCCTTCCGCCGGATTCAAATAAACGGAGGCCATCGCAACGTCGCTGACGACGATGTGAGAATGCGGCAGCCCAGCCGGCACCAGGAGGCCATGACCGGGTGGCGTCATGAAGCGCCCATTGTCGGTTTCCACAACGACCACGCCGGCGAAGACGCAGACAAGCTGGACACGGGCGTGAAGATGTCGGGAAACGACGTGCGCCGACGGATAATGATTCCATCGGAAAACCAGACGCTGGTCGCCAAGGGCTTCGTCGCCATCATCAAGCGTTTCAAGTGTCGCATTCGACACCGAAATCGCGGGCTCATGATCCATCATGACGTTCTCTGATTTGCGCCGTGTGCCAAGGAAGGGCCTCTTCAAGATAGCTGCTTTCGACCTCTCCGCGGACTTCTGCCCCATGCAAAAGCTGCCCGAGGCCGCATTTTGGCTGTCCGGTCACCAATCGACGTGCTCGACAGGATCCGTTGGCTGCGAAAACAACCGCCCGTGTCGCAGGACCATGCAGCCCGCGCGTTGCGTCTGTCGTACTGAACCCTGGGCAGAATATCAGCCGAACCAACGGGTAAATATCTGCCGCCGGCCAATGTATATCGATGACACGACACCTCTGGGGTCGCAGCCGCGATAGGGGACTGAACCCGGGCCTCAACAAGGATGGATAGCGCGACGATTTATCGATATAATCAGGACCGATGTTGTGCGCTCGTCAAAACGACTCCGATCCTGATTTCGCCTCCGCTCCTGTTGTGGGACTGGTCGAAAGCTGGTCGTCAACAGAGGCATCTTTCCACAATCACCGGCGCCACCAACTCATTTACGCGATAAAAGGTGTAATTCACGTATCAACACATGCTAGTAGATGGGTGCTGCCTCCCACGCGGGCATTGTGGATACGTGCTAATACGGACCATAAGTTGAGCGTGGCTAGAACAGCCGAAATTCGGGTTCTTTACGTCGATCCGACGGTTGGTTGCGCACCCACCTCATCGTCGTGCATTGTTGTGGAGGTTACGCCGCTTGTGCGTGAACTGATCTCGTCGTGCGCGGGTTTGCCGTGGAATTACCAGCCGAGGTCGAAGGAAGCTCGGCTTTGCGAGGTTTTGCTCGATCAGATCGCGACACTCGACCGCTCGCCTGTCGATCTTCCCGTTCCCACCGATCCACGGGGTTTGCGCATAGTGGAAATGCTCAAGCGCGAACCCTCAAGTCGCGAACCTCTCGCCTCATTGGCTGCACGAGTGGGGGCGAGTCCAAGAACCATTGAACGCATCTTCGTCCGGGAAACCCATCTTGCGTTTGGAGCCTGGCGTCAACGGCTCCGCTTGCTGGCGGCGCTTGAACTTCTGGCCTACGGAGAAGCTGTCACCAATGTCGCCTTGGATGTCGGCTACGAATCCGCCTCAAGTTTTGTAGTAGCGTTCCGCGAAACGTTCGGAACAACACCCGCCCGGTTCTTCAAATGAGCCGTCCGGCTTAAGCGGCACCCGCCTTTTACCGTCTCACCCGATCGCCGGCTCGGTGTCGGGAACGTCGATATCCTCAGCGCGGATCAGGTGTTCGAAGGCGGATAATGATGCCTTGGCCCCCTCGCCGATTGCCACAACGATCTGCTTGAAGGGAACTGTGGTGCAGTCGCCGGCGGCGAAAACCCCGGGGACCGACGTTCGCCCGTGCCGATCGACGACGATCTCTCCAAGCTGCGAGAGTTCGATCGATCCCTTGAGCCAATCGGTGTTCGGCAAAAGACCTATTTGGACGAAAATGCCATCAAGCGGGAGATGGTGTTTAAGCCCGCTCGCGCGAGAGAGGTAGTTCAGGCCCGTGACCTTTTCGCCGTAGCCGAGTACGTCCATTGTCTTTGATGACAGGATCACATCGACATTCGGCAGGCTCCTCAACTTTCGCTGAAGAACATCGTCGGCTTTGAGCTTGCCGTCGAATTCGATCAATGTGATGTGGGAGACTATTCCGGCCAGATCAATCGCCGCTTCGACACCGGAATTTGCCGCCTCCGATCACCGCGACGCGTTTGCCCTTGAACAGGGGTCCGTCACAATGGGGGCAATAGGCTACCCGTCTGTTGCGGTATTTCCACCCCCATCTGGCGCCAGCGAGCCCCAGTGGCAAGAATGACCGTCTTGGCGCTAAGGGTCCCGCCACTTGAAAGTCGGAGCTCGTGGGCGCGCCCGGTTGAAACGAGCTTCTCGACCCGCTGCGACTTTACGATCTCGACCGGATTTTCCTTTACATGCGCCTCGAGCGCGGAGCTGAAGCTCGGGCCTTCCGTCTGTGGCAAGGATATGAAGTTCTCGATGTGCATCGTGAGAGCACCTGGCCGCCAAATCGATCGGCAACCATGCCGACCGCGAGCCCTTTGCGTGCAGCGTAGGTGGCCGACGCCGCTCCGGCAGGCCCGCCGCCGACGACCAGGAGATCGAAAGTCGCAAGATTGCCGATCTTCGCGGTGGCGCGCTGGTCCGCCCTGCTATCCAGCTTTGCCACGATTTGCTGCAAGTCCATGCGCCCCTGGGCAAACAAGGCGCCATTCAAATAGACTGAAAGGCTTCCCCCTGATCGCGACATGGCTGATGCGGGGATTGAGGATGGCCATCAGGTTGAGCGCTTGCACCACATCTGGGCAGTTCTGGCAGGAGAGCGAATAATAGGTCTCGAAATGGTAATCGCCCTCTAGACCAACGATCTGCTCGACGACGCCCTGTTCGACGCGTGGTGGATGGCCACCGACCTGCAACAAGGCGAGCACAAGCGATGTGAATTCGTGGCCGAGCGGAATGCCGGCAAAGGTCAATTTTGATATCGCGTCCCGGGCTACTCAGCGAGAAGGAAGGGGCACGATCCGCGATATCGTAACGCTGCTCGAGCGTGATTTGGGGCGACAGGCTGGCGATTTCGGTTAGGAGATCGTGCATCTGGAGAGATGTCGGGCTTGCGTCCACCGATGCGGTGATCTCGATCGGTCGGGCGATTTCTCGAAATGGGAGGAAGGCTCGCTTTTAATGGCGTCGTCAAGCATCGGATTGCCGTTCCTGGAAGCATCTTTGACCGAATGATCGAGGACCCCGGCCTGAAACCGGGGTCTCGTAGTTTGCGATCTAATCTTCCCGACGAGAGCCAACGACGGAGCGAGGGTTTTTCCGCCCTGCTCCCATTTAGCTGGGCAAACCTCGCCGGGATGCGCGCGGACATATTGCGCCGCCTTTACTCGGCGTAGCAGGTCGGCTGCATTTCGACCGATGCCCTCGGCGGTGATTTCGATCGCCTGAATGATCCCGTCCGGGTCGACGATGAAAGTTCCACGGTCGGCAAGGCCTTCCGTTTCCCGCATGATCTCGAAATTGCGGGTAACGGTCCCGGTTGGATCACCGATCATGGTGTACTCGATCTTCCTGATCGTATCGGAACTGTCATGCCACGCCTTGTGCGTCAAGTGCGTGTCGGTCGATACCGAATAGATCTCGACATTAGGCCGCTGCAGCTCTGCGTAAAGGTCAGCGACGTCGCCCAGTTCCGTTGGGCATACGAAGGTAAAATCCGCCGGGTAGAAGAAGAATATCGCCCATCTTCCGAGGACGTCGGCATCCGTCACTTCAACGAATTTGCCTCTACGGAAGGCATGTACCCTGAAAGGTTTGAGCGAGGTATTCAGAACAGACATCGGAGCTCCTGGGTTTTTGACGGAAACCCGCAAAGCAACGCACAACGCGCACTTGGCTCATTTCGAATCCCGCCTTGATGGGACGGCAAGGACCGTGATCCATGGCGATCGCGTGAGGTCGACATGCCGACAAATTTCACTTTGGTTGAACGCGCGAGTCACCGTGCTGCAAAGAGAGCGGGGCTTCCCCCCGTATGCACGAAGATCACATCGCTGCCTGCAGGGATCGTCTCACCGACAGCGGCGATCAGTCCGGCGAAGACCTTTCCCGTGTAAGTCGGGTCGAGGAAGACCCCTTCGGCTTCTGCCACGTTGCGGATTGCGGCATTGCCTTCTTGGCTGGCGACCCCGTATTCAGGCCCGATATGATCGTAATTCAGCAACAGGTCTTCCACGTCCCAGCGCCGATCGACACCGGCGAGACGAGCTGTTTCATTTATCAGTCTGGCCGCACATTCGCGCGCCGCAAAGGCCGCGGTCGTAATGACGATCCCGAGGACCTGCGTGTTGGGCAGATATCGCGCGCATCCTGCGACGAGACCGGCATACGTGCCGCCCGAGCCCATTGCGACAACGATATAATCTGGATGTCTCTGCCGCCGCGCATCAAACTGCTCACGCATCTCTTTGGCGCAATCGACGTAACCAAGAGCTCCCAAGGGGCTCGACCCGCCAATCGGGATGACATAGGCGCGCTCACCTGAGGCTTCCAGCTCTGCCTTGCGCTCCAGCATAAGGTCCACGACCATGGCGTTGAAGTCGTCATGATCGTGAAATTCCAACTGGACGTCCAAAAGTTCATCGAGAAGCAGGTTTCCCGAGAGCTTCGGCGGCAATTGCCCGCGAAGCAGAGCTAAAGACCGCATGCCATGTTTCCTGGCTACAGCCGCAGTTTGCCGTACATGATTTGATTGCGCAGCGCCCGCCGTGATCAGCGTCGTTGCCTTTTCCGCTTTGGCTTCGGCGAGAAGATACTGGAGCTTTCTAATTTTGTTTCCGCCACCGCCCAGGCCGGAAAGATCATCCCGCTTCGCGCTGAGCGAAATGCCGAGTTCACGCCCAAGGTTTTCCCAGTTATCGATCGGCGTTGGAAAGAAGCCAAGTGGGACCAAATCCATGTGATCTGTCATCGCGCTTAAACCCTCAGGGTATGGGTTTTACAAGGCCGCCGCGGCGCAGGATCCCTTACAAGCATGATCCGCTTCACCTGGAATGACGGCGATTGCGTCGATTTCAACTTGAGCGCCCATCGGCAACGCCGCCACCTGATAGGTCGCTCGTGCTGGACAGGGCATTGAGAATGCCGCAGCATAAATCTCATTCAACTGCTTGAACTTCGAAAGATCGGTCACGAGCACGGTCGTCTTCAGGACATCGGACATCTTTGCCCCCGCCGCAGTCACAATCGCTTCGATATTTGCCAGCACCTGGCGCATCTGCCCTTCCGCGTCGCTCGCCATGGTCCCCGTCACGGGGTCAAGAGGCAGTTGGCCTGAAACGAAAAGCAGATTTCCATGGCGTCTCGCCTGGCTGTAGGGACCGACAGCTGCGGGTGCGTTAGGGGTCGAGATTTCCATGGCTTCCTCACAAGAGTTGGAGATGCGCGTCTTACACAATGCATCACGGCATATCGAATTCGAACGGATCGCGTGTCGGCACTTGTTCGCGCCGACATATCGTTGAGTGATCGCAAACAGGGCGGCTAGTCTTGGAATCCCACGATCATCTTTCGCGGCTCGACAATGCTTCCGCCATTCGCTCGAGTCCTTGAGCAAGAACAGACTTGGGGGTACCGATATTCAGGCGGATATGTCCTTCACCGCCGGGCCCATAGTCTTCACCATAGTTGAGGACGAGGCCGTGCCTCGTTTCGAACAAGTCGAGCATCTCCTGGTGCGACATGCCGTACTCCGACAGGTCAAGCCACATGAAGTAGGTGGATTCCGTCGGACGCACGCGAATACGCGGAAGTCTTTCCTTGAAGAAAGCCTCGGCGAAGGCATAGTTTCCGGCAACATACCTCATGAGATCGACCAGCCACCCATCGCAATCCCGGTATGCCACCTCGGTCGCGGCGTGGCCGAATAAAGAACCGCCGTAGCCCGAGGTATCGCGCTTCAACCCCTCGAGATACTCATGCATGAGCCGAGGATTGGCGGCAATGACTTGAGAGTGCTTCAGTCCGGTCAGATTAAACATCTTGCTGGCGGAAAGCAGGCTCACCGAATTCATGAGCGCCTCTGATGAAACGCTCGCAAAAGGAGTAAAGTGAGCGCCTTCGTGCAGCAGGCCGCAATAGACCTCGTCGGAAACGACAACGATGTTGTGCTGCTGGCAAAATTCCGCAAGCCGTGCCAACTCCTCTCGAGACCATACCCGCCCGACAGGGTTGTGAGGGTTGCAAAGCAAAAGCAGCCTTGTGCGACTGCTCACGCAGCGGGAAAGCTGATCGAAGTCAAACTCATATCGGCCATTGCGAAGCATCAGAGGGTTTGCGACCGGCACGCGACCGGCGGCGGCCACGATATTCCTGAACTGGAAGTGGACCGGCGGCTGGTAGATGATCTCGTCGCCCTCGACACTCAGGCGATCGATCAGTGGTCGCATGGAGGGATAGATGCCAACATTGTGGGCGATCCACTCGCGCCTGATCTCCCACCCGAAATGCCTCTTATAAAAGCCGATCAGCGCATCGTAGTAGCTGCTTGGCTTGTAGGGATACCCGAAATGGCCAAGCCGCGCGGTGCGCTCAAGAGCCGCTGCAATTTGCTTGGGCGACCGGAAGTCCATATCTGCGGTACCGAAGCCGAGCAGGGATTTGTTTCCGGTACGATCAATTTCCATTTCCCATTTGACGGTGCTCAGGGTCGAGCGATCGAGAACTTCGTCAAAGTTGGTCGTTTCCGCGACGGTGTCAGCCGGCGCCCGGTGCAAATCGTGCATAATATTCTCCGATTATCTGTCTGGTCGTTCCAGCGCGGCTAGAGGACTTTAGCCAGGAACTCGCGTGTGCGGGGTGACTTGGGGTTGGCGATCATCTCGCGCGGATCGCCTTGTTCCATGACGGTTCCCCCGTCCATGAAGATCAACTGATCCGCGACTTCACGAGCGAATCCGATTTCATGCGTGACCACGACCATCGTCATCCCGTCACGCGCCAGGTCCTTCATGACCGAGAGGACCTCGCCGACCAATTCCGGATCGAGCGCCGAGGTCGGCTCATCGAACAGCAACACTTTCGGGCGCATCGCCAAGGCTCGCGCGATCGCAACTCGCTGCTGCTGGCCGCCGGAAAGTTGTCTTGGATAGGCGGAAGCCTTTTCGGCCAGCCCCACTCGCCGCAGAAGCTCCAAAGCGTGTTGCCGCGCTTCGGCCCGCTTCTCACCGCGGACGCGGACCGGAGCTTCCATGAGGTTTTCAAGCACGGTCATATGCGGGAACAGATTGAAATGCTGGAAGACCATGCCGATTTCGGCACGCCGTGCACAAATCTGCGACGCCCTGAGTTCATGGAGCCTGTCGTCTTTCAAGCGGTACCCAACGAAATCCCCATCGACCAGCAGCAGTCCGCTGTTGATATCTTCGAGATGATTGATGCACCTGAGAAATGTGCTCTTACCAGAGCCGGACGGTCCGATAATGCAGGCGACCGATCCGTTCGGCACCGAGACATTCACGCCCTTCAGCACTTCATAGCTACCGTAGGATTTCCTGACATCTGACGCGTGTATCATGACCGAGGAAGAGACACCGAACCGTTCGAAATGATTGGTCTTCATTGTGCGCCTCTCCATTTTTCACGCATAGTGAGGATCAAACCAAGCCGTGATAGGCCAACCGGAGCGGAGTCGTGCCCGGCTTCATCTCTTGAGTAGTAACGTTCCAGGTAGCTTTGACCGACGGTCATGATGGAGACGACAACGAGGTACCAGAAAGTGACGACGAGCAAGAGAGGGATGGTTTCGAACGTCCGGGCATAAATCGCTTGCGCCGAGTACAAAAGGTCGCCGACGGCAATGATACTGACGAGGGACGTCGTTTTGAGCAGATTGATCGTCTCGTTTCCGGTCGGAGGAATGATGACGCGCATCGCTTGAGGGATAACAATCCGTCGCAGCAACAGAGACGGTTTCATCCCAAGACACAGAGCCGCTTCGGTTTGGCCACGGCTCACTGATTTCAATCCATTTCTGATGATCTCCGCCATATAGCCCGCTTCATGGAGGGACAGCGCAACGACCGCCGCAACCAACGGTGTCATTATCGTGTTCGTGGGAATCGAAAAGATCGTACCAAGGCCCGGCAACCAAAGCGTGATGTCTTTGAAGATGAGCGACAAGTTGTACCACAGGATAAGCTGGACGAGCGCTGGTGTGCCCCGGAACCACCAGATGAACCCTGCGGCCGGGAGTGACAGCATTTTGCTCGGCGAAAGCATCATCAAGGCGACGATCATGCCAATGACGCTGGCAAAAAACATGATGGCTAGGGTCAAGCCGACAGTTATCCATAGCCCTTGTAAGATAATCGGGTTCAGGATGTAGGAGGCTACGACGGGCCACTGAAGGTTGGGATTGCTGACGACTGCCTGCGTCAGCAGAAGCATAAGAATTGCGACCAAACCAGCAGCCGTCCAGCGCCAGGGATGACGGAGAGGCACCACCTTGAACTGCGTCGTGTGCTTTGCAGCGACGCTATCGTCTTTGAGGGGGAGAACGTTCAAGTCCTCGATTCCTTCTTAGAGTGATACGATGACTTTTCGCAAAACGAGTTGCGGCCGAATTACCCGTTCTCCCCGCTCTGCCGGATCGGCAGAGCGGGGAGATGGAGATCAATCTTTGAGCTGGGATACGTCCGTGTAGACGATCGGCTTTGCGATCGCGGCCGAAGACATGCCGTATTCGTCGAGGATCGTTTTGTAGGTGCCGTCGTCAATTAATTTTTGGATCGCGGCAGCGAGCATGGTGGCGGTTTCGGCGTCACCCTTCTTGATGATATGGCCGATAGGCTTCTTGTGAAAGACCTCGCCCGCCAGAACGAGTTTTCCTTTGCTGACCTGCGAATAATACCCGGCTGACGTAGAGTCATCGAGATAAGCGTCCGCCCGTCCGGTGATGACGGCCTGAACAGTGTCCTGCTGCGACGGATAGATATCCTTCTTGAATTCCTGAAGGCCTGCGGTCTTGCACTCCTGGTTCAGCTGATCTGCAGAAAAATCGGCTGCCGTGCCGGACTGAACCGCGACCGTGCCACCACACAGTGCCGTGCGCTTCGCGTATTTGTCTTTGTTTTCGGGGAGGGTCGAAACGATGGTGCCGTCCTCCATCCACGCGACGAAATCCGCTTGCTTGAGACGTTCTTCAGTTACCGATGCATTGAGCCAGGCGATCTTGATCCGGTCAGCACTCAAAGACGGAATGAGAGATGTAAATGGGACCTGGTCGATGGTCAGCTCGACGCCAAGTGTTTTGGCGGCTGCCTGAGCCAATTCGACGCTGAGACCGACCTGCTTGCCGCTCTCGTCGATGTAAGAGAAGGGAGCATAAATGGTGGTCGCGATTGGCAATTTGCCACCGTCCTTCACATAGGCCGGAAGCGGGACCTCGTCTGCGAGCGAAGCAGTTGCGCTAACCATCAGCACCGCTGTCGATAGCATTACAGATTTAATGACAGTCATTTTATGTTCCCTTGTTGCGTTGTCTTCATCGCCGTAGTTTCGACGCGGGTCGACCGTCGGAGACGCAAGTGTGACTTGCCTCTCTGTCCGAACAGGTGCGCGAGAACAGGCTTTCTAGGGTGCTTCTCCTCAACACCCACGAAGGAATCATAGCTTTTGGCTCCTCGGGCGGCGAATGAATATTCGTAATGGCAATATGAGCCACATTCATTATTATACCGGGCCGAAACGTAAAACGAGGGCTCGGATGAGAAGCGATTTCAGTCTGAATCAAATTGACCTGAACCTACTGAAAGTTTTTGATCTGCTCATGCAGGAACGCAGTGTCACTCGCGCGGCGGACCGAGCTGGACGAACACAATCGGCGATCAGTCATTCGCTGAACAGGTTGCGCGAGATCTTTGGAGACGAGCTGTTCGTCAAGCATGCCGGGTCAATGAACCCGACTGCTCAGGCAAGAGAATTAGCAGCCGTAATCACGCAAGCGTTGTCCGACATTCAGGGAGTGGTGTCCCAGCACGTCAATTTCAAACCGAGTGAAAGCCAACGCCAGTTTCGAATCGGGGTCACAGACTATACCAGTGCTCTGTATATTCCTGCCCTTCTGGAGGAGTTCAACGCCAAAGCACCACACGCTCGGCTTCGCATCGTGCCGGTATATCTCTATGAGGCTTCCGAATTGCTGAGTGACCCGGATCTCGATTGCGTGTTACTCGGCAATCCTATCATCCGGGAGGCGCATGTGGTCGAAACTATTCTCGCACGGCATCAAATGCTCTGCGCCGCGTGGGCGGCGAACCCGGTTATAAAGGCTCTGACACTAGAGAAATATCTTGCGATGCCCCATTTGCAAATATCTCCGGATGGCGATGAATCCGGTGTAAGCGATGGGGCACTGAAGGCAATGGGATTGTCACGCCGCGTTGCCGCAACTGTGCCGTACTACATGGTTGCTCCGAAAGTGCTTAAGGGTACACAAATGATTGCAGCATTCGCCGATGGCATGCTGTCACTTTTGGATGAAAGCAGCGAAATATTGGTCACGCGTCCGCCGTTTGCTCTCCCTGACGTTCGAGTCTCTTTGATTTACGTCCGAACGAAGCAGGCAGACGCAGGGCACATCTGGTTGAGAAGTTGTATCCGCTCGATTGTGGCGGGTTGTGAGGAGAAAAGGAAGGCGTCCCTTCACCAAATCATTGGCCCTGCGTAACCCCCAATCGCTCTCTGAGCGAGTTCTTCCAAATGACCCCAGGTAACAAGAGGGCTTCCTCACGAAAAAATGCCCGGTATCGCAGATACCGGGCGAAAAGAGGCGGCGTCAGCTCTGGGGAACGTCGGAATATTTCAGAAACTATAGACGATCAGCAGATCCTTGGCATCGATCTGGTCGCCGGCCCGGACCAGCACCTCGGCAACGACGCCGTCCTTTTCGGCATGCAGCGC
>NZ_LNQC01000054.1 GCF_001651855.1 Sinorhizobium americanum | reverse complement strand
CGTCTACATTCTCACTTTCGGCGGGCCGGGTTTTGCGACGACATCTGCCGGCTTTTCAATCTACCGGCGGGCGATCGAGCAGTTCGACGTCGGCCGTGCGGCGGCCGAGACGATCGTCTACGGCCTCGTCATAGGTCTGGCGACACTCCCGGTCGTTCGCCTGCATCAGCATTTTGAAAGGCGGGAATCATGAGGCTCGGCGTTCCACATCTCTGGCTGGCCGTGGCGGCGGCGCCGATAGTCGGCTTCTTCGCCCTCCCCATCGTGTATCTCGCCGCCGTTTCCCTGAAGACCAAGGACGATGTGCTGAGCGGCAATTTCTGGCCGACGGTGCCGACGTTCGCGAACTGGCCCGGCGCTTTCGAAGCGGCCGGCATTGCGGGTTTCATATTCAATTCCGTCGCGGTTTCCGCGCTTGCCGGCCTACTCACCATCGCATTGGCGTTACCCTCGTCCTATGCGGTGTTGCGGCTCAAGATGGGCGGCAGGTGGCTGGCGGACGTGACGCTTTCGAGCTACATGGCGCCGCCCATCGTCGCCTTGATCCCTCTCTTCTTCCTGCTGAAGGCAACCGGGCTTCTCAACACGCGCGCCGGTCTCGTCCTCGTTTACGGCTTCGCCAACGTGCCCGTCGCCTTCTGGCTTCTGACGCCCTTCCTGCGCCGGATGCCGATCGAGATCGAGCAGGCGGCCGCAATGGACGGTGCGGGACCGCTTCGCACGCTTCTTCAGATCGTCGCGCCAATCATCGCACCCGGCGTCGTGGCCACACTGATCATCGTAACCGTGCTGTCCTATAACGAATTCCTCTTCGCCTCCGCCTTCACCTTTTCCGACGCCACGCGAACGCTGCCAGTCGGCATCTCGCTCTTCCAGGGAGACAGGCTGGTCAATTTCGGCCAGATGGCAGCCGCCTCCCTCGCCGGCATCGCCCCGATCTACCTGACCGCGCTTTTCATGCAGCGCTATCTGATCAGCGGGCTCGCACAAGGCGGCGTGAAATAAAGGCAAAACGGCAATGCAGGTGTGGGGGCCTCAACCCGATCTGCAGTTTTGTACCCCTGACCTCAACTTTCACTTTTCGCACTTCGGCAGCGGTATCGCGCAGGTCCCAGCTTGAACCGCTCCGGGATTCCAGCCAGTCGACTTCCTTGCTTTCGGCATCGTCATGCCGGGCATGGTCAAACCTGTTGAGATCGCACCCGCGATGAACAAGGAATTCGATGGAACTGGCAACCACGAGGACGCGGACCGTCATGCGCAATCTCTCCGAGCTCATCCATCCGACACGCTATACGCTTGTCATTCCGTTTGAGGAAGGTCTCGCTCGCGAACGGGAGACCTTCCTGAAGCTTCGCGAAAGCAATCGCGCTCAGGCGCGAATCCATCTGTTTCTCTCCGGCAAGGCGGCGTTCCACTTTCCGAGCGCTTCCATGGGAGAAAGACGCGTGGCATCCGTCGCGATTGCGGGTTCGGGAAAGCGCGCCCGGGCGATCGCCGCACTGCTTAATCGATCCGGCGTCGCCGTCCGCACGGGCGAGTCCGGTCTGAGCGAAGCCGGTCTCATCATCGACGCTTTGGACGACCGAAAGGCTCAGGTCACAATCAGACACCTGGCATCGCAGGCCAAACCCGGCGCGGTCATCGCGACGACCCGCGGGCGCAATCTCGATCGTCTCGCCGAAATGACCGAACGACATGGCGATATCATCGGCCTGCAGTTTCGTCTTTCGAGCGGGCGGTCGCTGGTCGAGGTGGCTCCGACGACGAGAACCGCCCCCGAAACGGTCCATGCAGTTCTGGGTCTCATCCGCAAGACCGGCGTACAGGCGGTCGTCATCACGCAACCGGGTCTGGTCGGCCAGCGCATCATAGCGGCATGCCGCGCGGCCGCGGGCGACCTAAGCAGAAGCGGCGTGCCCTGTAGGGACGTCAAGGCCGCCCTCGCTTCTTGCGGTGTGTCGCGCTCGCTCGGCGTTTCGGCGTCCCTGAGGAAATCCCTTGATCCTGCTCTGCGCCATCACCTGCTTGGCGAAATGGCACGGGAGGCGGCCGTCCTGGTAACCGAAGGTATCGTTCGCCAGTCGTTCGAAGTCGATCTGATCCTGGTGCACGGCTACGGGCTTCCGCACGACGAAGGTGGGCCGATCTGGGCGGCCGGAATGCTGCGAAACGACGGCCTCACGGTCGCCGCTTATGATCGCTCCATGGACAAAGTGCGGGCGTGATGTGACAATTTCTGAGGCTCAGCCAGAAGTGGTTCGGCACCGACCTGATCTCGAATTAACCGCGGAGGCGAAAACACGCCTAGCGCAACTCGTTCGCTTGAACTCAGATTAATGACCACTTCGGCGTCGGTTATATTGGGACGATTGACGAGCCCTGATGTCTGCATTTGGGACCGCATGCACACCGTCCGGCATCACCGGAAGACGTAGCGTTGTGACGAAAAAGGCGGCGCAGGCGTCGACGCGCAAGTAGGCGGGAACTTAGATGGTCGGGGCCTCAGTTCGCTGAGGGCTTAAACCTCTCTAACAACTTCCTCGACAACTTTAGCGGATCTGCCACAATGAGAGCTGCCAATATAATTGGCAGCAAACTTGAGCTCGTTGGCCCCTCATTCCACCTAGTCTTCGGGCTCATTTTTTCTGTCGCGGGATTTAAGCCGCCGGATTGAGCATTTCCCGAAGAAGCATTCGGCTGGGTGACCCCGCTTCAAAAAAGCTGAATGTGCTCGCCGCGAGATCGGCGGCTCCTCACAGTCACTCGTCAGCTTTCTGACGTTGATCTCCTCGTCAAATATGTGCTGTAGAAGTTCGAGGTCGCTCGGGGTCAGAAACTGCCGGTCGCCTGAGTAGAATGAACGGATGATGGCGCAATGCCCTCTCCCAGAGCGCGGAGAATGCGGCGTCCGGCTAGGCCTACTATCAGGAGGATTGTAGCTCGACTCAGCGCGATTACCAGTCGCGGAAAGTTGCTGGCCAGCGCGACTATTGCAAGCTTGCAGCGTTTTCTGGTCGGCGGTGGCACGGGCCCCGCCACCCAAGTCGGAGATGATCGGAAGGGCCTTCCAACACACGAGCTACAAAGGCGCGCGCTGTCACGCCAGTCCGAAGAAGCCGAAGCGCTCGCCGCACAGCTGATCAACGCCTGAGGAGTCCGCGACGATATGGGCTTGAGTATCATAGCCGGCCTGTCCTGATCCGGGCTATGATACGGCGATCACGCGCGAGCTTCGTTGGTTGATAACTCTGCGCTCTCTTTATTTCGGAGATCTAAGAAAATCTTGCCGACCCGAATCCAGCTTTCGCGGTCCTGGTATCGTTCGTTAATCGATGTATGAATAGCGTACCTAGTTGGGTCAGGACATCGGACGGAACGTCCCTCGGACGTTGAGTTGCTATGGTGGTTGTCAGCCCATACTTTCGGCCCTCCTTTGCGATTAGGCCGAAGGCATCGGCGACATCATGCGTGATCAGAACCATCGTAAAAGCCGTGCTCGTGCTAGATGCGTTCCAGCAGGCGGTGCATCTCGATGCGCGTGAAGGCATCGAGAGCCCCGAATGGTTCGTCCAGCAGGAGGACGCCCGGCCGGCTCACCAAGCGCGCGAGGGCGACGCGCTGGGCCTGGCCACCCGAAAGAACAGCCGACCCGTCGTTTGCCCGATCCGCAAGCCTGACTTCGGCAAGAGCCGCCGCTGCGCTATCGCGCGCCAATTCTTCGTCCGAGCGATTCCGACATTGCTGATTACCCGATGCCAGGGAAGCAGCCTCGCATCCTGAAACAGGAGCCGCACATTTGACTGAAGCAATAACTCCTGAGCGGCGCACTCGTGAACGTGGCAGGACATCACAAGCGGGCCGAGGTACGGCTGCTTTCGACCTTTGCAGTCGAGGCGATGCCGACGCGGCAGTGCCGGCCGTGGCGGGCCAGTCGGTCAGTGCCCGTGCCATCCATTGCCTCCTGATTCAAGGCACGGCACAATCAATATCATCCCGTGGACGTGCTCCAGGAAAGACTGATGTCGATTAGTACCTTCTCGAAGGCGTCGTTGGGCTCGAGACGTCGGCCACCGCCTCGCTGGTGAGAGCCTGAAACTTTCTTATGTGCTCAACATTCACGTCCACAAGCTTGTGCAGGAAGCGCCACTGCAGCTCCATTGCTTGGAGCGGTGATTTTGCCTCGATCAACGCCAGAAAATGCGAAAAATGGGCTTCAGTGTTGGCCTGCAAGGCAGCGATCGTTTTCAAAGACAGTTCGGGGCCTGCTCTCATCATAGCTTCGAAAATTGATCCGAACGTTTCCGAGGCTTCAAGAGCCTGCGACAGCGGCACGGGCTTTTCGGTGATGTTGGTCATACCTGCTTTCCTATCCGTTAAGATGGTTGTGTCATCAACTGACTGCGTTGCTAGGCTTGGCCCCGATCGCGCCAGACAAGACGTCCGGGTTCGTCGCGCCATCTTCCTTGAATCCGCTGCAATCCGACGCCCGCAGGGTTCCTTCGAGC
This sequence comes from Sinorhizobium americanum, assembly GCF_001651855.1. Taxonomy (GTDB): domain Bacteria; phylum Pseudomonadota; class Alphaproteobacteria; order Rhizobiales; family Rhizobiaceae; genus Sinorhizobium; species Sinorhizobium americanum. The sequence goes on along the minus strand of NZ_LNQC01000054.1, from coordinate 20,103 downwards.
TGTTGCGGTTGGCTCTACCTGAATGCCCGTCCGCCGTTCCCACCGCCGCTTCACAAACAATCAAATCCCATGCCAAATTCGGCTGATGACCTGAAAAGGAGTGATCCTCACAGCTTCTCAGCTGTTTAGCTCTGACGAGAACAACTGCCGCCGGCACCGGCGGGTTCGGGCAAAATCGACATGGTTTTCGAGTTCTTTTGTCAGTTTGCCCCCCTCTCCTCAGGTTCGAATTCACGCTCAAGCTGGTCTGGGCGATGCTGTCGTTTTCAGGCTTGCAGGACGTGCTAAAACTGCATTGCCGGTTCTGGTAATCGCGTCGACCGTGTCCCATCTCACACCCCTGAAACTTGGGGAGCCTCCGGCTTTCAGCACTGGGCTCCCGCCGGCCCTTTTGTTCGATAGCGCACAAATTGAGGATGATCCTTTTTAAGTCGGAGCCGGCTTACACATCTCCGAGATTTGCCCCCTTGCCCCCAAAGCTGGCCCTTCATCTCTGTTTCGCCCTCAGCCCTGTCATCTCCAAAGGGGATAAACCCACCTGCGTTGCGCCATCGCTTTGTCCATTGTTCACGCCCTCGACATGGGCATTCGATGCGTCTCGGCGATTGCTTTCTCAAAGACTTCGCGTCTCGGCAAACAGCGCAAGCACTGCGGGTTAGGGCAACGCCAACTTATGGGCATTCAGCCGCGTGCTGTCTCACTCATTGTCGAACTCTCGACACTTCGGACGCTACCCATCAGAGTGACCATGGATCAATGTTGCTAATAAAGGGATTTCGCGATTGGCACGACATATGCGTGGTTGCCGGCAAGCCCCGCTGCAGCGAAGTCTGTGGTGGTGATCCCGGAGCGATGGTGACGCAAGTTCATCGGAGATAGTAGATCCGCGGCGTCATTTCCATGGCGCTGCTCACCATCGAGGAGGCCGGCGCCATCGCAAAATTCCTTGCGTCACATGAAACCCGGAACCAGACCGGCGGTGTCCATGACATCGGCGGCGGCAATCCTCGACCAGATGAGGACGAATCATGGCCAACGTGTTTGACTTACTCAGTCTAGCCCGGCGTATCGAGGCGCCGCGCACAGAAGTCGACAACTTCGGCGTCCAAAGTCCCTCCATGGCCTTCGCCGAAGGCGTGACGGAAGCGACCACCAGAGCCGCCGTCATTCTTCTGACCGCCTTGTCGCGGCACATCCACCGCATCGGCGAGATCCAATCGGAGCGCCTGCGCGAGCTGCTGAGGAACGCCGAAGGTGTGCGGGAACTTCTGCGAGAGGCGCGCGATAACGGAAATCTCGGCACCGCCTGGAGGGAATACCTGCGCGACGCGATCGAGCGCGCCGTGTTGACGACGGATGCCTTCAGAGAGCGCGGCGACATCTTTCTCGAACATGAGGCGGCAGGCTGCCCGCCCGTTCTGTTCTACCACTATGAGGTGATGATGGACGGGCGAGACCTGCCCTTCAAATCCAACTACATGCTGCTTCGCATCATCCCGCCCGAGGGCGTTGCGGTGGATAACGCCCGTCGCCCTTACATCATTATCTGTCCTCGCGCGGGGCATGGTCCGGGAGTCGGCGGCCACAAGTCCGACAGCCAGGTGGGCGTGGCATTGCGGGAGGGCCATCCCGTCTATTTCGTCGCCTTCCGCCGCGAGCCAGAGCACGACCAGTATCTCTCCTACGTCACGCGCACGGAAGCAGCCTTCGTTCGCGAGGTCATGCGCCGACATCCCAACGCCCCCAAACCAGTCCTCGTTGGCGACTGCCAAGGCGGCTGGGCGACCTTGGTGCTGGCTGCGACGAATCCGGACCTGACCGGCCCCATCGTAATCAATGGCGCACCAGTGACGCCTATCGCCGGCAAGGTCGGCGAGAACATCTTCCGCTACAATGCCGGCCTGCTCGGCGGAACCTGGATTCCCATGTTCCTGTCCGATCTTGGCGGGGGCATATTCGACGGCGCCCATCTCGCGCATAATTTCGAACTGCTCAATCCGGAGCGCCCGCTCCGCAAATATACCGACCTGTTCCGCGACGTGGACACGGCGCGCGAGACCTTCCTCGCCACCGAGAGATGGTGGGGTAGCTTCTGCCTGTTGCACGAGAACGAGATCCGCTGGATCATCGAGCAGCTTTTCGTCGGCAACCGGCTCGTCAAGAACAAGGCGCGAGTGGTGCCGGAACGGCGGCATGTCGAGCTTAAGCTGATCCGGGCGCCTATCATCGTCTTTACCAGCCATGGCGACAACGTGACTCCACCTCAACAGGCCCTGAACTGGATCGGCGAGATTTATGAGAGCGAGCAGGAAATCCGCATCCTCGGACAGCGCATCGTCTACTTGGTGCATGACGACGTCGACCATCTTGGCATTATCATCTCCTCAAACATCGTCAATAAGGAGTACAGCGAGGTCGCAACAACGCTGGAGGTCATCGAGGCGCTGGTGCCCGGCCTCTACGAGATGCGCATTCAGGACGTGAAGGAGGATGACGTGCGGACGCGCTATACCGTCGAACTAGTCGAACGCAGCCTCGACGACATCCGCGCCCTCGGCGACGGCCATGACGACGAACGTGCCTTCGCGGCCGTCTCCCACGCCTCGGAGGTCCAGGCGCAGATCTATCACACACTCGTGCGCCCCTCCGTAAAAGCGGCGGTCACGGAGATCACGGCCGAGATCAGCCGTGCCATGCATCCCCAGCGTCTGTCGCGAGCGCTGATGTCTTCAAAAAATCCGATGATGGCTGGCGTCAAGCTCGCCGCCGAGCAGGTGCGGGAGGGCCGCGCCAAGGCCGCACCTGAAAATCCCTTCCTAGCTGCGGAAGCGCTCTGGGTGCGGAGCGTCGAGCAGGCGATCGCAATTTGGCGCCACTGCCGCGACTTGGCTTATGAGCTGACTTTCCACAGCATCTGGAACACGCCCTGGGTGCATTACTTCAGCGATTCCTACGAGGCGCCGCGCACTCTGATGATCAACGACGATCTGCGGGCTCTGCCGGAAGTCGCCATGGCACTCTCGGGTGTCGAAACCGGCGGCTTTGCCGAAGCCGTGATCCGTATGCTGGTGCTGCTCTCGAACGATCGCGGCGGAGTCCGCCGTGACCGCCTCGAGCGCTGGTCGCATGTCCTGGCCCAAGACGAGCCCTTCCGTTCGCTGGATGCCGAACTTCTGAAAATCATTCTGCGCCAGCAGACACTGATCGCCAGTTACGAGCCGGAGCAAGCGATCGAGACTCTGCCGCTACTGCTGACCGATTCCGAGGAGCGGCGCCGCGCCTATCTCGTCGTCCGCTATGTCCCCGGCACCATCGGGGAAATGTCGCCGCACACCGTCGCATTACTACAGCGCTTTGCCGAGGTGCTCGGCCAGCCGTGGGTGGAAGGAGACCTGACTGATGATCCGCTGGCCATGTGAATTTCAAAAGCCGGTAGCTTTAGTCGCGCCGCCCAGAAGAACTTAGGAAGTCGTAATCCGAAGGACATGCAGAGAAACTCGATGGCTCGTCGCGCAGAGCAAGAGGAAATTGCCGGTGGGTGGCGCGAGGACGTCCGGCCCAACCGGGTCCTCTCCTTCGTCGCCCCATCGGCGACGTCGCGCGCCGCAGGCTCCGAAGGGTTCGTCCATTAAAAAGAGCTTCGGCTGGTTGATCAGGACGCGCGGCTTCGAATAGGGTGCTGCCGCGGCCAAGACGGATCGACACGCGCCCGGCCTCGATCCGCCCGCCGCGGCGCCGAATATGCCTTTGTGGATGTTCATCGACGGTCCTAAACGCCCTCTGAGCAAGAGAACTATGCCGAGCATCAATGGCAAGTCTCCAACTGAAACAGCGAGAGAAGCGCGTTTCATCTGGTATGTTTGAAGACGTGGCATAGTTCGACGGTCGGCATAAACGGCCAAGCTCAACGGCGTCGAACCGATGGCCTATCTGACAGACGAGATCACAAGCGTCGTCAACGGCCATCCCAACAGCCAGATCGACGAACTGCTGCCCTGGGCCCATGCCGAGAAGCCAGAAACCAAACCCGTGGCCTGAGAACACCGCTTACGTTTCAAGTTTGAGCTGGCCGCGCAACGGCAAACCTTCCAGCCACCTCTAGAGGCTTGCTTGCAGCAATCCTGCGAGCCACCCGAACAATTGCTGATATCCTGCACCTGCCGCCCCATCAATGCTGAAACTGACTTGAGCGCAGCCGTATAGTCGTTCCGTCGTGAGAGGCTGCGGTCAAGCTCTCAACTCCAGCACCCCGACAATTGCTTATCGAATAAGGAGAAACCGAATGAAAATCGCTCTACTTACCACGGCTGCCCTCGTCGGGCTGCTTGTCGGCAATCTGACGGCAATGGCGCAGACGGAAGAAGACGGCCAAGTCGCGTCCGATGACGGTGAAGTCTACTTTCGGAACTGCTCAGACGCTCGTGCGGCTGGTGCAGCGCCTATTTATGCGGGTGAGCCGGGCTATAGTCGCAAGCTCGACCGGGACGGCGATGGTGTCGCCTGCGAATGACAACACGGCACGGGCGGCACTGAGTTGATAACAGCATTAGGATTCCCAAGGACAAGCTGAGGCGCCAAGAACCCAAGCGAAGGACTTGGTTGTCGAAGCTCAATCCCGGAGGGATACGCTTTCGAAAAGCGCATGCGCAAGTGCGATGCCGAGCCGTGGCCAAGGCTCGTGGCGCCAATTTTAGAGCATCTGCTTCGGCCCATCATCCTGCCAGATCTTCGCCAACAGCCGACGAAGCTCCGCCGCCAGGCGAGGGAGCATGCTGCGTTCATGTTCGGAAACGAGTACGAGCCGCTCTGCCGCTGCCTTCTCGACCCGAGGGTTGAGAAGGACCGCTGGATCGGCTGATCAGATTCGTCCGCCGCGCGCAGGAAATGCCCCCGTTCCTCGAGCTCTGCCAGGGACGTCACGGAGCTCTGCCAGGGACGTCACGGAGTTTGCCCTCTGCATACCGAGCGCGCGGCAGATTTTCACCGGGCGTCTCGATGATGCTGAGCAGCACGTTCGTCGGCACAGGCCGTGTGTTCGCAGGCTCGAGCGCGGAAAGCGCCCCTTGCGGATCAAAGGCCGACGCACGGAGAAGATGGTAACCCAGCAGATCGCCCAGCCCGCGGGCCGGCCGGACTGTTCTGAGGCTGCGGCCCTTCCAAAGGCATGTCATGCGCCCTCTAATTGCTCGCTGGGTGATCGAGTATGGTGACCACTTCCATGCCGTTGCTCAGCAGGATTTCCGATCTTGGATTCGCGTCGCGAGGTCTCGCGGCGACCGCTTCCCGGGTCGTCGGAGTTTTCAGCGCAACCATGTTCAGGGCAAATGCAGGATACGTCGGATGTATTCAACCGTCATTGATCGCTCTTGTGGCTTTGGCGCGGCAGTCAGGCGGCCCGATCGGAGGAGGGCGGCCGCTGTCCCGGTCCTTGCATTGTCTGGCAGATCGCTTCTCCCCGATCTGCGCGCGTCATCGTAATTGTTCGCAATCCCGCGACCCAGTCGATATTGAACCTCCTGCGTTAGCGCTGCCCCGGTGGCGCGCTCTTTCGGCGCAAAGCCGCCACTCGACGTTACGCCGGTTCGAGAGTTGGACGGTCGAGCGGCTGCGGCGCGCGATGCTCTGCTTGGTGCGCAAGAGAGGCGCACGTGGATCGTTGAATGCTGGGCTGGGACGCTATCGTTCGCGAGGGCCGAGGCCGCCCCCGCGACCGTAGTTCCCGGGCGCACCGCTTTGCCCGCCCCGATCCGCCGGAGACCTCCACTCGAATCGACGCGTTGCGCCGCCTCTTTATGCCCGTCCGGCAAATAGCCAAGGAGGCTGGCGTCCCACCCCGCAAAAGTCAGCCGTGTAGATGCGCATTCCTGCAGGGCGTGGGCGAAGCTCTCGGGAGGGTCCTTAGCCCCTATCGGCTGGCGAACCCAGAATCTGCGTCGGGCTGAACACCGCGAAACTGCCGGAGTATTCATCTGCGTGAGCTTGTACGACCTCGTTTAGACGCGTGGTCCACGCCTGAACATCTTCCTTCGTCACCTCGTCGCCTGATCCAACCGCTGTTGCGACGGCGATATCGATCCTGTCGCGAAGGTTCGACAACTGTTCCCAAGCAAGCTGCTCCGCCTTCAGTTGCTCCTTCCACCCGAAGGTCGCGATTATCAGAGGGCAGAACCCCACCAAGAAAAACAGGACTTTCTGAATGCGCGAGACAAATGGCACCGCGAAAATTCCCACGGCAGCAGCAACGACCGCCAACATGATCGTGAGCACGCTGGACCAAAAAAACCAGAGTTTCGCATCGGCGGCGTTTTTCGCAGTGCTCGAGATCAGGTCATTCACTCGAGCGCGGAGAAACAGCACGCTTTCTCGGTACTTGCCGGCACTTGTCAGAACCATTTTCTGACAAACGTGGCGGCGCTCTTCCGTGGGCCCATTCTTCGCTGGGCAAAGTACTTCGAACATTGTGATTGGGTCCTCAGGCTTTGCAGACCCGATTTCCTGACCTACGACGGGCTGCGCCAAGGTAACAACGAAAGCCAGTACACAGAGGATAGGGGAACACCTTCGGTGGCTCATTCTAAATCACCTTCCGATTGCATCACGTTACGGATTTCCACACCCTAGCCTATGCGCGCCAAGCCTAAGAAAAAAAGCCACTCAAATTTCGTTTGAAGTGTCAAACGTACTTGTAATCCGCAACACTTTGGCTACGAGCTCGCTCGTTGAAAAATCCGAAGCGATCAGTTGCGGCAATCCCGTATCGTTCACGAGGTAGTTGTTGCGTTTCGTGTAGATTCTCCAATGTCCATACCGCCGGAGCGCGCCAACCCCGGATGTATCGGAGACAGGGTCGGCTCTGAAAGGAGATATCCCTGCACGTGAGTGGCGCCAGCCGCTCTTGCTAGCGTGAGCTGGTTGTAAGTCTCGACCCCTTCAACGACGATCGTCGGCGCCACGCAGGACGCTAACCCCACCATGTGATGCAGCAATCGGTCAGCATCTGGACGACTACTCGATTGCACGAAAAACGAGTCAACCTTGACGATATCAACAGCCATCGAAAAGATGGCTTCGGGAGTTGAGAAGCCGGCGCCGAAATCGTCAACTGCAACTCTGTAACCTAACCTCCGGATGTCTTTTACGAACTCCGCCGTACAGGACAACTTAGCGATGGGCGAGCGCTCAGTAATCTCCAACACCAGTCGGGGGGCAAGCGAACGGTGTTGATAGAGCTGATCGTAGAGCATCGCACGAGGTTCTGAATCTGAGAAGCTCAACGTCGATATGTTGCATCCGAGCGATCCATTCGCATTGTTGGACAACCAATCGACCGCCAAGTTCAACATATGGCAATCCAATTTAGGTGCATACCCCGATGCTTCCAGGGCAGGCACAAATTCGCTGGCCGTAATCACCGTACCGTCGGCCTTCACAAGTCTCGCCAGACATTCGGAATAAAGAACTTCATGGTGTGCATTGACGGAATTCACTTGCTGTACTGAAAAACCAATTCGCTTCAGTTGCCCCGTCTGTTGGACGGCACGTACGATATTGTCGAGTTCATTGCAGATCATGTTCGCTCTTGCTCTACTGCGTCTTTCTGACCCACGAACCAACCTCAGCTGCAATTGCGCCAGATCCACACCCCGAGACGTTATCCGTTCAGCCCCTTTTTGCGGCATTCTCCTGATCGATTTACTGCAAAATCGGGCGCTTCGACGCCGGAACCCTGCATTTGTCGCCCACCCCGACGGTATTTCGACCATGATGGAACTTAACCGCATCGCGTTGTCACCTTCGGAGATATGATGATCTTCCGGCGTTGGGGGCCGCCAAGGAGAATGGCGCGTTGCCGCCGCCACGTCGGCCGTATGTCGCCGCCCCGCGAGACCGCGTACCGGCACTGCCCCGTGCTTCTGGCGGCACGTGAAAGAGGCTGCGTCAGCTGAGACACCGGACCACCGCCATGCTTTCGCTTCAACAGCTAAGCCGAAGGGTGTCGACGATCTTAGTAGAGGACATGGAAGCATGACGGCATCTGCTACACCCAAGGTTCGGGACAGTGTCAGCACATCTGCAGTCCAGCATGCTACCCCGCCCGAGCGAGTCAGACCGAAAAACTCGGTAATCGAGCCGGAACCGGTACACGCCTCGCCACAGATCTCTAAAGGGGACCGCGGTATTGCTGTTGATCTTAGCGGATCATCGTTCGATCCAACACGAATTCACCTGGCTAAGTTCCTTCACCTGGCTAAGCTCCGTGGTGGGGGTAGAACGTGGAACATCAAGCGATGCAACCATGCCAGCGGCGCTGGGTCTCCATCCTTTAGACAGCCGGGAGGATTGCATCCTAAAGGATGTTGAACTTCGATACCGAATCAATGAACTTATCCGCGGGTACGTGAAGCCTCGTCCACCAAGCGGGCGGAAAAAGCCCGGTCAAGAGGAAACGGCGCACTGCGACATATGTGCAAATGCGGTTTGCGCCATCACGAATATCGCCGTTGGATTGACTGCACGGAAAGGATGCTACATGCGTGCGCCATCAGGTGCTGTTGCGGGACTTTGCTCCGCCTCCGCCACCATGTTCTCAGTGGGAATGGCGTTCCTTGGCTACTGGGGGCTGTATGAACCCGGCGGTTGGCGGAGCGCTGATCTTGTCATTGTGATTTTGGCGCTCGTCGGATTTGCAGCGCTTGGCTCGGTGCCCTGGATTGTGACGACCCCCGTTGCAGACGATGGCGGGGAGAAGGTTGTAGCCGCCAGACGAGCATTGGCGTTGGGAGTCGTCTTGATCTGGTTGTCCGTTTTTGTCTCGGTATTCACCTAGAGTACGTTTGTTGCATGCGAAATCGGAATGTGGACGGCTTGAACGGCGACCGATCGGAAGGTGATGGAGGGTCGAGCGGCATGGGGTATCGCCGTTGGACCCCAATTCCTAATCGTGTGGCCGCCGGCCGAGCTGGCATCCGCCTTCCGATACGCCACAATGGTTGCTGCTTCTTGCATTGGATGAAGAGAAGCCCGCCGTGCGCAAGTCGCCGCACTTTGCTCTGCCGAACCTTGGATATCTTGTCGAGGGTCCGTCAAACTTCGGCAGCAAGAGCCTCCCACAACTCAGCAGACCAAGCGTCCAAACTGGCTAACACGTCGCCCCCGGCGTCCGCCTCTCCACGTTTGGCAACGGGAACTGCCCCTGCCCTGGCAAGGGCGGCTTCGAGGCGCTTCGGAACCGCCTGCCAAGTTTGTACCCAATGACGGTTGCCGCACCCGAATACCGCAAAAGGCAGGCCGGCGAGCGTGTCCGGCGGGAGGCTCTCGGCCCAGGCGAGAAACCGTCTCGCGTTGTTCGGCGGCAGCCCTTCGTAGGAAGCCGTAACGACGACGAAGGGGATGTCAACCGGAAGTCCGAAGGAGTAGTCGTCCGCCGGCGCGACGACCGGCGCGTAGCCCCGTGTCGCAGCCTCGCTTCCGATCCGTTTCGCGAACGATTCTGACATGCCTGTATTGCTGCCATAGATTATGAGCACCGGCCCTCGGTCGGCAATCGAACGAGGCACCCTTCTCAACACTTGCTCTTTGGAGGCGGCTGGAGCGCTGCGACGCGGCATCCCGGCCGACCAGTGTCGACGTTTCGCCCTTATGCGAAGACCAATCGGCTTCATCGTCAGTGTCTCGCCGACAACAAGTTCATAGCTATCGTCGACCAACGAGATGTAGAAGCGCTGGAGCATCATCGCCATGACCAGCACTGCCTCTTGCATAGCGAAGCCTCGGCCGAGGCAGGCCCGCTGACCGTTGCCAAAGGGCTTCCAGGCGTGTTGAAGTGCCTCTTTGGCATGATCGAAGTTGAAGCGTGCCGGCCTGAATACGTCAGGCTCATCCCAAACCTTTGGATCGCGGTGAAGCACAGGCAAAAGGATGAGCAGGATATCATCGGGCGTCAGCCGGTAACTGCCTGCGAGGGTCGTATTCTCAATCGGATGCACCGCGAAACCTGGAGCCGTGGGCCAAAGCCGCAGGGTCTCCATCAGCGCCTGTTCGACACAATCGAGCTTGCCCAGATCCTGGGCTGTCGGAGGCTCACCGCCGAGAGCGTCGTCGACATGGGCCTGCAACCTCGATAGTTCCTCCGGGTTCTTGAGCAGCAGCCAAGTCGCGAAACTGAGGAGTCCGCTCGTGGTCTCATGGCCTGCGATCAGGAAAGTGATCATCTGATAGCCGATGTTTTCTCGGCTCAGCATCTCCCCCGTCTCCTGGTCCTTAGTCGTCAGCATGATATCCAGAAGATCGGAGCGCTCACCAAGCCGGGCATCAAGTCGCCGTTTATCGATCAAGTCATCCGCCAATGCGCGGAGCGTCCGGGTGTGCGCCTTGAAACGCCGGTTACGCAAAAACATCAGCTTTGATGCGCCCGGCGGGAATAGGGCGCGGCGCGACACCTCCTTAAGGGCGCCTTCCATCGCCGTTACGAAGGAGTGCCTCTCGTTCCGGTAGAAGCTGTTGAAGCGGTGGTCGAAAGCACAAAGCGCGATTGTGTCGAGCGCAACGCGCGTCATGTTGTCGGCTACGTCGATTTCGGCATCCGAGCCGAAGCGTTCCCATCGCACCAGCATTTGGTCGACCACGTCGACCATTTTGCTGAACATGCTCTTCAGACCGAGCGGGCCAAAGGCTGGCGTCAGCAGCCGGTGTGCCTTGCCCCAGTTCGATTCATTGTTGTCCGCGGTGAAAAGGCCGTCATTGCCAATCGTTCTGAGCTCCGCGAGGGGCGGGTGCAGCGCCTTGCAGAATCTGGTCTCGTCGCAGAGCTCCGCGGTCAGTTCCTGGTTTCCGACGATGATCACGTTGCGTCCGAAGGTTTGCAGACGGAAGATTGGACCTAGCTCCTTCGACAGGCGTATCAAACTCTGGACGGGTGCATGCGGATTGATTGAAGTTATGTGCCCAAGCACAGGAAGGCCTTTCGGCTGCGGAATCTCTTCGAGCTTGCTCATGTTAGCGCCTCCTCAATGAGTTGGCCGATCGATCACGGCCCCCATTTCTCTCCGCGAGGGGTCATCCAACCTCGGGCGAACGAGGCAGCATTATTTGTGCCTCTCCGTGACGCCACTCGCTTCGAAGCTTCGAAGCGCTGCACGGCGGCGCGCTCCGCACTGGTTCTCTTCTCAAGAACGATTTATTCCGGATCTGATTTTATGTCGCTCCGCATGGCATGAGCTGCGGATCATAGGCTCCATGTATGAGCCATCTTTGGCGTCACCTGTACCGGCCGATATACGGCCGGTAGACTCCCAGCCCATCGAAGCCGCAGGATTTCGGCGCCTCGAAACGGTTTGCCTTTAGTTGTAAGACTGTTATGCGCGCGAGTGAATCTGCTATGTTAAACAGCGCGGGGAGCAACAACGATGCCACCCCACCCCTCCATGGGTTCTCGCCCCGGCCCTGCCGACGTCGGGGTGAAGACTGAAAAGGGCTTGCACTAGCCCTAAGTTCTCGTGCTGGCAGAGATCGCTCGCTGATCGACTAATGCGTGGCAACGCCCTGATCTTTGCTGTCCAACAGCGTGGGACGGACGTCGACGAAGTCAGTCTCGAACAATCGCGACCTCTCAGCGGCTTTATGAGCAAGGCTCTGCCATGCATCACGAACATTGTGCGCAGCCTCGAGGAAGACCTGCTCGACACCGGCATTCTCCATTTCGGCAAGCAGCGTCCCGAGCCTGTCCATGCAGTCATTGATGTGACCTCTAAGTCGCGAGATCTGGTCGAGAGTGACCCTTGGATGCGCTAGCATCCTCGGCACTATTGCCGCCGCGCGCTTTGCGAGGTCCTCCTCGCGCAAGAGAGTGTCCTGCCACTCGTAATTCATCATGGCTGCTCCTCGTCTCGGGATGGAAACATCGCCGCTTCGTGCGTCCTCGTCAAGAAGGATCCAGAATGGCCCGCGCATGGGAATGCCCATCTAAGCTCGTGGTGTTGAATCGCTTGTTCCGACTTCATTGCTTCCATGAGCCCTGCATCGGCCGCGTTCGCGGCACACTAGAGGGCGCTCAGGGGCGGGGCGCAGAGGGCACGTCTCGAGCCACTGTCGACCAATTGTGCCCTTGCCGCTCGTGAGCTGTGTCGCCAAAGCGCCTGTGCTCGCAACTGGATCACGGACCTTGTCGTTCCCGACGAAGAGAAACGTCGTCGGGGCGGCGGCTGACGACCTGCGGACAGCTACAGTTCGCTACTGACGGCTACTGACAGATACAGAAACGGCTCCATAAGGCGAAATACCAATGAAGAAGGGCTCGCAGTGGCTCCCGTGCATCAGGTGCATGGCGACGCGTGATGCGGCGTGCCGCCCGGGTCGTGAACTCGACGCGAAGCTGTGTCATACCTTGCCCGCGAGCTGAAATACAACGTCGACCTAGGTCGCTCACACAGGAATGATCGATGAAAATACTGATTGCCGGGGCCGGAATAGCCGGACTTTCTGCAGCACGAGCACTGAAAATGAAGGGCGTCGAGTGCGAGGTTGCCGAACGCCGGGAACGGCCACCGACGGAGGGAGCAGGTATTTTTCTCCTGGGAAACGCCGCAAGAGCGCTCGGCGACCTGGGACTGCTCGAACAAGTAAGGGCTGTTGCCTATCCGATTGCCAGACAGAGAATCCTTTCGTCTTCAGGCTTCGTTCTGAACGACGTGAGGACCGCAGACATCTGGAAGGATTGTGGGCCCTGTCTTGCCTTATCGCGCCAATCTCTAACAGACATCCTCCATGCTTCGCTGGAGCCAAGCACTGTGACCTATGGCCTGGAAGTGGTCTCGACGGCTTCGCGTGGTGACAAGGGCGCGGCTCGTTTCTCCAATGGACAAGAAAAAGAATACGATCTCGTCGTAGGCGCGGCAGGCGTCAATACGCCGCTGCGGACCGCAGTCTTCGGTCCGAGCGCGGCTCGCCAGATCGACATTTCATGCTGGCGACTGGTCGTCCGCAACAACGGAGAGATCGACGGCTGGACGGCAATGCTCGGGAACGGCCGCACGCTGCTCGGCATCCCCATCAGCGAAACCGAAACGTACATATACGCCGACTGCCGCTCGAACGAAATCGGCGACGGCTCCGTAACCGTTATGAAGCAGCTGTTCAGCAGCTTCGCAGGTCCGCTCGGACCGATTGTCGCCGCCCTGGATCCCGCCACCGCAGTCCATCGAGCCGTTTTGCAGGAAGTTCCTGCAAAACGATGGATAGCCAATCGGCATGTCCTGATCGGTGATGCCGCGCACGCCTCATCGCCCAGCATGGCGCAGGGCGCGGGCATGGCGATCGAGGACGCAGTCGTTCTTGCAGAGCTTGTCGCCAAGGACGATCCGATGGAAGGCATCCTCCGACAATTTCACGAGGCGCGCATCGGTCGGGTCGCGTGGGTACAGAAGAAATCGCGCGCCCGCGACAAGCTGAGAACGGGTTCGAGTACAATCCGGAACGCTGTCCTGCGGCTGTTCGGCGACGCCTTGTACCGGCGCACCTACGAGCCGCTGACACGCCCGCTCCTGTCTTGACGGTCGGGGCCAGCACTGGCTGGCCTCCGACGCCTTCCCGACGCCTTGCGCGTTGGCACGGAAGCGAGACCGTCGTCAGCGTGCCTTGACGATCGAGCGGGAAATTTGAATTCGAGAAAGTTCGGTTAGCGCTTTTGGACCACGGCAACGGAATGTGAGCACACGCGAACAGGTTTGCCGTGCGCCTCATCGATTTCAATCCAGCTCAAACGCCCGTGCCCCCGCTTCGGGGGGGCATCGACCTATCTGCCCTGGCGGATTGTCACTGTGCTCGTGCTTCAAGTTAGGCATGTTCGCAGCTCGCGATCGACTGTTCCGTTTCGCAGAAGTGGATAATTTTCATTTCCTGCCTATCGGGAAGTCGGTGTCATCGCAGATTGAACAGCGGTCCATTTTTTGTGCGCCCAAGAGCAACAGGTCCATGTCGCTTGGCATTGTTCGATGTAGGACAATGTTGGACATGCGACACGGGCGGTTCGTTCTAGTGGCTCATGCCAGAAGGTTTCTGATGGCACGCACATTGCTATGAGGCATCTGAAAATGCGTCACGGACTGAAGATATCGTGCGGAGTGTCGAAATGGTAAGACAGTGCTTTGTACCGCGGGCGACGCCCGGGTTATTCAGAACGTTCCAGATGCACAAGAAGGCCGCACGCGCGCGTTTGCCGCGATCGTCTTTCTCCGGACGCCAGTTTCGCAACCGCATCGTGGCGAACCTCTTGGCTGCACCAGCGTGCGGGTGCCCCTCGGAAGAGACGTTCAACGCTGCTGCGACAAGGTCGGTGCTTTACCCCCGCTCTGTTCGTCACGGGAGATCGGAACCGCGAACAGCCCAGGTATTGACGAACAAAACATCCGTTGTCCGCATTACTGGCCATCGCCGGCGGCGCCTGCGGAGTTGCGCTTATCCTTGTGATGGTTCGGTGCTCCGCGCCGATTACATTCAATTCATAAACGTCGATCATAGGAAGATACCGTTTAGCAGCGCGAATCGCCGTCGTCGGGGTTCAGCTCCCGGATCAACCAACGGCGCCACGAAAACTCTGCCCTCCGGATAGACCGGCAATGATAGGCAGGACGCGCCCCGCCGGAACATTCTCGAGGCAAAGAACAATGTTGGTGCAACTCTCTGCTGACAGCAGCGGGGGTGAGGAGCGGCCCGCCGCATGGGGCGCGGTATTCGCGATGTCGTTTTGCGTTTTCGCGCTCATCGCGGCGGAAATCATGCCCCTTAGCCTGCTGACCCCGATCGCCTCGGATCTGGCTATAACCGAAGGCCAGGCCGGACAGGCGATATCCGTATCCGGCGCCTTTGCGGTGATGACAAGCCTTTTCATCTCGTCCGTGGTCGGCAGACTCGACCGCAAGATCCTCCTGCTGGCGCTCACCGCCGTGATGATCGTCTCGGGGATGATGGTAGCAGTCGCTCCGAATTATGTCACGTTCATGCTTGGCCGCGCGCTCATCGGCCTCGTTATCGGCGGATTTTGGTCGATCTCCGCCGCGACCGCCATGCGGCTTGTTCCGGACGATCAGGTGCCGCGGGCGCTGGCGATCTTCAACGGCGGGAATGCGCTGGCGACGGTCATTGCCGCCCCTCTGGGAAGCTTCCTCGGCAACCTCATCGGCTGGCGCGGGGCGTTCTTCTGCGTGGTCCCGGTGGCAGTGATTGTTTTCGTCTGGCAGTTCCTCAGTCTTCCTCCCATGAAGGTCGAGGAGCGGCCGGCATCCGGAAGCGTTTTTAAACTGTTGAACCGGCGAGTGGTGGTTCTCGGCATGGCCGCGGTCAGCGTGTTCTTCATGGGCCAGTTTACGCTGTTCACCTATCTGCGGCCGTTCCTCGAAACGGCTATACATGCCGATGTTTCAACTCTGTCGCTCCTGCTGCTGGTGATGGGCGCGACCGGGTTCATCGGCACCATGCTCATTGGCGCCTTTCTGAAGAATGGCATGTATCGGACGCTGATCGCGATTCCGATGTTGATGGCGGCGATTGCCGTGGCCCTTGTGGCTGTCGGTGGCCGAGTCGCCGCAGCGGCACTGCTGCTGGGCATCTGGGGGTTGTTCGCCACGTCAGCGCCGGTGGGCTGGTGGACCTGGTTGTCGAGGACGCTGCCGAAGGATGCCGAAGCCGGAGGCGGACTTATGGTCGCAGCCATTCACCTCGCTATCACATCGGGCGGGACCGTTGGTGGCTTCTTGTTCGACATGCGTGGGTACCAGGTGACCTTCGGCGCCAGCGCGGTTTTGCTTGTGATCGCGGCCGCGTTAGCCGTCTTGACGTCGCGAGAAGCGCAAGCTTGGCCGACCTGACGAGTGGCCGCTTCACGCAGCAAATGATCCGGCTCGTGTGAGGATACCGCGTCAGGGACAAATAGCCGACCTGCCCCCCGAACGTGAGTTCGGGCGGGACGGAAAGGCCCTCCAGACCCAAAGTTTTCCATTTCTTAGGAGACTTGTTCCATTATCTGCATATCCGGCATGAGGCTGAGGGAATTGAGTGATGGGCTATGATTGGACCGGCAAACGAACGCGCCGGATGAAAGTGTTGCGCGGATGCGCAGTGGTTGTATTCGTCGGGTCTGCGACCGCTTTCCTGGCTGCCGCACTTCTACGGTGACTTCTCGCGCAACGCTACGGTCATCTTCAAGGCGCGCCGCGTGCACGCTTCGTGAACATGCCTCGGGTGCCGATCCGCGACCCGACAAGGATCATCCGTTTTGCACTTAAGCAAAGGGCCGCTTCTCTCTCGACGAAAGAAGAGGCCCCGCATCTGAGCGTTCGAATTCACAGACGGGCCGATAAATGCGTGTATTTTCATTTTTTGCAAGTGCTTTGTGCGCACCCATTTCATCGGCTCGTTGCTTTAACGCCGGGTAGCAGCGGTCTAGGATTGAGGTTATTCCAGCGCTCGCAAACCAAACTTTATGGTTGGACATCGCCTCCCGATGAGCGTGAATAATTCCTCCGACTGGATCCTCGCTAACTTTCGGGCTTTGTTGCTAACCGGTTTCACGGACAGGCAAACTGACGTTCTGGCATCGGCGTTACAATCTCGAACGGCTTCGCTGGCTGTCTTCCTCATTGTTGCAATACATCGAATGTAGCAGTTTGTGCGTCAATAATCTGAAGGGTCCCGATAATGACAGAGCAGCTCATCATGCTTTTGACAGGAGCGAGCCGAGGTATCGGGCACGCGACAGTGAAACTGTTTCAAGAGCGTGGGTGGAGAATCCTTACCGTTTCTCGTCAGCCCTTTTCAGAGGACTGCGCATGGCCAGCCGCACGCGAGAGCCACATCCAGGCTGATTTAGCGCAAATCGATAAGATAGACGATCTGACCGCAGAAGTGCGGAGCCGACTTCCCGCCGGCAAGCTTCACGCACTCGTCAACAATGCAGGTATCTCGCCGAAAGGTCCGAACCAGAGCCGACTGGGCGTGCTCGGCACTGATTCGCGCACTTGGACACAAGTGCTGAACGTTAATCTCGTTTCCACGGCGTTGCTCGCCCGTGGCCTTCTTCCCGAGCTCGAGTTGGGCAAGGGCTCCATCGTGAACGTAACTTCGATCGCCGGCACGCGCGTTCATCCTTTCGCAGGCGCTGCCTATGCAGCCTCTAAAGCAGGTCTCGCGGCACTCACCCGGGAAATTGCTCATGAGTTTGCTGGCCGGGGAGTTCGCGCTAATGCCATAGCCCCGGGCGAGATAGAGACGTCGATCCTGTCGCCCGGCACGGACAAACTCGTTGCCAGCCAAGTACCAATGGGACGTCTCGGCGACCCGTCTGAAGTCGCCGAGACAATTTATTTCCTCTGCACACCTGCCTCGTCCTATATCAATGGTGCTGAAATCCACATCAATGGTGGGCAACACGTATGAGTGTTGAGGCCTTTGCACTGGCGTGTCCAGTACGTCCTTCGCCACCATCACCGGGTCACGTGCTCCAAATCGACGGGGAGCAGAAACGTAAGATCTCCGGCTGGATTTGCGATCACTGCCGCCCGGTCGAGCTCGACGTAGGACCGCCCAGGCAGTTTCGTCTCTGGTGATCGTCATGACCTGTCTCCTTCGCCGCTGATGACAAGAAAAGGATGACAGGCGGTCGCCCGCGCGGATTGGTCACAGGCTGCGGCCAACACAGTCGCCAACTCCTGGCACTCCACCATGCGCCGCGCCGGCGTCAGCGAGACCGACTGCGAAGCAATCTGCAGCGCCTTCATTTATGAAGGGCTGTTCCATGAGCGTTGAGAGGTCGCGAGGAGCCGACGCGAGGGCTTCCGCAACCTGGGGCTCGACCTCTGCGCGAGCATGACCGGGGTTCGACCGACATTGGCCAAGAAGAACTGATCGAACGCCGGAGCAAGGAACGCTGCGCTTGTGGTTCGCCGCTATCCTGGGATGTCACGCCGCGAAGCGCAAGTGCCGTCGAGCTTCTCGCGGCCATAATGCCGGGCGGCACTCATCTGGATCAGGTGTTACTTAGTCCATGCGCTGGCCGCGAGAAATTCCGACTTACTAGAAGCGGTAAGTGACGCCGGCGCCAATCAGCCATGGATCGAGCTTGGCCTTGCCGCTGACATCGGCGCCACCGACATTCGCATCGAACTCTGGTCTCAGGAAGATTTTCTTCGCGTCGAAGTTCACGCCCCAATGGTCGTCGACCATATAATCGAAGCCGGCCTGCAGGGCGACGCCGAATGTGTTCTTGACATCAAGGCTACGAGCGCTCTTGCCCGACTGGTTGTAGAACACCGTATAGTTGACGCCGGCGCCGACATAGGGCTGGAAGGTGCCGAAATCGGTGAAATGGTATTGAAGGGTCAAGGTTGGCGGCAGCAGCCAAGTCTTGCCGATTCCTCCGAGCGTCGAAATTGAGCCGCCGCCGTCGACATTGGCATAGGTTGTGCCGAGGATGAGCTCCGCAGCGATATTCTCATTGAAGAAGTACGAGATGTCGAATTCGGGTATGAGCGTATTCGAAAAGGAAAGATCCGATCCCGGCACTCCGTAAACACGGCCGGAGTCCTTTGTGATCACATTAAGCCCCCGCAAGCGTATCTGCCACGGACTGCCTGCCGATGCAGCATCGACTGACGTCACAGCTTGTGCCGTCGTCAGATCCGTCGCTCCCGCGCTACAGGTGGCAACCAATGCTGCGCCGGTGATAATGGCGCGGACGATGTTGCTGGATATCATTCTTGCCTCCTTCTATCCAAGTTTGGTGAAGGTCGGCGGAAATAGCACCGTTTATGAGTTCACGGTTTGAGCGAGATCAATTGGAACTAGACTGCTTGTCGCAGCAGCCAAATATGGCTTGCCTGTGGGGTGAGCGGCCGCAGCGCTTTGCGATCCGCTCGGCAGTGATCCAATTCCGGCATCACCTGGTACAAGATCCCACCCTATCGAGGGCACCATTGGCCTGCGCCAGGTGCCGCGGCGCGCCCTGTAACCTCATACCCATTCCCTGTCGGAACTGATCATGCCTTAAACGTTGGTTGTGGTTGAATCCGCTCGTCGGAGCTGCTCAAGAGTCGCTCTTCGTCGACGCCATCGCAGACGTCGGCATTGCCCGCGGCGTCGGAGTCGCACTGAATGATCGCCTCATAGTGCTTTCGGACGGCGTCGGGCTTGCCGCCGGCTGAAATTTCCTGCCGGGATCGCAAACTATTCAAGTCAAGAATGCTGACGAGCGCCTTCGTCGTTACATGCCAGGTGTCGCCGACAATCCCCGCAGCCCGTCCCCCTCGCCCATCATTCTGGACTCCTAGAGTTGCCTATCAAAAACCGCGCACGGGCGCGCCATGATCAAAGCCATCGATGACCGCGGGCTATTTGGAAATGGCAAAACTGGGCGTGTTTCCGCCCATTCTCCTCGTCGATGATTGCAGGTTTCCGGACAGGACCGCGTGCCACGCTCCGGCGAAAATGCGCAGCTATTTCAAGCGATGCTCGATTCGGTCCAGTTGGCACGTCGCTTGCTGCGTAAACGAGAAGGCAGCAGCGGCTGTCGATTTTGGGAAGGCCGGCACATTGCCGGACGGGGGACCCCATNCCGATCTCGCCAAGGTCGGCCGCGTCGCCGGCAAGGCGATGATCTACTTCCTGACCTTCTCCACCCTTGCGCTCGTCATTGGCCTGATCGTGGCCAATGTGGTGCAGCCGGGTGCGGGCATGCATATCGACCCGGCCTCACTTGATGCGAAGGCGGTCGCCTCCTATGCCGCAAAGGCGCATGAGCAGTCGATCACCGGCTTCCTGATGAACATCATCCCGACGACGCTCGTCGGCGCCTTTGCCGAGGGCGACATCCTGCAGGTGCTGTTCATCTCGGTGCTCTTCGGCATCTCGCTGGCGATCGTCGGCAAAAAGGCCGAGCCGGTCGTCGATTTCCTGCAGGCGCTGACGCTGCCGATCTTCCGGCTGGTGGCGATCCTGATGAAGGCCGCCCCGATCGGCGCCTTCGGCGCCATGGCATTCACCATCGGCAAATACGGCGTCGCCTCGATCGCCAACCTCGCCATGCTGATCGGCACCTTCTATCTCACCTCGTTCCTG